>CAWAQT010000009.1:0-526286 GCA_963784245.1 uncultured Alphaproteobacteria bacterium
CCATTCGAGTGCCCGTCGTCTTCGTGCCGCTCCATGGATCGACCGAGCTTACCGATGTCTACGGGGCTTGTTAGCGGTCCCTATTCGCGCTTGCGCTGCCAGCTGCTGTTGGCAACATTGGCGACGCCGGCGCGTCAGCAGCTCCGGGAGGGGGCGGAATGGCGGACTGGCAAGCGGATGTAATCGTGGTCGGATCCGGCGTTGGGGGGAGCATGGCGGCCTACGCCCTCGGCCGCTCCGGCGTGAAGGTGGCGGTGTACGAGGCAGGCCGGCACTACGATCCCGAAACCGAAACGCCGATGATGAACTGGGACCGGGAGGCTCCCCTTCGTGCCGTCGGCACTCCGGACAAGCCGTTCGGCTATTATGACGCGACCGTCGATGGTGGCTGGGAAGTGCCGGGCGAACCCTACACAGTTGGCGAGGGCAGCAAGTTCATGTGGTGGCGCTCGCGCATGCTGGGAGGCCGCACCAACCACTGGGCGCGGCACGTGCCGCGATTCGGTCCGCTCGACTTCAAACCCTACAGCCGCGATGGCCGCGGCGTCGACTGGCCGATCGGTTACGACGACCTGAAGCCTTGGTACGACCGCGCCGAAATGCTGATGGGCGTTATCGGCGAGAACATCGACCTTCCGAACGTGCCGGACTCGCCTGCCCATGTGCGGCAGCCGCCGCCGGTGCCGCGCGTGCCAGAACTGCTGCTGAAGGCCGCCTGCGACGAAATGAAGATCCCCTGCATCGCGCCGCCACGCGCCGTGATCACGCGTCCGCTCAACGGTCGCCAGGCCTGCTTCTACGCCAGTCCATGCGATCGGGGCTGCTCCATCGGCGCCAACTTCCAGGCGGTCACGGTGCTCCTGGCGCCGGCCCTGAAGACCGGCAACGTTCGGGTGACGACCGACGCGATGGTCGCGGAGGTCCTGACCGACAAGGACGGCCGTGCCAACGGCATCCGCTATGTCGACAAGAAGAGCGGCGAGTGGCGCGAGGCGCGTGCGAAGGCCGTCGTGCTCGCGGCCAGCGCCTGCGAGAGTGCGCGCATTCTCCTCAACTCGAAGAGTCGATCGCCGGATGGTCTTGCCAACGCCAGCGGCCAGGTCGGCCGCAACCTCACGGACACGGTTGGTGTGGGCCTCGGGGCGCAGGTTCCGGCGCTGGAAGGCCGTCCGCGCTACAACGAAGACGGCATCTACTTCGCTCACGTCTACATGCCCTGGTGGCTCGACAATGAGCATGAGCGGCTCGGCTTCCCGCGCGGCTATCATCTCGAGGTCTGGGGCGACTGGAGCCGGCATCCGCAGATGGGCGTCGGCTATTACGCAAATGCCTTCCAAGGGTTCGGCAAGGGGCTTCGCGACCATATGCGCCGCAGCTTCGGAACGACGATCGGGATGGCCGGCCGCGGCGAGATGATCCCGAACGAGAATTGCTATTGCGAGCTGGACCCGGTCGCGAAGGACCGCTGGGGCATCCCTACCCTGCGCTTCCATTGGAAGTGGGGCGAAGCCGAACTCGCGCAGGCGGAGCACATGCGCACGACCATGGTCTCGCTGCTCGACCGGATCGGCGGCAAGCTACTCGACCCGAGCGACGCGAAGGGTCCCGCCAAGATCAGCGCCGGCGGCGAGATGATCCACGAGCTCGGCACGGCGCGGATGGGCGACAGCGCCAAGGATTCCGTGGTCGACAGCTTCGGTCGCGCCTGGGACGTGCCCGGGCTGTATCTGCTCGACGGCTCGATCATGCCGTCCAATCCCGACAAGAACCCGACGCTCAGCATCATGGCGCTCGCCTGGCGCGGCAGCGCGCAGCTGCTGCGCCAGTCCAAGCGAGGTGAGCTGTGAGCGAGAGCCCCATCACCGTTGATCGGCGGGTCACGCTCAAGTGGATGTTCGGCGCAATGGCCGTGTCCGGCGTGCCGGTCAGCGGCGCCTATGCCGCCCAGGCGCCAGCTTGGCCGCAAGTCTCTCCACGGCCGGTCGCAGCGCCGGGGTATGGCACCAACCCAACGCTGATGGAGCCAATCGTCCCCTGGCCAAAGACCCTGACGGAAGCCGAACTCAAGACCACGGCGGCGCTGTGCGACACCATCCTTCCCGCTGAAGGACAGTGGCCCACGCCGAGTGCCGTCGGCATTCACCAGTTCATCGATGAATGGGTCAGCGCGCCGTACCCCGAGCAGCGTAGCGACCGCACGTCACTGCTCAACGGCTTCGCGTGGGTCGAAGCCGAGGCGTCCTCTCGCCACGGGAAGAGCTACGCCGCGCTCCCCGAGCCTGCGCGCGCCGCTATCCTTGCCGACGCTGGGAAGGTGGACGCCAACGGCGCCCGCTTCCTCGAGCGGATGAAGTTCCTCACGACCGGCGCCTATTACACGAGCGAGCAGGGCATCGAGGAACTCGGCTATGTCGGCAATGTCGCCATCGACGGCGACTATCCAGGGCCGACGCCGGAGGCCTTCGCCCATCTCGATCAGGCACTCGCCAAGCTCAATCTCAAGCGCAAGTCATAGGATAGGTAATGGCCGCGACTACGCACTTCACACGCCGGGGATTCGTTGCGACCGGCGCAGCCGCCGCGAGCGCTGCGCTGGTTCCAGTGCCGGCATATGCCGCGAAGAAGAAAGCGCCGCCGCCCAGCGATCTCGTCAACGTGGCGATCATCGGCGCGGGGGGCATGGGCGCGGCCAATGCCGCGAAGCTCACCGGCCAGAACATCGTCGCCCTTGCGGATCCCGACTTCGAGCAGGTTGCCAAGGCCTTTCTCGACGACAAGGGTCAGCCCAATCCCGAGCGGGTCGCGCTCAAGGCGGCCTACGACAATGCGGCGAAGTACGCCGACTATCGGCGCATGTTCGACATCCAGAAGGACATCGACGCGGTGGTTATCGCGACGCCCGACCATCATCATGCCGTCGCGGCGGTGATGGCGATGGAGCGCGGCATCCACGTCTATGTGCAGAAGCCGCTGACCTACACCGTGGAGGAGGGCCGCAAGCTGCTCGATCTCGCGGCCAGGAAGCCGAAGCTAATCACGCAGATGGGCAACCAGGGTCATTCCGGCGATGACGGCCGGCGGGTCGTCGAGCTGATCCGCGGCGGTATCATCGGTAAGGTGCGCGAGGTCAGTGTATGGACCAATCGCCCCGTCTGGCCACAGGGCATGGCCAAGCCCGCGAACATGCCGACGCCCGGCAGCCTCGACTGGGACGTCTGGCTTGGTCCGGCCGCAGTCGATTGGGGCTACAATCCGGATTACGCGCACTTCAACTGGCGTGGGTGGGTGCCGTTCGGCGTCGGCGCGCTCGGCGACATGGGTGCGCATCTGATCGACTTTCCGCTATGGGCGCTCGACCCCGGCCTGCCGACACGCGTGGAAACGCGGCATTCCCCGTGGGGCGGCGACACCAACCCGTGGGATGGCCGCGGCCCCGATGAGTTGACCAGCTATCCTCTGGCGAGCGTCACGACTTATCGCTTCGGCAACGCTCCGGGCGGTCCGCTCAAGCTGACCTGGTACGACGGCGGGTTGATGCCGCCGACGCCGGAAGGGATTCCGTCCGGCTACATGGACCCGGGTGGCGGCGTCATGTTCGTCGGCGATCGGGGCGTGCTTATGCACCAGACCTACGGATCAAAGCCGGTGATGTTCGGCGAGGGTGTAGCCGAACGGGCAGCCGCCATTCCTGTCTCGCTCCCCCGCATTCAGGGAGGGATCGACGGTCACGAGATGAACTGGATCCGCGCCATCAAGGGCGAGGAGGCGATCTCGTCGCCGTTCGAAGTCGCGGTGCCGCTCAACGAGACCATGATCCTCGGCATCGTCGCGCTCCGCGCCGAGCGGCCGATCGAATATGACGGCGAAATCGGCCGGGTTACGAACGTCCCCGATGCAAACCGCTTCCTGTCGCGCGACTATCGAAAAGGCTGGGAACTCTAGCGGAAAATGGTGCCAGGAGAGGATCGCAAGAGCTGGGTCAGAATGCCGCAGTTTTCACGAGCGAGGGTCGAAAGCAGACACTACACTAATGTCTGCTTTGGGTGGAACGCGGACATTCAGGAGACGGCGGCGGATGGAAGCCCTTTGGCGTCTGCTAGGCTGGTCGCAAATCGGAGATCCGTCCGTTGTCATCGGCCCTGACGAGCCAGTCGAACTGTTTCCGCTGGAATTGGAGACGAAAGACACGCGCTCCGTCGTGCTCGATCCTTACGAGTGAAAGACTCCGCAACGGGCCAATGGCCTCAATCAGTGCCTTGCCGAAGCCGCTGCGCAACGGCTCGGCCGGGTCCTTGCCAGTAGCGACGAACGGCCGATCGTCCTTGCCCGCAACAACCGCCTCGAAGAGCCTCTTCAAGTTTGCGGCGACGATGGGCCGATCGTCCTTGACAGTGCCGGGCGGAAGGTCGGGGAGAGTGAGGTCGGCCAAACGCTCGGCTAGAACCGGGAAGAAGACCTGCTGGTTAGTAAGAACAATGATCGTCCGCCCTTTGCTCGGAATGCGAAGGATATCGGCGAGCGCAGGTCCGCCGCTGTGGCCGACGACGGCGACGCCATGGTATTCGCGGGCAGTCCAACCGATTCCGAAGCCGGACTTGCGGCCATTTGGGAGGATTGCGGGCGTCATGATCGCCTGAAGGCTCTGCGAGCTCAGCACCTTCCCCTGATCGAGTGCTGCGAAGAGCGTGGCGAGATCACGCGCGCTGGAATAAAGCCCACCTGCGCCATAGCCCAGCTGCTCGAAGAAGAACTCGCTGGTTCGCTGACGCTGCCCCGTCCAGCCGTAGATCGACGCGCGTTTGGGGATCAGCTCGCCGGTTCGAACGTCTCCGTCCGTGGCCATTGCAAATCCGGTCGAGCTGAGTCCGAGCGGCTTAGCAATCTCACGGTCGAGCAGCGTGGGCAATTCAGTACCTGTCACCTTCTCGATCACTGCGCGGAGAATCGTGAAATCCGTAAAGCCGTAACGCGCTTCCGAGCCGGTCGGATAGGCGAGCGGTTGCTTCATTGCTGCGGCGACCGCAGCCGAAACGGTCGTCGGCCGAGGCTGGCCTAGATCCTCCGAGAGGCCTGATGTGTGATTGGCGAGCTGGCGCACCGCGATGCGTGACCAGCTTTCCGGAGCATCCGGAAAGAAACGGGAAATTGGATCATCCAGCGAAAGTTTGCCCTGCTCGACACTGCGCATAAGCAGGATTGCAGTGAACAGCTTGGTCGCCGACGCGAGTTGAAAGCGCGTATCGGCGTCAACCATTGCCGGCCACTCGAGGTTGGCCTCGCCGTAGCCAGCGAGTTTGGTCACCCGCCCATTGTCGACGATTGCTATGGCAACACCCGGCAGATGACTGACTTGCATTTGCTCGCGAATGATATCGTCGACGGGGTCGGCAACGGCTGGCGTTGCGACAAGCATCAGTGCAAGCGAAACAAGTGAGATCCTCAAGCGCAAACTCCTGCACGCGGGGACGGGACGGGTAAGTCGGTCCGACACGAATACCAACATGCTGAATGCGTGCGAGCCGGCTTTCAACACCTCAGCGAATGTCCGTAATGGGTCGAAAGCGGCCACTTCGGTGCTCACAGTCGGCCCACGATTGCGAACTCGGCCTCAGAAAGTGCGAACTCGCGGTTGACACTCCCTCGGAACCCTCACAAATCCGCCACTCCGGCCCGATGGCGGAGTGGTTACGCAGAGGACTGCAAATCCTTGCACGCCGGTTCGATTCCGGCTCGGGCCTCCACCCACAATTCGAGACTTAAGTCTCTGTTTTCATTAGCTAAAGAATGGCGCCGTTCCGCGCCTTTCTGGGCAGAATTCCATGCGCGGAGACGGCCTCGGGCGAGCCTTGCGAGCTGTTTCTAGCCGGCAGTCTCTGCAGCGGAAATCGAGCGCACGGTTTGCCAACGAAGGCGGAATTTCAAGCGGCATGGTATCGGACTTGCCGGCTTGCTCCTCCTCAGTCAGGTAAAGCCTGTGGACCTTGATGACCAAATCCGCCGCTACTTCGGTACTTCAAATCTGGCATCCGTTCCGGCGGAAGCTCTCGACGCAGGCATCGAGCACATGAAAGTCGACCTCGGGTTGACGCAGGATCGTAGTGAGCGGTTCGCCCTCTGGGCGCTGCTACATACGCTGGGATCCGCTCCCGATTTGGATGTCGCCTTCGAGAGCGGGACGGACCGTGAGGCAGCACGGAACTTCATGGATCTGCTTGATGACGGAAGCAGCGCGTAGCTTGATGCCGGATCGGCAGCTTCGCCGGCCCCGATAGGCTTTTTCCAGACTTACTGACTGGTCTTACGGAACGCCGCCTCGCCGGCGTCCGAGACATCGACCCACTTCTTGTCCGGAACAGCGCCCTCGACATAGCTATCATGCCAGTTCCACCACTTGTAGGTCGGCGTCTGCGGGTAGCCCTCAGGCGAATCCTCCCACTGCTCCTGGCGACCCAAGGGCGTGATATCGAGGTAGTTCCAGGTGCCACCCATCTGCTCATCGCCGCGATTGTTGATGAAATATGTGCGGAAGATGCTCTTCCCATCGCGGATGAAGACATTGTGGCCGTGCCACTCGTCGACGTCGAAATCCTTGTCGAAACTGTCAGTGATCGTGAACCAGGGTATGTGTTCCCACCCCATTCGCGCCGTCAGTCGAATGATATCCGATTGGGGCGCACGGGAGACGAACACCAAGGTCGTGTCGCGAGCATTCAGATGAGCGAGATGGGCGACCTGGTCGGCGACCATAGAGCAGCCGCGGCATGCATGATCGGGCCATCCAAAGACCCCCGGTTCGTGGAAGGCGCGGTAGACGATCAGCTGCCGCCTCCCTGCAAACAATTCGAACAGGTTGACCTCCCCGTCTGGTCCGCTGAACACATAATCCTTGTCGACTTTCAGCCACGGCATGCGCCGCCGCTCCGCCGCGAGCGCATCGCGGGCCTGGGTGACGGCCTTTTCCTTCACCAACAGTTGCTGCCACGATGCATCCCACTCCTCGCGCGAGACCACCGGCGGATGTGAACCAGGCAGCGCGCTGGCGGCAGCAATCGTTTGATCATTCATTGTCTTCGTCCTTTGGCTTCCAACGACGTCCTGCAAAGATAAGTCCGGCAAGCGCGCCGCCACTCGTTCCTCCACCCAGCGCAATCCAGCCCAGCGTCGAAAGGCACATCGGGCACATGATTCAGGCTCCGAAATCGGCTGGCAGGCGATCGCCATATTCTCTGCGAAGAGCTTCGAGACGCGGCCAGAAGGCCCTCGGCTCGCGCTCAAAAGCCAGTGCTTCGAGCACATCGAGATGCGCATGCCACCCGGCCGAGTGACCAATAAGTCCGGATCGCGTCTGGAAGCCGGCATGCGTCAGCGTCAGCAGTACGCCTTTGCCTTGAGGCTCAAGTTCGAAGGTCACGTTCCCCGTGTTGTTCCAGGCTATGACGAGCTTTCGTGGTGCATCCGCCTCGATCACCTGACTCTGCATGTGATGTTCCGCTGACATGTCGCTTGGCCGCTGAATAACTTCAGCACCGGCAAGCTCGTCGTTCCGCCACACAAGCTCAAAAGGGGCGCCTTCGACCGGCTCCATCTTGCCGTCCGCGAACCACATTTTGCGAAGCTCGCTGTCGACGAGGTAGGACCAGACCCGCTCGATCGGCCCAGGCAGCAAGCGCTGCATCCGAAGTGTGTCGGGTCCGATCAGTGTGCCGTAGGAATCGATCTGCATCAGCTCGGTCACTTCTTTTCTCCATGATCGGGTTTGCGAACGTCGTCCTGCCGAAGCAGTCGCTCCAGAGTGTCGAGGCGTTGCGACCAGAAGACGGCGTAGCGGGTCATCCATTCAAGCATCGGCTCGAGGCCCTGCGGGTTGGCGCGATAGAAGACGTTGCGGCCCTCCGGCCGCTCGGAAACGAGCCCCGCCTGCTTCAGCGTCTTGAGGTGCTGAGAAACCGCGCCCTGGCTGACACCGCTGCCCTCGGTCAGTTCGCGGACGCTGATCTCATCTGCTGCGGCCATTCGTTCATACAGGCCGCGACGCGTAGGATCGGCCAGCGCCTTCAGGACAGAATCAAATTCGGGCGTCTTGAGCATAAGAACAGTTTAGTGTTGGCTAATACATTAGTCAACACTAATGTGCTCTCCGTCGGCGTCGCACGCCCGCAGCCGCATCGTATTCCTTGATCAATTGGGCATCGGGAGCTCGGTTAGCTAGTGTGCAACCATGACTGACCCACTCCAGCAGATCATATCGTGCGTGAAGCGTGTCAGGGACGCGAAGAAGTACTAGCCGGGAGCAATGACGATCTTGTTCGCCGGGCCCCCGGGCACCGGAAAGACCATGGCTGCGCGAATGATCGCGCACCTACTCGAACTGGATCTCATGCGTATCGAGCTCTCGGGGATCGTGAGCAAATATATCGGCGAAACCGAGAAGAACCTGGATCGCATGTTTAGCGAAGCTGAGAACGCGGGAGCAGTCCTCCTGATCGATGAAGCTGACGCATTGTTCGGCAAGCGGTCCGAAGTGCGGGATGCTCATGACCGCTATGCAAACGTCGACGTGGCCTACCTCCTGCAGAAGATGGAAGCACACAACGGGCTGGTGATCCTCGCGACCAATAACAAAAAGAACATCGACGCAGCATTCCTGCGGCGTCTCAGATTCATCGTGGGCTTCCCGCTGCCAAAACCATCAGCCGCAACTGATGAAGTTGATTTTCTCAAGCGCGAGCTGCTTCGCTATATGGCTCTTCATCCTGCAGCTTGTGACAACTCCAGCAGGTAAGAGGTTCCGGGCATTCGCTGCAGGCACCGGGGGAGTAACGTCCGTAAACCTGGGATAGGCGAGAAGGACGGCCGGTACGCGCCAGCGAGAAGCCGTCAATCAGGCGTCATCAAAAGCCCATGCCGCCCATGCCGCCCATGCCTCCGCCGCCACCCAAAGGTATCGCTGGCTTGTCATCGGGTAGCTCCGAAATCGCGGCCTCAGTGGTAATCACCAGCCCGGCGATCGACGCTGCATCCTGCAATGCAGCGCGAACGACTTTGGTGGGATCGATAACACCCGCGGCGACCAAGTTTTCGTAGACTTCGGTCTGCGCATTGAAGCCCATACCCTGGTCATTTCCATCAACGAGCTTGCCCGCAACGACGGCGCCGTCGTGCCCCGAGTTTGTAGCGATCTGACGCAGGGGTGCGCTCAGTGACCTACGGATAATATCAATACCCCGCGTCTGGTCGTCGTTGGCGCCTTTCATTCCGTCGAGTGCCTTGGATGCGTAGAGGAGCGCCGTACCTCCTCCGGGAACGGTACCCTCTTCGACGGCCGCCCGTGTGGCATGTAGCGCATCGTCAACGCGGTCCTTGCGCTCCTTGACCTCGAGCTCGGAAGCGCCACCGACCTTGATGATGGCAACGCCCCCGGCGAGTTTGGCAAGTCGCTCCTGGAGCTTCTCCTTGTCATAATCGCTCGTGGTGTTTTCGATCTGCTGACGGATCGCTTCGGTGCGGGCCTTGATGGTCTCATGGCTGCCGGCACCGTCAACGATAACGGTGTTGTCCTTGTCTATCGTCACGCGTTTGGCCGAGCCCAGCATGTCTACCGTCACATTTTCCAGTTTGATGCCGAGTTCCTCAGAGATCATCTCGCCGGCCGTGAGAATTGAAATATCCTCCAGCATGGCCTTGCGGCGATCACCGAAGCCCGGGGCCTTGACCGCAGCAACCTTGAGCCCGCCGCGGAGCTTGTTGACTACGAGCGTCGCGAGCGCCTCGCCCTCGATGTCCTCGGCGATAATCAGCAGCGGACGACCCGCCTGCACGACCGCTTCGAGAATCGGAAGCAGGGCCTGAAGGTTACTGAGCTTCTTCTCGTGGATAAGGATGTACGGATCGGTCAGCTCGACCGACATCTTCTCCGGATTGGTGATGAAGTATGGCGAGAGATAACCGCGGTCGAACTGCATGCCTTCGACGACATCCAGTTCGAATTCGAGGCCTTTCGCCTCTTCGACGGTGATGACGCCTTCCTTGCCGACCTTTTCCATGGCTTGGGCGATCATCTCGCCAACGACGGTGTCGCCGTTGGCAGAGATCGTGCCCACCTGAGCGATTTCCTTGTTATCGGCGACACTCTTAGACCGACTCTTCAGGTCCTCGACGACCTTCATGACGGCGAGATCGATGCCGCGCTTCAGGTCCATCGGGCTCGCACCGGCCGCAACCGACTTCATCCCCTCGCGGACAATCGCCTGGGCGAGGACGGTGGCGGTCGTGGTGCCGTCGCCGGCGTGATCATGAGTCTTGGTTGCGACGGCCCGGACCATCTGCGCACCCATGTTCTCGAACTTGTCCTTGAGCTCGATCTCCTTGGCGACGGTGACGCCGTCCTTGGTGATGCGCGGAGCGCCGAAGCTCTTATCCAGGAGGACGTTGCGGCCTTTGGGGCCAAGGGTCACCCGCACAGCATTGGCAATAATGTCCACACCACGGGTTATTCCTTCGCGCGCGTCGCGTGAGAATCTGACGTCTTTGCCTGCCATGGATCTAGGTCCTTATTTGATTTGAGCTGGGCGCCTTGCCCGAAATCGTTGCGGTAAATTGGTTCTCCAGGAGGTCGCTCAGCCAACGATGCCCAGAATGTCGCCTTCCTTCATGATGATCAGATCTTCACCGTCGAGCTTGACCTCTGAGCCGGACCATTTGCCGAACAGGATCTTGTCGCCTGCCTTCACATCGAGCGGCGTTACAGTGCCGTCCTCGGCACGTGCGCCAGAGCCGACGGAAACGACCTCGCCCTCCTGGGGCTTCTCCTGCGCGGTGTCGGGGATGATAATGCCGCCGGCGGTCTTTTCCTGAGCCTCGACCCGGCGGACCAGCACCCGATCGTGTAAGGGGCGAAATGTCATTCTGTAGCCTCTCGATTGGGGAGGACGCTTTCGCTTCCTCCGGGGGCAATTACGGCCAAGGCGTCTGTCGCCTGCTTGGTAACCTTCGCTGCTGGACTAGATCTTTTGCAGGTTGAGTGCGGTCGGCTGACCATTCTCGCTGCCTACGTCGTACGAAAGGCGCTCGCCCCTGATCGGAGCCGTATACCGGTCCCATAATATTGCAGTTGTTTCGAACCGGATGTTGTCGCGGGCGAGGTCGGGTTTGATCTGGCCGGCGCCTGCGGTGCTGTCGAATGACTCGACCGTTCCGAAATATCTCATCGTGAGTTCCTTTGCTGGCAGGCGCGTGATGCGCGCAGCCGCTGAAAGCAATAAGGATGGGAAAGCGCTTTTAAACGCTAAGAACCGTCGATACGACCGGTAGCACCGGATAATTTAGGCTGCGCGTCCAGCGTATTCAATAGGTGAATGTTAAGTTTAATTGATGAACTCAGCTAAAGATTGACCAGCTAAATCTGTAGCGGATTTGCTTTTTACATGATATGAGCAACTATCACTATCCTTCTTCGCAGGCATTTAGTGACTGAGGGTCGACCGGCTCCCGCTTGCCAGCAGGTGCGGCCCCATGAACAAGCTCGTAAACTCCCTGGACGTCGTTACTCCGAGCGCATCTGCGAGACGCGGATCTATCAAGGATACTGGCGCGGCTTGCCGGGAACGCGCTTCGGCTGATCTCTTGAGATCGGTGACGATGATCACCGCCAACCAGCGTCTCTCGTTGGAGCGCAGCGCCGAAAGCTGGACCCTCCGCGCGGTCATGCTCGAACGCGTGGAGAAAAGCTTCGAGAAGCGACGGCTCCTGGACGCGGCCTCGCGTCAATACGAGATCGACCAAATCCGGATTTAGAGGCGAGACTTCAGCGCTTCAGCTTCCAAGGTAGGAGACGAGAATGCCCATTTCTTCCAAGCGCCCTCAAAGCGGATCCGAGCAGTCTGGGATATCACGACTGGAAAACGAAGGCGGTCCGTCCGTAGCCGCGACGGCGACCGTCGGATGCAAATCTGGAAAGCAGCCTCGCGACGTTGGGCATCGTTGCTGTCCCGTCCACGCGGTTTGAATGGGGCGGTTATAAATATACGAACGCGACTGACGCCATTGCCGCCGCTACGCGCGCAGACCGCAAATGATTAGAAACGCTCAGTTGGTGGCGGCAGCGGAGCGGTCCAGCATGATCGGTGCTGTGAATGCCAGCCCGATGAGGCCATCTTCGTTCCACTTGACGACTGCCGGAACAAGGATCCCGCCTTCAAATCGAACGTGAACGTGAGTTCCCGCGGCAAGGGTCGACCCACCATCGCCCATAGCGCCGCCCTCCGAGATGTTGTGCAAGGCAAAGTTGATGGGCGATCCATCAAGCAACAGCTGGAGGTTGCGCCCGCTCGCCGGCATGCGCGGAAACCGCCTCTGATCAGCCGTCCCCGCTGCGGTCCTTAAGCGCGGCTTTGATGAGCCGCGCCCTGGTGATCGTCGATCTTGGCCTCGGCCAGTGGCACTGCCGTACCGCAGAACCCACACTCCGCGCTGATCCTGCCGATAAGCCACTGCGAGCGGCCGCATCCGGGGCAATGATTTTGAGCGTTGGCCCGATAGACGATGTGATGCCCCCGCTGTGCGAGGCTCGCCGGAATAGAAGCAGTGGCCCGCTCATAGACAAGAACATCCGACATTCGCTGCGCTCCATCACCCTTCTGGGCTTCCGGACGATCGTGGACGTTAGAGTTTGAGAAGTGATTACCGGCAGAACCGGCCTCGAGCAAAATGTCGCCGAGCGTGTGCTTCCGACCACGCGGACATGAGCCCGTCTCTGGCGGCGCGTGCTTTAACCACGCGGGCGCCTGATTTTTTACCGAAATGTCAAGCCAGAGACTTGTCGACCTACGACTGGCCGCACCTCCACCCACAATGAGACAATAGGGCGCAGTTCAGCGTCAGGCGGCCAGACGCTCGAGTTGCTCGTTGACGTCCAACCACCGTGCCTCCGCGGCTTCCAGCTCGGCTGCGACCCGGGCGCGACGCTTGCTCAACTCGCTCATCGGCAGGTTCGCGAACTCCGTCGGGGCGTTGGTGGGGTCGAACATCGCTCGATCGAGTGCGGAGCATTGCGCCGCCAGTCGAGCGCTGGCCGCTTCGGCTTCTGCAGCAGCCTTCTTGAGAACGCGTGCATCTTCTCGCGCTCTTGCCGCGGCCTTGCGGTCGTGCCGTTGTTGCTTCGGTTTCTCCGGCGCACTGGCGCCTCGCCCGAGAACAAGGTCAATGTAGTCGTCGACGCTGCCCGCGTACTCGCTGGCGCTGCCGTTCTCGACCAGCACCAGCCGGTCTGCCGTAAGCTCGATCATGTGCCGGTCGTGACTAACGATGATCACGGCGCCTTCGTAACCGTTCAGCGCCTGAACGAGCGCCTCGCGCGAATCCACGTCCAGGTGGTTCGTCGGCTCGTCGAGGATGAGCAGGTGCGGCGCGTCGCGCGTAATGAGCGCCAGCGCCAGCCGCGCGCGCTCCCCGCCCGAGAGTTTGCCGACAAGCGTCGTCGCCTTGTCCCCTGAGAAGCCGAACCGCCCGAGCTGCGCCCTCACTGCACCGGGGGTGCTGCCGCTCATGGCGCGGGTCATGTGCTGGAGCGGCGTGTCGTCTCCGTGCAGTTCCTCAACCTGGTACTGCGTGAAATAGCCGACCCGCATCTTGCCTGAAGCATTCAGCGCGCCTTCCATCGGCAGCAATTGTGCCGCGAGCAGCCGCGCCAGTGTCGTCTTGCCGTTGCCGTTCCGCCCGAGGAAGGCGATCCGATCGTCCGGATCAATGCGCAGGTTCAACCGGCTGAGGACGGGCGTATCGGAATAGCCCACGCTGGCCATGTCGAGCGTGATCAGCGGCGGCTTGAGCTGAGACGGGCTCGGGAAATCGAAGCTAAGGCTGGGATCTTCCGCCAGGGCTGCGATCGGTTGCATCTTCGCGAGCATCTTTGCCCGGGACTGGGCCTGCTTGGCCGTCGATGCACGAGCGCTGTTGCGGGCAATGTAGTCCTGCAAGCGCGCCCGTTGCGCATCCTGGGCGGCCTGGGCTGCTGCGATCTGTGCGCTTCGCTCCGCGCGTTGGCGCTCGAAGCTGTCATAGCCGCCGGTATAGAGCGTGATCTTGCCGCGCTCGAGGTGCAGGATCGTGTCGACGACGTTATTCAGCAGATCCCGCTCGTGACTGATCACGATCAGCGTTCCGGCATAGCTCTTGAGGAAGTTCTCGAGCCACAATGTGGCTTCGAGATCGAGGTGGTTCGACGGCTCGTCGAGAAGCAGCAGGTCGGGCTCGGAAAACAGCAGCGCAGCCAGGGCCACGCGCATTTTCCAGCCACCCGAGAAGGCGTCGAGCGGCTGACCCTGCATGGCCTCGTCGAAGCCGAGACCAAGCAGAATGCGCGACGCACGCGCCGGAGCGGCGTAGGCGTCGATAGCCAGCAGCCGGTCGTGGATATCGCCCAGCCGATGCGGATCGCTGCAGTGCTCGGCCTCTTCCATCAGCCGCGCACGTTCGACATCTGCCGCAAGAACCGTGTCGAAGGGAGTCGCAGTCCCGGACGGTGCCTCCTGCGCAATATAGCCGACCCGCGTGCGCCGCGGCATGTCGACGGATCCCTCGTCCGGATCGATCTGGCCGATTACTGCCTTCATCAAGGTGGACTTGCCCGCGCCATTGCGGCCGATCAGCCCGACATGGGCCCCCGGCGGAACCGCTGCCGAGGCGCGGTCGAGGATCGTGCGTCCGCCAAGGCGAACCGTAAGGCCATTGATTGTCAGCATGCCCGCGCCCCTATCAGTCAATCATGGCGGACCCAAGGCCTTCAGCGAGAAAGCAGCTGCGCCGCGCTGCGTTGCGCGTCGGTTCGAACCAGCAGCACGCAGATCGCTGCAACAATCAGCGCGCCGGCGAGCATGCCCAGCAGCGGGCCGAAGCCCCGTCCCGGCACCAGCCAAATCGCCAAGACCGGGGCGACGATCGCCGGGAGCGTGTTGGTGAGATTCATGATCCCCATGTCGCGCCCGCGCCGCTTGGGCGACGGCAGCAGCTGCATCGCATAGGCAGAATGAAGGGAGAGGAAGATAGCCGTTGAGCAGCTGAATAACGCGTATCCGGCGACAGCGCGCGGCAGATCCGTCCCGGACGCCATGATAGCGAGCCCCACGGCTGCAGCGACTGCCGAACCTGCGAGAAACGGCTTCCGCGGCCCGAGCCGGTCCGACACGCGCCCGAGCACCAGCGTCAGGGGAAAAGCCACGAGCAAGGTCAGGGCTGAGATCCAAGCGACCTTGGCCTGGCTCACACGCTCCGGCAGGCTCTGGAAGAAATAGAGGAGGAAGACGAACAGGACGGCACCGGCGATCTGAACCAGCAGGCGCGCCGTCCAGATGATCGCGAAATCCAGCCGCAGCTTCGATCGCCGTTGCGGCGGCGGCGCTGCACCGGGCTGCATCCGCGAGGAGCCGCCGACAAGCAGAGGCAAGGTCAGCATAGCGACCAACAGGCACGTAATTGCAAATTGCGTCCACTCCATCTTCAACAGCGGCGCAGTCGCGATGACCCCCGCAAGAGCTCCGATCGGAGGCCCGGCGGCCAGAAATCCCCCGAGCAGCCCCTTGTCGGCGTCGGGCACCCTGTCCGCCGCCCACGCGGTCATGGGCGCGAGCAGCATGTTGAGGACCAACTGGTAGATCACCACCGCAGTGACGATCTCGAACTTCGTGTCCGCGACGAAGATGAGAACATAGCTGGCGACGGTGAGGCCGAGGCCGGCCGCCATCCAGGCGCGTCGGCCGCCAACCACGTCGCTCGCCCAACCGAACAGGATGTTCCCGACGCTTGCGCCGATGGCGCCGAAGAATGCTACGGCGCCGAGCCACTCGATCCGCGCATCGCCCGCCAACTCCGAAATCCTGTCCGGCAGGATGAGCACGAGCAAGGGAGCATAAGCGACAACCCCGCCCGCGTTGGCGAGGGCGAAGAAGAAAAGAAAACGCCGGTCCCGATCAGCCACCCGCTGTTGATAGCGCGCGGGGAGCAGCCGTCGAGCCACGGACGATCAACTCGAACGGAAGCATCTGCACGGCATCGGGCCCAGGCTCACCGCCGTTCGTAGCGATCAGCAGCTCGGCCGCGCGCGCAGCCATGGGCGCGATCGGCTGGCGAATAGCCGTCAGGGGGGGCGTGCTGAACTTGACGATTGGCGTGTCGTCGAAGCTGACGATCGACAGGTCTCGTGGAACCTCCAGACCTTGTTCCTTCGCGGTGTCGAGCGCAGCCAGGGACATCTGGTCGCTGCTTGCGACGATCGCCGTGGGCGGGTTCTCGAGCGCTAGCAGGCGCCGCGTCGCCTCGACGCCCGACCCGAAGGTGAAGTCGCCCCTGCCGACCAGCGCGGGATCGTCGAGCCCGGACGCACGCATCGCACGGCGATAGCCTTCCAGGCGGTCGGCGCTGAGCGCATATTCGTCGCTGCCGGTGATGAATCCGACCCGCTTGTGCCCCAGGCGGATGAGATGCTCCGTCGCTGCGGCGGCGGCCGCTCCATCGTCCATGGCTATGGCGAAGCCGGAACCCGCGTCTTTCGAACCGATACGCGCGAACGGAATGCGCCGTGCGTCGAGCAGGTTGGTGATCGCCGGATTGTCGCCATGCGGCGGAGTTAGGATGACCCCATCGGGATGGATCGCCCCCAGCGCGGACGTAAGCTCACGCTTCACGTTCGAGCTGTGCGTGTCGACTAGTTCGAAGATCATCCGGTAGCCGTGCTTGGAGCATTCGAGCATCCCGCCGAGCAGCATCTGGTCGACCCAGTCCGTGCCGTCGCCGGACTTCCAACCCGCGATGGTGCGATCGCGGTCGTTCAGGGCGAGAAGCAGGTAGGATCGCGTCCCGCCCATGCGCCGAGCGGCGAGACTCGGAACGTAGCCGAGCTTGTCGATCGCGGCCTGAACGCGTTCCTTGATGGCGGGACGTACGTTCGGCCCGTCGTTGATGACGCGCGAGACTGTCTGCAGGGAAACGTCCGCCTCCGCGGCAACATCCTTGATCGTTACGGCACGGGGGCGCGAGCCGCCTTGCCTTCCGTCAGCGTTGGCCAATTGCGGCGATCCCCCTGCCCCTCACTGCCGTCAGGCAGCCGCCGCGCGCGACGTGGCGCAATATTGCGACACGTAAGCGGCATGTTCCGGGAGCGACTTCACCGTCTTCGCGACCATGTCCCGTATCGTCGCGAGCAAACGCGTAAGCTCCTCGTCGCTGAGCTTCTCCGCAATGGGATGATAGGATTGGGGCGTAATGCCCTGACCCATCATCACCTGCACCCAACTGTTCTCGACGAACAATTCTTCGTTCTTGCGGAAGACACGGCCGGTTTCCCGGAAGAGCTCGATCTTCTGCTCGAGCGATTCCGGAATCGGCATGGACGCGCAGTAGCGCCAGAACTCGCTGTCGCGGCGGTTGGTCGCCTTGTAATGCAGGATCAGGAAGTCGCGGATCTGCAGCGCATCCTGCATCTGCTGATCGTTGAATTCCGCCACGTCTCGTTCGCTGATCTCGCGCGCCGGGAGCATTCGGATGATCCGCAGCACGGCCCGCTGGATCAGGTGGATGCTGGTCGATTCCAGCGGCTCCATGAACCCGCCGGAGAGACCGACCGCGACGCAATTGCGGTGCCACTGCTTGATCCGCGTGCCCGCGCCGAAGCGCAGGACGTTGGGATCGGTCAGCACCTTGCCTTCGATATTGCCGAGCAGGCGTTCGAGAGCCGCCTCCTTGTCGAGATAGCGGCTGCAATAGACGATTCCGTTGCCGACGCGGTGCTGGAGCGGAATGCGCCATTGCCAGCCGGAATCATGCGCCATCGCGCGGGTGAACGGCACTGCGGGGCCGACGCTCTCGGTTTGCAGGGCGATCGCTGAATCGCACGGCAGCCAGTGCGTCCAGTCTTCGTGACCGACGCCGAGCGTCTGCCCGATGAGAAGCGCGCGGAACCCTGTGCAGTCGAGAAACAGGTCGCCCTCGATCCGGGCGCCGCTTTCGAGCACGAGCGCCGCAATGTTCCCGCTTTTGCCGTCGACCTCGACGTTGGCGATCTTGCCTTCAACGCGTTTCGTCCCGTCAGCCTCCGCCATCTTGCGCAGGAACCTGGCGTAAAGCGTGGAATCGAGCTGATACGCATAGTTCATGCGGTCGTCGGGAAGATGCGCGAATTTGCCTTCGCGCGCCGCGACCAGCTCCAGGCAGTAATCGTCGTAGGACTGGTCGTGCCCCTTCGTCAGGCCATGCAGCCAGAAGTGCTGGAAACCCGCTGACCAATGATCTTTTCCGGTCAGGCCGAACGAATGGAAGTAATTGTGCCCGACCTCCTTCCAGTCGTCGAACATGATGCCAAGCTTGAAGGTGGCGTTGGTCGCCCGCATGAACTCGGCTTCGTTTATGCCAAGCAGGCGGTTGTAGGTCACGAGCGGCGGGATGGTGGATTCGCCGACGCCGATCGTCCCAATCGCATCGGATTCGACCAGCGTGACGTCGACGACCTTGCCGAGCGTCCGCGAAATTGCGGCGGCGGCCATCCAGCCGGCCGTACCGCCTCCGGCGATGACGATCCTGCGGAGCCGCTCGCTCATCGGCTGAGCTGCCGCAGGAGGAAGGCGCGCATGCGTGACGCGGACTCCGCGTTCATTGGTCCAAGCACGCTTCGTGCATCTTCGGGAATATGCGCGGCAGCCTCGCCGGCGTCACCGAACACGTAATAATCGAACAGCTCGCGCCAGTGCACCTTCTGGTCGTCGGGAAGGTCACGGATCGAGAGAATGGCGTGGTTGAGCGCATCCTGCGGCTGGCCCAGGAAGCGCGGTGTTTCCCGCCACCAATAGTTCACCAGCACGTTGAAGGCGTCGAGCCCTTCGACATGATGGTACCACATCGACGGGATGTAGAGCGCATCGCCGGGCTGAAGCTCCGCCACCTGCGCATTTTGCAGAGCTTCGCGGAAGCGAGGATATTTCCCGAAGTCGGGCGCGTGCAGGTCCACCATGCTCACGGCGCGGCCCGCCGGCGTATTGTCGATCGGGCCGAGGTAGAGATTGCGGAACTGCTCCGGCGGAAAGAGCGTGAACCGGCGACGCCCGACCGCAACGCAGGCGAGATTGTTGGGGAAGTCGTTGTGCGCGGCGATGCGCGTCCGCGTTCCCATCCAGATGCTGGCAAGGCAGGTTCGCTCGCCGAGGTCGACGTGGTTGGCTTCGTGCAGGCCGTCGAAGAAGTCGTGCATGTCGATCGACGCCAGATAGATTGGCGGCGGGTCGGCCTCGTCCTCGACCGCATCGATCTGCGCGAAAATGTCCGGAAGCTTCGCCTTGGCGGTACGGAAGTTCATCCGCATCGCGTCGTCATAGAACAGCTTTCCGCCGGTCCCCCGCTCGCCGATCGAAACCGTGAATTGCGCATTGCGGCGCTTGCGCAGCAGATAGTCGCGAGCTTCGCGGCCGGACTTGCACCCCGCTTCCACCAGAGGCCAGTCGGCCACCAGTCCGCGAATGACGAACGGTTGATCCACCTCGCGGAGCCGGGCGTCGAGCTGCTCGGCCGACATGTCCGCAACTTCCGTCACTGGCGCCAGTCTGCTCATCAGGCCGGGATCCGCTTCAGCCATTGCGCATCCGCCGGTTCTTGCGCGCGATCAGCGCAGTCAGATTGCTGAGCGAAGCCATGGCCATGAAGATGGGCAGCAGGTGCCCGTTCGCGTGAAGATCGCCGAGCGACGCTTCATCGAGCGTGCGGAGCCGATCCTCGTCGATGACGTGGAAGCCGACCAGGCGATTGGTCGACCCATCGTCCAGAGTCACTTCGAGCGTCAGGGGCTCAAGAAGGTCGTACCGGCGCAAGGCGTCGAAGAAGCTCGCCGAAGATTGATAGCCTTCGTCGAGCTCGCCCAGCTGATCCGCTATGGTCTCGAGGAATGGCGTAGGACGGCCATGCTCGTCGAACACCCGGACGCCCTCCCCATCGCTGACCCGGCTACTGCCAAGATCCACATGCACCTGCTTTTCGCCCTGTTCGTCGGCCTGGCGTCCGATCAGAAACGGCTGGATCTCCATCGCGAGCGGTCGGTAGCCCGCATCCCATCGGTCGCCGTCGAGGAAGAGATTCTCGCCCGTCTCGAACCCGAAGATCGCGAGCGCGGTGAAGCTGTCCCGTTCGACGTTGAGGCGGAACAAGATCGGATATTCGTTCTGCACCTGCCGGAACTCGGTCGGCACGATGACGCAGGACATGACCGCGTCGCCCAGTTCCGCGCTCCGTTCGGTGCGGATGCGGAGGTCGCGATGCGCCTCGGCGGTGAGGATTTCGTGGCCGCTCATTGCACTGTTCCTGCCGGAGCCACGGCCGGCTGGGCCGAGCGCATCGCATTTTGATACGCCCGGTTCGTCGGAAGCGCTGATGCCAATGCGCGAGCGCGATCCTGCACCTGCCGCAGCTGAGCGGCAACTTCGGTTGCTGAGCTGTCGCTCAGCTTGCCTGCGGGGAGTGGCGGAAAGCCCATGCCGTACAGCACATATTGGTAGCTTGCGGCCGGGAAAACCTCATCCACTTCCGGGAAGTCGAAGGATGACGGCGGCTGGTCCTGCCAGATGCGGAGAAGGTCCGAGAGACTCTCGGGGACGGTTCCGGGCGAACGATGGTCCCGCCAATAGGGCTCCGTCCTCTCGCTCAGCACGTAGTGGAGCTTCAGGAAGTCGATGATGCGGTCCCAACGGTAAGCGAACAGCCGATTGAAGCGCTTGGCGTGAATGTCCATCGCGTCTCGGTTGGAAGGGAAGTTGTCGATCAGTGCGTCGAGCGAGAGTTCGACGAGCACGATTGCGGAGGCTTCGAGAGGCTCAAGGAAGCCTGCCGCGAGCCCGATCGCAAGGCAGTTGCGATGCCAGAAGCGTTCGCGATGACCGGAGCGGAATGCAAGCTTGCGCACGGACAGCTTGCCCAGCTCGGCGCCGCCGGCAGTTCGGCGAACATAGTCCTGCAACGTGGCCTCCGCGGCTTCATCGTCCATGTGGTCCGACGAATAGACGCAGCCGATGCCGCGACGCGCGGGAAGGCCGATGTCCCACAGCCAACCGGCCGAATGCGCGGTGCCGATCGTCTGCGATGCGATGGGACTGCCAGCGTCCACCGGCACCTGCACGGCAAGCGCGCGATCGTTGAAGAGCTGCGACGAGCAGTCCACGAACGGCACCTCGTACTGACCGCCGATCAGAAGCGCGGAATGTCCCGTGCAATCGATGAACAGGTCCGCCTCGATGACGCCGTTATCGCGCGTGCGAACACCCGCGACATCGCCACTAGCCGTCATGCTCAGCTCGGTGACATGATCACGAACGTGCAGGACGCCAAGCTTCTGCGTGGCGTGGCGGGTCAGCAGCGCCGCCAGCTTCGCAGCGTCGAGGTGGTAGGCGTAGTTCAGCGCGCCGGCGTAATCGGGCATCGCCCGCTGCCGCGGCGCGAGGTCGAGCGAACAGACCTTTGGCTGGGCGCAGACCGCCTCTGCAAACGGGAGGCCGGACGACTCCCAGCCGGAAATCAGGTCCCGAGGCGAGACAGGAGGCGGAGCCACGAACGGGTGATAATAGCTGTCGCTCCCGTCGCCCGTCTTCCAGCCGTCAAAGCGGGAGCCCTGCTTGAACGATGCGTCGCAAGAGACGAGAAACTCGCTCTCGGATATGCCGATGCGCTCGAGCGTCCGGCGCATCGTCGGCCAGGTGCCCTCGCCGACGCCGATCGTGGGAATGTCCGGCAATTCAATCAGCGTCACTTGCAGCGGTGTCTCCGCCGTCCGGTCCGCAGCCGCCGCCAATCGGCACGCGGTCAGCCACCCGGCAGTGCCGCCGCCGACGATCAGGATTCTTGTGACTGCGGTATTCACGATCAGGTTCCAGTCGCTCGGCCGGCCGCTCCCGCACTGAGCTCATTTGCGCAAGCGAACATTCTCGCAGGCGGGTGGCGGCTTCGCAATAGTCGCGACCGCCACCCAGCACAGGTCAGAAGGTAAACCTCAAGCCCGCCGCGTAGCGCGCATAGCCCGGGGACGCGAAGGTCACGTTCCGATCGGACCGACGATGTCCCCGTCGACTTTCGCCGGTCAGGTTGATGACTTCACCGAAGATTTGGAAGCCGGGCCTGAACTCCCAGCTCGCGCTGGCGTCCACTTGGCCATAGCTCTCGATGTAGAACGGATTGGGACCCGTCCCGGCGAGATATTCCTCGCGCCAGTTGTAAGCGACACGGGCCTGAAGGCCGTTCTTGTCGTAGAACAGCACGGCGTTGGCACTGTCGCTGAGGCCGGTAAGGGCGAACTGCGATACGTTCCACGGCAAGGTGTTGTCGTAAGTCGCGTCACCCTTCACGATCGTATAGTTCAGGATTGCACCGAAACCGGTGTCCCAGAAACTGTGCTGGACCGCGAATTCCCACCCGTACAGTTTAGCCTTCTGGTCGCTGTTGAACGGCGTCGTGATCTGGAAGTTCAAGAGCGGGTCTTCAGGCAGGGCATTTACGAAGATCTGGCCGTTTGGCTGGATATCGACCGTGGCCGGATAATTGGTCGCGATGTATTGCCGGATGGCCGTGGCGCCTGCGTTGGGCCCGAGCGCGGCGACTGCAGCCAGGTAACGGGGCCCGCCGACCGGCGTACGGAGGTCGAAAGCATCCGTGCCGATCTGCGTAGTCGACAGGAAGTTACTGACGTTCTTGTGGAAATAGCCGACGGAGGCGTAGCTCTCCGGCCCGTAGTACCACTCGGCCGACAGGTCGATGTTCTTTGATTTGTACGGAAGCAGACCCGGGTTGCCCTGGCTGCCGGTACCTCCGCCCACGCGGAACAAGGAGTTGATCGTTCGGCCGCCCTGCAGACTTGCGTAATCGGCACGGGTGATCGTGTGGCTGTAGGAAGCACGCAGCTTCACATCGCGCACCGGCTGCATGTCGAAGTCGATCGCAGGCAGCCAGTGGTTGTAGTCGCCCTTGAAGGTCGTGAAATCGCTGTCCCCGGAATAGATGACGCTGAACTCGTTGTCTGCGACCCACCGCGTCCCAGACGGGACCGGCACGAGCGCGGACGAGTCGACCTTGGTTTTTTCGTAGCGAACGCCGGCAACTAGGTGCGCCGGTCGCGTGAAGAGGTCGAACGTATTGTTGATCTGGATGTACGGCGACCAGGTCTTTTCCTTCGTTCGCCGGTCGACGGTGAACTCAGCCAAGCAGGTTCCTTCGATCGCAGAACCCGTCAGCGGATTGCTGCAGGTACCGTAAAGGCCCTCGATCAGACCGACCATGCGCTCGAAGTCGAACGTGTAGAAGCTCTGGATCATGTTCGAATCGTCCGCGCCAGAAACCCCCTCGAAACGATCGGGCAGCGTCGCCAACTCGAAGATGTCGTCCGGAATGTCCGAAGCAGGTCCCGCGCCGCCCCACGTGTCATTCTGGATGAAGCCGAAGGCGGAACGAATCTTGTTCTCGATGTACGACACGCCGAAGTCGACGCTGTCGAGGAAGTTCGTGTCGAAATCGTAGCGGCCGATCAACTGCGCCTGGTCGATCGTGTCCTTGAAGTAGGCGTTGCGGAACGCGTTGCCCGTCGGGGTGATCAATGCAGGGTTCAGCGGATCGATGCCCGGCAACATATTGTACGAGATGACAGGCAGATCGTTCTCGAAGTCGATGGTCTGGTTAGCCACTCCGAAGACCGCATTGCCGACGGAGATGCTGGTGCCGAACTCATTCGTTGGCTTCGACTCCGCCGTCGAATGGTGCGCATCGAGGGTCAGCGTCAGATCGTCGAAGGCGTTCCAGGTCAGGTTGCCGCCCAGCGACTTGTTGATGCTGCGGTTGGCGGTCAGCGAGCCGCTGTAGGACAGGTCCTTACCCGGCCCGAAACGCTCGGTGTAGAAGACCGGCCCGGCGACGGGACCGTCGGTCCATTCACTCGACGTATCGCCATGGTTGAACCAGACGCCGACGTTGCTGTTGCGGACTTCGACCGTGTTCCGCGAATAGGTGTAGTCCAACGTGCCGGTCAGCGAATCCATCGGACGGAATTGCAGGACGAGCTGGCCGTTGATGCGCTTACGATCGATGTCGTTGAGGTCGTAGGAAGCGTTCTGGGGAACTTCGTAGACGTCGGTCGGGCCAGGACGATTTACGATGTCGCCGCCGGTTTGCGGCAAGGAACCCCAGTTGTTCTCGGAACCGAGATAACCGTCGCGCCAGCCGACGTTGGCGACATTCACACTGGCCTTGCGCTTCTGGTACGAACCAGTCGCAAGGATACCGATGCGATTGTCTGCGAATGTCTGACTGATGATGCCGGAGATTTCCGGGGTCGGCGTGACGTCCCCTTCGCGCGACGAGTTCCACACCGCCTTGACCGCGACGCTCCCGCGGAAGCCGGGACGGTCGAGCGGACGCGGCGTGCGAATGTTGATGCTGGAACCGATACCGCCGGACGCCACTGTGGCGCGGCCGGTCTTGTAGACTTCGACGGCAGAGACGCCCTCCGACGCTAGGTTGGCGAAGTCGAACGACCGAGAGGACGGCGGACTTGCACCGTCGCCAAGGCTGGAGGTCGGCATCTGCCGCCCGTTGAGCGTGACGAGGTTGAATTCCGGACCGAAGCCGCGAACGGTCACGAACGATCCTTCGCCATTATCGCGCTGGATCGAAACGCCGGTGATGCGCTGAAGCAATTCAGCGAGGTTTGTGTCGGGAAACTTGCCGATGTCTTCGGCCGAGATCGCATCGACGACGCCGTAGGAATCGCGCTTAACGTCCATGGATGCGCGCAAGCTGGCACGGATGCCAGTGACCACGATTTCTTCTTCCGGTTGCGTTTCAGCGGTTGCCGGCGCGGGTGGAATTTCTGAGTCGCCGGGCTGGCCTGCCGTGGTCGCCGCATCCTGCGCAAACGCAGGCACCGGCACCGCGACAAGCGCTAACGACGAAACACCAAGCAGCAACTGCAACGACGAGCGAGCCGTGGAACGCATCGATTTCTCTCCCCCTCAACAACCGGTGCGGTCTCCCTCGCCCCGAAATTGAGAACGTTCACTTTCGTAATCAAAGGGCACCATTGTCAAGCCCCCCACCGCTGATCAGCGGACACCGTCACAATGCAGCAACACCTAAATTGCGGCGAGATCAGGCTTTTTGGATGAAGGAAAAATCGGCGCGCCGATGAGCGTAGTTGATTGTTAGCGCTAACGAAAAAGTGCCATCGCGTGCTTCGAGTCTGAAACTCAGGGAATCGACGTGTTCCCAATCGGCCACGGACAGTTGCTCGCCGTCGAGACGCAGCCACTCCGCCGACGCCGGAAAACGCGCGAAGAACTCAGGTGCTATCGCGCGTCGTGCGGAAAGCTTAGCAACAAAGTCCTCGAGCGAGAGATCCCGTCGCTCCCAGTCGAGCCAGGTTGTCGCATTATCCTGGCAATAGGCGTTGTTGTTGCCGGCCTGGGTACGCCCGAATTCGTCGCCGGCAGTCAGCATAATTGTTCCGGTCGAGGCGAAGAGCGTCGCCAGCATGGCGCGTATATCGCGCGACCGCGCCGCAACAACGGCATCGTCTTCGGACCGTCCTTCAACCCCGCAGTTCCACGAGAAGTTCTCGTGATGCCCGTCGCGGTTCCCCTCTCCGTTCGCCTCGTTGTGCCGCTGGGCAAAAGCGACGGTGTCGGCCAGCGTCAGCCCGTCGTGCGCCGCAAGGAAGTTCACGCTGCGTGTCTCCGGCCCGAATATGTCGCATGATCCTGCCAGCCTTGTCGCCAAGCGGCCGATCCCCACATCCTTGTCACCGCGCCAAAAGCGTCGGACGTCGTCTCGATAGCGGTCGTTCCACTCGAGCCAATTCGAGGGGAATTGCCCGAGCCGGTAACCGCCGTGTCCGATGTCCCATGGCTCGGCAATGAGGACACGATCCTTCAGCCAAGGGTCGGCCCCAATCTCCGCGAAGATCGGCGCGGCCGGGTCGAAGTCGGGACCTCGCGCCATCACCGTCGCAAGGTCAAAGCGGAAGCCGTCGATGCCGCACTTCCTCACGAAATGGCGCAGCGTGTCCAGCGCGAGTTGGCGAACGGACGGATTGGCGAAATCGAGCGTGTTGCCGGTGCCGGTGACGTTCGTCAGACGTCCATCCGGCTCGTGCGCATAGGCAGTGTCGTCGAGCCCGCGCAGCGACAGGATGCCGCCATGGACGTCGCTCTCGCCCGTATGATTGAGAACGATGTCGAGGATCACGCCGATACCCTCGGCATGCAGGGCCGCAACCGTGTCGCGCAGTTCCATCACGCCGCCGGGACAAAGGCCCGGATCGAGCGCCATCATCGTCACCGGATTGTAGCCCCACGCGTTGACGAGGCCGAGCGGCGGCAGGTGCCGCTCGTCGATCCACGCCACGATGGGCATTAGCTCGACGGCGCTCACACGCAGCTTCTTCAGGTGCGCGATGATCGACGGATGCGCGAGCGCGGCGACCGTCCCACGTAACTGCTCGGGGACTTCCGGATGCAGGATAGTGAAGGCTCGAACATTCAGTTCGTAGATCAAGCCGCCGCGGGCGAAGACCGGCGGCTGCCGAGGGACGTCCGGCGCCGTCGTCGCCACGATCGCGCGGGGCACGATATCGGCCGTGTCCGTGCCGAATTCTGCGAGGCTAGGATGCTGGACGAACCGGCGGTCGATCTCCCGGGCGTAAGGATCGACGAGCAATTTCGAAGGGTCGAACCAGAGTCCCCGCTCCGGCGCCCATTCGCCATGAGAGCGAAAGCCGTAGCGGACGCCGGCGAGGTCTTCCGCGAACTCACATTCCCAAACATCACCGGTCCGGCGCATTGGGCGACGCGTCTCGCCAGCAGCATCGAAGACGCAGAGGTCGACCGCGCTCGCCTTGGGCGCTCGAACGGCGAACCTCGTCTTCCCGTCGGCGATCGTCGCTCCGAGTGGCTCGGTCACGTCACCACATCTGGAAGGGTGCGGCCAGTGTGGCGCGATATACCAGCGATGGCATCCGCCGCCGTCGCCAGTCCGGCCAGCATGTCGGAAGTCGCCGCTTCGAGTTTCCCTTCGGAACCTTCGTACCGCTCGAGATAAACTCGCAACGTCGCGCCTTCAGTACCTGTGCCGGACAGGCGGAAAACAATCCGCGAACCGCCGTCGAAGAATATCCGCACGCCCTGATGCGGACTGACCGAGCCGTCGACCGGGTCGGAATATGAGAAGTCGTCGGCGGCCGTAACCGTGAGGTCTCCGAACCGGCGGCCCGACAGGTTCGCCAGCGACGCCTTAAGTTCCGTCATCAACTGGTCCGCGCGGTCCGTGTCGATTGCCTCATAATCTTGCCGCGCATAATAATTGCGGCCGAAGCGCGCCCAATGCTCGCGCGCGAGTTGCTCAACCGGAATGCGTCTCACCGCGAGGATGTTGAGCCAGAACAGGACTGCCCACAGCCCGTCCTTCTCGCGCACGTGGTTCGATCCGGTGCCCGCGCTCTCCTCGCCGCAGATGGTGGCCATGTCGGCGTCGAGAAGATTGCCGAAGAACTTCCATCCGGTCGGCGTTTCGAAGCAGGGAATGCCGAGCAATTCCGCGACCCGATCGGCTGCGCCGCTGGTCGGCATCGACCGCGCAATCCCGCTTAACCCGTCGCGATAGGCCGGCACTAGGTGCGCGTTGGCGGCAAGCATCGCCAGCGAGTCCGACGGGGTGACGAAAATGCCCTTGCCGACGATGAGGTTGCGGTCGCCATCGCCATCCGATGCGGCGCCGAAGTCCGGCGCGTCCGGTCCCATCATGTGATCGTAAAGCGCCTTGGCGTGCACCGGGTTCGGGTCGGGATGATGCCCGCCGAAATCCTCGAGTGGCTCCGCGTTCCACACCGTCCCCGCAGGAAACCCGAGCCGCCGCTCGATGATTTCCTTGGCGTAGGGGCCGGTCACCGCACTCATCGCATCGAAGGCCATCGTGAACCCGCCGACCACCGCCTCACGGATGGCGGCAAAGTCGAACAGGCTCTCCATCAACTTGGCATAATCGGCGACGGAATCGACTATTTCGACTGTCATCCCGCCGACGTCGAAGGCGCCGACCGTATCGAGATCGACGTCCGGCGCCTCGACCGAAAGCCAGCGGTCGACCGTCGTAGTGCGCTGGAAGATCGCCTCGGTAACGGCTTCGGGCGCGGGCCCGCCATTGGCGATGTTGTACTTGATGCCGAAATCGCCGTGCGGTCCGCCGGGATTGTGACTGGCGGAAAGGATCAACCCGCCCGAGGCTCCATACTTCCGGATCAGGTTACTGGCCGCCGGCGTGGACAGAATGCCCCCCTGCCCGACGAGCACCCGTCCATAACCGTTGGCGGCCGCCATTCGGATCGCCTGCTGGATGACCACGCGATTGTGGAACCGCCCATCACCGCCGATGACCAAAGTCGAGCTAGGCTCACGTTCCACCGCGTCGAAAACCGACTGGATGAAGTTCTCGGCATAGTTCGGCTGCTGGAAAACCGGCACCTTCTTGCGCAGCCCTGAAGTGCCCGGCTTCTGGCCCGTCGAACGGCGTCGTCGCATGCTCGACGCGCATCAGGCGGCCTGCGCCACGAGGCGGTGATAGTGGTCGGCATAGACCCGGCCGCTGCGGGTCCACGAAAAGTCAGAATTCATCCCGTTCCTCTGTATCGACCGCCAGGCGCGGCGGTCGCGATAAAGCGCCACTGTTCGGCTGATCGCCGTCGCAAGTGCGTGATACCCAACTCCGGTGAATTGAACGCCCGTCGCGACATTCTGGTCCAGCGCCGCGACATTCGCGTCGATGACCGTGTCCGCGAGCCCGCCGGTCCGCGCCACGACCGGCACGCAGCCATAAGCGAGGCCATACATCTGCGTCAGCCCGCATGGCTCGAAACGACTGGGGATGAGTATGGCGTCCCCACCGCCCTGCATGCGGTGCGACAGAGCCTCGTCATAGCCGAAGCGAACGCCAACGCGGCCCGGGTGGCGAGCCGCACCATCGCGCAGCGCCTTCTCGATCGTCGCATCGCCCGATCCCAGGAGCGCCAGCCTAGCGCCATTGCCAACGAGGTGATCGAGCACCTCCGGCAGGACGTCCATGCCCTTCTGCCAGGTGAGCCGGCTGACGACGATGAAGATCGGTCCGTCGTCGCGGTCGAGGCCGAACTCCTTTTCCAGCGACCTTTTGTTGGCTGTGCGTCCGGCGATCGTCTTCGCCGAATAGTTCTCGTCCAGCGACCCGTCCGTCGCCGGGCTCCATTCATTGGCGTCGATGCCGTTCAAAATGCCGACCACGTCGTTTCCACGCGAGACAACCAGTCCTTCGAGGCCCATTCCATATTCGGCCATCCGGATTTCGGCGGCGTAGGTCGGGCTGACGGTGGTCACGAGATCGGCGAGTTGCAGTCCCGCCTTCAGCATCCCGACGCCACCGTAGCTTTCGATGCCGTCGATTGCCCATGCAGCCTTAGGCAGTTCCAAATTCTTGAAGGCCGACGCCGGGAAGAAGCCTTGGAAGGCCATGTTGTGGATGGTCATGACCGACGGCACCTTGCGCCCGCCGAACGGCGCGAACCGCAGATAGGCCGGAGCCAGTCCCGCTTGCCAGTCATGCGCGTGGAGCAGGTCGAAGCGCCTGTTCTTTACCGCCCCGCCGGCGATATCCGCCGCTGCTCGCCCAAGTGCAGCGAACCGCCGCCAATTGTCGCTCCAGTCCTGTCCAGTTGGATCGCCGTACGGTCCGCCGTCGCGCTGGAAGAAGCCGGGCGCGTCGAGCACGAGCAAAGGGTGACCGCCAATCTTGCCGGACAGCAAGCGCGCCGGCTCGCCGAGCAAACGGTCCCAGCGGTGCACTTCGCGGGCGCGGCCGATCGCTTTCAAGACGCTCGGGTAGCCGGGAATGAGGGTCGTCATTGCCACACCATGCGGGGCGACCGCCGCCGGTAAAGCCCCGGCAACGTCTGCAAGCCCGCCAGTCTTGATGAGGGGCGCCGCCTCCGATGCGACGGACAATATGTTGAGCGTCACGCCTGCTCCTGAAGCGCCCGGATCATGGCCTTGTTGATCAGGCAAATGCCGTTTTCCGTGCGCCGGAACCGGTGCCCGTCGAGTTCCGGGTCCTCGCCGACAACGAGGCCTTCCGGGATGCGCACGCCGGAATCGACGATGACGCGCGTGAGCCGCGCTCCCCGGCCGATGTTGGAATATGGGAGGATCACTGCTTCATCGACGCTGGAATAGCTGCCCATCTTCACCCCGGTGAAGAGCAGGCTCTTGTGCGCCATTGCCCCCGACACGATGCAATCCTGCGAGATGAGCGACGAGATCGCGGACCCCCGCCTCCCGTCCTCGTCGTGCACGAACTTGGCAGGAGACGCGATGATCTGGTCCGTCCAGATCGGCCAGTCGCGATCGTAGAGATTGAGTTGCGGGACGACGTCGGTGAGGTCGAGATTGGCCTCGAAGTAAGCATCGAGCGTGCCGACGTCGCGCCAATATTCACCGATCTCCTCGGCCGCGCGAATGCAGCTGTCGGTAAAGCGATGCGCCACCGCTTTACCGTGCTTGACGATGTACGGGATGATGTCGCCGCCGAAGTCGCGCTTCGAATTCGGATCCTCGGCATCGCGGTTGAGCTGGTCGAACAGGAACTGCGTCTCGAAGACGTAGATACCCATCGACGCCAGTGCATGACTCGGATCGCCCGGGATGGCCGGAGGATTCTTCGGCTTTTCGACCCAGTCGGTAATCGTTCCGGCTTCATCAACGGCCAGAACTCCGAAGCCGCTGGCTTCCTTCCGCGGGACCACGAGGGCACCGATCGTCACGTCAGCGCCCGAATTGACGTGCTGCTGCAGCATCAACTCGTAATCCATCTTGTAGATGTGATCGCCCGCCAGGATGACCATGTACTTGGGCGCGTAGGACCGGATGATGTCGATGTTCTGGAAAACGGCGTCGGCGGTGCCTTCGTACCACAGCTCCGAGATGCGCTGGGAAGCGGGGAGGATGTCGAAGCTCTCGTTTCGCTCCGGCCGCATGAAGTTCCACGCGCGCTGCAGGTGGCGGATCAGCGAGTGCGCCTTGTATTGCGTGGCCACGCCGATGCGGCGGATGCCGGAGTTGATCGCGTTCGACAGAGCGAAGTCGATGATCCGGCTCATCCCACCGAAATAGACCGCTGGCTTTGCCCGATTGTCGGTCAGCTCATTGAGACGGCTCCCGCGCCCTCCCGCAAGCACATAGGCCATGGCATCGCGAGCCAGTGGCTGTCCTCCGTAGTCGCGCATTGTCTCTCCCCTGCGAAACTCTAGCCCTCAAATTCCAGCATGATCGTCGAAAGCGGGGGCAAGGTCAGGTCCGCACCGCCCCCAACAGCAGTGATCGACCCCAGGTTCCCCTGCCCGCTCCCGCCGTAAATCTGCGCGTCGCTATTGAGCAACTCACGCCATTTTCCGTTGGCCGGAAGTGGCACGCGATAGCCGCTGCGGGTCGCAGGCGTCATGTTGCTGACGATCGCGATCGGCGCAGCTCCCGGGGCCTTGCGCAACCAGGCGAAAACGGAGTTCTCGCTGTCGTCAGCAATGAGCCACTCGAAGCCTTCGCCCTCACAGTCGCGGGCGTGGAGCGCGGGCTTCGCGCGATAGATCCGGTTGAGATCGCGGATGAGATTGCGCACGCCTTCGTGCGCCGGGGCAGCGCGCAGGTCCCAATCCAGCGCGCGCTCCTCGCTCCACTCCCGACGCTGGGCGAACTCCTGCCCCATGAACAGCAGCTTCTTGCCCGGATAGCCCCACATGAGGGCGTAATAAGCGCGCAGGTTGGCGAACTTCTGCCAGTCGTCGCCGCTCATCTTGGTGAGCAGCGAGCCCTTGCCGTGAACCACCTCGTCGTGGCTCAGTGGAAGAACGAAATTTTCGCTGAAGGCGTAGACCAGACCGAATGTGATGTCGTTGTGGTGAAAGCGACGGTGCACCGGGTCACGCGCCATATACTGCAGCGTGTCGTGCATGAAGCCCATGTTCCACTTGAAGCCGAAACCGAGGCCGTTCTCGTGCGCGGGCAGGGTCACGCCGGGCCAGGCGGTGGATTCTTCCGCGATGGTGAGCACGCCGGGGATGCTGCCGTAGACCGCCTTGTTCATTGCGCGGAGGAACTCGACGGCCTCCCAATTCTCGTTGCCGCCCTGCTCGTTGGGGATCCAATCACCCTCTTCACGCGAGTAGTCGCGGTAGAGCATCGATGCGACCGCATCCACGCGAAGCCCGTCGACATGGTACGCCTCCGCCCAGAACAGCGCATTGTTGACGAGGAAGCTCGAGACCTCGCGCCGACCGAAATTGTAGATCGCAGTGTTCCAGTCGGGATGGAATCCGAGACGCGGGTCCTCATGCTCGTAAAGCGCGGTCCCGTCGAAGCGCGCCAAGCCGAATTCATCGGTCGGGAAGTGGGCGGGCACCCAGTCGATCAGCACGCCGATGCCCGCGCGGTGCGCCCCGTCGACGAACCGCGCGAATCCCGCGACGTCGCCGAAGCGGGCACTCGGCGCATAGAGCCCGGTCGTCTGGTAGCCCCAGCTCGGGTCATAGGGATGCTCAGACACCGGCAGGAACTCGATGTGCGTGAAGCCCAGCTCGACCACGTACGGGATGAGCTGCTCGGCCATTTCGTCCCAGGTCAGGAACCAGCCATGCTCGTTTCGCTGCCATGACCCGGGATGGACTTCGTAGATCGAGATTGGCTCGCGGCGTGGGTCGGCCTTTGCCCAATGTTCGCGGTGCGCAGCGTCGCCCCATTCGGGCTTGGCCGGCCGGGCAGTGACCGACGCGGTCGCGGGCCTGAGCTCTGAGGCGAAGGCGAATGGATCGGCCTTAAGCGGCTGTACCGCTCCATCGGGACCGACGATGCGATATTTGTAGGCGCGGCCCTCGGCGATGTCGGGGATGAAGATTTCCCAGACGCCGATGTCCATGCGTTTGCGCATCGGATGCCGGCGGTGATCCCAGTCGTTGAAGTCGCCGACCAGCGACACGAGCCGCGCGTTCGGCGCCCAGACGGCAAAGTGCACGCCGCTTGCACCTTCGTGCTCAATCAGGTGCGCACCCATCTTGTCGAACAGGCGGAGATGCGTGCCCTCGGCGATCAGGAAATCGTCGACCGGTCCGAGCACCGGCCCGAAGCTGTAGGCGTCGGTGACCCACCAGTCGTGCTTGCCCGCCGCGCAGCGATACTTGAGCGGTTGCCGCTCACCCTTGATCGGACCTTCGAAGAGACCGCGATCGTCGACCCGCTGCAGCTTGCCGAGCGATTTCCCGGCCAGGTCATGCGCCTCGGCGGTCTCGGCCCCCCGGAGGATCGCGCGGGCAAAGGCGCCCTTCGGTCCTGGATGCGCGCCGAGTAATGAAAAGGGATCGGCGTGAGTGCCTTCCAAGAGTGCAGCGATGGCCGACTTGGATGGCTTCAAAGCACTCCCCAGATCTCCCGCGCATATTCCGCGATCGTGCGGTCGGATGAGAACCATCCGACATTGGCAATGTTGCGAATGGCGCTTGCCCGCCACGCTTCCTGATCCGCCCAGCGCACGTCGACCGCGCGCTGGGCCGCTGCGTAGCCGTCGAAGTCGGCGGCGAGCATGAACCAGTCGCTGTCGTAAATGGTCCCCATGAGGTCCGTGTAGCGCTTCGGATCGTCAGGCGAGAAGACGCCGGAAGCGATGGCGTCGAGCGCCTGGCTCAACTCGCGCGATTGGGCGATGATGTCGCGTGGCGCGTAGCCATTAGCTCGCTTCTCCGCGACTTCATCGGCCGTCAGGCCGAAGATGAAGATGTTGTCGTCTCCGACACGGTCCTTGATCTCGATATTCGCGCCGTCGAGCGTGCCGATGGTCAAGGCGCCGTTGAGCGCGAACTTCATGTTGCCGGTGCCCGAAGCCTCCATTCCGGCGGTCGAGATCTGCTCCGACAGGTCCGCGGCGGGAATGATGATCTCGGCGTTCGACACATTGTAGTTGGGGACGAACACGACCTTCAGCAGGCCGCCGACGGACGGGTCCGAGTTCACGCGCCGGGCGATGTCGTTGGCGAGCTTAATAACCAGCTTGGCGTTGTGATAGGATCGACGCCGCCTTGCCGCCGAAGATCTTTACCCGCGGCACCCAGTCTCGCTCCGGATGGCTGCGGATCTGGTCGTAGAGCGCGACCGTCTCGATCAGGTTCAGAAGCTGGCGCTTGTACTCGTGGATGCGCTTTACCTGCACGTCGAACAGGGCGTCGGGATCGATCCGGACGCCCATGAGGTTGCGCAAATAACTCGCCAGCGCGACCTTGTTCTCACGCTTCACCCCGGCGATCCGCTCCTGGAGCGCGCCATCGCCTGCAAGAGCATTCAGACCGGCAAGCTTCTCCGCATCATCCAGGAATTCATCACCAATCGCCTCGCGAATGACGGTCGTCAGCCCCGGATTGCACTGCTGCAGCCAGCGGCGCGGAGTGACGCCGTTGGTCTTGTTGTTGATCTTGCCCGGATAGACCTTGTGCAGGTTGGCGAAGGTCGTCGTCTTCATCAGCTCCGTATGGAGCGCCGCGACGCCGTTGACGCTGTGCGCTCCGGCGAAGGCCAGATTGGCCATGCGGACCCGGCGATCGCCATTTTCGTCGATCAGCGAGACGGACGAGACCTGGCCGTCGTCGAGCCCGGCTTTCCGCGCCTCGCGCAGCACACGCGAGTTGATCGCGTAAATGATCTGCATGTGGCGCGGCAGCATCCGCTCGAACATCGGCAGCGGCCAGCTTTCGAGCGCCTCGGGAAGCAGGGTGTGATTCGTGTAAGCGATGGTGCGCCGCGTGACGCCCAAGGCCTCGTCGAAGTCGAGCCCGTGCTCGTCGATCAGCAGCCGCATGAGCTCCGCCACCGCGACCGCCGGATGCGTGTCGTTGAGCTGGATCGCCGCCTTGTCCGGCAAGGTGCGAATGTCGCCGACGTGCTGAACGTGGCGGCGGACGATGTCCTGAATGGAGGCGGAGGTGAAGAAATACTCCTGCCGAAGCCGAAGCTCCTGCCCAGCGGGCGTCGAGTCCGCAGGATAGAGAACGCGGACCAGGCTCTCAGCTCGTACCTGACTGGCCAGCGCTCCGGCGTGGTCCCCGGCGTTGAAGGCATCTAGCCGGATCGGGTCCAGCGCGCTCGCGGTCCACAGCCGCAGCGTGTTCACACGCTTGCCGCGCCAGCCGACGACTGGCGTGTCGACCGCCGATGCCTCGACCTCTTCGGCCGGTTTCCAGACGACGCTTTCGCCCTTCTCCACCACCTCGCCGCCAAAACCGACGCGGTATGCGCTCTCACGGCGGTCGAATTCCCACGGATTGCCGTGGGCGAGCCATGTCTCAGGAAGCTCAACCTGCCAGCCGTCGTCAATCCGTTGACGGAACATGCCGTTCACATAACGGATGCCGTAACCGTAGGCGGGGATGTCGAGGGAGGCGAGGCTCTCCATGAAGCAGGCGGCCAGCCGTCCGAGGCCACCGTTGCCAAGCGCCGCGTCGGGCTCCAGATCCTCCAGCGTCGCGAGATCCAGACCATGCTCACGCAGCGCCTGAGCCATTTCGCGGGTCAAGCCCATGTTGCTGAGCGCGTCGCGCATCAGCCGACCGATGAGGAATTCGAGGCTGAGGTAGTAAACGCGCTTGCCGCTTTCGGCGTAGGTTCGACGCGTCGATTCCATCCAGCTGTCGATGATGTCGTCGCGCAGCGTCAGGATGGCCGCGTTGAACCAGTCGTGCTGCTTGGCCGCTCGCTCGTCCTTGCCCACGCGGTGGCGAAGGACGTCGATCAGGCGCTCAGCCATGGCGGAAGCCGTGACGTGCTTGTTCATGTGGCGGGAAAATTGCTCATTCCCGTCACGGCTAGGGCAGTCGGAGCGCCTTCGGCAAGCGCCTTTGTGCGTCGCAACAACGCCCTCGGTTGTACTCCCGCCAGTTTCAGAGCGGCGGGTTCGTGTTCTGCGTCGAAAGAACGCCTGGGAGCTGCTGGACGCTGGCGACCAGAGTTTCGAGATCGTACTTCGATCCGCCGCCGAGACTGAGGTAGACATCGGCCCGCCGCGAGCGCGAGCTTGGGACGACCCGGATCGAGCGCAGGTAGAAACCGCTATGCTCGACCGCATCGAGGACCGGGGCGACCGGGTGGATCGATTGATCCAATTCTATCGATAGATGGCACATTCTTCGTCCTCCTTGTTCGACGGCAATAAAAAACCCCGCGCCGGGAGCCGGAGCGGGGTCTGAGATCTCTTGGGTCTGGCTGGTTCAGCTAGTCAGAGGTCACTCCCGCTCCGTGATGGAGACGTACAAGTACCGCTACTGCTGCAATCGAAGCCGCAGAGACGCGTGCGCGGAAAATCAACGAGGCGTTTCCAGCAATCACGCGATGAGGCTCCTTTCGGCGGCGACTATCCGTGAGATGCCGTCGCTTGTCCAGCACAGGCGATTGCGTTTGTTGCATCCAGCCACTCTGTAATTTCTCTAGCGAGACGCTATGGATTGCGAATGCTCGCTCAAAAGACCCGGTATGCGTTGCGTTCCTTGCTCTACATCGCCGAGGATACCGCAGGCGCGCCGGTGCAATTGGCACGCATCGCGGAGACGCAGCGGGTGCCTCCCAAATATCTCGAGTTGATCATGCTCGACCTCAAGAGGGCCGGCCTCGTGACGAGCACGCGCGGCCCGCGCGGGGGCTATCGACTGACGCGTACGCCCAACGAGATTTCCTTTGGCGAGATCGTCCGCGCGATGGAGGGACCCATCGCCCTGGTCTCCTGCGCCAGCGTCAATTTCTATGCGCCGTGCGGCGATTGTCATGACGAATCGACCTGCGCGATCCGTCGCGCCTTCTCCATCCTGCGTGACCAGAGTTCCCAGCTTCTGGAAGGCATTTCGCTTTCGGAGGCGGCGACCTGGGAGAAAGGCGAGAACTCGCCTCTGCCAGAGTCGGCCTAGCCGGAATTCCGAAGCGCCGTGGCGATCGCGTTGATCGTCAGGTGGATTCCGTCGCGGACCTTCTGGTCGGTCTCGCCGGACCGGAAGCGGCGGAGAAGCTCGATCTGCAGATGGTTGAGCGGCTCGATGTAGGGCAGCCGCAGTCGGATGCTGTTCTGCAGCTTCGGATTGCGCTCCAGAAGGTGAGACTCGCCGGTGATCTCCAGCAGGCGATCGCGAGTGCGATTCCATTCGTCCCGAACCCGTCCGAACAAATGCTTCCGCGCCTCCTCGTCCTCGACCAGCTCGGCGTAGCGGGCGCTGATCGACATGTCGGACTTGGCGAGAACCATCTCGATATTGTCGAGCGTGGTCCGCACGAACGGCCAAGTCTCGCGCATCTCTCGCAGCAGGTCGATGTCGCCGAAGTCGGACAGCGCCGTCCCGACGCCATACCAGCCGGGAAGCATCACCCGGGCCTGCGCCCAGCTGAACACCCAGGGGATGGCGCGAAGGTCTTCGATCCGGTCGGACTTCGACCGGCTGGCCGGCCGCGAGCCGATGTTGAGAGTCGCAATCTCCGACAGCGGCGTCATCTGCCGGAAGAAGGTCGCGAAGGCCGGCTCGTCGTAGACCAGGCTGCGGTAGGACTTGAACGCGTCGGCGGAGAGCGTGTCCATCGCCTCTCCGAAGCGGCGGCTGTCCTGTTCGGAGAGATCATCATTCTCGAGCGAGGCGAGAACCGTCGCCGCCGTCATGGCTTCGAGGTTCATCGCGGCGATGTCGGGCGTCGCGAACTTGGCGGCGATCACTTCGCCCTGCTCGGTGATGCGGATGCGGCCCTGTACCGTTTCCTTGGCTTGGGCACGGATGGCAGCGAAGCTGGAGCCGCCGCCGCGGCCGACCGTCCCGCCGCGGCCGTGGAAGAGCTGCATCGGCACCGCCGCTTCGGCGAAGACCTCTGCCAAGGCGTCGCTCGCCTTGTGCAGGCTCCAGACGGAGGTGAGATAGCCCCCGTCCTTGTTGGAGTCCGAATAGCCGATCATCACCTCGGCATGGCCGAGGCGGCCGATCACGGATCTCGTTTCCGGCAAGGACAGCCATTCGCGAACCACTTCGGGCGCGCGCTCAAGGTCGCCGATCGTCTCGAACAGCGGAACGGCAAGGACGGGTTCGTAGGATTCGCCGGAAGCGCGCCAGAGGCCGGCTTCCTTAAGCAGAAGATCGAGCTCCAGGAGGTCGGAGAGCTGCTCGGCCTTCGAGATGACGTGGTACTGGATCGCCGCCGCGCCGTATCGGCCCGCGCTTCGGCGGCCGCGCGCATGATATCCAACTCGGACGTCGTCACGTCGGAATAGGTCAGGAACGGGCTGGCGAGCAGCCGCTCGCTACTCAGCTCGCGCCTCAGCAGGGCGACACGTTCCTCTTCCGACAGCGACAGATAGTCCGCTTCGACACCTGCCGTGGCCAGCAACTCGGCCACGACCTGCTCGTGCACGTTCGAATTCTGCCGAAGGTCGAGCGACGCGAGGTGGAAACCGAACGTCTCCACCGCCCGGATTAGCTTTCGCAGCGGCGCATGGTTCGAGAGCAGGCCATTGCCCTCGCAGGCGAGCGCCTCGACGATCGTCTGCAGTTCGGCGCTGAAGTCTGCGGGCGTCGCGTACGGTTCGGCGGACAGCTTGGATGGCCGCGGCGGCTTCCGCCCAATCGCCGCCTCATAGGTCGCCGCGAGCCGCGCATAGATGCCGCTGATGGTCCGGCGATAAGGTTCGTCCGAACGTGCCGGCGCATCGTCATGCGATCGCTCGGCCAGCACTTGCAGGCCTTCCGTGTGGCGGGCCAGCTCGACCGACAAGGACAGTTCAGCACCAAGCGCGTGAACCTGGTCGAGGTAATATTCGAGCACGGTTTCCGACGCCCGACCGAGCGCCAGTCGCAGCGTCTCGGCGGTAACGTTGGGATTGCCGTCGCGATCGCCGCCGATCCAGCTGCCAACGCGAAGGAAGCTCTTCGGGCGTCTCCCGAGAACGCCCTCCCATCGCGCATAAAGGCGCGGCAGGACCGGCAGGAAAATGTCGCGCATGTAGGACAAGGCGCTCTCGACCTCGTCGGCGACGAACAGCCGTTCGCGCCGCAGCGAACGCGTCAGCCACAGCAGCGCAACTTGCCGCGCCATCGCCTCTTCGACCGGCTCGCCGTCCGGCGTCTCCGCAAGGCCCGCGTCGCGCATCCGCATGAGCTCGGCGATGCGGTTCTTGTGGTCGATCATGCTCTTGCGCCGCACCTCGGTCGGGTGGGCGGTGAGCACGGGCATGATCAGGCCATTGTCGAGCAGGTCTGCGGCCGTCTCCGTCTCGACGCCCTCCTTGCGGAGGATTTCGATAGCTTCCGCCAACGTCGCGTCGGGCTCGACCGTCTCGGACTGCCGATCTTCGGCGAGGTTCGCCAGCATCGAGAAGAGCATGAAGCCCCGGACGAAGGCGAGCGCCTCGTCCTGCGACAGCGCGCCGAGCCCCGGGTCGACGCTCTCGTCGGTGATCAGGCCGCGATAGCGGTCGACGGACGTGGAGCGGATATATTCGATACGGCGAAACAAGGCGTCGCCGCCGAAGCGCCGGATGACGTCGCCCAGCACCCGGCCGAGAAACCGGATGTCCGGGTTCTGCTCGACCGCGCGCGGCGCGCGGGCCGCGGCAGGCTTGGCTTCGGATTCGGCGACTTCAGCCATGGCGTCGTCTCATACTCGCTAATGCCGTTTGCAAACATACGGGCCGGCGCTTTCGCACCGGCCCGCCTACTCGAACGAAGGATCGCGCTAGAAGTTGTACGCGCGCTCCCCATGCTCGTTGATGTCCAGGCCCTCGCGTTCCGCATCGGCCGTCGGACGGAGCCCGATGGTCTTGTGGAGTGCGTAGAACAGGACAGCCGAAACGCCGCCCGACCAGAGCAGGGTCACGGCAACCGCCTTGATCTGCGTGATCACCTGGGCGCCCATGTCGTAGGTCCCGGGAACGGCGGGCATGACCGTGTAGTCGAAGAAGCCCTGACCGCCGAGCGCCGGCGCCGCGACAATCCCAGTTCCGATCGCGCCGATGATGCCGCCGATGCAGTGGACGCCGAACACATCCAGCGAGTCATCGTACCGCAGCTTGTTCTTCACCGTGGTGACGAAGAAGAAGCAGACGACGGAAGCGACAGCGCCAAGGATGATCGACGTTCCCGGAGCGGCGAAGCCCGAGGCCGGAGTAATCGCGACAAGACCCGCGACCGCGCCGGTAGCTGCGCCGAGGAGCGACGGCTTCTTGTGAACGATCTGCTCGACCAGCGCCCAGGCCAACGCCGCCGCCGCAGTCGCGACGAAGGTGTTGATGAAGGCCAGAGCGGCAAGTCCGTTCGCTTCAAGGTTGGAGCCGGCGTTGAAGCCGAACCAGCCAACCCACAGCAAGGCCGCGCCGATCAACGTCATCGGCAGCGAGTGCGGAGGCATGAGCTCCGACCGGTAACCGATGCGCGGGCCGACGATCAGCGCTCCCACCAAACCGGCGATACCGGCGTTGATGTGAACCACGGTGCCTCCAGCGAAATCGAGCGCGCCCATGCCCCACAGGTAGCCGTAGTCATCCGGTGCATTCGGCAGGAAGTCCGGGCCCGCCCAGTACCAGACCATGTGCGCAATCGGGAAATAGACGATCGTCAGCCACAGGACGACGAAGATGATGAGCGGCCAGAACTTGATGCGCTCCGCGAACGCCCCGACGATCAGCGCCGGCGTGATGCAGGCGAAGGTCATCTGGAAGACGATGAAGGCATATTCCGGAATGTAGACGCCGTTCGAGAATGTCGCCGCGAGCGTGCTTGCGTCGACACCCTTCAGGAACGCTTTCGACAATCCGCCGACGAACGGGCCGCCGCCCGTGAAGGCGAGGCTGTAGCCCCAACCGACCCAGACCAGCGACGCGATGCAGACGATCGTCAACACCTGCATCAGCACCGAAAGCATGTTCTTCGACCGGACCAGGCCGCCGTAGAACAAGGCCAGCGCCGGAACCGACATCATCAGCACCAGCGCGGACGAAACCAGCATCCAGGTCGTATCGCCCTTGTTGACCATTTCGGCGGTCGGCGTGAACGGCGCTGCGGCCGGAGCAGCGGCCGCTGCCTCCTGCGCCAAGGCGGGCGCGGCGGCGAACAACGCCACGACGCCGGCTGCCCCCGCAAGTTTTGAATATCTGCTGAGCATCAAACGCACCCCCTCAAAGAGCATCATTGTTCTGTTCGCCGGTCCGGATGCGCACCGCGGCTTCGACGGGGATCGTGAAGATCTTCCCGTCGCCGATGGCACCCGTCTGGGCGGCATGCTGGATCGTCTCGACGACGCGCGACGCGAAATCGTCCTCCGCGACCACTTCGATCCTGATCTTGGGGACCAGGCTCGTTTCATACTCGGCGCCGCGATAGATTTCGGTGTGGCCCTTCTGTCGGCCGTAACCGCGGGCTTCCGAGATGGTCAGGCCCTGCACGCCGATGGCGCCGAGGGCTTCCCGTACCTCGTCGACCTTGTGCGGCTTGATGATTGCTAGAACGAGTTTCATTCAGCCTCCCCCGATCAGAATGCTACGCCGAGGGACGCGACAACCCCGCCCTTGGCGATGTTGCGGTCGCTCGGACTGTAAAGCGACTTGTTGGTGTCGACGTAGGAAAGCCCGGCCGTCAGGTTCTTGTGCGTGAACGTCGCGCCAAGGCTCCAGTCGGTATATCCGTCGCCAATGGTCAGGTAGCTCGGCCCGAAGCTATGTCCGAGATGTCCGGTCAGGCTGACTGGCGTATCTCGGAATGGCGAAGCCGAGGTCGCCGGCGAGGTAGAGATTGTCTTCCTTGCCGTCGCCGATCGTCAGCGCATTCTGCTTCGGCGCGTAGGCCGCAGTCCCCTTGATCGTGAACTGTCCCGCCACATGGCTGACCGAGATGTAAGGCTCGACGAAGTCGGAATCGATGCCGCCCGATCCGGGATAGTAATAGTAGAGGACGCCGCCATCGACCGTCGTCGAACCGAACGTCTTCTTGTACCCAATGATCAGGTCGAGTTCGGCATCGGCGCCGTTCGCGACATAATCGTCGATCGAAGATCCCCAGACCGTGCCGTAGAGGCCAGACGTGTGGCTGACACTGATCGTGCCCTGGATCGCAAAGCGCTTGTCCGTCTGCGAGATTCCGCGGAAACGATAATCAGAAACGACGGTCGCGCCGCCATTGATGGCGAACCCGCCGCCGAGGTCTTCCGCCGCTGCCGGCGACGCGATCAGCGCAGCGAGCAAGGGTGCGGCGTAGCAAGCAAAACAACTCAACTTCGACATGAGGAACCTCCCGAAACTTGAAACCGGCATCCTCTCCCCTGTCCTCAGCCGCTTCTCCCAAGCGCCACGTGGACGTAACGAAATGGACACATTGTTGCTGCACTGCACAATGCGAAATATTCACGCCCTCTCTGAGCATGGCCCAGAGCGGCGCGAATCGTCTGGTGAATTTGGGATCCCGTTTTAGGGAAGTGACGCGAATCCGCGCTCGAGGTCGGCGAGAAGATCTTCGGGATCTTCCAGGCCGACCGATAGCCTGAGCAGTTCAGGGCTAATTCCCGCTTCGCGCTGCGCCTCCGGAGGCATTCCTCGGTGCGTCATCGAGGCCGGAGTGCACACGAGGGTGGAGAAGCCGCCGAGCGAGGATGCAAGCGTGATCAGCTGGAGCGCTCTGACAAATTTGTCCGTCGCCGCCTTGCCGCCCTGCAGCTCGAAGCTCAGCAGGAAACCGGGCCCGGATTGTTGCGCTGCAGCAATTTCGTAGTCAGGAGAAGACCTTAGTCCCGGATAGTAGACTTCCCGGACCTCCGGCCGGGCGGCTAGCCACTCGGCAATGGCGATCGCACTCTGCTCCTGCCGATCGACGCGGAGCGGCAGAGTCCGGAGACCGCGGACGATCTGCGAGGAGTCGTACGCCGACCCGTTGAGGCCGGCGGCGTTGGACCACCATTCGAGCTCTTCGACCAGCGCCGGATCATTGGCGAGAAGCGCGCCACCAAACAGGTCGGCATGTCCATTGAGCACCTTGGTCGTCGAATGAAGCACCAGGTCGCAGCCGAGGTCGAGCGGCTTCTGCCGGCACGGCGAAAGGACGGTGTTGTCGGCAATCGTGAGTGCGCCGCGCTTCTTCGCCGCGGCGGCCCGCTTCTTGATATCAGTGACACGCAACAGCGGATTGCTGGGGGTCTCGATCCACAACAGGGCAAAGTCGTCCGTTGTCTCCGACTCGAATGCGCCGTCATCGGTCTGATCGACGAAAGTGCAGCGAAGCTTGCCCTGGTCTTCGAGCCCACGGAGCAGGCGGAACGTGCCGCCATAACAATCGTGCGGAGCAACGACGCGCGCCCCGACCGGCAGCCTGAGCAAAGCCAGCAGCGCAGCGGACTGCCCGCTGTTCGTAACGACGCCACCCGAAGCGCCTTCCAGCTCCGCAAGCGTCCGGACGAGCATCGCGCGGTTCGGATTGACGGTACGGGAATAGTCGAACGCCGGCTTGTCGTCGGGGCTGTCCCAACGGAAGGTGTCGGACGTCCAGATCGCGGGGCCGACGCTTCCGTAAGCAGGATCGAGATCGGGATGAGCGGCAGCGACGATCGTCGCCGGCTTCTTCGGTTCGCTCATGCGCGCGCCACCAGGAACGGCTCGATGATCTGACCGACACGGATCGATTCCTTCAGGAACATGTCGTGGCCGAAGAGCGTGTCGAGGATGTGTAGCTCGGCATCGCCGGAAAGCTCATCAGCTAGCCTGCGAAGGTCCTCGGGGAAGACGAGCTGGTCACTGCTCGCACCGATGACGAGGCACGGGGCGCTGATCTTCGCGGGGTCGACTCTATGGCGATCGATGGATGCTGACAGGCTGAGAAAGCGCGCCGGCGACATGATCGAGCGGAAGGCTTTGCCCCGGGCGCCGAGGTAGGAACCCGGCTCGGACACGCAGGTCGGGCATTCGTTCTCGATGCCGCCTGCGAAGCGGTAGCCGAACTCGTCCGGCGTTCGGTAGGTGAGCATGGCGAGCCCGCGCGCAATGGCAAGCGCCTCGTCGCCTTGCCCGGACGCAAGGCCAAGCGCCACGACCCGACGCTGAAGTTCGCGAGCTGCAGTGCTTGCCGGATGAGGCTCGGCGGCGGCCGAGATTGCCACCAGGCGTTCAACGCGTCGCGGCTCCGCTTCCGCAAGAGCCAATCCCACCATCGCGCCGTACGATGCGCCGATGACAAGGCAGGGACGGTCGATGCCGACGACGTCCAACGCGGCAGCAATGATGCGCGCCTGGTCGGCGGTCGTCGGGGCCGATGCGCCGCTCTCGTCAGCTGCAAAGTCTACGCCAAGGATGTAGAATCGGGCTGGATCGACGAGGCAATCCTGCCCCACGAGCCCCGGCCACCAGCCGAGCCGACCATCCGGTCGCGAAGCCGGGAAACAATTGGCTGAAATGCCACCGAGAACGAGCACCGGCGGGTTGCAAGGATCGCCCAGCGCCGAGGCTTGAACGCTGTCGCCATAGCGGCGCAGGTCGGAAGGCACGGGCACGTCGAACAACGCAAGATGCGGCTCGAACGAGGCCGTGCATCGCGCTTCGGCAGCGCTCGTGCGCTCAACCGGAATTTCGGCGCGGGACACGACAGACAGCTCCATCTTCCTTCCTTCTGGAGCCGGGAGATGCTGCCTGATGGCCCGCTTGATTGCCGCCTCGGCCGCATCGCCCCAAACTCGGGACCGCCACCTTGCCCGGGCGGGCAGGTTGGCGTGGATCGCCGGTTCTTCCGAACCTTGAACCCACTCTTGATGCTTCCCGCGACCCGAGAGCCGCGTTGGGATCCAGTTATGCTGCGGCGCAGCTTAACGTCAAGCTAATCGTGATCGCTCGGCAGGCCGCCCTCGAGACCGAGGCTCCGGCGGGCGGGACTGGAATGGCCGCGCATCAGCGTCTCGGCGACGTCCGACTGGCCCTCTTCGATCGCGTCGACGATGGCATGATGCTGGTGATGGCCCGACATGAGGATGGGATAGATTTCCTCCAGCGGGATGCGCTTGAAGGCCACCACGTTCGGCGCGACGAACGGCACCGAATAGACCCGATGAATGAGGTCGCTCAGCAAGGGGTCCCGGGCGCCGCCGACGATCAGGTCGTGGAAGCGCCGGTTCATGGTCGCGTAGGCGCCCTCGTCATCTTTCACTACGTGGCCCTTGGCGAAGATGGCGTCGCCCTCGCCCAATGTCTCCCGAAGTTGAGCGATGATCGGCCCCCGGTCCTCGCGCGCCGCAAGCTCGCGGGCGGCATAGCCTTCCAGCACGCAGCGGATTTCCGTCGCGCGATAGCTGTCCTCGACGGTGAAGTTGCGAACCGCAAAACCGCGCTTGCCGGCGGGCTCGAGCAAGCCTTCGCTCGCCAGCGCTGGCAGGGCGTTGCGGACGGGCGTTCGGGATACACCAAGACGCTCGGCGATCGCCGCTTCGGCGACGCGCGTCCCGGGCGTCAAAACGCCTTCTACGATCAGCTCACGAATGCGCTGAGCTACGCGGCTATCCACTCGCCGCCTCTGGCACTTGTCATGAACGTCTCCCTCGCTTGCGGCCTCATAGCCGCAAGGAGGAAGGCGCGTCCATCATGCCGCGAGGCGTTCGTGCGGCTCCACGGTTGAGGGTTCGATGTCCGGCAGCCCGTCCAGCTCGACGCAAAGCGACTTGAAGTCGTTCTCGCGTACGAGCTTTAGCGCATCTTCGAACCGATCGATGACGAAGTAGCTCTGCTGGAAGGCGTCGGTCCGGTAGCGAGTGCGTAGCACGCGCTTGAGGTCGAAGGCGAGGCGGTGCGGCTTGGCGCTTTCCAGCGAGTAATGGAACTCGCCGAAGCTCGACAGGATGCCTGCGCCGTAGATCCTGATGCGGTTCCGCTCGCGGGCAAGGCCGAACTCGACCGTGTACCAGTAGAGGCGCGCGACGCGATGAAGCTGGTCGATCTCCATCGCCTGCTCACCGAGGAAGCCAAGCTCCTGCATGAAATCCGCGACCGCAGGCTGGGCGAGCAGCGGCACATGCCCGAACACGTCGTGGAAGACGTCCGGCTCCTCAAGGTAATCGAGCTGATTCTTCCGGCGAATGAAATTGCCCGCCGGGAAGCGGCGGTTGCGGAGGTGCTCGAAGAAAACGTCGTCGGGGACGAGGCCGGGGACTGCGACGACCGTCCAGCCGGTGCGCGCGTTCAGCTTCTCGTTGAGCTCGTCGAAATTGGGAATGCCCGGCCGCGAAAGATGGAGCACCTCCAGCGATTCCTCGAATTCCTTGACTGCGCGGTCATGCAGCAGCGTCTGCTGGCGTGCGAACAATGTGTCCCAGACCCAATGGTCTTCGGCCGTCAGCTCGTCCCAATGCTGAGGCACGGTCCAGTCGGCGGCCGCGCCCGGCGGCGGAACCGGCGAGGCAAGCGCGCCGTGCCGTTCGGGCGATGTTTTCGTTGCTTCTTGCACCTTCAGGTTCCTTCCAGACAAAAAGAAACCCCGCCAGGAGAGCCGGGCGGGGTTCGGAATTTCGAGCTATCTACCTAGCGCGTCAGACCGTCTCCGCCCCTGCGGGATAGTAGACGTAATAGGTGGCAAACGGCGCAATGCTGCCCGCGCGGCGCGAGGCGTCGCGGAGGTCGGAGCAAATGTGGCCGTTCGGTTTCATGTTGGGCGCACCAAGCCTCATGTCTGTCGTCCTGTCAATGTTCTGAACGCAGATTGTATCCCAATCAGACGAATTGCGGCTTCATGTGGTGAGCAGGTCACGCAGGTCCCGATCGGGCGTCGGGGCGTTCCGCCCGAAGAACAGCTCGAACGCTTTGGCAGCCTGGCCGATAAGCATGGTCAGACCGTCGACCATACGTCCTCCAGCCTCACGACCGCGGGTCAGAAACGCCGTTTCCAGAGGGTTGTAGACCATGTCGAAGATGGTCGCGTCGGCTGCCCGAGCGGCGATCGTGGCAAGCAGGCTCTCCGGCATTTCCGGCGAACGGGCCATGCCAAGCGGGCTTGCATTGATGATCGCCGACGGGTCCCGCGGAGCGTCTTCGTCGTCGAGAGCCAGGAACTGGAAAGCCGCTCGCGGCGCCAGCTCGCGAAGCCGTTCAGCCTTTTTGGGATCCCGTGCGAGCACCGTAATGTCCGCGACATTTCGCCCCGCAAGATAGGCGACTGCAGCGCGCGCTGCGCCTCCAGCACCAATAAGAAGCACATCGCGACCTTCGAACGCCGTGCTGTCGAGCGCGGCCGCGACACCTTCGACATCCGTATTGAATCCGATCAACCGCCCGTGCCGCGGAACGACGCAGTTCACCGCCCCAACCGCCACAGCGCTCGCATCCAGCTCGTCGAGGAGGGACAGGATTGCTTGCTTATGTGGAACGGTAACATTGCAGCCGCGCCAATGGGGATCGGCACGACGGCCATCGAGAAAGACCTGCAGGTCCGCACCCTCGACCCTGCTCCGAAGATAGTCCCCGTGGATGCCAACCAATTGCAGCCAGTGCTTGTGGATCAGCGGCGATTTCGACTGCGCAATGGGATCGCCGATCACCTCGGCGAACGGCAAACTCACGGCGCACGATCGAGGAAGGCGGCAACATCAGCGAGTTCGACATTCTTGTCGACGAACGCCTGTCCGATGCCTCGCGCCAGAATGAAAGCGGTGCGGCCGCCTTCGCGTTTCTTGTCACGGACCATGTGGCCGGCCAGCCGCTCTCCCATGCCTTGCAACCCGGCCTCGGCGAGCGTCGCAGGAAGACCGACCAAGCCGAAGTGCGCCTTCACCCGTGCGGCATCCTCCTCCGAACACAGTCCACGAGCCGCCGAAAAGCCGAACGCCAGCACGCAACCGAGCGCAACCGCCTCGCCGTGCAGCAGGCGATCCGAATAACCCGTTTCCGCCTCGAGGGCGTGACCGAACGTGTGGCCGAGATTGAGCAGTGCGCGGCGGCCGCTCGTTTCGCGCTCATCCTCCTCGACGATGCGCGCCTTGCCGGCGACTGCTGAGGCGATTGCGCGCTGACGCGCCGAGGCGTCACCGTCGATGACGGCGCGACCCTCCGCCTCCAGCCAGTCGAACAAGGCAGCGTCCTCGATCAGCGCATATTTCGCGATCTCGGCGTAACCGGCGCGGACCTGCCGCGGGTCGAGCGTGCCGAGCAGGCCCGGGTCGATCAGTACCAATGACGGCTGATGGAAGGCCCCGACGAGGTTCTTGCCCGCCGCAACGTTGATCGCGGTCTTGCCGCCAACCGAACTGTCGACCTGGGCCAACAGCGTCGTAGGGACCTGCACAAAATTGCACCCGCGGTTGACCACCGAAGCGGCAAAGCCCGCAAGGTCGCCGATGACCCCGCCGCCGAACGCTACGATGTGATCCTTGCGTTCCACGCCCAGCTGAAGAAGCCGATCGACGACCGAAGCCAGTCCGTCCCAGTTCTTGCTGCCCTCGCCCGCCGGGACGAGGACCGGTTCGACAGTGATGCCATCAAGGCCTGTGCGCAGCCGCTCGCCCTGCAGCCGCCCAGACCGTCTCGTCGCTGACCACCAACAGACGGCCATCGCGCGCGAGCGGGCGGAGATATTCCGCTGCACGACCGATCAGGCCGTCCTCGATGAGAATGTCGTAGCTGCGCGCGCCGAGCGCGACCCGCACCGTCTCCATCGTCAGCCGCACTGCGCGCGGTGGAGCAGCTTCTGGTCGGCCAGCACCAGCGCCATCATCGCCTCGACCACCGGCGCGCCGCGAATGCCGACGCACGGGTCGTGACGGCCCTTGGTGACGATCTCGGTCTCGTTCCCCTCACGATCGATCGTCGGGACCGGCGTCAGGATCGAGGAGGTCGGCTTGAAGGCGACGCGCACGACGACCGGCTGGCCGGTCGAGATCCCGCCGAGAATGCCGCCGGCATGGTTGGAAAGGAAGGTCGGCCCAGCCCGCATCTGGTCGGCATTCTCCTCGCCGCGAAGGCGTGCCGCCTCGAATCCGTCGCCGATCTCGACGCCCTTCGACCGCGTTGATCGACATCATCGCCGCGGCGAGCTCCGCGTCGAGCTTGGCGTAGACCGGCGCGCCCCAGCCGGCCGGCACGCCGTCCGCCGAGCATTCGACGATCGCGCCGAGCGATGATCCTGCCTTGCGCGCCTCGTCGACTTTCTGCTCCCAGCGCTCCGCCGCCGCCGCGTCAGGACAGTGAAAGGGATTGTTGCCGATCTCCTCCGCATCGAACGCCGCGCGGTCGATGGCGTCGCCGCCGAGCTCGACCAGATAGGCGCGGATCGTCACCTCCGGGATGATCAGCCGCGCGACCGCCCCAGCCGCCACCCGCGCCGCCGTCTCCCGCGCCGAGCTCCGCCCGCCGCCGCGCCAGTCGCGAAAGCCGTATTTGGCGTCGTAGGTGTAGTCGGCGTGGCCGGGGCGGTAAGCCGCGGCGACGTCGGAATAGTCCTTCGACCGCTGGTCCTCGTTGTCGATCATCAGGCTGATCGGCGTGCCGGTCGTGCGGCCCTCGAAAGTGCCCGACAGGATTTCGACCTGGTCGGGCTCGCGCCGCTGCGTCGTGAAACGGCTGGAACCCGGGCGGCGCTTGTCGAGCCACGGCTGGATGTCGGCTTCGGACAAAGCGATGCCCGGCGGGCAGCCGTCGACGACCGCGCCGATCGCCGGCCCGTGGCTCTCGCCCCAGGTCGAAAAGCGAAACACGCGGCCGAAGCTGTTGAAGCTCATTGGCCGACGATCACAAAGGTGGTCTCGTTCACTTCGCGATCGTGCACGTTTTCCCGGAGCACGACGAGGCCATAGGCGTCGGCGGCCGCTCGCGAAGCCAGGGCGGCCTTCGTTCGATCCGAAAGGCTTTGCGCGGCCACGGACGTGCTCGGCGCCTCCTCCGAGGCCAGTCCCATAGCGCGCAGGTTCCCGGCGCACTGCTTGATCGCCATCGGATGGCTCACTGCCGTGCGTATATCTTCGATCCTCGATCCGGGCAGGCCGAGGAGGTGTATCCGGACTGGCAGGGCATGTTCGGCCAGCACCTTAAGCGATGACGCGATCAAGAAGCTTTCGCACTTCGTCGACGCCGCCGACATTGTTGTTCTCCAGCGGAAGCATGCCGAACTCAGCTTCGCCGCGCTCAACGGCGCTCGACGACATCCGCGAACGAAGGAAGGCCGACCGGTTCTTCATCGGGGAGGAAGCTCAGGCATGCTTCATGACTGAACGCGCCGGGCACACCATGATAGGCCACGCTCATGCGATCTGCGCTCCCAGCGACCGCATCAGGGGCACGAAGTCCGGAAAGCTGGTGGCGATCATGTCGGCGCTGTCGACCGTCACGGGCTGCCGAGCGGCGAGGCCCATGACGAGGAAGCTCATCGCGATGCGGTGATCGTGATGCGCCTGCGACATTGCCGCCGCCCGGCGGCGGAGCGCCGAGCCCTTCGACGATCAGGCTGTCGCCCTCGTCGCGCGCATCGACGCCGCACGCGCGAAGTCCCGCGATGATCGCCGCGAGCCGGTCGCTTTCCTTGACCCGCAGTTCGGACAGGCCGTGCATCACCGATCGTGCCTTTCGCGAAAGCGGCAGCGACGCCGAGGATCGGATATTCGTCGATCATCGACGGCGCTCGCGACGGCAGGAACCTCGACGCCGCGCAGCACCGATGCGCGGACCGTAAGATCCGCGACCTTCTCGCCGCCTTCGTCGCGCTCGTTCGCGAAACTGATGTCCGCGCCCATCTCGACGCAGCGTCGTCAGCAGGCCTGTGCGCAGCGGGTTCACCATGACATTGCGCACGGTCACTTCCGAGCCGGGAACGACAAGAGCCGCAACGATCGGGAAGGCTGCGGAGGACGGATCGCCCGGAACGACCACGTTTGTGCCAGTCAGGCGTACGCCGCTCACCAAGCCGGACGGTCCCGTCCACCGTCTCGACGTCGCAGCCGAAGGCGCGGAGCATGTTCTCGCTGTGATCGCGGCTCTGTGCGGGCTCGACCACTTCGACATCGCCGTTCGCACGTAGCCCGGCGAACAGGATGGCCGACTTCACTTGCGCCGACGCCTTCTCATTGACGAAGCTGATCCCGCGAAGATCGCCGCCACGGATCGTGACCGGAAGCGTGCTGCCTTCTGTCGCCGCGCCCATCGCGCGAAGCGGTCCGAGCACACGCTCCATCGGCCGGCTGGACAGCGAGGCATCGCCGGTGAAGGTCACCTCGATCGGAAAGCCCGCCGCCGCGCCCATCAGCAGCCGAGCCCCGGTGCCGCTGTTGCCGCAATCGACTGGCGCCCGCAGGGCTCCGCCACTCGGCACCTCGCACCCGCCATTCGCCGACGCCGATGCGCTCGACCTCCGCACCGAGCGCCCGCACGGCCTGCGCCGTGTGCAGGACGTCGTCGCCTTCGAGCAGGCCGCTGATGCGCGTTTCGCCGCTCGCAAGGCCGCCGAGGATCAGCGCACGATGCGAGATGGACTTGTCGCCCGGCACGTTCGACGACTGCCGCGCAGCGCGTCCCGACAGGGAGCCGGTCAGCGTCGCTTCAGGCTTGAGTTCGGCCGCCACGTTCATGCCGCATCGGACCTTTGCGCGTTCCGCTTGGCCAGTAGCTCCGCGACGACGCCCGCGATGTCGAGCGCCTGTCCTTCGTTGAGGCGGGGATCGCAATGCGTGAGATAGCGGCGGCCGAGATCCTTGCGCACGAGCTTGTGGCTTCCGCCCATGCACTCCGTCACATCCGACCCGGTCATCTCCAGATGGACGCCGCCGGGATGCACGCCCTCCGCAGCCGCGACCTGGAAGAAGGTGCGGATCTCGGTCTCGATGTCGTCGACCATCCGCGTCTTCAGCCCCTCGACCGTCTGCGTGTTGCCATGCATCGGATCGATGCTCCAGATCGCGTTGCGGCCCTCGCGCCGCGTGGCCTGCATCAGCGCCGGCAGATGCTCGGCGATCTTCGCGGCACCGAAGCGCCCGATCAGGACCAGCCGTCCCGGCGTGTTCTGCGGATCGAGCCTGTCGATCAGCCGCAGGAACTCGTCGACGGCGAGGCTCGGGCCGCACTTCAGGCCGATGGGATTGCTGACGCCCCGCGCGAACTCGACATGCGCGCCGTCGAGCTGCCGCGTGCGGTCGCCGATCCACAGCATGTGCCCGGACGTCGCCCACCATTTCTCGCTCGCATCGTCGTAACGGACCAGCGCCTGCTCGTAGTTGAGCAGCAGCGCCTCATGGCTGGTGAACATGGACACCGGCCGCGACGGCTCGTTGAGCCCGACCTCGCGATGCACCGGTCGGCAGGTCGGCGTAGGACGCCGCCGCATAGGCCTGCAGCAGTTCGATCGTGACCTGCGCCTGGCGGTGCGCCTCGAGCAGGCGCTTCGGATCGGGCACGCGCGCTGCCTCGGTGAAGGCCGGGCCGTTGACCGCGTCGCCGCGATAGCTCGGCAGAGTGACGCCGCCGATCGTCTCGGTTCCCGCCGAGCGCGGCTTGGCGAACTGGCCGGCGATGCGCGCGAGATGGACGACGTCGCCACCGCTCGACGCCCGAAGCATTGCCCCCATGCGCAGGAGCAGGTTGTAGGTGACGCGCACTTTGTCGGCGTTGAACTCGGCGAAGCTTTCCGCGCAGTCGCCGCCCTGAACGATGAAGCCGTCGCCATTCGCGACCCGCGCAAGCGCCGCGCGCAGGTGAATGATGTCGGCGATCTCGACCAGGGATTCCGAACCGGCGAGACGCCGCTCCACGCGAGCGAGCGCGGCAGCGTCCGGATAATCGGCAAGCTGCTGAGCCGGCTTCGACCGCCAGCTCTCGGGGGTCCACTCCGCTGACGTCTTTGGTTTCGGCTTCGGCTCGGACTTCGTCGCACCGACCATCGTGTCGGCGGCTGCCACACGTCCAACGGCATAAGCGAACGGACTGCCCGTCCTCCGTCGTCAACACGTCGAACACGCGCAGCGCGCCCTCCGCTTCGCTCATCGCTCTCGGACACGATGGCGATGGCCTCGCCGACCAAAGCTGCGCGGATCGCGTGCGCCGTGCTCGCGGCCCAGCGGATCGGCGGTGCCGAACCGAAATGCGCGCGAACCCTCGCCTCCAGCAGCTCCGGCTGATCAGACGGAGCGAGCACCAGTTCGGTCCGCGCCTGCGCCTGCAGGCTCGCGCCCATCAGCTCGCGCCAGATTTCCGAAACCAGTTCCGGCTGCGCGCTGCCTGCACGCGCCTTCAGCCGTTCGAGAATTTGCGCCTGCCGCTTCGGCCGCACCTTCAGATGGCGATCGCCCTCGGCATCCTTTTGCGCCGCAATGTCTGCGGACGCGGCAAGACGGCGCTCGATCAAGTCGAGGATCTCGTCGTCGATCCGGTCGAGCTCGGCGCGCAATGCGGCGAGGCCCTGTAGTTGTTCCTGGGTCACTTTTCGTCTCGTGCTTGCCGCTTGCATTGTCGCGGCGGGTTACGGGTCAGTCTATCTGCAAATTTCCGGCCGCCCGTAGGCGTACCGGCCCGTAAACGAGATAAAGACGAGCCCACGCAGCAGGTCAGGCGTGCCGATCGATCGGGTGCTGATGCTCGTGGTCATGGTGCGCAAAGGCTGACGAAGCCTCGCCGTCATGTCAATATGGGATCCAATTCTTCGCATTGTGAGCATTTGAGAAGGTGACTAGACCCGCCGCCATGCCCGACCTGGCAGACACCGAAGCGCGGCCCGCCGCGCTGATCAAGGCTGCGCGCCGAATCACCGTCAAGGTGGGTTCGTCGCTGCTCGTCGATCCGAGCGGCGACGGTCTTCGGCGCGACTGGCTGCGGAGCCTCGGCGAGGACATCGGGCGCCTGCGCGGCGAGGGCAAGCAGAGCGTCATCGTCTCGTCGGGTGCAGTCGCGCTGGGACGGCGGCAATTGTCGCTGAAGAAGTCGGCGCGGCTTTCGTCAAAGCAGGCGGCTGCCGCTGCGGGACAGCCCCTGCTCATGCGGGCGTGGGAAGAAGCGGTGTCGCCATTCGGGATCCCGACAGCGCAGCTTCTGCTGACGTTGGACGACACGGAATCGCGCCGCCGATGGCTGAACGCCCGTGCGACAATGGAGGTGCTGCTCGGCCAGGGCGCGCTCCCCGTGATCAACGAAAACGACACCGTCGCGACCGAAGAGCTTCGCTACGGCGACAACGACCGCCTGTCGGCGCGCGTGGCGCAGATGATCCAGTCCGACCTGCTGATCCTGCTGTCCGACGTCGACGGCGTGTACACGGGCGACCCATCGCGCGACCGCAACGCGCGGCATGTTCCGCATATCGAGGCGATCACCGGCGAGGTCGAGCGCTGGGCCGGCGGCACGTCTGGGGCGGGCGTCGGCTCGGGCGGAATGCGCACGAAGATCGCCGCCGCCCGGGTCGCGCAAAGCTTCGGCTGCGCGACGATCATTGCTTCGGGTCACGGCGATCATCCGCTCGCGCGCCTCGAGAACGGAGAGGCGAACGCTACGGTCATCGATGCGTCGGGCTCACCCGCGCGAGCTTACAAGCAGTGGATTGCCGGGGCGCTCGTCCCGGCGGGAAGCGTCACCGTCGATGCGGGCGCGGTCACCGCGTTGACGGGCGGGAAGAGCCTTCTCCCCGCCGGAGTTCGCGCCGTTGACGGAACGTTCGAGCGAGGCGTCTGCCTGCGCGTCCTCGGTCCGGACGGCCGCGAGATCGCGCGCGGGATCACGCGGCTACACCTCGGCCGAAACGCAGGCGATCCTGGGCTGCCCGAGCTCCGACATCGAAGCCCGCCTCGGCTACAGCGGTCAGGACGAACTCATCCATCGCAACGATCTGGTGCTGATGTGAGCGTGCGCGAGCAGCTTGACGCGATGGGCAGTGCGGCGCGCGATGCTGCAGAGAGTCTGCGCGACGCCCCTGCCGAGCAGCGCAGCCGCGGCCATTCGCGCGATCGCCGATCACATCCGGCAAGCGGTCCGCCGAGATCCTCGCTGCCAATGCGCAAGACGTCGCGGAAGCCACGACGATGGTCGACCGCCTGCTGCTCAATCCCGAGCGGCTCGAAGCGATGGCGCGCGCGATCGAGGAGATCGCCGATCTCCCCGACCCGGTCGGCGAGGAGATGGACAGCTGGACGCGCCCGAACGGCCTCCAGATCTCACGCGTCCGAACGCCCATCGGCGTCATCGGCATGATCTACGAAAGCCGACCGAACGTGACCGCCGATGCCGCCGCCATCTGCCTGCGCTCGGGCAATGCCATCATCCTGCGCTCTGGATCGGAAGCGCTGCGAAGTGCGCTGGCGATCGGCGAAGCGATCACTGCCGCCCTGGCGGAAGCGGGGCTTCCCGAAGCCGCGGTGCAGATCGTGCCGACCGCCGACCGCGAAGCCGTCGGCGCGATGCTCGAAGGACTCGGCGGCACCATCGACCTGATCATCCCACGCGGCGGACGAGCGCTGGTCGAACGCGTCAGCAAGGACGCACGCGTGCCGGTGCTCGGCCATCTCGAAGGCGTCTGCCACACCTACGTGCATGCCTCCGCCGATCCGGACATGGCCGCCGAGATCGTCCGCAATGCCAAGCTTCGCCGAGTGTCGGTCTGCGGCTCGACCGAGACCTTGCTGATCGATCGGGAGGTCGCCCCTTCCCTGCTGCCCCGCATCGCAGCGGAACTGGAGGGATGTGAGTTGCGCGGCGACGAGGCGGCTCGCGCAATCGTGCCGATGGAGCCCGCGACGGAAGCCGACTGGCACACGGAATATCTCGAACCCATCCTCTCGGTGAAGACGGTCGACGGCCTGGATGCGGCAATCGATCACATCGCCGAATACGGCACGCGCCACACCGAAGCGATCGTCGCGCAGGATGCTGAAGCCGCCGAGCAATTCCTCAACCGCGTCGATAGCGCGATCGTCATGTGGAACGCCTCGACCCAGTTCGCCGATGGCGGCGAGTTCGGCTTTGGCGCGGAAATCGGCATCGCGACCGGCAAGCTCCATGCGCGCGGACCCGTCGGACCGGCGCAGCTTACGACGTTCAAGTATCAGGTGCGTGGGTCCGGCCAGATCCGCCCATGACAGCGAAATTGTATCCCATCTGCCACGCGACGCGTGAAATCTTTGCAATCGCACCCTCTGTGGGTTGACCGGCATCGCCTTCCCATGCATTTTTGGGATCCCATGAAGACCCGCGTGACCTCGACTGCCGCCGATGCGCTGAACAGCGCCGCGATGTCGCACGCCCAAGCCATGATGACGATTACGACCATTATTACGACCACGCCCGAGCGGGGAGTGAGCGGCTGATAACGGTCTAAAAACCAGGTTCACCCGACCCGCTCCCTCCCAAGGCGAGCGGGTTTTTTGTTGCCAAGTCAAAGCGATCGAAAGCGAGCAAGTGATGTCCAGTCCGAAGGAAGTTGCGAAAGAGGCGCCGGCCAAACGGCTGTGCGTGCTCAAGTTCGGCAGCTCGGTTCTCGAGCGCGAGGAGGATTATCCGAAGGTCGTCCACGAGATTTACCGGCACGTACGCAATGGCGAGAAGGTCGTCGCCGTCGTTTCGGCGCTTGCGGGTGAGACAGACGCTTTGCTGTCGCAGGCCAAGCGTGTGGGCGGCGAAGCAGCTCCCGATGCGCTGGTCGCAAGGCTCGCTCGCGTCGGCGAATTGCAATCCGCGGCGCTCATGGCGCTGGCGCTCAGCAAGGCCGGGCTTCGCGCCTGGACCCTCGACCCGCAGGAAATGGCGCTCGATGCCGCTGGCTCGCCGCTCAATTCCAATCTCACCGGTGTCGATGCCGAGGCGGTCTGGGCGAAGATCGACCTGAACGACGTGGTCGTCCTGCCCGGCTTCATCGCCGACCATGCCGATTATGGCGTCGTCACGCTCGGCCGCGGCGGAACGGACCTCAGCGCGGTCTTCTTCGCCGACCGGCTCGACGCGCATCGCGTGCGCCTGATCAAGGACGTCGACGGCGTTTATGACGAGGACCCGGCGCGCAACCCGAACGCTCAGCGCTATTCGCAACTGAGCTACGCGGAAGCGGAGAAGGCCAGCAGCGGCCTCATCCAGCTCAAGGCGATCCACGCCGCCGCCGAGAAGGACGTGCTGATCGAGGTCGCCGCGCTCGGCTCGGCCGAAGCGACCACCATCGCGAACCTTCCCGCCGCCAAGTCGCGGCCGCCACGGCCCGAGCGGCTCCGCGTCGCGCTGCTCGGCTGCGGCTCGGTCGGCCAGGGCGTGCTCGACCTGCTGCTCGCCCAGCCAGAACTGTTCCAGATCAATCCCGTGCTCGTCCGCAACGCCGACCGCCATAGCGAAAACGTGGTCTTCACGCAGAGCCTCGACGAAGCGCTCGCCGGCGATCCGGACGTGCTGGTGGAGGTCCTTGGCGGCTCCGAACTCGCCGCCGAAGCCATGCATTCGGCGCTTCTGCGCGGCGCGCAGGTCGTCACCGCCAACAAGGCTGCCGTCGCCAAGCATTGGGACTCGCTCCACGCCTGCGCCGCCCGCAACGGTGGCGAACTGCGCTATTCCGCGGCCGTCGGCGGCGGCGCACCCGTCATCGAGACGCTTCGCCGTCTCTCCGGCTCGGTCGTCGCGGTCGAAGGCGTGATGAACGGAACGTGCAATTATTTGCTCAGCCGCCTGGCCGAGGGATGGAGCTTCGATGCGGCGCTGGCGAAAGCGCAGGAGCTGGGTTTCGCCGAAGCCGACCCCTCAGCCGACGTCGACGGCCATGACGCAGCCGACAAATTGTCGATCCTCGTCCGCGAGGCGTTCGGCGTGCCCGTCATTCCGCAACTCATCCCCAAGCACTCGTTGCGCGATCTCGTGCCTGAAGCAGCAGCCGAAGCGCTGGAGCGTGGCGAAGTGCTGAAGCAGGTCGGACGGTGCCATCTCCTTGCCGACGGAAGCGTGGAGGCGGAGGTGCAGGTCGTCTCCCTGCCCCTCTCGCATCCCGCTTGCCGGCGCACGCGACGAGGAAAATCGCTTCCTCATCACCGACGCCGAGGGCAATGTGCACGATGTCTACGGTAAAGGTGCTGGCAGATGGCCAACGGCGACATCGGTGTTCGCGGACGTGATGGACGCCCAGCGCGCCCTGCTCGGCCGCCGGCCGGTCGAAGTCCGCAAGACCTTGAAGCTTCGGGCCTGACCCCAATGCTCCTGCAGTCGGCCACCGCCAGCGCGCCCGCCAGCATCGGCAATGTCTGCGTCGGCTTCGATATCCTCGGCCAGGCGTTCGACGCGGTGCGGGACGTGGTCACCGCCGTTCGCGAGGACAAGCCAGGCGTCCGCTTGGGCGACGTCAGCGGGCTCGTGTCGAAGCTGCCCGACAAGCCCGAAGCGAACACCGCTCTCGCCGCCGCCGCAGCGGTGATCGAGGCTGCGGGGTCGCCGTTCGGCATGCGCCTGTCGATCGAAAAGGGCGTGCCGCTCGCCGCCGGAATGGGCGGATCCGCTGCCTCGGCGGTGGCCGGTGCGGCCGCCGCAAATGCGTTGCTTGGCGAGCCGTTCAGCCTCGACGAGCTGCTGCCGCTCGCACTCGAAGGCGAGCGCGTCGCATCCGACCCGCCGCACTGGGACAATGTCATGGCCAGCCTGCTCGGCGGGCTCGTTCTTGCCGCCAGCGAGCAACCCGCTTTGGTGCAGCGCCTGCCCGCGCCGGACGGCGTGGTCGCGATCGTGCTTCATCCGGACGTGAAGGTCGAAACGCGCATGGCGCGGTCGATCCTGTCGCCGCAGGTGCCGATGAAGGTCGCAGTCGAGCACAGCCGCCGCGTCGCGGCCTTCGTCGCCGGCTGCGCGACCGGCGACCTCGACCTCCTTCGCGCCGGGTTCGAGGATTTGCTCGTGGAGCCACAGCGCGAGCATCTCCTGCCGGTCCTGCCGCAGGTGAAAGCGGCCGCCCTGGGCGCGGGAGCGCTCGGCTGCTCCTTCTCGGGGTCCGGCCCGTCGGTGTTTGCCTGGGCGCTCGCCAAGGACGCGCAGGCCGTCGAAGCGGCGATGTCCGCCGCATTCGCAGCTGCGAAATTGTCCGCTAAGGCCTATCGTGCGCCGGTGGCATCGGAAGGCGTGAAGGTGATCGCTGTCAGCGAGGAACTCGTCGCCGCATGAAATTCGTCAGCACGCGCGGGCAGGCGCCCGCCGCCAGCCTTTCCCAAGCTCTTCGCAACGGCGCAGCGCCGGATGGCGGGCTTGTACATGCCGGAGGCTATTCCGGCCGCGCCGGCGGGCCTCGACCCGGATGCGCCGCTGGCGGCGTTCGCTGCGGAGTTGCTGAAGCCCTTCTTCGAAGGCGATGCGCTCGCTGCCGAGCTTCCCGCAATCTGCGCCGAAGCCTTCGACTTCCCGGTGCCGATCGTCGTGCCGGACGCAGAGCAGCCGGGCCTGAACGCAATCGAGCTCTTCCACGGGCCAACCGGCGCCTTCAAGGATTTCGGCGCGCGCTTCCTGATGGGCTGCTTCGACCGGCTCGCCGGGAGTGAACCGCTGAACGTCCTCGTGGCCACCTCCGGCGACACGGGCGGCGCGGTCGGCTGCGCGGCGGAGAATCGCTCGTCGGTGCGCGCGACCATCCTCTTCCCGCACGGGCGCGTGTCGCCATTCCAGGAACGCCAGCTCACCTGCTGGGGCGAGAATGTGCAGGCGCTCGATATCGACGGCGACTTCGACGACTGCCAGCAGCTGGTGAAGGCGGCCTTCGCCGATCCGGAGATGGCGTCCGAGCATCGGCTGACCTCGGCCAATTCGATCAACTTCGGACGACTGCTACCGCAGCTGGCCTATACGGCGCGGGCGGTGCTCCAGGTCCATGCCCGAACGGGCGTCGAACCGGGCGTCGTCGTGCCCAGCGGAAACCTCGGCCAAGGCTTCTCCATATTGCTCGCGAAGGCGATGGGCCTACCGGTCGGACCGGTCGTGCTCGCGACCAACGCGAACCGGACGCTGAAGGACTGGCGTGAGACCGGCAAGTATGCGGCGCGGCCATCTCTCGAGACGCTCGCCAACGCCATGGACGTCGGCAATCCGAGCAACTTCGAACGCGTCGCGGCGCTGGAGACCGAGCCGGCGGACGTGCAGGTCGAACTCGTAACCGACGAGCAGATTCGCGCCCGCATCTCGTCCGACTACCGCCGATCTGGCTATGTCTGGTGCCCGCACAGCGCGACGGCGGCCGAAGCTTATGCGCGCCTCGGTTTAGAGGCGCAGTCGGAGCGTCCGTGGATCGTCGCGGCGACGGCGCATCCCTACAAGTTCGCCGACATCGTCGAGCCTTTGATCGGAACGAAGATCGAGCCGACGCCCGCCTTGGCGGCAATTTACGAGCGCCCAACGCGAAAGGTGGAAATCTCGGCCGACCTCGGCTCGCTCGAAGGCGCGCTGCGCGGACGGATGGCAGTCGCCTAGCGGAGCGTCACCGCTCCGTGCGACGCGGAGCCCACCAGCGCGGCATATTTGGCGAACGCGCCGGTCGCTTCCGGCGAGACCGGCCAGATGCGGTCAGGCCGGGAAGCGAGATCTGCGTCGGTCTCGATGATCCTTTGCTCGACATCGATCGCGATCACGTCGCCGTCCTGAAGCTTGGCGATGGGTCCGCCCTTCGCCGCTTCGGGCGAGATGTGGCCGACCATGAAGCCGTAGGTCGCGCCGGAGAAACGGCCGTCGGTGATCAGCGCGACGCTGTCGCCGAGGCCCCTGCCCTGGATCGCAGCTGTGACTCCGAGCATCTCGCGCATGCCGGGTCCGCCGACCGGACCCTCGCCGCGGATGACGACGATGTCGCCGGCCTGGATCGCGCCATGGGTGACCGCGTCGAAAGCCGCTTCCTCGCCGTCGAACACCTTGGCCGGTCCCTCGAAGCGCAGCTTGCCGTGCCCGGCGAGCTTCACGACGCAGCCTTCCGGCGCGATGTTGCCGTAGCAAATGCCGAACCCGCCGCGGGCCTTGATCGGCTGGTCGGCGGTGACGATCACCTCCTGGCCCGGCGTTTCGTCCGCGCCCTGGAAATGGTCGAACAGCGACCGGCCCGTGACGGTGGGTGCGTCGGCGATCAGGCCGGCTTCCATCAGCCGGCGCCCGAGCAGCGGCGTTCCGCCGGCTGCCGACATGTCCGGCGCCATGAAGCGCCCGCCGGGCTTCAGGTCGGCGATGACCGGCGTCTGGCGCGAGACCTCATCGAACATGTCGATGTTGAACTCGCTCTCGGGAACGCCCGCTTCCCGCGCGATCGCCAGCAGGTGAAGGATGAGGTTGGTCGAGCCGGCCGTCGCCGTTCCCGCGACGGCCGCGTTGCGCAGGCTCTTCGCATTGATCAACGAGCGCGCATTCCGGCCTGCACGCAAGGCGTCGAGAACCAGTCGGCCCGCTTCGAACGCGGCCTGCTTCTTGTCGGGATGCACGGCGGGAATGTCGTTGAGCCCGATGGGCGAGAGGCCGAGGAAGCTCATCGCCAGCGCCATGGTGTTGGCGGTGAACTGGCCGCCGCAGGCACCGGCACCCGGACAGGCGACCTGCTCGACGCGTTCCAGCTCGCTATCGTCGATCGCGCCCGCGCTATGCGCGCCGACCGCTTCGAACACGTCCTGGATGGTGATGGCCTTGTCGCCGAGCATGCCCGGCATGATCGAGCCGCCGTAGAGAACGACGCTCGGCAGATCGAGACGCGCGGCCGCCATTGCCGCCGCCGGAATGGTCTTGTCGCATCCGGCAATGAACACGACTGCGTCGAGCGAATGGCCGCGCACGGCAAGCTCGGCGGAATCGGCGATCACCTCGCGGCTCATCAGCGAGGCGCGCATGCCGCGCGTGCCCATGGCGATGCCGTCGGTGACGACGATGGTGTTGAACTCGATCGGGGTTCCGCCCGCTGCCTCGATGCCCTTCGCGGCATGCTGGGCGAGGTCGCGCAAATGCATGTTGCAGGGCGTGACGGTCGAGAAGCTGTGGACCACGGCCACCAGGGGCTTCGCCAAGGCCTCCGCGTCGAAGCCGGCGGCGTGAAGCATGGCGCGCGCGGCCGCCCGTGACGGGCCTTCGACCATTTCCCGCGACGGCAGCTTCCTAGACGTCATCAAACACCCGATCTCTCATTGGATACAATTCTTGCTCTGAAGCACGCGCCCGCCCCGAAGAAAAGAGGCGTTTTCTAGAGTGATGTGGCGATTTTGCACTTGCGCCTCATATTGCCATGCAGCATAAGTCGCTGCGAACGGGATCCCAAATCGGGCTCCTGCGATGGGGTAAGCAGACAGTGCAGCTCAATTCGAAGCTGATTGCCGGCAATGACACGACGACGGTAGTCGACGTGCGCATTCCCTTGCTTACGCTCGTACTTATTACCCGAAATCGGGGAGCGGACTAAAGGTCGAAGGTTCCAAGAACCGGAAAACCAGAGACCCCCGCTCCCAGACCGGAGTGGGGGTTTTTCTTTGCACAAAGGAGAACCCAGTTGGAACGGATCTACACCGATAGCGATGCGAACCCGGCAGCCCTCCAGGGGCCGGTCGCGATCGTCGGTTATGGCAGCCAGGGCCGGGCCCATGCCCGCAACCTTCGCGACAGCGGGTTCGACGTCATCGTAGGCGCACGCGCCGGCGGCGGTGCCGAGCGGCGCGCCAAGGCCGACGGCTTCCGCGTAGCTCCAATCGCCGATGCCGCCCGCGAGGCGAAGCTGGTCGCGCTGCTCACCCCCGACATGACCCATCGCGAGGTCTACGCCCGCGATGTCGAGCCGAACCTCTCGGCCGGCGACGCTCTCCTCGTCGCGCACGGCTTTTCGGTGCTCTACGAACAGGTAAAGCCGCGCGAGGACATCGACGTGGTGCTGGTGGCTCCGAAGGGTCCCGGCGATCTCGTCCGCCGCGAATATGAAATCGGCCGCGGCGTCCCCAGCCTCTTCGCCGTCTACCAGGATGCGACCGGCTCCGCCCGCGACAAGGCTCTGGCCTATACGCGCGGCAATCGGCGGCACTCGCGCCGGCGCGATCGAGACGACCTTCCAGGAAGAGACCGAGACCGACCTGTTCGGCGAGCAGGCGGTGCTCTGCGGCGGCGCGACCGAGCTGGTCGCCGCCGGTTTCAAGACGCTGACCGACGCCGGCTACAAGCCGGAAGTCGCCTATTTCGAATGCCTGCATGAGCTGAAGCTGATCGTCGACCTGATGTACGAGGGCGGCTTCAAGAAGATGCTGCACTTCGTGTCGGAGACGGCGAAGTATGGCGACTTCGTTTCCGGCCCGCGCGTCATCAACGACGAGACCCGCGAGCGCATGAAGGAAGTGCTCGCCGACATCCAGAGCGGCGCTTTCGCCCGCCAGTGGATCGCCGAGAGCGAGGCCGGCAAGCCTGAGTACCAGCGGATGTGGGACGAGGATCTCGCCCAGCCGGTCGAGCAGGTCGGCGCCGAGCTGCGCAAGCATATGGCGTGGCTGCAGAGCGAAACGCCGGCAGCCGAGGCTCAACCGCAACCGCAACCCAGAGCCGCATGATGTCGACCGCCGCCGCCCAACCTGCCCCGACCAACCGGCCGGCGCCCGTCTCTGGCGCGCGGCTGGTCGTCGAGGCGCTGGAGCGCCAGGGCGTCAAGCACGTCTTCGGCTATCCGGGCGGCGCGATCATGCCGGTCTACGATGCGCTGACCGGATCGAGCCTGAAGCACATCCTGGTTCGCCACGAGCAGGCGGCGGCGCTGGCCGCCGACGCTTATGGCCGGGTCACCGGCAAGCCGGGCGTGTGCCTCGCGACTTCGGGCCCGGGCGCGACCAACCTCGTCACCGGCATCGCCAACGCCTTCCTCGACAGCGTGCCGATGGTCGCGATCACCGGCCAGGTCGCCTCGCCCCTGATGGGCACCGACGCCTTCCAGGAAGTCGATATCTTCGGGATCACGCTGCCGATCGTGAAGCACAGCTTTCTGATCCGGAACACGGCGGACATTCCGCGCATCTTCGCCGAGGCCTTCCGCATCGCGACGTCCGGCCGCCCGGGACCGGTGCTGATCGACCTGCCCAAGGACATGAGCGTCATCACGGCGTCGCCTGAGCCGTTCGAACTGCCGGCCGAGGAGGAAGCGGAACTGGACGAAGGCGCGATTGCCGTGGCGAACGCCTTCATCGCCAGCGCCGAATCACCTGTCCTCTATTTCGGGGGCGGCGTGCCCATCGCCCGCGCCGAGCGCGCGCTGCGCGAATTCGCCAAGCGCTCGGGCATCCCGGCGGTCGCCACCCTCAAGGCTCTGGGCGCAATCCCGACGGACGAGCCGAACTTCCTCGGCATGCTGGGGATGCACGGCACGCGTGCAGCGAACATGGCCATCGACAATTGCGATCTTCTGATCTGCGTCGGCGCCCGCTTCGACGACCGCGCGACCGGCAAGCTCGACAGCTTCGCGCCGCGCGCCAAGGTCATCCACATCGACGGCGACCCCGCCGAGATCGGCAAGCTGCGCGTTCCCGAAGTCGCCATCGCCGGCGACCTCTCCGCCATCCTCGACAGCCTGACCGCCAAGCCGTCCATCGCCGAATGGGCACGGCAGTGCCGCGCGCAGAAGGAGATGTGGGCGGCGCGCTACGATGCGCCGGGCGCGGGCGTCTACGCGCCTGCCCTGCTCAAGGAATTGTCCGAGGCAGCAGGCGACAAGGCCATCTTCACCTGCGACGTCGGCCAGCACCAGATGTGGGTCGCACAGCATTGCCGCTTTATCCGGCCGCAGGCGCACCTCACGAGCGGCGGCCTCGGCACCATGGGTTATGGCGTGCCGGCCGGCATGGGCGCACTGCTGGCCGAGCCGGACGCAACCGTGATCACCATCTCCGGCGACGGCTCGTTCATGATGAACGTGCAGGAACTGGCCACGCTGCGCCGCTATCGCCTGCCGCTGAAGATCGTCCTCATCGACAACAGCCAGCTGGGCATGGTCCGCCAGTGGCAGGAACTGTTCTTCGAGGAGAATTTCTCGGAGATCGATCTCAGCGACAATCCCGACTTCTCCGAGGTTGCGCATTCGTTCGGCATCGAGGCGTTCACGATCGATCACCGCTCCGCAGGTGAGCGGGGCGATCGAGCGTCTGCTCGGGACCGTCCGGCCCGATCCTGATGCACGTCCGCATCGATCCGCGCGAGAACGTCTGGCCGCTCGTCCCGCCCAACAGCTCCAACGTGCAGATGATGGAGAAGGGCTGGTGACCGAGCGCCTGACCATCGACTTCACGCCGGCCGAAGGCGCGGTCGTCCGCATGATCGGCCTCGTCGAGCGTCGCGGCTATTTCGTGCGCGGCCTGGCCATGAACGAGCAGGCGGACAGCGCTTCGCTCACCATGGACGTCGAGCCGCGCGATGCCAGCCGCCGGGTACAGGTCGTGGCGGCGCAGCTCGGCCGCCTCGTCGACGTCAAACACGTTTCTCATTCAGGCACTGGAACGGTCGCATGACCCAGGTACGCATCTTCGACACGACGCTGCGGGACGGCGAGCAGGCCCCCGGCTTCTCGATGACTCCGGACGGCAAGCTGCGCATGGCCAAGGCCCTCGCCGCCCTTCGCGTCGACGTCATCGAAGCCGGCTTCGCAGCCGCTTCGCCGGGCGACGCTCAGTCGATCATGGAAATCGCCGGCACCATCGAAGGCCCGACCATCTGCTCGCTGGCGCGCGCCGTGCGCGGCGACATCATCGCGTCGGCCAGCGCGCTGGCACCGGCGCAGCGCAAGCGCCTGCACATCTTCATCGGCACCAGCCCGATCCATCGCGAAGCCAAGCTCAACATGACCCGCGAGCAGGTGCTGGAAGCCATCCGCGCCTCGATCGGCTTCGGTCGCGAATATTTCGAGGACATCGAGTTCTCGGCCGAGGACGCGATCCGGACCGAGCGCGACTTCCTCGCCGAAGCTCTGTCGGTCGCGGCGGCCGAGGGCGCGTCGACGCTGAACGTGCCGGACACGGTCGGCTACACCACGCCGGAAGAAATCTACGACCTGTTCCGCTTCCTCGACCAGTCGGTCGACCGCGCGGAAAACGTCATCTTCTCGACCCACTGCCACGACGATCTCGGCATGGCGGTGGCCAACTCGCTGGCCGCGGTTCGCGGCGGGGCGAGGCAGGTCGAGTGCGCGGTCAACGGCATCGGCGAACGCGCCGGAAACTGCGCGCTGGAAGACGTCGTGATGGCGCTGAAAACTCGCGGCAACGTTTACAATGCGACGACCGACGTCGACACGACCAAGATCATGGCGGCGAGCCGGACTCTGGCGCAGATCACCAACGCACCGCCGCCCCGCAACAAGTCGATCGTAGGGGCCAACGCCTTCGCGCATGAGAGCGGCATCCACCAGCACGGCATGCTGCAGAACCGCGAGACGTACGAGATCATGAAGCCCGAGGACATCGGCCTGTCGGTCGAGGGCATCGTGCTCGGCAAGCACAGTGGCCGCCACGCACTCGCCGCCCGTGCGAAGGCACTCGGCTATGTCCTCGAGGGCGATCAGCTCGACCGCACTTTCACCGAGTTCAAGCTGGTCGCGGATGAGGTCGGCATCGTCGACACGGCGCGCCTCGTCGCCTTGCTTTCCGAAGCCAAGACGCACCGCAAGCAGGACCTGTGGACGCTGAACAAGGTCGATATCCGCGCGCCTGTCTCCGCCAGCGCCTGGCCGGTCGCGCGGGTCGAATTGTCCCACGGCGAGCGCGGTCGCGTCACCGACATTGCCAGCGCTCCCGGCGCGCTCGACGGCGCTTTCGCTGCGGTCAGCCAGATGATGGGCGTCGCGGCCCGCGTCGACAGCCTTGAGATGCAGTACATCGCCGCCGACCCGGATGAGCGCGCGGAAGACGGCCAGGGTGCCAGCGTGCTCGTTGAAATGACCATCGAGGTCGACGGCGAAATCTTTGCCGGACGTGCACGGGCCCGCGACATCCTGCCCTGCTGCGTGTCCGCCTACATCGATGCTGCAAGCAATGCGCAAGCGGTCCGTGACCTTCGCGAGAGCAATGCCAGAAAGGTCCAGGCCGCGTGATTAGTATCGTCGTTCTGCCCGGTGACGGAATAGGCCCCGAAGTCACTGCCGAAGCTATCGCCTGCCTGGAATTGCTGTCGAAAGAGCGCGGCCTCGGCCTGACGTTCGCCGAGCACGATTTTGGCGGCGCCGCGATCGACAAGCACGGCCATCCGCTTCCGCCGGAGACGCTGGAAGCTTGCCGCAATGCCGACGCGGTGATGCTCGGCGCAGTGGGCGGCGATCGATGGAACGACGCGTCTGTCCGGCCCGAAGCCGGCCTGCTGCGCATCCGCGAGGCGCTTGGCCTGTTCGCCAATCTCCGTCCGGCCAAGCTGCTTAGCGATCTGGAGCATCTTTCACCTTTACGTCCCGACATATCCCGCGACGCCGACATCCTCATCGTGCGTGAGCTGACCGGCGGCATCTATTTCGGCGAGCGGACGTCGGAAGCGCATTCGGCGTCCGATCTCTGCTCCTACACGCGTGAGGAGATCGAGCGGATCGCGCATGTCGCATTCCGCTCCGCAGGCCATCGCCGGAACAAGGTGACGTCGGTCGACAAAGCGAACGTACTCGCCACGTCCAAGTTGTGGCGCCAGGTCGTGACCGAGGTCGCGAAGGACTATCCGGGCGTCGAGCTGGAGCACATGTACGTCGACGCCTGCGCGATGGTGCTGATCACCAATCCGCGCCGCTTCGACGTGATCCTGACCGAGAACATGTTCGGCGACATTCTTTCGGACGAGCTGTCGGTGATCGGCGGATCGATCGGCTTGCTCGGCTCCGCGAGCGTCGGCTCGACCGGTCCGGGGGTGTTCGAGCCGATCCACGGTTCGGCTCCGGCGATCGCCGGGCTGAACGTCGCGAACCCTGCAGGCGCGATTGCCAGTGCGGTCATGATGCTCGACGAGCTCGGTCTTGGGCGATAGCGGCCGCATTCTATCGGCCGCGCTTGATGCGACCCTGATCGAGGGCTGTCGTACGGAAGATCTCGGCGGAACAGCCACCTGCTCCGAATTCGGCGAGCGCGTGCGCGAGAATTTGCGCGCGTGCCTGTCGCGGAGCGATGCCTACCGCGAATTGTTCGCCATGAATCGCGGACTGTGCGCGTGAGTGTCCGACCGCGCACCCTCTACGAGAAGATCTGGGACGCGCACGTCGTCGAGCGGCGCGACGACGGCACCTGCCTGATCTACATCGACCGGCACCTCGTCCACGAAGTGACCTCGCCGCAGGCGTTCGAAGGCCTGCGCCTGGCAGGCCGCAAGGTTCGGCGTCCCGACCTGACGCTGGCCGTCGCCGACCATAATCTGCCGACCACCCCGCGCGTTCGGGGCAACGGCGGTCCGCTGCTGATCGAAGACCCGGCGAGCGCCGAGCAACTGGCAGCGCTTGAGGAGAATGTCGCCGAGTTCGGCGTGCCCTACATCGACGCGATCGCCGCCGAGCAGGGCATCGTGCACGTCGTCGGCCCTGAGCAGGGCTTCACGCTTCCCGGCACGACCGTCGTCTGCGGCGACAGCCACACGGCCGCGCACGGCGCGCTCGGCGCGCTGGCATTCGGCATCGGCACGAGCGAGGTCGAGCATGTCCTCGCCACCCAGACCTTGATGTTGAAGCCGTCCAGGACGCTGGAAATTCGTGTCGACGGCGAACTCGGCTTCGGGGTGACGCCGAAGGATCTGATCCTCGCGATCATCGGCCAGGTCGGCACCGCTGGCGGCACCGGCCACGTCATCGAATATCGCGGCAGCACGTTCGAAGCGATGAGCATCGAAGGCCGCCTGACGGTCGCCAACATGTCGATCGAGGCCGGCGCGCGATCGGGCCTGTTCGCGCCGGACGAAAAGACCTTCGCCTATCTCAAGGGACGCCCGATGGCGCCGAAGGGCGCCGATTGGGACCGGGCAGTGGCGCAATGGCGTCAATTCGTCACCGATCCCGGAGCGACGTTCGATCGATCGGTTCATTTCGACGCCGCGTCGATCGCGCCGACCGTCACCTGGGGAACCAGCCCGGAGGACGTGGTTCCGATCACGGGCACCGTCCCCAGCCCCGACAGCTTTTCCGATGCCGGCAAGCGCGACGCGGCGAGGCGCTCATTCGACTATATGGGCCTCGAGGCCGGACAACGGATTCAGGACATCGCCATCGAGCATGTCTTCATCGGCAGCTGCACCAACAGCCGCATCGAGGACCTCCGCGCCGCCGCGAGTCGTGCTCAAGGGCCGCAAGCGCAGCGACCGCATCAAGCAGGCGCTGGTCGTCCCCGGCTCCGGCCTGGTGAAGCGGCAGGCCGAAGCCGAAGGCCTCGACCGCATCTTCATCGACGCGGGCTTCGAATGGCGCGAGCCGGGCTGCTCGATGTGCCTGGCGATGAACCCGGACAAGGTGCCGCCGCGCGAGCGCTGCGCGTCGACGTCGAACCGCAACTTCGTCGGCCGTCAGGGCCCCGGCGCGCGCACGCACCTGATGTCGCCGGTCATGGCCGCTGCGGCTGCCGTCACCGGCCACCTGACGGACGTACGCGATCTCATGAGCAATGTCGGGGAGCTGGCGGCATGACCCCGTTCACCCGCATCGAGGGCCGGGCCTATCCCCTGCCCTTCAGCAACATCGACACCGACCTGATCATCCCCGCGGTGCACCTGAAGACGATCCGCCGCAGCGGCCTCGGCCAGCACGCGTTCGAGGCGCTGCGAGCAACCGACGGCAGCGTCTTCGACGACCCGGCATTCCAAGGCGCTCCGATCATCGTCGCGCTCGACAATTTCGGATGCGGTTCCAGCCGCGAGCACGCCGCCTGGGCACTGGCCGACCTCGGGGTCCGCGCGGTCATCGCGCCGAGCTTCTCGGACATCTTCGCCAGCAACGCCTTCAAGAACGGCATCGCCACGGTCGAGCTGGATCATGCCGCCGTCGATTCGCTGCTTCGAGACCGCGCGGGATCACAGCATCGCCGTCGATCTGGAGCAGATGACCGTAACCTCCGGGGAACGCGATCATTTCACCTTTACGATGGACCCGTTCCGTCGCGATTGCCTGCTCGCCGGACTCGACGAAATCGCCCTGACGCTTACGCATGACGAAGCGATCACGGCCTACGAACACAGAATGGGAATCTGACGTGGTGAAAGCGCCAGAAAAGCAAGGGCTGTACGACCCCCGCAACGAACATGACGCGTGCGGAATGGGCTTTGTCGCCAACATCAAGGGCGAGCAGACCAACGAGATCATTCGGGACGGCCTGCAGATCCTCGCCAACCTCGATCATCGCGGTGCGAAGGGCGCCGATCCGTTGGTCGGCGACGGTTCCGGCTGCCTGATCCAGCTTCCCGACGAACTCTTCCGCGCCTGGGCGAGCGAGGCCAGCGTCAATCTTCCTGCCCCGGGCGATTACGCGGTCGCCATGTGCTTCCTTCCGCAGGACGCGGAAAGCCGCGACGCCGCGATTGCGCGGCTGGAACGCTTCATCGAGATCGAAGGCCAGATCCTGCTCGGCTGGCGCGACGTTCCGACGGACGAGACTGGCCTCGGCAAGGCGGTGCTCGAATCCCTGCCGGTCATCCGCCAGTGCATCGTTGCGCGCGGACCCCGCGCCGCCGACCAGGACGCGTTCGAGCGCAAGATCCTGACGATCCGCAAGCAAACGCAGAACCCGCTGTCGGAACTCGCGGAAAAGCGCGACCTGCCGGGCCTGGCGGACTTCTACATCCCGTCCTTCTCCAGCCGGACGATCGTCTACAAGGGCCTGCTGCTCGCGACGCAGGTCGGCAGCTTCTACACCGACCTGCTCGACCCGCGCTGCAAGTCGGCGCTGGCGCTCGTCCACCAGCGCTTCTCGACCAACACCTTCCCAAGCTGGAAGCTGGCGCACCCGTACCGGTTCATCGCCCACAACGGCGAGATCAACACCGTTCGCGGCAACGTGAACTGGATGAACGCGCGCCGGCGCACGCTGGAATCGCCCTTGCTCGGCGCCGACCTCGACAAGATGTGGCCGCTGATCCCGCACGGGCAGTCGGACACGGCCTGCCTCGACAATGCGCTCGAGTTGCTGCTGGCCGGCGGATATTCGCTGGCGCATGCGATGATGCTGCTCATCCCGGAGGCGTGGGCGGGCAATGCGCAGATGGAGCCCAAGCGGCGCGCCTTCTACGAATATCATGCCGCGCTGATGGAGCCGTGGGACGGCCCCGCCGCCATCGCCTTCACCGACGGCCGCCAGATCGGCGCGACGCTCGACCGCAACGGCCTTCGTCCGGCGCGCTTCTGCGTCACCGACGACGACCGCGTGATCATGGCGTCGGAAAGCGGCGTGCTGCCGATCCCGGAGGAAAGCATCGTCCGCAAGTGGCGGCTGCAGCCCGGAAAGATGCTGCTGATCGACCTCGCCGAGGGTCGCATCGTCGAGGACGACGAGATCAAGTCCCGGCTCGCGTCCGAGCAGCCCTATGGCGAATGGCTGCAGGAAACGCAGTTCAAGCTGGAAGAGCTTCCGGCCAGCAGCGAGACTGGGCATCCGGAGCGTTCCGACGCCGAACTGAAGGCCGCTCAGCGCGCATTCGGCTACACCGAAGAAGATCTGAAATTCTTCCTCGCGCCGATGGCCAAGGCCGGCGACGATCCGATCGGTTCGATGGGCACCGACACGCCGATCGCCGCGCTCTCGAACCGGTCCAAGCTGCTCTACGATTACTTCAAGCAGAACTTCGCGCAGGTCACGAACCCGCCGATCGATCCGATCCGCGAGGCGATGGTGATGAGCCTGGTATCGATGATCGGCCCGCGGCCCAACCTGCTCGGCCGTCACGCGGGCACGCACAAGAGGCTCGAAGTCTCGCAGCCGATCCTCACCGACGAGGATTTGCAGAAAATCCGCGACATCAGCGACGCGCTCGACGGTGCATATCGCACACAGACGCTCGACGCGACCTGGGCCGGCGGAAGCGGCCAGGCGCTGGAAGCGGCACTCACCCGACTCTGCTGGGAAGCGACCGAGGCCGTCCTCGCCGACATCAACGTGCTGGTGATCTCCGACCGCGCGGCGAGCAAGGATCGCGCGCCGATCCCGGCTGCGCTGGCCACGGCAGCGGTCCATCACCACCTGATCCGCCAGGGCCTCCGCATGCAGACCGGCCTGGTCGTCGAGACCGGGGAAGCGCGCGAGGTGCATCACTTCTGCGTTCTCGCCGGCTATGGCGCGGAGGCGATCAACCCGTATCTGGCGTTCGAGACCCTGGAAGCGCTGCGCGTCGCAGGCGACGTCGCCCTGCCCGCCGAAAAGGTTCGCGCAAACTACATCAAGGCCATCGGCAAGGGCATGCTGAAGGTGATGTCCAAAATGGGCATCTCGACCTTCCAATCCTATTGCGGCGCCCAGATCTTCGACGCGATCGGCCTGTCCAGCAAGCTGGTGCAGAAGTATTTCACCGGCACCGCGACGATGATCGAAGGTATCGGTCTCGACGAAATCGCCGCGGAATCCACCACGCGCCACGGCCGCGCCTATGCCGACGGCCGGAAGATCGATGTCGGCGGCAATTATGCGTGGCGGGTCGGCGGCGAGGCCCATGCCTGGAGCCCGGACACGGTCGCGAACCTGCAGCATGCCGTGCGCGGCAATCTGCCCGACAAGTATCGCGACTTCGCGGCTGGCGTGAACGACCAAAGTCGACAGCTGCTCACCATTCGCGGGCTGCTGAACTTCAAGCCGCTCGGACCAGCCATCGCCTTGGACGACGTCGAACCCGCAAGCGAAATCGTGAAGCGCTTCTCGACCGGTGCGATGAGCTTCGGCTCGATCAGCCGCGAGGCGCACTCCACGCTGGCGATCGCCATGAACCGGATCGGCGGCAAGTCGAACACCGGCGAAGGCGGCGAGGAACGCGACCGCTTCACGCCGCTGCCGAACGGCAATTCCATGCGCTCGGCGATCAAGCAGGTCGCCTCGGGCCGCTTCGGCGTGACCACCGAATATCTGGTCAATGCCGACGAACTCCAGATCAAGATCGCGCAGGGCGCCAAGCCCGGCGAAGGCGGCCAGCTGCCCGGCCACAAGGTCGACCGGCACATCGCCGCGGTGCGCCATTCGACGCCGGGCGTCGGCCTGATCTCGCCGCCGCCGCACCACGACATCTATTCGATCGAGGATCTCGCCCAGCTCATCTTCGACCTGAAGAATGCGAACGAGAAGGCGCGCGTATCGGTGAAGCTGGTGTCGGAAGTCGGCGTCGGCACGGTTGCTGCAGGCGTCGCCAAGGCACGCGCCGACCACGTCACCATTTCCGGCTACGAAGGCGGCACCGGCGCTTCGCCGCTCACCTCGCTGACCCACGCGGGCTCGCCGTGGGAGATTGGGCTCGCGGAGACCCAGCAGACCCTTGTCCTTAATCGGCTGCGTGGCCGCATCGCGGTTCAGGCGGACGGCGGACTTCGCACCGGTCGAGACGTTGCCGTGGCCGCGATCCTCGGCGCGGATGAGTTCGGCTTCGCGACGGCACCGCTGATCGCCGCCGGTTGCATCATGATGCGCAAGTGCCACCTGAACACCTGCCCGGTCGGCGTCGCCACGCAGGATCCGGTGCTGCGCGCGCGCTTCACCGGCACGCCGGAGCATGTGATCAACTACTTCTTCTTCGTCGCCGAGGAACTGCGCGAGATCATGGCCTCGCTCGGCGTTCGCAAGCTGGAGGAGATGATCGGCCGCACCGAGCTGATGGATGCACGGCATGCGGTGGATCACTGGAAGGCGCGTGGCATCGACCTCAGCCGCCTGCTCCACGCGCCGAAGGTTCCCGACGACGTCGCCATCTGGAACTCGGAGCGGCAGGACCACGGTCTCGCCGAACTGTTCGACCGCGACCTGATCGCTGCCGCCAAGCCGTCACTCGACAGCCGCAAACCGGTGGTGATCGAGCGCGATGTGCGCAACGTCCACCGCAGCGTCGGCACAATGCTGTCGGGTGAGGTCGCCCGGCGGTTCGGCCATGACGGCCTTGCGCCGGACAGCATCTTCGTCCGGCTGAAGGGCACGGCGGGGCAGAGCTTCGGCGCCTTCCTCGCCCATGGCGTGACGCTGGAACTGACCGGCGATGGCAACGACTATGTCGGCAAGGGCCTGTCCGGCGGCCGCGTAATCGTCCGCCAGCCGGAGCAGGTCGACCGCGACCCCGCGCAAAACATCATCGTCGGCAATACCGTCCTCTACGGCGCCATCGCCGGCGAGGCCTATCTGCAGGGCGTCGCGGGCGAGCGCTTCGCCGTCCGCAATTCCGGCGCGACCGCCGTCGTCGAAGGCGCGGGCGACCATTGCTGCGAATATATGACCGGCGGCACGGTCTGCGTGCTCGGCCCGGTCGGCCGCAACTTCGCCGCGGGCATGTCGGGCGGCATCGCCTACGTCTACGATCCGGAGGGCACGCTGAAGCAGCAGTGCAATTTGGACAGCGTCGAGCTGGAAGGCATCGCGCCCGCAGGCACGTCTTGGGGCGACGGCGCACCGGCACAGAAGGCAGTCAGCGTCCACGACTGCGGCATGGGGCACCCCATGCGCTACGACGCCGAACGCCTTCGCGTCCTGCTCGAACGCCACCAGCTGGCGACCGGCAGCACAGAAGGCCGCGGAGCTTCTCGCGGACTGGCCGAAGGCGTTGCAGCACTTCGTCAAAGTCGTTCCAACCGAATACCGGCGCGCGCTGGCGGACCTCGAGGCCGTCGACGCTGTCGCCGCGGAGTAGAGTGCATGGGTAAGCCGACCGGTTTCCTCGAAGTCGACCGCAGCGATCGCAAATATGCGCCGGTCGCCGAGCGCGTGAAGCACTTCAACGAGTTCGTCGAAGAGCCGGGCGCCGAAGCCGTCGCCAAGCAGGCGTCGCGCTGCATGGATTGCGGCATTCCCTTCTGCCACTCGGGCTGTCCGGTGAACAACCTCATCCCGGACTGGAACGACCTCGTCTACCAGAACGACTGGCAGTCCGCGATCGAGCGCCTGCACGAGACCAACAACTTCCCCGAAGTGACGGGCCGCATCTGCCCTGCCCCGTGCGAGGCGGCCTGCACGCTCAACATCGACGACGTGCCGGTGACGATCAAATCGATCGAGGGCGAGATCGCCGATCGCGCCTTCCGGGAAGGCTGGGTCAAGCCGCAATGCGCGCCGCGCGGCACCGGCAAGCGCATCGCCATCGTGGGTTCGGGCCCAGCGGGCCTCGCCTGCGCCCAGCAGCTTGCGCGCATGGGCCATGCGCCGACCGTGTTCGAGAAGTCGGACCGGATCGGCGGCCTGCTTCGCTACGGCATCCCGGACTTCAAGCTTGCCAAGACGATCATCGACCGCCGCGTGGAGCAGATGGAAGTCGAGGGCGTCATCTTCCGCACCAACATGGAGGTGGGCGTGACCGTCTCGGTCGATCGCCTGCTCGACGATTATCACATCCTCGTGCTGGCGGGCGGAGCGGAGCAGCCGCGCGACTTGCCGGTGCCGGGTCGCGATCTCGACGGCGTCCACTTCGCGATGGATTTCCTCACGCAGCAGAACAAGCGCAATGCGGGCGACGGAGAAGACAAGGCAGCACCGAACGGCGGAATCAGCGCGCTCGGCAAGCATGTCGTCGTCATCGGCGGCGGCGATACCGGGTCGGACTGTGTCGGCACGTCGTTCCGCCAAGGCGCAGCGTCGGTGACGCAACTCGAAGTTCTCGCTCAGCCGCCGCTGCACGAGAACAAGGCGCTGACCTGGCCCAACTGGCCGATGAAGCTGCGCACATCCTCTTCGCAGGAGGAAGGCGCCGAGCGCGAGTTCTCGGTCCTGACGACCGCATTCGCGGGCAACGACGGCCGCGTGACGGCGCTGCAATGCGCGCGTTCAGAGGTGGTCGCCGGCCCCGACGGGCGGATGGTCATCCAACCGCTTGCCGGCACGGAGTTCGAGATCAAGGCCGACCTCGTCCTACTCGCAATGGGCTTCCTCGGTCCCCGCAAGGTTGGGCGCCGTGGACGGATCGCAGGTCGAACTGACCCCGCAAGGCAACGTCCGCGCAACGATGGTCGACTATCATACCAGCCGCGAGCGAATTTTCGCATGCGGCGACATGCGGCGCGGCCAGTCGCTCGTCGTATGGGCGATCCGCGAAGGCCGCGATTGCGCAGAAGCGGTCAACGCTTTCCTTGCAGCGGAGAAAACGGAGCCTGCCGCCGCCCGCTACGCCTCGACCGGATAGGCCGTCGTATACTTCACGCGCTCCATGGCGAAGCGCGAGGTCACGTTCTTCAATGGAACCAGCGAAATCAGCCGCTGATAGAAGGTGTCGACCGCGGCCATGTTCGGCACGGTGATGCGCAGCATGTAGTCGACGTCGCCGGCCATGCGGTAGATTTCCATCACCTCCGGCATTTCCTTGATCGCGGCCGCGAACTTGCCGAGCCATTCCTTCGAATGATCGCCGGTCTCGATCTCGACGAACACGGTCAGGCCGAGGCCGAGCGCGTCCGGATCGACCAAGGCGACACGCTTGGTGATCACGCCGCTGTCGGTCAGTTTCTGGATCCGCCGCCAGCAGGGCGTCTGTGACAGGTTCACGCGCGCGGCGACGTCGGCGACGGAGAGCGAAGCGTCGTCCTGGAGGATGGCCAGGATCTTGCGGTCGGTTGCGTCCAACTACTATTCCTCAAACTATTGGAAGATTATTCTACATCTTTCATGGTGCCGTGCAACATCGGTGCTTTCTTATCGCACCTCGTTGAACCTTAACTCCCCTCTCTATATCTGCACCGGTGGGACGTTGTCGGGGAGAATTGCGCGTTGCGCATGACAAAGGCCTGTAGAGAAGAATTTTCTAAGGTGATGTGTGGCCGACGCAGATTTCCCCAAGCTCAAGGTGGGCTCCCCAGCCGTCGGCGCGCTCAATGGCGGTGCCAGCGATAGCATCGCCGAGCGCTTGCGCGCCGCGACCGAGACCATCTCCGGACGCATCGTCTTCACCACCAGCTTCGGCATCGAAGACCAGCTGATCGCGCATCACATTTTCACCGAACGCCTGCCGATCGACGTCGTCACGCTCGACACCGGCCGCCTGTTTCCGTCGACCTACAAGCTCTGGCAGGAAACCGAGGAGCGTTACGGCGTCCGCATCCGCGCCTTCTACCCGGACGCGCAGGCCGTCGCCGCGATGGTCGCCGATCAGGGCATCAACGGATTCTATTATTCGAAGGACGCGCGCCTTTCCTGCTGCGGCGTCCGCAAGGTCGAGCCGCTGAACCGCGCGCTTGCCGGTGCTTCCGCCTGGGTCACGGGACTTCGCGCCGATCAGTCCAATCAGCGATCCGCCGTCGAGCTTGCAAGCTGGGACAGCGAACGGTCGCTGGTGAAGATCGCGCCATTGTTCGACCGCGCGCGCGAACAGGTCGCCGCCGAGTGCGCGGAACTCGATGTCCCGATCAACGAGCTGCACGCCAACGGTTTCCTGTCGATCGGCTGCGAGCCCTGCACCCGCGCCATCCAGCCGGGCGAGCCCGAGCGCGCCGGCCGCTGGTGGTGGGAAACCGACACCGCCAAGGAATGCGGCCTGCACGTCGACGCCTCCGGCAAGCTGGTTCGGAACGCGGCATGACCGAACACGCGCGCATCGCCCCGCTGCCGAACCTGCCGCTCTTCCACAAGCTGGACGGACGGAAGGCGGTCGTCGTCGGCTCGTCCGACGGCGCGACGTGGAAGGCCGAGCTTCTCGAAGCTGCGGGCGCCGAACGTTCTGCGGCTGAACGACTGGTCGGCCGAGGATCTCCAAGGCGCTGCAGTCGCCGTTGCGGATCTCCCCGATCGTGACGAAGCCGAGCGCTTCCTGGCGGCGGCCCGAAAGGCCGGCGCAATCGCCAACATCATCGACCAGACGGACCTGTGCGACGTGACCTTCGGGACCATCGTCAACCGCTCGCCCGTGGTCGTCGCCATTTCCACCGACGGCGCCGCGCCGGTGCTCGGCCAGTCGATCCGCGCGCGCATCGAGAGCGTCCTGCCGCTGGGCCTGTCGGCCTGGGCTTCTGCCGCAAAGACGTGGCGTGGCCGCCTGAAAGAGCGCGTCCCACGCTTCGGCGACCGCCGAGCGTTCTGGCAGCGCTTCGCCATCGCGGCCTGGGCAGAGCCGGACCGCAAGCCGACCGATGCCGACTTCGACGCTCTGTTGACGGCCCAACCCGAACAGAGAGGTCGCGTGACCCTCGTCGGCGCAGGCCCTGGTGATCCCGAGCTGCTGACACTCAAGGCCGTTCGCGCGCTGCAATCGGCAACGGTCATCCTCTACGACAACCTCGTCGGAGCCGACGTCCTCGAACTCGCCCGGCGCGAGGCGAAGCGCATTTCCGTTGGCAAGAGCGCGCACGGCCCCTCCTGCAAGCAGACCGACATCAACGACCTGATGCTCAAGCTGGCGAGCGACGGCGAGAACGTCGTTCGCCTCAAGGGCGGCGATCCCATGATCTTCGGCCGCGCGACGGAGGAGATCGACGCCTGCCGCGCTGCCGGTATCGAAATCTCTGTCATTCCCGGCATTTCCGCCGCTCAGGGTGCCGCCGCCTCGCTCCTGACCTCGCTCACCGAGCGCAAGCACGCCCGCCGCGTCCAGTTCGTCACCGGCCATGGCGCCGACGGCAAGCTGCCGACCGACATCGACTGGATCAGCGTCGCCGACCGCAAGGTCACGACGGTCCTCTACATGCCGCGCAAGACGCTCGGTGAGTTCGTGCGCAAGGCGCTCGCCAAGGGCCTCGACCCGGCCACCCCCGCCATCGCCATCGCATCCTCGACACTACCGGACGAAGCGCACGTCGCGGGCACCGTCACTGAGATCGACACGCTCGCCGCCGAACTGCCGGCCGGCGCACCCGTCACAATCATTATCGGCTGGGTTGGGCGCCGCCACGTCCGCACCGCCGCGACCCCACTGCCTTTCCCGAAAGCCCTCGCATCATGAACGCGCCAGTCGAGTTCCTCACGCGCAGCCTGAGCCACCTCGAACAGCTCGAGGCGGAAAGCATCGAGATCTTCCGCGAGGTCGTCGCCGAGACGGAGCGTCCGGTGATGCTCTATTCGATCGGCAAGGACAGCGCCGTCATGCTGCACCTCGCGAAGAAGGCCTTCTTCCCGGGCCCGCTGCCCTTCCCGCTGCTCCACGTCGATACCGGCTGGAAATTCCGCGACATGTACGCGCTGCGCGACAAGGTCGCGGCGGACCCGGCAATCGATCTGCTCGTCCACAAGAATCCGGACGCCGAGGCGCGCGGAATCAATCCGTTCGATCACGGCCCGCTCCACACCGACATGTGGAAGACCGAAGGCCTGAAGCAGGCGCTCGACAAGTACGGCTTCGACGCCGCGTTCGGCGGTGCCCGCCGCGACGAGGAGAAGAGCCGCGCCAAGGAGCGCATCTTCAGCTTCCGCGACCGCAATCATCGCTGGGATCCGAAGAACCAGCGGCCCGAGCTCTGGTCGCTCTACAATGCGCGCAAGGCTCCGAAGGAATCGATCCGCGTCTTTCCGATCTCGAACTGGACCGAGCTCGACATCTGGCAATACATCTACGCCGAGGGGATCGAGATCGTCCCGCTCTATCTGTCTGCGCCGCGACCGACGGTCGAGCGCGACGGCATGCTTCTGATGGTCGACGACGAGCGCTTTCCGCTGCTGGATGGCGAGACGCCGGTCGACCGCTCCGTCCGCTTCCGCACGCTGGGCTGCTACCCGCTGACCGGCGCGGTCGAGAGCGAGGCCAACACGCTCGCCGAGGTCATCCAGGAGATGCTCGTCGCCACCACGTCCGAGCGTCAGGGCCGCATCATCGACAAGGACGGCGGCGCCGCCAGCATGGAGAAGAAGAAGCAGGAGGGCTATTTCTGATGGCCACCCAGCTGAAGCCGCTAGACGCCGCCGAGACCGCGCGCGAGGAGCTCGAGCGCTGGATCGACGCGACGCAGAAGAAGTCGCTGCTGCGCTTCATCACCTGCGGCAGTGTCGACGACGGAAAATCGACGCTGATCGGCCGCCTGCTGTACGATTCCAAGCTGCTGTTCGACGACCAGCTGTCGACGCTCGCGAGCGACAGCAAGAAGCAGGGCACGCAGGGCGAGAAGCTCGACTTCGCACTGCTGGTCGACGGCCTCTCCGCCGAGCGCGAGCAGGGCATTACCATCGACGTCGCCTACCGCTTCTTCGCGACCGAGAAGCGCAAGTTCATCGTCGCCGATACGCCGGGCCACGAGCAGTACACGCGCAACATGGTCACCGGTGCCTCCACCGCCGACCTCGCCATCATCCTGATCGATGCGCGCAAGGGCGTGCTGACGCAGACGCGGCGGCACAGCTTCCTCGCCTACCTGCTCGGCATCCGCAACGTCGTGCTCGCGGTGAACAAGATGGACCTGGTCGGCTTCGACCAAGCCGTCTTCGACGCCATCGTCGCGGACTATGCGGCCTTCGCGAAGACCGCAGGCATCGAGAGCTTCACCGCCATCCCGCTGTCCGGCCTGCAGGGCGATAACATCACCGCGCGCTCGACCGAGATGCATTGGTACGGCGGCCCGGCGTTGCTCGAACATCTTGAGACCGTCCCGACTGCGACCCGTGAGCCCGCCGACGAGCCCTTCCGCATGGCGGTGCAATGGGTCAGCCGTCCCAACCAGAACTTCCGCGGCTATGCCGGGCGTATCGCCAGCGGCCGCGTGCGCGTGGGCGATCCGATTACGGTGCTCCCCTCCGGCACGCGCTCGTTCGTCGAGCGGATCGTCACCTTCGACGGCGATCTCGATCAGGCGGTTGCCGGACAGTCGGTCACCCTGTCGCTCACAGACGAAGTGGACTGCTCAAGGGGCGATCTGATCGCGGACGCGCACCAGGCCTCCGAGCCGGTCAGCCGCATCGAGGCGAGCCTCGTCTGGATGTCCGACGAGAAGCTGGTCCCGCACCGTTCTTATTGGCTGAAGGTCGGCGCGCAAACGGTGTCGGCCAATATCGACACGGTCGAGGCCATCATCGACGTGAACACGCTCGCAGCACGCGCGGGTGAACCGCTCGGCCTCAACGACATCGGCAAGGTCGAGATCGACCTCGACCGCGCGATTCCGGCTGTGCGCTATGAGCAGAACCGCAAGCTCGGCGGCTTCATCCTGATCGACAAGATGAGCCACGCAACCGTCGCGGCCGGCCTGATCGAGGGCTTTCCGAGCAATCCGGTGAAGGCAGCGACTGCGCAGTCGTCGGCGGGCACGATCAGCTGGGTGACGGGCAGCAAGCGCACCGCCTGGGCGTCGACCACGGCCGCGCGACTGAAGTCGCAGGGCCGGTCCGTCACGATCGTGGACGACGCGGCGATCTCCGGCTTCCCGCCGAGCGACCCGGCCCGGGTCGCTCGCGAAGTGGCCCGTTTGCTGTCCGCAGCCGGCGTGCAGGTGCTGGTCACAGTCGAAGGCGCGGCGAAGCCCGGCAGCGGCAAGATCATCGATTCCGACAAGAACGACGAAGGAGGCGACGAATGGGTCATCTGATCGCCTCGGGAGCAGTGCAATGACCGTCCAAGTCCCACTCTATGAGGGCGCGCTGACGCTCGACCAGTGGCAGCTCGTCGAAGGCCTCGCCAGCACGCTGACGCCCGAACAGGCGCGCTGGATCAGCGGCTATTTCGCCGGACTCGACGCGGGCCTGTTGCGCGCGGGCGGCGGCGAGATCGCGCCGGTCGTCGCGCCTCAGGGCCGCACGCTGACGATCCTCTACGGCACCGAGACCGGCAACAGCCGCGACCTGGCGAAGACGCTCGCAGCGGCCGCGACCGCGCAGGGGCTTGCTCCCAAGGTCTCCGACCTGTCCGACTACAAGGTCCGCCAGCTCAAGGACGAGCAGGACGTCCTGTTCATCGTCAGCACCTATGGCGAGGGCGATCCGCCGCAGCCGTCCGTCGGCTTCTTCGAGTTCCTGGAGGGTCCGCGCGCGCCGAAGCTGGACGGCGTCCGCTTCTCCGTGCTCGCGCTCGGGGATTCGACCTACGAGAAATATTGCGAGGCCGGGAAGCGCGTCGACAGCCGCCTCGAGGAGCTCGGCGCGACCCGCCTGAGCCCGCGCATCGATTGCGATATCGACTATGACGATCCGGCCGCTGGCTGGAGCGAAGTCGTCGTCCAGCTTCTCGCCGCCGATCAGGCAGCTTCGTCGCCGCAGAAGGTTGCGGCCACGCCTCGCGCAGATTCGACATCGAGCGCGCACGACAAGCGCAATCCGTTCAATGCGACGGTGCTGGAAAACATCCAGATCGTCGGCCGCCACTCGACCAAGGAGACGCGGCACGTCGAGCTCGACCTCGGCGGGTCGGGGCTGACCTACCAGCCGGGCGATGCTCTCGGCTTCGTCGCGAACAACGACGCGCGCGTGGTCGAGGAGTTGCTCGAAGCAACCGGCCTGTCCGGCGATGCCGAAGTCGCGGTGAAGAGCGCGAGCGTTCCACTGGCGCAGGCGCTTGCCGAAAAGTTCGAGATCACGATCGGAAGCCCGCGCTTCATCGAGCAATGGGCGAAGCTCAGCGGCGCGAAGGCAGCTGGAAGCACTGACCGGGACCGACATGGCCGCCGAGCGCGTCAGGTTCCTCTACGACCATCACATCGTCGACATCGTCCGCCAATTCCCGGTGAAGGGCGTCGACGCCGCAAGCCTGCTCGCCGGCCTGCGCCCGCTGCAGCCGCGCCTCTACTCGCTCGCATCGAGCCAGGCTTTGGTCGGCGACGAAGCGCACCTGACCGTCGCGCCGGTTCGCTACGACCTGCACGGCACCGGCCGTGGCGGCGTCGCCTCGACGCAGATTGCCGACCGTCTCGACATGGGCTCGACGGTCCCGGTCTACGTCCAGGAGAATCCGCACTTCCGCCTGCCCGGCGACGACGTGCCGATCATCATGGTCGGCCCCGGCACCGGCGTCGCGCCGTTCCGCGCCTTCCTGCAGGAGCGCGAGGCCCGCGCCGCCGCCGGCCGCTCCTGGCTGTTCTTCGGCGAGCGCAACTTCCGCAGCGACTTCCTCTACCAGACCGAATGGCAGCAGTGGCTGGAGGACGGCGTGCTGTCCGAGCTCGACGTCGCCTTCTCGCGCGACGCCGGCCAGAAAACCTACGTCCAGCACCGCATGCACGAACGGTCGCGCGACCTCTTCGCCTGGCTGGAAGAGGGCGCGCATTTCTACGTCTGCGGCGACGAGAAGGCGATGGCCAAGGACGTCCACGAGGCGCTGCTGCAGATCATCGAGCGCGAGGGCGACCTGAGCCGTGACGGAGCGGAGGAATATGTCCGCGTCCTGTCGTCCGAGCACCGCTACCAGCGCGACGTTTACTGAGAAGCTATGAATGACCACCACGATTGACCGCAGCGCGGACATTACGCAGCCGCTCGACAAGCTCGGGCCGGACGAGACGCTGAAGTTCAACAGCGACTATCTGCGCGGGAAGATCGTCCTACGACCTGCTCGACCGCATCACCGGCGGCGTGACCTTCGAGAGCAACAAGCTCATGAAGTTCCACGGGATTTACCAGCAGGACGACCGCGATATCCGCGACGAGCGGCGCCGGCAGAAGCTGGAGCCGGCGCTGACCTTCATGGTCCGCGTCCGCCTGCCCGGCGGCGTCTGCACGCCCGAGCAATGGCTGAAGATCGACGAGCTTGCGCAGGCGCATGGCGGCAACACGATCCGCCTGACGACGCGCCAGACCTTCCAGTTCCACTGGATCGTCAAGGAAGACATCAAGCCGACGATCCAGGGGCTGCACGACGTGCTGCTCGATACGATCGCGGCCTGCGGCGACGACGCGCGCGGCGTGATGGCGACGGCCGATCCGCTGGATTCCGACGTCGATCGCGAAGTCGCGGCGCTGTCGAAACAGCTCAGCGATCACGTCATCCCGAACATGCGGGCCTATCACGAGATCTGGTACGGCAAGGAACGCGTGGCGACGTCGGAGGACGAAGAGCCGCTCTACGGGCCGACCTACCTGCCGCGTAAGTTCAAGATCGCCTTCGTCGTCCCGCCGTTCAACGACATCGACGTCTACACCCAGGACCTCGGCTTCATCGCCGTCACCGGGCCGAACGGCGTCGAGGGCTTCAACGTCACCATCGGCGGCGGCATGGGCCGGACCGACAATGAGCCGACCACCTATCCGCGACTGGCGGACGTCGTCGGCTACATCCCGAAGGATCGGCTGCTCGAGGCGGCCGACGCGGTCATCTCGGTCCAGCGCGACTATGGCAATCGCGCCGTCCGCGCCCGCGCCCGCTTCAAATATACGATCGACGACAAGGGCCTCGACTTCATCAAGGCCGAGATCGAGCGGCGCATGGGCGCTCCGTTCGAGCCGACGCGGCCGTTCGAGCTGACCACCAACGGCGACAGCTTCGGCTGGCGCGAGACCGATCGCGGCCTGTTCAACTTCGGGCTGTTCATCCCCAACGGCCGCGTCTCGGACCGACTTCATGACCGGCCTCCGCGAGATCGCGAAGGTGCACAAGGGTCACTACCGGCTGACGCCGAACCAGAATTTGATCATCGTCGGCGTCTCTCCGGAGGACAAGCCGCAGATCGAGGCGTTGCTGGCCGAGCATGGGCTCGCCGAGAATCAGACGAGCGCGCTGCGCCTGAACTCGATCGCCTGCGTCGCCCTGCCCACCTGCCCGCTCGCGATGGCCGAGGCCGAGCGCTACCTGCCCGACCTCGTCACCAAGATCGAAGCGCTGCTCGACCAGAACGGCCTCCGCGACGAGCCGATCACCATCCGCATGAGCGGCTGCCCCAACGGCTGCTCGCGCCCCTATGTCGCGGAGATTGCGCTGACCGGCCGCGCGCCGGGCAAGTACAATCTCTACCTCGGCGGCGGCTTCCACGGCGAGCGGCTCAACCGCCTGCACGCCGAGAACATCGGCGAGGAACGCATCCTCGAAATCCTGTCTCAGCTGCTCAGCGACTACGCCCGCGACCGCCTGCCCGGAGAGCGCTTCGGCGATTTCTTCGAGCGCACGGTTGACCAGCCCGCGGCCGCATAGCATGCTGAACACGGATGAACGCTCGTATCGCCCAGCTTTGGTGGTGGCGCTGGTCCCCAGCAATTGATGCGGCGCGTCCAACGAGCGGGTAGCGGAAGACAGCACTTCCGAACCGACGTTTCCAAGACCCGCCGTGACCCGGCGGGTTTTTTCATGTCCTCATTCCAGGCGAAATCGAAATGATCATCGTTCTCAAGCGCGAAGCCACCAAGGAAATTGCCGACGAAATCCTCGGCCGGATCGAGGAGAAGGGCCTCAAGCCGCTCTTCATGCCCGGAACGGAGCGCGTCGTTCTCGGCGCGCTCGGCGACGAGCGCGTGCTCGCGGAGCTCAATCTCGACGGCCACCCGATGGTGGAATCGATCAAGCCCATCCTCTCGCCGTACAAATTGGTCAGCCGCGAGATGCACCCGCACGACACGATCGTCCGCTTCGGCAAGGCGAATATCGGCGGGCCAGGCTTCGCGGTGATCGCCGGCCCCTGCGCGGTCGAGACCGAGGATCGGCTGCGCGCCAGCGCCAGCGCCGTGAAGGCCGCGGGCGCAATCGGCATTCGCGCCGGTGCCTACAAGCCGCGCAGCAGCCCCTACTCCTTCCAGGGTCACGGTCCCGAGGGCCTGAACACCCTGCGCACCATTGGCGACGAACTCGGCCTGCCGGTCGTCACCGAAGTGATGGACACCGCAGACGTGGAGGCCGTCGCGGAGAAGGCCGACATGCTCCAGGTCGGCGCCCGCAACATGCAGAACTTCTCGCTGCTCAAGGTCCTCGGCAAGGTCGACAAGCCGGTGCTCCTGAAGCGCGGGCTCGCAGCCAAGGTCGAGGACCTGCTGCTTGCCGCCGAATATCTCCTCGCGGCCGGCAACGAGCAGGTCATCCTGTGCGAACGCGGCATCCGCACCTTCGAGACGGTGACCCGCAACACGCTCGACCTCAACGCCGTCGCCTACATGAAGCAGAAGACGCATTTGCCCGTCGTGGTCGATCCGTCGCACGGCACGGGCGTCCGCGACCTGGTCATTCCGATGTCGCTGGCGGCAGCGGCATGCGGCGCGGATGGCCTGCTCGTCGAGGTTCACGAAAACCCCGTCGACGCATGGTCGGACGGCGCGCAGTCGCTCTACCCGCACCAGTTCGAGACGTTGATGGAATCGCTCAAGGCGGTGCTTGCCGCCGTAGGCCGGGATCTCGCGTGAACGCTGGTTCCGGCACTGCTCGGGCGATCTCGCGCCGGCTGTCAGGTCAGGTCGACCTGCTGTCGCTCTATGCCCAGCTGAGCGATCGCGGCAGCCGGGCGGACACGATGATGCTGGAAACGACGGCGGGCGCGAGCATCATCCTCGATCAGGCGGCGGTCCGGGTCGAATGCCGCGAGGGCACGGTGCTGGTCGACGCGCTTTCCGCTGGCGGGCAGCCGGTCCTGCGCGTCATCGAACGGAAGCTGGCGGACGCAGTCGAGGCCGCCACGGCAGATCGGCTGACACTGCGCTTCCAACGATCAGCATGAAGTCGATGCCGAACGCCGCCTGCTCGCGCTCTCCCCGTTCGACGTTCTGCGCGCAATCACATCGGGCCTTCGCAGCGAGACCGAGGAAGAGCCGTTCACCGTCTGCCTGATCGGCGTCATGGCCTTCGATCATGTCGGGCTGTTCGAGGAACTTCCCGCCTCGGCCGAGGACCCGGTCGGCTTTCCCGACTTCGTCTTCTGGCTGGCGGAATCCTACGTGGTCGGCGAGCCCGGCCGGACGCCGCGGCTGATCTGCGCCTCGTTCGGAGACGGCGACCCGGAGCAGGCGCGCCGCAGCCACTTCTCGGCGGTCGAGCGGCTGTCCGACCTGTCCAACCGCGCCTCGGACATGAAGCCCTTCGTCACGGCCGATGACGGCGCCGGCGCGGCCCAGGTCCGGATGGATCAGGACGACGACGAGTTCGCCGGCGTCGTGTCGCAGCTGAAGGAGCACATCCTCGCCGGCGACGTGTATCAGATCGTCCCGTCGCGGACGTTCAGCGCACCGTGCGCCGACGCTCTGTCCGCCTTCTCACGCGTCCGAACGCTCGACCGCAGCCCGTACATGTTCTTCGTCTCCATGCCCGATTTCACCTTGTTCGGCGCGTCGCCCGGAGACGTCGGTGCGAGTGACCGGCGACGGGGACGAGAAGATCGTCGAGGTCAAGCCGATCGCCGGAACCCGGCCGCGCGGCGCCAGCCCCGACGACGATGACCGGATGGAGGCCGACCTCCGCCTCGACCACAAGGAAGTCGCGGAACACATGATGCTGGTCGATCTCGCCCGCAACGACGTCGCGCGGGTCAGCGAGCCGGGAACGCGCGGCGTGTCGGCGCTGATGACGCTCGAAAAATATGCGCGCGTCATGCACCTCGTCAGCTCGGTGAAGGGCAAGCTGGCGAAGCGCTACGACGCGCTGCACGCGCTGCAGGCGTGCCTCAACGTCGGCACCCTGTCGGGGGCGCCCAAGCTGAGGGCGACGGAGCTGCTGCGCCGCTACGAACGCACCCGGCGCGGCCACTACGGCGGCGCGATCGGCTGGCTGAACGGCGAAGGACTGCTCGACAGCGGCGTCGTCATCCGTTCGGCGCTGGTGAAGGACGGCACCGCCTACGTCCGCGCGGGTGCCGGCGTCGTCTACGATTCCGACCCGAAGGCCGAAGCGGACGAGACACGGCGGAAGGCGTCCGCGGTGCTGTCGGCCATCGCCGGGGAGACGGTCCGGTGAGCCGCAACGTCCTCATGATCGACAATCACGACAGCTTCACGTTCAACATCGTCGAAGCGCTGGAACGACTTGGCGCGACCGTGCGCACCGTCCGCAACGAGATCGTCGCCAGCGACGCGCTGGAGCAGGCGCAGTCGTCCAACGCGCTGATCCTGATTTCGCCCGGCCCCGGCAGGCCCGAAGACGCGGGCTGCTGCATCGACCTCATCCGGCTGGCGAAGGGCAAGGTCCCGCTGTTCGGAGTCTGCCTCGGCCAGCAAGCGATGGTGCTTGAAGCAGGTGGCGAAGTCGTGCGCGCTCCCGAGGCCGTGCACGGCAAGGCGTCGCTACTGGAACATGACGGCGAAGGCCCGTTCGCCGGGCTGCCGAACCCGCTGCGGATCGGCCGCTACCATTCGCTCTGCACGCCCAACCCGCCGGAGCGTTTCCGCGTCCATGCCCAGATCGACGGAATGGCAATGGCGATCAGCGACGTGGAGGCGAAGCAGATCGGCGTTCAATTCCATCCGGAATCGGTGCTGACGCCCGTCGGGCAGAAGATCATCGAGAATGTACTGAAGGCGTTCTAGGCCGAGACGGCCGACCGCGTCGCAGCCTTCATTTCACGCACGAAATCGCGAACGGCGTCTGCGCCCTTCTCGATAGCCAGCCGAACAATCGCCGAGCCGCTGATCACGCCCAGCCGCTCCAGCATCGAGGGCCTGCCGGACATGCTCCGGCGTCGAAATGCCGAAGCCGAGCACCGGCGGCGGCGCGCCGACGCTGCGCAAGGTCGAAAGAAGCTGGTCATGCTCCAGCGCCAATTCCTGCCGCTCGCCGGTCACGCCCGCGCGGGCGACGCAATAGGTGTAGCCCGACCCAAGCCGAGCCAGGCGCGTCAGCGTCTGGCCGGGCGTATTCGGCGCAGCGATCATCACCAGGTCGACGCCCGTCTGCCGCGACGCGTCCGCATAGGGCTCGGCCTCCAGCGAGGGCACGTCGGCCACAAGCAGGCTGTCCACACCCGCGGCGGCCGCATCTGCGAAGAACCGCTCCCGGCCGCGCGCGGCTAGAAGGTTGGCGTAGGTGAGTATGCCGACCGGAACATCGGCATGGCGCGCACGAAACTCCGTGAGCAGCCGGAAACAGTCGTCCACCCGCGTGCCAGCCTTCAGCGCACGCACGGCTGCGGCCTGGATGACCGGCCCGTCAGCGACCGGATCGGAGAATGGAATGCCGACCTCGACCATGTCCGCGCCGCCTTCCACTACCGCGTCCAGCAAAGCGGCGCAGGTCTTCAGATCCGGGTCGCCGAGCATGAGGAACGCGCCGAACGCACCTTCGCCACGCTGCTGCAAGCGCTCGAACATGGCGGCGTAACGGCTCACGCCATCGCTCCCAGCAGCGCCTGTGCTTGCGCAACGTCCTTGTCGCCACGGCCGGACAGGTTGACAACCAGCAACGCCTCCGGGTTCTCCTCCGCCATCTTCATCGCATGCGACAGGGCGTGGCAGGACTCGAACGCGCCGATGATCCCCTCGGCTCGCGCGAGTTTGACGAAGGCGTCGAGTGCTTCCTGATCCGTACTGCCGACATAATCCGCGCGACCGCTCTCACTGAGGTGCGCGTGCTCCGGACCGACCGCGGGATAGTCGAGACCCGCCGAAACCGACCATGTATCGGTCACCTGCCCGTCCGCGTCCTGAAGGACCAACGTCTCCGCCCCGTGCAGAATGCCGTGGGTGCCGCGCTGGATTGTCGCGCCATGCTCATGGCCGTGGAGGCCCTTGCCGGCCGCCTCGACACCGATGAGCTTCACGCCATCGTCTGGAACGAAATCCGCGAACATGCCGATGGCGTTCGATCCGCCGCCAACGCAGGCGAGCACCGCATCCGGCAACCGTCCTTCCGCTTCGAGGATTTGCGCGCGCGCCTCCTTGCCGATCACGCGCTGGAACTCGCGGACCATGGTTGGGAAGGGATGCGGACCGGCCGCGGTGCCGAGCAGATAGTGCGTGTCTTCGAAGCTGGCGCTCCAATCACGCAGCGCTTCGTTGATGGCATCCTTCAGCGTCCGCCCGCCGCTTTCCACCGGCACGACGGTCGCGCCCATCAGCTGCATCCGGAAGACGTTGAGCTGCTGCCGCTCAACATCCTCGGCGCCCATGTAGACCTGCGTCTCGAAGCCGAAGAGCGCGCCGACGATCGCGGTCGCGACGCCGTGTTGCCCAGCGCCGGTCTCGGCGATCAGGCGACGCTTGCCCATGCGTTTGGCAAGCAAGGCCTGGCCCAGCACCTGGTTGGTCTTGTGCGCGCCGCCGTGGAGCAGGTCCTCGCGCTTCAAATAGATGCGGGCCTTGCCGCCGATATTGCGGCAGCGGGTCAGGGGCGTTGGGCGGCCGGCGTAGTTCGCCAGCAGCTCATCCAGCTCTGCGCGGAAGGCCGCGTCCTGCTCCGCATCGAGGAACGCGCCTTCGAGCTGCTCAAGCGCCGGAACAAGGATTTCGGGAACGAAGCAGCCGCCGAAGCGCCCGAAGCGACCGTTCAGGCGCATGCTGTCCTCCGGCTTGGAGGGCGGAGTGCTTCAAACAATTGGGCCACGTTGTTTGGGTCCTTAATGCCCGGCGCGGACTCCACGCCCGAGCTGACGTCGACGCCGTAGCTTCCCACCTTCTGCGCATCGCGGACGTTCGAAGGATTGAGCCCACCTGCGATGAACGCATCCGACAGTGCAGGCCGGCCGTTCAGAAGCGCCCAGTCGAACGTCTCACCCGTTCCGCCGGTTCGGCCATCCTTCTGCGTGTCGTAGAGGATTCGATCGGCACCAGCACGTTCGGGCGTCACTTCGGCGCCGACAGGAGAAGCAGCCCATATATCGCAATTTTCGGGAAGCGTGGCCTTCAACTTGTCCAGTCCGGTCTCGTTGCCGTGCAACTGAACCGCGTCGAGAGCGAGGTCGTTCGCCGTAGCCGCAACGAAGGCCGGGTCCTGATCCTGGAACACGCCAACGGTCTTCACTCCGCTTGATCGAGCAGCATCGGCGATGGCTGAGGCATTGCTGCCTACCCGCCGCTTGCTGTCCTCGGCAAAGATCAGGCCTGCGTGGGTTGCGCCGCTCGAAGCAGCGAGCAACGCATCTTCTGCTTGCGTGAGCCCGCAGATCTTCACGCGGCCATGAACCAATGCCCGCGCGGCCTGCCCGATGTCGTCGGACGCCATGAGCGACGACCCAACGAGGAAGGCATCGACGGTCGGCGCGAGCCGCTCGACGTCGCTTCGGTCGCGAATGCCGGATTCGCTGATGACGAGACGGTCGGCGGGGATGCGCGCCACCAGCCGCTCCGTTACGGCGAGATCGGTCTTGAGCGTCCGCAGATCGCGATTGTTGATACCGACGATCCCCGCGCCAAGCGCCAGCGCCCGGTCCAGTTCGACGTCGTCATGCACCTCGACAATGACGTCGATGGCGAACCGCTGCGTTTCCGCCATGATTGACGCTGCTTCGTCATTGTCGAGCATCGCCAGGATGACGAGTACCGCGTCCGCTCCATGCACGCGCGCTTCTGCGACCTGCCGCGGGTCGACGATGAAGTCCTTGGCCAGGATCGGACCGTCGAACCGCGCCCGCACCGTACGCAGATCGTCGAGAGAACCGTTGAAGTAAGGCGCGTCGGTAAGCACGCTGATGGCGTCCGCGACCGGCGCGTAGGCGGTCACCGCCTCCTCCACGCTGAACTCGCTGCGGTGGCCCGAAGGCGACGCCTTCTTCACCTCCATCAGGAAGCGCGCGCCCGGCTTCCCGAGCGCGGCCCGGAGGCTGCGCTGCGTCGGCTGCGGATCGTGGCTCACGCCGGCGAGCCGCTGCGCCACGTCGGTTCGCTTGCGTGCGGCAATCTCAGCGAGAACGCCCTCAGCCATTGCTCGCCTTCACGTAAGCGTCGAGCACCCCGCCCGCGCGGCCGGACGACAGCGCATCGCGAGCTTGCCCAGCTCCGTCGCGTAAGTCCGTCGCCTTGCCCGCCGTCAGCAGCAGCGCGGCGGTGTTGAGGATCACCACGTCCTGTTCGGCCGGTGCGCCGCGACCGTCCATAAGTGCCCGGAAACGCGCCGCATTTTCATCGACGTCGCCACCAGTCACCACCTGCAAAGGCGCCCGCTCGATGCCGGCGTCTTCGGGCGTGATAATTTCTTCCGTAATGTCGTGGCGCGAGAGGCGCATGGCGCGGGTTTCACCGTGGAGGGCGACCTCGTCTAGCCCCGACCCGTGAACGACCAGCGCCTCCTGAACGCCCATCGCGTCGAGCGTCTGCGCGATGCGGCGAAGCATCTTCGGGTCCGCCACGCCGAGCAGTTGCACCGGCGGCCGCGCCGGATTGATGCATGGCCCAAGCAGGTTCATCACCGTCCGTACCCGAAGCTGCCGGCGAACGAGCGCGGCATGCTTCATCCCCGGGTGATAGGCCGGCGCGAACAGAAAGCAGAAGCCGGTTTCGTCGAGTAGGGCCCGTGCCGCCACCGGATCGACGTCCAGTCGCGCGCCAAGCGCCTCCAGGACATCGGCGGAACCGCAGCGCGAGCTGGCGCTGCGATTGCCATGCTTGGCGATCGGCAAGCCGCTCGCGGCAGCGACGAAGGCGACCGCCGTTGAGATGTTTATGGATCCCGAAGAGTCTCCACCGGTGCCGCAGCAGTCCGCGAACAAATAGTCCGGCCGGTCGAACGGCTGTGCCGCCGCGAACAGGCCAAGTGCGGCGCCCATCATCTCCTCGGCGGTTTCGCCCTTCATGCGCAAGGCGACGAGCATCCCCGCAATCTCCGCCGGCTCCAGCTTGCCTAGCACCAGGCGCTCGAACAGGTGTTCCGACTCCTCGATCGTGAGATCCTCGCCGTCGAGCAGGCGCGGCATGGGATTTGGGACGGGCCCGGTGTCCTCGACCGGATGACGGACCGGGACAGGTGGTGTTTGCGTCGTATTCAGCATGTCGATCCTCGCGAATTGGCAAAAGAAAACCCGCCTGTGGCGGGTCGATGGTCGGTTGGGAGTGTCGGGTATCCGGTTCAGCTCACCAGCCGCGCCATCGCGCCGCAAGAATCGTGCCGCGCCACCAGGTTCCGGCCTGGAGTTCGTTGGAGAGGGCGCGTGCGATTGCCATGCCCTTGGTGTCGCGGTCGGGATCCCAATTGTCAAGGCGATCCCGGCGCTTTCCGGTTGACCCGCGGAAGCCTCTCACCCAAGCGCGGCGCATGGCGACGATCGCAGAATTGGCCGCATTCGCTGAAGAACTCGCCGGGATCGCCCGGAGCGAGACGCTTCATCGCTGGGCCGACGGCTCCGCCGCCGAGGACAAGGGCGGCGGCGCCTACGATCCGGTCACGGAGGCCGACCGCGAAGCGGAGCGCGTGATCCGCGAGGCCATCGCCGCGCGCTACCCCGATCACGGAGTGACAGGCGAGGAGTGGCCGGACCGTCCGGGCGCGAGCAACTACAGCTGGTCGCTGGATCCAGTGGACGGAACGCGGTCCTTCATCTGCCGCTTGCCAACCTGGGTCACGCTGATCGGTCTGCTCAACGACGGACGGGCCGAATTGGGGCTGATCGACGCACCGTGCCTCGACGAACTCTACGTCGGATTCGGCAACAAGGCTTGGCTGGTCTCGAAAGGCGGGCGCTCGGCTATTCGTACAAGCGGATGCACGACACTGTCCGAAGCACGCCTGTCGACGACCGACCCCTTCCTTTTCGATGGCGGCGCGACAGAGGCGTTCGACCGCCTTCGACAGATCGTCCGAACCACCCGCTATGGGCACGATGGGTTTGGTTACGCACGACTTGCGGCGGGGTCGCTCGACTTGGTGATCGAATGCGGGCTGAAACCGCACGACTACAACGCGCTAATCCCCGTAGTCCGTGGCGCTGGCGGCGCGATCGGCGACTGGCGCGGCGGCGAAGACTTCGGACGAGGCAAGGTGATCGCGGCAGCGACGCAGCAGCTTTACGATGAGGCGGTCGGAGCCTTCGAAGCCTTCGCGTGACGCTGTTTCAGGACCGCGACGACATCGCCCCAGCCGAAGCCCCGCGCCTCCATCAGCACCGCCACATGGTAGAGTAGGTCGGCGACTTCTTCGGCACAGCCTTCGGTGTCCCGGCTAACGGCAGCCAGCGCGACCTCGACGCCCTCCTCACCGATCTTCTGCCCGATCCGCTGCGGCCCGGCGTCCAGCAACTTGCGCGTGTAGCTCGACGAATCTCCCGATCCCGCCCGATCGGCGATGATGGCGGACAGGTCGGCGAGCCATGCGGGACCCGCAGTTTCCTCCTCGAAGCAACTCGTCGTGCCGAGATGGCAGGTGGGACCCTCAGGCTCAGCAACGATCAGCAAAGCATCGGCGTCGCAGTCTTCGAACGCGCCGCGGAAGAGGAGCCGGTTGCCGCTCGTCTCGCCCTTCTGCCAGAGCCGATCCTTCGAGCGGCTGAAGAACGTGACGAACCCGGCGGCCAGCGTTGCATTCAGCGCCTCCGAATTCATGTAGCCGACCATCAGGACACGGCTGGTGCCCGCGTCCTGGATGACGGCCGGGAGCAGGCCATCCATCTTGTCCCAGGCGAGCGTCTCCACGTCGGCCTCGGTTAGCGGCGCACTTCGATCCCGCATGTCGCGAGGAACTCCTTCAGCTCGGGAATGGGGATGATCCGGTCGTGGAAGACGGTCGCCGCGAGCGCGCCGCTTGCGCCCGCCTGAAACGCATCACGAAAATGCTCGGGTGCTCCGGCGCCACCGGAAGCGATGACCGGGACGGTTACGGTTCGAACGACCTCGCTTGTGTGGGCGATGTCATAGCCCGAGCGCACACCGTCCTGGCGCATGCAGTTGAGCACGATCTCGCCCGCACCACGGTCCACGCCTTCGCGGACCCAGTCGAGCGTGCGCCGCCCAGTATCGCGGCTTTTGTCGGGGCGTCCGGTGTATTGGTGGACGAAATAGTCGCCCTCCGCCGCGAACGTATCGACGCCCAGCACCACGCATTGGCTGCCGAAGTTGCCCGCTAGTTCGTCGATCAGTTCCGGCCGCTCAAGCGCGGGGGAGTTTACAGAGACCTTGTCCGCACCCGCATCGAGACAAGCCACAGCCTCGTCCCGACTGCGGATGCCGCCGGCCACCGCGAACGGAATGTCGATCACCTTGGCGATCCTGCGCACCCATTCGGGTGCAAGCGTCCGACCCTCGGCGCTGGCGCTGATGTCGTAGAAGACAAGCTCGTCCGCCCCTTCCTCGCGGTAGCGCAGCGCGTGTTCGACGATGTCGCCGACGTCGCGATGGTCGCGGAACTGGACGCCTTTCACCACGCGCCCGTCCTTCACGTCGAGGCAGGGGATGATCCTACGCGCGGGCAAGGCCGAGGGCCTCCTCCAGCGCGATGCGGCCTTCCCACAGCGCCTTGCCGATGATGGCGCCGTCCGTGCGAAGGCGCTCGAGATCGGCGAGGCTCGAAACGCCGCCGGAAGCCTGAACCCTTAAGCTTGGCAGCCGCTGGGCGATCTCGTCGTACAGATCGAAATTTGGACCTTGTAGCATTCCATCGCGTCCGATGTCGGTGACCAGCAGGTGGTAGGCACCCGGAAACTCACCAGCGACATCGTACAGGCTCTGGCCGCTGTCTTCGGCCCAGCCGGAGGTCGCCACCATCGGCACTCCGCCCACTAATCGGACGTCGAGCGAAAGGGTGATGCGGTCAGGACCGAAATCATGGATCCATCCGCGAACCATCTCAGGATTCTTCACGGCCAGGCTACCTATGACTACCCTTGCGACACCGGCATCGAAAACGCGCGCGAGCTGGTCACGCTCGCGATAGCCTCCGGCAACCTGCAAACTTAGCGGCGTAGACTTGGCCAACCTGCAGATGAGGTCTGCCTGCACTGGCATGCCTGCGCGAGCCCCATCGAGGTCGACGACATGGGCCCACTCGGTACCAGCCTCGACGAATTGCCCAAGCGCCTCCGCAGGGTTCGTTGCGTACGTCGTGACCGCGTCGAAGCGGCCCTGCTCCAGCCGCACAACTTTACCACCGATCAGGTCGACTGCGGGCAGGATGATCATTGCAGAAAGGCCGTCAGGAAACGGGATCCGGGGTCGGCCGACCGTTCTGGGTGAAATTGCGCACCGAGCCAATTCCCCTGGCGAACGACCGCCGGAATATCCGCGCCGTAACTGGCGGTGGCGACGGTCGAAGGGCCCGCGTCGACGGCGTAGCCGTGGGCGAAATAGACGTAATCGCCTGTACGCAGTCCGACCGTTTCATCCCGGACCTCGAGGCTGCTCCAACCCATGTGCGGAACGGGTCGATCCGGCGCAGGTTCGATTGCGCGAACGGTGCCCGGTATGATCCCGAGGCATTCGGTGGCCGCCTCTTCGCTGTGTTCGAAGAGGAGCTGCATTCCGAGGCAGATGCCCAGGCCCGGTTGCTTGAGCGCCTTCAGCGGAGCACGCAGTCCCAGCGCATCCACCCGCTCCATTGCGTGGCCGGCCGCTCCGACCCCCGGAAGCACGACGCGATCGGACGCCGCAAGCTCCTCCGGATCGGCCGTGACAACGGGTTCGATACCCAGCCGTTGAAAAGCCAGCTGGATCGAACCGATGTTGCCGTATGCCAGATCGACGATGGCGAGCTTCACAGCACGCCTTTCGTGCTCGGAAGTGCGTCGCCCTCGCGGCGAATGGCGCCGCGCAGCGCCCGGCCGAACGCCTTGAAGCAGGCTTCCGTCTTGTGGTGATCGTTCTCGCCGTCGACCTTTACATGAATCGCCGCACCCATGTTCTCCGCGAGCGAGCGGAAGACGTGCTGCGTCATTTCGGTCGGGTAGTCGCCGATTCTTTCCGAAGCGAAGTTACCCTCGAAGCGGCTGTAGGGGCGGCCGGACAGGTCGATCAGCACCTGCGCCTCGGCCTCGTCCATCGGCAAGGTGAAGCCGAAGCGATCGATGCCGCGCTTGTCGCCCAAGGCGATCGAGAGCGCCTTTCCGACGGCGATGGCGCAATCCTCAATGCTGTGATGTCCGTCGATCTCGGTGTCGCCGTCGCAATTGAGGATGAGGCTGAAGCCGCCGTGCGCCGCGACCTGGTCGAGCATGTGATCGTAGAATGGCACGCCCGTATCGATCTTGCGGGGCGATGCGCGGTCGAGGTCGATGGCGACCGCGATCTGCGTCTCCTTGGTGTCTCGCACCACCTCTGCGCGGCGTCCGTTCGCGGCTGTGCTGTTCAGGCCGAATGCCGCGAGCAGGAGGTCGTTTTCCTGATCCGTCCCAACGGTCACGCGGACCCCGCCCGGCGCAACCTTGGGGCGGAAGCGCACGCGGATGCCCAGCCCGCGCAGCTTTACCGCCAGTGCGTCGGCATCGTCGACCTGGAGAAAGAGGAAATTGCCGCCGCCACTACGCACATTCTTCACGATGGGCGAATTGCCGATGGCGCCGGCGAGCCGTTCCCGCTCCGCCTTGATCCGCTCAATCCGTTCTGCGTGCAGGGTACGGCGCGACGGCGCCAGCGCCGCCATGGCGGCATCCACCGACATCGTCGGCAGCGGGTAAGGCGGAAGAGCGCGCGCGGCGAGCGCAATTACTTCAGGGTCACCGATCGCACAGCCGACGCGTGCGCCAGCAAGTCCCATCGCCTTCGACAGGGTCTTGAGCACGACGAGGTTCGGCCGCTTCAGGCTTTCAGCCGCAAGGCTGGGGGTGGTGGAGAATTCGAGATAGGCCTCGTCGGCGACGATGATCGTGTGCGGAAGCGCCTCGGCGATACGAAGGATGGACTGTGGATCGACTTCGTTGCCGGTCGGATTGTTGGGGGTGCAGATGAATGCAAGCTTCAGTGACGGGTCCGATTCAACAGCGGCGATGAACGCTTCGGGATTGAAGTCGAAATCCTCCGTCAGCGGCACCTCGACGAGCCGCGCGCCCTGCAAGCGCACGAAGTGGGCGTAGGCGGAAAAGCTGGGCGTGCAGATCGCCACTGCATCCTCGCCCGGACGACAGTAAGCGCGGATCAGGATTTCGATGGCGTCGTCAGCACCGCGCGTAACGACCAGATTGCCGGGCTCGACCCCGTAGAGTGCGGCCAAGGCGGACTTTAGCTGGGCCGGTTGCGGTTCCGGATAGCGGTTGGCCCCGGCCGCAAGCGCTCCCTCGACCAGCGGTGGAAACGGATTCTCGTTCGCGTCGAGCTTGATCGCGTCCGGCAAGGCCATCGCATTGTTCGCGGCAATGTCGAACGGTTCGAGGGCCAGCACTTCGGGACGCGCCAAGCGTTGCGCGAGCGAGGTCATGCCAAGGCCCCCAGCCGGGCGTCGGCGGCACGAGCGTGCCCCTCCAGCGCCTCCATCCTCGCAAGGACGGCAGCCGGCCTGGCGATGCGCCGCGCGGCTTCCGGGGTGACCGACTGCACGCTCATCGCCTTGAGGAAGGTGTAGACCGAAACGCCGCCCCAGGCGCGCGCCGCCCCATCGGTCGGAAGGACGTGGCTCGAACCAGCGAGATAGTCGCCGAAAGTTTCCGCGGCGAGCGGGCCAGCGAACACTGCGCCGGCGTTGCGAATGGAAGGGATCAGATCCTCCGAGCGATCGACGGCCAACGACAGGTGCTCGGGCGCATAGGCGTTCGCGACGTCAACTGCCTCGATCAGGTCGGCGACGACGATGACGCGCGCCTGTTGCAACGACGCCGCTGCAATGTCGCGGCGGGGCAGCGATGCAAGCTGCTCAGCTAGTTCGGCCTGAACCGTGTCTGCCAGCCCGCCCGAAGGAGTGACGAGGAGCACCTGGGCGTCAGCATCGTGCTCGGCTTGGCTCAGAAGGTCGGCCGCAACGAGCTTTGGATCGGCCTCGTCATCGGCGATCACCAGAAGCTCGCTTGGACCGGCCGGCATGTCGATTGCCGGACCGCCGGGCATGGACGCGACCAGCCGCTTCGCCTCAGCGACCCAGGCGTTGCCCGGTCCGCAGATCTTGTAGACCCGCGGGATGCCTCCTGCGCCGAACGCCATGGCGGCGATCGCCTGCCCGCCCCCAACCGTCCAGATGCGATCGATTCCGGCCAACTCCGCGGCCAGCGCAACCAGATCGTCGAGTCCCCCATCAGAGCGCGGCGGAGTGACGGCTGTGATCTCTCGGACACCCGCGGCCTTGGCAGGAATTGCCAGCATCAGCAGCGACGAGAACAAGGGTGTCCTGCCTCCTGGAACGTAGAGGCCGACGCGGTCGATCGGGCGCCACGTCTTTGTGACGGTTAGCCCCGGCGCCGTTTCCATCGAGAAATCCGAAGGCCTGCTCGCCTCATGGAAGGCGCCAATCCTGCCGGCAGCGAATTCAAGAGCCTCGACCTGCTCTGAAGTCAGACGCAGCCGTGCCTTCGCGGCGATCGGTGCCACCTCGATTCCGCGCGGCTCCTCGCCGTCGAGGCCGAAGGCGATTTCGCAAACGGCCTCCCACCCACGATTGCGCACCTCGTCGATGATGGATCGGATCCTCGCCTGCAGCTCGGCATCGTCCCGCCTCACCGGTCGTGCGAGCGCAGCGCGGCGGGCGGCGGGGTCCAGATCGTTCCAGACCAGCCGCTTCACATCATCATCTTTTCAATGGGCACGACCAGGATCGCGGACGCGCCAGCGCCCTTCAGCTTCTGCAGCGTCTCCCAGAACACCGACTCCTGGCAGACCGCATGGACCGCGAAGTGACCCGGACGGCCATGCAGCGGAAGGATAGTCGGAGCTTCGGCGCCTGGAAGCAGCGAGGTGATCCGGCCAAGCGCCTCCTCCGACGCGTTCAGCATTATGTATTTGGATTCCTTGGTCGCGAGCACGCCGTCGATTCGGCTGAGAAGCTGACTGGCGATGGCTGAGCGGACATCGTCCATCGGCCTGCGGGTTCGTATGAGCACGGCCTCGCTCTCGAGGACCGTCTCGACCGCCTTGAGCCCATTGGACTCCAGCGTAGCGCCGGTCGACACGAGGTCGCAGACGAAGTTGGCGATCTGCAGCCGGGGCGCAAGCTCTACCGCGCCGTTCATTTCGACGACCTCGGCGGCCACGTTTCGCTCGTCGAGGAAGCGCTTGAGCAGACGCGGGTACGACGTCGCTACACGGCTGCCGGCGAGCGACTGCGGCCCTTCGTAGGCAAAGCTCTCGGGCACTGCGATCTTCAACGTACAATGACCGAAGCCGAGCTCCGCAAGCACCTCGCAACTCGTCGCGGGTGAGCCGAGCGAGAACTCCTCCAGGACGTTCTGGCCGACGATCCCGAACTCGCAGACACCGTCGCTGACGAAGGTCGGGATGTCGTCGTCGCGGACGAACATCAGCTCGGCGGCGAAATTGCCGACGCGCGCGGTCAGGCTGTTCTTTCCGCCTTCGATCCGCAACCCCGCGTCGCGCAGCAGCTCGCGGCTCGAATCGGCAAGGCGGCCCGACTTCTGCAGGGCAATGTGGAGGCGCGTGCGATCAGCGAGCATCGGCGGCGTCCAGGGCATCGATGGCGCTGCGGTACCCCTGATGGGATTCCTGCCGGAGGAACCGGCCGACGCGAACGATCGTCGTCGTGCTGACGCCGGTTCCATCGTGAATCTGGCGATAGGACAGATCGGTTCCGTCGAGCAGTCGAGCGACGTGCCAGCGTTCGGCCAGGGCTGTCAGCTCGGACGGGGTGCACAGGTCGCGCAGGAGGCGGCGCATATCCTCACGGCTGCGCGGCGTCAGCAAGGCGTCGCAGAGGGCATCGGTCAGCTCGTCTACGTTTCGTGTCGGTGCCAATTTGACTGCTGTCTCGGTCATTCTTGTTACAACGTGTTAATACGATGTAACGCTCATAGCGCGGAAAGCGCCCGAGTCAAATGAGCTCCCGCGACGCCCTTTAGTTGGCGTTTGCGCCCAAGCGCTTTGCGGACTTCCCGCCGCCGCGCAGGCAGACCGCCTGGACCGCGAAGCGATAACCGAGGATGCCGAACCCCGAGATCACGCCGACGGCAGCCGCCGTGGTGAGCGTCTCCGACCGCCAGGATTTGTCTCGTGCGTGGATGTTGCTGATGTGGACTTCCACGACCGGCGCGGTGCATGCTTTCAAAGCGTCGAGCACCGGCACGGAGTAGGAGCAGCCGGCCGGATTGATGACGATGCCGGCGGAAGCCCGGGCGGCCTGAATCTGGTCGATCAGCTCGCCTTCGCTATTCGTCTGACTGAAGCTGATGCTGAAGCCTCCCGCCTTGGCCGCCTCCCGGCACAGGCGCTCGACGTCCGCGAGGGTGTCTGTGCCGTAGATGTTAGGCTCGCGCTCCCCGAGCAGGTTCAGGTTCGGCCCGTTGAGCACATGGATGGTCTTCGCGCCGCCTTGCCCTGCCCCCGATTTGACCTGCCGCGCCACCTGACCCCCAATCGTTCGTTGAAGATGCAATGTTCAGCATCTGATTCGAGTTGGCAACTTGCACACGCGGCAAAGCTGTGCGTTGGGATCCCAAATGGATCACTTTCAGCTCAGGAACGGCGAGCTTTACTGCGAGGATGTGCCGCTGGCGGAGATTGCCGCCAAGGTGGGAACGCCGACTTACGTCTATTCAACGGCGACCATGCTGCGCCATGTCGAAGTTCTAAGGTCGGGCCTGGAAGGACTGCGCGATCCGCTGATCGCTTATGCCGTGAAGGCGAATCCCAACGCTGCAGTGCTGGCGACATTCGCCAATGCCGGGCTCGGCGGCGACGTCGTATCCGGTGGCGAGATCCGCCGTGCACGGGCCGCGGGCATGCCGGCCGACAAGATCGTCTTTTCCGGCGTCGGAAAAACTGAGGACGAGATGCGGGTCGCGCTCGATGAGGGCGTGTTCCAGTTCAACCTGGAGTCGGTCGCCGAGGCCGACACGCTGTCGGCGGTCGCAACGTCCATGGGCAAGGTCGCGCCAATTGCCTTCCGCGTGAACCCAGACGTCGCCGCGGGAACGCACGCCAAGATCACGACGGGCGTCGCCGAGAGCAAGTTCGGGATCGCCATTACCGACGCACCCGAAGCCTACGCCCACGCGGCGGACCTTCCCGGGCTCGCGGTGCAAGGCGTGGCCGTGCACATCGGCAGCCAACTCACCAACCTCGCACCGCTTGAGAAAGCCTTCGCACGGGTCGGCGAACTGATCACCGACTTACGGGCGCAGGGCTGCCAGATCGGTGTCGCCGATCTTGGCGGCGGTCTGGGGGTGCCGTACAACCCCGACCTGCCCCATCCGCCGGGCCCGCAGGAATATGGCGAGATGGTACGGCGCATCACGCGCGACTGGAACGTCCGGCTGGTGTTCGAGCCCGGTCGGCTGCTCGTCGGCAATGCAGGCGTGCTGCTGTCGCGGGTCATCCGGATCAAGCCGGGCGCGTCGAACCCATTCGTCATCGTGGATGCCGCGATGAACGACCTTATGCGGCCGGCGCTCTACGATGCCTGGCATCAGATCGACGCGGTCAAGCCGACGGGCGAGCGCTGGACTGCCAACGTCGTCGGGCCGGTGTGCGAGTTGGGCGACACATTCGCGACCGCTCGCGAGATGGACCGTGTCGATGCTGGCGAACTGGTGGTGTTCAGGACTGCCGGCGCCTACGCAGCCGCCATGTCGAATACCTACAATTCGCGGCCACTTACGCCGGAGGTGCTTGTCGACGGCGATCGCTGGGCGGTCGTCCGGCCGAGGCTGGACATCGCAGCGATGATCGCCGCGGACAGCGTGCCTGACTGGCTAGGCTAGAGCGGGCGTGCCGAAATGGTCGAACAGCCAGTCGTGAAAAACGCGGACGGAACGCCGCTCCAGCGCTGAGGGGGAGCAGGCGAACCAATAAGCGTAGGGACTGTCCGCTGCCTCGCCAAAGAACTGGACCAGCCGGTTGTCGGCCGAGCATTGCAGGTGACTTTCGAACATGAACGCCACTCCGAGCCCTCCGGCAGCGGCGTCGAGAATGAGCTGGCCGGCGTCGAAGTAGGTCACCTCCGCCGGCTCGAGATTGGGGAGGCCAATCGTCCTGGTCCATTCTCGAAATGCGGTCGGCATGCCGCTGTGGAGGAGGACGTGCGCTCGCTTCAGGTCCGACGGCTTTCGAATCTCTTTGGCGAGATCCCGCGAGCCGATGGCCACGATCCGTCCCCGCTCCAGCATCTTCGAATAATGCTTTCCATCGACCCTTTCGGTGATGGCGATCGCAACGTCGACGCCGTCCGACAGCCGGGAAATGCGGTTGGCGCCGGTGTCCACGTCGATAAGCAGGTTCGGCTGCTTGTGCCGCAGCGACGGCAATGCAGGCATCAGGCGCTGGGAGGCGAACAGCGACGGAACGGCGAGTCGGATACGCATGCGGCTGTTATCGCCGACGCGCTCGACCGCGGACGAAAGCGCTTCGATGTGCGGCTCCACGTCGGCGAGGAAGGCCTTGCCGCGGTCGTTGAGCTGGACCGAATTATTCTGCCGTTCGAACAGCGACGTGCCGATGAATTGCTCGAGCGACTGTATTCGCCGGGTCAGGGCAGGAGATGACAGCGCGAGCGAGTCGGCGGCAGCCTTCACGGAGCCGAGGCGGGCAGCGTGAACGAATGCTTGGATACTCCCCAAAGGCGGAAGCCTTCGCACCGCAGTCCTTTCGACGTTGTGCAGCGCAACAATATGACGCGCTTTGAACGCCGGGCAAGAAAAAAGGAGCCTTCCGGGGAGAGAGGGTGGAAGGCTCCTTAGTAGTACATTAGGAGAGGATGCCGTTTGACGGCCCGCCAAAACTGCCCCGGATGGTCCGCTGCTGCAAATGCGAAAAGCGCATTCGCAAGTGCAACAATCGCATGAGTAGGCCCGTCAAAAGAAAACGGCGCCCCACCCGAAGGTGAAGCGCCGCCCCCTTTTGACTGGTCGAAGGCTTAGAAGCCGATGCTCAGCGTGCCCGAGATCGTCCGCGGTGCGCCGATCTGGACGAAAGCTGGGTTACCATAAGACGTGCCCGCCGTGTTGACCGCCTGGTTCAGGCCGCCTCCGAAGCCGCCCACATAGAACTGGTCGAACAGGTTGTAGATGTTCAGCTGCAGGTAGCTCTTCTCGAGTCCCTTGAGCATGGTCAGCTTGTAACGGGCGTCGAAGTTGGCGAGCCAGTAAGCCGGAGCCTTCGCCGGGAAGATCTCGACCGCTGCCGCAGTACCCTGGGTCGTTCCGTTCAGGAACGTCGGCAGGTTGGTGTCGAACACGTACCGCGGACCCGTCCGCTTGGCGGTCAGGCCGAGTTCGAGGTTACCAAGGCGCGTCACGGCGGAACCACCGTAGGTGTACTTCGGAGCACCGGACTCATAATTGCCAGCCGTGAAGGCGCAGCTGCGCAGAGCGGCCGTGGTCGTCTGATCCTCGACGGCATCGCAGTCGGTGATCCCGAAATTGTCGGACAGGAGGATGTTGTCCTTGATTTCGGACTTCATCCAAGAACCGAACGCGTAGAGCGTCAACTCACGGACCGGCTCATAGGCGATAGAGCCGTCGATGCCCCACTTATCGACCCGGCCGAGGTTCCGGTAGATCGTCTGGTCCAGTTCCGGATCGTAAGCTGAGGCGAGACGATCGTTGAACTTCGTGAACCAGCCGGCGACCTGAGCCTGGATCTTCGAGCTGCGATAGCGAACGCCGACGTCGAATGAGTCGGTCGTTTCCGGACGCGGCTTGGCCTGTTCCGTGCCTTCCGGAAAGTAGAAGGCGTTGTAGAGGTTATCCGTGCTCGGGACCGAGATGTTCTTGGTGTAGCTCGCGAAAGCCGAAATCTGGTTGGTAAAGTCATAGACCGCACCGAGAGACGGCAGGAGCTTGTTGTACTTGAGGACGCGGTGGCCCGGAGGCGAGAAGCCGCTGACCACGTTTCCTTCATCGTCGACGACATACGGATTATTGTCGGCGATGATCTCATCCAGCGCGTTATTGCGACCGCTGCACTCGACGAAGCCGCTGGCCGACGAGGTGAAGCAGTAGTTCTCCAGATCGCGCTTGAAGTACGGCAAGCTCGCGCCGACGTTCAGGCGCAGCGGACCGAACTCACCACGATACTCGGCCGCGAACTTGTTCAAGATCGCGTAGGACTGACGGTCGCGCTTCTGCAGCGGAACGCCGCTTGCGGCGACGACAGGGTCGTTGACCGGGAAAACGTCGACCGGCTCGCCGTTCTGCTGAACGTAGCCGACCTGGCCGGTCTGGCGGTGGTTCGAATAGTCGTGCGTGAAGGTCGCGCGAACGCTGTGGTCGCTGTTGATCTCATAGGCGAGGCCGGCAACGACGGCGTAACGACGTGTCCGCGTCTGGCTGGGGTTAAGGATCGTTACCTGGTCTCGGAGGTCGCCGTCACCATTGAGGTCGATGCCGGCGTATGGATCGCCTCCGAACACGCCGGTCACGCAGGTAATGTTCGGATTGGGCGCCGCGGTCGAACAGTTCGAGCGGGCCGTGGTGCCGACGAGCGCCGGGTTGATGTCGTACCCATATTCACGGGCCGTATCCGTGCCGCCGCCATTCGCCTTAGTGTACTGGAAGCTCGGATCGACGGTCAGCGTGAGCTGGTCCGTCAGCGAGAACTTCGAGTTCCCGCGGATGTTGACGCTGTTCGAAGGGTTGGACCGACGATCGAATTCCGTGCCACACGAATTGGCGGAGTCAGCGACGCCTGCTTGCGGCTCATCGACCGTGCACGGATAGTTGATGTCATACTCGCGGTCGTGGGTGTTTAGCGGGAACCGGTTGTCGGTCCCGGACCCGTTCACGCGGGGCACGATCGTGGGGACACCGTTGATGGTCACCGTGCGGGTTGTGTCCCAACGAAGCGGATTGGTGCCGAAGAAGTGGTTGCGGTCCTGATTGTAGCGGCCGGCGATGGCAACGAAGTCCCCGTTGCCGCCGATCGGCTGCCAGATCTTCGCATTGTACTGCTGGCGGTTGAGCTTGCCGTAATTGTTGTACGGATTGTCGTACTTCGACGTGCTCGCCGCGACGAATGCGCGGGTGCCCCACGGCGTGAACGTGCCGAAGTCGAACATGCCGAAGAAGCGGCGGTAGTCGTACTCACCGAGCGAAACGTTCACCAGGCCGCCCATCTGCTCCGTCGGAGTGCGGGTGCGCTGGTTGATCGTGCCGCCGACGGCCGAAGCGGTCGGTGAGTTGACGTCGGTAGAGCCAAGGTTCACGTTGACCTGCTCGATCAGCTCGGGGTCGATCGAGAAGTTCGAGTAGATGTTGTAGTTGCCGCTGTCGTTCAGCTGGATGCCGTCGAGCGTGTAACTGATGCGGGTCGAATCGAAGCCGCGCATCGTGAGAGTGCCGCCAGCGTTGCCGTAGGCATCGTTGTTCTGGAAGCTGACGCCCGGTACCACGTTGATCGTGTCGAGGACGGTCTGGCCGGGGCCGCTGCGGGAGATGAATTCCTGCGTGATGACCGCCTTGGCCTTCGCCGCGTCGGGCGACTGGATGCCGCCGACGTCGCGAGTGCGGGTCCCGGTGACGACGATCGACTCCTCTTCGAAATCGACCGTACCGGTAGATTGGGCATTGGCGGCTGCAGGCATGACGCATGCCGCTGTCGAACACAGCAGGATGAATTTCTTCACGTGGAAACCCCGATCAAATGTGAAAATACTGACTCGGGATCCCCCCCGAGCGCGGTCCAGCCGCTAAGGGCGCAATACGACACGATTGTGACACGGGTAACCCGCCAACGGCTGAATCGAGAACTGGTGTTGCGCTGCAGCAACTGCCGCAAGAAAAGGGGCCCTTACGTGTCCAGTTTCCGACCGAGGACGACGAACAAGTACACCGCCGGAGGAACGAGCAAAGCGGACAGCACGACCTTGGCGATCATCTGCCCCATCAGCAGCTCGGCGATCGGGAATACGCCGTAGAAAGCGATCGTGATGAAGATGAGCGTGTCGACGATTTGACTAAGTACGCTGGCGATGCCGGCCCTGAACCACAGAAGACGCGACCCTTCGCTCGCTTTCAAGCGGCTGAAGATGGTGACGTTGAGCAGGGTCGAGATTCCATAGGCAAGGATCCCACCGAGCCAGATTCGCGGCGTTCCGCCCATGACCGTCTCGAATGCCGTCAGACGGTCGGGAGCCATTTCCGGAGAGGCGGGGAGGGCCAGAACAAGAAGGCTCAGCGCCAGCGAGACAAGGAGTGGCACGAACCCGATAAGCACCAGCCGATTCGCCGTTTCTCGCCCGTGGAGCTCGGCGACCGCGCTCGACGTAACCACCAGCATCAGGAAAGCGAAAATCCCGGCTTCGACCGCCAGCGGGCCAAGGGCAACCTGCTTGTTGCCGAGCACCCCGGCGATGCAAACCATGCCTCCGTAGAAGATGGCGAATGCGAACAGCGACATGGGAATGGCGCGGGGGGCGGGCTGCTGCGGCGCATCGGCAGCCGCCTGGACTTCGGTCGTCATGGCGCGCTGGCCTAACCGGTTTGCGGCGAACTTCAAGAACGGCAATTGACCGAGCGGCTTGGGCCCCGCTACCCGACAGCCCCGTGAATCCCGGAGCCCTGGACATCGTCGCGATCGGCGACGCGATCGTCGACGTGATCGCGACGGCCGACGATTCCTTTCTCGAGGCGCACGGCCTCACCAAGGGCTCCATGCAGCTGTTCAACACCCAGCAGGCCGAGGACCTCTACTCGGCGATGGGGCCTGCGCGCGAAGTCAGCGGCGGCTCCGCGGCGAACAGCATGGCGGGGGTCGCGGCGCTAGGCCTCGACGCGGGCTTCATCGGCCAGATTGCCGACGACCAGCTTGGCGACATCTTCCGGCATGACATGACCTCGCTCGGCGTTCGGTTTGACACGCCCCCGCTAAAGGAAGGCCCGCCCACCGGCCGCTGCCTGATCATCGTGACCCCGGATGCGCAGCGGACGATGAACACTTGTCCCGGCGCGAGCCATGAGCTGACGCCACAGCGGCTCGACGAGACCATGATCCGCTCGGCGTCGATCACTTTCCTCGAAGGCTATCTTTGGGGACCGGAGCGACCGCGTCATGCCATGCTTCGCGCTGCGCAGATCGCGCACCAGGCGGGGCGCACCGTTGCGTTCACCCTGTCGGAAAGCCTCTGCATACCGGGCCGCAAGGAAGGCGTGCTGGGCATGATCGAAGGCGGAATGGTCGACATCCTTTTCGCCAATGAGGATGAAGCCAGGCTGCTGGCGGGTGCGGGCGATCTCGACGGCGCGCTGACGAAGCTGTCGCCACTGGTTTCGACGTTGGTCGTCACGCGCGGACCGGCCGGGGCACTCGGCGTAGAGCGCGGCAATCGGGTCGAGGTTGGGGCGGCGCCGGTCGAGAAGGTCGTCGACACCACCGGTGCAGGCGATCTGTTCGCCGCCGGTTTCCTCGCGGCGCGGTGTCGCGCACGCCCGCTTGAGCGTTGCCTTCAGGCCGGCGCTCAGGCAGCGGCGGAAATCATCTCGCATTTCGGCGCTCGCCCGGAAGCCGATCTCAAGGACCTCGTACGGCTGTGAAAAACGTGAAGCGGCTCGCCGTCTACTGCGGGTCTGCGCCCGGCTCCGTTCCGATCTTCGCCGAGGCTACGCGCGCCACTGCCAGGGCGATGGTCGAGCGCGGCGTCGACCTCGTGTACGGCGGCGGCCGCTTAGGTCTGATGGGCCTGATCGCCGACAGCGTGCTCGAACTTGGCGGCAAGGTGTACGGCGTCATTCCGGCAGCCCTCGTCGATCTTGAAGTAGCGCATACCGGCGTGACCGAGCTGTTCCACGTCGCGAACATGCACGAGCGCAAGGCGAAGATGACGGATCTCGCCGATGCGTTCATCGCCCTTCCTGGCGGCATCGGAACGCTTGACGAGTTGTTCGAGGCGTGGAGCTGGAACGCGCTCGGCTATCATGCAAAGCCCTTCTGCCTGCTCAACGTCGGCGGCTTTTGGGACGGCATGATCGAGTTCATCGACCATGCGACCGAAAGCGGCTTCCTTTCGGCATCGCGGCGGCGGCAACTGCTCGTTGCGACCACGCCGGAAGAGGCGCTCAATCTGCTGGACGAAGCCGCGGCAAGCGCTACGCAAGGCATGGTCTGGTAAGCGCGCGTTTTAGTGCTCTGGGGAGGGGCGCCTTAGTGAATCAAAATCTGATGAGCATCGTCGGAATCATTGTGATTCTGGCCATCGCTTTAGTTTTGTCGTCGAACCGCCGAGCGATCCGCTTGCGTGTGGTGGGAGCAGCCTTCGCGCTGCAGGCGGCGATCGCCTGGCTCGTGCTGTGGACCGATTGGGGCCGCGCCGGCATTTCATCGCTGTCGAACGGTGTCGCCAACCTGCTCGGCTATGCCAACAAGGGAACCGAGTTCCTCTTCGGGCCGAGCGCCAACAATCCCCTCGCCAACACTTTCGCGATCGCCGCCCTGCCGGTAATTATCTTCTTCGCGAGCCTTGTCGCGATACTCTACTATCTCGGCATCATGCAGCGGATCGTCCGCTGGGTCGGCGGAGCGATCGGCTGGGTCACCGGGATCAGCCGCGTGGAATCGCTGAGCGCGGCTGCCAATATTTTCGTCGGCCAGTCGGAATCTCCGCTGGTCGTCCGTCCCTATCTCGCCGCTTTGCCCCCTTCCCGCCTCTTCACGGTGATGACTGTCGGCATGGCGGGCGTGGCCGGCACCATCCTCGCCGCTTACGCCAGCCTGCTGGGCGAGGCCTATTTGCCATATCTCCTCGCCGCAGCCTTCATGTCCGCGCCGGGCGGCATCCTGATGGCCAAGATCATCATGCCTGACGATCTCGCCGGCCCGGACGAGCTTCCGCTCGAAGGCGGAGCGAGCGAGGAAGACCAAGTCGACGTTGCGGAAACCTTTGAGGAAGGCGAGCGACCCGCGAACATCATCATGGCCGCGGCACAGGGCGCGCAGACGGGGGTGAAGCTCGCGGTTGCCGTCGGCGCCATGGTGCTGGCGTTCGTCGCGCTCGTAGCGCTGGCGAACGGCCTGCTCGGCGGGCTCGGGAACATGGTCGGAATCCCCGACCTCAGCTTTCAGCGGCTTGTCGGCTACGTGTTCCAGCCGATCATGTACCTGATCGGCGTGCCATGGGATCAGGCCAACGTCGCCGGCGGTCTGTTCGGGACGAAGCTGGTGCTCAACGAGTTCGTGGCCTTCATCGACCTCGGCGCAATGCAAGCCGGAGCTCTCGACGAACGCACACGGGCGATCGTCACCTTCGCACTGTGCGGCTTCGCCAATTTCAGCTCGATCGCCATCCAGATGGCGGTGACCGGCGGACTTGCGCCGAACCAAAGGCCGGTCATCGCCCGCTTGGGCATTCGCGCGCTGCTCGCGGGTTCGCTCGCCAACCTGATGAGCGCAGCGCTTGCGAGCCTGATGCTTCCGTAAACCTTTCTGCTAGTAAGAGAATCATGGCTACGATGACTGCCGACCATATCGCGTCCGCCTCGCTGAAGGACGCCGACCACAACCCCGACGAGTTCGCGCAAAAGCTGGGCCGCAGCTTCGAAGACTATGGTTTCGCCATCGTCGCCGACCACGGCATCCCCGACGAATTGATCCAGCGCGCCGAAGACAAGGCAAAGCTCTTCTTCGCTTTGCCGGAGGAGACGAAGAAGAAGTATCACCTCGCGGGAGGCGGCGGAGCGCGCGGCTACACGCCCTTCGGAATCGAGACCGCCAAGGGTGCCAAGGCGCACGATCTGAAGGAATTCTGGCACGTCGGCCGCGACCTGCCGGAGGGCCACAGGTTCCGCGCGCACATGCCGGACAATGTCTGGCCGTCCGAGGTTCCGAGCTTCAAGGACACGTTCAGCGAGCTGTACGCGACCTTCGACCGAACCGGTCTCAAGGTGCTACGTGCCATCGCGCGCTACCTGAAGATCGACGAGGATTTTTTCGCGGACACGGTGCGCGACGGTAACTCAGTGCTACGAGCCCTTCACTATCCGCCGCAGCCCAAGCCGACCGGCAATCATATCCGCGCCGGAGCGCATGAGGACATCAACACTATCACCTTGCTGCTCGGCGCCGAGGAAGCGGGTCTGGAACTGCTGACCAAGGACGGCCGCTGGATCCCCGTTTCACCCCACCCGGGCGAGCTGGTGATCAACATCGGCGACATGCTTCAGCGACTGACCAACGGCCGGCTTCGCTCCACCTCTCACCGCGTCGTCAACCCGGAGCCCGATCGCGCGAGCCATGCACGCTACTCCATGCCCTTCTTCCTGCACTTCCGCTCGGACTTCCTGATCGAAGCCATTGCCGGGCACGGTTCCTCCTGGCGAGCAGCCCAAATGGCCGCCGATCACGGCGGACGAATATCTTCAGGAACGGCTCCGCGAGATTAAGCTGGTCTGATCCATTTTGTCCCATCCCGGGACAGGGTCGCGGACAAGTCCGTGGACTGAGACTCAACGCGAAGTATTTCGTTCGCGTCATTGAGACAAACGTCGAGTGAACAGATGAATCGGTTGCCCGCCTTGGCATGCGTTCTCGCAGCGAGCCTCTCGTCCCCCGTCGTCGCGAAGACGGTGGATGTGCCTGCGCCCATGACCGCCGACATCTCGGGTGCGGCCTCGATCGCGGCTGGCTTTGGCGTTGTGACCAGTACCTACCGCACCGTCGCGCATAACCGTGCCGTGGGCGGTGTCGCCAACAGCTATCACCTACGCGGCCGGGCAATCGATGTTGCGCGTAAACCTGGCATTTCGCACACGTCAGGTCGCAGCGGCGCTGCAGCGCGCCGGTTACATCATGGTCGAGTCCCTCGACGAGGGCGATCACAGCCATTTCGCCTTCGCGGGCGTTCGGACGGTTGCCGCAGGGCATTCCGTCGCCGCGCTCAAGCCGGTCGAACCGAAGAAGCCCGCGCCACCCCGTATCCTGGCCGACGAGCACGGCACATTGCGCATCGATCTCGATTCTGGCCTCCAGATCGCGGAGCGCTGAAGTCTACGATTCCGAGAGGTTCGCCGGCCCGAACCCATGAGGAATGAGCGAGCGGATCGAGTGCCGTTCATGCGCCGACCCTGCCCCGTTGGAGCAGATGATCTCGACATCCCGCCCGGAAAGGCACGCCGCCTCGAAGATGGCCTGCCGGCAGCCACCGCAGGGCGTGCAGACGATCACTCCAGTAAGTTCGGCGCCTTCGCTCCCGCCTCCTGCAACCGCGATGCGGGCAACCTTGCCGAGCCCGAACGCGTGCTGCGCCGCCGTCAGTGCGCTCTGCTCCGCGCATAGCCCCAAGCGGTAGCAGGCGTTCTCCATGTTGGCGCCGGTCACCACCTCGCCGTCGTCGGACTCGATCGCGCAGCCGACGTGAAAATTGGAATATGGAGCATAGGCCTTGAGCGCGGCGGAGCGGGCGAGCGCGACCAATTCATCGTCTGTCATGCTCTTGTCCTTAAGGCCACGCACAGGGCATGCGCTAGTCAGCCCGATTCCAATGAGAGCCGCAAAATGAAAGCATGGTTGTTCGTTGCCGCCGCAGCCACGGCCTTCGCGCTGACGCCTGCCCCCGCATTCGCATGGGGAAAGACCGGCCATCGCGTGGTTGCAGCCATCGCGGATGCTCAGCTGAGCGGTCTCGCCCGGGCGCATGTGAAGCAAATCCTCGGACAGGCCGAGAGCCTCGACGAGGCTGCGAACTGGCCTGACGAGATGCGGTCGAACCCGTCGCCGTTCTGGCAGAAGACTTCGACGCCGTGGCACTATGTGACCCTGAACGGCATCGTATACGACCATGCTCCGCCGGAGGGAGACGCGCTCGAAGCGCTCAACAAGTATAGCGCGACACTCCGCGACCCGAACGCGAGCCTAGCCGACAAGCAATTGGCACTGCGCTTCGTCGTCCACATCGTCGGCGATCTTCATCAACCTTTGCACGTTGGCAAATGTTGCGACCGCGGTGCAAACGACGTGAAGGTGAAGTGGTTCGGTCGTGACCTCAACCTGCACTCCGTCTGGGACTCGGCGCTGGTCGATGAGCAGCAATTGTCGTTCACCGAGATGGCGGCGAAGCTCCAGCGGCATACGAGCAACGCCGACGTCATCGCCTGGTGGGACATCAACCCACGCGACTGGATGAGCGAGAGCGCGCAGATCCGCGAGACGATCTACCCGCGACCGTCGAATGACCCAAAGAAGGTGCCGGAGCTGTCCTATTCGTACGTCTATCAGAACACGCCGATCATGGAGCGGCGACTGAAGCAGGCGGGCGTCCGCCTCGCCGCTTATCTCAATGCGTTGTACGCCGAACCCCGCCCACTTCCGGTAGAACTCGCACGCTGATGTTGAAGAAAATTGCCGTCGCAGCGGCACTGTTTCTTGCCGGCTGCACGACCCAGCCCAGGCCTGTTCCACGTCTCCGGTTGCGCCCGTCGAAGTGCAGATCATCGGCATCAACGACTTCCACGGAAACCTCGAAACGCCGTCCTCGCCGGCCAGCGTACGCATGGCCGACGGAAGCATCCTCAAGGAACGGCTGGGCGGAGCGGCGGCGCTTGCAGCAACCGTGAAGCGATTGCGACAGCCCAACAGCATCACGGTCTCGGCCGGGGACCTGATTGGCGCTTCCCCCCTCGTCTCCGCCTTTTTCCTCGACGAACCGACGATCCAGGCGATGAACGCGATCGGCCTTGGCCTCAACGCCGTCGGCAACCACGAGTTCGACAAGGGCAGCGCCGAGCTCCTGCGCATGCAGAACGGCGGCTGCGAGAAGCATACGACCCGCGTTCCCTGCCGCGTCGAGCCATTCGGCGGCGCGAGCTTTCAGTTTCTCGCCGCCAACGTCCACCGCTCGGATGGGCAGACGATCCTGCCGGGAAGCGCCGTCCGGCAGTTCGGCCCGGTGAAGATCGGCTTCATCGGCATGACGCTCAAGGACACCGCCACCTTGGTCACTCCAACCGGCGTTGCGGGCCTTGCCTTCGCCGATGAGGCGGCGAGCGCCAACGCGCTCGTGCCCATCCTCAAAGCGCAGGGTGCGGATGCCGTCGTCCTGCTGATCCATCAGGGCGGCAAGCCGGACGAGAACTATCTCCAGACGGGATGCGACGGCCTCACCGGCGGCATCCTGCCCATCATGGACAAGCTCGATCCGGCCGTCTCGGTCGTCGTGTCGGGACACACGCACTACGCCTATGCCTGCGATCTCGAGCGCAACGGTGCAAAGCGCCTCCTGACCAGCGCGGGCCGCAACGGTTATCTCGTCACCGACATTCGACTGACCTTCGATCCGGCGACCCGCGCGCTGATCCGCCGGTCCGCAATCAACGTCCCGGTCCAGCCGCAACAAGGTGCGGACGAGGGTGTCGCAGCGCTGGTGGCTCGCTACGCCGCCGCCGCGGCGCCAGCGGCTGCGCGATCAGTCGGCAAGCTGAAAGGCAATGCTCCTTATTCGGACGTCTACGACGAATCGCCAGCTGCGAATCTCATCGCCGATGCGCAGCTCGCCGCAACCAAGCCGGAGAATCGCGGCAACGCCGACGTCTCCTTCATCAATGCCAGCGGAGTGCGAACCAGCATCACGCCTGCTCCCGACGGAACCGTCACCTACGGCCAGATCTTCGCGGCCCAGCCATTTGGCAATAACCTGGTCGTGAAATCGCTGACCGGCGCGCAATTGAAGGCGCTGCTCGAACAGCAGTTCGTCGTCGAGAACGGCAAAACCGAAGTCGGGTCTCTGCTCGTCCCCTCCGCCAATTTCCGCTTCAGCTACGATCTTTCGCGACCGGAGGGGCAGCGGATCGTGTCCATGACGCTGAACGGCAAGCCGATCCGCCCGGACGCCCGCTACCGCGTCACCGTGAACAACTTCCTCGCGAGCGGCGGCGACGGCTTCTCAGTATCTGAACGAGGGCACCGACACGTTCGACGCCGGACTCGATCTCGACGCGCTCGAAGCCTGGCTTGCGACCAACCCGACTGCACCCGCCATTGGCCGCACACGCAACGTCACCCCGCACTAAACTGTCTTGGCTGCAGCGCGCATTGCGCTAATCGTCGGGGCGCTCGGTTATTGGAGGTCTCTTGATGGTGTCGAGCCTGTTCGCATTCCTTGCTGCTGTGATCGCGACGCCGCCAACCGCTCCTCCTCCGCCTAACATCACTCCCCAGATCGTGCGTACGCCAAGCGCGCGTGCGCCCATGACGCCCAGCGCAGCCATTTTCCGGGGAATGGTGAAGCTTGCGCCTCACGAAGCCGTGATGAAAGCGGCCGACGCCGCACCGCGCCCAGTCTACGGCGTGTTCGAATTGCATGTGTCGCGCGCCGAGCAGGTCGGCCCGAACTACTTTCTCAACAGCGAGAAGGATTATCGCGACCAGCGCAACCTTTCGATCAGCATCGGACCACGGGCGCTGGCCACTCTGCGCGCTAAGCACGGGGACGATTTGAGAGCCGCACTGATAGGAAAGACGATCCGCGTGCTCGGCTCCGCTCGCCGCGTGAAGGTCGACTTCTACAGCCACGGCAAACGCACGGACAAATATTACTTCCAAACGCACGTGCCGATTGCCGACGCGCGGCAGATCGAGATCGCCCGCTAGCGCAGGGGCGGCTCGTCGAAGCTGCGAAGCTTGCGCGAATGGAGGCCCTCGCCTTCCTTCAGCAGTAGCCCCAGCGTCTCGATCCCAATGCGCAAGTGCTGGCCGATCGCCCGTTCGTAGAAGTCATTGGCCTGGCCGGGAAGCTTCAGCTCACCGTGCATCGGCTTGTCGGACACGCAGAGCAAAGTCCCGTACGGCACGCGAAAGCGGAAGCCCTGCGCAGCGACCGTCGCCAACTCCATGTCGATGGCGACCGCGCGGCTCTGGTTGAAGCGCTTGGCCGACTGGGTGAAGCGAAGTTCCCAGTTGCGGTCGTCGGTCGTAACGACTGTACCCGTGCGCAGCCTGGTCTTCACGCTGTCCTCGTCTCCGCCGGTTACCGAAACCGCCGCCTCGAACAGCGCTCGCTGTACCTCGGCAATGGCCGGAAGCGGGATTTCAACGGGGAGCACGTCGTCCAGCACATGGTCGTCGCGAAGGTAAGCGTGAGCCAGCACATAGTCCCCGATCCGCTGGGTCGGACGCAGGCCGCCGCAATGGCCGATCATCAGCCACACTTCCGGCCGAAGCACCGCAATATGGTCGCAGATCGTCTTCGCGTTCGACGGGCCGACTCCGATGTTGACCAGGGTGATTCCGGCGCGTCCTTCGGCGATCAGGTGATAGGCCGGCATCTGCTGCCGCCTCCACGTGCCCGCCGCGATCTGCTCCTCGGCGTCGGTCAGATCGCCGCGATCGTAATAGCCGCCGGGGACTGACAGTGCCGTGTAGGGACTGCCTTCTCGGCGAAGCTCAGTGATTCCGAACCGAACGAACTCGTCGACGTAGCGGACGTAGTTTGTGAACAGGATGAAGTTCTGGAAATGGTCGGACTCGGTGCCGGTGTAATGCTTCAGGCGAGCGAGGCTGAAATCGGTGCGAGGGCCATCGAACAGCGCCAGCGGCCGCGCATCACGAACCGAATAGTCCCACACGCCGTCGGCGATCTCGTCGCCGATGTGCGACAGCTCGTTCGACGGGAACCAGCGCGACAACTCGGCGGCCGTCACGGTGTCGAGGTTGATGCCGCTTCCGTCGAGCACATAAGCGTAGGGAATCTCGCTGCGGCTGCGGCCGACGGAGATATCGACGCCATAATCCACCGACAGATGTGCGAGCTGTGTTTCGAGATAGTCCCGGAACAGTGCAGGCCTCGCGACACTGCAGGCATAGGTTCCCGGCTGTGTAAGCCGCGCGAACGCACGTGTCAGTCGTCCTGACGTCTGCTCGCCGCTGTAGCTTACTCTGAGCTCAGGATAGGCGAAGCAGCCTTCGGCGCGGAGGGCGGGGTCGGGATGCACGCCCCGCTCGCAATAAGCCGCGAGCGCTTCACGGAGATTGGCGACCGACTGGTCGTAGATGGAACAGAGCTGATCGACGAAGGCAGAAATGTCGTTTGAATTCATGCGGACGAAGGCTTGGCCGTATCGCGCCTGACAGACAAGGTCTTTATGCCGGCCAGGCGCCCAGCCACGCCTTGATCACGAACGCGACGGCGCCAAGGGCAGCCACGCTCGCCGCCCAGATCAGGAGCATCCAGCCTAGGCGGGACCAGAGCGGGCGCTGCTCGATCAATGATATCCCTCATCCGCGACCTTGCCGCGGAACACCCAATAGGCCCAGCCGGTGTAGGCGAGGATGATCGGCATGATCACGAGCGTCCCGACGAGCATGAAGGATTGGCTTCGCTCCGGTGCGGCGGCGTCCCAGATCGTGATGCTATCCGGCACGACATAGGGCCAGATGCTTACGCCAAGGCCGATCATGCCGAGCAGGAACAGGACGAGCGAGAGAAGGAACGGGCGGTAGCGTCGCTTCGTCTCCAGGGCGCGATAGAGCGCGAAGGCCGTAATTGCGGTAAGCAGCGGGACCTGGCTCGTGAACAGGATCTGCGGCCAGTCGAACCAGCGGTTCCAGTAACGGCCAAGCAAGAAGGGAGTCGCCAGACTGACGGCTACCATCAGCAACAAGGTCGCGAACCCGGCGCGCATGGCGAGGCGGTAGGCGTGCGCTTCTGCATCGCCGGTCAACTTCATTGCCAGGAAGGTCGAACCGAGCAGTGTATAGCCAATCGTCACGCCTGCTCCGGTCAGCAGCGTGTACGGCTGCAGCCAGTCGAGCCATCCGCCCGCGTAGGAGCGGCCCTCGACCGTGATGCCCTGGAGGATCGCGCCAAGGATCATGCCTTGCGAGAATGCGGCGATCAGCGATCCTGCAAAGAATGCGAAGTCCCAGAAAGCTTCATGCCGCGGGTCGCGCCAGCGGAACTCGAACGCCACTCCGCGAAAGATGAGCCCCAGCAGCATGGCTATGACTAGAGGATAAGTCGCCGGCAGGATAACCGCGTAGGCCAGCGGGAATGCCGCCAGCAGCCCACCTCCGCCCAGCACAAGCCAGGTCTCGTTGCCGTCCCAGACGGGCGCGATGGCGTTCATCGCCTGGCTCCGCTCCTGTCCTTTCGCGAAGGTCGGAAACAGAATGCCGATGCCGAGGTCGAAGCCGTCCATCACCACGTACATGAAGACGGCGAAGGCGATGATCAGCGCCCAGATGGTCGTGAGGTCGTAATTGATCACCGCGCCTCCTCCGGGCCGTCGGGAAGGGGCTCGCCACTCCGTTGCGGGTTCTGGGTCGGTCCTGGGGTGATTCCGGCCGTTCGAAGAGGCGCGCGTTCGCTGTCGCCCGGCTCGTCCTCATGCGCATGCGGAGCCTGCGCCATCAGCCGCAGGATGTACCAGGTCCCGACCCCAAAGACCGCGAAGTAGACGATTACGAACGCGACTAGCGAGGTGGCGACGGCAGGAGCGGCCAGCGGGCTGACGCTGTCCGCCGTGCGCAGGAGCCCGTAGATGGTGAACGGCTGGCGGCCGACCTCGGTCGTGACCCACCCGGCGATGACGGCGACGAAGCCGCTCGGTCCCATGATCAGTGCGGCGCGGTGCAGCGCGCGCCAGTCGTACAGCCGCCGCCGAACGCGGGCGAAGAGGCTCCAAAGGCCGAGGCACAGCATGAGGAAGCCGATTCCGACCATGATCCGGAACGACCAGAAGATGGTGAAGGCGGGCGGCTGATCCTCGTCGGGAACCGTGTCGAGCCCGGCCATCGGTGCGTTGAGATCGTGCTCGAGGAGCAAGCTGCCGACTTTCGGAATGCCGACGGCATAATCGAGCCGCTGTTCGCGATCGTTCGGGATACCGAACAAATAGAGCGGCGCGCCATCCGGATAGCTTTGATAATGACCTTCGAGCGCCATGACTTTCGTCGGCTGATATTCATGCGTGTTGAGACCGTGTTGATCACCGACAAAGATCTGCACCGGCGCGACCAGGGCCGCCATCCACATCGCCATCGAGAACATCTTGCGCGCGTGCTGGTTCGCGCTGTCCCGAAGCAGGTGCCACGCGCCGACTGCGCCGACGACTAACGCGGTCGTCAGGTAGGACGCGATCACCGTGTGAATCAGGCGATACGGAAAGCTCGGGTTGAAAATGATCGCCCACCAGCTCGGTCCGGGGACGAAACGCCCGTCAGGCGTAAGCTCATAGCCCGTCGGCGTGTGCATCCAGCTGTTGGCGCTGAGGATCCAGAATGCGGAGATCAATGTGCCGATCGCGACCATCAGCGTCGCCGCGAAGTGCAGGCCGGCCCCAACCTTGCGCATGCCGAACAGCATCACGCCGAGAAACCCGGCCTCGAGGAAGAAGGCCGTCAGTACCTCATAGGCCATCAGCGGCCCGATCACGCCACCGGCTTTGTCGGAGAAGACCGACCAGTTGGTGCCGAACTGGTAGGACATGACGATGCCCGACACGACGCCCATGGCAAAGGTGATCGCGAAGATCTTCAGCCAGTAGCGGAAGAGATCGAGATAGATAGGCTTGTTCGTCTTCAGCCACAGCCCCTCGAGCACCGCGAGATAGCTCGCGAGGCCGATTGAGAAGCTGGGGAAGATGAAATGGAAGGAGACGGTGAACGCGAACTGCAGCCGCGCGAGGAACAATGCTGTGAGATCGAGTTCCATGACTCGCCGCGCCGCTTGGGGCGACGGCGCCCGTTTGTAAAGCGTTGCAGCGGCAGGCCGCTCGGCTAGGGTCGAATTACGCTATGACCAAGAAAACAGCACTGATCCTCGCCGGCGCCCTTGCCGCGCTTTCCGCTCCTGCCCTGTCGCAGACTGCGCCCGTTCCGCCGCCGCCACCGGCCACGCCGCTCACGAACGGTGCGGAACTCAGCAATGGATCTGCGACGATCCGGGTAACCGCGCTGACGGACACGATCTTGCGCATCCACATCGCGCGCGGCGCCTTTCCGGAGGACGCAAGCTGGGCGGTACCTGCGGAGGTGCGCCGGAGGAGCGTCCAGGTGGAGCCGCTCGCCTACGGGTTCCAGACCCGCTCGCTCATGGTCAACATCGATCCGAAGACCCTACGGCTGACCATCAACGACTTGAATGGAAAGCTCGTCCATGCCGATGCGGCACAGCCGCTGAGCTTCGGCGAATACGGCTTTACGTTGCGCAAGACGATGCCGGTTGGCGAGCGCTACTATGGCATGGGCGACAAGACCGGCCCGTTCGACCGACGCGGCGCAAGCTACGTCAACTGGAACACCGACGCCTGGGGCTTCGAGCGCGGCACGGATCCGATCTATAAATCGATTCCGTTCTTCGTCTCGATGGGCGGCGCTGGCGGCGCCTACGGCCTGTTCCTCGACAATAGCTTCCGAACCGGCTTCGACTTCGGCCACCGAAATTACGACCAACTCGAGATTTCCGCCGATGGCGGACCGATCGATTATTACCTGATTGCCGGCCCGACGGTGCCGGAGGTCGTGCGCCGTTACACCGAGCTGACGGGCAAGCCGCCGCTGCCGCCGCGCTGGTCGCTCGGCTACCAGCAGTCGCGCTACAGCTACATGACGGACGCCGAGGTGCGCGAAGTCGCCGCCCGCCTGCATTCGGACCGGATCCCGACGGACGTCATCTGGCTCGACATCGACTTCCAGGATCGCAACCGCCCCTTCACGGTCGACACCAAGGCCTTTCCGAGCCTGAAGACGCTCGCGGGCGACATGGACCGGCAAGGCATCAAGCTCGTCACGATCACCGATCTTCACATCGCCCACGCACCGAACCAGGGCTACGCGCCCTACGAGAGCGGTCTTGCCGGCGATCACTTCATAAAGAACCCGGATGGCAGCACCTATGTCGCGCCAGTTTGGCCCGGCCCGTCGGTCTTCCCCGACTTCACTCGTGCGGACAGCCGCAAATGGTGGGGCGACCAGTACAAGGGCTTCGTCGACGACGGGATCGCCGGTTTCTGGAACGACATGAACGAGCCTGCGATCTTCGAGACGCCGACCAAGACGATGCCGCTGGGCACTCGCCACCGGATCGATGCGGACGACTTTGCGCCCCGCACGACCACCCATGCGGAAGCGCACAACGTCTACGGCATGGAGAATAGCCGCGCGACTTACGAAGGCCTGCTGCGGCTGCGCCCGAACGTACGTCCCTTCGTCATGACCCGCGCCACCTATGCGGGCGGACAACGCTATGCGGTGACCTGGACGGGCGACAACAACGCCACCTGGGATCATCTGAAGCTGATGGTCCACCAGCTGCTGAATCTCGGCCTGTCCGGCTTCACTTGGGCAGGCGCTGACATTGGCGGCTTTACCGGCGGACCCAGCCCGGAGCTGCTCACGCGCTGGTATCAGGTCGGTGCCTTCACGCCCGTGTTCCGCAATCACGCCGCGAAGAACACGCCGCGCGCCGAGCCTTGGGTCGACGGTGCGGAGCATCTCGCGATCCGCCGCCGCTACATCGATGAGCGATACCGGCTACTGCCCTACTTCTACGCCGTGGCCGAGCAGAATGCGCGAACCGGCGACCCGGTCATGCGGCCGGTCTTCTACGATTATCCGCAGCTGACGACCGCGCCCTGCGACCAGGCAATGGCTTTCACCGTCGGACGCGACCTGCTGGTTGTGCCCTCGGCCAGGCCGGAATCGACGCAAGTCTACGACGCCTGCATGCCGAGCTCCGGCTGGTTCGATTATTGGACGGGCCTGGAAGTCGAGGGCGAGACCAAGCCCGACTCTCCGTTCGAGGTGGTGAAGGAGATGCCGCGGTTGGACCGTCTCCCGGTCTACGTTCGGCCGGGAACCATCCTGCCCCGCCAGCCGGTCGCGCAGAGCACCTCGGAGGTGCCCAACGGGCCCCTCGAACTGCACGTCTATCCGGGTCAGGACTGCCGCGGCGAACTCTATTGGGACGACGGCGTGAGCGTCAAAGGCGCAACGCTGCGCCAGGCCGTGCGCTGCACGCTCGGCAAGGACGGGCTGATGCTGCACTTCGACAGGCGCGAAGGCTCGTTCAAGCCGTGGTGGAAGCAGATCGCCGTGACGGTGCACGGCTGGGGCGGCAACGCACTGGTGCGCGGTCCGAAGACCGTCGACTCCCAGCATGACGAGGCAGGCCGCACGCTGCGCTTCGTCCTGCCGGACCAGCCCCGCGCTGCCGAATATGTGATCAGTCGCCGCCAGTGATCGCCGAAGCCCGTCCATCCAAGCCGCGGCTGGTTCTGTTCGCCTTCGGGGACTTTGCGTTCAACATCTTTTGGCAGAGCGTCATGCTCTACCTGTTGTTCTACTATACGGATGCGCTCGACATCCCGATCAAGGTCGCGGCGACGACCTACATGATCGCGTCGGTGTGGGACGGCCTGGCCAGCTTCGCCGTCGGCGTGCTGGTCGACCGGCGCCACGCCACATTGAAGTACGGCGCGATCATGATCGCGGGGTCCGTTCCTCTCGGGATCTGCTTCGTGCTCGCCTATCTGCCGCCCGGAGGTACCGGACCTTTGGCGATTGCCGGAATCCTTGGCGCACACCTGCTTTTCCGAACGGCCTACGCAGCCGTAAACGTGCCCTATCTGGCGATGACGGCGCGCATCAGTGCGGACGCGGGCGATCGGGCGTTCGTTGCAGGGATGCGCATGCTGTTCGGGACCGCGGCCGCAGTCCTGGTCGCGCTTTGCACTGTGCCTCTCGGACGCTGGCTGACAGGCTCAACGGCATCGGAGGCATACTTCGCCGTTGCAATCGCGGGCGCGGTGGTGGGCGCGGCGATCCTCATCATGGTCGGCATGACCTACCGCGAGACCGCCCCCATGGAGCGACCGCTTCCGAGCAGTGTGCGCAATGCGCTCATCAGCCTCGCGCACAACCGCGCGTTCATCGCGCTGAGCGCGGCCATGATGGCGATGATCGTGGCCATCACCGTTCTCAACAAGTCGGTGCTCTACTATTTCAAATATCTCCTCAACGATCCCGATGCGGGTCAGCTGGCCCTCGCCTCGATGGGCATCGTCAGCGGGATTTCGATCCCCCTATGGATGCTCTTGGGCCGGGTGCTTGGCCTGCGAGCCATCTGGATGCTGGCTGCGGGACTGGGGATCGTCGGGCTGTTGATGTTCGCTGCGATCGACGTCCATCAGGCGGGCCTGATGCAGCTGTTCCTGATCGTCATGCAGGTGATGATCGTGGGGCTGAACTTTGTCTTCTGGGCGATGCTTCCGAACACCATCGAGTTCGGCGAACGAGCAACCGGCGTACATGTCGAAGGTACGGTGTTCGGAGTCGCTGCGCTGCTTCAACGCGTTGCCATCGGCATTGCGACCGCCATCCTGGGCTGGAGCTTCGCCTCCGTCGGCTATGTGGCGAACGTGCCCCAGAGCGGGGAGACGCTGAGCGGGATGAAGGCCGTCGTCATTGCCGTGCCGCTGCTGTTCCTGGCGTTGTCCTGCGTGGCGATGATGCTCAACCCGCTCGGGCGCGGGGCCCGGCGGGAAAGCGATCTCGAAGCCGAACCGGCCTAGGCCGTCAATTCGAACGAGCCTTTAAGGCCCTCCGCTTCGGCTGACGGCGCGATCCACACGTCGAACGTGCCGGGCTCGACCACTGGACGATCGTTGACGCCGTAGAACTGCAGGTTGGCCGGCTTGATCGTGAAGCTCACCACTTCCGACTGTCCCGGCGCCAGCTTGATCTTGCGGAACGCCTTCAGCTCGCGGACCGGCCGCGTGATGCTCGCGACGCGGTCGTGGGCGTAGAGCTGGACGACTTCCTCGGCGGTATGACGGCCGCTGTTCGTGATCCGCGCCGTCACCGTGATCTCGCCGTTCATGCCCATGGTCGGGGCACTGATGGTGAAGTTGCTGTAGGCGATCTTGCCGTAGGTCAGGCCGTGACCGAACGGATAGAGCGCGCTGTTGGTGATGTCGCGGAAACGCGCCTTGTAGTTCTCCAGCGTCGGATCGGCATTGGGACGGCCCGTGCGCTTGTGCGCGTAATAGTAGGGCTGCTGGCCCGAGCGCCGCGGGAAGCTCGCCGGCAGGCGGCCGGATGGGCTGTAGGCGCCGAACAGGACGTCGGCGATCGAGTGACCGGTCTCCGTTCCCAGGAACCAGGTCGCCAGAATTGCCGGAGCGTTCGCCACCGCGCCTTCGAGCGCCAGCGCTCGGCCGTGCTTCAGCACGACCACGATCGGCTTGCCGAGCTTTGGCGACGGCTTCCGCCAGATCCTGCTGGGGCTTCGGCACAACAATTTCGGTACGCGATTGCGCCTCGCCCGACATGCCCTGCGCTTCACCGATGGCGAGCACGATGATATCCGCCTGCTGCGCCGCCGCGACCGCCTGCTCGATGCCGCCGGCAATCGGCTTCTCGACCTCGGAGCCTTCGGCGATGATGATACTGTTCTTGTCCGCAACGGCAGCGCGCACGCCGGTGGCGAGATCCACCGCCTTCTCGTCGGTGCCATACACAACCCAAGGACCGACGAGGTCGTGCTGGCCGGCCGCGAACGGACCGATCAGCGCGATCTTCTTGCCCGACTTCGGCAGAGGCAGCAGGTCGTTATCGTTCTTGAGGAGAACGATCGACTTGCGGCCGGCCTCACGGGCCAGTGCGCGGTTGCGCGGAAGCATGGAACGCGACTGCTCGCGCTTTTCGTCGATGCGCCGGAACGGATCCTCGAACAGGCCGAGCATCGCCTTCATCGCGAGCACCTTGCGGACGGACTCATTCAGCACCGCTTCCGGCACTTCGCCCGCTCGAACGAGCTCAGGGAGATGCTTGCGGTACAGGCCGCTCTGCATGCTCATGTCGACGCCCGCGAGCAGTGCGATCCGCGCTGCGTCACGGCCGTCCTTGGCATAGCCGTGAGCGATCATTTCCTCATCGCCCGTATAGTCGGACACGACGAAACCATCGAACTTCCACTCGCCGCGCAGGACATCGCGCATCAGCCAGCGGTTGCCAGTTGCGGGGATTCCCGAGATCTCGTTGAACGAGGCCATGACGGACAAGGCGCCGGCGTCGAGCGCGGCCTTGTACGGCGGCAAATAGACTTCGCGCAGCGTGCGCTCGGACATGTCAACCGTGTTGTAGTCGAGCCCCGCTTCCGCCGCGCCATAGGCGGCGAAGTGCTTCGCGGTCGCCAGGAAATGCTCGTTTGACTTGAGGTTCGTGCCCTGGAAGCCCTGCACGCGCGCAGCGGCGAACAGATTGCCGAGCAGCACGTCCTCGCCGCCGCCCTCGACGCCGCGTCCCCAGCGCTGATCGCGAGCCACGTCGACCATCGGCGCGAAGTTCCAGTCGATGCCCGCGCCGGCGGCCTCAAACGCGGCGACCTCAGCCGTACGGCGCGCCAGTTCCGGTTCGAAGCTGGCGACCTCGGCCAGCGGCACCGGGAAGATGGTCCGATGGCCGTGAATGATGTCGGCTGCGAAGATCAACGGGATCTTCATTCGCAATTCCTTGACCGCGACGTTCTGCATGATCCGCGCCATGCGCGCGCCGTTGCCGTTGAAGATGCCGGTGAGCTGGCCCTGCCGCGTTTCCTCGAGCTGTTGCGGGAAATTGCTGTTGCTCGGCGGGTTGAGAGCTGCCGCGGCGCTAGGCCCCCATGCGGAGGCCATCAGGCTCAGCTGTCCGGCCTTTTCCTCCAGCGTCATCTTCGAGATGAGATCGTCGACAAAGGCCGGAACCGGAACACGGGTCGCCGCCTGCAACAGTGCTCGGGCCGGGCTCGAAAGCCAGGCGACCGTAACGCCCGCACCCAACAGTGCGGCCCTGCGCGAAATGCGCGTATCGAGCATGTTCTCTCCCTCTCTCTACCGCTCTGGTGGCGCTCCGAGCTGCCGCCGGATCAGAGACCTTGACGCAGTGTGTAACCGGTTACATGACCGAGGCTGAAGGCAATTGCAATCGGTTGCCGGTTGGCTTTTGTCGCATTTGCTGCCGATAAGGAACGCATGCCCGACGCAACGATACGCGATGTTGCCCGCCTCGCACAGGTTTCGGTCGCATCGGTTTCGCGCGTGCTCAACCGGATCGACAATGTCAGCGACGAAACCAAGGCGCGCGTAACCGACGCAGTGCGCGATCTGGGCTATGTTCCCCACGCCGGGGCGCGTAGCCTCAGCCTGTCACGCACGAATGCCATCGGCGTCGTCCTCCCGGATCTGCACGGTGAATTCTTCTCGGAGCTCGTCCGCGGAATGGACCACGAAGCAGCCCGCCGCGGCTACATGCTTCTGCTGTCGAACGTGCATCACGGGAGCGAGCAATCGGCCAATGCGATGCGCGCCATGCGCGGCCGCGTAGACGGCCTCATCGTGCTCGCCCCGCACCTGACGGAGGAGGAGCTTGCAAGCACCATTCCGTCCGGATCGCCCGCGATCCTCCTGAACACGCGCGGCGATGCGGGCGGCCACCCGGGTGTGCGGCTCGACAATGAAGCGGGCGCGCGCGCTGTTGCCGAACATCTCCTCTCGCTCGGTCGGAAGCGCATGCTGCACATTGCCGGACCGGAGGGGAACATGGATGCGCAAGAACGCGCTTCGGCGTTCGAGCAGGCGGTGACGGATGCAGGAGCCAGCGTCCAAACATTTCAGGGTGATTTCGCCGAAGAGTCGGGGGCCGCGGCGATCGAGAGGATGCTACAGTCCGGAACGACGTTCAACTCCGTTTTCGCAGCCAATGACATGATGGCAAACGGCGCGCTGCAGGCGCTGAACCGGGCAGGCGTCAGGGTGCCGGACGAGGTCGCAGTTGTCGGCTTCGACGATATTCCGCTGGCCCGGCACATTGGATTGACCACCGTGCGCGTTCGCATCGCCGAGCTGGGCGAGCGCGCGATCCATCGACTCATTTCCGTGCTCAAAGGCGAGGCCGAGCCCGGCGGCCAGGAATTTCACCGACCCGAACTCGTCATTCGTTCAACCACTGATCCCAAGGCACCCTGACTTGATTATTCTCGACCGTCGCAAGCTTCTTCAAAGTTCTTCATTGCTCCTCGCCGGAAGCGCGCTGCCAGGCTGCGCACCGACGACCCTCGGCGCGGGCAGCCGTACGCTGCCGGACTTCTACGAGGACATCGAACAGCGTACCTTCCGCTGGTTCTGGGACACTGTGAACCGCAAGAACGGGCTGGTGCCGGATCGCTGGCCGACGCCCGCCTTCTGCAGCATCGCGTCGGTCGGCTACGCCCTTCCCGCCTACGCGATTGGCGTCGAGCGCGGCTGGTGCACGCGCGCGGAAGCCCGCGATCTCACGCTCACCACCTTGCGCTTCTTCTGGAACGCGCCGCAGGGGCCGGAGCCGAGCGGCACCATCGGCCACAAGGGCTTCTTCTATCACTTCATCGATATGGAAACGCGGCCATGCGCTACCGGCAGGTCGAACTGTCGAGCGTCGACACGACGATCCTGCTGATGGGTATCCTCTTCGCCGGCCAATATTTCGATCGCGACGACGCCGCCGAGCGGGAGATTCGAAAGCTCGCCAACGACATCTATGCTCGCGCCGACTGGAACTTCTTCCGCCACGACGGCCGCGCGGCAATCTCCATGGGGTGGCATCCGGAGCGCGGCCTGATCGAGCGCAACTGGGACGGCTACAACGAGGGCATGTTCGTCTACATCCTCGCACTCGGCGCTCCGGTTCATCCAGTGCCGCCGAACAGCTGGGACCAGTGGATCGCGCCCTACCCCAAGTTCTGGCGCGGCGAAGGGCCGACGCGCCGCCTCGCCTTCGCGCCGCTATTCGGACATCAGTACAGCCACATCTTCATCGACTTCCGCGGCATCTTCGACGCACCCATGCGCGCGGCCGGGTTCGACTATTTCGACAACAGCCGTCGCGCGACCTATGCCAACCGCGCCTATTGCACCGCCAATCCGATGCGTTGGGAAGGCTATTCGAATCGCATCTGGGGCCTGACCGCCTGCGACGGACCGGGCAATTACGTGCTGCCGTTCAAGGGCGAGCAGCGAACCTTCTACGGTTATGCCGCGCGCGGGCCGCTGGGCGAGCCAGACGAGCGGGACGACGGCACCATCGCGCCGACCGCGGCGCTCGGCTCGCTGCCGTTCGCGCCCGAGATCGTGATCCCGGCCGCCGAGGCTCTGCTTGCGGACCACGGCACGCGCATCTTCGACAAGTACGGGTTCAAGGACAGCTTCAACCCGAGCTTCACCTACACGGACAAGAAGCTCGAAACCGGCACGGTCGATCCGCAACACGGCTGGGTCGCCGCCGACTACCTGGGCATCGACCAGGGGCCGATCCTGCTGCAGGCGGCAAACTACCAGAACGATTTCGTCTGGAAGTACACGCGACAGGTGCCCGCAATCCGGCTCGGCTTGAAGCGAGCTGGATTTACTGGCGGCTGGCTGGGATGATCACCGGATCGCGACGGTCCGGCTGAGCTTTGAAACACCGGTTTCGTTGAACGCCTCGATCGCCACCCAATAGGGAACGCCCGAGTTCAACGACCGGAGCTCCTTCGTGAGCGTCGCGCCGTCGCCGAGCTCGTCCGCCCACATCTGGTGAGTCTGGGTCAGCCGATCTGGCTTGATGCCGAAGCGGATGTTGTAGCCCACTGCTCCCGGAACCTTCGCCCAGCGGATCGTCGCATCGCGCTGATCCTGGTGGCGTTGTGCAGCGACGCGCCCCGGAACCGCAGGCGCACGCCCTTCCGCGTTGCCGAACACCCGCACATCGCTGATCGCGAGGTTCTTCGCCCCGACGTGGCCATGCACGTACCGCACGAAGCGCGTTCGAACCGGTTGCGGCAGTTCGACGTAGGCGTTCGGGCGGTCGCGTCGAGGCCCATCCGGCTTTGCCAGCGGCTGCCAGTTCTGGCCGTCGGTCGAATGCTGCAGCTCGAATTCGGTGTAGATGTCCGGCGCATCGGCAAAGCGGCCGGACTTGTAGTCGGCATAGTTCACCTGCACCGCCCGCACTGTCTTCGGTGCCCCGAGGTCCACGGTCAGCGTCTCGCCCGCACGGTTCTGCCCAGCGACCCAGAAGGTGCGCGGATCCTCGTCAGCTGCCCGTTCGGCGGCAAACTCGCCCATGGTCGACGATGCGGCGACCGGCTTGCGGTACGACAGCAGCATCCATCCGGTGAACAATTTGTCCGGATCGTCGAACTTCGACTTGGGCGCGTAGTGCGGGAAATCGCCGAAGCGGGTCGACGCGCTAAACTGGCCGTCCGGGTAGAACTTGGCGGGATACATGGCGATCCGCCGCTCCATGCCCCAATTGTAGCCGACCCAGGACGTGCCGCTGTTCCAGAAGTTGCCGTGGTTGTCCTCGAAGGTGGAGCCGTGGCCGACGCCCTCCGCGAAGCCACCGGGGCGATAGGCGATCGGATTGTACGGCGCATAGGTAAACGGCCCGAGCGGCGAGTCCGACACGTAGGTGCCGTTCGCGTATGCGTTGAACTCGGAACCCGGCGCTCCGTACTGCAGATAATATTTGCCGTTATGCTTCGTCATCCAGGCGCCCTCCATGTAGGAGGGGCTGGGCCGCGTCGGCGACCAGCAGGCGCAATGGTCCTGACCAAAGCGCTCCCAGCCATGCTTGTCGGGATGGAGCGAAAGCATCGGCTTGCCGACGCCCTTATAGGTCAGCGTGCCCTCCCCCCACGCGATCTCCGCGCCGTACATCGGGAAAACGTTCGACGAGCCCCAGTACATGTACCATTTGCCGTCATCGTCCTTGAACAGGGCCGGGTCCCAGGGCCCCGGCGGCACCTCGCCTTCCTTCATTTCCTCGGGAGCCTTGTTCGTCGAGCCAGGGAGCGGCGGCATGCGGCGGACGAAGAAGTCGAGCTTGCCAGTCTCCGGCGCGGTCGTGGCGAGGATCGCCTCCGGTTCCATCATCGACGGCTGGATGATGATCCGCTCGCCATCGGAAATGGCAGCCGGTGCGACGATGCTGTCGAACGGCCAGCGGCTCGGCGTGATGAACTTCCAGTCGATGAGATCGGTCGAGCTCCAGTAGCCGTCCGCCAGCGTCTGGAACATGTAGTAGACGCCCTTGTGGTTCACGATCGCCGGGTCCGCCCCCGTGCGGTAGGACGCGCCATCGTTGATCTGCTCGAAATTGTAGCGGTAATCGATGTCGATCGGATTGATGTAGGTCCGCTTTTCGGCGCTGGCGGCGGTGCTGCCCAGCAGGGCCGCACAACTGGCAAGCAACAATCCGGTCGTACGCATGACTTTCCTCTCAATGGCCGCGCAGGAAGAAGTTGGCCGTCAGCCTGCCGATGCGCGGGTCGGGGCTGAGATTCATGTCGGCAGGAATGATGCCCGAGTGGAGCAGGCTTCCCTGATAGATGATGAGCCTGTCGGGAATCGCCTCAACGGCGCCGATCTGTTCGAAGAAGTCGTTCGAACCGTTGATGTAGCCCGAGCCCGCAGGAAGCATCGCCGCTTCCGCGTCGGCGGTTCGGACGAAGGTCGAGACGTTGACCTCCGTCACCCGCTCGATCCGCGTCGACCGCTGGCGATAGAAGGCGGTTCCGCTGCCCTCCGGAACGCGAAGGTAGTGGAGCAAGGCGAAGTATTTCTGATCGGTGGAATCGAAATGCGGCGCTCGTTGCGCGGGACGAAGCTCAGCGGGGTCGGCGGTGACCATTGAAAAGCTCGCCTCGACAAGGTCGAAACCGTCGACGTCGAAAGCTCCGGCAACGAACTGGGCGGCCGCCTCGCAAGTACGCTCGACATATAGGTTCGCCGCTTCGTCGGCTTCCGTGATGATGCGTCGAAGCCCGGGATAGTAGTTCCCGGCATCGTCGTACGGCGCCAGCGCCTGCGCGATGGCGACAAGCCCATCCGCATCGCCGCTGAAATCGTCGATGACCACGACGGGAGCCTGGCAATTGCCGACCCGCCGCAGTTCAGGCTTCACGATTTTACCTCCAATGCTGAAACGGGAGGAGCGTAACAGCCCCTCCCGTCAGCTCAACTTAGAAGCGGTACTTAAGGCCCGCCTGGAAGCTGCGAGCCGCACCGACCGTAGCGTTCTGCTTGAGCGGCGGTTCACTGCCGATTGCCGGCGTTGCCTGCGCCCCAGGTCTCGTAAAACCGGTTCACCGAATCGAACAGGTTGTAAACCTGTAAGCTGGCTTCACCTTCATGGCCCCAAGGCAGGTTGAAGCTGCTTCGCCAGTCGGACATCGACCGTCTTGTAGGCGATAGTCCTTCTCGGGGTTCAGAATGCCGGAGTCGTTGAACGGCGTGCATCCGCCGCAGGGCATGCAAGCGTCGGATCGAAGCTGACGTAGCCGAAGTTCGGACCCGACGAGAGGATCACCGTCGTGGACAGGCGGAAGTCGAGAGGCAGGCCGACAGATGCCCGTGCCGACGAAGCGCCACTTCTCTAGACCGCCGATGTTGTTCCAGCCGTAAGCGTCCTGCTCGCCAGCGTTGAACATTTCGGCCTCGCCGAACGCACGTGCCTGGTTGGACTTCGCATCGGTGATCGTAAGCGCCGTGCGTTGCACCCCAGCGGCTTGCGTCGGTCCAAGGCTTTTCTGCCTGGAAGAACCATGCGCTGTAGTTCGACTTGCCTTCGCTCGAGCCGATATTCACGCGGCCGGTGTAGCCAGTGGGACACCCTCGATCGGGAAGTTGTCGCGAATGTAGGGGAAGCCCGCCGGCGTGTAGGTGCCGTCGGGCATCCGGTTGCCGCGGACGTAGATGAACTGATTGCGTCCACGGTTGTACGCGTAGGTGAAGGACGTCTGCCACTCGCCAAACCGCTTGCGGACGCCGATGTTGAACTGATCGGTGTACGGCGGCTTGGTCTTGTTGTTCAGCGCCCAGATGTTGCCGCGAATACCTGCTGCAGCAATCGCTTGGCGGATGGCTTCCGGATCGCGATAGGCGTCGTTCCAACGCAGCGTGTCGACCGGAAGCGTTCCGGCAGCGGGCAGGGCCGTTCGCCAGGGATGTCGCAGAACTGGACCGTGACGTCGCTGCGACCTTCGTTGAACAGGCGCTCGAGCGAGGCAGTGTAGAAGTTATTCCGATCGTAGTAGCGGCCGGCGCCCGCGAAGAGGATCGTGTCCCGGTCGCCATAGACGTCGTAGGAGACGCCGAGCGCGCGGCGCGAAAGCCTTCTTGTACGGATCGCGATTATCGCCGGTCGAAATGTAGTCTTCGGCATCGATGCCCGCCGCCTGCCAACCGACGTACGTGCGAAGCGCCTCCGCGACATTGTCCGGCGTGACATACTTCTGATTGAAGTTGTTGCTTTCGTAATCCCAGCGCAGACCCATATTGATCGTCCAATGGTCGTTCACTGTCCAGTCGTCCTGGATGAACAGTCCGACGATACGTGTTCTTGGCAGTGATCGGAACGGGAGTCGAGCTGAGCGACAATAGCCCGAAACGGAATGCTGCTATCGAAGCCCGTGTAGGTCGGCCCGTTGAACGAATATTGGCCGAATTTAAAGGCCTCTTCGACACGGATCAGCTCGTTGCGAGAATAGCGAATGCCTGCCTTGATCACGTGACCGTCAAAGCCCGTGTAGGTGAAGTTGTTCTTGAAGTTCTTGTCCTTCTGGCGGTTCGCCTGAACGAAGGAATTCGAACCGATGAAGAATTCTGGCCATTGAATGGATCGGCGGATCGTGGGCGTCGCTGGAACGCCCGTCACGAGCCGGATCTCCGGACCTTCGGTGAGCCGCGGCGTGCCGGTATCACTGTCGAAGTAGCTGAACGTCATTTCGTTCAGCCAATTGTCGGCGCGGTGATTCCACTCCAGCTGATAGTTCTTGGTCGTTGTACTAACATTGCGACCGGTCGACCGTGCACGATTGCCGCCATAGTCGCGAACGTCCTCTTCGTCGCGACGGAAATAGCTCGCATGGATCGTGTCGGCGTCCGTCGCGAAAAGCGTCAGCTTGCCGAAGTAGAGGTTCTGCTCGAACTTGCTCGCGACCTCCTCGTCGAAACCTTCGATCCCTGCCGGTGCATTGACCACGAACGACTGCGGATTGTTCTGGCGGGTACCCTCATACGCGGCGAAGAAGTGCAGCAGCCCCGGGATGATCGGGCCGCCGACGTCGGCGCCGAACTGGTAGCGCTTGTAGTCCGGCTTCTCGTTGGCGCCCGTCGGATTGTTCGCTTCACCCGATCGGTCGAAGAACGGCCGTCCGAACCAGGCCTTGGGCATGAACTCGCCGAACACGCCGCCGTGGAATTCCTTGCCGCCGGTCTTGGTGATGGCTGTGATGATCGCGGAACCCGCCTGCTCATACTCGGCCTTGAAGTTCTGCGTTTCAACACGGAATTCCTGGACCGCCGACTGCGGGAATGGGTTGCCCTGCGAGAAGTTCTGGCCGGCAACTCCGTTGAAGCCGACGCGGTTCTTGTGGCTGGTGCCGTCGATGTAGACGTTGATGTTGTCCGCGCTGACGCCGCCCGCCTGGATCTTCTTGTTGTTGGTACCGACGTCGGGCGAGACGATGACGCCCGGAGCGAGAGCGGCGAAGTTCAGGAAGTTGCGGTCGTTCTGCGGCAGGTTTTCGATCTGGAACTGCGAAACGCTCGTGCCGACCGTGGCCGAACGGACCTCCTGGCGGTTTCGGCGTCCCCTAACGACGATTGCGTCGCCGGTTGTAGTCGTCTCCGCTTCGGCCGGAGCCGGCGCGGCGTCGATGGTGACAGTCTGGCCGACCGGAAGTTCCACTTCCTGGGCCGCGCCGGCACCCTCGACCCGGTACGTGCTCGGGCGAAGGCCGGGAATGACAAACGTTCCATCCGTGTTGACCGTCGTAGTGACCGTCCGGCCCGTGACCGTGTCGGTCGCGGAGATCGTCGCGCCGGGGGTTGCGCCCTCACCGCGGATGCTCGCCGTGGTCTGCGCGAACGCCGGCGTCGCCATGCAAAGTGCGGCTGCGACTGCCGCTGCGGAAATACCCGAAGCAAGCGCACGCTTGCTGTTGAACTTGCTCACTAAGACCTCTCCCCGATCTGTAACCGGTTACATCGAACCGGGTATCCACTCCTATTGCCGCCGATGAAAGACCGTCATTCATGCCAAGTCAATCTTGTGGGCAGCCGCAGCACACTGTTTGGATGAGCTGTGCCTTTCAGGACACGACGGGCTGAATTCCTACCGGTGAATCGTGGCTAGATCGAAGGCCTCGGCCCCCTCCGCAGTAGATTGGTGCGTCGCGCTGCTCGTCGGGAGACTGGCCACGAACTGCCCGTGGTCCGGCATAGTGTCAGCAACCTCGTGATTTACTTCGGCGATATCGTTGAGGAAGCCCACGAGTTCATCGTCCGATACAAACTGTGCGACCGGGTCGGGTTGGGCCTCGAGTCCCTGACCCGAGCAGCACCTGTACCCAACTCTCCTCGGCGAACAGCTCGGCCGCTCCATGCTTGAAGAACCGCCCTGACGATCGGAACAGCTCCAGCCGGTCTCGGAGACTGTCCGGCACGTCCATCGTGCGGACATGGTCCCAGAAGGGCTCGCCGCTGCGTCGCGTCACTTTGTAGTGCGCGATGATGAAGTCGCGGACATCCTCGTATTCGAACCGCGACTGGCGGTTGTATTCCTCGATGTCGGGCTCGGCGAAGCCTTGCGCGGGGAAGAGCGCGAGGATCCGGTTGATGCCCGTTTGGATCAAATGGATGCTCGTGGATTCCAGCGGCTCCAGAAATCCCGATGACAGGCCGATCGCGATGACGTTCTTGTCCCACGCCTTCAGCCGCCTGCCCGGTGCAAAGCGAACCGGCCGCGGATCCGCCATGGCTTCGCCATCGAGATTCCCGAGCAGGGTTTCGGCAGCGGCTTCGTCGCTGATCAGGTCGGACGAGTAGACGTATCCATTGCCGATGCGGTGCTGGAGAGGGATGCGCCACTGCCATCCGGCCGTTCTCGCGGTGGACCTGGTGTAGGGCGTAAGGGGCGAGACGCTGGCGCACGGTACGGCCATGGCCCGGTCGCACAGCAGCCACTGGTTCCAATGCTCATAGCCGATGCCCAGCGCGTCCCCGATCAGCAGTGCACGCATGCCCGAGCAGTCGATGAACAGGTCGCCTTCGACCTCGCGGCCGTCCGTCAGCTTCACGGCTTTGACGAAGCCGCTCTCGGGATCCTGGACGACTTCGACGATCCGTCCTTCGACGCGGTTGACGCCGCGCGCTTCGCTTTCGGCTGCGCAGGAACCGCCCGAACAGCGACGCGTCGAAATGATAGGCATAGTCGATATGCGCGAGCGGCGACTGCGGATTGCGCGCGTCGGGGAAGGCGAATTTGTTCTTCAATGAGGCGACGCAGTTCAGCGCGTAATGATCGAAGTGCTTGATCGATCCCGGAACGCGATTGCGCGCCGCCATCCACAATTGGTGCGGGTGAAGCCAGAGCATGTCCTGCCCGATCTTCCCGAAGCCATGGATGTAGGTCTCGCCGGGTGCGCCCCAGTCGACAAATTGGATGCCGAGCTTGAACGTGGCCTTGGTCTCGCTGATCATGCGCAGGGGATCGATGCCGGCCAGCGCAAGATAGTTGCGGATCGCTGGAATGGTCGCTTCGCCGACGCCGATGATGCCAATCTCGTCGGATTCGACCAGCTTGATTTCGACCTGGCTCAGCCATTTCGACAAGACCGCCGCGGTCATCCAGCCGGCCGTACCGCCGCCGACGATCGTCACTCGCTTCACCGGTTGATCGCCGGTCGACATAGTTCTTGCCTCTCCTCTGGTCCCGCGTTCCGTTAAAGGGCGTTTCAGCCATCGGCAATCTGGCGTAAAAGGAAGACCTGATGAGGCTCATTGTGCTTGCGACAGCCGCATTGATGTCTGGCTGCACTGCACCGCAGCCAGCAGCAACGACCGCGGCGATCCCCGAGCTGACCGGCAGGGTCGCCGGCGCCGCCCAGCGTTGCGTCACCTTCGAGCAAGGCGAGTCCCTGCGCGTCGCAGGTCCGCACTCGCTGATCTACGGGAATGGACGAGTGGTGTACCTCAATACCGTGCCGAGTTGCTCTACTCTGCGGAGCTCGGACATCCTGGTGCTGGAACCGATCGGGTCGCAATATTGCCGGGGTGATTTCGTCCGAACTCGCGACAATGTCAGCGGCTTGCCCGGTGCAGGATGCCAGCTCGGAGACTTCGTTCCCTACACCCGCGGCTGAGGCGCATTGCCGTGGTGCCGCGCGGCTTCTAGGGAGCCCGCGTGAAACGACTTTTACTGGCGACACTTTTCCTCGCCTCCTGTGGTCAAAGCGGATCGCCCGACCTGCGGATTGCGGATGCCTGGGCGCGGGAAACCGTTGCCGGTCAGGCGTCCACGGCGGCCTATCTGACGATCAGCAACCAGGGCACGGCGGACGATCGGCTGGTGAGCATCGTCGCACCCGAGCCGACCAAGGCGGCGATCCATGCGACGGAGAGCTCGGGCGGCATTTCCCGAATGCGCGAGCTGGGCTCGGGCCTCGCGGTGCCGGCCGGCGCCACCGTGGAACTCAAGCCAGGCGGCACGCATGTGATGATTACGGAGCTCGGTGCACCCCTCCGCCGCGGCGAGATCCTGAAGCTCCGGCTGAGCTTCGAGAAGTCGGGGGAGAAGCCCGTCGACGTCACCGTGGCGCCCGCGACTGGTCCGGAGCGCCACTGAGGTGCGGGGCGTTCGGATCATCCTCTGGGTCCTCGTCGCCGTAGCGGCAGCGGCTTTCGCCTTCTTGATGCTCAAGCCCATGCCGAAAGCGCCGCCGCCCGCCGACGTCTTGAGCATTTCCAGCATCGGCGGTCCGTTCACCCTCGTCGGCTCGGACGGCAAGCCCTTCTCGAGCACGGCGCTCGCGGGGAAGCCCTACGGAATATTCTTCGGCTTCACGCACTGCCCTGATGTCTGTCCGACCACCCTCGCCCGCATGGTGAAGCTGCGCAACGAACTTGGCGATAAGGAACGGCCGTTCGAAACCGTCTTCGTCACCGTCGATCCCGAACGCGACGGACCGACCGAGGTCGGGAAATATGCCGAGCTTTTCAACAGCCCGGTAATCGGCCTTACTGGAACCCCGGCGCAAATCGCTCAGGTGAAGAAACAGTTCGGGATATACTCACGTAAGGTGCCGGACGAGAGTGGCGGCTACACGGTCGACCACACTGCCATCGTGCTCCTGTTCGACCGCAACGGCCAATTCACAGGCACGATAGCTCCGGAGGAATCAGACCAGGCTGCGCTGGCGAAGCTGAGGCGGATTACCGCTTAAGCACGCGCTCCAGCAGGCGGTCGATTGCTGCGACCGCTGCCGGTTCGCTGAGATCGGGCGCGTGCCCGACCCCGGGGACGGTCACGACTTCGACATCGTCGATCTCGCTGCCCATCCGCGCCGCCGCGGCATCCGGCAGCAGGTCACTGAACTCGCCCCTCAGGACGAGAACGGGGCGACCCCCCAGCTTACGGTAGTAAGGCCAGCCGTCCGGCGTCTCGCCCGTATTCCCGGCGTTGAACGGATCGGCGATCGCCATGTCGTAGTCGAATTCGATGCCACGATCGGTTTCGCGGCACGTGCGCCTGGCGAAGCGCAGCCAGTCTTCCCGGCCATAGGCAGGGTGCACGTCGCCGGCGCGGGCCTCCAGCTCGTCGGCGACATGGTCCCAATCGCGGAAGATTACAGGTTTACCCACGTAGGACTTGATCCGGCCTATACCGCTCAGGTCAAGCTCCGGTCCGACGTCGTTGAGGAGCACGCCGGCAAGGCGTTGCGGCGCGCTAGCGGCGATGATCATGGTCACCAGCCCGCCAAGGGACGTGCCCAGGAAAACCGCCTCTGGAATTGCCAGCTCATCCAGCAACTGCATTACGTCCGATGCATAGACAGGCGGGAGGTAGCGCGATGAATCCGGGTCCCGGCCGCTCAGGCCGCGGCCCCGGAAGTCCGGCACGATCACGCGCCATTCGCCGGCATAACGCGCTGCGACATCCTCGAAATCGCGCGAGTTCCTCGTCAGCCCGTGCAGCATGATCAAAGGCGGCCGATCCGCCGGGCCGGCATAATCTCGATAATGGAGCTTCAACCCGTCACGGCTGGTCCAGTATTTCTCTTCCCACGTCTGCGCCGCGTCTTCGGCGGAGGACTTAGCTCCGTGCATCATATTCTTTTACCAGCTTGCCCGGCGCCTGGGCGCGGTAGCTCTCCTCGACCCATTCCTTTAGCTGCTCGATGTCCGGAATGTCGGCCTCCCCAGGGTTAAAGCTTACCCACCCACTCTTGCCGAGGCCGTAGCCGGTCGGCTCGGCAAAGGGCAACTGGAGAGCTTCGAAGCCGGTGTAGGGAAGCTTGCACGACAGGCTGAAGGGCCGCCCCTTCGCAGGTAGGTAGGCAAACGTCTTGTCCTTGACCGCGAGGTCGTCATGGTCCGGCCAAGGCAACTTGCTGTGTGCACCCGGCAGCGTCAGGCCCCATGCCCGAAGCTCCGCCACAAGCGTGTCCCCTTTGCTTCCCATGACGTGAGGACTAGCGGAACCGGCAATTCATCACCAGCTTTGGACGTTCGTGACTTCCTACGCACCCGATCCCCGAATCCTCGAACTCGGCGACGCCTTTTACGACGCCGTGGAGGCCGCGCGCTTTCCGGAATGCACGCCGCGTTTCCTCAACCGCCGATGGGCCGATAGGGTCGGCCTCGATCTGCCGGACGCGGACTGGGCGAAGCACTTCTGCCGGTTCGAACCCCTGCCCGATAACCTGCCGCAGCCACTCGCCCTTCGATATCACGGCCACCAGTTCCGCGTGTACAATCCCGACATTGGCGACGGGCGCGGCTTCACCTTTGCGCAGTTGCGAGACGAGGCCGGCCGGCTGCTGGACCTCGGCACCAAGGGGTCCGGCCAGACCCCCTACAGCCGCACCGCCGACGGCCGCCTCACCCTCAAGGGCGGCGTCCGTGAAGTTCTGGCGACGGAAATGCTCGAAGCGCTCGGCGTCAACACATCGAAGACCTTCGCCTTGTTCGAGACTGGCGAGGAACTGGTCCGCGGAGATGAGCCCTCCCCCACGCGCTCGTCGGTCCTGACGCGGCTCAGCCATGGCCACATCCGTATCGGCATGTTCCAGCGGCTCGCCTTCTACGGCGAGGTCGAGAACATCAGCGCTCTGGTCCGCTACACGCTCCAGCATCTGTACGCCGAGCAGCCGTCCGCCGATCCGAAGGAGAATGCGCTCCGCCTGTTCGATCTCGTCGCATCGGCGACGGCCCGGCTCGCCGCGGGCTACATGGCGGCGGGCTTCGTTCACGGCGTGCTCAACAGCGACAACATCAACGTGACGGGCGAAAGTTTCGATTACGGTCCGTGGCGCTTCACGCCCGATTGGGACCCGGATTTCACCGCGGCCTATTTCGACCATTACGGACTCTATTCGTTCGGGCGGCAGCCGGAAGCCATTCACTGGGACCTCGCCCAGTTCGCCGGTTGCATGGCGATGATCGCGGATGCGCCGCCGCTTTCAGAGATGCTGGGCGGATGGTCCGATCGGTTCGAGGACGAGCTGGTCAAAGCCTTGCTTCGCCGTCTGGGTGTCGGCGAGGCAGGCCGCGACGAAGACCGAAGCCTCGCCGCGGCTCTGCTCAAGGCGCTGCAATCGCGAGAGAAGCCGATCGACCGGATCTTCTTCGACTGGCGAGGCGGGCGCGACCCTGGGGCCGAGCGATACCCGTCGGAGCCCTTCCGCGCTCTGGCGGCCGCGCTCGAAGGACGAGCAACAAGCTGTAACGCATCCCTATTGGTCGGACCCTGAGCCCTGCTCGATGCACATCGATGAGGTCGAGGCCATCTGGTCGGCGATTGCCGAGCGGGACGACTGGGCTCCGTTCAATGACAAGGTCGCATCGGTTCGGCGCATGGGGGAGGCCATGGCGTCAGGCATTCCGACAGCTTGACCGTTTCCTCGCAAAATGGTGTGGCCGCGTTAATGGCCGAAAAACTGGTGTCGACAGAACCGTCGACCGGCGCGGAATTGTGGTCGGGCGAGGTAGGCGACGCCGCCGCCGAGGTCGCGGCCGCGCGCGCAGCATGGCCGGAATGGGCCGCGCATTCGGTCGCCTATCGAATGGAGACCCTGCGCCGTTTCGCGAACGTCGTTCGCAAGCGAAGCGACGAGTTCGCCGACCTGATCTCCCGCGAGACGGGAAAGCCGCTCTGGGAAACGAAGACCGAGGTCGGCGCGGTCATCAACAAGGTCGAGATCTCGATCGCCGCTTATGCCGAACGGACGCCCCAGAAGAAGCTCGAAGCCGCGCTCGGCAGCAAGGTCGCCGTCCGGCACAAGCCGCATGGCGTGCTCGCGGTGCTCGGGCCGTTCAACTTCCCCGCGCATCTGCCCAACGGGCACATCGTCCCGGCGCTCATTGCGGGTAATGCGGTGGTCTTCAAACCTTCCGAGAAGACGCCTGCCAGCGGCGAGTTCCTCGTTCAATGCTATCACGAAGCGGGCGTGCCGGAAGGCGCCGTCCGGCTGCTGATCGGCGGCCCCGAGCAAGGTAAGGAACTAGCGTCGCAGCCCGGCATCGATGGCCTGCTGTTCACCGGCTCCGCCCGCGCAGGCTCTGCGTTGCACAAGCAGTTTGCCGACACGCCCAGCAAGATCTTGGCGCTGGAGCTGGGTGGCAACAATCCGATCGTCGCCTGGAATCCCAAGGAACTGGACGCCGCGGCCGCGATCATCGTCCAGTCCGCTTTCCTTTCGGCGGGCCAGCGCTGCACGGCCGCGCGCCGTCTGATCGTGCGAGGACGGCAAGGAGAAGCAACTCGTAGCGAAGATCGTGAAGCTGATGGACCGGATGATCATCGCCGAGCCGTTCGCGCACCCGCAGCCGTTCATGGGCTGCGTCATCGACAATGCCTCGGCGGATCACCTGCAGGAGCAATGGGTCGCGCTGATGATGAAGGGCGGACGGCCGATCCGGCGCCTGGAGCGCCCTGCCGACGACAAGCCGTTCCTCACTCCGGCGCTGATCGACGTGACGGACGCGAAGGACGTGCCGGACGAGGAAATGTTCGGGCCCGTCCTGCAGCTCATCCGCGTCAAGGACTTCGATGCGGCGATCGACGAAGCCAACAACACGCGCTTCGGCCTGGCCGCGAGCCTGATCGGCGGAAGTCCCGAGCAATACGACAATTTCTGGGCCAACGTCCGTGCGGGCGTCATCAACTGGAACAAGCCCACCAACGGGGCGCCGTCGACAGCTCCGTTCGGCGGGATCGGCATGTCGGGCAATCACCGTCCGAGCGCTTATTATGCCTCAGACTATTGCGCGTATCCGGTCACGAGCAGCGAAACGGACACGCTTCGCGGCAGTATCGGAGAGGGCCTGCGCGACCCGAATATGCAGGAAGACTGAACCTTCTGAACAGCCGTAGCGTTCTTGCGGCGTGAGAGTTCATGATTGTATCGGCAAGGCCGTCGCCCTTGCCCTGTTGAGCGTTTCCCTGAGCAGCTGCGGAAACTCGAATCGAGTCGACGCGGCAACGATCAAAGGCGAGGCAAAAGACGAGGTTCGGGCCTTCTACCAAGCCCGCGACTGGCAGACCGCCTGGGACGGCAAGTCCGAAAAGCAGCTCATCGAGATCATCGACGGTGCGCCCGCGCATGGCTTGAAGCCCGAACTGTTCCTCAAAGGCGAATTGCCGGAAGATCGCGGCGACCGCGAGATCGCGCTGACCACCGCGGCGCTCCGCTACGCCTCGGCGCTCGCCCGAGGCTATTCGGATCCCGCGAAACTCAGCGAAGTCTACACACTTCCCCGGCCGAAGGCCGACCTTGCGTCGGGTCTGGCGAAGGCGGTCCAGGAGGGAGAATTGGCCGGCTGGTACAATTCGCTGCCTCCGCAAACGGCGGAATATGGAACGCTCTCGGCGGAGTTCGTCCGCTACACGCGCCTGAACGGCAGTGCCAACCAGGTCGCAGGTGGGCGCGCACGGCTGCTCGCCGTGGCCATGGAGCGGCTTCGCTGGCTGGATCGCAATCCGCCGCAGACGCGGATCGACGTCAACACCGCCGCGGCCTTCCTCGAATATTGGCGGAACGGGCAAGCACGCGACCGGCGCAACGTCGTGGTCGGGGAGCCGGACTGGGAAACGCCGCAGCTCGGCTCACCCATCTTCCAGCTCGTTGCCCATCCGATATGGCGAGTGCCCAAATCGATCCTCAAGGACGAGCTCGCTGATAAGAGCCCGGCCTATCTCGCATCGCAGGGCATGGAGTGGCGCGAGGGCCGTCTCGTCCAGCTTCCCGGGCCGAAGAACTCGCTGGGCGACGTCAAGTTCGACATGCGCAACGATCAGGCCATCTACCTGCACGACACACCGGCGAAGGCGCTCTTCGGCCTGCCCGAGCGCCACCGGAGCCACGGCTGCGTCCGCGTACAGAATGCGCTTGGTTTCGCGCTGCTGCTTGCGCATGACGACGGCGTCCTGATGGACTTTCAGGAAGCGATGACGAAGGAAGACGAAACCTTCGTGAAGATGAAGACCGAGGTGCCCGTTCGCCTGATGTACCGAACGGCCTTTGTCGACGGCGGGCAAGTTCGCTTCGTCGAGGACATCTATGGCTGGGACGACGATGTCGCTTTTGCGCTCGGTTACGTCCGCAAGCCTCCGCGAAAGAAGTCGGAGCACTCGCGCGGGGACGTCGGCCCCTAGCTACGCATCTCCGGCAGGTAATTGTCGTCGGCCGCATCGCTGAACTTGGTAATGCGCGCGTCGAACTTCATTCGAACAGTGCCGGTGGAACCGTGGCGCTGCTTGGCCACGATGAGGTCCGCGCGGCCGTAGATCCTGTCCATCTCCTCCCGCCACTGCGCGATGTCCGGATGGTCGTCGTCCGGCTTCTTGGCCGCGAGATAATAGTCGCCGCGATAGACGAACCAGACCATGTCCGCGTCCTGCTCGATCGAGCCCGATTCACGAAGGTCGGAAAGCTGCGGCCTCTTGTCCTCGCGCTGCTCGACCGCACGGCTCAGCTGCGAGAGCGCAAGCACCGGAACTTCGAGCTCCTTCGCTAGCTGCTTGAGACCGCGACTGATCTCGGAGATTTCCTGGACTCGGTTGTCGTTGCCGCTCCGGCCGGTGCCCTGCAGCAGCTGGAGATAGTCGACCACCACGAAGCCGATGCCCTTCTGGCGCTTGAGCCGGCGTGCACGCGTTCGAAGCGCGGCGATGGTCAGGCCCGGCGTATCATCGATGTAGAGCGGCAGGCTCTGCAACTCGGCTGCTGCCCGCGCCAGCTGGCGGAACTCCTGCTGGCTGATCTTGCCCATGCGCAGGTTCTCGGAGCTGATGCCCGATTCCTCGGCGAGGATACGGGTAGCCAGCTGGTCCGCTGACATTTCGAGGCTGAAGAAGGCCGTCGGAGCGCCGGCCGACTTGGCAGGCTCGATTCCGTCCTCGATGTCCCTCGCGAACCTTTGCGCCGCCGCGAACGCGATATTGGTCGCGAGGGAGGTCTTGCCCATGCCCGGTCGGCCGGCGAGGATGACAAGGTCGGACTTGTGCAGGCCGCCAACCTTGGCGTTGATGCCCTCGAGGCCGGTCGTGATGCCGGAAAGGTGGCCGCCGCTATTGAGGGCCTTCTCCGCCATTTCAACAGCCAGCTTGGTCGCCTCGCCGAACGACTTCGCCTTGCCCTCGGCGCCGCCTTCTTCGGCAACCTTGTAGAGCTCGGTCTCCGCCTTCTCGATCTGCTCGAGCGGAGCCACGTCCTCACTGGTGTCGAGAGCGCCCTCCACCAGATCGCGCCCGACACCGATGAGCGCCCGAAGCAGGGCAAGGTCGTAGACCTGCTGGGCGAAGTCCTTCGCACCGATGATCGCAGCTCCGGACCCGGTGAGCGTCGCCAGGTACGACGGCCCGCCAAGCTCCTTCATCGCCTCGTCGGCTTCGAAGGATGGGCGAAGCGTCACCGGGTTCGCGACCATGTTGCGATCGGTGAGCTTCAGGATCGAAATCGTAGATGCGTCCGTGCAGCGGCTCGAAGAAATGGTGCGCCTTCAGCTTCAGCTGCACGTCTTCGACGAGGCGATTGTCGATCATCAGCGCGCCAAGAAGCGCGGCCTCCGCTTCGACATTCTGCGGGAGCGCTGCACTTGCCGCCGGCGCGGCGGATTCTGCGATACGGATAACTTCGGCCATGACCCCTCTTGGCCGCGGAACGGCCACCCTCCAACGAGAACAGAAGTAGCACAGCGGGTGGAAGCTGTGGATAGGTTGTGAGCCGTTTGGGCTACGCTAACGGCTGACCCCGCCATTTTTGGCCGAGCTCTGCATCCACAGAAAAAAGACGGAGCCGATTGAAGGGTGAAATGGCGGTCGTTAGCCACCGGCCATGGCCATTCTTTCCGACCGCTGGATTCGCGAGCAGGCTCAAGCCCACAGCATGATCGAGCCGTTCGTGGAGGCGCAGCGGCGCGAAGGCTGCATCAGCTACGGCCTCAGCTCCTACGGCTATGACGCGCGCGTCGCGGACGAGTTCAAGATCTTCACCAATGTCGACAATGCGATCGTCGACCCGAAGGACTTCGCCTCGAACAGCTTCGTCGACCGCAAGACCGACTGCTGCATCATCCCGCCCAACAGCTTCGCCCTCGCCCGCACGGTCGAATATTTCCGCGTGCCGCGCGACGTGCTCGTCATCTGCCTCGGCAAGTCCACCTACGCCCGTTGTGGCATCATCGTGAACGTCACTCCGCTCGAGCCGGGCTGGGAAGGGCACGTAACGCTGGAATTCTCCAACACCACGCCGCTGCCCGCGAAGGTCTACGCGAACGAGGGCGCCTGCCAGTTCCTGTTCCTGCAGGGTAACGAGCCGTGCGAAGTGACCTACGCCGACCGCGCGGGCAAATATATGGGCCAGCGCGGGGTCACCTTGCCCAAGCTGTAAAGGTCACTTTGCCCTAGCTGTAAAGGCGTCTTTCCCCCTTCCGAGGGACGCCTCCTCCAGCCTGTTTCGAAACGGGACTCGCTCGTAGTTAAAAAATCGTTACCGACACAGGCCAAAATGCGTTAATAAAACCTATACCCACGGCTCGAATGGCGAGTCGCGACAGGGGTCCATCGCCCCTCAACAGGGAGGTGTCGAATGCGTAAGATGGTTCTTGCATCGCTTGCCAGCATGGCTTTGGTCTCGGCGTCACCGGCCTTGGCCGACAAGTCGAACAAAAGCGTCCTGACCTCAGTGGATGCTTGTTCGATGATCTGTGACGGACCGACGACCGTTGGCGCCGAAACGACAATCGGCTTTACCGAAGCCGGTCTTGCCAATCCGACGTTCACCGAGTGGCTGACGTTCACGAACGATATGGCCGGCATGTACGCTCTGACGATGGACACCAGTTCGACCGGGATCGACTTCACCAGCGCGATCCTGACGGGTCCGGGCGGTCCGTATGAGATGATCAAAGAGTTCGACAATGGCGTTTCCGAGTTCTGGAACCTGTCGAGCCTCTTCCTTGAAGCCGGCACCTACCAGCTGACGATCAACGGCAATAATAGCTCGACCGGGTCGCTGGGCGGCACCGTGACGATCAATGCGGTTCCGGAACCCGGCACATGGGCAATGATGCTCCTGGGCTTCGGCGCCGCCGGCTACGCAATGCGTCGCCGCCGCGCTCCGGCTCTCGCGCAAGTCGCGTAAACGACGACAGACTTGTAATTCAAAAGGGCGGCTCTCGCGAGCCGCCCTTTTCTTTTGTCTACCGTCCACGGTCCTTGGTTGGTTGCGGCTCGTACCCTCAGGACTTGAGCAGCACCGACTTCTCGCTCTGCGCCTTGGCGTGCGCCGCATCCTCCGCGAGCAGCTTCCGCGACCGGATGATCGTCTCCACCCATCCGGCGAAAGCATGTGCCAACGTTGTCACAAGCTCCTTCAGCGGGCCCTCTTTCAAACAACCGTCCTGATCGAAACTGTCGTCCGTCACGTGGCCGAGGTAGGCCTCCGGCTGCTGCATCACCGGCATGTTGAGGAACACACAGGCCTGGCGGATCTGATGGTTCGCGCCGAAACCGCCGATCGATCCGGGTGAAGCGGTGACAATGGCGGCGGGCTTTTTGTCGAACACGCTCTGGCCGTAGGGCCGCGAACCGACGTCGATGGCGTTCTTCAGAACGCCGGGGATGCCGCGATTATATTCGGGCGAAACGAAGAGAACTCCGTCCGCCGCCGCGATCTCCCTGCGGAAACGGACATATTGCTCCGGCGGATTGGCGTCCGAATCCTGGTTGTAGAGTGGCAGGTCGCCGATCTCGATCATCGAGCAGTCGAGATTGTCGTTGCGCAGCGCGCAGATGGATTGAGCAACCTTCCGGTTTAGGCTGTCTTTCCGCAGGCTGCCGACGATGATCGCGATCTTGTAAGCCACGGCCCCTTCTCCTTCGAATATGGCTCCAATGAGCGCACGCCGTAAAGGTTGCTACTGTCGTCAGGGCATTCGCCGTGCCCGCTCGACAAGATAGGCATGAATGGCGGCGATCTCCTTGTCATCCAGATGTTTGAAGTCGCTGCGGGCGACTTCGCCCATCATCCCCATCTGCTTGCCACCCGGAGCAATACCCTTCCGTAACAGCGTCTTGAACTGCTCGGCGTCATAGGCTCCGACAATGGACAGATCCGCCGACACAGTGCCTGGTTTCACTTCCTGCCCCTCCAGATTGGGGCCGTGGCACTCCGCGCAATTGACCGCGACGATGTGGCGGCCCCTAGCGAACTGCGGACCAAGGTCTGCGAGTGGCGATGCTCGATAAAGGTCGACGAGATCCGGCGCGGTACGGAATTTGCCGCTTGCAAGGCCCACGCGCCCGATCGGTCCGATGCTCGTGGGCGGAGTTTCGCGACCGGCCCTTGGCATTGTCCGGATAGCGGATATCAGCGCTGCGACCTCCGCATCGGTCAGGAACTGATAGCCCTCGGACGGCATCACCAGCAGCGAGCGTCCATCATGGCCAATCCCCTGGCGAATTGCCTGGGCAAGCTGCTGGTCCGATGCCTTGGCCGCGACCTGTGTCAGGTTCGACGCGTAAATCTTGGCTAGGTTCGGTTCATCCATGAAGAGGTCGCCCCGAAGCAACTCGCCATGACAGCTCACACAGCCGAGCACACGGAGTTGTCGCGGACCGTCGGCGAGTTGCGCCGCCGTCGGCGTCACCAGCCGTTCCGGCTTGGCCGCGTGCGCCCGAAGCTCCCTGGATGAGACGACCCATACGTAGCCGGCGGCCACCAGGGCCAGCAGCAACAGCACGCCCAGGACGTATCCCGTCCAACGCAACAGCTTTGCCATGCCCAATTGCCCCCAATTGATAGGGTCCCATAGCCGCTTTCAGCGGCGGCGGGAATCGTGACGGATATTCGCCGGCCGGCCGCGCCGGGAGGTGGTTCGTACGCGGTCGCGTCGCTCCGGTCGCGAGCGCCGACCGCCGTAGCTGCCTTCGGGAAGCTCGAACCGCAGGGAACCGGATACGGGGTTGGCGTCGGCAAGCCGCAAGGTCAGCCGCTGACCGACGCGATATATCTCGCCGCTTTCCTCGCCGACGAGCTGCCGCGCGGCCTCGTCATAGCGAAAATATTCCTGGCCGAGCGTCTGGGCGAGCACGAGACCATCGCCTCCCAAATCCTCGACCGTCGCAAAAAACCCGAAGGGCTGGACGCCGGTGATGCGGCATTGGACGAGCTGGCCGATCTGGTCGGCGAGATAGGCCGCCACGTAGCGATCGATCGTTTCGCGCTCGGCCTCCATGGCGCGGCGTTCGAGCATGGAGATCTTCTCGCCGATTTCCTCGAAGCGCTCTTCATCGCCCTGCGGCAGCCCGCCCTCCCCCATCCTATAGGCGCTGACGAGCGAGCGATGGACGAGAAGGTCCGCGTAACGCCGGATCGGCGAGGTGAAATGGGCATAGGTCGCCAGCGCGAGACCGAAGTGGCCCAGCCGCTCCGGCGCGTAGCGGGCCTGCATCTGAGTTCGCAGCAGTTGCTCCATGATCTCTTCGCGACCGCTGGAGTCGCCGACCCGCTCGATGATCCGGTTGAAGGTGCCCGGCTTGACTACCTGCCCGAGCGCGAACTCGAGATCGAAGGTCGCCAGGTAATCCTTGAGCGCGACCAGCTTTTCGCGGCTCGGCCCCTCGTGGACTCGGTACATGACCGGCGCCTTCTTCGCCTCCAGCGCGCGGGCGGCGGCGACATTGGCCGCAATCATGAAGTCCTCGACCAGCCGATGCGCATCGAGCCGGTCGCGGGGGGCGATCGAGTTGATGCGGCCCTTTTCGTCGAGCATGACGCGGCGCTCGGGAATGTCGAGTTCGAGCGGCTCGCGCTTGTTGCGGGCGGCCAGAAGGGCGTGCCAGGCGCCCCATAACGGCTGCAGCGCGGCGCGGACCAGCTCGTCGGGAACGGCGCCATCGACCTGGGGCATCGAACAGGTTGGGGAGGAGACTTCCGTCCTCTCTTCATCCGCAGCATCGATCGCGGCTTGTGCATCTTCGTATGCAATGTTTGCAGCGACGCAAATCTTCGCTCGCGAGAAGCGCCAGCTCTTGAGAGAGCCGTCCTTGGCGATTGTCAGGTGACAGGCCATTGCGGCGCGGACCTGGCCCTCTTTCAGCGAGCAGATGTCGGCGGACAGTTCTTCCGGCAGCATCGGGACAACACGGTCGGGGAAATAGACGCTGTTGCCGCGCTCCCGCGCTTCGCGGTCGAGCTCGGAACCGGGGCGGACGTAGTAGCTGACGTCGGCGATGGCGACGATCGCCTTCCATCCGCCCTTGTTATCTTCATCATCGTCCGGGGAGGCCCAGATGGCGTCGTCATGGTCGCGGGCATCGGCGGGGTCGATCGCGACGATCGGCAGGTGAGTCAGATCCTCTCGTTCGCCGAGGGGCAGCGTCGCGACCCGATGCGCCTCGTCGATCGCTTCCTGCCGGAATTCGTGGCGCAGGCCGTGCTTGTGAATGGCGATGAGGCTGAAGCTGCGCGGAGCGAACGGATCGCCGAGGACGGCATCGACCCGCGCCGTCACGCGCGGCGGTCGTCCCGAGACTTCGCACAGCACCAGGTCGCCCGGCTCCGCGTCCTTGAGGTCGCTGATCGCGAGTTCGCGCCGTTCCTTCTTCTCCACCGGTGTCAGCCAGAAGCGCTCGCCCTCCTTGCGGACGACGCCGAGCACCAGCTCGGCCGTGCGCATCAGCTTCTTCATTGGATGCGCGGCATAGCCCTGCCCACGCTCCTCCGTGCGGGCGAGGATGCGGTCGCCGATACCGAGAGCACCAGGCCGGCCGCGCTCGATCACGCGAAGCCGTGGGGGCGGGCCTTCCGCATGCCATTGTTCGGGCACGGCGAAGATGTTGCCGCTGTCGTCGGCTTCGACGACCCTCAGCACGGTGACTTTCGGCACGCCGCCGGACTTGTGGAAGGCGCGGCCGGGAGCGCTGTCGATCAGCCCCTCGTCGGCCATGTCCTTGAGCAAGGCCTTGAGCAGGATCTTGTCCTGGGCGGAAAGGCCGAAAGCGCGCGCGATCTCGCGCTTGCCGGCCGGCTGGTCGGACGTCGCGATGAAGTCGAGGATTTGCTTGCGGCTGGGCAAACCAGGGGACCGATCGCTCGATCGATTGCGAGGAGGTCGTGATGGCCGGGGCGGCCGGGGGGTTCTTGGAGTTCGGGGCGGTCGAGCCATGATGAAGCCCTAAACGCGCCTAGCGTAGCTGGCTATCCTTACTCCCCCGCCGATTGATGGTGGAATGCGTGACCGCCTTGTCGCGTGTCGATTGACAGGCGATGCAGGTGCGGACGCCCGGAAGCGCCTCCCGCCGCTTCTTCGGGATAGGTTCGCCACAATCGTCGCATTCCTCGGCGCTCTCGCCCTGCGGCGTGAGTGCGCGAGCGCGAAGGATCGCGTCCTTCACCGTGTCATCGATCTGGTCCTGAACAGCGCCATCGCGCGTCCATCCGCCGGCCATGAGCCGTCTCCTCAACAGACTAACATCGTCATGCTGAACTGGTTTCAGCATCCATGAACACCAAAGTTCAGGACTTGTGACGTGGTGTTCATGGATCCCGGATCAAGTCCGGGATGACGAGTCAGGGTTGCGAGGGCGGCGCTACGTACGGCTCGAACGCGCCCCCGGGCACCGCCGAGGCAACGGGGCTTTCGAAGCCGTCCTTGCTGACTGAGGAGACGCCGAAGACCCAGTCGTCGACGCGGATGCCCTTGAGTACTTCGCTGCATCGGCTCTTGTCAGCTTCTTCGAGGACGCGCTTCCCGTGAGTGGCGATGAAGATGCAATTCTGGTTTGGACGGGCCTCAGTCCAAGCATTGCTATCCGTTCGACGCCAACGAACGACGTACTGTTCGACGGAGCGGAAATTGTTTGCGGAAACGGGATACCACCTGATCGTCGTATCCGTGCTCACCGAACCCTCCACCTTAGGTTCAGGCGGAGGCGGTGCGCTGGCCAAGGCGGCCAGCGCAGCGACGTTCAGCTTCGTCACCTTCTCCAGATAGGGAAAGTCCATCTCGTCGATCGTGTCGCCGTACTTGATGCCCTTTTCGGTGCGCAGGTCCTGATGCTGGTGCTCGTAATCCTCGACCGCGACCGAGAGGCGCACGGCCGGGAACCCTGCGTTGAGGAACTCGGTGTGGTCGCCGCCGCGGCCGAAGCGGTCGTTGCGCCAGACCTGCATCACGTCGAGGCCGATGTTCAGCCGATCGGCGAGAGTGTCGAGATAGCGGGAGATATTCCGGGAGGGCGCGTCGTTCTCTCCGCCGAGGCTGCGAATTTGTTTCGCCAATTCCTCGTGGCCTTGCCAGCGCGGTCCTTCGGAAAAGACTCGCACCACCTTGTCATTGCAGACTCCGTCGGACCCGCAGCTATTGCCGATGATGTCGTTGTTGAGGTTGGCGATGACGTTCCAGCCCTGTGCCTTGGCGTAATCGGCCAGGATCTTGCCCCCGAGCAGCCCCTGCTCCTCACCGGACAGCGCCGCATAAACGATCGTACCCGGGAACTTGTGCTTCGAAAGCACCCGAGCGGCCTCGATGACTGCCGCCGTTCCCGATCCGTCGTCGTTCGCTCCCGGCGCATCGGCGGTCGCGTTCATCGGGTCCGTCACCCGGCTGTCGATATGGCCGGTAATGATGACAACGTCGTTCGGGCGCTCGGTCCCGCGCTGGATGGCGACGGCGTTGCAGACCTTGGTCGGCGTCGGAACGCGACGGCCCGTGACCGTGTCGCAAGTCTGGAGCGTCTCCAGCCCGTACGACTTCATCTCGGCCTCGGCCCAGCGCACTGCCGCGCCGATGCCGCGCTTCGGATCGGTCTGCGAGGAAAGCGTGTGCCGCGTCCCGAAGCTCACCAGCTTCTCGACTGTCTGCTTCATCTGCTGGCCGCTGACCGGCTGCACGATCTGCCGCAACTTCGCATCGGGCGATGGCGGCGCCGCGGCAACCAGCAGAAGGCACGGCAACAGGCCAAGTTTACGCACAGGACGTCTCCTCTCTCCGTCCCCGCAACTGGCATTTGCGGCCTCCGGGGTCTAGTGCACCCGCAACCTCAAGACAGCGATTCAAGGACCCGGCCATGTTGCGCGAGATCGACCATTTCATCGGCGGCGAGAGCTATTCTTCAGAAGGCCGTAGCGCCGACGTGTTCGACCCCAACCAGGGCGTCGTTCAGGCCAAGGTAACGCTCGGCACCTCGGCGGAGCTCGAGCGCGCGATCAACGCCGCCAAGGCCGCCCAGCCGGCATGGGCCGCAACCAACCCGCAGCGTCGCGCTCGCGTCATGTTCAAGTTCAAGGAACTGATCGAAGCGAACATGGAGGACCTCGCCCACACGCTCTCGTCCGAGCATGGCAAGGTCATCGCCGACGCCAAGGGCGACATTCAGCGCGGGCTCGAAGTCATCGAATATGCGTGCGGCATCCCGCAATCTCTCAAGGGCGAATATACGCTCGGCGCCGGCCCGGGCATCGACGTCTATTCGATGCGCCAGCCGCTCGGCATCGGAGCGGGCATCACGCCGTTCAACTTCCCGGCGATGATCCCGATGTGGATGTTCGGCATGGCGATCGCTTGCGGCAACGCCTTCATCCTGAAGCCGTCCGAGCGCGACCCGACCGTGCCCGTGCGCCTCGCCGAGCTGATGAAGGAAGCGGGCCTGCCCGACGGCATCCTCAACGTGGTCCACGGCGACAAGGAGATGGTCGACGCCATCCTCGATCATCCGGACATCAAGGCGATCAGCTTCGTCGGCTCGTCCGACATCGCCCAGTACATCTACGCGCGCGGCACGGCGAACAACAAGCGCGTGCAGGCGTTCGGCGGCGCCAAGAACCACGGCATCGTCATGCCCGACGCGGACCTCGACCAGGTCGTCAACGACCTCACCGGCGCGGCGTTCGGATCCGCGGGCGAGCGCTGCATGGCGCTTCCGGTCGTCGTTCCGGTCGGTGAGGACACCGCCAATGCCCTGCGCGAAAAGCTCATCCCGGCGATCGCGAAGCTGCGCGTCGGCGTCTCCACCGACGCCGAGGCCCACTACGGGCCGGTCGTCACCAAGGCCCACAAGGAGCGTGTCGAGAACTACATCCAGATGGCGATCGACGAAGGCTCGGAGCTGGTCGTCGACGGACGCGGCTTCAAGCTTCAGGGCCATGAGGAGGGCTTCTTCATCGGGCCGACCTTCTTCGACCACGTGAAGCCGACCATGCGCACCTACAAGGAAGAGATTTTCGGACCGGTGCTGCAGATGGTCCGCGCCAAGGACTTCGAGGAGGCGGTGCGCCTTCCGTCCGAGCACGAATATGGCAATGGCGTCGCCATCTTCACCCGCAACGGCCACGCCGCTCGCGAATTCACTGCGCGCGTCAACGTCGGCATGGTCGGCGTGAACGTGCCGATCCCGGTGCCGGTCAGCTATCACAGCTTCGGCGGCTGGAAGCGCTCCGGCTTCGGCGACATCAACCAATATGGGATGGAAGGCGCCCGCTTCTGGACGAAGACGAAGGTTGTGACCCAGCGCTGGCCCGACGGCGGCGGCCATGGCGAAAGCGCGTTCGTCATCCCGACGATGGCCTAGGTCGTCGGTCGCGTCCCACCGGCGCCTGTGCCATTTGGGGATACGGAACAGCCGCTGCACCGGCTTTGCACCCGAATTCCAGCAGGCGCGTTTGAACAGCCGTGATTCGCTTCTACTTTCCGATCTTCGCCATCACGGCGATCATGAGCATGGTGGCCTGCAGCGGGCGCGATCCGGTGGCGGATGAGGCGAACAACGCCGCCGCGAACCTGGCTCAGGAGAATGCAGTCAGGCCTGAAGTGAACAGCCTGGTTCCCGCCAACGGAAGCGGCACGAGCGCCGACGAGGCGTCCGCGCAGTCGACTGTTTCGCGCAGCATCCCGGCCGCCATGCATGGCCGCTGGGCACTTACCCCCGCCGACTGCACATCCACGCGCGGTGACGCGAAGGGCCTGCTCATCGTCTCGGCGGACCAGCTGAAGTTCTACGAGTCCGTCGGCAAGCCCGCAGGTCAGCTGGAGACGTCGGCCGATTCCGCCAGCGGCGACTTCGCCTTCACCGGCGAAGGCATGAGCTGGAAGAAATATGAGGCCCTCGAACTACAGGGCGGCAAGCTCGTACGGACCGAAAGCGACCCGATGACGAGCTTCACCTACGCCCGTTGCACCAGCTAGCGGACCAGCTTCCCCGGGTTCATCAGGCCGAGCGGATCGAGAGCATGCTTGATGGCTCGCATGGCGCAGAGCTTCGCGGGTGGGCAGAGCCTTTCGAGTTCCTCGAGCTTCATCTGGCCGATCCCATGCTCCGCCGAGATTGAGCCGCCCGCCAGCGTCACAAGATCGTGCACCAGCTCCGTGATGGCAGGCCCATGCTCGCGAACCGTGTCCCCGCGCACGTGGAAGTGGACGTTGCCGTCGCCGAGATGCCCAAAGGCGCTCGCCTTTGAGCCCGGGAAAGCGGTTTCGACCTCCGCCGCGGTGACCGTCATGAACCGGGGCATGTCCGCAACCGGCACGGAGATGTCGTGAGCGATCGAGACGCCGGTCGCCCGCTCGGCCTCGGAGATCGAGTCCCGGATACGCCAGAACGCCTCCGCCTGCGCTTCATTGGCGGCCAGCGTTGCATCTTCGATGAGGCCTTGTTCGAGCGCCTCCGCTAGGGGCGGCTGAAGCAGCTGCGCTGGATCAGCGTCAGCGACCTCCAAAGTCGCTTCGATCAGGACATGCCAGGCGTGCCGCCCGCCAAGCGGACTTCGCGTGCCGGGAATGTGCTGGAGCACGAGGTCCAGGCAGTCGCCGGGAATGATCTCGAATCCCTCAATCCTGTCCGTGCGCGATTGCATCAGCCGAAGCAACGCCAGTGCCTTCTCCGGGTCGGAAAGACCCGCCCAAGCGACGGTGCGTGCGGCAACTGCAGGAACGAGCCGGAGCGCGACAGCGGTGATGATCCCGACGGTGCCCTCCGAGCCGACGAGCAACTGGTCGAGACTATATCCGCGATTGTCCTTCTTGAGCCCGGACAAACCGTCATGGACCGATCCGTCGGGAAGCACGGCTTCCACTCCCATCACGAGCGACCGCATCGTTCCGAACTTCAGGACCTGCGTTCCGCCAGCGTTGGTCGCGGTGAGGCCACCGACGGTGCAGCTGCCCCGCGCACCCAAGGTGAGCGGGAAGCGCTGGCCAGCCTCCGCCGCGCGGGCGTGAAGATCGGCAAGGATCATGCCTGCCTCGGCGACGGCCATGCCCGTTTCAATCGAGCGCAGCCGGTTCATGCGCCTCAGCGACAGTATCAGGGCGGAACAGTCCGCCGGCGGGGTCGCGCCCCCGACCATGGACGTGTTGCCGCCTTGGGGCACGAGTGGAACCCGATGCTCTCCGGCCAGCCGAACCATGGCTGCGGCTTCCTCAGTCGAAGAAGGGGAGAGGATCGCCTCGGTTTTCCCCTGGAAGCGGCCACGCCAGTCGGTCAGCCATGGCTCGAGGTTCGCCGCGTCGGTGACGACCGCCTTCGCGCCAAATCGCTGCAGGGCCTCGTCAACGACGGCCTCAATGGGACGGGATGCCATTTCCTTGCCTTAGCGCGATTCGAAGGCCTTGGCATCGCGTCCAATCCGCTCCATTGGTGGGCCGTACGGGGAGCGAAATCTTATGAGTTTCTGGCATGTTGTCGCGGTCGGCGCGGCGGGTCTGGCGTTGGGCTTCGTCATCGCGAAAATGCTGAAAATTACCTTGCGCCGTGCTCGCGATGATCACGCGAAGCGGCCCGCCCTCTGGAATCGTTTCTATTCGATCGATTGGGGCGACACGACCACCAACAATTACGGCTTTGCCCCGGCCGAGGGCGACCATCCGCAGCGTTTTCAGCACCAGATGTACCTGCAGCTCCTGCACCGCCTTCGCGAAGCCCGCGAGGTTAAGACGGGCCTGAAGCTGCTCGAAGTGAGCTGCGGGCGGGGCGGCGGCCTCAATGCCCTGCTTTCGAAGGCGCCGGAGATCGACGCGACCGGCCTGGACGTCGCTCATAGCGCCGTCGATTTCTGTCGCCGTACCTATGGCGAGAACGAGCGCCTTCGCTTCGTGCAAGGCAGCGCCCTCGACCTGCCCTTCCCCGACGCCACCTTCGATGCCGTTCTAAACGTGGAGGCTTCGAACGACTATCCCGACCGCGCCCGCTTCTTCCGCGAGGTCGCGCGCGTGTTGAAGCCCGACGGCATCCTGCTTTACGCCGACACGATGAAGCAGGGTCGCCGGGAAGGCATGGAGCAGGACCTCGTGTCTGCGGGCTTCGAGGCGGAGTTCCGCGACATCACCAGCAACGTCGCCGAGGCCTGTCGTCTCGACAGCCCGCGCCGGCGTGAGGTCATCCGCAGGCATGCGCCCGTCGTTGGACGCCTGCTGCTGAAGCGGCAGCTTCACAATTATGCCGCGATCGAAGGCAGCTCGAAGTTCGTCGCCTTCGTCGAAGGTCGTCGCAGGTACCTGATGACGGCCGCGACCAAGGGATGAACCGACCGCCGATTACCTTGATCGTCGCGAGAGCGACGAACGGCGTGATCGGGCGGAACGGCACCCTGCCCTGGCGTATCCCGGCAGACCTCAAGCGCTTCAAGAAGCTCACCACGGGCAGCGCCATGATCATGGGCCGGCGCACGTTCGACAGCTTGCCCGGAGTCCTTCCCGGACGAAGGCACATCGTCCTCACGCGAGACAGGAGCTGGTCCGCGAACGGCGCGGAGGTTGCGCATTCGGTCGACGAAGCACTCGCGCTTGCGGCTGACGAGCCCGTCTCGGTCATCGGCGGCGCTGAGATCTTCGAGCTATTCCTGCGCCATGCCCACAGGTTCGAGCTAACCGAAGTCCTTGGCGACGTTGCAGGCGATACGGTCATGCCCGACCCGCGTTCAACCGGAGATTGGCGGGAGGTCGCTCGCGAGCAGCATCAGGCGGACGGCGAAGTCCCCTCGTTTCGGTTCATCACACTGGAACGCGCCTAGCGCGCCGGGCGATACGCCCGCGCGAACTCTCGATAACGCTTGAACTGCTCGGCTAGGACGCCGTCCACCAAGGGCGCCATCTTGTCGGCACCGCCGTTGGCGAAGCCGGCCACGCGATAGTTCATCGTGACTCTAGTGCCACCGGCAATCCGCTCGAACTGGACATCCATGACGCCCGTTGTCGCTTCGTAAAGCAGAGGACCGAGCGAACCGGTCAGCACGACCCGCTTGCCAGGATCGACATAGCTGACCCGCAAATGTTCGATGCCGCCGCCGCCATCCAGCCGCTCGCAGAAGCAGCCGCCGGCACTGAGCGCCATGCTCAGGTTCGCTGCCTTGCCGCTGTACGAATGCTCGGCGTTCCACCAGCTGCCGACGCGCCCGAACGCGGAATAGGCCTCTGCCGGCGCTACGACCATTTGCGCCGTCTGGCGAACATGAAAGCCGTTAGACGCGGCGCTCACCACTTCAGCGGAAGCGGACGTGGCAATCATCGAAAGCACAATCAACGGAACCAGGCGCATAAGCTTTCCCCAGTTGATTGAACGTTCAACTAACCCGTGAGTTTACCGTTGTCCAGTATGGTGCCGATTTCTGCAGCGACCGCGTCTGGCGTACCCATGCCGTCAATCCGCCGGACCAGGCCGCGCTCTTCGTAATAGGGCAGGATCGGAGCGGTCTTCGCCCGATATTCGGCAAGCCGAGTCCGCACGGTCTGCTCATTGTCGTCGGGCCGGCGAACATACTCCGTGGAACCGCAGACATCGCAGACGCTGTCGACCTTCTGCCGCTTGAAGACGTCGTGATAGCCGGCACCGCACTTCGCGCAGGTGAAGCGCCCGGTGATGCGCTCGACCAGAGCATCCTCGTCGACGCAGAGCTCCACCACATGGTCGAGCCCGCGCCCGCGCTCGGCGAGCAGGAGATCGAGCGCTTCGGCTTGTGCCCGCGTGCGTGGGTAGCCGTCGAAGATCGCGCCCGCCTCGCCCATGTCGTCGAGACGCTCGCCAATCAGTGCGCTGACGATGGCATCGCTGACGAGCTCGCCCGCTTCCATCACCGCCTTGGCCTTCAGGCCCACCGGGGAACCGCTCTTTACCGCTGCGCGAAGCATGTCGCCGGTAGATAGCTGGATCATCCCGCGATCGGCCTGGAGCCGCTGTGCCTGTGTGCCCTTGCCCGCGCCCGGCGGCCCAAGAAGAATGATGTTCAGCATTGCCGCACTCCCCCTTCAGCCGCTGATCAGCGCTTGCGGCTGGTCTTCAGCTTCGCCTTCTTGATGAGATCGCCATATTGGTGCGCGATCAGGTGGCTCTGTATCTGAGCGACCGTGTCCATCGTCACGTTGACGACGATCAGCAGGCTGGTGCCGCCCAGATAGAAGGGCACGCCGGCCTGGCTGAACAGGACCTCAGGAATGAGGCAGATCAGGACCAGGTAAGCCGCGCCGACGACGGTCACGCGCGAGATCAGGTGGTCGAAGTAGATCTCGGTCGCCTTGCCTGGACGGATGCCCGGGATGAAGCCGCCATGGCGCTTGAGGTTCTCGGCCGTTTCCTCGCTGTTGAACTGCACCGCCGAGTAGAAGAAGCAGAAGAAGGCGATGCCCGCTCCATAGAGGAACAGGTACAGCGGCGACCCGTGCTGCAGGTAGGTGCTGATCGTGATCAGCCAGTCGCCGGACTCCGGATTGCCTTGCGAGCCCATCATCTGGATCGCGGTCAACGGCATCAGCAGGAGCGACGAGGCGAAGATCGGCGGGATGACGCCGGCGATGTTGATCTTGATGGGAAGGTGGCTGCGCTCCGCCTGCATCATCCCACGCGCAGTCTGTCGCTTCGGATACTGGATCGGTACCCGCCGCTGCGCCCGCTCGACGAAGCAGATGAAGAGGACGAGGCCGACGGCCAGCGCGACGATGGTCGCGACGAGCAGCGGGTCCATGGTGCCGCTGCGGCCGCCTTCGAACAGCTGCGCCAAGGCGGTCGGCAAAGTCGCGACGATGCCGGCCATGATGATCAGGGAGACGCCGTTGCCAATGCCGCGGCTGGTGATCTGCTCGCCGATCCACATCAGGAAGAGCGTTCCGCCGACGAGGCTGATCGTCGCCGCCACACGGAACATCAGGCCCGGCTCGACGACCGCGCTGATTCCCTGCGCCGCACCGAGGCTCTCGAGGCCGACGGCGATCCAGTAGCCCTGGACCGTCGTCAGCAGCACCGTCAGATAGCGCGTATACTGGTTAAGCTTCTTGCGGCCGGTCTCGCCTTCCTTCTTCAGCGCCTGCCACGGAGCGTAAAGCGAAGCGGCGAGCTGAACGACGATGGACGCCGTAATGTACGGCATCACGCCAAGCGCGATGATGCTCATGCGCTCGAGGCTGCCGCCCGAGAAGGTGTTGAAGAAGTCGAGGACGCCGCCGCGCTGCGTGTCGAACAGCGCCGCCATGGCGCGCGGGTCGATGCCCGGCATAGGAACGAACGACAGGAAGCGGAACAGGACCAAAGCGCCCAGCGTGAACCAGATGCGCTTCTTGAGCTCAGTAGCCTTGGAAAAATTCGCAAAGCTGATGTTAGCGGCCATGTTCTCGGCTGCGGATGCCATTCAATTCGTCCCCGGACTGCGCAAGCGGCGATGCTGCGATTGCTTTCCCCGCCGCGGATATAGTGGTTCGTTAGCGCAAGGCTAAGCCCCGCGCGCCACTTTTTGCGGCGAGCGAGACTTTACGACTTGGCGGATGCGCTCTTCGCGGCCTTGTCGGCGATACGCGCCTCGCGGGCCTTGCCCTTCTTGGCGGCAGCCAGCTCGGCCGGATTCTTGCGCTCGATCAGCTCGATCGAACCGCCAGCCTTCTCGACCGCCTCACGGGCGCCCTTCGAGACACCAGCGATCTTGAGCGTCAGCTTGGCCTTGAGCTCGCCCTTGCCGAGCAGGCGGACGCCGTCCTTGCCGCCGCGAGCAAGACCGGCGGCCTTGAGCGCGTCATGGTCGAGCGTGCCCTTGGCATCCAGCTTGCCGGCGTCGATCGCCTTCTGGATCGCGCCGGTGTTCACCTCGGCATAATCCTTGGCGAAGATGTTGTTGAAGCCACGCTTCGGCAGCCGCATGTGGAGCGGCATCTGGCCACCCTCGAAGCCGAAGATGGAGACGCCCGAGCGGCTGGTCTGACCCTTCTGGCCACGGCCAGCGGTCTTGCCCTTGCCCGAACCAATGCCACGGCCGACACGCATGCGGCTCTTGCGGGCACCGGGATTGTCGCGGAGTTCGTTGAGTTTCATTTTATCTGCACTCGCTTTCGCTTTTGTCGCGCATGACCCCGCCGAAGCGGGGCCAATGGATTGTTAGGCGGCTTCGACGCTCACCAAATGCTGCACCTTGCGGACCTGGCCGAGAACCTCGGGGGTCTCTTCCACTTCCACGGTACGGCGAATCTTGTTGAGGCCGAGACCGACGAGGGTCGCCCGCTGCGTCTTGTCGCGGCGGATCGGCGAACCGGTCTGCGTGATCTTGATCTTCGCCATCTAGCTTACTCCGTGATCGCTTCAGCCTGGGCTTCGGCTTCCGCAGCGGTTGCGCCGCCACGGCCGAGCAGGTCGGCAACCTTCTTGCCGCGACGCTGGGCCACCGAGCGTGGGCTCGTCTGCTCCTTGAGCGCTTCGAAGGTCGCGCGGATCATGTTGTACGGGTTGGACGTGCCGACCGACTTGGTCACGACGTCGGCAACGCCGAGGCTTTCGAAAATGGCGCGCATCGGACCGCCGGCGATGATGCCGGTTCCCGCCGGAGCGGTACGGACCGTCACGCGGCCAGCGCCGAAGTGGCCGAGACCGTCATGGTGCAAAGTGCGGCCGTCGCGCAGCGGAACGCGAATCATCGCCTTCTTCGCAGCGGCAGTCGCCTTGCTGATCGCTTCCGGAACTTCGCGAGCCTTGCCGTGACCGAAGCCGGCGCGGCCCTTGCCGTCGCCGACGACCACGAGCGCAGCGAAACCGAAGCGCTTGCCGCCCTTCACGGTCTTGGAGACGCGGTTGATGTGGACGAGCTTTTCGATCAGTTCCTCGCCACCGTCGTCGTCGCCGCCACGTCCGCCGCGACGGTCGTCACGACGGCCACGGCCGCCACCACGATCGTTGCCACGTCCGCCGCCGCCACCACGGCCGCCACGCGGTCCGCGCGGTCCGCGGCCCTGCGGGCGATCGCCCTCGGGACGTCCAGTCTCGACGGCCGGAGCCGCTTCCGCTGCGGGAGCGGCTTCGGCTGGCGCCTCGGCGGGAGTTTCCACCACTGGAGTTTCGTTTTCGTCAGCCATTTAGAACTCCAATCCGCCTTCGCGGGCGGCATCGGCCAGGGCCTTCACCCGGCCATGGAACAGGAAGCCGCCGCGGTCGAACACGACCGTCGACACGCCGGCCTTCTTCGCACGCTCGGCAACAGCCTTGCCGACTGCAGCGGCCGCATCGCGGGTCGCTCCAGTCTTGCCCTTGACGTCCTTTTCGAGCGTCGAGGCGGAGGCAATCGTCGTGCCGGCAGTGTCGTCGATGACCTGCGCGTAGATGTGACGGCCCGAACGATGGACCGACAAACGCGGCTTGCCCGCGGAGCGCGCACGAAGCGACGTGCGAACACGGCGCCGGCGGCGATCGAAAAGAGAGAGTTTCGCCATGGCTTACTTCTTCTTGCCTTCTTTGCGGAAGATGTACTCGCCGCGGTACTTGATACCCTTGCCCTTGTAGGGCTCCGGCTTGCGCCAGCGGCGGATCTCGGCCGCGACCTGACCCACCTTCTGCTTGTCGATCCCGCTGATTTCGACCGTGGTCTGGTCAGGGGTCTTAACGTCGACGCCTTCCGGCACCGGGAAGTTCACGTCGTGGCTGTAACCGAGCTGCAGCTTCAGGTTCTTGCCCTGAGCCGTCGCGCGATAGCCGACGCCGTTGATTTCCAGCACCTTGGTGAAGCCGTCCGACACGCCGGTCACGAGGTTCTGAACGAGCGTGCGCTGCATGCCCCAGAACGCGCGAGCCGCCTTGGTCTCGTTGGCCGGCTGAACCGAAATGCCGTCTTCCGAGACGCTGTAACGAATCTCGTCACGCATCTGCAGCTGAAGCGTACCCTTCGGTCCTTTGACGGACAGAACCTGGCCTTCGGTACTCGCACTCACGCCCGAAGGCAGCGAGACCGGCCGTTTTCCGATACGGGACATCCTAGAATACCTCCGCCAGCACTTCGCCGCCGACGTTCTGGTCGCGCGCTTCAGCGTCCGACAGCACGCCGCGCGGGGTCGACACGATGATCGTGCCAAGGCCGTTGCGGATGCGCGGAAGCTCGCGGGCGGCCGAATAGACGCGGCGGCCGGGCTTGGACACGCGAGCCAGATGCTGGATCGCGGGCTGGCCCTCAAAATACTTCAGCTCGATGCGCAGGCCTTTCTGCGCGCCAACAGCTTCTTCCGAATAGCCACGGATGTAGCCTTCGCGCTGGAGGACATCGAGCACACGGACGCGCAGGTTCGACGCAGGAGTCACGATGGAATCCTTGCGCGCCTGCTGGCCGTTGCGAATGCGGGTGAGCATATCACCCAAGGGATCGGTCATTGGCATGCGCAGCCCTTACCAGCTCGACTTGGTGACGCCCGGGATCAGGCCCTTGTTGGCCAGTTCCCGGAGCATGATCCGCGAAAGGCGGAACTTGCGATAATAGGCGCGCGAACGCCCGGTCAGCTCGCAGCGGTTGCGAATGCGCGTCGGGTTACCGTTGCGCGGAAGCTCCGCCATCTTGAGCCGTGCGATCAGCCGCTCGGTCTCGTCCCTGGAATCGTCGTCCGCGATAGCCTTCAGCTTCTCGTACTTCGACGCATACTTCAGGACGAGCTTCTTGCGACGCTCGTTCTTGTTGATCGAACTCAGTTTCGCCATGACTTAAGTTCTTCTCCTTAGGAGAAGCAGCCCGCTTACGCGGCCTGCTTCTGCTCCTCATCACGCGGGAACGGGAAGTTGAAGAGGCGCAGCAGTTCGCGTGCCTCGTCGTCCGTCTTCGCGGTCGTGGTTACAATGATGTCCATCCCCCGGACCTTGTCGATCTGGTCGTAGTTGATCTCGGGGAAAATGATCTGCTCCTTCAGGCCCATCGCGTAATTGCCGCGGCCGTCGAACGACTTGGGGTTGAGGCCCCGGAAATCGCGGACGCGCGGGAGCGCGATGGTGACCAGACGGTCCAGGAACTCGAACATGCGGTCGCGGCGAAGGGTCACCTTCGCACCGATCGGCATGCCTTCACGCAGCTTGAACTGCGCGATCGACTTCTTGGCCTTGGTGATCACCGGCTTCTGACCGGAAATCGCCTGCATCTCGGCGGCAGCCGCCTCGACCTTCTTCTTGTCCTGGGTCGCCTCGCCGACGCCCATGTTGATGACGATCTTGTCGAGCTTCGGAACCTCGAGACGGTTCTTGTAGCCAAACTTCTCGATCATCGCCGGGACGATGCGCTGCTCGTAGTCGCCCTTGAGCCGCGGCGTGTAGGACTCGTTCTTCGAAGCCTTCGCGGCCTTTTCAGCCTTCGGAGCCTTCTCCGCCTTGTCGGCAGCCGGAGCCGCTTCGGTCTTCTCGACCTCGACGGTTTCGTCCTGCGGGACGGTCTTTTCGTCAGCCATTGATAAGCTCCCCGGACTTCACGGCAACACGAACCTTCTTGCCGTTACGGTCCTCGAAACGGACACGGGATGCCTTGCCGGTCTTCGGGTCGGCAATCGCGACCTTCGACACGTGCAGCGGCGCTTCCTTGCGATCGATCCCCCCTTGCGGGTTGACCTGGGAGGCCTTGCGGTGACGAGCGGCGACGTTGACGCCGGACACGACCACCCTGCTCTCCTTCGGAATCGAACGGATGACTTCGCCGGTCTTGCCCTTGTCCTTGCCGGACAGGATCACGACCGTGTCACCCTTGCGGATCTTGGCGGCGGCCATGGTTACAGGACCTCCGGCGCAAGGCTGATGATCTTCATGTGCTTGCGCGCACGAAGCTCACGGACGACCGGGCCAAAGATACGGGTGCCGATCGGCTCCTCGTTCTTGTTGACCAGCACCGCGGCATTGCCGTCGAAACGGATCGTCGAACCGTCCGGACGGTGAATGTCCTTGGCGGTGCGGACGATCACGGCGCGGTGAACGTCGCCCTTCTTCACGCGGCCACGCGGAGCGGCTTCCTTGACCGAGACGACGATGATGTCGCCAACGGTCGCGGTACGCCGCTTCGATCCGCCCAGCACCTTGATGCACTGGACGCGCTTGGCGCCGCTGTTGTCCGCGACGTCCAGGTTGGACTGCATCTGGATCATTGTTCGACCCTACCTTCTTTCAAAATCGCTCAGGCGTCCGCTTCGGCGTCGGCTTTCGCCTTCTTCGCCTTTGCGGCCGGCTTGGCGGCGGGCTTTTCAGCCTTGGCCTTGGCCGGAGCCTTCTTTTCTTCAACCGGGTTCGAGGCGCCCTCGACGATTTCGACTTCAGCAGCCCTTGCGGCACCGATGCGATCGAGCACCGTCCAGGTCTTCAGCTTCGAAATCGGAGCGCATTCCTCGATGCGCACCTGCTCGCCCGACTTGAAGGCATTGCCCTCGTCGTGCGCATGGTACTTCTTCGACAGCTTGATGATCTTGCCGTACAACGGGTGCTTCACCCGCCGCTCGACACGGACCACCACGGTCTTGTCACCCTTGTCGGACACTACGGTGCCGGTCAGGACGCGCTTTGGCATTCCTCAGTCTCCTCAGCCCTGCGCCGGTTCGGCGACACGGGCACGTTGGCTCTGCAGCGTCTTGATGCGAGCGATGGTGCGGCGCACCTCTCTCACCCGCGACGGCTTCTCGAGCTGATTGGTCGCCGCCTGGAAGCGCAGGTTGAACTGCTCGCGCTTCAGGTCCGACAGCTGCGTCTGCAGCTGGTCGTCGGTGGCGACCTTCAGGTCGTCCTTGTTGGCTTTCTTCGCAGCCATCTTAACGGTCCTCCTCGACCAGCGTCTCGCCCAGGCGAGCCACGACCTTGGTCTTGATCGGCAGCTTTTCGGCCGCGCGCTCGAACGCCGTCTTGGCGAGCGGGCCCGGAACGCCGTCCAGCTCGAACAGGATGCGGCCCGGCTTCACGCGAGCGACCCAGAATTCGGGCGAGCCCTTACCGGAGCCCATGCGGACTTCCGCCGGCTTGGAGCTGACCGGAACGTCCGGGAAAATGCGGATCCAGAGACGGCCGGTGCGCTTGATGTGACGCGTGATCGCGCGGCGAGCCGCCTCGATCTGGCGCGCGGTGATCCGCTCCGGCTCCATGGCCTTGAGGCCGAAGGCGCCGAAGTTGAGCTCGGTTCCGCCCTTGGCATTGCCATGGATGCGGCCCTTGAAGGCCTTGCGGAACTTGGTGCGCTTTGGTTGCAGCATGTCTTACTCTTCCTTCGCGCTTACCGGTTGCCGCGTTCTTCGCGGGCCGGACGGACGCCGGAGGTCTGGGCCTCCATCATCAACCGGTCCTGCGCAGTCGGATCATGGCCGAGGATCTCGCCCTTGAAGATCCAAACCTTCACGCCGCACACGCCATAGGCGGTGTGCGCTTCGGCTTCGGCATAATCGACGTTGCCGCGCAGCGTGTGCAGAGGAACGCGGCCCTCACGGTACCATTCGGTGCGCGCGATCTCCGCGCCGCCGAGACGGCCGGCGCAGGTGATGCGGATGCCCTCGGCGCCGAGACGAAGCGCCGACTGAACGGCGCGCTTCATGGCGCGGCGGAAAGCGATACGGCGCTCGAGCTGATCGGCAACGCCCTGAGCGACGAGCTTGGAGTCGATCTCCGGCTTGCGGATCTCGACGATGTTCAGGCTGACGTCCGACGACGTCATCGAACCGAGCTTCTTGCGAAGCTTCTCGATGTCCGCGCCCTTCTTGCCGATGATCACGCCCGGACGAGCAGCATAGATGCTCACGCGGCAGATCTTGGCCGGACGCTCAATGACGACCTTCGAGATCGCGGCCTGCGGCAGCGTCGAAAGGATGTGCTTCCGGATCTTCAGATCTTCCAGCAGCAGACGGCCGTAGTCCTGGCCTTCCGCATACCAGCGGCTGTCCCAGGTCCGGTTGATCTGCAGGCGGAGCCCGACGGGAGAGGATTTCTGACCCATAAGTTACGCTTCTTCCTGCTCGCGAACGACGACGCGGATGCGGCTGAACGGCTTGACGATCCGACTGGAACGGCCACGCGCACGGGTCGCGAACCGCTTCATCGAGATCGACTTGCCGACGCTCGCTTCCGACACGACGAGCGCGTCGACATCGAGATTGTGGTTGTTCTCGGCATTGGCCACGGCCGATGCGAGGACCTTGCGCACATCCGTAGCCATCGCCTTGGGCGAGAACTGCAGGATGTTGAGCGCTTCCTCGACCTTGCGGCCGCGGATGAGGCCCGCGACGAGGTTCAGCTTGCGGGCCGAACCACGGATCATGGTGCCGACGGCGAGCGCTTCCTTGTCGCCCACCTTGCGCGGAGCTGCTTGCTTGCTCATCAGCGCTTGCCCTTCTTGTCCGAGGCGTGGCCCGGGAAGTAGCGGGTCGGCGCGAACTCACCGAGCTTCATTCCGACCATATCCTCGTTGACCGACACCGGCACGAACTTGCGGCCGTTGTAGACATTGAAGGTGAGGCCGACGAACTGCGGCAGGATCGTCGAACGGCGCGACCAGGTCTTGATCGGCGAACGGCCGCCCTTTTCCTGCGCAGCTTCCGCCTTCTTCAGCAGCGAAAGCTCGACGAACGGACCTTTCCAGATGGAACGGGCCATGGATTAACCCTTCTTCTTCGCGTGACGCGACCGAATGATGAACTTGTCGGTCGACTTGTTGTGACGAGTGCGAGCACCCTTCGTCGGCTTGCCCCACGGGGTGACCGGATGACGGCCGCCCGAGGTACGGCCTTCACCACCGCCATGCGGGTGGTCGACCGGGTTCTTGGCGACGCCGCGGGTCAGCGGACGCTTGCCCATCCAGCGAGTGCGGCCTGCCTTGGCGAAATTCTGGTTCTGGTTGTCCGGGTTGGACACCGCACCGACCGTCGCCATGCAGTCCGAGCGGATGTACCGCTGCTCGCCTGAATTGAGTCTGACGATAACCATTCCGCGATCACGACCGACGACCTGCACATAGGTGCCGGCAGCGCGCGCGATCTGACCGCCCTTGCCAGGCTTCAGCTCGACGTTGTGGACGATGGTTCCGATCGGCATCTGGCCGACTTCCATGGCATTGCCAGGCTTCACGTCGACCTTCTTGCCGGCGACGACCTTGTCGCCCGGAGCCAGACGCTGCGGAGCGATGATGTAGGCCTGCTCGCCGCCCTCGTAGGTCACGAGCGCGATGAACGCCGAACGGTTGGGGTCGTACTCGAGACGCTCGACGGTCGCCGGGACGTCCCACGTGCGACGCTTGAAGTCGATGTAGCGATACTTCTGCTTGTGGCCGCCCGCGATCCCGCGCGAGGTCACATGCCCCTTGTTGTTGCGTCCGCCGGTCTTGCGCTTGCCTTCGGTCAGCGCTTTGACGGGCTTGCCCTTCCACAGCGACGACTTGTCGACGAGAATCAGGCCGCGACGCGACGGCGAAGTCGGCTTGTATTGCTTGAGTGCCATTAGCGCGGCGCTCCTTCGGTAATGTCGATCGGGTCCTGACCGGCAGCCAGGGTAACGATCGCCTTCTTGCTGTCCGAACGCTGGTAGGCCTGGCCTTTCCAGCGCTTCGACTTGCCCTTGCTGACGATCGTGTTCACGCTCGCCACGGTGCGCCCGTAGATCGCTTCGACAGCCGCCTTGATCTCCGGCTTCGACGCGGTCTTCGCGACCTTGAAGACGACCGCATTGTGCTCGGCGAGCAGGCTCGACTTCTCGGTGATGTGCGGGGCGACGATCACGTCATAGTGACGCAGGTCGACCGTATCCTGCTGCTTCTTAGCCATTGAAACGTGCCTCCAGGCGCTCGACCGCTGCCTTGGTCAGGACCAGGGTCTCGCAGCGCATGATGTCGTAGACGTTGGCGCCGACTGCCGGGAGCAGGTCGACATTGCCGAGATTCGACGAAGCGCGGGCGAAACCGACGTTCAGCGCGTCGCCGTCAATCACCAGAGCCGACTTGCCGAGGCCAAGGCCGTTCAGCTTCGTCTTGAGCTCCTTCGTCTTGCCGTCCTTGAGGTCGAGGTTGTCGACCACGATCAGCTGTCCGCCCATCGCCTTCGACGACAAAGCCATCTTCAGGCCGAGCGCGCGAACCTTCTTGTTCAGCGAGGCGCTGAACGTGCGGGCACGCGGGCCGTGGGCCTTGCCGCCGCCGACGAAGATCGGAGCGCGGCGATCGCCGTGACGAGCCGTACCGCCGCCCTTCTGGCGACCGAACTTCTTGCCGGTGCGAGCAACGTCGCTGCGCTCACGAGCGGCGCGAGCCGTTCCGCGACGATTGACGAGCTGCCACGTGACGACGCGATGCAGGATGTCGGCGCGCGGCTCGACGCCGAAGATCTCGTCGTTGAGCTCGAGGTCGCCGCCAGCCTTGGCGTCGAGGGTCTGTACCTTGACCTTCATCTTAGCCTTCCTTGCCTTCGTCGGCGTCGGAGGCAGGCTTCGCGCTGTCCTCAGCCGCTTGGGCTTTTTCATTGTCTGCGGACTGGGCCGAGTCAGCAGCTTCAGCCTCGGCAGCAGCTTCGGCTTCCGCCTCGGCAGCCGCACCGGCTTCCTGCTCCGCCGCGATCGCCGCCACTTCCTCGTCGCCGGGGAGTGCCGGGATTTCGTGGACGGCCGCGTCGTCGACCAGGCCCGCCACCGGCAGTTCCGCTTCGTCGATCTTCGCGTTCGTGTCGAGGATGCCCGCCGGGTACGGCGCGCTCTCGTGCCGCGGCAGCTTGACGGCGTCTTCGACCGTCACCCAGCTGCCCTTGTGGCCCGGAACCGAGCCCTTGATGAACAGCAGGCCGCGGATCGGGTCCGTACGGACGACCTCGAGGTTCTGCTGCGTGCGATTACGCGCGCCCATGTGACCGGCCATCTTCTTGTTCTTGAAGACGCGGCCCGGATCCTGGCGGTTACCCGTCGAACCGTGCGAACGGTGCGACACGGAAACGCCGTGCGTTGCCCGCAGACCGCCGAAGCCCCAGCGCTTCATGGCGCCGGCAAAGCCCTTGCCCTGGGTCACGCCGGCGATGTCGACCAGCTGGCCGGCAACGAAATGCTCGGCGCTGATGCGCGAGCCGACGTCCAGAAGCGCGTCCTCGGCGACGCGGAATTCGACGATCTTCGCCTTGGGCTCAACCTCGGCCTTGCCGAAAGCGACGCGCTGCGGCTTGGCGACATTCTTCGCCTTCGCCGTGCCTGCGCCAAGCTGGACGGCGGTGTAGCCGTCCCGATCCATTTCGCGGCGTCCGATGACTTGCAGCTCGTCCAATTGGAGAACGGTAACCGGCACGTGCCGACCGTCCGCCTGGAACAGGCGCGTCATTCCGACCTTCTTCGCGATCACGCCAGTGCGCATGATCAAAAACTCCTCACAGAGGCACCGCGGGACCATCCCGGATGCGTGCAGCCCGTTGAACTTATTGCGTGCCCCGCCTGGGCTAGTGCTCCGTGCAATACGGAACGGCGGGGACGCAGCCGGAGCAGATGCTCCGCGGTATCACCCTATGTCCGAGTGGCTTTGGGCCTCTCGACGCCGTTCCGGGTCGGAACGGCTGCCGGCTGTTAGGCCAGCTTGATCTCTACGTCTACACCCGCGGCCAGATCGAGCTTCATCAGCGCGTCGACCGTCTGCGGCGTGGGCTGCACGATATCGAGTAGCCGCTTATACGTCCTCACCTCGAACTGCTCGCGCGACTTCTTGTCGACGTGCGGCGAACGGTTGACGGTGAACTTCTCGATACGCGTCGGCAGGGGGATCGGACCGCGAATGAGTGCACCCGTACGGCGCGCCGTGTCGGCGATGTCGCCAGTTGCCTGATCGAGCACTCGATGATCGAAAGCCTTCAGGCGAATACGGATATTCTGCGTTTCCATGTCCCTACCGATGCGAAAGAGCCCGCTTCTCGCCGCTTGATGCAGTCCGAAGCCTTAAACCAAAAACGAGCCAGCCCGGCAGCTGTGCGCCGCGCTTGCCCGTATACAAATTTCAAAAGCGAGCCGCGCGACCCTGACGGATCAGAATCGCGCGGCATGCGCCCTATATTACTTAGTGATCTCCGCGACAACCCCTGCGCCGACGGTCCGGCCACCTTCGCGGATTGCGAAGCGGAGGCCCGGGTCCATGGCGATCGGAGCGATCAGCTTGACCTGGAGATTCACGTTGTCGCCCGGCATCACCATTTCGGTGCCCTCGGGGAGAACGACTTCGCCGGTGACGTCCGTCGTCCGGAAGTAGAACTGCGGACGATAGTTGGCGAAGAACGGCGTGTGACGGCCGCCCTCGTCCTTCGACAGGACGTAGACCTCTGCCTTGAAGTCGGTGTGCGGCTTGATCGAGCCCGGCTTGCAGAGAACCTGCCCGCGCTCGACGTCCTCACGGCCGATACCGCGGATCAGCGCGCCGATGTTGTCGCCGGCCTGGCCCTGGTCGAGCAGCTTGCGGAACATTTCGACGCCGGTGACGACGGTCTTCTGCGTGTCGCGGATGCCGACAATCTCGACTTCCTCGCCGACCTTGATGATGCCGGTCTCGACGCGGCCAGTGACGACCGTGCCACGACCCGAAATCGAGAACACGTCCTCGATCGGCATCAGGAACGGCTTGTCCAGCGGACGCTCCGGGGTCGGGATCCACTCGTCGACGGCAGCCATCAGCTTCAGGATCGCTTCGCGGCCCGTCTCCGGATTGCTGTCCTCGAGGGCGGCAAGAGCCGAACCCGAGACGATCGGGATGTTGTCGCCGTCGAAGTCGCGCTTGGAAAGCTCCTCGCGGATTTCCAGCTCGACGAGCTCGAGCAGTTCGGGATCGTCGACCTGGTCGACCTTGTTCAGGAACACGACCATCGTCGGAACGCCGACCTGCTTCGCGAGCAGGATGTGCTCCTTGGTCTGCGGCATCGGGCCGTCAGCGGCCGACACGACGAGGATCGCTCCGTCCATCTGGGCGGCGCCGGTGATCATGTTCTTCACATAATCGGCGTGGCCCGGGCAATCGACGTGCGCATAGTGGCGCGCAGCCGTCTCATACTCGACGTGCGCGGTCGAGATGGTGATGCCGCGCTCGCGCTCTTCGGGAGCCTTGTCGATGTTGGCATAGTCGACGAACGTTGCTCCGCCCGTCTCCGCCAGCACCTTGGTGATCGCCGCTGTCAGCGACGTCTTGCCATGGTCGACGTGACCGATCGTGCCGATGTTTACGTGCGGCTTGTTCCGCTCGAATTTCGCCTTCGCCATTTTACGCCTCTTCTTCTCTGGAATTCGGGCGGCCCGCCCTGTTCGCGGACGCGCCCATAGCTAACAAAAAACAGTTACGCCAGCTTCGCCTTCACCTCGTCGGCGACGTTCTGCGGCACTTCTTCATAGTGCGAGAACTGCATCGTGTACTGCGCGCGCCCCTGAGTGAAGGAACGCAGCTGGTTCACGTAGCCGAACATGTTCGCCAACGGAACGATGGCTTCGATCGTCTGGGCATTGCCGCGCGTGTCGGTGCCCTGGATCTGTCCACGCCGGCTGTTGAGGTCGCCGATGACATCGCCGAGATAATCCTCGGGAGTCACGACTTCCACCTTCATGATCGGCTCGAGTAGCTTGATGCCGGCCTTCTGGGCCGCTTCGCGCATCGCGCCGCGGGCGCAGATCTCGAATGCCAGCGCGGAAGAGTCGACGTCGTGGTACTTACCGTCGGTCAGGTGGACTTCGAAATCGATGATCGGGAAGCCGATCAAAGATCCGGTTTCCGCCGTCTCGCGCATGCCCTTCTCGACCGAGGGAATATATTCCTTCGGGACGTTGCCGCCCTTGATCTCGTCGAAGAACTGGAAGCCTGAGCCGCGCTCGCCCGGGATGAGGTTGACGCGGATTTCGCCGAACTGGCCGGAGCCGCCCGACTGCTTCTTGTGGGTGTAGGTCAGCTCGACCGGCTTCGCGAGATATTCGCGATAGGCGACCTGCGGCGCACCGACGTTCGCCTCGACCTTGAACTCACGCTTCATGCGGTCGACGAGGATCTCGAGGTGGAGCTCGCCCATCCCCTTGATGATCGTCTGGCCGGACTCATAGTCCGACGTCACGCGGAAGGACGGGTCCTCGCGGGCGAGACGGCTGAGCGCGACGCCCATTTTCTCCTGGTCGGCCTTGGTCTTCGGCTCGACCGCGACCTCGATGACCGGATCGGGGAATTCCATCCGCTCGAGGATGATCGGCGCGTTTGGCGCGCTGAGCGTGTCACCAGTGGTGGTGTCCTTGAGACCCGCCAGAGCGACGATGTCGCCGGCGTAGGCCACCTGGATGTCCTCACGGTCGTTGGCATGCATCAGAAGCATGCGGCCGACCTTTTCCTTCTTGTCCTTGACCGAGTTCAGCACCTGGCTCGCGGCATCGAGACGGCCCGAATAGATGCGGGCGAAAGTCAGGGTGCCGACGAACGGGTCGTTCATGATCTTGAACGCGAGCGCCGAGAACGGCGCGTCGTCGGACGGAGCACGAGTCTCGGTCGTTTCGCCGTCCAGCTTGAGGCCCTCGACCGGCGGGATGTCGAGCGGGCTCGGCAGATAGTCGACGACCGCGTCGAGCAAGGGCTGAACGCCCTTGTTCTTGAATGCGGAGCCGCACAGCACCGGCACGAACGAGAAGTTCAGCGTGCCCTTGCGGATCAGCTTCTTCAGTGTCGCAACGTCGGGCTCATTGCCTTCGAGATAGGCTTCCATGACCGCATCGTCCTGCTCGACGGCGATCTCGATGAGATCCTGACGAGCAGTATCCGCAGCGTCCTTCAGGTCGGCCGGAATCTCTTCGTAGACGAACTTCGCGCCGAGGCTCTCGTCGAGCCAGATGATGGCGCGGTTGTTGACCAGGTCGACGAGGCCCTTGAAGCCGCTCTCGATGCCGATCGGGAGATACAGGACCGCCGGGCGCGCGCCGAGGCGATCCTTGATCATGTCGACGCAGCGCTCGAAGCTCGCACCGGTGCGGTCGAGCTTGTTGACGAAGCACATCCGCGGAACCTGGTACTTCTCCGCCTGACGCCAGACGGTCTCCGACTGCGGCTCGACGCCGGCAACGCCGTCGAAACAGGCGACCGCGCCGTCGAGCACGCGCAGCGAACGCTCGACCTCGATGGTGAAGTCGACGTGGCCCGGCGTGTCGATGATGTTGATCCGGTGCTCGGGGCCCTTGCCCTCGTCAGCGCTCCAGAAACACGTAGTCGCGGCGGACGTGATGGTGATCCCGCGCTCTTGCTCCTGCTCCATCCAGTCCATCGTCGCAGTGCCTTCATGCACTTCGCCGATCTTGTAGGACTTGCCGGTGTAATAAAGGATGCGCTCGGTCGTCGTCGTCTTGCCGGCATCGATGTGGGCCATGATGCCGATGTTGCGATAGCGGTCGAGCGGATGGCTGCGGGCCATTTCAGATTTTCCTTAGCGATGTGGGGAGCCGGCGGATCCGGCTTCCCCAGATATAGGTACGAAAACTACCAGCGGTAGTGGCTGAAGGCGCGGTTCGCTTCGGCCATGCGGTGCGTGTCTTCGCGCTTCTTCACGGCGTTGCCGCGGTTCTGCGACGCATCCATCAGCTCGCCCGACAGGCGGCCGGCCATCGTCTTTTCAGAACGGGCGCGGGCAGCCGTGATGAGCCAGCGGATGGCAAGAGCCTGGGCGCGCTCGATACGGACCTCGACCGGAACCTGGTAGGTCGCACCGCCGACGCGGCGGCTGCGGACCTCGATGCCCGGCTTCACATTGTTCAGCGCGTCGTGGAACACGCTGATCGGATCCTTCTTCAGGCGAGCCTCGACATTGTCGAGAGCGCCATAGACGATGCCTTCGGCGACCGACTTCTTGCCGTCGAGCATGACCGAATTCATGAACTTCGACAGGACGATGTCCCCGAAACGGGGATCGGGCAGGATTTCGCGCTTCTCTGGGCGGCGACGACGGGACATTGATTGTTCCTTTCTCTTCAGCCTGTTCCGGAACCTGTCCGGGGCTTACTCGTGCGAGTTACTTCGGACGCTTGGCGCCGTACTTCGAACGGGACTGCTTGCGGTCCTTGACACCCTGGGTGTCGAGAACGCCGCGAAGCACGTGATAGCGGACACCCGGAAGGTCGCGCACACGGCCGCCGCGGATCAGCACGACGCTGTGCTCCTGGAGGTTGTGGCCTTCGCCCGGGATGTAGCTGATGACTTCGCGCTGGTTCGTCAGGCGAACCTTGGCGACCTTGCGGAGAGCCGAGTTCGGCTTCTTCGGAGTCGTCGTATAAACGCGAGTGCAAACGCCGCGCTTCTGCGGATTCTGTTCCATCGCAGGGACCTTGGACTTGGCCTTCTGCGGTTCGCGACCCTTGCGGATCAGCTGGTTAATCGTTGGCATGAAGCCCTTCACCTTTATGTTGCCGGAAGACCCGGCGGTTACTTTGCCCAAAGCAAAAGCGTGAACACCTGGCGGCCAACGGCCACCCGGCCTTCACGTTGATGAGCAATGTTCAGCTCTTGCCCGTCAGGGGAACGAGGACGCAGCCCCGCGGACGAGCGGCCACATAGCGAGCGAGCGTCGAGGGGTCAACGCCTTGAGGGCGGCTTATTCGATCGGAGCTTTGGCACCATCCATGAGCGGCTTGGGCTTCGGGCGCGGCTCGACCGGAACCGGCTCTCCGCCTTCCAGGCCGCGCCGAGGGAACCTGCGCCGAGGGCGCTTGGCTCGGGAGCGCTCGAACTCCGCCCGGGCGGCATCGACATACCCCTGAATACGCTCGGATGTCCGTCTCGCAGTCTCACGGGCCTCAGCCGCAGCCTTTCGAAGTCTCTCGTCAAGCTCGTCGCGGGCCTGTCGCGTTTCGCGGAGGTGCCGCTGAATCTCTTCGCGATGCCGCTCGATCATCCGATCGAAGTTGCGCTTGCTCCTGTCGGTCACGACTTTTCGAATAGCACGTTCGACGCGCAAGGTCAGCCTCACGGACGACAAACGCGCCGGGCAAACCGACAAACGGACTTGATCGACTTGCGATCGCGCCCGGTCGAAACCGACGTGAAACGCGGCGCCACCAGCCGCATCCAGTACCCAGTTACAAAGGGGTACGAGACCATGACAAGCAAGCCGATCATCTTTGCCGCCGCGATGGCCTTCATTGTCGCTCCAGCGTTCGCGGCCAACACTTCGGCGGGGCAGAAGGCGGACAAGAACGCCGCCGCCGATCAGAAGAAATACTGTGTCGCCTATGAAAATGTCGTCGGAAGCCGCGTCACCCGCCAGGAATGCAAGACCAAGGCGGAATGGGCCAAGGACCGCGTCGACATCGACAAGATGTTGAAGGAGTAGCTTCCGGCGAGGGCGCGGTCGCGAGCCGCGCCCACCTTTCTCTAGCGTTCGTCTTTGACGATCTCGCCGCGAGCCATCACGAAAGCGACCGACTTCAGGACGGTCACATCGGTCAGCGGATCGCCTGCAACGGCAATGATATCCGCCGACTTGCCAGGCTCGATCGTCCCGATCTCGTTCACGAGGCCGAGCAAGTCAGCAGCATTGACGGTCGCAGCCTTGATCGCTTCGATCGGCGGCATGCCATTCTTCACCATCAATTCGAACTCGTCGGCATTGCGGCCATGCTTGGACACGCCGGCGTCCGTTCCGAAAGCGATCTTTACACCCGCCGGATAAGCCTTCTGCAGCGACTGGCCGGTGATCCCGATGCGCCATTCGATCTGCTGCTTGACCGCTCCCGTATAGGCGTTCGGATCCTTGGCCAGCCGCTCGATGTAGCCGTTCACGGTCGACAGTGTCGGGACGTAATAGGCGCCGCTCTGCTTGAACAACCGCAGGATCTCGTCGTCCATGACGGTTCCGTGCTCGATGGAGTCCGCCCCGGCGCGCAGCGCGAGCTTGATGCCGTCCGCACCATGAGCGTGCACCGCGACCTTCCGGCCGTAAGCGTGCGCCGTCTGGACCAGGGCTTTCGCCTCATCGTCGAACATGCGGGTCGCGAGGCCCGTGCCGCTGTTCACGCCACCGGTCGTCGCAAACTTGATGACGTCCGCGCCACGATCGATCTGGCGACGCACCACGCGGCGGCAGCTTTCGACGCTGTCGCAGAGGTTCTCGGGATCGGGCAGATGTGCGACGAGCTCGTCGTTCAGTGACCCGCGGCCGTCCATATGGCCGCCTGTCGTGGAGATGCTTTGCGCGGCATCGACGATTCGGGGACCCTGGACCCAGCCGCGCTTGACCGCTTCGCGCAATCCCATGGTCACGCCTTTGTCGTCGCCAAGATTGCGGACCGTGGTGAAGCCTGCACGCACCGTCTTCATTCCGTTGAGCTGCGCTTCGTAAGCGTGCAGCGGGCCGTCATCGCGGATGTCGGCAAGCAGGCCCTGTTCCCCGCCGCGGTCGCTGACCAGGTGCACGTGGCTGTCGATCAGTCCCGGCAGAACGGTCCGATCGCGGAGGTCGATGGCGGAGGCGGCCGCCGGTGGCGGCTGATGGCCGTCGCGCACTTCGACGATGCGGCCATTCTCGACGATAATGGTGGAGGGACCGAGCGGAGCCTTGCCGGGAACGGCGATCAGCCGTCCGGCGTGGATATAGGTCGGTGCGGCGATGGCGGCGGAGGCACTGAAAACCAGCACGGCCGCGACAATGAAGCGACGGAGCATGGCGGCACCTTAAGGCCGCGCACGCCCCGCGCAACGGCTGTGATTATTCGGTCGTTTTGCCGTCCCATTCCTCGTGGGCGTGCCGCTTCTCGGCCTCTTCCTTCGTGCGGTGGACGATCTTGTCCTTGTGCTCCGGGGGTCCGTAGAGCGTGTAGAAGCGCAGGGGAGCGTTGCTCGTGTTGCGGACGTTGTGGCGGGCTCCAGCCGGCACAATGACGGCAAAGTCGTCCTCGACAGGGTTTTCGCGGCCGTCGATGTCGACCACGCCATTGCCTTCCTCAAAGCGAAAGAACTGGTCGCGGTCCTCGTGAACCTCCTCGCCGATGTCCTCGCCGGCCTGCAGCGTCATGAGCACCAGCTGCAGGTGCTGGCCGGTGTAGAGCACCCGCCGGAAGTCTTCATTGTCGACCGTCAGCCGGTCGATATCGTCGCAAAAGCCGCGCTTCATGAGGTGCTTTCTCCGTTCGCTGGAAACCCGTCTTAACGCACAACAGACGCACTCGCATGTTGTTCAGCCGTTCCAGCTTTTCAACGGATCGTTGCCCCAGTTCATGAGCGAGTAGCGCCAGCGGGAGGTCGCAATGTTGGCGGGCTCCTGCGCGTGGTGCCGGCGGACGTAGCCGACCACCTTGCGCATGTGGGCGTAATCGTCGTCCGTGAGGTCGGCCTTCTTCTTGCCGAGGATAGCGACGATGCGGCGACCGCTGGCATGCCCAACGCTCTCTCCGCTGCCCCTCCCGTCCTTGCCCTTCCAGCCCACGGAGCGGCTTTCCTCGGTGGCGAGCCATTTCCTGAGCTCCGGAGCGGTCATGTTCACCGCTTCGTCGAACTCCTTGCGCACCTTATTGCGATCGAGGTTGGCCATCCCGCCTCCAATGCGCGAGACCGCCTGGAGCTCAAGCTGGGCGAAAGCCCGGGCTACTCGGTCGCGATATTCAGCTGGCGGGATTCGGCTTCGTACGTCAATTGCGGTTGACCAACGCTCCGCCCTTGAGGACGGCCACGGGCCGCTCGAGCACAGTCACATCCTGCAGCGGATCGCCGTCCACAGCGACCATGTCCCCGTAACGGCCCACCTGAATCTCACCCACGTCGTTACGGCCCAGCGCTTCGGCACCATTGCGCGTCGCGGCCTGAATCGCTTCCAGCGGGGTCATCCCATATTCGACCATGACCCGGAGCTGCTGAGCGACCATCCCGTGCGGCATGACGCCCGCATCGGACCCGAAAACCATGCGCACACCCGCCTTGTGCGCCTTGCGGAAATTGTCGCGCTGAACCTGGCCGATCTCGCGGTCCTTGCGGATGTTCTCCGCAAGTTCGCCGTTCTTGGCCCCCTCGGCCTGCGTGTAGTCGGTGTTCTTGATGTCCATCGCGAACCACACCGGCCGCTTGCGCGCCTTCGCGAGCCGAATGCTCTCGTCGTCGAGAAGGCTGGCATGCTCGATCGTGTCTATGCCGGCGCGGATCGCCGCATTGATTCCGGTCGCTCCGTGCGCGTGGGCCGCAACGCGGATGCCCTGCATATGCGCTTCGTCGGCGATCGCGCGAAGCTCGTCTTCCGTAAGCTGCTGCTGGCCGGGGGTATCGCCGCGGGAGAAGACCCCGCCAGTGGCGCAGACCTTGATCACTTCGGCGCCGAACTTGCGCTGGCGGCGAACCTGAAATTTGAGCTCCTCGGGGCTATCGCCGATGCCCTCTTCCTTCTCCTCCTTCTGGAGCTCCGGCGGAAGATAGGTGTCGTCGCAATGACCCCCGGTCGCGCCCAGGGAATGGCCGGCCGGAACAATGCGCGGTCCGACGACATAGCCGGCCTCTATCGCCTGCTTCAGCCCGACGTCGACCCAGTCGCCCGAGCCGACGACCCGCATGGTCGTGAACCCGCCATTGAGCATGTCGCGCGCACTCGCCGTTGCGACAATGGGCCAGAAGCTGCCGGTATATTCGAGAAAGCGATAGCCGCCGATGTCCGCTGGGCTGAGGTGCGTATGCATGTCGATTAGCCCGGGCAGGATCGTCCGATTGCCGAGGTCGATGTGCTTGACGTCCGCGCCCCAGCGCACCGTTCGCGCATCGCCGATGGACGTGATGTGACCCGTGTCATCGACAAAGATGGCGGGATGCGGAACGTAGCGGCCCGTTTCGACGTCAAGATACCGATCTGCGGTAATCACCGTCGCGCCAGATGCCGGCGACGCGAGAGCAATCGCCGCAGCTGCGGCAAGCAAGACAGTCTTCATCGGTCCCCCAGAATCGAATGTTCACAAATGTTCACGGTCAACCGGCCCCAAACGAAAGGGTCTCGGTCATATGCTTCGAATGAAAGCTGAGTGCCACGCAAGGACGGCTGTAGGACAGTGCATTCGTCAGATGTGAATCACCCGGCCGAATGCGGCGAGGACGCTTTCGTGCATCATCTCGCTTAGCGTCGGGTGCGGAAAGACGGACTGGATGAAGTCCGTTTCGACCAGCTCGGCAGTCTTCCCAATGGTGTAGCCCTGGATCAGTTCGGTGACCTCCGCGCCGATCATGTGAGCCCCTAGAAGTTCGCCGGTTTTCGCGTCGAACACCGTCTTCACGAAGCCGTCCGTCTCACCGAGCGCAATGGCCTTGCCGTTGCCGATGAAGGGGAACTTGCCGACCTTTACCTCGTGGCCGGCTTCTTTGGCCCTCGCTTCGGTCAGGCCGACCGAGGCGACCTGCGGGCGGCAATAGGTGCAGCCCGGAATGTTCTTTGGGTCCGTCGCGTGCGGGTGCACGTCCTTGTTGCCCAGCTCCTGCGCGATGGCCTCGGCCGCTGTGACGCCCTCGTGGCTCGCCTTGTGCGCGAGCCACGGCGGAGCGGTCACGTCGCCGATCGCCCAGATGCCCGGCACGTTGGTGCGGCACATCGGGTCTGTGTCGATGTGACCCTTGGTCGTTTTTACTCCGAGCCCTTCAAGCCCCATGTTCTCTGTATTCGGGATGATTCCCACGGCGACGATGGCATGGCTGAAGCGACGCTCGGCCGACTTGCCGTCCTTGGTCTTGATGACCGCCGCGACGCCCTTGCCGTCCGCCTTCAGGCTCTCGACGCCGACCGACGTAAGGATTTCCATGCCCTGTTTCTTGAGTTGCTTGGCGAGAAAGTCGCTGACCTCTGCATCCTCGACGGGCACTACGCGGTCGAGCATTTCGACCACCGTCACCTTGGCGCCAAGGTCCGCATAGAAACTGGCAAACTCGATCCCGATGGCGCCTGAGCCGATGACCAGCAGCTCGGTCGGCATTTCGGCGGGGGTCATCGCGTGGCGATAGGTCCAGATGCGCTTGCCGTCGGCCTTAGCGAACGGCAGGTCGCGGGCACGCGCTCCGGTGGCGACGATGATGTGCTTGGCCTGCAACTCGGCCGCCTTGCCACCAGCGCCCGTCACCGACAGCTTGCCCTTCGCGGTGATCTTCCCCTCGCCCATGTGCACGGCGATCTTGTTCTTCTTCATCAGCCCCGTGACGCCCTTGTTGAGCTGTGATGCGACCCCGCGACTGCGCGCGACCACTGCGGCCAGGTCGGCCGACACTCCGGTCGCGGCAAGACCGTAAGCCTTGGCGTTCTGCATCTGGTGGAAGACCTCGGCGGAGCGGAGCAGCGCCTTGGTCGGGATGCAGCCCCAGTTGAGACAGATTCCGCCAAGATTCTCGCGCTCGACTATTGCCGTCTTGAGGCCAAGCTGCGCCGCGCGGATCGCCGCGACATAACCACCCGGACCGGAGCCGAGCACGATGAGGTCGTAAGATTCAGCCATTTGTCACTTCCTGCGTGGCCACTTCACGCGGCCTGTCATTCTCGTCGAGCGCGACGAACTTGAAACGCCCCCAGGCAACGCGCGTCTCGGCATCGCCGTGCCGCTCACGCGAGATCGCTTCCGCCGCATAGGTGAGCGACGTTCGGCCGCTTTCAACCAGCTCCACGTAGACGGAAACCTCGTCGCCCACGCTCGGAGCGCCCTTGAAGCGGAGTTCGTCCGCGGCGACCAACACCGCCTTGCCGCGCACCACGCGCGACGCCTCGCTGCCCGCGCCCAGCGCCATCTGGCTGATCAGCCAACCGCCGAACACGCCGCCGTACGGATTGAGATGCGTCGGCATAGCGGTCGCGCGGATGACGGGAGTCCCATGGGCCACTTCAGCCGCTCAGCGCGTGTGCCAGTTGAAGAAGAGGCGGAACCCGATCGCCGAAATCAGGAACAGCGGGATCGAGAACAACAATCCGGGCGATCCCGGAAGAGGGCGGATGGTGCCCCATTTCGCCCAGCTGTTGATCCAGGCGCCTTCCTGCCCGCCAAGCATCATCGGCAAAAGGAAGGCCAAGAGCGCGCCCAGGAGGAGTGCCGTCAGCCACTTCATCTCAGGCCAACATTCCCAGGGGGTTTTCGACCAGCCGCTTGAAAGCCTGCATCAGCTTCGCTCCATCCGCGCCGTCGATTGCGCGATGGTCGAAGCTGCCGGTGGCCGACATCACGGTCGCGATCTGCAAGCTGTCGTTGATGACATAGGGCCGCTTCTCGCCCGCGCCGATCGCCATGATCATGCCCTGCGGCGGATTGATGACCGCTTCGAACTGCTTGATGCCGTACATGCCCATGTTGGACAGGCTGGCGGTGCCGCCCTGATATTCCTGCGGCTGCAGCTTGCCTTCTTTCGCGCGGCCGGCGAGGTCCTTCATTTCGGTCGAGATGGCCGACACGCTCTTGGTGTCCGCACCTACAATGATCGGCGTGATCAGGCCCGCCGGGATCGACACAGCGACCGAGACGTCCGCGCGGCTGTACTTGAACAGCTGGTCTCCGGCGAAGCTGACGTTGCACTCCGGCACTTCGATCAGCGACTGCGCGAGCGCCTTGATCATCAGGTCGTTGACCGAGAGCTTCACCCCGCGGCTTTCGAGCCCCGCATTGAGCTCGGCGCGAAGCTTCAGCAGCGCGTCGAGCTGGATGTCGACCGTCAGATAGATGTGCGGAACCTGCTGCTTCGATTCGGTCAGGCGGCGAGCGATTGTCTTGCGAATGTTCGAAAGCTTAATCGCCTGGTGCGGGATCGCCTGCTCCATCGGTCCCGGGAGCACGGCATGACCGCCAATCGCGGGTGCCGTTGCAGGGACTCCAGCAGGAGCAGCCGCCGGAGCCTTGCCCACGGCCGCATCAACATCGGCCCGAACGATCCGTCCGCCGGGGCCGCTTCCCTGCAAACCGCTAAGGTCGATGCCCTGAGCCTGAGCGAGACGGCGCGCCAGCGGTGACGCCTTGACGCGGTCGCCCTCGGCACGGGGTGCCTGAGCTGCTTGCGCCGGAGAAGCAGGCGTCTCGAGCGGCGCCTGGGCCGGAGCAACAGCCGGTTTGGGAGTCTCATCTGCCTTCGGAGCGGAAGCTGCAGCCGCCTTGGGCGGCTCCGCGGGCGTATCGGGCTTCGGGGCAGCCGCGGAAACGTCTTCTCCCTCTGCCGCCAGGATGGCGATGGGAGCCCCGACTTTCACGCCGTCCGTGCCTTCAGGCACAAGGATCTTGGCGATCTTGCCCTCGTCCACAGCCTCGAACTCCATCGTGGCCTTGTCGGTCTCGATCTCGGCGAGGATATCGCCCGACTTCACCTCGTCCCCTTCCTTCACGAGCCATTTGGCAAGCGTGCCCTCTTCCATGGTCGGAGAGAGGGCTGGCATTTTGAGTTCGGTGGGCATGAGCGTCTTTCCGGGGGCAAGAGGCTTCGGGCACAAAGCCAATGCGGCGGTCCGGGTCAAGGGCCAGCCGGCTCGTCAACGATGTCGCTTGCGCTGAACAGCGGATTAACGCAGCACTTGTGGTCGATGGAGGAAGTCGAACCGAAACGCACTTATCTGGTCGTCATCGACGATAGCCCCGAAGCGCGCGTAGCCCTCCGGTTCGCGGCGCGGCGCGCGATCAAGACCGACGGAAATGTCGAGGTTCTGGCAGTCGTGGAACCGCAGGATTTCGTTCAGTGGGGCGGAGTGCAGGCCGCGATGGAGGAAGAACAAAAGCTGCGGATCGAGGGTGTCGTCAGCGGAGCCGTCGGCGAAATCATGGACGAATCGGGGGTCAAGCCGTCGATCGTCATACGCAGCGGCGAGCCGGTGAAGGTCGTGCGCGAATATATCGGCGAGCGGCAGGAGGTGGCCGCCTTGGTCCTCGGCGCGGCACCGGCCGGAAGCCCGGGGCCCTTGGTCGCCAATTTCACGGGTAACGACGCGGGCAAGCTGCCCTGCCCGGTGATGATCATTCCCGGATCGCTCGACGACGATCGCCTGGAGCAGCTGAGCTAGAGCAGCTTCGCAAGCAGGTCGCACAAAGCGACGCAGCCCGCCTCATCCTCTTCGGTGAATCGCCCAGGCGTCGGACTATCCAGGTCAAGGACTGCGATCAGCTTCCCGTCCCGAACGATCGGGATGACCAGTTCGCTCGCCGAGGCGGCATCGCACGCGATGTGGCCGGGGAAGGCATGCACGTTCGCCACGCGTTGGACCTGGAGCGTCTCGGCTGCGGCTCCGCACACGCCCTTCCCGAACGGGATGCGGATGCAGGCAGGCCGGCCCTGGAAAGGGCCAAGCACGAGCTCACCGCCAAGGTTGCGATAGAAGCCTGCCCAATTGAGATCCGGCAGCGTCTCCCAGATCAAGGCCGCAGCGTTGGCCATGTTGGCGGTCGGGTCCGGCTCGCCCGCGGTCAGGCCCTCCAGCGCCGACGCGAGATCGCGGTACATGACCGCCTTGTCCGCCGCCTCGATCTTGAAATCGTACATCAGTCGAACTGCACCCTTCCGCGGGTCTGCTTCACCGCACTCCGCTGCTTCTTCTTGTCGACCCGCTCCGCCTTGGCGGCCCGGCTCGGTCGCGTCGGCCTCCGCTTCGCCTGGACGATATGGGCGGCGGCGATCATTTCCACCAGCCGCCGCCGGGCGTCCTGCCTGTTCGAGTCCTGAGTGCGAAATCTGCGCGCGGTGATCAGCAATTCGCCTGCGCCGGTAATCCGGCTGCCCGCGATGGCTTTCAGGCGTTCATAGACCTCGGGGTGCAGGCCCAGCCGGAACAGGTCGACGCGGAGCTGCACCGCCGTCGCCACCTTGTTGACGTTCTGCCCGCCCGGCCCGGTGGCGGCGAGGAAGGTCTCGGACAGGGCATCGTCCGGGATGACGACGTCCTCAGGCCGCATCCGCCCATTCCCCGAAATGTTCCGGAAGCGGCGCACTTACGTCGATCATGGCCTTCTTCTCACGCGGAAGGACAAGCCGCGAAGCGTGGAGCAGCATCGGACCGCCTGGCACGCCGTACACCCGATCTCCGACTATGCCGCGCCCGAACGCTTCGCGCGCATGCACTCGAAGTTGATGCGTGCGGCCCGTGACGGGGCGGAACTCGAGGAGGGTCCGGTCCCCGCGGACCGCAATCTTTCGCCAATGCGTAATCGCCGTGTCGCCCTTGGCATCTGCAACCATCCGCCAACCGGCATCCGCGCTGGATCTCTTCCCGAGCGAGAGATCGATCGTGCCGACGTCCTTCTCGACCACGCCCTCCACGACCGCCAAATAATATTTTTCGACCTGACGGGTCTCGAACGCCTTCTGCAGCGAAGACCTCGCCTTGGGCGAGCGCGCCAGCAGAAGGCAACCCGACGTATCCTGATCGAGCCGGTGCATCGGCGTCGGCGGCCGCTGGAAGCCCTGCTTCAGTTCGCCAAGCCGCGCGACGACGCTGTCCCCGCCCCTCCGCGGAGTGTCGACCGGCAGCCCCGCGGGCTTGTCGATGACCATCGCTTCGGCGTCGATGAAGAGGATCCGTTGGTCTAGCATCAACGGCCTCTTAGCCGTCTGTGACTCCTGCGCAACGATTCCAAGGGAATCCAGCGCGTTACACATTATTAACCTTTTGCCTTCAGACATCGAATGGTTAATGACCGCTTCAAGGCCGTTAAGAGAGCGTAACGCTCGCGGTTGAAGGGTGGGGGGAAATCGCATGCGGGTACTGCTGATCGAGGACGAACCGACGACTGCCAAGAGCATTGAGCTCATGCTCGGCACCGAAGGGTTCAACGTCTACACGACTGACTTGGGCGAAGAGGGCTTGGACCTCGCGAAGCTCTACGATTACGACATCATCCTTCTCGACCTGAACCTGCCGGACATGCACGGCTATGACGTGCTGAAGAAGGTCCGCACGGCGAAGGTCGGCACGCCGGTCCTGATCCTGTCGGGCATCGGCGAGATGGACAGCAAGGTTCGTGCGCTCGGTTTCGGCGCCGACGATTACGTCACCAAGCCGTTTCACCGCGACGAGCTGGTCGCCCGCATTCACGCGATCGTGCGCCGCTCGAAGGGTCATTCGCAATCGGTCATCCGCACCGGCAAGCTGGCCGTGAACCTCGACGCCAAGACGGTCGAGGTCGACAGCGCCCGCGTGCATTTGACCGGCAAGGAATATGCGATGCTGGAGCTTCTTTCGCTCCGCAAGGGCACGACGCTGACCAAGGAGATGTTCCTTAATCATCTCTATGGCGGCATGGACGAGCCCGAGCTCAAGATCATCGACGTGTTCATCTGCAAGCTGCGCAAGAAATTGAGCCTAGCCTGCGGCGGCGCGAACTACATCGAAACCGTCTGGGGCCGCGGCTACGTGCTGCGCGATCCGGAATCCGAAGAGCTGGACCCGCCTGCGGCGGCCGTAGCGTAACCAAATTCCCTAGGGGTGGGTGAAGAGGCGGGGCGCTGAAAGGCGCTCCGCCTTTTTCATTTCAGACGATCAGCTTCAGACCGTGCAGGCGAACCGCTCGTCCCCCCTCGCAGACCGGAGCGCCGATCAGCCGCATCCGGCGGCGGCCGCCGATCGCGGGATTGATCTCCACATCCAGCGTGAACCCGCGCTGGTGCTTGATCGCATGCGCACGCAGCCGTTCCATCGCGGCGCGGGATTCCTCGGAGTAGAAAGCGACCGCTTCATCGCGCGCGACGCGCGCGCCGCGCGGCAGGCCGAAGATGTCGAATACGCCGCCCGACCAAGTCAGGCTGTTGTCGAGCAGGTCGCATTCCCACAGGCCTGCGTGATGCAGCCCAAGCGCGCCGACCTGCGCCGGCTCGATGATGTCCGTGACGGCACAACTCAGCACGCAGCCGAGATCGAAATGACGCGCCTGCTCGAAGATCGGCCAACTGTGGTGGAGAGCCAGAGGCTCGCTACGATTCGACTTCGACACCCGGCTCGCCTTCGATACGGCCCGTTGCCGCTAGCCCTTATGGGTTAACAGCTGCTTGCAGGCGGCCGCCGCAGCTTAATCGAAAGGACGGCCTCAAAGGACGCGACCGCGTCCATTTCGGATGAAGTTCAGGAGTTGATCAGCAGGCGCTTGCGTTCGCCGCGGATCGGCAGGCTGAGCTGCTCGGGCAGAGCTTTAGCCGCAGCGTCCGCTTCCGCGTCGTCCATCCGCCGCCAGCCATCGCGGCCAAGTCGCTCGAGGGGACGGAAGCGCGTCTTGTACGCCATGCGCGGTGAGCCCTCGACCCAATACCCGAGGTAGACATAGGGCAGCCCCGCCCTCGCCGCACGAAGGATGTGATCGAGGATGATGTAGGTGCCGAGCCCTTTGCGCGATCCGCCGACATCGAAGAAGCTGTAGATCATGGACAGGCCATCGCCCTGCTGGTCCGACAGGCAGGCCCCGACCAGCTTGCCCGGCTTACCGTCCTTCGACGGCTCGCGATATTCGACGAGGTAAGTGCGGACGGGCGTCTGCTCGACCATGTCGGCGAAGTCGCTCTCGTCCATTTCCGCCATGCCGCCGCCCGGATGGCGAACCTCAAGATAGCGCTGCAGGAGTTCGTACTGCTCCTGCGTAGTCCATGGCTTGCAGGCGGTGACTTCCAAATCGGAATGCTTGCGCAGCATCTTGCGTTGGGTCGATGTCGCCGTGAACTCGGCCGCCAGCACGCGCACGGATACGCAGGCCGAGCAATCGATGCAGCTCGGCCGGTACGCGACCGACTGGCTGCGGCGGAATCCGATACGACCGAGCGCCTCATTGAGTTCGCCCGCATGGCGGCCCGACAATTCCGTGAACACCTTCCGCTCGACCTTGCCCGGCAAGTACGGGCACGGCGAAGGGTTGGTCACGAAGAACTTCGGGAACCGGAACGGTGCGCTCAAGCGGACTCGCCTCCCAGATGGTTACGCAACACTTTATGCGACTGGTAAACGCTGTTGAAAAGAGTTGGGTCACGGAAAAGAGGGTTAATGTAGGCGCTGTCCCGGAGTGGGAAGGTCGCGATATTGACGAAGTTTAATCCAGAGAGGCGCGGTCGACCTTGAAATCGGCTTCCTGGAGCAGCTGGATGCAATGTTCGATGGCCTCCGGATCGCGCGCTTCGCATTCGACCTCGATCACCGTGTCCTTGGCCGGAAGCCGCGTGAAGATACGACTGTGATTGATTTCGATGATGTTGACGCCGGCCTGCTGACAGCAGCTGGCGATGGCCGCCAGCGCACCCGGCCGATCCTGCGCAGCGATCTGGAGCCGCGCCATCCGCCCCTGCCGGGCAAGGTCGCGCACCAGCACATAGGCGAGCAGGTGCGTGTCGATGTTGCCGCCGCACAAAACCGTAGCGACCTTTCTCCCCGCGAACCGTGCCGGATCGGCCAGCATCGCCGCGAGGCCCGCAGCGCCCGCTCCCTCGACAACGCTCTTCTCGATGGCGACAAGGATCGCGACGGCGCGTTCGATATCGCGCTCGGCGACGAGGATGATCTCATCGGCGATCTCGGCGAGGATACGCGAGGTGAGCTTGCCCGGCTCCTTTACAGCAATGCCCTCGGCCAAAGTGTCTCCACCGAGCGGCCGGAACTGGCCGTCGATTGCGGTCTTCATCGAGGGATAGAGTTCCGCCTCGACGCCGATCAGTTCGATATCCGGCTTGATCGACCGCGCAGCAATTCCGACGCCTGACATCAGCCCGCCGCCGCCGATCGGCAGGACGATCATGTCGAGCTCCGGCGCGTCCTCGAGCATTTCGAGCCCAAGCGTCCCTTGACCCGCAATCACCTGCGGATCGTCGAACGGGTGGACGAAGACATAGCCTTCCGCCTTCTCCAGCTCGTGCGCGTGGGCGTAGGCATCGTCGAACATCGCGCCGTGAAGCAGCACCTTCGCGCCATGCCCCTCGGTCTGTGACACTTTGATCGTCGGCGTGTGCAGCGGCATGACGATCGTCGCCGGAATCCCCAGCCGTTTGGCGTGATAGGCGACCGCCTGCGCATGATTGCCGGCCGAGGCCGCGATCACGCCGCGCGCACGCTCCTCCGGAGTCAGATGCAGCAATTTGTTGAGGGCGCCGCGCTCCTTGTAGGCGGCGGTGAACTGGAGATTCTCGAACTTCAGCCAGATTTCCGCGCCGATGATTTCGCTCAAAGTGCGGCTCTTCATCATCGGCGTGCGGATGACGGCGCCTTCAATGCGCTGCGCGGCGGCGCGGATGTCATCGATGGTCGGGGGCTGCATGGACGCCGGATGAAGCATGGAGCAAGCGCTAGCTCTTCCTGCCGCCGCGAACAATGCTATCGCCTCGTTCATGCACAGACGCATGCTTGCAGCGCTCGCCATCGCGCTCCTCCCCGCTCCCGCTATCCCAGCGACCCTCGTCGAAAATGCGCGCGGGCTTCAGATCACTGCCGACGGCAAGATCGACCGCTTCACGGGGCTGGTCATCAATGACCAGGGCAAGGTGGTCCAGGTCCTAAGGGGGAGCAGCGCCGGCGTTGTCGTCCCGATCGACCGCCGTGTCGACGTCGGGGGACGCGCCCTGCTGCCAGGGCTGATCGACGCGCACGGACATGTCATGGCCTTGGGCCTTGCAGCTTTGCAGCTCGATCTCGTCGGCACGAGCTCGGTCGCTGACCTACAACAACGCCTGCGCTCTTATTCCGCGTTGCGGGCGAACCACGCATGGATCGTCGGCCGAGGCTGGAACCAGGAACTGTGGACGGACTCTCGTTTCCCGACCGCAGCCGATCTGGACGTCATCGTGGCCGAACGCCCCGTGACGTTGGAACGCATCGACGGGCACGCATTAGTGGTGAACAGCGCGGCACTGAGGGCGGCGGGCATTACCGCCGCAACCAAGGACCCGGTCGGCGGCAAGATCGAGCGCGATGGCAACGGCAATCCTACTGGCTTGCTTGTCGACGCGGCGATGGAACTGGTCAGTTCAAAGGTACCGCCTCCATCTGAGCAGACCATGGCGCAAGCACTCGCCAAGGCGCAGGAAATCCTCCTCGCGACAGGCATCACGGCTACGGCGGACATGGGCACCTCGGTCGCCGATTGGGCGGCGATGAACCAGGCGGGCCGCACCGGCCGGCTCAATCTCCGGATCATGGCTTACTCGAGCGGCGTCGGGCCAATCGCGACCATCGCGCCGACCGGTCCTTCGAACTGGCTGTTCAGCGATCGGCTCCGGCTCGTCGGAGTGAAGCTCTATTCCGACGGTGCGCTGGGTTCGCGCGGAGCCTATCTGAAGCAGCCTTATGCCGACCAGCCGGAGACGCGAGGCCTTCGCTTCCTGACGGACGAGGAGCTTCGCGCACAGGCGGATCAGGCCGCATCGAAGGGCCTGCAACTGGCGATCCACGCAATCGGCGACGCTGCCGATGCACAGGTGATCTCCGCCTATGAGGAGTTGTCGCGCAAATACGGGAAGGACCGCCGCTGGCGCATCGAGCATTTCCAGATCGCCGATCCCGCCGACATTCCGCACCTCGCGCCCGCCGGCATCATCGCGTCGATGCAGCCGACGCACCAGACCAGCGACCGCCTGATGGCCGAAAAGCGATTAGGACCGGATCGCCTCGCCGGCGCGTATGCCTGGCAGTCGGTGATCAAGTCCGGAGCGCGCATCGCTTTCGGATCCGACTTTCCGGTGGAATCACCGAACCCGTTCCCAGGCCTCGCCGCCGCAATCAGCCGCCAGGACGTAAACGGGCTTCCTCCCGGCGGTTGGATGCCCGAGCAACGTGTCAGCTTCGAGCAGGCCCTGTCCGGATTCACGCGCGACGCCGCTTACGCTGGCTTTGCGGAGCAGAAAATCGGATCGCTGGAGCCGGGGAAATGGGCCGACTTCGTCATCGTCGACCGCGACATCAGCGAGGCAGATGCGATGGCCATCGCACAAACCCAGGTGTTGGAAACCTGGGTCGCCGGCAAGAAAGTGTGGAGCGCGACTAAGGCTGGCGGCGAGCGCGGGAAGTAAGCATCGACGGCGTAAGGATCTGCGGCAGCTCCTCGGGCTCCTTGCCCGGCGCGTACCACAGATAGAGCGGCACGCCCGCGCGGCCCCGGCCTTCCAGGAACCGCGTGATGGCCGGATCGCCATTCGTCCAGTCGGCACCAAACACTTTTACGCCCGCTGCGTCGAAGGCCTTGCGCACCTCAGCCCGGTCGATCGCTGTCGCCTCGTTTGCCTTGCAGGTGAGGCACCAGTCGGCGGTGAAATAGACGAATGCCGGATGGCCCTCGCCGAGGGCCCGCTCGACTTCAATGTCGCTCCAGAGCTCCGCACCTTCAACGGCCCGCGAAATGGCTGCGGGCCGCTCGGGCATTCCCCAGACGGCGGCACCCGCAACAGCCACGGCGGCGAGCGTGGCGATATAGCCGGTCTGCTTGCCCTGCCGTTGCATCAGCCCCGCTCCGAACAGCATCACGGCAGCGACCACGGCGGAAACAATCCCGATCTGGAGCGCCGTGCCGCCGCCGAGGCGCCACAACAGCCACAGACAGCCGAGCGCCGTCAGCGCCATCGGGATCGCGAGAATGCGCTGCAAGCGGACCATCCACGGTCCTGGCTTGGGAAGCAGGCGTCGCAAGCGGGGCACGAAGGCGATCGCGACGAACGGCAGTCCGAGCCCCAGCCCGAGCGCCGCGAAGACGGCGATCGACCAGACCGGCGGAAGAAGCAGCGCCGTGCCAAGCGCCACCCCCAGGAATGGCCCGGCGCATGGCGTCGCAATGAAAGCCGCAAGTGCGCCCGCTCCGAAACTGCCTGAGGGGAGGCCGGACGTGACGACCGATGGGACTTCGAACACCCGCAGGAGGTTCAGCGTGATCGCCGTGGTCAGCAGCAGGAGAACGACGATGGTGCGCGGGTCCTGCAGCTGGAACGCCCAGCCGATTTCCGTCCCCGCGGACCGGATCGCGAGCAGGGCAATGCCAAGTGCCCCCGTCCCGACGATCGCGCCTGCGGCATAGCCCAGCGCATCGCGCCTCGCCTCCTTCTCGTCGCCCCCGCTCCGCGCCAGGTGCAGGGCCTTGATCGCGAGGATCGGAAAGACGCAGGGCATCAGGTTGAGGAGCAGGCCTCCGGCAATCGCTCCGAGCACTGCCCACAGGATTGCCTCCGCCCCGTCTTCACCGACGATTTGGCCGCCCTTTGGTACGTCGCCGCGGAGCGCCTGAATTTCCAGTCCACGCCCGTCTCCGAACGCAAGCACGCCCGCGAACTCGGCCGGCTCTCCAGTCCGCCGCGGAAGCTCGGCGATCAACTGGTCGCCGGCCCGCCGAAAGATCTGCTTGCCGGCATAGTCGACCGGTCCATCAGCAGCCGGAAACAGATAGGGCTCCTCAACGGTGACGCCGCGAGGAAGCGGAATGGCCACGCGCAGCCTGTTGCCTGCGATCTCGAACCTGGCTGGGGTTACCAGTGGCCGCGGCAATGCGCGCTTCCACTCGTCGAACTGGGCGGTGGCTTCGGGCTGAAGCTGACCGACGGCCAGTTCCAGCGAAAATTCGCCCTGCTCCGGCACGCAGATCTTGTCCGTGCAGGCGAGCCATCTGGCCTTTGCGGCGATGGGGACCGTTCCCGCGGCGCCGGCCGGCACCTTCAGTCGCGTAAGGACGGCGTAATCGTCCTCGTAAACGTAGTTCATGATGCCAGCGACGGTCAGCCGCGTCGGCACCGGATAGCGCAGCGGTCCCATCGAATAGCCCGGCGGAAGCGTCCATTCGACGTCCATCGGCAGGCCCGCATCACCCGGATTGAGCCAGTAGCCGTGCCATCCCGGCCTGGTCTTCATCAGGATCGCAAGCTCGACTTCGCGACCGGGCGCTGCCGCCCCTTCGGCGACGAGCTCCGGCTCGATTCCACGCGCTTGCGCAAACGCCGGCGCAAGCAGCAGAGCGAAGAGGATCAGGAGGCGCCGAAACATGATCGTTTTCGGTACAGTCCAACAGCCGCAGCGCAAGAGAGTCGGAGTCGCAATGGCTTCCAATCTCGGCTAGCTGTCGTCCCAAACTTTAGGTCGGAGAATCATCAGGATGCGTTTCGCCCGGGCAATCTGGAAGCTGCTGGTCGGCGTGAAGGACGCATTGGTCCTCATCTTCATGCTGATGTTCTTTGGCCTGATCTACGCCGGTCTCTCGGCCAAGCCGACACCGATTTCCGAAGGCGTTCTCGCCTTTGAATTGAACGGTCCGGTTGTCGAACAGCCCTCGAAGGCCGACGTTTCCGAATTGCTCGCGGGCGGCAGCCCGGCGCGCGAATATCGCCTCCGCGACCTCGTCGCCGCGCTTGACAGTGCACGGACCGACGACCGCGTGAAGGCCGTGGCGCTCGATCTCGACAGCTTCGCCGGCGGCGGTCAGGCGGCCATGTCGGACCTTTCCGACGCCATCCGTCGAGTGCGCGATTCCGGAAAGCCCGTCCTCGCTTATGCGACGGGCTACACTGACGACACCTATCAGATCGCCGCCGCCGCTTCGGAAGTCTGGCTCAACCCGCTGGGCCTCGTCGGCCTTGCCGGTCCGGGCGGACAGAACCTCTACTTCAAGGGCCTGCTCGACAAGCTGGGCGTGACCGCGCACGTCTATCGCGTCGGCACCTACAAGGCCGCAGTCGAGCCCTTCACCCGCGAAGACATGTCGCCGGAGGCTGAGCAGAACGCGCAGGCTCTTGCCGATGCCCTACTCGAAACGTGGCGCGAGAGCGTCCTGAAGGCACGGCCGAAGGCGAAGCTCGATCCCTACATGCGCGATACGGCCGGCGCCGTTCAGGCAGCTGGTGGCGACATGGCGAAGGCCGCGCTCAATGCCGGCCTGGTCGACAAGATCGCCGACCGTCAGGCGTTCGAAAAGCGGCTCGCCGAGCTTGGTGGCGATGACGACAGTGCAATCGGCGGATACCAGCGCATCAAGCTTCCCGCCTATCTGAAGGATGCGGCGGAAGACCGCCCCGACGGCCCCATTGGTGTCGTGACCGTTGCCGGCATGATCGTCGACGGCAAGGCCTCTGCCGGCACCGCGGGCGGCGACAGCATCGCTCAGGTGATCGAAAAGGGCCTCGCCCGCGACAATCTCAAGGCGCTGGTCGTCCGCGTAGACAGCCCCGGCGGGTCGGTTCTCGCTTCGGAGCGCATCCGCCAGGCGATCCTCGAAGCCAAGCGCCGCAAGCTTCCCGTCGTCGTATCGATGGGTAACGTCGCCGCGTCGGGCGGCTATTGGGTCTCGACACCCGCCGACTTCATCTATGCCGAGCCCTCGACTATCACCGGCTCGATCGGCGTGTTCGGCATCCTACCGAGCTTCGAAGGCACTCGGCAGAAGCTGGGCCTCGGCGCGGACGGCGTGAAGACGACGCCTCTTTCCGGCGAACCCGATTTGCTCAACGGCCCATCGCCGGAAGCGGAGCGCCTGCTCCAGACCAGCGTCGAGTCCATCTACGGCCGCTTCCTGGGGATCGTCGCCCAGTCGCGGCGCAAGACTCCGCAGCAGATCGACCAAATCGCCCAGGGCCGGGTCTGGGACGGCGGCACCGCTCGCCAGATCGGTCTGGTCGACGGCTTCGGCGGAATGGAAGAGGCGGTCGCGAAGGCCGCCGAGCTCGCAAAGCTCGGCGACGAACGCGGCGTGACCTATCTGGAGCGTCCGACCAGCTTCAAGGAACAGCTGCTCGACATGCTTGCCCAGCAGGAGCGTGACGAAGGTGCTGCTCCGGCCGACGGTTTCGCCTTCTTCGGCAACGGCCAGCGCAAGCTGGCACAGGCGCTGGCGGACATCCGCACGATCCTGAATGGACCGAGCATCCAGGTCCGCTGCCTCGAATGCCCCGCCTCTGCGCCCGCTCGCGTCGAGCGCCGCGACGTCGGCTTCATGGCAAGCCTGGCGGAGTGGCTATTCTAGTCGATCAACTCTTCGGGCCAGGGATCGCCGCCTAGGCCGCTTCTTCCCGCACCATCATCCTTTCGACGAAGGTCCGAAACTGTGCGACCGCCCGGTCGAAGTGCGCCACATCGCGATAGGTGCGCGCCTGCATGACGCCCCCCTCCATCACGTTGAGCGCAAGCTCGGCGAGTCCCCGGAAGTCGGTTCCTGTGACGAAACGGTGCTCGGCGGCGCGGAAGCATTCCTCGACCGCATCGACCCAGTTCGTGAAATTCTGGGCGAGCCTCTCGCGGACGATCGGGTCCGCGTCGTGCAGCTCCAGAGCCAGGCTGCCGATCGGACAGCCGTACTGGCATTCGGTATCCACAATCGCCCGGCGATAGAAGTCGAGCAAAGCAAACACGCGCTCAACAGGGTCCGATACACCCTGCCACGCGGGCTCCAGCAGCATCTGGCGGATTCCGTCGCGATAGGCTTCGAGCACCGCAAGGAGCACGTCCTGCTTGCCCGGAAAGAAGTGATAGAGGCTGCCGCTATTGACCTGGCTGCGGCTCAATATGTCGGCGATCGAGGTCGATGCGTAACCCTTGAGCCAGAACAGCTCCATCGCCGCTTCGACGATCCGCCAGCGCGTATCCTTCGCCATGTACAGTTCTTAGTTGAACGCTCAATCAAGAGTCAAGACGACCCCTCTCGCGCCTTCTTCTTGAGCGCCTTCGGGAGAAGGATCGTACCAAGCACGCTCATCGCCAGCGCGACGATGCCGAACAGGATCACGAACGAATTGTGCGTATCCTCACGCGTGACCGGATCCATGATGTGGAGACCCCACATGAAATCGTAGAAACGCCACCAGCCGGTGCGCGTCGCGACGATCTGGCCAGACGAAGCATCGACGTAGAAGTGCACGCCGTCGTTCATCGTCACCTGCCATGCGGCAACGGGTCGGCGAAACTCCAGCGGCGGATTGTCGGCATCGGTTCGCGAGACGGACTTTACGGTCGCCTTGCCCGCATAGCGCGCCTCGACCTCCCTTCGGGCGTCGATTGCCGACAACGCCGCCAGCAGCAGCCCCGTCCTAGGATCGGCCAGCCGCGTCTTCCCGTCCGGCAACTTCACGACCCAAAGCGGCCCCCCCGCCCGCTGCTCCAACGACAGCGACTGGACCGGCACGCCCGAGATGAGCGGCGGGATCGGCGGGCCGATCATCCGGATCGGTGCGGGATCGTTGAGCAACCCCTCGCCCCGCACTTCCTCGATCGGACGGGCGACCATCACCAGGCCGGAAATGGTCCAGAGCAGGATTGGAAACGCGGCGACCCAAGCCAGCCAGATGTGCCAGCGGCGGTTTCGGGTTCGACCGTTCATTGCGCCTGCGTACGAAAGTGCTGGCGCGGCGGCTAGATGTGGATCGGTTTACCCATGACCGCCATCGCCGCTTCCTTCAGCGCTTCGGCGTGCGTCGGGTGGGCGTGGCAGGTGTAGGCGATGTCCTCGCTGGTGGCGCCGAACTCCATCGCCTGCGCGGCCTGAGCAATCATCGTGCCCGCGACGGTCGAGATCATCCACACGCCGAGCACCCGGTCGGTCTTCGCGTCGGCGATGACCTTTACGAAACCGTCCGTTTCACGGTTGGTCTTGGCGCGGCTGTTGGCGAGCATCGGGAACTTGCCGACCTTAACCTCGCCGCCCTTCTTGGCATCTTCCTCGGTCAGGCCGACGCCAGCGATTTCGGGATAGGTGTACACGACGCTGGGGATGACATCGTGGTTCACGATGCCGGTCTGGCCCGCGATATTCTCCGCGACCGCAATGCCCTCGTCCTCCGCTTTGTGCGCGAGCATCGGGCCGGGGATCACGTCGCCGATGGCCCAGACGCCCGCTACCGAAGTGCGGAACTCATGGTCGGTCTCGATCTGGCCGCGCTGGTTCGGGTTCAGGCCGATCTTGTCGAGGCCGAGGCCTTCGGTGTTCGGGCGGCGGCCGATGGAGACGAGCACCACATCCGCCTCGATCGTCTCGGCAGGGCCGCCGGCGGCGGGTTCGACCGTCAAAGTGACCGATTTGCCATTGCCCTTCGCCCCCGTGACCTTGGTCGACAAGCGAAAATCGAAGCCCTGCTTCTTGAAGATCTTGTTCGCTTCCTTGCGAACGTCGCCGTCCATGCCCGGCAGGATCTGGTCGAGAAATTCGACCACGATGACTTCGGCGCCAAGCCGCTTCCAGACCGAGCCAAGCTCCAGTCCGATCACGCCACCGCCGATGACCACCATGCGCTTCGGCACTTCTCCCAGCTCCAGCGCGCCCGTGGAATCGACGATGCGGCCCTTGGAATTATCGACTTCGACGCCCGTAAGCGGAGTGACGGACGAGCCCGTCGCGATGACGATGTCCTTGGCCGTGACGGTCCGGTCGCCGACCTTGACCCTGTTCGGGCCCTCGAACGTTCCAAGACCCTTAAGCCATTCGATCTTGTTCTTCTTGAACAGGAATTCGATGCCCTGCGTCAGGCCCTTCACCGCTTCCTTGCGGCCGCCGTGCATGACCTCGAGGTCAAGTTCGACGCCCGTCGCCTTAATGCCCCATTTGGCGAGCGTTCCGTGGGCCGCTTCCTCGAACAACTCCGATGCATGCAAAAGCGCCTTCGACGGAATGCAGCCGACGTTGAGGCAGGTGCCGCCAAGCGTTTCCCGACTTTCGGCGCAAGCGGTCTTTAGCCCAAGCTGCGCAGCACGGATCGCGGCGACATAACCGCCGGGGCCGGAGCCGATCACCAGCACGTCGAAGTCGAAATCAGCCATGAAATCCTCGGGAAAGTTGGTGGGCGCCACTTAGGGTGCGGAGTCAGTCCTGACCAGTGCCTCACGCGGCGCTACTTCTGGCGGACTTGCTCGAGCCCCTCGCCGGCATCGATCAGCCTGCCGGCCCGCTGCTCCTGCACCGCGCGCAGCAAGGTCCGTGCAGCGTTTCGAACCTCCTCCTGAATGTCATGATCGACGTCGAGCTCCAGATGGCTCGTCGCATAAGGCTTCCAGTAGCCGATGTAGCGGTCCAGCTCGGCTGACGGACCGGCGGGCTTCAATTTCATGAAGCGCAGCCAGTCGGCGAGGCTTCGGCGCACGTTCTCGGCACCCTCGACGTCGCCGTGCACAATCACGGAAAAGACGCGGCCCTCGAGATGGCGCGGATAGGGCCAGTCGGCAAGCTCAAGCTCCTTCGCCTTCTTCGCGTCCTTGCCATGCGTCGTCGTCGGGTCGGGATTGCCGCCGTCCGCGCAGACCAGCCGGTCCATCATCAGCTTCATCGGCGAGGTCGGCGAGTACCAGTTCACCGGATTGATCAGCATGATCCCGTGCGCCCGCACCCACAAAGGGTAAATCTCGTTCATCCAGTCCTGTGTCTGGCCAAGCGAGTAGTTGGGATAACAGCTGCACGGCCAGTGGCAGAGCGCGGCGGCAGTCGAGAAGCAGGCTTTGCAGGGGTGAATCTTCCGCCCGTACTCCGATGCTAGCCGCGAGAGGTCGAGCACGCGGACCAACGTTCCATCGGTTCCGCATATCTCGCGGGCGATCTCCAGCAGGCGCCAGCTCTTCGACATCTCGCCCGGACAGGTGTGCTCGCTACGGGAAGAGCCGTTGATGATCAGGATGCAGGGCGGCTGCGCCGGGTCCTCATGCTCGCGCTGCGCCTCCTTCACGGCTTCGTGCGCGGCGATCCAGTCCTCGGCGAGATCATAGTTCGGATCCGCGAACTCCGTCCCCGCCTTGCGCGTTCGCGGCGCCTTGCGATGGTTCGAATAGCCCTCCCACGCCGCCGTCGCCACGCGATCCAGCTCGGCCTTTAGCGGGGAAAATGCCGGGTCGATGTATTGCGACAGGAAGCGCCTGCGGAACTCCGCCTCATCGATCTCGGGCGACGGCATACCCTTCCGTGGATCGGGAGCCAGGGTCATGTCCATCCAAACGCACGAACGGCCGTTGGTTGCTCAGTTGGTAAGCGTCCCACTGGTAACCCGCGTTTAATGTGCATATGGTAGCGTTATCAGAACCGGGGGGAGAGCGGTTCGTAATGGTCGAAGAAGCGACGTGCGCGCGCTCATGGCTTTTGATCGAAGCATCGAGCGAGGGAATCTTGCGGTTCGCGACGGCAGCGCCGTCTGCGCGGCCGCGAGTCACCGAGGTCCTCGAGATCAACATTGCGGGCGTGCCGACCTTCACGGACGCGCTGCAGAACTATGAGCGTGAGAAGGGCATCCGCCTGCGGGGAATGCGATGCGCCATGGCGATCGCGGGAGCCTCCAGCGGGGAAAGTATTTCGCTGGTTCGCTCGCGTTGGACGATCAGCCGCGGCGGCCTGGCCGCTTTCTTCGGAACCGATCCCGTCATCCTCAACGACGTTGCCGCGCGGGCATGGGCCGTGCGCTCCGGAAGCGGGATGACCGAGCAGTTGCGCGGTTCTGCCTCTCCGACCTTCGACCGGCCTGGGCGCTACGGAATGATCATGGCGGAAGAGGGCGTCGGCGCAGCCATCATCGATGTCGACCGGGACGGCTCGGTCCACGTGCTCGAAACCGAGGCGGGCCATACCGACTTCGTCCCGGCGAGCGAGCGGGAAGAGGCGCTCGCCAAGGCAGTGAGAGGCGCGAATACCGTCGTAAGCTGGGAGCGCCTACTCATGCTCGATCGGCTCGACCCAGTCTGGTCGGTAGCCTGCGCCGACATGCTCGAGGCCGAGCGGCCGCGCATGCTCGCGGCGATGCTGGGGCGCTTCACGGTCAATCTGATGCACTCGTTCGGAGCATGGCAAGGCATGATGCTAACAGGATCCCGGACGGGGCGCCTGCTTCAGTCGGACAACCGCATGCACTTCGGATCGGCCTTCTCGGTTCGCCGGAATTTCAGCCGATTGATTGCCAGCGCGCCCGCATGGAGGATCGACCAGCACGAGCCTGTCCTGACCGGCGCGGCGGAGCGCCTGGCGCATGAATTGGGTCCGGAGTTGCGCGTCGCCGCCTGAGCGGCGCTCGACTAAAGGTCGATCAGCAGCCGGGTGGGGTCCTCGATCGCTTCCTTAACGCGGACGAGGAAGGTCACCGCCTCGCGGCCGTCGACCAACCGGTGATCGTACGACAGCGCTAGGTACATCATGGGCCGCGCGACGATCTGGCCGTCCTTGACCACCGGCCGCTCCTCAATGCGGTGCATGCCGAGTACCGCCGACTGCGGCGGGTTGATGATGGGCGTCGACAGCAGCGAACCGAATACGCCACCGTTGGAGATGGTGAAGGTGCCGCCCGTCATGTCGTCGACGGTCAGCGTGCCTTCCTTGGCCTTCTTGCCATATTCGGCGATCGTCTTCTCGATCTCGGCGAAGCTCATCCGGTCGGCATTGCGGACGACCGGGACGACCAGGCCCTTGGGAGCCGATACGGCGACCGAGACGTCGAGATAATCGTGGTAGATGATCTCATCGCCTTCGATCCTCGCGTTGACCGACGGAATGTCCTTCGCCGCGAGCGCGACCGCCTTCACGAAAAAGCCCATGAAGCCGAGGCGGATGCCGTGCTTCTTCTCGAACAAATCCTTGTACTTGGCGCGCGCCTCGATGACCGCCGACATATCCACGTCGTTGAACGTGGTCAGCAGCGCCGCCGTATTCTGCGCTTCCTTGAGCCGGTGAGCGATCGTCTGGCGCAGGCGCGTCATCTTCACGCGCTCCTCGCGGCGTTCGCCGGTGGCGGCCTGAGCCTGAGGTGCTGGCTGCGGAGCAGGCGCCGGCGCGGCGCTCGGCTGCGGTGCGGGAGCGCGCGCTTCCGGCTCGTGAACTGGCCCGCCGCTCTTCTGGGCCTGCGCCGCCGCAAGGACGTCGTCCTTGGTCAGGCGGCCGTCCTTGCCGGTGCCGCGTATCTTGCTTGGATCGACATGATGCTCGAGCACGGCGCGACGCACCGCCGGTGAAAGCGTCGTGATCGACTCATTGTCGCCTTCGGCGGGCGCCGGCTCAGGCGCATGTTCCGAGCCGCGCAATTGCGGGTTCTCGCCGGCTCCGGCCGGGTTGGTGGTGGCGTCGGCCGCCTGCTGAGCGGGCGAGGCCAGCTTCGGGTGCAGCAGGAGCGGCAGGCGCAGCGGCACCAGCCGAAGCATTCTGATCGATGCGGGCAATCAACGCACCGACAGCAACCGTGTCGCCCTCGTTGACGAGCGTTTCCGTCAGGACGCCGGCAGTCGGCGAAGGCACGTCGACGCTGACCTTGTCCGTCTCGAGCGTGGCGATCGGCTCGTCGGCAGCGACCTGATCGCCCGGCTTCTTCAGCCACTGCGCAAGCGTACCCTCGGTGATGGACTCGCCAAGCGCCGGAACGGTTACGTCAGTGGCCATCGATGCTCCTTTATGCCCGGCGCGCGGCGGGCTGTTCCACGGCAGGGCTGGTATGGCCGAGAGCGGCCGCAATCAAGCTGGCCTGCTCCGACGCATGGCGCTTCGCAAGACCCGTCGCCGGGGAAGCCGCAGCCGCACGGCCCGCATAGACCGGTCGCATGCCCTTGAATCCGGCCTCGTTCAGGCACTCCTCGATCAGGCTCTCTACGAAGAACCAAGCGCCGTTGTTGCGCGGCTCTTCCTGCGTCCAGACGACCGATTCGAGCTTCGGCATGGCCCCCAGCCGCTTGACCAGCGGCTCCGAGGGGAATGGATAGAGCTGCTCGATGCGGACGACCTCCGTGGTCGGATCTCCTGCCGCGTCGCGCGCCTCCATCAGCTCGTACGCAAGCTTGCCAGTGCACAGCACCAGCCGCTTTGTCTCGCCTTCCCGCGGCGGGCGAAGGTCGCTGACGATCCGCCGGAAATGACTCTCACCGATGAAGTCAGCAACGGAGGAAACCGCGAGCTTGTGCCGCAGCAGCGACTTCGGCGTCATCATAATCAGCGGCTTGCGGAAGTCGCGCAGCAACTGCCGCCGCAGGATGTGGAAATAATTCGCTGGCGTCGTGCAATTGGCGACCTGCAGATTGTCCTCTGCGCAAAGCTGCAAGTAGCGCTCGAGGCGTGCGGAGCTGTGCTCCGGCCCCTGCCCCTCGAAGCCGTGCGGAAGCAACATTACGAGCCCGCTCGCGCGAAGCCACTTGGCCTCGCCAGCCGCGACGAACTGGTCGATGATCGTCTGCGCGCCGTTGGCGAAGTCGCCGAATTGCGCCTCCCACAGCACCAACGTGCGCGGGTCGGCGAGCGAATAGCCATATTCGAAGCCGAGCACCCCGAACTCCGACAGCGGCGAATCGCGAACCTCGAAGCGCCCGCCATCCACATGCGTCAGCGGGATGAACTTCTCGCCGCTTTCCTGATCGACCCAGACCGCGTGGCGCTGGCTGAAGGTGCCGCGGCCGCTGTCCTGGCCGGACAGGCGAATGTTGTGGCCCTCGGCAAGAAGGGTCCCGAACGCCAGCGCTTCCGCCGTTGCCCAGTCGAAGCCCTCGCCCGTGTCGAACATCGCCTTCTTTGCGTCGATCACCCGCCGCAGCGTCTTGTGGATGTTCACGCCATCGGGAACGTGGGTCAGGATCTCGCCGACCTTGCGCAACTCGTCCTCGGAAACGGCGGTCTCGGTGTTGCGCCGTCCAAGCACCGGTTCGCCTGGCAGATGCAGTCCGCTCCAGCGACCCTCGAACCAGTCGGCCTTGTTGGGCAGATAGCTCGCGCCTGCCTCGAACTCCTGCTCAAGATGCTCGATGAAGGCCTTGGTGTGCTGCTCGGCCCAGGACGCGTCGATCACGTCCTCTTCCACCAGCCGCTGCGCATAGACCTCGGAGATCGGCGGGTGCTTGCGGATCGCCGCATACATTTGCGGCTGGGTGAAGCTGGGCTCATCGCCTTCATTGTGTCCGAAGCGGCGGTAGCACCACATGTCGATGACGATGTCGCGGCCGAAGGTCTGGCGGAACTCGGTCGCCAGCTTGCAACAGAATGTGACCGCTTCCGGATCGTCGCCGTTGACGTGCAGGATCGGGGCTTGGATGCCCTTGGCCACGTCCGACGGATAGGGCGACGAACGGGCGAACTGCGGGCTGGTCGTGAAACCGACCTGATTGTTGATGATGAAGTGGATCGCACCGCCAGTCCCGTATCCCGGGAGGCCGGAGAAGCTGAGGCATTCCCACACGACGCCCTGCGCCGCGAAGGCGGCGTCGCCGTGCAGCAGGATCGGCATGACGCGCTTGCCGTGCTTGTCGCCCTTGGTGGTCATGACCGCGCGCGCCTTGCCGAGCACGACCGGGTCGACCGCTTCGAGGTGCGAAGGGTTCGGCAGCAGCGACAGATGCACCTTGTTCCCGTCGAACTCGCGGTCGGACGAGGTGCCGAGGTGATACTTCACGTCGCCGGAGCCGCCGACGTCGGCCGGGTTGGTCGCGCCGCCCGCAAACTCGTGGAAGATTGCGCGATAGGGCTTGCCCATTACGTTCGACAGGACGTTCAACCGCCCCCGGTGCGCCATGCCCACGTCGATTTCCTCGACGCCATATTGGCCGGCATATTTGATGACCGACTCGAGTGCAGGGATCGCGCTCTCGCCGCCGTCGAGCCCGAATCTTTTCGTGCCGACATATTTGCGCGCGAGAAACTTTTCCCACTGCTCAGCTTCGATGACCTTGGCGAGGATCGCCTGCTTGCCTTCGGGCGTGAAATGGATCTCGGCGTTCTTCCCCTCGATCCGCTCCTGGATGAAGCGGCGCTCGTCCAGGTCGTTGATGTGCATGTATTCGACGCCGACGGTGCCGCAGTAATTGGCCTGCAGGACGGCAACGATCTCGCGCACAGTCGCGCGCTCGAACCCCAGCGCGCCGCCTATCCAGATCGGCCGGTCGAGGTCGTTCGGGCCGAAGCCGTGATATTCGGGCGTGAGGTCCGCCGGACAATCGCTGCGGTGCAGCCCAAGCGGGTCCAGCTTGGCCGCAAGATGGCCCCGCACCCTATAAGTGCGGATCAGCATCATGGCCCGGATCGAGTCCTCGGCTGCGCGGCGTATCGCTTCGCTGTCCGCGGCTGGAGCGGCCGACACCGCCGCCTTCTCCGACGCCTTTCGGACATTCTCGATCGTCGCCTCGGTCGGATCGAGGCCGAGGTTAATGTCGTCCAGCTCCGCGACCGGCCAGTTCGGCCGCGCCCAGCTCGGGCCTGGTTCCCGTTCGATGATCGTCACTTGTTCGTCGGCCATCCTATGCCGCCAAAAGGTCCTTGAGCGTGCGTCCTAGCTCAGATGGGCTTGGCGAGACCTTAATTCCAGCCGCTTCCATCGCCGCAATCTTGCTTTCCGCATCGCCCTTGCCGCCGGAAACGATAGCTCCGGCGTGACCCATGCGACGGCCTGGAGGTGCGGTGCGGCCGGCTATGAAGCCGACGACCGGCTTCCTGCGCCCACGCTTCGCCTCGTCGGCAAGGAACTGCGCGGCCTCTTCCTCGGCGCTTCCGCCGATCTCGCCGATCATGATGATCGACTTGGTCTCGTCGTCGGCAAGGAATTTCTCGAGCACATCGATGAACTCGGTGCCTTTCACGGGGTCGCCGCCAATGCCGACAGCGGTCGACTGGCCGAGCCCTTCGTTGGTCGTCTGGAACACCGCCTCGTAAGTGAGCGTGCCGGACCGGCTGACCACGCCGACGCTCCCCTTCGAGAAGATATTACCGGGCATTATGCCGATCTTGCACTCGCCGGGTGTCAAAACGCCGGGGCAGTTGGGACCGATCAGCCGCGACTTGGACCCGTCGAGCGCCCTTTTCACGCGCACCATGTCAAGCACCGGAATGCCCTCGGTGATGGTAACGATCAGTGCGACCTCGGCGTCGATCGCCTCAAGGATCGAGTCTGCCGCGAACGGCGGCGGAACGTAGATCACCGAGGCGTCGGCGCCCGTCGCCTCGACCGCTTCCCGAACCGTGTCGAACACGGGCAGGCCGAGGTGCGTGGTGCCGCCTTTGCCGGGCGTAACGCCGCCGACCATCTGCGTCCCATAGTCCAGCGCCTGGCGCGTGTGAAACGTGCCGGTCTCCCCGGTCATGCCCTGTGTAATGACCTTCGTGTTACGGTCGACGATGATACTCATTCGGTACGCGGAGCCTCTTCATTGAGCCAATTGACTTGGAGGATGGTGTACTTGCCCTTGCGTGTGGCGAGCGCCCTATAGCCTGCCGCTTCGTTTATCCACTCGATGGGCTTGTACGTGCCGGCGACCGCTGCGCCGCCACGAAGGTGGGACTCCAACGCAGCCGATGCCGGGCGAAGGACAAGTCCGTCGGACGCCACGCCGCAGATTCGCGGGCTGAACGCACGATCCCGATAGCTGAGGGAATAGAGATAGGCACTGTCCAGACCGTTCAACTTGAAGACCTGCGCCTTGTACGGTTTCCCCAGCCGCGTCCGCAGGTCGGACGGGAGCGCGGCGAACTCGATCGGCGTTGCCGATCCGTCGGCGGTGCGGGCGCTGCCCTGGAGACAGGCGGCAATGAAGAGGCCCGGAAGCTGGTCGTTGGTGACGACTGACGCGGTCGCGCCGTTCATGGTCGCGGCAATCACGAGTGGAAGCATCATCTGATATCTCCCTCTTTCTCTGCTTGGCGACGCTACGATGCGCTTGTGACTGCGGCGAGTTCGAACGGATTTCGACCTACGGAGATTCCCTAGGCGAGGCTTGAGTTCGATCCCCTTGCACGCGACCAATAGTTCCTTGACCGCATCGACGCTGACCTGGAAGTTCTCCTTGGCGCTTCCCTCCAGCTCGATCTCTACGATCCGTTCCACGCCATCGGCCCCGATGATGCACGGAACGCCGACATAGAGGTCGTCCACGCCATACTGGCCAGTCAGGTGCGCGGCGCACGGCAGCAGCCTCTTCTTGTCGCGCAAATAGCTCTCCGCCATCGCCATCGCGCTGGTCGCCGGCGCGTAATAGGCCGATCCGCTTTTCAGCAGAGCGACGATCTCGCCGCCGCCGCCGCGGGTCCGCTTCACGATCTCGTCGATCCGCTCCTGCGTCGACCAGCCCATCTTGATGAGGTCGGGGATCGGGATGCCCGCCACAGTCGAATAGGCGGTCACCGGCACCATCGTGTCGCCATGACCGCCGAGCACGAAAGCGGTCACGTCCTCGACGCTGACCTTGAACTCCTCGGCCAGGAAGTGGCGGAAGCGCGCGCTGTCGAGAACGCCAGCCATGCCCACGACCTTGTTGTGCGGAAGGCCCGAGAACTCGCGCAGGGCCCAGACCATCGCGTCGAGCGGATTGGTAATGCAGATCACGAAGCTGTCGGGAGCGTGTTGCTTGATGCCCTCACCGACCGCCTTCATGACCTTCAGGTTGATGCCCAGAAGGTCGTCGCGGCTCATGCCCGGCTTGCGCGGAACGCCGGCCGTGACGATGCACACGTCCGCACCGACAATGTCGGCATAATCGTTCGTGCCCTTGAGCGTGACGTCGAACCGGTCGACCGGAGCCGCCTGGGCGATGTCGAGAGCCTTGCCCTGCGGAATGCCCTCCGCAATGTCGAAAAGGACGATGTCGCCGAGTTCCCGCATGGCCGCGAGGTGGGCGAGCGTTCCGCCGATCATTCCGGCGCCGATCAGGGCAATCTTCTTGCGGGCCATCTGGCTGCTGCTTTCCTTCTTTTGTCGGAAGCGCCGAGGACCGGCGCCGCGAAGTTGGCGGCGCTCTAGACCGCCGAATAAGGTGGGGCAACAGGGCGAAAGCCTGTAAAATGCTGACGAACGGGTAACCTCTACTGGTGAGGGCTTGTTCAGGCGCGATGGGTAGGGTGAACGCCATGGGAAGAGCGCTTTTGATTGCGGGACTCGCGATCTTTGCCGTGTCCACGCCTGCCGTCGCGAAGCCGGATCACTCCGAGCACGGAAAGCCGCAGCGCGGCGTCGACAAGGAGGGCGTTGGCTATGGTGTGGGCGGCTGCCCACCGGGCCTCAAGAAGAAGAACGCTGAGTGCATGCCCCCCGGGCGGCACAAGCAGCTGTTCAATGTCGGCGAACGCGTGCCCAGCGGCCATAAGGGGCTGATGGGCTACAACGCCCTGCCCTATGAGGTGCGCCGGCAATATGGCGGCGCGCTCGATCCGCGGGGGAGGTACATCTACGACGACCAATATCTCTATCGGGTCGATCCCACGACGATGGTCGTTCGCCAGATCCTTCGGGGAGTAATCGGCTACTAGGGAAGCCGGTTCGAGTCCGCCGCGTTCAGTCCTCCGTCATCGACGGCTTCAAGGTCCTTGGGGGCCTGATCGAGCAGGTTCGCCGCGTCGTCCATCTGCGCATTCTCTTCCGAAGTCGGCACGGCCGCTTCGCGTTGGCAGGCAGCAAGCGACAATAGAGCCAGAATGGCGACCGATCGGCGCATGACACCCGGAAATATCAGTTTCGCGGGCAAAAAAAAGGGCCGCGCAGGCAAGCCACGCGACCCCTTCGAGTTCAGTAACGCTTAGTCGGCTGCGTTTTCGGCAGCTTCACCGACGGCGTCAGCTGCGTTCTCGACCGCCGCACCGGCGTTGTCGAGAGCATTGCCGGCCGAGTCGAGCGCGGTGTCGGCTGCGTTGGACGCATCCGTGGCATCCGTGGTCGCCGCGTTGACGTCAGCAGCAGCTTCGGTCTCGATGGTGTTCTCGGTGCTCGCGGCATTGTCAGGCGCATTGTCCTGGCACGCGGCCAGGCCGAGCGCGAGGACCGCAACGGTCGCAATCTTCTTCATGATCGTTCCACTCCCTCATTTGGGCCCTAAGCCAGGCCCCAGGCTCGGCCTGCCGATAGAATCGCTCAGGCCAGCGCGGGCCATTACAGGCGGTACCCCAGTCACGCAATCGACAATTCGACGAACCGAAATCAGTTCGCCGGCCGTTTACGTTGACATATAAAGTTTTCTTTATATCAGCTTTCCAGAATGGAAGCGCTGCCGCTCGCAGACCTGTTGCAGGCCCTTGCCGACCCGACGCGGCTGCGGATTCTCGCCCTTCTGCGCCACATGGAATTGTCGGTCGGCGAGCTCGCCTTTCTTCTCGACCAGAGCCAGCCGCGCGTGTCCCGCCACGTCCGCATCCTCGCCGATGCTGGTGCAGTCGAGCGCCGGCGCGAGGGAAGCTGGGTCTTCCTGACGATCGCGAAGGATGAGCGCTCCCTGCCGATGTTCGCTCTGGTCGACGCCTGGGCTGACGAGAAAAGCGAAAAGCTGTTCCAGTCGGATGCGTCGAAGCTCGACCGGATTCGCGCCGACCGGGCCGAGGCGGCCACCCGCTACTTCACCTCGCACGCCCATGTCTGGGACTCGATCCGCTCACTCCATGTTGCGGAAAGCGAGGTCGAGGAAGCCATCGGCCGCGCGCTCGGCGATCAGTCGCTCGGCCGTCTGGTCGACGTCGGCACCGGCACGGGACGAATGATCGAGTTGTTCGGCAGGTCGGCCCATCTGTCGATCGGCATCGACCGCTCTTCGGAAATGCTGCGCCTCGCCCGGGTGAAGCTGGAAGCCGCTGGGATCCCATCGAGCCTTCGTCAGGGCGACATGTATGCGCTCCCGCTGGATGACGGCAGCGCCGACACGATCATCATCCACCAGGTGCTGCATTATGCGCACTCGCCGGCGGAAGCGATCGGCGAAGCCGCTCGCGTGCTCGCGGCCGACGGGCGGCTGCTCATCGTCGACTTCGCCGCGCATGGACGCGAGGAGCTTCGTACGAGCGACGCGCACATTCGTCTCGGCTTCGACGATGAGACGATGGAAGCCTGGTTCAAGGCGGCCGGCGTCGCCGTCGACCATGTCGAACATCTCGAAGGCGGCGAGCTGACCGTCACCGTCTGGCGGGGCGTCAAAGCAAGCGTCCGCCAGCGCCAGCGGAGGGCCGCATGAACCGGCTCGATAAGATCATGAATCACGCACCCCTGTTTGCGGAGGCGCGCGGCGACATCGCCGTCAGCTTCGAATTCTTCCCGCCGAAGACAGAGAAGATGGCCGAGACCCTGTGGGACTCGATCCAGACCCTCGAGCCTCTGCAGCCGCGCTTCGTCTCAGTCACCTACGGCGCCGGCGGCTCCACGCGCGAGCGCACGCACCAGACTGTCGAGCGCATTCTCAAGGAAACCTCGCTGACGCCCGCGGCGCACCTGACCTGCGTCGGCGCCAACCGTGGCGAGGTCGACGAGGTCGCTCGCGAATATTGGGACCTCGGCGTCCGCCACATCGTCGCGCTGCGGGGCGATCCTTCCGAGCCCGGCGCCAAATACCAGCCGCATGCCGAGGGATATCGCGACGCGACCGAGCTCGTCCAAGGTCTCAAGAAGGTGGCCCCGTTCGACGTTTCGGTGGCGGCCTATCCGGAGTGCCACCCGGACTCGTCTTCACGGTCCTTCGATATCGAGAATCTGAAGCGCAAGGTGGACGCCGGGGCCGACCGGGCGATCACCCAATTCTTCTTCTCCGCCGACTGCTTCTTCCGTTTCCGCGACGAGGCGGCAGCCGCCGGACTCGACGTCGAGATCGTGCCCGGAATCCTGCCCGTTTCGAACGTCGCCACGACGCGACGTTTTGCAGCCACCTGCGGCGCGAGCATTCCGCAATGGCTCGACGACATGTTCGAAGGCCTCGATGATCTTCCGGCAGCGCGCCAGCTGATCGCTGCTACCGTCGCCGCCGAACTGTGCGGCCAGCTCTACGCAGGCGGCGTCCGTCACTTTCACTTCTACACCTTGAACCGGGCGGAGCTTAGCTACGCCATCTGCCACCTGCTCGGCGTCCGGGCGGAAAAGAAAGCTTCATGACCGTCTCTCAAAGCCTCCGCGCCGAAGCGGCGAAGCGCATCCTGATCAAGGACGGGCCCTACGGCACCGGCATCCAGGACGAGAAATTATCGGCCGACGCCTATTGCGCAGGCCTCGACCTGATCAAGGACCAAAAGGGCAACAACGACCTTTTGAATATCACCCAACCGCAGGTCGTCCGCTCGATCTGCGAGCGCTTTGCCGATGCGGGCGCCGAGATCCTGGCGACCAACACCTTCAACGCCAACCGCATCAGCCAGGCCGACTATGCCGCCGAGCATCTCGTCGGCGACATCAACCGCGCGTCCGCCCGGATCATCCGCGAGGTCGCCGACCGCTACACCGCCAAGGACGGCAAGCCGCGCTGGGTGGCCGGCGCGCTCGGTCCGACCAACAAAACCCTGTCACTATCGCCGGACGTCAACGATCCCGCTTTTCGCGAAGTCGACTTCGACACCGTAAAGGCCGTCTATCGCGAGCAGATCGATGCTCTGGTCGAAGGCGGGGTCGACTTCATTCTCGTCGAAACGGTGTTCGACACGCTCAACGCCAAGGCCGCGATCATGGCGACGCTGGAGGCGGAACAGGCGCTCGGCCGCGAGCTTCCACTGATGGTCTCGATGACACTCACCGACCTCTCCGGCCGGAACCTTTCCGGTCACACCGTCGAGGCCTTCTGGGCGACGGTCCGCCACTCCAAGCCCGTCACCATCGGCCTCAACTGCTCGTTCGGCGCCTCACAGCTGCGCCCGCACCTGGTCGCGCTCAACACCCTCGCCGATACTCTGATCATGGCCTACCCGAACGCCGGCCTACCCAACGATCTCGGCGAATATGACGAGGCCGCGAGCGAGACTGCTGCCCAGGTCAGCGAGTGGTTCGACGCCGGCCTCGTGAACATCGTGGGCGGCTGCTGCGGAACGACGCCCGCGCACATCGCCGCCATCGCCGAGGCCTCTCGCGGACGGAGCCCCCGCAAAGTCCCGACCGCCGCCCGCCAAACCCTTCTTGCCGGTCTTGAACCGATGGTGATTGCAGCCTGACGATGGAAGTTTCGAAGATCGATACCGCAGGCGCAGGCGCGCGCTTCGTCAACGTCGGCGAGCGGACCAATGTCACCGGCTCCGCCAAGTTCAAGAAATTGATCCTCGCCGGCGACTATGACGCCGCGGTCGAAGTCGCGCGCGACCAGGTCGAGAACGGCGCGCAGATCGTCGACGTCAACATGGACGAGGCCCTGCTCGACAGCGAGCAGGCCATGACCATCTTCCTCAAGCGCATTGCCGCCGAGCCCGACATCGCCCGGGTCCCCGTCATGATCGACAGTTCCAAGTGGAGCGTGATCGAGGCCGGGCTCAAGTGCGTGTCTGGCAAGCCAATCGTCAATTCGATCAGCATGAAGGAAGGCGAAGGCCCGTTCCTCGAACTCGCGCGCAAGTGCCGGGCCTATGGCGCGGCCGTCGTCGTCATGGCGTTCGACGAAGTGGGCCAGGCCGACACCGCTCAGCGCAAGGTCGAAATCTGCGAACGCGCCTATACGCTGCTCACCGAGGACGGCTTCGAACCCCAGGACATCATCTTCGATCCGAACGTCTTCGCCATCGCGACAGGCATCGACGAGCATCGCCGTTACGCCATCGACTTCATCGAAGCCGCGGCTGAAATCCGCCGCCGTTGCCACGGCGTCCACATCTCCGGTGGCCTGTCGAACCTCAGCTTCTCGTTCCGCGGCAACGAGCCCGTCCGGCGCGCGATGCACAGCGTGTTCCTCTATCACGCCATCCCGGCGGGCATGGACATGGCCATCGTCAACGCCGGCCAACTCGACGTCTATGACGCGATCGACCCTGAGCTTCGCGAGGCCGTCGAGGACGTCATCCTCGACCGCAAGGACGACGCCACCGAAACGTTGATCGCGCTGGCCGAACGCTACAAGGGCACCGACGCGGCGGAAGAGAAAAAGCTCGCCGAATGGCGCAGCCTGCCCGTGACCGAGCGCCTTTCCTACGCGCTGGTGAAGGGCATCGACGCCCACATCGTCGAGGATACCGAGGAAGCGCGGCAGCAGGCCGAGCGGCCGATCCACGTCATCGAAGGCGCGCTGATGGACGGCATGAATGTCGTCGGCGACCTGTTCGGCTCCGGCAAGATGTTCCTTCCGCAAGTGGTGAAGTCAGCCCGCGTGATGAAGAAGGCGGTCGCCCACCTCATCCCCTTCATCGAGGCGGAGAAGGAAAAGACAGGCGCGACGCAGGGCAAGGGCCGCATCGTGATGGCGACCGTGAAGGGCGACGTTCACGACATCGGCAAGAACATCGTCGGCGTCGTCCTGCAGTGCAACGGCTTCGAGGTCATCGACCTCGGCGTTATGGTGCCGTGGCAGACGATCCTCGAATGCGCGAACGATAACAATGCCGACATGATCGGCCTTTCGGGCCTGATTACGCCGTCGCTCGATGAGATGGTAACGGTCGCCAGCGAGATGCAGCGGCTGGGCCTTAAGACCCCGCTGCTGATCGGCGGCGCGACGACCAGCAAGGCACATACCGCGCTGCGCATCGACCTAGCCTACGAAGGGCCGGTCATCCACGTCCTCGACGCCAGCCGCGCGGTCGGCGTGGCCTCCTCTTTGGTCTCCGACACGCAGTGCGATCCGCTCGTCGCGAAGACCGCCGAGGAATATGACGCGTTGCGCATCGCCCGCTCGCGTAGCGGCCAGAGCGAATTGGCCTCGCTGGACGCCGCCCGCGCCAACGGCTTTGCCTACGATCCGGAGGGCCAGGCGCCCGCGCCGAAATATCCGGGTCTCCGCCAGTTCGGCGAATGGCCGCTTGCGGACCTTCGCGCCTCGATCGACTGGACGCCTTTCTTCCGCGCCTGGGAGCTGGCCGGAAACTACCCTGCGATCCTCGACGACGAGGTTGTCGGCGAGAGCGCGCGCAGCCTGTTCGCCGACGCGCAGAAGATGCTCGACCAGATCATCGCTGAGCGCTGGGTCACCGCGAAGGCGACGGTGGGCCTGTGGCGCTGCAAGCGCGAGGGCGATGACGTCCTCGTGCTCGCCGGCAACGACTGGACCCGCATCCCCTTCCTTCGCCAGCAGGTGAAGAAGCGCGAGGGCCGTCCGAACATGAGCCTCGCCGACTTTATCAATCCCGAGGGCGAGGACTGGATCGGCGGCTTCGCGGTGGGAATCCACGGGCTCGAACAGCATCTCGAGCGCTTCAAGGCCGAGAATGACGATTACTCCGACATCCTGCTGAAGGCGCTAGCGGACCGCCTCGCCGAGAGCTTTGCCGAGGTCCTGCACGCCGAAGTCCGCAACCGCCTGTGGGGCTATGCCGAGGAGCATCTGTCCAACGCCGACCTCATTCGGGAGAAGTTCAACGGCATCCGTCCGGCCCCCGGCTATCCGGCATGCCCAGACCACAGCCTCAAGCCGATCCTGTTCGAAATGCTTGGCGGACACCCGGGCGAGGTCACTCTGACCGAGAATTTCGCAATGCTGCCGACCTCCGCCGTTTCCGGCTTCTACTTCGGCCACCGCGACAGTCAGTATTTCGGCGTCGCCCGCATCGGCCGCGACCAGCTGGAGGATTACGCAGGTCGGCGCGGCGTGGACCTCGATCAGGCTGAGCGCTGGCTCCGCCCGAACCTCGACTGACACCCCTCGGCACGGCTAGGGCCGCGCCATGGATGCAGCAGTAGGGATTTCGGCAGGCGCGCCCGCGCGCACCTGGAGCGAGGAGCTTCGGGCGACGCTCGTGCTCGCCTGGCCGCTGATCCTGTCCAACCTCACCTTCGCGTTCATCCAGGCGACGGACGTCGTGCTCATGGGTTGGCTCGGCCCACGCCAGCTGGCCGCATCGGCGCTCGGCATCAACCTGACCTGGCCGCTCGGGTTCGCGGCGTTCGGGATCATCACCGCCGCTGCGCCGATGATGGCCACCGCGCTGGGGGCGAAGACTCGTTCCGTACGCGATGTCCGGCGCACGTTCCGCCAGTCCCTGTGGCTCTGTGCCTTCGCCACGGTGCCGCTGTGGCTCCTGCTGTGGAATGCAGAACCGGTCATGCTTGCGCTCGGCCAACAACCCGAACTGGCTCGCGACGGCGGCATCTTCCTGCGCGGCTATATGTGGACCCTGTTCCCGTGGCTGCTGTTCCAGGCGATGCGCAATTTCCTTGCGGCCGTGGAGCGGCCCGGCTGGGTCCTGGCGATCAGCGCCGTGGGTGTGGTCGCTAACGCCTTGCTCGGCTGGGCGTTGATTTTCGGTCGCTTGGGCCTGCCCGAACTGGGCATCTTCGGCGGAGGGTTGGCGAGTTCCATCGTCTGGAGCCTGATCGCCATTGCCGTCTTCGTCGTGATCGTTACCGATCGGCAGTTCCGCCGCTTCCACCTGTTCGGAAATTGGTGGCGTGCCGACTGGCAACGGCTCGGCCACATGCTCAAGCTGGGCGTTCCGATCGGCTTTGCCTTCGCCTTCGAAGGCGCGGTGTTCGGTGCGGCCGCCTATCTCATGGGCCTGATCGATGCCGACAGCCTCGCCGGCCACGCCATCGCCCTGCAGATCGCGGCGCTGGCATTCATGGTGCCGTGGGGATTGAGCCAGGCGGCCACCGTGCGGGTGGGCCGTGCCCTGGGCGCCGGCGACCGCACCGCAATGACGCGTGCAGGCTGGACGGCATGGGTCCTTGGCGTGGCCTTCATGACCGTCATGGCCCTGCTGATGTGGGCGCTGCCCCATACGCTCGTCGGATTCTTCCTTGAGCCGGAGGCGCGCAGCGGCCGGGTGGCCATGCTCGCGGTGCAATTCCTCGCCATTGCCGCAATCTTCCAGATCTTCGACGGGGCGCAGGTCGTCGGTGCCGGCATGCTGCGCGGCCTTCACGACACGCGGGTGCCGATGCTGTTCGCCTTCCTCGGCTATTGGGTCATTGGGCTCGGCACCGGCGTGTGGCTCGCTTTCTGGCGTGGTTGGGAAGGTGTCGGCATCTGGACCGGCTTGGCTCTCGGTCTCGGGATCGTTTCCGTGCTGATGCTCATTCGCTGGATCTGGCGCGAACGGCTGGGGCTGACGGCAAGGACAGCCTGAAATTCATCGTCGCACGGGTGTTGACGGCCCGTGACGGCCAACCCATATGCGCTGCATCGCTGGCACTCTCCTTGTGGGAGTGCCAACGCGCATGTTCAACATCTGAGAGACAAGGGGCTACAGGCTATGGGTTTCAGGCCGCTTCATGACCGTGTCCTCGTTCGTCGCGTCGACGCCGAGGAAAAGACCACGGGCGGGATCATCATTCCCGACACCGCCAAAGAAAAGCCGCAGGAAGGCGAAGTCGTCGCCGTCGGAACCGGCGCTCGCGCCGATGATGGCACGATCACTCCGCTCGATGTGAAGGCGGGCGACAAGATCCTGTTCGGCAAGTGGTCGGGCACCGAGGTCAAGCTGGAAGGCGAAGACCTGATCATCATGAAGGAAAGCGACATCCTCGGGATCGTCGGCTGACTGGATCACGCTCGTGAGCGTGAACATTCGTGAACATTCAAAATTGAAAGGGTAGCCAGATGGCAGCCAAGGAAGTCAAATTCGCCCGTGATGCGCGTGAACGCATCCTCAACGGCGTCGACATTCTCGCGAACGCGGTGAAGGTCACTCTCGGTCCCAAGGGCCGCAACGTCGTCATCGACAAGAGCTTCGGCGCTCCGCGCATCACCAAGGACGGCGTCACCGTCGCCAAGGAGATCGAGCTCAAGGACAAGTTCGAGAACATGGGTGCGCAGATGGTGCGCGAAGTGGCCTCGAAGACCAACGACATCGCCGGCGACGGCACCACGACCGCGACGGTCCTGGCTCAGTCGATCGTCCGCGAAGGCATGAAGTCGGTTGCGGCTGGCATGAACCCGATGGACCTGAAGCGCGGCATCGATCTCGCCGTCATCAAGGTCGTCGAGGACCTCAAGAGCCGCTCCAAGGATGTCCAGGGCACACAGGAAATCGCCCAGGTCGGCATCATCTCCGCCAACGGCGACAAGGAAGTCGGTGAGAAGATCGCCGAAGCCATGGAAAAGGTCGGCAAGGAAGGCGTGATCACCGTCGAGGAAGCGAAGGGTCTCGAATTCGAGCTCGACGTCGTCGAAGGCATGCAGTTCGACCGCGGCTATCTCTCGCCCTACTTCATCACCAATCCGGAAAAGATGCAGGTCGAGCTCCAGGATCCGTACATCCTGATCCACGAGAAGAAGCTGTCGAACCTGCAGGCGATGCTCCCGATCCTGGAAGCCGTCGTTCAGTCGGGTCGTCCGCTTCTCATCATCGCCGAGGACATCGAGGGCGAGGCCCTGGCCACGCTCGTCGTCAACAAGCTGCGTGGCGGCCTGAAGGTCGCGGCCGTCAAGGCTCCGGGCTTCGGCGACCGTCGCAAGGCAATGCTCGAGGACATCGCGATCCTGACCGGCGGCGAAGTCGTCAGCGAGGATCTCGGTATCAAGCTCGAGAGCGTCACCCTCAACATGCTCGGCAGCGCCAAGCGCGTCACGATCGACAAGGACAACACCACGATCGTCGACGGCGCCGGTGAGCGCAGCGCGATCGAGGCTCGCGTGGCCGCGATCCGCTCGCAGATCGAGACGACCACGTCCGACTACGACCGTGAGAAGCTGCAGGAGCGGCTGGCGAAGCTCGCCGGCGGCGTTGCAGTCATCAAGGTCGGCGGCGCGTCCGAGATCGAGGTGAAGGAGCGCAAGGACCGCGTCGACGACGCTCTCCATGCGACCCGCGCCGCGGTCGAGGAAGGCATCGTTCCGGGCGGCGGCACTGCGTTGCTCTACGCCACCAAGGCTTTGGACGGCCTCAAGGGCGAGAACGACGACCAGACCCGCGGCATCGACATCATCCGCAAGGCGCTCCAGTCGCCAGTGCGGCAGATTGCGGAGAATGCGGGCCATGACGGCGCCGTGGTCGCCGGCAAGCTGATCGACGCCAACGACCCGACGCTCGGCTTCAACGCCCAGACCGAGGTTTACGAGAACCTCGTCGCGGCTGGCGTGATCGACCCGACCAAGGTCGTCCGCGCGGCTCTGCAGGACGCAGCTTCGGTTGCCGGCCTGCTGATCACCACGGAAGCGACGATCGCCGAACTGCCGGACGACAAGCCGGCAATGCCCGCTATGGGCGGCGGCGGCATGGGCGGAATGGACTTCTAAGTCCTGCCACTCAGGCAAGATTGAAGGGCCGGGGGTTCGCCTCCGGCCCTTTTTCTATGGGATCAGCGGCCGGCTGCTTCGAGTCTTCGATATTCCTCGGCAAGGACTTCGAACGCCTGCTTGCGCTGTCCGGTCGGCGAGATCAGGCCCTTTCGATTCCAGCCTTGCTGGAACACCGGATGCTGCCGCCGAGGCGAACGGAAATCCTTGAGCAACCACGGGCTCAGCCCGCGCACAAACGGCACCTTGCGCATCATCGCCAGCGTCTGCCGGTAATATTCCGCCTGAAATTCCTCGCTGAACTTGTGCGGACTGGCGGCGTCGTCGTGATAGCCCGCCTGCGCATCCGCCCCGAACTCCGAGAAGATCAGCGGCTTCCGCACCGGAGACCGCCACTCGATGGACGGCACGCTCGCCAGCGGATCGGGCGTGTACCAGCCGTTGTAGGTGTTCACCGCGAGCACATCGAGATCGCTTGCAAGGGGATCGTCGACGGTCTGCACATTGTCCTTTCGGCCGCTGAGCAAGGCCGCGGTGACGAGGCGGCTGTCGTCCAGTCCCCGCACTTCGGCGACCAGCGAGCGCATGAAGGCGTTCCGCGCATCATTGATCGGCGTCTCGTTGCCCACGCTCCACAGGATGATCGAGGCTCGGTTGCGGTCACGAAGGATGTTCTCGCGAAGCATGGTCTTGGCCAGCGACAGCGTGCCCGGATTGCTCCACTCGACGCGCCAGTAAACGGGGATCTCGCTCCACACGAGCAAACCAAGCTCGTCCGCCGCGCGGGTCATGACCTCGCTATGCGGATAGTGCGCGAGGCGGACGAAATTGCCGTTCAGGCTCTGCTTGATCTCGGACAGCAGCGCTCTCGCTGCTGCCGGGGTGATCGCCCGCACAGGATTGGCGCCAAGCTCCTCCTCATGCATCGAAATGCCGCGAAGGAAGATGGGCTTGCCGTTGAGCGAGATGTCGTTGCCGCGGACCTCGATCGTCCGGAAGCCGACGCGATCGGTGACGATGTCTCCAGCGCCCTCGAACCGAACATCGTAGAGTATCGGTGTCTCCGGCGACCACCTGCGAAGGGATCGAGGCGCAGGCGCGCTTCCGGTCCAATTGCCCTCGCCATCGGTTACTCCCGCGATGGTCAGGCCGATCGACGGGATGCGCAGCCTTACCGGTGATTTCCCCATCTGAAGCCCATTCAGGCGCACCGAAGCGACAATCCGGCCGTCCTTGCCCAGGCGCACCCAAGCATCGTCGATAAAGGTCTCCGGCACAGTGATCAGGCTCACCGAGCGCGTGATCCCGCCGTAATTCTCCCAGTCGGTCACCGGTGGCGGCACGTCGAGGTCGTTCCGTTCGGAGTCCACGCCAACGGTAATCTGGTTGCTGCCGGAGCGGAGAACGTCCGTCACCTCGAAGGCGAACGGCGTGAAGCCGCCGAAATGCGTGCCGACCGGCCTTGCCGTTTACATAGACGTCGGCGCGATAATCGACCGCGCCAAAGCGGATGAACGTCCGACCCTTTCGAGGCGCCGTGACGTTGAACGTCCGCTGATACCAGACGAGGCCGTTGTAGTAGCGCATCTCCGGCGAATGGCCGATCCATGCACTCGGCAGATGCGCGACCGGCGACCGCTGCATGTCGAACTCGAACAAGGCCGTCGGCTCGCGCGCCGCGACATCGGCCTGCACGATGTCGGCGAAGCGGTTGCTGCTCGATCCCGGGCCGCCGCCATGGAAGCCCGCCTTTCCGTCGCGGTAGGGGTCGACCGACCAGTGCCAGGCGCCGTCGAGGCTCTGGTGCGGGCGCATGTCTGCTGACACCAGCACTACCGGCGGCGGAGGAGGAACCGATGCCGTTGCCGCGGCTGCGATCAGTCCGAGCGCGGCAAACAGGAAGCGCAGCACCGCGCCGACCCTAGCGACCGGCCAAATCGCGGATCATCGTCTCCCAGTGGATCACATCATCATAGGCGGCACGAACCGGTACTCGCTCGTCGAGTCCATGTGAGCGTTCGTCATCGGGCGAAATGCCCCAGCCGCCGTCCGCACCGTAGACCGGAATTCCGACGGAGCGGAAGAAGTTCGCATCGGTGGTCCCCGTCGTCATGTTCGGAATGACGCGCATGTTCGGGCCGTGGATCTGCTTCACGGCTTTCTCATAGGCCGCAAGAACATGCGGCAGGATGGGCAGGACGGGTGTCGGCTTGCCGATGAAGCCTGGGTCCGGGACTATCTCGACCTTCGGACCGACCGCCGCCTTGAGCTCGGCCTCAATGGCCTTCGGCTCCACGCCCGGCATGATACGGCAATTGACCGTGGCCCGCGCCGATTGCGGCAAGGCATTGTCGGCATGTCCGCCCTCCAGCATGGTTGCGACGCAGCGCGTGCGCGTCTTGCCGACTTCCAGCGGATCGGCCTCGATTGCATCCGCCGCCGCTCCGTCGTTGGGGTCGGCCAGCCAGCGCCGCATCGCATCGCCCAGAGGGCCCTTCTCATCCTGGGCCCGCGCAGTGAAATAAGCGCGATTCACGTCATTCATCACCGGCGTGAACCGATGCGCCTGCACCTTCTTCAGCGCGTCGGCCAGGTCGTAGATTGCATTGTCCGGACGCGGCCGCGAACTGTGGCCGCCCGGATTGCGGGTGGTCAGGAAATAGGTCTGGTAAGTCTTTTCCGCGGCATCCATCCCGAAGCCGAGGGCCCGTCCTTCGCGGTCGTAAGCTCCGCCGCCGCCATCTGCATTGAGACCGAACTCGGCGTCAGTGAGTTCGCGCCACTCGGTCGAGCCCTTGAGCGCGCCATTCTGCGCCGTCTCCTCGTCGCCAGTGAAGAACAGGATGATGTCCCGGTTGGGCTTGAACCCCGATTGCTTGAGCTTCGTCAGCGCCAGCGTCGTCGCGACGATGCCCGTCTTCATGTCCGCCGTTCCGCGGCCGAGGAAGTAGCCGTCCTGCTCGCGGAATTCGAACGGGTCGAACGTCCAGTCCTCGCGCTTCGCCTCGACGACGTCCATGTGGCCGAGGATCAGCATCGGCTTCTTGGTCGGCTTGTCCGCTCGCCAGCGGGCGATCAGCGTCGCGGTCTTGTCGCCGGGAAGGCCCTCATGCTCGAGAATCTTGATGTCCTCGGCTGGGATGCCGGCGGCTTTCAGCTCGTTCGCGACCAGCTCCGTCATCTTGAGCATGTTGCCGCGCTTCATCACCGTCGGGATCTCAATCGCCTGCTCCAGCATGGCGCGGGTCTTCGCCTGCCATTTCGCATCGAGCTTGCTGGGAACGGTGACCGGATTGGTTGCGGCGATTGCGGACGTCGAGAGCGCGGCGAGCACACAGGCCAAGAGACGCTTCATTGATTCTCCCCTCGAAGCAGAAACGCGAGGCTAGTGGCGATTAGAGACCGGTCAAGCGCGGTCGATGCCATGCCCTTCCGCCAGATATTCGGCGCTGCGCATTTCCTCGAGCCGGCTGACGGTGCGCTGAAATTCGAAGTTGCCGTCGCCCTGCGGGTAAAGGCCCGGCCGGCTCGGCATCCGCGGCCGCAAGCAGCTTCACGCGATGCTCGTAGAGTTCGTCGATCAAAGTCACGAACCGTGCCGCTTCATTGCGCATCTCGCGCGTCATGACCGGAATGCCGACCAGGATGATCGTGTGGAAACGCTGGGCGATGGCGAGATAATCGGCGGCCCCACGCGCCTGCCCAATCAGTTTCTTGAACGAGAAGACGGCGACGCCCTTGAGGCTCTTGGGAACGTGCAGCTTGCGCCCGCCGCCGACGTCGAGCTCTTCGGCTGGCACTTTCGCGCGATCTTCGACCGGGTAGTCGGTCAGGCGGAAGAAGGCCTCGCTCAAGGCTTTGGTCGCTTCCGGTCCATTCGGCACATGCCACACATTCACGCCGGACAGGCGGTGCAGGCGGTAATCGGTCGGGCCGTTCACCTCGATCACGTCGAAGCGTCTCTCGATCAGGTCGATGAAGGGCAGGAACAGCTCACGATTGAGGCCGTCCTTGTAGAGGTCGCTCGGCGGACGGTTGGACGTGGTGACGACGCGTACGCCGCGCTCAATTAGATGTTCGAACAGTCGAGACAGGATCATGGCGTCAGCGGGGTTGTTCACGACCATCTCGTCGAAGCAGAGCAGCTTCACCTCGTCGGCGATGTCCTCCGCAACGCGCTCCAGCGGATCGCCTTCTTCGTCCTGGCGCTTGTCGCGAAGCCGAGCGTGGGTTTCGAGCATGAAGGCGTGGAAGTGGACGCGGCGCTTCGGCTTCACGTCGATATGGTCGAAGGCGAGGTCCATCAGCATCGACTTGCCGCTGCCGACGCCGCCCCAGAGATAGACGCCGGCAAGCGAGGTCTTCTTCTTACCGAGCAGCTTGCCGAGCAGCCCGGACCGGCCGTCCTGCAACTCCGCCGCAAGCCGATCGAGCGCCGCGACCGCGCGCTCCTGCGCCGGATCGGGCTTGAGCTCCCCTGCCCTGACCAGTTCCTGGTAGGCGCTGCCTACCGGCCCGCTCATGCCGGTGCGTTTCGGTCTTTGATGCGCTTCAGCGTGCCGGTGAAGCTGTAGCAGGCGTCATCGCCCTGGCGGACGACGCCCTGCAGGAAGACATGACTGCGTGTCTGCTTCACCAGCTCGACATGAGCGTCAAGCGGAATGCCGACCTTGCCACGCGCCAGGAAGTGCGTGGTCATGTCGAGCGTCACATAATGGCCCTGGGACATCCCGGCACAGCGGCCGCCGGCGAACATCGCCATGTCGATGAAGCTCATCACCGCGCCGCCGTGGATCGAGCCGCCCATGTTCATGTGCATCTCGGTGGGCAGCATGCGGCAGATGCCGCGCCTTGGCCCGTCGGGCTTGAACAGGAGCTTGCCCGTGGCCGATGCGAAGGAGCCGCGCGGAAATTCGCCCCAGCTATACCAGCCTTCATTGTCCGCGTCCGGCTGGGCGCCGCTCGGCAGCCCAATCTCCTGCCCCATCAGGCAGCGCGCTCGGCAATAAGCTTCTTGGTCTCCGCGATTGCCTTCGCCGGATTCAGGCCCTTCGGGCAGACGTTCGCGCAGTTCATGATCGTGTGGCAACGATACAGGCGGAACGGATCCTCAAGGTCGTCGAGACGCTCACCCGTCGCCTCGTCACGGCTGTCCGCCAGCCAGCGATAGGCCTGCAGAAGCACCGCCGGACCAAGGAAGCGGTCGGAATTCCACCAATAGCTCGGGCAACCGGTCGAGCAGCAGAAGCACAGGATGCACTCGTAGAGGCCGTCGAGCTTCGCGCGATCTTCGGGCGATTGCAGGCGCTCACGTCCCGAAGGCGGAGGCGTCACCGACTTCAGCCACGGCTGGATCGACGAATATTGCGCGTAGACGTGGGTGAGGTCGGGAACGAGGTCCTTCACCACTTCCATGTGCGGCAGCGGCGTGATGCGAACGTCGCCCTTGATGTCCTCGATCGCGGTCGTGCAGGCGAGGCCGTTGCGGCCGTCCATGTTCATCGAACAGGAGCCGCAAATGCCTTCGCGGCAGGAGCGCCGGAAGGTCAGCGTGGAATCGACCTCGTTCTTGATACGGATGAGCGCGTCGAGGACCATCGGCCCCGTCTTGTCGAGGTCGATCGTGTAGGTGTCGTACCGCGGGTTCGCCGGCGTATCCGGATCGTAGCGATAGATTTTGAACGTCTTGAGCCGCTTGCCCTCTTCCGCGGGGTGGGTCGTCCCCTTGGTGATGCGGCTGTTCTTCGGAAGGCGAAACTCGGCCAAGGCCTGCTCCTGAATGTGCTTGGCGCGGCGCTATCACGCGCGCCTCGCCCTTTCAAACCTAGTTGGAGGCGCTTGTAGCCGCCTTCAACACTTCTTGCGCATGGCCCGGGACCTTCACCTTGCGCCAGGCGCGCAGGACCTTGCCGTCCGCACCGATGAGGTAGGTGGCGCGCTCCATGCCCATGTACTTGCGCCCGTACATCGACTTTTCGACCCACGTACCGAAGGCGTCGGAGATGCGGCCGTCCTCGTCTGATGCCAGCGGCACGGCGAGGTCGTACTTGCTGATGAACTTTTCATGCTTCTTCATGGGGTCGCGCGAGACGCCGACAACCTTCACGCCGGCCTTGCTGAATTCGCCCGCAAGTTCGGTGAAGTCCTGTGCTTCCCTGGTGCATCCGGACGTGTCGTCCTTCGGATAAAAGTAGACCACCAGCGGCTGGCCCGGCGACGCTAGGTTCACTTCGCTGCCGTCGCTCGCCGTCATCGTCAGTGACGGAGCCTTGTCCCCTTCGTTGATCATCGCGCGTCCTTCACCGAATGCCAGAGTCCAGCGATCCTCTGCCGCGCCGCATCGTGCGCCGCAAGCAGCGAGTCCCAGCTCTCGTGCCCGCACAGCGATGCAACGAGCCCGCGCGACTTTTCGGGCGGCTCATTGCTGCCCGGGGCGACCAGCCGCATGACGACGAGCATTCGGCTCAGCAGCCGCAAGTCCGCGTCGTAGCTTGCATCGATCAGGCCGTCCTTCGCCAGCTCTGCGATGGCATATTCGAGTCGCGGATCTAGGCCCTTTGCATGCGCCAGCTGGAGCGTGTGAACGGCAAATTCGAGGTCGATCAGGCCGCCCGGACCGAGCTTGATGTCGAGAGGGCCGGACGGCCGTTTATGCCGCGCCATGTCGTCGCGCATCTTGGCCGCATCGGCTCGCATCTTTACCGGGTCGTGCGGCCCACCGAGGATCGACCGAATGACCTCACACAGCTCGTCGCGCTTCTCCGCCGAGCCGTAAATCGGGCGCGCACGGCAGAGCGCCATATGCTCCCAGGTCCACGCTTCGGTCCGCTGGTATTTGGCGAAGCCCTCCAGCGAGACGGCGAGCATTCCCTCGCCGCCCTGGGGTCGTAACCGCGTATCAACATCGTAGAGCGGCCCGGCGGCGGTCGGAACGCTGATCGCGGCCGTGACGCGATTGGCGAGACGGTTGAAATAATCGGTAGCGCTCAGCGACTTGCGGCCGTCCGACATGGCGCCGGCAGGTGCGTCATAGATGTAGATGAGGTCTAGGTCGGATGCGTGGGTCAGGGCACGGCCACCCAGGCGTCCAAGGGCGAGGATCATCAACTCGGCGCCTTCGATCCGTCCGTGCGCCTCAGCGAACTCTTCCCACGCCAGTTCGGCGAGCGCCCCGACCGCGCCTTCCGCAACATTGCTGTAGCCCATCGCCACGTCGAGCGGGTCGGCGTGGGCAGCGATCAGCTGGACGCCGAGCGAGAAGCGTCGTTCGTTCACCAGTCTCCGCGCGCGGTCGAGAGCACGGTCGTATGGCTCTCCTTTCATCGCCTCACGCAGCCGTTCGGCCATCGCTTCTGGCTCCGGCGGAAGGGCGAAGCTGGACTCGTCGATGAGGCCATCGAGAAGGTCGGGCCTGCGCGCGAGCATTCCGGCAAGCGGCGGCGCATAGGCCAGGATCAACGCAAGGTGCCGCGCAAGCTGAGGTCGTGCCTCGAGCAGGCGATAGAGATTGATGCCGCTCGAGAGCTTCTCGACAATGTCGGAGAGAAGGTTGAGCGCGCGCTCCGGGTCGGGACTTGCGGCAATCTCACGGAGCAAGGCGGGAAGCATGCTTTCGAAGGCGGTCATCGCCGCGGGGGTACGAAGCGAACGAGCGCGCCCTGACCGCCACTCCGCGATCCTCTTCAAGGCAACGTCAGTATCGGCGAATCCGAGCTCGCCAAGCTCCCTCACCAATATGTCCGGATCGGCAGACAGCCGTCCCTCCCTGGCCGGGGCGAGCGAGTTGAAAAGGGTCTCGACCGCATCGACGTGGGGTCGCAGCAGGTCGATGAGCTCGCCTCCGGCCTGCACGCCGTGCAGACGCGCGACGCCGTCCAGTGCGTCCCGGTCCAGCGGCAGCAGGTGCGTCTGCGCGTCTTCGACCATCTGCACGCGGTGCTCTATCGTGCGGAGAAGGCAGTAGGCGTCGGTCAGCGCCGCGGCATCCGCGTCTGTGATGTGCGAGGCGGACCGAAGCACTTCGATCGCGTCCAGCGTCGCAGGCTCGCGAACGGCCGGGTCTCTCCCGCCATGGATCATCTGCTGGATCTGGGCGAAGAACTCGACCTCGCGAATTCCGCCGCGGCCGCGCTTTAGATCGTATCCGGGCCCAAGCCTCGCCCCTTGCGCGAAATGATCGCGGATGCGCGCGGAGATCTCCCGAATTTCCTCGATCACTCCGAAATCGAGCGAACGGCGCCAGACGAAGGGCTGGATCGACTGCAGGAAATGCTCGCCCAGCACCTTGTCACCGGCGCAGACGCGCGCCCGAATGAAGGCTGCCCGTTCCCAGGGCAGCGCGCTGGATTCGTAGTGCGAGATGGCCGCGTTGATGGGCAGGACGATCGGCGTGACTTCCGGCGAGGGCCGAAGGCGAAGGTCGACGCGGACGACATAGCCGTCCTCGGTCCTCTTCTGCAGAAGCTCGATCATCCGGCGACCAACGCGGACAGCGCCTTCCGTCGGGTCATCGCGCTCGCGCCGCGGCATGACCTCGGGGTCGAACAGCAGCAGCAGGTCAACGTCGGACGAATAGTTCAACTCGCGGCTGCCGAGCTTGCCGAGCGCGATCGCCGTGATCCCGCGCATCTCGGCGTCCGGCACGCGCTCTTTCAGAGCGGTCGCGAGCGCGGCATCGATTGCCGAGTCGGCGAAGTCCGACAGCCTGCGAGTCGCATCTTCGAAGGTGAATTCGCCCGCCAGGTCGCCCAGCGCGATAGCGAGAGCGACGCCTGTTCGACGCCGCCGAAGTTCCGCATCCACCGTCTCCGCCGACACGGCCCGCGCCGCCGCGACCGCCGGCCCCGCGCCTTGTCCGAGGAAAGTTTTCGTAAGATCCGGACGAGCCGCGGCGATATCCCTCAGGAAGGGCGAGAAATTGCTGGCCCGGGACAAGGCCTCGGCCCGGCGGGCCTCGTCGACATGCGTCGAACTTTGGTCAGTTCGTCGCGCATTTGGCACGTCCAGCGAAACCTCCAAGCCGGTCGGTCGTTCAACACCGGACCATGGATACGGAGCGTAGATCCAATGGTGCGTCGGATATCAACATGGACCGCAGAATCATTCGCGTCGATATTCCGCCCGCACACGCCGGCATAACTGCCGCACTCCGGAGAGCATTCTCTCCGGCGATGGAAGAGCGGTGCGAACAGGATTTCGCCGAACTTCTTCGCCGGCTGAACTAGAGCCGATTCAGATTTCGTGATTGCCGGTGCTGAGGCCTTCATGGTCGCGGCTGAGGTCGTCCACCTCTCCCATGATGGTCTGAAGCGCCGACTTGTTCGGATCGGTGCGGTGCTGACGGCGTGAGGGCAGCTTGCCGCTGGACAGCAGGCCTTCCAACGCGACGCGTCCGCGCGCGACGCGGCTCTTGATCGTGCCGACCGCACAGCCGCAAATCTCTGCCGCTTCCTCGTAGGCGAAGCCGCCGGCACCGACGAGAATCAGCGCCTCGCGCTGCGGCTGCGGCAGGTGCATCAGGGCACGCTGCATGTCGCTGAGCTCGATGTGCCGATCCTGGCTGGCGGGAGCGGCCAGAATCTTCGACGCAGTCAGCTCGTCCCACTCGCCCTTGAAGCGCGCGCGGCGCATCTGGCTGAGGAACAGGTTGCGCAGAATGATGAAGGTCCAGGCGCGCATGTTCGTGCCGGCCTGGAAGCGTTTGCGAGCGGCCCAGGCCTTCAGCAGCGTTTCCTGCACAAGGTCGTCGGCGAGATCCCGGCTACCCGAAAGCGAGCGGCCGAAGGCGCGCAGATGCGGAATCACCGCGGCGAGCTGCTCCTTGAACTCCGGGTCAGGCAGCGGGGCCCATTCGGCGGGAGCCGCTGGGTTGGCCTCGTCGCCCGCCTGCTGATCTTCGTCTTCGGCCACTAAATCCCCACCCGTTTCACAAGGGCTACCCGGCTCGACATGAACCGGGGACACATCTTTAGGAGAATGATTTGACGGATGGACGTCAGGTTGCCGCGAACAAATAAATGATCGCGAATGCCACCACCACCAAAGCGAGACCGACCCCCAGGACGTAGCGCGTCATATGAGGCGTGTAGCCCGCGCGCGCTTCAGTCGTCGTTACCTGTTCCGGTCGTTCGTCGCTCATCATTCTCTCAAGCCATGTGTTCCACGCGCCAACGCGCCTTCGGACACCATGTTCCGCCAGCGTTACGGCTAAGGTTTAGGCCGGCACCGTCGCTGCGTCGAAGAACAGCGCCTGCGCGATGGCAGCCTTCACCGTGGACCGCTGGAACGGCTTGGTGATGAGGAAAGTGGGTTCCGGACGGGTGCCCGTCAACAGCCGCTCCGGGAATGCCGTGATGAAAATCACCGGCACTGAGAATTCGGCGAGAATGTCCTTCACCGCGTCGATACCGCTCGAATCGTCGGCGAGCTGGATGTCGGCGAGGACCAGTCCCGGCGGGTGTTGGCGAGCCTGGGCAACGGCCTCGTCGCGCGTAACGGCGACACCGGTGACATTATGGCCGAGGTCGCGGACGATCGTCTCGATATCCATCGCGATGATCGGCTCGTCCTCGATGATGAGGACATCGGCGAGCGTCTGCCGTTCGATCTCGCTCAAGCGCCTCGGCGACCAGCGAATCGACGTCTTCGGGCGAAGCGTTGATCAGATAGCCGGCGTCGTCGGACGAAAAGCCTTCGAGCGACGTAAGGAGAAGCGCCTGACGGGACAAAGGCGTGATTCGCGACAGGCGCGCCTGAGCGATTCCCTCGGCGCCCGAATAATCCTGCTGCGGCTCCTCGCCTTCCTCGACATTGGCCGTCGACCAGATCGCGTGGAACGTCTTGTACAGGCCAAGGCGCGGATCGACGTCCCGCGGAAATTCGTCGGGCTTCGCGACAATCGCCTCGAGCGTTGCGCGGACGAAAGCGTCGCCATGCGTCTGGCTGCCGGTCAGGGCGCGGGCATAGCGGCGCAGGAAAGGCAGATGCGGTGCGAGTTCCTGACCAAGCGACATAATGTTCGAATTCTCCCAGTCGTGAGACGGCGGACCTTTGAGCGCGCGTAACGATTGATGCAACCCTGTTGGGCCGAGTCAGTCGTTGCCGGTGCGCGTCCCCCGACGAAGATGTGCCGGTGGCTGGAACAAAAGAAACGACGTTTGGTTTCCGCTTCGCGCGGCAAGGTTGCTGCGGGTTTGTGACGCAGCCATCCAGCAGCGTCTGTTCGCCTCTTCGGTGGCGAACATTCCTAAACCCGTTGCACCGCAAGGCTTGGACGTTAAACGAGGCGCGCTTGTACCCGCGCAAGGGGGACGAGAAGGTTGAGTGTTAAGGATAAGGGCGGCTCATTGGGCGGCGCTGAAAAGAAAGCGACGCCTCGCCAAGGCGTCTGAAGAGCAAGAAGGGTCGCAAGCAGCGGGCAAGCGATATCGGCCGCGCTTTGCGCACGATCTATGACGATACGCTGCGCGAAGCCGTGCCGGACGATTTCAGCGACTTGCTCGGGAAACTCAGCTGAGCCGTTGACCGGAAACGCGACATGCTGAGCGAAGCCGCTCGGCGCTTTGCGGCACTGCCGACCGCAGTCAAACTTTTCCTGATCCTGACCGCCGCGCTGCTGCCGATCGGCATCGGCCTGGTATGGGCGGCGAGCCAGGGCATCCGCGACGCCAACAATGTCCTGCGGGCGCAGGCGGAAGAGCAGGCGCGGCTTGCCACGCGCGGTGTCGAAAGCCTGATTGCGCGCAACGCGCTCGCCCTGCGCATCGCCGCCAACGGCCGCATCACCAACGGCGCGACCGCCTGCAACGCGGTCCGCGCAATCGCTTACCGTCACTCCGGCGTGGCGCAGCAATTCGAGCTGGCAACCGTCGACGGCCAGCCAATCTGCGAAGTCGGCAACGGTGCCGGAGACGCGAATGCTTCCGTTGGTCGCGCCGGGAGCGATCGCGCTCGGGTCCTGCCGAACGAGGAGGAATTGACGTTCGCGTCGGCGTGAACGGCGGCATGGCGACAGGCGCGATTTCCCTCGAGGAATTGCGCAGCGAGCTCGCGCGAGGCAGCGCCCGAGGTCGAAACCTGGTTATTCGACAGGGGCCGAAACGAACTGCCGATCATCACGCGATCGCCGCCGAACCGGCGAGCGGCGCTTCTCGATGACCGCTGGCCGGTCGGCGAACGGCCAGGCTGAAATGATCGTCGGCACCGAGGTGCCGTGATCATGCGACCGGCGACCGGCTGCTGCTCCTGCTGCCGGTGCTGATGTGGCTGATCGCCGGCGCTGCTGAGCTGGGTGCTGGTCACGCGCCTGTTCATCCGGCCGCTGAAGCTGCTGCAGCGATCGGTCGTCGCAATATGAGCCGGGCGATGCGGAACTGCTGCTTCCGCGCAAGCTCGGTCCGGCGACGGAGATCCAGGAGCTCGCGATGCATTTGCTCGCGCCGTGACCCGGGTCGAAGAATCCGAACGCGAGATGGCCGGTGCGCTCGAAGGCCAGCGCCGGCTGGTCCGCGAGGTGCATCACCGGGTGAAGAACAACCTCCAGGTCGTGGCATCGCTGATCAACATCCATGGCCGCAGCGCCGAGACGCTCGCACGCCCGCGCCGCCTACGGCTCGATCAGCCGCCGCGTCGGCGCGCTGGCGATCGTTCACCGCAACCATTTCGCCGAGATGGAGGAGAATCGCGGGATCTCGCTTCGCCCGCTGCTGTCGGAGCTCGCCGCGGAGATTCGCGCCGCAGCGCCCGAGAACGGCTCGCGGGCTGCGGATCGAACTCGATCTCGAAGGCGCCCACACGACGCAGGACGTCGCCGTCTCGGTCGCGTTCCTGGTCACGGAAATCGTCGAATTCGCGATGCTTCGGACGCCGGAGGATCCCGTCGAAATCTCCCTTCGTCGAACCAGCGAGCTGACTGCGCGCCTGACGCTCAACAGCAAGGTCCTCATCCCGACGAGGACGGCGATCGCGGAAAAAGTTCAGTTCGAGCGGATCATTTCCGGCCTCGCCAAGCAGCTGCGGTCGACGCTGGAACGCAAGCTCGGCCGCTATAGCGTTGAATTGCCGGTATTTCCCGACCAGTTAGGCTGCGAAGTCGTTACGGCTGTGACGAAAAAAGTTTCGCCGGCTCGGAACCGGTACGGAAGAAGGCGCGTTTTGTTGTTCGGATAGTGACCTTTTGCCCCCCCGCTCTCGCTATCCACTTAAATGGGCCCGAAACCGCTAACCCTCCCCCCCCCCGGTGGCGCTTCCGGGCCCTCATTATATCTCAGGCATCTGATTCGGCGGTCGCGGCAGCGGCGGCTTCCTTGCGACTGCGGCGCCAGTGGGTGACGCGGATGGCGAGGATGGCGAATTCGTACAGCGTGTAGAGCGGCACCATCAGCAGGAGCATCGACACCGCATCGGGCGGCGTGAGCACTGCCGAGACGGCTGCCGAGGCAACGATCGCGTAGCGCCGCGACTTCACCAGTTGCTCGCGGGTGACGATGCCCGGCCCGCTCCAGGATCATCAGCAGGATCGGCAACAGGAAGGCGACGCCGAAGCCGAACATGAAGCGGGTGCAGAAGCTCAGATAATTGCCGACGCCCGGAAGCGCTTCCTGCTGGACGCCGCCGACATTGCCCTCGAAGCTCAGCAGGAAATGCAGAGCCCAGGGCATGGCCACGTAGTAAGCGAAGGCCGCACCGCCGGTGAAGAACACCGGCGTGAACAGGAGGAATGGGAGAAGCGCCTTTTTCTCCTTCGCGTAGAGGCCTGGCGCGACGAATTTCCACATCTGCGTCGCGAAGAATGGGAAGCCGATCATCAGCGCCGCGAACAGCGCGACCTTCACCTCGACGAAGAAGGCTTCGAAGATGTCGGTGTAGATGACCTTGCCCTGCCCGGCCGCCAGCAGGGGCTGGACCAGGAAGGCGAAGATCGTCTTGGCGAAGTAGAGGCAGCTGAAGAACAAGGCGAGCGCCGCCGAGCGACCAGAGCAAGTCGCCTCCTGAGCTCGATCAGATGCTCGAGCAGCGGGGCCTTGGTGTCGTCGATGTCCTTCACGGCAGTTCGCGCTTCTCGGGCGGCAGATCGGACTGCGGCTCCGGCAGCCTCATCCAGCGGCAGCGTCGGCTGCTCCGCTTGCGGCGGCAGTATCGGTCCGTCAGTGCAGGATACTCGCGCATGATGCGGTCGTTCTCTTCGCGCCACTTCTTCTCCATCTCCTCGAGCTCGGCCTCGCGAATGATATTCTCGATGCCCGAAGGTGAAGTGACGCGCCATGCCCCGCACTTGCCCGACCCAGCGCCCTACGGTGCGCAAGGCCATCGGCAGGTCCTTGGGGCCGATGAAGATCAGCGCCAGAACCGCGATGAGGATAAGCTCGGAAGTGTCGACGCCGAACATCGGCCCGGCCGGAGCTAGAGCGGCTTAGAGGTCGTCGGCGGGGCGGCGGAGCGGCTCTTCCGTGCGCCGCGGCTCGGGCGTCACGTCGATGGGACGGTCGCTGCTGCGGGGCAGCGACCGCGGATCGCGGCGCTCCTCGGGCTTTTCGTCTTCCGACATGCCCTGCTTGAAGCTTTTCAGGCCCTTGGCGACGTCGCCCATCATGGCGGAGAAACGGTTCCCGCCGAACAGCAGCAGGATGATGATCGCGAGGATCAGGATATGCCAGAAGCTGAAGGAACCCATGGTGAACTCCGCTAGTCAGGGCCGTATGGCCCCGTTCGGAACCCATCTAGTCCTCCTCTTCCTCGCTTTCCAGTTGCAGTTGTCCAAGCGCCTCGAAGACGCCTGTTCCAGCGGGTCGAGAAGGCCTGCCGCCTTGAGGTCTTCGATACCCGGCAGGTCCTTGCGCGAGGCCAGCCCGAAGTGGGTCAGGAACTCCGGCGTCGTCGCGTACAGCAACGGCCGGCCCGGGCCCTTCGCGGCGGCCGGCGGTGCGCACCCAGCCCGCCTCCATCAGCACGTCGAGCGTGCCCTTGGAGATCTGCACGCCGCGGATCGCCTCGATCTCGGCGCGGCTGACCGGCTCGTGATAGGCGACGATCGCCAGCGTTTCGGTCGCCGCGCGCGACAGCCGGCGCGGCTCCTCGCGCGTTCGGCGCAGCAAATGCGCGAGGTCGGGAGCGGTCTGGAAATGCCAGCGGCCGCCGCGCTCGACCAGTTCGATGCCCCGGCCGGTGTAGATTTCCGCAAGCGCATTCAGGGCCGCGGCGACGTCGCCCTCTCCGGCGTGACCTTGGATGTCCTCGATGGTCAGCGGCTCGGAAGAGGCGAAAATGTCGCTTCGACTGCCCGGGCGAACTCGTCCATCAGGCGGCGCGCACCTTCAGCGGGGTGAACGGCCCGTCCTGCCGGATGTCGAGCCGCCCGCGCCGGGCAAGCTCGAGCGCGGCGACGAAGCTCGATGCGAGGGCCGAGCGCGCGATAGGCGGGATCGTCGCTGTCGGGCAGGAAAGCTGTCCGATCTCCGTCCAGTCGATCGCCATGCCGATCATCCGGCTGACGCGATCGATGGCGTCATCCAGCGACATGACCGAGCGCGCATGGACGACATGCATCGCCGGCGCGGTTCGCGCCTTGACCGTGCCATAGGCCGAGAACAGCTCGAACGGATTGACCTGCCAGGCCGACTTGCGGACCAGGCGCAGGCCCTCCGGCGCGCCGCGGACGAAGACGTCGCGGCCGAGGCGGTCGCGGCCGAGCAGCCGGGCTCCCGCCTCGCGCATGGCGTCGAGCCGCTGCAGCCGCATCTGCAGCCGCAGGGCGACTTCCTCGGGGCTCGGGTCCTGCTCCGGGTCCTTCGGCAGCAGCAGGCAGGACTTCAGATAGGCGAGCCACGCCGCCATCACGAGATAATCGGCGGCGATCTCGAGCTTCAGCGCGCGGGCGTTGGCGATGATAGTCGGGATATTGGTCGACCAGCTGCAGGATGGAGATTTGCGCGAGGTCGACCTTCTGGCCGCGCGCAAGGCTGAGCAGCAGGTCGAGCGGCCCTTCCCACCCGTCCAGGTTGAGGTCAGCTCGTCCGAGCCGGCCGAAAGATCGAGCGTTTCCACCCCCATGCGGCAAGATTAGCCCTAAGGCCCCATCTGCGAAGGGAAAAGCCCAGACTCCTGTGGATAAGTCGGGCCAGGCGCGAGAAGCGCGTCCCGTTTCTCGACTGCGGCGGCGAAATCCACGCCTTCGTCCGGCGTGAAGGTCAGCGCCATGGCGCGTGACAGCCGCGCCTCGCCTTCGGCGGTCAGCGCCGGAACCGCCGTCGGCGACCGCGACCATGTTCTCCATCTTGCCGTCGCAGTGCAGCGCGACGTCGCAGCCGGCGGCGACGCACGCCGCGGCCCGCTGGCCGTGATCGCCCGCAAGCGCTTCCATCCCGATGTCGTCGCTCATCAGGAAGCCGTCGAAGCCGATCCGCTGGCGGATGATGTCGTGGATGACGATCGGCGACTGCGTCGCCGGCCGTTCCGCGTCCCACTGCTTGTAGAGAAGGTGGCTGGTCATCCCCATCGCCGCGCCGCGAAGCCGCTCGAACGGCTCGAGATCGATCGACGAGTTCCTCCTCGCCGGCGTCGACGACCGGTAGCTCGTGATGGCTGTCGACCAGGGCGCGCCCGTGGCCCGGGATATGCTTGATGACGCCGAGCACGCCGGCCGAGGAAGCCCGTCGAGAATCGCGCGGCCGAGGGCAGCCACCTGCATCGGTTCCGAACCCAGCGCCCGGTCGCCGACGATATCGGTCGCGCCCGGCTGGCGGACGTCGAGCATCGGCAGGCAGTCGACGTTGACGCCCACCTCATTGAGCATCAGCGCCAGCGCGCGGGCGTTGCCCCGCGCCGCTTCGATCGCGCGACGACGGGGCGAGCTGATAAAGCGGTCGAACGCCTCGCCGCACGGGAAAGGCCGGCCATTCGGGCGGCCGCATGCGCGCTACCCTGCCGCCTTCCTGGTCGATCAGGATCGGGACTTCGGCCCGGCCGGCGATGTCCCGCAGCCATCGGTCATCCGCCGCATCTGCTCGCGGCTTTCGCAATTGCGGCGGAACAGGATGAAGCCGGCCGGGTCCGCGTCGCGGAAGAAGTCGCGCTCCTCCGGCGTGATCTCCGTCCCCGCTAGTCCGTAAATCGCTGCCTGCATCAGTTCGCCACGAAGCAATTCTCGCCGGCGACCTTGAGCGCCTGGCACGCCTGCTTGGCTTCCGCAGGCGACGGAGCCGCAGCCCGGAGCCGGATACCGCCCGAGAAGGGAATGATCGAGCTTGTTCATCGCGGCCACCGTCGGGAAGCGCGCCGACAAAGCGGTCCATGCGCGTTCGGCCTGCGCACGGTTGGCGAACGCGCCGAGCTGGATCACGCTGCCCTTGCCGCCGGTCGGCTGCTCGCGGTGCTGGCTCGGCCTGCACGGGCTTCGGCGTTTCGGCGGGTTTCGGTTCGGCGACCGGCTTGGGCGGAGCCGCGACCGGCTGCTCGGGCAAGCGGCTGAGGTCGAGCTGCGCGTCCGTGTCCTGCCCGGCGCTCGTCTGGAACGCCGTCTCGCTCTCGCCCGCAACATCCAGTCCGCCCGGATCGTCCGGCTTGACCTTGTACGGCCCGGGCTCGGCGCGGATCAGTTCCGGCGTGCCGCCGGTGTCCGCCGAATTCTGCCGTCCGAGCCAGAAAAAGGTCGCCGAAACCAAAGCGGCGGCAAGGAGAACGACGAGCAAGGCGGCGAACATGCTGCGCGCCGGGACGCCGCGCGGGCCGTCCTCGTCGTCCACCGCTTCCAGCCACGGCAGTTGCTCGTCATACGCCGACCGGCTGTCGCTCATCCCCGCTGCCCTTTCGCGCACCCGCCAAATCCACGACCACGCAACTCTGCCCGATCGCCTTCATCCGCTGGCAAAGCACTTCGGAATGCGCCTGTGAAGTGGTTCCGATCTGCAGGCGGTAATAAACGCGGCCGTTCCGCAGCGACGGGATGTCGGTGACGACCGCCGGAAGCGTCTTCATCGCCGGATAGACGCCGGCCAGCCGCGACCAGGCCTTCTTGCCCTGCCGCAAGGTCGAATAGGTGCCGACGCGAACCATCCGCCCGGAGGCTTCGGCCGACTCCCACGGATTTGAGAATTGAAGCGCCTTCCGTTCGGCCACGGCCGTTGCCGGCGCGGCCTTCGCGACCGACTGCGATCGCGGCCTCTGCGCACTCCGGCGCGCTGCCCGCTCCGACGCGCATCCGTACTTCCTGTCTGCTGGCGGACGATCACCGGTGCCGGTTCGGGCGCAGGCGCAACCTCGGGCATCGGCGCAGGCTGCGACGGTCGCAATCGCCGGATTTGCCGGTGCTGGCACGGGAAGCGCCGGCAGTCACTTCGGCGGACGATGCTTCAGTATCGTCTGCAGGATCGAATGACTGCGTCCCCATCGACCCGAGCCAGAAGGACATCACGGCCACGGCGCCGACGAAAGTCAGGGCCAGCGGGACCAGCCACCAGCGCTGGCTCCGCTTTTGCTCGGAACTCTTTCGTCGCTTAGCCACGGTAGCCGGTCGACATCCGGCGCTAAGGTGTTGGCCATGGGTCAGCGCATCTCCTCGGTCGCCGCCACGCCCATCAGGGCCAGGCCGCTACGAATTACCTGCCCAATGCCTAGCGCCAGTTCCAGCCGCGCGCGAGAAAGTTCTGGATTGTTTTCAACGAGGAAGCGCCGATCCGGGTCGTCGTTGCCCCGATGCCACAGGGCATGGAACGCGGCCGCCAGATCGTAGAGGTAAAAGGCGATGCGGTGCGGTTCGTGCGCGACCGCCGCCGCCTCGACCGTCCGCGGATATTGCGCGGCCAGCTTGACCAGCCCGAGCTCTTCCTCGTCGAGCAGGTCGAGGTCGGCCGGGGCATCAAGGTTGACGCCCGCATCGGCGGCCTTGCGCAGCAGCGAGCTGATCCGCGCGTGGGCGTACTGGACGTAGAAGACGGGATTGTCCTTCGACGCCTCGACCACCTTGGCGAAGTCGAAGTCGAGCGGGGCGTCGGCGCGGCGGGTGAGCATCATGAAGCGCACGACGTCCTTGCCGACTTCGCTGACGACGTCGGCGAGGGTGACGAAAGAGCCCGAGCGCTTGGACATCTTCACCGGCTCGCCGGCGCGGAACAGCCGGACCATCTGGACCAGCTTGACGTCGAGGTCGACGCGGCCGTCGGTCAGCGCCTTCACGGCCGACTGGACGCGCTTGACCGTGCCCGCATGGTCGGCGCCCCAGATGTTGACCAGATGATCGGCGTTCTGCGCCTTCTGCCAGATGATAGGCGGCATCGGCGCCGAAATAGGTCCAGCTTCCGTCCGACTTCTTCATCGGGCGGTCCTGGTCGTCGCCGAACTGGCTCGAGCGGAACAGGGTCAGCTCGACCGGCTCCCACTCGTCATGCTCGTCGAGGCTCTTCGGCCGCTCCAGCTCGCCCTGATAGACAAGCCCCTTTTCAAGCAGGACCTGCCATCGCCTGCTCGACCGCGCCCGAGCCTGGAGTTCGGCCTCGGATGCGAAATGGTCGTGATGGATGCCGAGCAGGCCGAGGTCGTGCTTGATCAGTTCGAGCATCGCCGCGACAGCGCGCTTGCGGAACAGTCTCGAGCCAGACGCTCTTCCGGCTCGCCGGCATAACGGTCGCCGAATTCGGCCGCGAGCGCGGTTCCGATGGGGACGAGGTAGTCGCCCGGGTACAGGCCCTCGGGGATCTCGCCGATCTCTTCGCCGAGCGCCTCGCGGTACCGCAGGTGCAGCGACCGGGCGAGCACGTCGACCTGCCCGCCGGCGTCGTTGACGTAATATTCCTTGGTCACCCGGAAGCCGGCGGCTTCGAGCAGGCGGGCGAGCGCGTCGCCTACGACCGCTCCGCGGCAATGGCCCATGTGCATCGGCCCGGTCGGATTGGCCGAGACATATTCCACGTTGACCCGTTCGGCCTTGCCGACGTTCGACGTGCCGTAGCTCTCGCCCTCGCGAAGGATGGTGCGAAGCTCGTCGCGCCAGGCATCGGGCGACAAACGGATGTTGATGAAGCCGGGACCGGCGATCTCGACGGACGTGACCGCCGGGAGCGCCTCCAGCTTCGGCGCAATCGCGGCCGCAAGCGCCCGCGGGTTCGTGCCCGCGCCCTTGGCGAGCACCATCGCGGCATTGCTCGCAAGGTCGCCGTGCGTCGGATCGCGCGGCGGCTCGACGGCGACCGCACGGCGATTGAGATCCGCCGGCAGGATGCCTTCGTCTTGAAGCTGATCGAGCACCCCGTCGAGAAGCGCTGCGTAACGGGCGTAAATGCTCAAGGAACACACCAGATCTGGAAAGCGCCGCCTCTAGCGCAGCCGCGCCGACGCGTCACCTGCGGCGAGCACGTCCATATTTGGCACATTTTGTTGCCGCTGATTAAAAAACGGTAAACAAAGAGTTAACTTTCGTTAGCCCTTGCAGTAAAGTGCGCTTGCTAGACGATTCGCTGCGCCCAAGGGAGCGCGAGTCCCGGCTTTTTAGAGGGGACTTTGATATGAAACTCATTTTAGGCACGGCCATTGCCGCGGCGGCTCTTTTGGCCGCATCACCGGCTGCGGCAGCAGTATGCACTGGCACGGCGGGTGCGCTCCCGTACCAAACAGATCCGACCTACGTCGATTGCGAAGCTTATGCGGGCAACGTCAATGGCGGCGCATTCATCGACCAGATCAACGCTGGCTTCGATGCGGTCGGCTATGCCGGTCCTGACCTGACCTGGGATCCGCTTGAGGACACGAAGGACTTCTTCTCGATCATCAACGGCGACACCCTCGTGTTCGACGAGGCGCTGATTGGGGTGAATTTCATCGCGGTCCATTTCGGCAGCGCTGGCGGCGGGGGCGGTGCTTACAACCAGACCCTCTTCTTCCAGTTCAACTTCGCGGAGGCGACCACTCAGGTCGATCTCAACCGCCTCGGTTACTCGAACGCCATTGGCGCGTTCAGCACGCCGCCGGAGGTGCCGGAACCGGCAACCTGGGCGATGATGCTCATGGGCTTCGGCGCCGCTGGCTACTCCATGCGTCGCCGCCGCAAGGTGTCGATCGCGCAAGTCGCCTAAGCGGGCATCCGCCTGCCGGGCGGTGCCGCGATATAAGGCCCGTTCGTTCCAAGCTTGGGGGCTGGGACGAGCGGGCCATTTCTTGAGGGGCCCGCTACCCTTGTGCGACACCAGGGCGGGCGGATCCCACCACTAGAAATCGGTCGGGAAGATCGACGGGTCCGACAAGCTGCTCGTGACGCGCAACGGCGAAGCGGTCGGTCATGCCGGCGATGAAATCGCCGATGGCGCGCAACCTGCAGACTTCGCCCTCGCCGCGCTGCCAATTGTCCGGCAGCAAGGACGGATCGTCGCGATAGGCGGCGAACAGGTTTGCGACGACGCGCTGGGCCTCCATCCGCACGGGCACCAGCTCCGGCACATTGTAGAGCCGCTCGTAGAGGAAGCGCTTCAGCGCCCGTTCCTCCTCCGCGAGCTCGGCGGAAAACCCCGCCAACTGCTTCCCCGCTGAGCGCACATCGCCGCAGGTTTGGACGCCCGCCTCCTCAACGCGGCGCCGCGTTTCGGCAATCAGGTCCCCAACCATCGTTCCGATCTGATCGCGGACCAGCGCGCGCAGCTTCTTCTCCGGCGAGAGCACCGGGATGCCGCCGCTCGACGTCGTCCCAATGCCTGCGCACGATCGGCACTTCGACAAGTTCATCGAGCTGCAGCAGGCCCGCCCTGATGCCGTCATCGATGTCGTGATTGTCATAAGCGATGTCGTCGGCAACCGCCGCGACCTGCGCTTCGAGCGACGGCCAGCTTCCAAGCTCCAGGTCGAATTCGGCATTGGCCTCCGCCATGGCCCAGGTGGGCGAAGCGATCGGCCCGTTGTGCTTGGCGAGACCCTCCAGCGCTTCCCAGCTGAGGTTCAGGCCATCGAAGCCCGGGTATGGCGCCTCCAGCTTCGTCACCAGGCGGATGCTGTGCGCATTGTGGTCGAAGCCGCCGGCCCCGGCCATCGCGTCCTGCAACGCATCCTCGCCGGCATGCCCGAACGGCGGGTGGCCGAGGTCGTGCGCAAGGCAGAGCGCCTCGGTCAGGTCTTCGTTCAGGCCGAGGGCGCGCGCGACCGTCCGTCCGATCTGCGCAACCTCGATGCTGTGCGTGAGGCGGACACGGATAATGATCGCCGTCAGGCGCGACGAAGACCTGCGTCTTGTGGCGCAGCCGGCGGAAGGAGACGGAGTGGATGATCCGGTCGCGGTCGCGCTGGAAAATGTCGCGGGGACCGCGCGGGCCGGCGTCCGACTTCCGGATGGGCCCTGCCGCGCGAAGCTGAAGGTTGCGCGGCAAGTGTCGAAGTCATTCGGAGGGCAGTTTCCTGATCGCCTGGCCTGGCTGGTTCGTCCACGTAAAGGCGTCAACGCGAACCGATGCAAGGTCCTCGGCGAAGATATTGGCCTCTTCGTTATTGCGGAACGGCCCGATCAGCAGGCGCGCGCGTCCGGGCTCCTCGACGATATAGCCGCTGATGCCGTCGAACAGGTCGCGGTTGCGCCGTTTGATGCGGTCGAACTGGTCCGGAAGTGCGGCCGAGTTCGGGCCGCTCGCAAGCTGGATCCAGACCTTGGCTCGCAATGCGCGCGGTCATCCGCTGAGTGGCGGCGGTCGCCGGAACTCGACACGGAGGCGAGCTGCTGCGGCGCGGTGCCGGCGCGGCCGGCGGCGGATTGGGCACAGTAGCCGTGCCCTGCGTCGCCTGCGAAAGCCAGCGCTCGATGGAACCGATCCGGTCGCCCTCGGATCATCGGCCTGAACCGTGGAATCGGTCACTGATGGCCGGGGCGACAACCGACGCGACTTGCGTTTCGCCGGCCGCCTGGGAAGATACCCAGGTTCACCGCGGCCGCCTTCTGGTCCGACCGGAGCCCGGGCAGCTTGCGGAAGAAATGCGCCATGTTCGACGACGAGCCGGGCATGGCGGCTTCAATGGCGCTCTTGGCGCCGTTCACGTCGCCGGTCAGCGCAAGAACGAAAGCGCGCGTCCGCGCACCCGCCGCATCGCCGCGCGCCATGAGCGGCGACAGCATGGACAAGGCTTCTGCCTTATTGCCGTGATCGCCAGGCTGAGCGCCAGCCTTCGGCGAGCCTCGTCACCATCGGTGGCTGAGAGGGCCGCGCGATAGTCGGCTTGCGCCTGCGGCATGCTGGCCGATGAGGTCATAAGCGAGGCCGCGGTCGGCCCCGATGCGTCGACTGGGGTCGCGCCGCGCTGCGGTCGCGCGGGCGAAATATTGCAGCGCGCCGTTGCCGTCGCCTTCGAGCGGCAAGCGCCGCGCCCATGCCGGCTTGCGGCAGCGGGCTGGCCGGCCAGACCTCTTCGGCGCGGCCGAAGAAGCCGGCCGCCGCCTGCCCGTCGCCAAGCGCGAGCGAAGCGCGTCCGGCGCCTATCAAGGCGTCGAAATTTCTTGGGCTCGAGCCCAGTTCCTTCATGTTGCGCGCAAGCGCGTCGGCAGGGCTTTCGCCCCGTCCACCGACATATGTCTGCGCAGTCGGCCGGTACACCGGCGAGAACCGTCGCCCACCGCCGCAAAATGATTGCCGCTACTCGAATGCGGTCGAAACGACCTTTTGCCATGGGACCCCCCATGGCAGATTGGAGCTTGCGCAAAGCTTGCCCGCTAGATGGTTATCGCCAAGTCGTTGCGCGCAGACGGCGAGCCGCCGGCGCGCGATAGGCCCGATTACTGGTTGTTCTGCCGATTCAGGAAGCGCGGGATGTCGATCGGCTCACGCCGATAGCTCGGCTTGGACTCCTCATCGTCGACCTGCGCCTGAGCGGCACCGCGGGCGATGTTCGACATGCGCTCGAACAAGGTGCCGCGTGTCGCGAACCTTCGGCTTCTCCTCGACCGGAGCAGCCTCGGGCATGATCTCGTCCTCGTCGGCCGGAGGAGCGATCGGCGCGGATCCGACCGGAGCGGTCAGCACGTCGTCGTTGTCGAGCACAAGCTCTTCGCCCTCGTCCATCTCGTCCGTGAGTTCGAGCGTGTCCTCTTCCGGCGTCTCTTCCTCGATCACCGGCATGGCGACCGGAGCGACCGGCGCGGCCTGGACCGGCGTTGCAGTGGTCGCACGCGGGAAGGCGAAGACCTTGCCCGGCTGCGGCTGATGCGCCGCTTCCGCCTCGATGCCGGTCGCGACGACCGACACGCGGATCTTGCCGTCGAGGTCGTTGTTGAACGCCGAACCCCAGATGATGTTGGCGTCCGGGTCGACCAGCTCCTTGATGTGGCTGGCGGCCTCGTCGACCTCCATCAGGCGCATGTCCTCGCCGCCGGTGATCGAGATGATGACGCCCTTGGCGCCCTTCATGCTGACGCCGTCGAGCAGCGGGTTCGAGATCGCCTTTTCGGCGGCTTCGATCGCGCGATTGTCGCCCGAGGCCTCGCCCGTGCCCATCATCGCCTTGCCCATCTCGCCCATGACCGAGCGGACGTCGGCGAAGTCGAGGTTGATGAGGCCCGGCATGACCATCAGGTCGGTGATCCCGCGAACGCCCTGCTGCAGGACCTCGTCCGCCATCTCGAACGCTTCCTTGAAGGTCGTTTCCGAATTGGCGAGACGGAACAGATTCTGGTTCGGAATGACGATCAGGGTGTCGACATGCTGCTGCAGCTCTTCGATGCCCGCATCGGCCGAACGGCCGCGGCGAGCGCCTTCGAAGGCGAACGGCTTGGTGACGACGCCGACCGTCAGGATGCCGCGGTCGCGCGCAGCCTTGGCGATGACCGGCGCTGCGCCCGTGCCGGTGCCGCCGCCCATGCCGGCCGCGATGAAGCACATGTGCGAACCTTCAAGGGCGCGCTCGATATCCTCGATCGTCTCTTCGGCTGCCGCGCGTCCGATCTCCGGGCCGCGATCCGGCGCCGAGGCCCTGCGTGATCTTCAGGCCCAGCTGGATCCGGCGGTCCGCAGTCGAAGAGTTGAGCGCCTGGGCGTCCGTGTTCGCGACGACGAAGTCCACGCCCTGCACATCGGCCCGCATCATGTTCGCGACGGCATTACCGCCCGCGCCGCCGACGCCGATGACGCTGATCCGCGGCCGAAGTTCATCAACTTCTGGCCGGATAAAATCGATGCTCATGGGTAAACCCCCTTCAAGGCGCGCTAGCGCGTTGATCCTCCACCGTGAATCTTCTGAATCATCGCGAGTCGCAAGCCAAGCGAAAAAGTTAACGCGACTCGAAAAAAGTGAAGGATGACGTGGCGTGAAAGACTCAGTTCGCCTGTTGTTCCTGCCCAAGATCAATCTGTTCGATTTTCGGAACGCCAAACGCCCACCAGGCGGCGCCGACCGCACCGACGACTGCAGTCAGCACGAATGCGCTATCATAGCCTGAACGCTGAACGACAATTCCGGTGACGATCGGGCCGACAATCCCCGACAGATTTCCAATCGCATTCTGCACGCCGACCCACGTCCCCGATGCCCGCGGGCCGGCGAACATCTGCGCTACCGCGTAGAGATTGAGCGACAAGGAGGCCGTGGCGGCTCCCGCGAGACAAAGCAGAATGCCGATCGTCACCGCGTCGGTAGCGAAAGCCGAGACCGAGAACTGCCCCCGCGACAAGCAACTGGCTGGCCACCATCATCCAGCGCCGGCAAGCGGCCTCCGAACGGCCAGATCGCGTCCACCAGTCCGAAAAATGGCCGTAGCCGAGAGCGCACACGCCCTGAACCGTATAGCCGAGCGTGGCGAGAAGCGTCATTTCGGCAATGCTGAAGCCCCGGGACTGCGTAAGGAACAGGGGCAGCCAGGCGAGGAGGAAATAGAAGCAGTAATTGCCGAGCGCATGGACGATGGACATCGACCACAACGGCCACTTGCGAAAGGAGGAGGCCCAGTCGGCACGCGCTTCCCTTCATCGCGATACCCCGTCGTCGGGAGCTTGCGGACGGTACGCTGCCAGGGGATCAGCCAGAGAAGAGTGACGAGGCCGAACACGAAGAAGATCGGCTGCCATCCCCAATGCTGGAGGATCAGCCCGCCGGACAAGGTTCCCACCGCTGGCCCGAGCGCGAGCCCCGTCGCGACGGCGGCGTTGGCAACGCCGCGGCGTTCCGGCTCCACGTGCCGGGCAATGATCTTCGAACTGCCGGGAAAGGATATGCTTTCACCGACACCCAGCATGATGCGGAGGACGAGAAGCGAGAGAAAGCCGCCGGCGAAACCCATCAGCAGCGTGGCGACGGCCCACAGCAGGATTCCGGCCGCCATCAGCTTGTAGACGGAGAAGCGATCGCACAGCCAGCCGGCGAACATCTGCACCGGCGCGTAAATCCAGAAGAAGGCCGAGAAGACGATCCCGTACTGTTCCTCGGTCAGGCCGAGGCCGGTCTTCATCAACGGAGCGGCAATGCCGATGGCGCCGCGGTCGACATAATTGAGGAATACGGCCGCGCCGAGGAGGAAGACCAAGGCGCTGGTCGTCGAACGCGCGCTGATTGTCGTCATTGGCTGCCCCCCATCTGCCACATTCACGCCGGCGAACCCGCGAATGTTACGAATGTTCACACTGACGAGAGCGATCAATCCGCAGGCGAGCGGACCCGGTAGCGCTGGAAGCGGAAGAGCCTGACGTCTCGTGGCCTGCGGACATAGTCGCAGCCAAGCAGAGCAATTCCTATTACGCCAGCGTTATGTTTCCTCGAGGGGAGCTTCGTGCCTCCCTCGCTTCCAGACTAGCAACGAACGCTAGATCCCGCCCTTCATCGCGGCGAGGAGGCGCCCCATCATTCCGGTGGCCTGCTTCTTCTGCAAATTCCTGCCCGGCGCCAGATCGCGGATGTCTCCAGTGCCGGAGGCGGCGAGGCAGGCCAGGCCGACCAGGGTTGAGAAGGCGGGACCGCTGTGCGCATCCGGAAGTCCGGTCAGCTGCTTCGGGCGTCCGACGCGCACCGACCGGCCGAGCACGCCCTGCATGTAGTCGGCGATGTTCTTCAGCTCCGCGCCCCCACCGGTAAGGACCACCTGGCGGCCGACAGGTCCAGTGAAGCCGAGGCTCTTCAAGGCTTCCTCGACCTGGGCGGTCAGCTCTTCCACTCGCTGGCGGATGACGGTCATCAGCTGGGCCCGGGTGATCCGCATCGGATCGACGCCTTCGTCCGACCCCATCTGCCGGGCTTCGATCATTTCGTGATTGTCGCGAGGCGACGTCATCGCCGAGCCGTAGAAGCACTTGAGGCGCTCGGCGTCGCGGCGCTGGACCCCGAAGGCACAGGCGATGTCGTCGGTGATGTCCTTAGCGCCCAGCGGTATCGAACGCAGACCGACGAGCATGCCGCCCGCGTGCAGCGACACGTTCGTCACTTCCGCGCCAAGTTCGACGAGCGCAACGCCAAGATCGCGCTCATCCTCGTTCAGGCAGGCCAATGCTGCCGCCACCGGCGAGGCGACGATGGCCTTCACACCGAGGTGCGCGGAACGGATCACGTAGTCGACATTCCGCAGCGGCGCCGGGTCCGCGGCGACGACGTGAATATCGACGCCGAGCCGGTCGGCGTGCAGCCCGATGGGGTTCTTCACGCCCTCGACACCGTCGATCGTGTAGAGCGCCGGATGCGCATGGAGCACCATTTGCCCATTGCGGTCGATCGCCCCCCGGCCGCCAGCCAACAGCTCGTTGATGTCCGACTGCTCCACCTGGTGCCCGCCGAGCTCCACCTCGACATTGGCGAGGTCGCTGACCAGTCCACCCGCGCCGAAGCTCGCCCAGACATCCTCGATCGTGAGCCCCGACATCCGTTCGGCAAGCTCGACGGCTTCGCGCACCGCATGCTCGCTCGCGGACATATCGGTGACAAAGCCGCGCTTCACGCCGCGACTCTCGCGCTGACCGGTGCCTAGCACCTGCAGCCGGCCGTCATCGGTCAGCGTGCAGATCAGCGCTCCGACCTTCGAGGAACCGATGTCGAGCGCTGCAATCAAGGGTTGGTCAGCCGGCGCGGCCACGTGCTGGATCAGCTCTCAACGGTTTGAGTGGAGTCTTCGGGCAAGATCGGCTCGCCCGGCGCACGCGGCAGGCGGACGATCATCTTGCCCGGGATCCGAAGGTCGAAGCGGACGAGGCCCCGGCCGAGAAGGCCGTTCGTCTGATCCGCCTTCGCGAACTTCGCGAGTGCTGCCCGAGCGGCCTGCTCGCCCTCTGGAAGAACGACGGTCTCGCCAGACTGGAAGCTGAGGTCCCAGCGCCGCCCACCGACCCAGGTCGCCGAGGCCAGCTGCGCCTGCATGGCCGGCGCATCGGCCAGCACAGTCTTGAGCTGGCTCGCACGCTTGTTTGCGCCGGGGCCGATGACCAGCGGCAGGTCGGGCATCTTCGAGATTGGAACACGGTCGAGAACCACGCCCGCGTCGTCGATCAGCGTGAGCTGCTGCCGGTTCTGCCACAGGGCGGACGGCGTCCGCTCGACGATGTCGATGACGAGGGTGTCGGGAAGTCGCCGCGAGACGCGCGCGTCCTTCACCCATCCGAAGCCCAGCAGCCGCTCGCGGATCGCGGCGACATTCACCAGCGGCTGGGCGGGCTTGGTCTCGCTTCCGGCCGCGGCCGCCTTGCGCAATTCGTCGATCACGACCGCATCGACCAGCTTCCGATCCATCTGCTTTAGCCCGACGATCTGGTAGCCGTCGACGCGAAAGCCGGCACTGCCGACAGTCTCGCCTGCGGAGCGGGCAGCCTTGGCGGGAAGGTCCAATGCGATCGCGGCTGCACCGGCCATCAGCACGAGGAATCCGGTGAAGCCGAAGGCGGCGAGCTTGTTGGCGCGCGCGCTGCTGACGGCGCGCGCCTTCGAGCCCTTCGATGAAGAGGACTTGCGCTTCGTCGTCGCCCCTGACCGCCGCGCAGCCATGTTCCTCCTACCCCTTCGTTCTTTCGAGCGCTTCTTCGATCATCCGCTCGACCAGTTCCCCGTAACTAATGCCACGCACCTTCGCCTGCTCGGGCACAAGGCTCAAGGGGGTCATTCCGGGTTGTGTGTTGACTTCCAAAAGAAAAATGCCGGCTTCGCCCTGCTCGTCGTCCCAGCGAAAGTCCGAACGCGAGGCACCGCGGCAGCCCAGCAGCCGGTGCGCCTTGACCGCCATGTCCATCATCGCCTGGGCGATGTCGTCGGGGACCTGGGCCGGACAGACGTGCTCTGTGAGGCCGTCGGTGTACTTCGCCGCATAGTCGTAGAAGCCGGCCTTCGGATGGAGTTCGGTCACGGCCAGTGGCTCGTCATTGAGAACCGCGACAGTCAGCTCGCGGCCGCGAACGAACGGTTCCGCGAGCAGTCGGTCGAAATCGTCCCAGGGACCGGGCACGTCGCGGCCGATCGGATGGCCGTAATTGCCGTCCGACGTGACGATCGCCACTCCGACTGACGACCCCTCGTTCACCGGCTTCACTACATAGGGTCGTGGCAGCGGATCTTCGCGAAACAGGCTCTCGCTCTCGACGATCTTGCCCGCGGGCATGCGCACGCCATGCGGGACGAGAACCATCTTGGTCAGCTCCTTATCGATCGCGATGACCGACGTTTCGAGACCGCTGTGCGTGTACGGAATCTGCATCAGGTCCAGCATGCCTTGGACCGTGCCGTCCTCCCCCGGAGTGCCGTGAAGAGCATTGAAAACGACGTCCGGGCGAATGGCCGCGAGGATCGCCGCGACATTCCGGTCCATGTCGATTTCGATCACGTTCGACCAGCCGCGCTCGCGCAGCGCTTCGGCGACGCCGCGACCGCTGGTAAGCGATACCTCCCGCTCGGACGACCAGCCGCCCATCAGCACGACGACGTTCAAATCCTTGTTCATTCCCTGCCGATCCGCTGGATTTCCCATTCAAGGGTGATGCCGGAAGTTTCCAACACCCGGCGGCGGACTTCCTCGCCCAGCGCCTCGATGTCGGCGCTGGTCGCGGTACCGAGGTTGAGCAGGAAGTTGCAATGCTTTTCCGAGACTTGGGCGTCGCCCATCGTCAGGCCACGGCAGCCCGCCGCATCGACCAATGCCCAGGCCTTGTGGGCGGGTGGATTCTTGAAAGTCGATCCGCCGGTGCGGCTGCGGAGCGGCTGCGATTCCTCGCGAGCGCGGGCGATGGCGTCCATCTCCGCGCCAATAGCCTCGGGCTTGCCGGGCGTGCCGCGGAAAGTCGCCTCGACCACGATCGCACCCTCCGGCACTTCGCTGTGCCGGTAAGTGTAGCCAAGCCGCTCAAGCGGCCATGTCTCAACCGTCCCGTCGCGTAGTGCGACCCGCGCCTCGACCAGAATGTCCTGCACCTCGCGGCCGTACGCGCCGCCATTCATCCGTACGAATCCGCCGACCGTACCCGGTATTCCCCGCAGAAATTCCATCCCCGCAATGCCTGCATCGCGGGCAGTCGAGGACACCAGGATTCCGCTCGCGCCGCCGCCGCAGCGGAGGGTCAAGTCGTCCAGCTTGTCAATTTTCGCGAAGGCCTTGCCGAGCCGCACGACCACGCCCGGAACGCCGCCGTCACGAACGATCATGTTCGATCCGAGCCCGAGCGCCATGACCGGAACGTCGGGGTCGAGCTGCTTCAGAAAGCTCGTCAGGTCACCCTCGTCCTGCGGCTCGAACAGCCACTCCGCGTTTCCGCCGCTCTTGAACCAGACGAGCGGCGCAAGCGGCGCATTGGGCGTGAGCTTGCCGCGTACATCCGGCATCGTTGCGACGCTCACTTGTGCGCCCTCGCGGCACCGACGCCATCCGCCAGCGCGCCCGCCCACTTCGTGATGTCGCCCGCGCCCATGCAGATGATGAGGTCGCCCGGTGCGGCCAGATCGCGCAGAGCCTGGCACAGATCCTCAAGGTCGTTGACCGTCCGGACCATGCGATGGCCATGCGCGCGAAGCCCTTCGACGAGCGCGTCCGCGTTCACTCCCTCGATCGGCTCCTCGCCGGCCGCATAGACCGGCGTCACGAATACGATATCCGCGTCGTTGAACGCGCTCTGGAAGTCTTCCATCAGATCGTGGAGGCGGGTGTAGCGATGCGGCTGCACGACCGCGATGACCCGCTCCTGCGCGCTCTCGCGTGCTGCGGAGAGGACGGCGCGAATCTCGACCGGGTGGTGCGCGTAATCGTCAATGATCGTAACGCCGTCGAACTCGCCGACCTTGCTGAAGCGGCGCTTCACGCCGTCGAAGCGGGAGAAGCCGTCGCGGATCTGCTCCTCGGTCAGGCCAAGCTCCAGCGCGACGGCGATCGCCGCCAAGGCATTCTGGACATTGTGCCGGCCCGGCATCGGCACCGAGATTCCCACGAGCGTCCGGCGGCTGCCGTCGCGCTCCAGGACGACTGCATCGAAGCGCGTGCCGCCGGGCTCCGGCGTCACATTGTCGGCGCGAAGGTCGGCAAGAGCCGAGAAACCGTAGGTAACGATGCGGCGGTCGCGGATGCGGCCGATGATGTTCTGCACCTCAGGATGGTCGATGCACATTGCGGCGAGCCCGTAGAAGGGCACGTTCTCGATGAACTCGCAGTAGGCCTTCTTGACCTCCTCGAACCCGCCATAATGTTCGAGATGTTCGGGATCGATATTGGTGACGATGGCGATCGTGCCGTCGAGGCGGAGGAAGCTTCCGTCGCTCTCGTCGGCCTCGACGACCATCCAGTCGCTCTTTCCGAGCCGCGCGTTCGATCCGTAGCGATTGATGATGCCGCCGTTGATGACCGTCGGGTCGAGTCCGCCGGCGTCGAGCATCGCGGCGATCATCGAGGTAGTCGTCGTCTTTCCGTGCGTGCCGGCAACCGCGATCGTCTTCTGCATGCGCATCAGCTCTGCGAGCATTTCCGCGCGCTTGACGATTGGCAGCCGCCGCTCGACCGCGGCCTCGACTTCCGGATTGCCGCGGCTGACGGCAGAGGAAATAACGATGACGGCGGCGTCGCCCAGGTTTTCCGCCCGCTGCCCGATGGCGATCGGGATACCGAGCTTGCGCAGCCCCTCGACGATGTAGCCCTCGGCAATATCCGAGCCCTGCACCTTGTAACCGAGCTGGTGCATCACCTCGGCGATGCCGGACATGCCGATGCCCCCGATCCCGACGAAGTGGATCGTGCCGATGTCCGTTCCCAAAGCCTTCATTTTTGAAGGCGTCCTATCAAAAAGCGCACTTTCACGCCGGCACGCCTCCGACGGGAGCCCCGGACTGGACGCGGGGGGTCAGCCCGAAGCCGACTTCCTGCGGCGCCAGCCCACTGCCAATACGCTCGACGAGATCGGCAAGGTCGCTTGCGGCGTGTGGCTTCCCCACCGACAAGGAGCGGGCGGCAGCGTTGATGAGCGCCTGAGGGTCTTCCGCCATCGCTTCGATCTGCTTCGCCAGCACGGTCGGGGTGAACAGAGGCTGGTGGATAATGCGAGCGCCACCCGCCTCGGCGATGTCCCTGGCGTTCGCGGTCTGGTGGTCGTCGGTGGCTTCCGGATAGGGGATGAGGATCGCCGGCCTGCCCGCGGCCGTCAGCTCGGCGACCGTAGAAGCTCCGGAACGGGCGATGACCAGATGCGCCTCCGCCAGCTTGCCCGGCATGTCCTCGATGTAAGTCATCAACTCGGCCGGAATGCCGAGATGAGAATAGCGCGTCCGAACCGCGTCGATATCGTCGGGCCGGCACTGCTGCATCACCTGCAATCGCAGCCGCAGTGAGGGCGACAGCAGGCCAAGGCCCTCCGGAACGACCTTGCTCAGCACGGTCGCGCCTTGGCTTCCCCCGGTCACCAGGATCTTGAACGGCGCGTATTCATCGAAGGGCGGGAACGGCGTTTCGCCGAGCTTGGCGATCGCGTCGCGAACCGGATTGCCGACGAGGACGGTCTTCGCCTCGTGCCGCCGCTTGATCCGTTCGACCTCCGAATAGGCCGTGGCGATTGCCGCAGCGTCATTCGAAAGGAAGCGATTGGCGCGTCCGAGCACGGCATTCTGCTCATGCAGGACAGTCGGTATTCCCATGCCGCTCGCGGCGAGCAAGGCGGGAACGGCGGGGTAGCCGCCGAAGCCGACCACGGCATCAGGCCTTCCCTGTTTATACAGCATCCGCGCCTCGCGCCGTCCGGCCAGGAGCGAACGCACGCCGCGGACGAGACCGACCGGGCTCTTGGTCAGACGTCCGGCCGGAAGGATGTGCACGGGAATGCCCTGGAAGAGGCCGGGGAAACGGGCGCCGCGATCGTCGGTGACGAGCAGAACGCCGTGCCCGCGCTTCCGCAATTCCGCCGCGAGCGCGTGCGCGGGAACCATGTGGCCCCCGGTGCCTCCTGCGGCCAAAACGAAGTTCATGCGGTAACGCTCTCCCCGCTCCATTTCACCACGTACGGCGAGCGGCTCAGATACGGGTTTCGCCTGGTGAATGCGAGCAGCAAGCCCATGCCGATGGACAGGGCTAGCATCGACGATCCGCCATAGCTGATGAACGGCAGGGTCATGCCTTTCGATGGGGCGATCTGAACGTTCACCGCCATGTTGATCAGCGCCTGCAGCCCGAACTGGATTGTCAGGCCAGCAGCGGCGAGTATTGCGAAGGTGGATTCCTCGTCGAGCAGCTTGACCAGCACCCGCGCGACGATGACGAGGTACAACACCGCGATGGCGAGGCAGGCGATGAGGCCGAATTCCTCGCCGATCACCGAGAAGATGTAGTCCGTGTGCGGCTCCGGAAGTCCGAACTTGCGAGTGCCCGCGCCGGGTCCCATTCCGAACATTCCGCCTGCGGTCAGCGTCCGCATGGCGTTCTCGACCTGGAAGTTGTCGCCTTCGCCGAACAGGAAGCCGTCGATGCGAGCCGTGGCGACGTCGTAGAAGAAGTAAGCGAGCACAATGCCGACAAGGCCGGCGAAGCCGAGACCGAGCAGGATCCGCATGCTCACGCCCGCGAGAGCAAGCATCGCCAGCCAGACGCAGCCGAAGATGATCGTCGAGCCGAAGTCGGGCTGCCGCATCAACATGAAGGCCACGGCCCCGGTGATGCCCGCCGAAAGCCAGAAGACCGGAAGCGACTTGTCCTGCTCTCGCAGCGACAGGAGCCAGGCCATGGCAATGACGAAGAAGGGCTTGAGGAACTCGGACGGCTGAATCTGGCCAATGCCGATGTCGATCCACCGCGTCGCGCCGTTCACCTCGGGACCGAGGACGGGCACGAACACCAGCAGGACGAAGAAGAAGGCCGCGCCGGCGAGCGACAGGCGCTTTGCCCGGTCGCGCGGCATCATCGAAATGCCGATCATTACCGGCAGGCCGACCGCGATCCACACGATCTGGCGGTAGAAATAGTGGAGTTCGGAGAATTGGACCGAGCCGCCGGAATAGCGCTGACCGGCAGCGGGAGAGGCTGCCGCGACGGCGATCAGGCCGATGCCGATCAGGGTCGCGATCAGCAGCAACAGGACCTTGTCGATCTCCCAGAACCAGCGGCCGACGGCGGACGTGTCGGAGCGCCCATAGCTGCTCGGATCGAGCCGCGCAGCCTTCGCCTTGATCTGCCCAGAAATGCTTCCGATCATAACGCCCCCACCAGGTCCTTGAACCTGTCACCCCTCTGCTCGAAGTCCTTGAACTGATCGAACGACGCGCAGGCCGGCGAGAGTAGAACGGTATCGCCCGCCTGTGAATCCTTCGCGGCGTGATTCAGCGCATTTTCAAGCGTTTCACTCTCGACCACTTCAACACCCTGCTCGCGCAACAATCGCGCGAGCAACGACCCGGCTTCACCAATCGTGTAGGCCGTTTTCACATGATCAAGATGGTGAATGAGTTCGCCGAGGTCCTCGGTCTTCGCCTGACCGCCCACGATCCAGCGTATAGCCGAGAACGCAGAAAGCGCGGGGGCCGCAGCTTCAGCGTTTGTTGCCTTACTGTCATTGACAAACCGGACCCCATTGCGCGTTCGAACACGCTCCATGCGATGCGAGAGGCCTGGAAAGGATCTTAAGCCCTGAATGTCCTCGCCCAATCTGACGCCTACAAAAAGCGAGGCCTGAGAAGCGGCCTTTGCATTTTGCAGGTTATGATTGCCTTGCAGGCTCGGGAATGAGGACTGCGGACCGATCGGAACATCATCGATCCAGATCACCTGAAGAGAAAGCGCCCTTCGCAGGACGCGAAAATCTTTCTCCGCCCGACGGCTCAGAAGCGCCACATGTCCGGGTGACTGCATTTCGAAAATGCGGGCCTTTGACATCGCGTACGCCTCGATGTTCTCGTACCGGTCGAGGTGATCGGGCGTAATGTTGAGCAACACCGCGACGTCGCAGTCGAGGCTATGCGTCAGGTCGATCTGGTAACTCGACAGCTCGAGCACATAGACGCCGCCTTCCGGCAGCGGGTCCTGCGTGAGAATCGGCAGGCCGATGTTGCCGCCCATCGTCGTCGGCACGCCTGCGGTCTTGAGAATGTGGTGGATCAGCGCGGTGGTCGTCGACTTGCCGTTCGTCCCGGTGATGCCGACGACCTTGTGCGGCGGAAGCTCGGGCCGGGCGCGGGCGAACAGCTCGATGTCGCCGATGATCTCCACACCCGCGTCGCGGGCGCGCTCTGCGATCGGGTGGCGGTTGAGCGGAAGGCCGGGGGTGACGACGAGGCTGTCGAATTGGCCGAGGTCCGCCTCGTCCAGGTTGGCGATGACTGTTCCGTCGGGCGCTTGCGCCCTCGCCTCCTCATTGGAGTCCCAGCCCGTGACGCTCGCTCCGCTGGCAAGCAGCGCCTCGGCCGTTGCCAGCCCCGACCGAGCGAGACCGTAGACCGCGTACTTCTTGCCCGCGAAGGCCTTGGCGGTGATCACCTGAGCTTGAGGGTGCTGAGCCCTGCCAGGGCCAGCACAAAGCTGATGATCCAGAAGCGGATCACCACGGTCGGCTCCGACCAGCCGAGATGTTCGAAATGATGGTGGATCGGGGCCATTTTGAAGATGCGCCTGCCCGTGCGCTTGTAGAAGAACACCTGGATGATCACGGACAGCGCCTCGACCACGAACACGCCGCCGATGATCACGAGGACGAATTCGTGGTGCGTCGCTACCGAGATGGCGCCCAATGCGCCGCCGAGCGCGAGGCTTCCGGTATCGCCCATGAAGACCGCCGCGGGCGGCGCGTTGAACCAGAGGAAGGCAAGGCCCGCGCCAACGATGGCGAGACACAGAACGGTCAAGTCGCCGACGCCGAGGATGTGCGGAATACCGAGATATTCGGCGAAACGCGCATTGCCGACGAGATAGGCGATCAGGAGGAACGCGATCGACGCGATGATCACCGGCATGGTCGCCAGCCCGTCGAGCCCGTCGGTCAGGTTCACCGCATTTCCGAATGCAACGATCACGAATGCGCCGAACGCGATGTAGAACCAGCCGAGGTCGAGCACTGGCCCCTGGACGAAGGGCAGGTACAGATTCGAGCTCCCAGAGCGGACGATCAGCCACGTGGCGAAGCCGGCAATCAGGAACTCCAGCACGAGCCGCGTCTTACCGGACAGGCCCGCGTGGTGCGCCTTCTTCACCTTGTCGTAGTCGTCGAGGAACCCGATCAGACCGAAACCGACAATGACCAGAAGGCAGGCCCAGACGTAAGGATTGCGAAGGTCCATCCACAGCAGGACCGACGTCGCCATGGATATCAGGATGAGCAGCCCGCCCATCGTGGGCGTGCCGCGCTTGGCGAGGTGACTCTGCGGACCGTCCGACCGGATGGGCTGGCCCTTGCCCTGCCGTTCGCGGAGGTAGGAGATCAGCCACGGACCGAGCAGCAGCCCGATCGCAAGAGCGGTGGCGCTCGCCGCGCCGGCGCGGAAGCTGATGTAGCGGATCAGGTTGAGGACGCCGGGAAACCCGAGCTGTTCGGCGATCAGATAGAGCATGCGGCGCCCTCTTTGACCCGCTCGACCAGTCTCGCAAGCCCAACCGAGTTCGACGCCTTCACGAGAACCGCGTCTCCCGGCTTGAGCATGGACAGCAATGCGTCCGTCGCCTCATCCACGTCCTTGGCCAGATCAAGCCCGATCCTGCCGACGATCTGCTCGGCCAGCGGACGCATTTCATCGCCGATCAGGATGACACGGTCGACGTGCGCCTCGAGCAGGGGCGGAGCGAGGCCGGCGTGAAGCGCGTCGCTGTGCCCGCCAAGCTCGCGCATTGGACCGAGGACGGCGATGCGCCGCTCGATGTCTCGTTCCGCGCCAAGACTCTTCAGCGTCGCCGCCATGGATGCCGGATTGGCATTGTAGCTTTCGTCGATCAGCAGGAATTCACCGCTGTCGATCGGCACATGATGGCGCTCGCCGCGGCCCTTGAGACCACCGAGGTCCGCGAGCGCAAGACCGGAAACTCCGACGTCCAGGCCAAGCGCCTCCACGGTCGCGAGGACCGCGAGCGCATTCGAGACCCAATGCTCGCCGCGCTGCGATATTGTAAAGGTCACTTCACTTTCAAAAAGCGCCGCCGTGATCAGGCTGCCCCCATCCGAAGAACGAACGGCATGTCGCGCATGGACGTCGGCGTCCCCGCTGCCGAAGGTCAGGATCTGGTCGGCGTACCGTCGCGCGGCACGGACCAGCCGGTCCCTGTGCGGCGTGTCGTTGGGGACGACCGCGATCCCTCCGGGCTCCAGTCCTTCGAATATTTCGCCCTTGGCGTCGGCGATTGCCTCTTCGGACCCGAGATTCTCGATGTGCGCCGGGGCAATGGCGGTGATGAGCGCGAGATGCGGGCGAGCCATCCGCGTCAGCGCGGCGATCTCGCCTTTGTTGTTCATGCCCATTTCGAGCACCGCAAGCTCGGCTTCGCGCGGCATTCGCGCGAGACTCAGCGGCACGCCCGTATGGTTGTTGTAGCTCTTGACCGAGCGGTGCGCCTTGCCGCCGCTGCAGCGGTCGAGCGCCGCGTACAGCGCTTCCTTGGTGCTCGTCTTGCCGACGGAGCCAGTGACTCCGACGATCCGCGCGTTCGACCGTTCGCGTGACGCACGACCCAGATTTTCAAGCGCCTTTGCAGTGTCCTCGACCAGCACGTGCGGCCCCTCGACCGGCTGTGAAACGATGGCGCCCGCGGCGCCCGCTTCGAAAGCGCCCGCGACGAACTTGTGCCCGTCATGGACCGTCCCCGGCATGGCGATGAACAGGTCGCCCGGCTGCACCTCGCGGCTGTCGAAGGTGACGCCGGTCACCTCGAAAGTGGCGCTCGCGCGTCCGCCAGTCGCCACTTCGATCTCGGCCGAGGTCCACAGCGGACTCATGCCGCGCACTCGCGCGCGACCAGCGCATCGTCGAACGGCAACACCTTCTGGTTCGGGCCGGCGCCGATGATCTGGCCCGTCTCGTGCCCCTTGCCGGCAAGCAGGATGATGTCTCCCTCGGTCGCCATGCGGATCGCTTCGGCGATGGCTTCGCGCCGCTCGCCGATCTCGATTGCTCCGGGCGCGCCCGCGAGCACCTCGCCGCGGATCTTAGCCGGGTCTTCGCCACGCGGATTGTCGTCCGTGACGATCACGACGTCGGAAAGCCGCGACGCCACTGCGCCCATGTCCGGTCTCTTACCCTGGTCGCGGTCGCCGCCGGCGCCGAAAACGGTAATCAGGCGATTGCTGACGTGCGGGCGAAGCGCCGCAATCGCGGCTTCCAGCGCGTCGGCCGTATGCGCGTAATCGACGTAAACCGGGGCGCCGGCGCGGCTGATGACCGCGCGCTCCAGCCGGCCGCGAACAGGTGCGAGCCGCTGCATCCCGGAGAAGACGTTCTCGAAGCTGATGCCTGTCGCCATCGCGAGGCCTGCCGCGACCAGGACGTTCGATGCCTGGTATGCGCCGATCAAAGGCAGAGCGAGACGATACGTTCCCTCGCCGTGGCGGATCACAAGCTTCTGCCCCAGCGCGGTAGGAGACTGCTCTTCCAGCTTCAGCGTTTCGCCCGCCCGACCGACCGTCATCAAATTGATGCCGCGCCTGCGAACCCGATCGATGACATCCTGCGATTTGGGATCGTCGGTCCACACGACCGCCGTCCCCCCTTCGGGAAGAAGTTCGTCGAACAGCCGCATCTTGGCTTCGAAGTAGGCCTCCATCGACGGGTGGTAATCGAGGTGATCGCGGCTGAAGTTCGTGAACGCCGCCGCCCTCAGCGGCACGCCTTCGGCGCGATGCTGGTCGAGCCCATGCGACGACGCTTCGTAAGCGACGTGGGAAATGCCCATTCGCTTAAGGCCCGACATATTGTTGAGGAAGGTCACGATATCCGGGGTCGTGAGCCCGGTCTTCACCTGGTCGTCGGAAGTCGTCACGCCCAAGGTGCCGATGGACGCGGAACGATGCCCGGCCATCCGCCAGAGCTGCCGCGTCATTTCAACCGTGGATGTTTTCCCGTTCGTGCCGGTGACGGCGACGACCGTCTCCGGATAGGGTCCATAAAACCTGGAGGCGAGCTGGGCGAACAACCGCCGCGGCTCCGCGTCGGAGAGGAGCGGTACCGTCGCGGCGGGCACCTCGGGTCGAGCGACGACTGCCACGGCACCGCGCTCGACCGCCTGACCGATGAAGTCCTCGCCGTTGAACGCGGCACCCTTGAAGGCGCCGAACACGCTTCCCTCGACCACTTTGCGATGATCGATGGCGAAATTCGTGACTTCAAAATCGCTGTCGATGCCCGCGAGTTCGGACAAGCGCATTCGATTTAGTGCTCCGCTTTTTCGTGAACGAAGGGGAGCACCTCGGACATATTGGGCTCGCGGTTCTTGTCCGGGCGAACGCCGAGCATCGGCGCGATCCGGCTGACAGTCTTGCTGACGACAGGCGCAACGTTCCAGCCGGCGGTCCGGAATCCATAGGTTTCGGCGGTAGCCTTGGGCTCGTCGAGCATCACGACGATCACATAGCGAGGTTCATCCATCGGGAAAACGCCGGCGAACGTCGTCACCAGCAGCGACCGGTTGTGATACTTCTCGGCCGACCCCGTCTTTCCTCCGACGCGATAGCCGGGAGCATCGGCCTTCTTGCCGGTTCCCTTGGTGACGACAAGCCGCAACAGCGAGCGCATCTTGTAGCTCGTGTCTTCAGTGAACACGCGATGGCCCCGGGCGGCGGCATGGTTGCGTCCGATCTTGAGAAGGGTTGCCGGCCGATAGATGCCGCCGTTGAAAAGCGCCGCATAACCGGACGCGAGGTGCAGCGGCGTGACGGCGATCCCGTGGCCATAGCCGACCGTCATCGTCTCCAGCGGACCCCAATTGTTCCCCGGCGAAAGCGTCCGCCCCTTTTCCCTCAGCTCGATTTCAACCGGCGAGAGGAAACCCATCTTGCGAAGGAATTCTTTCTGTCGGGTCGCGCCCAGTTGGGCGGCGATCTGCGCTGTCCCGATGTTGGAGCTTTCTTTCATGATTTCGGTGACCGTGCATGCGCGGCCGAAGGGATGCGTGTCGTTGATCGTGCGCCCGTAGACATTGAGCTCGTCTGGGCAATTGTAGATCTGGCCCATCGAACGGACGACGCCGCTATCCATCGCCATCGCCACCGTGAACGGCTTGAAGGTCGAACCGAGCTCATACACGCCGAGGGTAGCGCGATTGAATCGGGCTTCCATCGAACCCTGGCCGGCAGCGTTCGGGTTGAGCTGCGGGAGCGATGTCAGGGCCAGCACCTCGCCGGAGTGAATGTCCATGATGATGCCCGCCGCGCCGACCGCGGAGAAATGCGTCATCGCGTCGAGCAGTTCATGCTCCAGCGCCTGCTGCACCTTGCTCGAGATCGAGAGCTGGACGGGCTGTCCGCGCGTCTCGGCACCGGACAGCTTGTCGTCCAGCGCCCATTCGATGCCGGCAGTGCCTTTGCCGTCCACGTCAGTGTAGCCGATGACATGCGCGCCGAGGCTCGTCTGCGGATAAAGGCGGTCGGGCTCGCGCTCCAATGCAATGCCCGGTTCGCCGATGGCATTAATGGCTTCGACCAACCCAGGCGCGGCCCGGCGGCGAAGGTAGTAGAAGCTTTTGCTGGACCGGAGCATCGCGAAATAGGTCGCTTCGTCACGCTCCGGCATGAGTTGAGCGAGCTTGCGAGCAATCTCCAGCTTGTTGCCGATCACCTTGCTCGGCCATAGTCCGATCGTCCAGGCATCGATCGTCCGGGCGAGCGGCTGGCCGTCACGGTCGACGATGTCCCCCCGCTCCGGCACGAGCGTCGTGATTCCGCGCTTGGCGCCCGCGTGATCGCCGAATGCGGCGAGATAGAGAATCCGCAGGACGATGATCGCGATAATGCCGCCGTACACGAGCAGGCCGAACATCAGCCGCTGGTGCATCATTGTGAGGATCTGGCGTCGCTGCCCGACAAGTCGGAGCCGCTCGGGCCGGGCTGCGACGAGAGCGGAAGTCGGTGCGTTCATCGGGCCGAGCCGGAATCCTTGGCTGTTTTCTTCGAATTGGCCTGCGCCGGGAGCGGGGCCAGCGGGTCGACATTGGCCATGCGCACCGGCTTTGTCACCGGCATGGCGGCCGTCTCGGCCCTCTTATCCCCACCTTTCTTGTCCTTGGACGCAGGCTTGATTTCGGCTGCCTTTGCAGGCTTCGCCGAAGCCTTGGCGGCCTCCACTGCCCGGGCCGACATTTTATCGACCGAGCTGATCCGCTCGATGGTCTTTCGTGTCGCCGGCTTCGAAGCAGCTTCGACAGGCTTGCGCGGCTGCGGCCCGGCAATCGGCGCGGCGATCATTTCAGGCTCACGCCCCGGAATCTTGTAGCTCGCCTCCCGCATCAGCTGAGCCGCCGATGATGACCGGTTGGCGCCCGCGCCAACCGCGCCCGACTCACCCTCCTCGAGCGGCGCAGGTTGGGGATGCGGCGCGGGCGCCGAGGCTAACACGACAGGAGCGTCGACGGCAGGAGTCGGCTCGGGCCGGCCGAGCCGAGCCAGCTGGAAGCCGCCCTCAAGGAACTGGTCGGCGGATGGGGCCGAAAGAGCGAGCACCTTCACGTTCCAGCGCTCAAGCTGGGCGAGGCGGCCGCGCGTGCCGATCTCGGTTTGGAGCAGGCGAATGTCGCGCTGGGCCAGCACGATGCGCGTCTCGACCTCTTCGAGCGCCGCGCGCTCCGATGCGACCCGCAGTGACACGAGATAGCAGCCGAGGGCAGCGCCCGCACAGCTTGCAACCATGAACACCGAGCGGAAGCTCCGGGCCGCGCTCATTTCCTGTCTCCTGCTTTGATTTGCCATGCCGGTGCCGACGTGCGGACGCCGCTGCGGAGCCGCGCCGAGCGCGAGCGCGGATTGCGCGCGATCTCGGCTTCCGACGGGCTCACCGGCTTGGCGACTCTTTCGAAAGTTGGTGCGGGGCCCTGGACTGCTACTGGGCGATGACGAGACCCCGCTGGCGTCGCGCCGCTGCGTTCCCGGAAGAACCGCTTCACGATGCGGTCTTCGAGGCTGTGAAAAGTGACGATGGCGAGGCGGCCGCCCGGCTTCAATGACCGCTCGGCAGCGGCAAGGCCGCCTTCGAGCTCGTCGAGCTCGGCGTTCAGATGGATGCGGATCGCCTGGAACGTGCGCGTCGCCGGATCGCTCTTCTGGCCCTGGCGATAGCCAAGGGCGCGACGGACGATGGCCGCAAGCTCGGCCGTGCGCTCGATCGGCCGATTGGCAACGATGGCGCGCGCGATCGAGCGAGCACGCGGCTCCTCGCCATATTCCTTCAGGACCCGCGCAATCTCGGCCTCGTCCGCCTCGTTGAGGAAATCGGCGGCAGTCGGCCCCGACCTTTCCATGCGCATGTCGAGCGGACCGTCGGCCGAGAAGGAAAAGCCGCGGTCCGCTCTGTCCAATTGCATCGACGACACGCCGATATCGAGCGTGATGGCGTCGACGAGCCCGATGCCGCGCTCTTCGAGAACGCGGTCCATCTGGCTGAAACGATCTTCGACTAGCGTCAGGCTGGAGTCCGGGACGAGCGACCTGCCGGCTTCGATCGCCTCGGGATCGCGATCGAAGGCGATCACTCGTCCCGCCCCCACCTGGAGCATGGCGCGCGTGTAGCCGCCGGCTCCGAACGTTCCATCGACAGCCGTCTCGCCCGGCTGGATGGCAAGTGCGCCAATCACCTCGTCGAGAAGCACCGGCACGTGCGGCGCGGGCGCGGAGCCACGGCCGGTCATGCCCTCAGTCCCTTCTCTTCGAGACGGAAGCGGGTGATGTCCTTGAGGTCCGCCGGAATGCGCGGATCCTTGAGCAGCAGTTTCGGATTCCAGATCTGGAAGGTCTCGCCCGTGCCCAGGAACAGCGCGAGTTCCATAAGCTCACCCTTGCGGCGCATCATCGGCGGCAGGACGATGCGACCCGACGGGTCGTACGGCACCTCTTCCGTGGCGGCGAACGCCATCAGGTTGCGCTGCTGATATTCCAGCTGCGCGTCGGGATTCGTCTCTTCCTTTTCGAGCAGGCGCTCCAGCTTCGCGTGCTTCAAGCGCGGCGTACGCGGGGTCGTAGGCGCTGAGGCAGGGGAAAGCGTCATGCTTGGCGAGGACGATCGTGCGGGAATCGCCTCGGCGTTCGATCACGGAGCGCAGGAAGGAGGGCACGGAAACGCGACCCTTCGCGTCCACCGCATTCAGCGCACTGCCCTGAAACAGATGCTCTAGCGCCACAACAACTCCCCGTTCGCAGCGCACGGCTTTCCCGTTCACGGACGCACGGCATCACCGCGCTTCCGCGCCCAAAAACACAGGCATTGGGGTCAGCCCCGCACTACCCGATGTTGGTAACTCAACGGGTCTGGGGACACAATGGATTTTGATGCCATTTCATGGGTTTTCGTGCCCAGTGGCGGATTTCTGAGGCTTTTTTATCTCATAATCGCGGGATGTTCTTGTCCTGTTCTGTCATTCGTCGCCTGTGGATAAGTTTGTGCATAGACCGAATCGGAGAATCACCCGGCAAACCATTGGCGCCTCAGCGTTCCAGCCGATCCAGTTCGGCGATGAGAGCCTCCAGATTGGATTCGGTCGGCCCATCGAGCTGGTCGACGTTGAGAAAATCCGCGTCGGCCACGACCACCGCCTGGCCCTTGCCTATGGTACAGCGGGCGACGAAGCCTCCACTCTCAATGTCACACGAACCGCTGAGCGTTCCGGGCGAAGCGGTCAGGATCTGCCGACTACCGAGTTCCCGTTCCTTCGGTCCCGATTCTGCCGGCGCCTGAAGAGTCAGTCCCCAATGTTTCAGCAATCCCGTGTCGGCGAACGACGGCGGTGGGCGAAGCTTGTCGCCGAGGGGGCGCTTGCTCGGCCAATCGAGCTTCGGATCGGCCAGCAGCAGCAACCGACCGCCCTCCCGAACCCAGCGGTCGAGATCGACCAGCGCCTCAGCAGGCTGCGCCAGGGGATGCGCAAGTAGCAGCATCCGCCCCTGGTTCAACGATGCCGCGTCCGTCGTTCCGATGGGAACTACGCGGTAGCGCGTCTCCAGGGCAGTTAGCGCCTTCGACCCTCCGCCCTCCAGGGTGAATTCTTCGGGAAACAGCAAAGGCAGGGTCGTGAGGACCATCAGCGCCGGTTTTTGAGCCTCGGCCCGCGGCGTTCCATCTGCTTCCCGACCGCGCGGCATGAATGCGAGGGCCGCCGCCCCACAGATCAGGAGGCCGACAAATCCGATCAAGAGGACGCGCTGCCGCGTCATCGCCTCGCTCTAATCTTGGCTGTTGTTTGTGGTCGCGTCCCCGCCCGGCGCGACGCCGAGCTCGGCCAACGGCTCATTGGGTTCCGCGTCGTTCGCCTGTTCCTGCGCCTGCGGCGGCGAGTTCTCATCGCGAGACCGGCTGACCACGGATCCGAGGAGCACAAGAAGGAAGGCGAACGCGAGGCCCGTGAGCCCGATCCGAATGCGCTGAGCGCTCGTGCCGGCGTCTTCGGCCATCGCTTGGAAGCTATGGCTCGAAGCGGTACAATGCAAGCAGGTGCCTTGACGCTGGCACAGCCGTTGTGAAAGGCGCGGATACATGACTCGCTTCTTCACCATGATGACGCTCGTTGCGGCCGCCGCGCTAGCCGGCTGCGACAATAGCGACCACACGATCGTGTCGGATCCCAACGGACCCGATCCGATGGCAAATGCGGTGGCCAACGCAGGCTCCGTACAGCTTCCCCCATCGATCCAGGCCAGCAAGGCCTATCGCTGCAAGGACAACAGCCTGATTTACGTGGACTGGCTATCCGACGGCACTGCGCGTGTGAAGAAGACTCGCCAGGAAGTCGGGACGACGGTTCCGGCGGGCGACAAGGCGCTCACCGGCGACGCGAAAGCCGCTTCGATCACCTACAACGGCCAGAGCTGCAAAGCCTGAGCTCACGCACAGTGGAAATTGAAACGGCGCCGGTGCTTCCGGCGCCGTTTTCATTTGAGCGTCAGGCCGGCTCCGCCTGCTTCTGGTGCGTGCCCATCTGTTCCATACGCCGCTGCATTTCCTCCGGCGGCACTTCCTCGACGTGGGTGGCCAAGCTCCACTGATGCCCGAATGGATCCTGCAGAGTCCCCATCCGGTCGCCCCAGAACTGGTTCTCCAGCGGCCGCTGCTGGATCGCTCCAGCGTTGATCGCCTTGTTGAAGGCAGTGTCGACGTCCTCCACGTAGAGCAGGATGCTCGACGTCGGACCGCCCCGGCTCTTCGGGCCAAGATGCCCCATGTCCGGGAATTCGTCGGCCAGCATGACGACGCTGTCGCCGATCTGCAGCTCTGCATGGCCGACGCGGTCGCCCATCGGCATTCGGAACTTCTCGGTGGCGCCGAACGCACGCTCGTAGAACTTGATCGCAGCGTTCGCGTCGTCGACGACGAGATAAGGCGTGACGCTGTGATACCCCTCGGGAATGGGCTTCGGCATTTGCTGTCTCCTGATCCCCCCGCCCGCACACCTTCTACCGCTGTTCCCTGAGTCGCGCCAAAGCCGTTCGTCGCAAGCTAGCCGCCGCTCCCAGACACCGCTAATGGCGCGGCCATGACCGTCCTCGAAGCCAGCCGCATCTCCCCGGAAACCGTCGCCGAGCACGGCCTCTCGGAGGAAGAATACCAGCGCATCCTGAAGGCGCTCGGACGGGAGCCGAACCTCGTCGAGCTCGGCATCTTCTCGGTCATGTGGTCGGAGCATTGCTCCTACAAGTCGTCGCGCTTCCACCTGAAGAAGCTGCCGACCGAGGCGCCATGGGTGATCTGCGGCCCGGGCGAGAATGCGGGCATCATCGACATCGGCGACGGCGACGCGGCCATCTTCAAGATGGAGAGCCACAACCACCCGTCCTACATCGAGCCCTACCAGGGCGCGGCGACAGGCGTCGGCGGGATCCTGCGCGACGTTTTCACCATGGGCGCTCGCCCGATCGCCAACCTTAACGCGCTCCGCTTCGGCCGGCCCGACCATCCCAAGATGCGCCACCTGATCGCCGGCGTCGTCCACGGCATCGGCGGATACGGCAATTGCGTCGGCGTCCCGACCGTCGGCGGCGAGGTCAATTTCGACAGCGCCTATGACGGGAACATCCTCGTCAATGCGATGACCGTGGGCGTCGCGAAGACCGACAAGATCTTCTACTCGGCCGCGACCGGCATCGGCAATTCGATCGTCTATGTCGGCTCCAAGACGGGCCGCGACGGCATCCACGGCGCGACCATGGCCAGCGCCGACTTCGACGAGAACAGCGACGAGAAGCGCCCGACCGTGCAGGTCGGCGACCCCTTCACCGAGAAATTGCTGATCGAGGCCTGCCTCGAGCTGATGGCCACCGACGCTATCGTCGCCATCCAGGACATGGGCGCGGCGGGCCTCACGTCGTCTTCGGTCGAAATGGCGAGCAAGGGCGGCGCGGGCATAAGGCTCGACATGAACAAGGTGCCGTGCCGCGAAGAGGGGATGACGCCTTACGAAATGATGCTCTCCGAAAGCCAGGAGCGCATGCTGATGGTGCTGAAGCCCGGCCGCGAGGGCGAGGCCGAAGCCATCTTCCACAAGTGGGAACTCGACTTCGCGGTCATCGGCGAAGTCACCGACACCGGCCATATGGTGCTGGAGTGGAATGGCGAAGTCGTGTGCGACATTCCGCTCGGCCCGCTCGCCGACGAAGCACCCTGCTACGAACGCCCGTACATCAGCCAAGACGAGTATAAGACTTGGGCGGGCATCAAGCCGCTCGGCGACGTGCCGGAAAGCACCGACATCGCCGCCGACCTGCTGAAACTGATGGCCTCACCCAACCTCGCCAGCCGCCGCTGGATCTGGGAGCAGTACGACAGCCAGGTCGGTGCGGACACGATCCAGCGACCCGGCGGCGACGCGGCGGTCGTGCGCGTGCACGGAACGAAGAAGGCGCTGGCGATGACGACGGACTGCACGCCGCGCTACGTCTATGCCGACCCGGTCGAAGGTGGAAAGCAGGCGGTCGCCGAGACCTACCGCAACCTCTGCGCGGTAGGCGCCAAGCCGCTGGCGATCACCAATTGCCTCAACTTCGGCAACCCGCAGCGGCCCGAGATCATGGCCCAGCTCGTCGGCGCGCTCGAAGGCATGGGTGAAGCCTGCCGTGCGCTCGACTATCCGATCGTGAGCGGGAACGTCTCGCTCTACAACGAGAGCAAGGCGACGGGCGGGGGATCCGCGATCCTGCCTACGCCAGCGATTGGCGGCGTGGGCCTGCTGGAAGACTCGGAAAAGAATGCGACGATCGCGTTCAAGGCCGAAGGTGAGAACATCATCCTAATCGGCCATAGCGACAGCCACGTGGGCCAGTCGCTCTGGCTCGAAGTCTGTCACGGCCGGCGCGACGGCACGCCTCCTCCGGTTGACCTCGCTGCCGAACGCCGCGGAGGCGAATGTATTCGCCAACTCATTCAGGCCGGGCTCGTAACCGCAGTTCATGACTGCTCCGACGGCGGTGCAGCGGTGGCCGTCGCGGAGATGGCTCTCGCCGGAAATATCGGAATGACGATGACGGTCGTCCCTCAAATCCCGAACGCCGGAGCCATCCTCTTTGGCGAGGACCAGGGGCGTTACCTCGTGACGACGCGCGATCCGGACCGGGTGCGCGCTGCCGCCAATGCGGCGCAGCTCTTCGCCGTGCCCATTGGTACCACCGGCGGTGATGCCTTGACGTTCGACTTCGTCGATCGGGGCGGACTTCAGTCCGTCCTTTTGGCCGACCTCCGCGCGGCTCACGAAGGCTTCTTCCCGAAGCTGATGGGAGCCGATGCGGCGCTGGCGTAGAATCTCCGCCCCCTCTTTCGAGAGGACAGGAAAGAGCGAGTGAGGGAAGGCTCAATGATTGTTGCGACCTCAGTTGCCGGCCCGTGGTGAAGCAGGTTCCGTCCGTCCCCTACGACGCTCTCCCCGATATGACGGACGACCAGCGCGTCGCCCGGGCCCGCACCTTCCACGAGGAAATCGCGACCCGCCGAAGCTGCCGTATGTTTTCCGACGCGCCGGTCCCGCGAGCGGTCATCGAGGAGGCGCTCCTCGCCGCCGGAACTGGGCCCTCCGGAGCCAATCACCAGCCGTGGCACTTCGCGGTGGTTTCCAGCCCCGAACTCAAGCACCGCATCCGCGTCGAGGCGGAAAAAGAGGAAGCGGCCTTCTACGCAGGCAAGGCCGGTCAGGAATGGCTGGAGGCCCTGGCCCCGCTCGGCACGGACGAGGACAAGTCATACCTGGAGACGGCCCCTTGGCTGATCATCGTCTTTGGGCAGCGCCGAGGCGGCATCGAGCCCGGTGAGAGCAAGACCAATTATTACGTGACCGAGAGCGTCGGGATCGCCTGCGGATTCCTCCTCGCCGCCCTGCACAAGGCCGGACTCGCCACGCTCACGCACACCCCCTCACCCATGGGATTCCTCCGCGACATCTGCGGCAGGCCGCCCGGCGAAAAGCCGCTGATGGTGATCGTCGCCGGGCTTCCGGCCCACGGAGTGCGCGTCCCGGCTCATGCGCTCAGGAAGAAACCACTCAAGCAGATCAGCAGCTGGCTCTAAAACCTACTTGCGAATGGTTCGCATTATCGAGTATATCGATCTCCATGATCGTCTGCGTCTGCAACCGCATCACCGAGAACGAGGTCCGCGATGCCGCTCGCTGCGGCGCCGCGACGCCTGAGAAGGCCTATGCCTGCTTCGGCTGCGAAGTGCAGTGCGGCTGCTGCCTCGATTATGCTCAGGAAATGATCGACGAAGTCCGTTTCACGCCTTCGCATCTTCGTCTGGTGAGCAAGCGCGCCGCATAAGCGCTAAATGCGACTGACTATCAGTCGCACGTTTTTCCCGGTTTTCCGCCAATTTTTCGCTTTCTTTGCTTTGACGGCAGGAGTACAGCCGCCTCGCCGGCAAGGAGGCGTAGATGAAGGGCGATCCCAAGGTCCTCGAACTGCTCAACGAAGCACTCAAGGAAGAGCTGACCGCCATCAACCAATATTGGTTGCACTACCGCATGCTCGACAATTGGGGCGTGAAGCAGCTCGCCGATTACGAGCGCCACGAATCGATCGACGAGATGAAGCATGCGGACCGGCTCGCCGAGCGCATCCTGTTTCTCGACGGCCTGCCCAACTTCCAGGCGCTTGGACGCCTGCGGATCGGCGAGAATGTCGAAGAGATACTGAAGGCCGACCTGGAGGCCGAGCAGCAGGGCGCGAAGCTGTACCGCGACCTCGTCGCCCATGCCGAGACGGTTCGCGACTACGTCACCCGCGACCTCGCCCGCGAAATCCTGGCCGACGAAGAGAAGCACATCGACTTCATCGAGACCCAATTCGAGATGATCGCTCGCATGGGCCTGCAGAATTACATCCAGCTTCAGTCCAAGCCAGCCGAGGAATAGTCCCTGCCGCAGGGGGCAAGCTCAGAGCGCTACCTGACTCTCGACGTCGTTCGCGGCGTTGCGGTGATGGGCATCCTCCTCGCCAATATTCCGGCGTTCGCATTTCCTGAGCCGGCCTATTTCTCACCCGTCGGGTGGGGCGGCACGGGGCCGAAAGAGATCGCCGTCTGGCTGGCGAATTTCGTCCTCGTGGAGGGCCGCATGCGCGGTCTCTTCTCCTTTCTGTTCGGCGCATCCATGCTGCTGGTCATCGAGCGCGCCGAGGCGAGTGGCGAGAGCGCCGCCAAGGTCCACTTCTCCCGAATGGCGGTGCTGTTCCTGTTCGGAATGGCGCACATGTATCTCATCTGGTGGGGCGACATCCTCGCCCATTATGCGCTCGTCGGAGCCATCGCTTTCCTCTTCGCCCGTCTTCGGGCGGAGCAGTTGATGGCCGCTGCACTGACGACTCTCGTGCTGACGCTGCTGTGGGCTAGCGGAGGGCAACTCGCGCTAATCGAAAGCGCGGCACGCGACACGCCGGAAGCGATCGCGGTTTGGGAGAGCTTTGCGAGCAATTTCGGGTTGCCCCCGCGGGACCGGCTGTTGAGTGAGATCGCGGCGATGCAGGGTCCGTGGGCCGCGCAGCTCGCCTGGCGCTGGGACCACAACAGCGGCCCGGTTTCCTTCCTCAAGACGGTCGGCCTCGAGACCTTGGCCGCAATGCTTTTTGGCATGTGGGCCTACCGTTCCGGATTCATCACAGGCAGTTGGGATCGATCGCGCTATCGCCGCATAGCGATCGTCTGCCTCGCGGTTTCGTGGACGGCCTACCTGCTTCTGGGGCTGAATAGCATCGCGAAGGGCTTCGACCAGCGGTGGGTCTATTTCGCTTCGATCGTTGCGACGGTCCCGTTCCGTATCGTCGGGACGATCGGATATGCGGCGCTGGTCATTCTGGCCATCCGGCACGGCGGCTGGCTGACGGAGCGCATCGCTGCGGTCGGCCGCGCAGCCTTCACCAACTATCTCGGCACGTCGATCCTGGTCACCGCCATCTTCTACGGCTGGGGCCTCGGGCAATTCGCAAGATGGGACCGCGCGACGATCTACCTCGTCCCGCCGCTAATCTGGCTGATCATGTTGCTGTGGTCGAAGCCGTGGCTCGACCGGTATCGCTACGGCCCGCTGGAATGGCTCTGGCGCAGTCTTGCGCGCTTGAAACTGCAGAGGATGAAGAAGTCGCCGACTAGGGAAGCGGCTGCGGTCTAGATCCGGCCGAAGTCCTGGTTGCCGACCTTGCGCCCGAAGCCGCCGCTTTGCGGCGAGCGGGTCAGCAATGGATTGGTCGCCTTGTCGAAGAGATCGACGGTGCGGTTGAACAGCTTCCGCAGCTCGACGACCTCGGGAACGAGTTCATCCGGGAAACGGCGGGTCTCCAGGCAAAGGCGCGCGGTGCTCTCGATCAGCTCCGCGATGTCGGCCAAGGGCTCCGCGCCAAACTGCCGCGCCTCACCCTTGATCGTGTGCGCCGGAATGACGAGCGCGGCCGTGTTCTGGTCGTGCATCGCCTCCTCGATCTGCGCGACCGATTTGGCTCCATCTTCACGAAAGTAGCTCAGGATGCGGATGAAGCCGGCGCCAAGCTCGGCGCAACTCTTCTCGAAAAGCATCCAATCGACGATCTGATGGTCGTCGGTGCTCATAATTTTCCCCGTGGCCACAGCCCGGCGTACGCCCGAAAGAGTAAAATTAGCCTTAGCGTCCGCGGTCGTAAGGGTTCTTCGGCGCGCGGAAGGTCAGGCGCATCGGCACCGGCGCAAGCTTCAAGTCGCGCCGCATCGAATTCAGCAGGTAGCGGCGGTAGCTGTCGGGCAGTTGATCCACACGCGTGCCGAAGACGACGAAGGTCGGCGGCCTCGTCTTCACCTGGGTGATGTAGCGAAGCTTGATGCGTCTTCCGCTTGGCGCGGGCGGCTGATTGGCTTCGACCGCACCCTCGAACCAGCGATTGAGCTCGCCGGTGGAAATCCGCCGCGACCAGGACTCGCGCAGCTCGAAAGCGACCTTGAGGACGTCGTCGACCGCTTTTCCGGTCTTGGCGGAGATGGCGAGCACCGGCACGTTCTTGAGCTGGGACAACCCCTCTTCAAGCGCAGCCTTGACCCCGTTGAACAGCGAAGAGGCATGTTCCGCCACGTCCCACTTGTTGAGCGCGATGATCAGCGCCCTGCCTTCCTCGACGATCAGGTCGGCGATGCGGAGGTCCTGGGCCTCGAGACCGCGCGTCGCGTCGAGCAACAGGACGACGACCTCGGCGTGCTCGATCGACCGGCGCGAATCGGCTGCCGACAGCTTCTCCAGCTTGTCGTCGATCTTCGCGCGCTTTCTCAGACCCGCGGTATCGACCAGCCGCACCGGCCGCCCCTGCCATTCCCAGTCGAGAGTGATGGAGTCGCGCGTGATCCCGGCCTCCGGACCGGTAATCATCCGCTCTTCGCCGAGCATTCGGTTCACCAGCGTCGACTTGCCCGCGTTCGGCCGTCCGACGATGGCCAGCTTCAGCGGCCGATCGGGATCGTCCTCGTCGACCTCTTCGTCGTCCGGTTCATCCTCATCGCGTTCGACGAACGGCCGGAGGCTCTCGAACAGGTCGACCGTTCCCTCGCCATGCTCGGCGCTAATCGCAATCGGCTCGCCGAGGCCGAGGTTGTAGGCCTCCAGCCGCCCGGAACTCGCCGGCGTTTCCCTCGGCCTTGTTCGCCGCGACGATGACTGGCGTCTCGCCAGCTCGCAGCCAGCGCGCGATCTCCTCGTCCAGCGGCGTAAGCCCCTCGCGGCCGTCGATCAGGAACAAGGCGACGTCGGCTTCACGGACCGCGGATTCGGTCTGCTGCCGCATCCGGCCCGGCAAGGTGTGCGGGTCCTCGTCCTCGTATCCCGCCGTATCCATGACCCGGAATTCCAGCCCAAGCAGCTTCGCCTCGCCCTCGCGGCGGTCGCGCGTGACGCCGGGGCGATCGTCCACCAGCGCCACCTTCTTGCCGACGAGGCGGTTGAAAAGCGTCGACTTGCCCACGTTCGGGCGTCCGACAATCGCAACGGTGGGCAAGCGGGGCATGGCGGGCGGTTAGCCGAACAAACTGTCTCTGCGAAGGACGCACTTGCAAATGATTCCGCATACGAAACGGAACAACTCTCTGGTAAGTGTATTAAATCGGCCGGTCTTGAGATTGGAGTGGTTGAATATGGCAGCAGCTCGCCCTGCTTGGCGCGGACAAATTCGCCTCGCCCTGGTCTCGATCCCGGTCGAGATCTACCCGGCCACGAAAAGCGGCGCTCAAATCGCCTTTCATCAGGTGCACGAGCCCAGCGGCAAGCGCATCAAATATGAGAAGGTCGTTCCGGGCATCGGCCCCGTCGACAAGGACGAGATCGTCAAGGGCTATGAGGTGTCGAAGGGGCATTACGTCCTGCTCGATCCGGAGGAGATCGAGAGTGTGAAGCTCGAAAGCCGCAAGACGCTCGACCTCGTCCAGTTCGTCGATGAGGACGAGATCGAGCCGATGTATTTCGAGAAGCCCTATTACGTCGTTCCGGCCGACGACCTCGCCGAAGAGGCCTATGTCGTCCTGCGCGACGCGCTGAAGGACGCGAAGAAGATCGGCATCGGCCAGATGGCCATGCGCGGGCAGGAATATGTCGTCGCGATCAAGCCTTCGGGGCGCGGCCTCCTGATGGAAACGCTGCGCTACGCCGACGAAGTTCACAAATCGTCCGGCTTCTTCCGCGACATCGGCGACACCAAGCCGGACCCGGACCTGCTCGACATGGCCTCGATGCTGATCGAGCGCAAAGCGGGCGAATTCAACCCCAACGAGTTCCACAACCGCTACGTCGATGCGCTGCGAGACCTCATCGCCGAGAAACAGAAGAAGAAGGGCGAGAAGGTCATCCAGGACCCGGATGCCGACAAGGCTCCGCCCAAGGGCTCGAACGTCATCGACCTGATGGCGGCGCTGAAGAAGAGCCTCGGCGATGACAAGAAGGCGCCGAAGAAGGCCACGGCGAAAAAGGCTGCAGTTCCCAAGAAGGCTGCGAAAGAGCCGGCGCGCAAAAGGGCTTGAACCGGTGTCGTCATTGCGAGGAGCGCAGCGACGAAGCAATCCACAAAGGCTGAGCTGGATTGCTTCGCTTCGCTCGCAATGACGGGAGGTTGAACAATGCCTTCCCGGAAGCTCGACATCGATACCTACAACCGGAAGCGCGACTTCACGAAGACGAAGGAGCCCAAGGGCCGCAGGCTCAAGGGCAAGGGCGACAGCTTCGTCGTGCAGAAGCATGATGCGTCGCGGCTGCACTGGGATTTCCGGCTGGAGCTGGACGGGGTTCTGAAAAGCTGGGCCGTGCCCAAGGGGCCGAGCCTCGATCCGGGCGAGAACCGACTCGCCATGCGGACGGAGGATCACCCGCTCGATTACGGCAGCTTCGAGGGCACCATCCCGGCAGGCGAATATGGCGGCGGGACCGTCATGCTTTGGGACCACGGCCGCTGGATCCCGCATCCTGACAAGGACCCCCGCAAGACGCTCGAGGAGGGCCATCTGCACTTCACGCTCGAAGGTGAGCGGATGAAGGGCGAGTGGGTGATGTTCCGGCTGAAGCCCAAACCGGGCGAAAAGGCCGAGCCGTGGATGCTCAAGAAGGTGTCCGACGACTTCGCCAATCCGGAAAACGGTGCAGAACTGGTCGATGAGGGCGTCACCAGCGTCACCACCGGCCGGACGATGGCCGAAATCGCGTCAGGATCGGACGTCTGGCGTTCGAACCGCGGCGGCCAGAAGGGCGGACGGGCGAAGAAGAAGTCGACCGAGGCACCGCCGCCGTTCCGCGCCCCGCAGCTGGCGACGCTCGTCGACGAGGTCCCGCCCGGATCGAACTGGCTCTTCGAATATAAGTACGACGGTTACCGCTTGCTGATCGCCACCGGCAGCGGTGCGGCAACCGCCTGGACGCGCAACGGCAAGGACTGGAGCGACAAGTTCCGTGCACTGGTAAAGGCCGCATCGAAGCTGCCGCCCGGCTGCCTGATCGATGGCGAGGCCGTCGCGCTGGACGACGAGGGCCGGCCCAGCTTCCAGCTGCTGCAATCGACGTTGCAGGAGCAGCGCGGCGCCAACCTTGCCTTCTATGCTTTCGACCTGCTCGTCGATCGCAGCGAGGACATCACGCGCCTGCCCAACATCGAGCGCAAGGACCGGCTCAAGACCCTCCTCGGCGGCGTGCGCCCGCCGATCCTGTTCGGCGACCATGTGATCGGCCAGGGCGAGGACCTGTTCCGCGAGATCTGCAAGCAGGGCGGCGAAGGGCTGATCGCGAAGCGCGCCGACGCTCCCTATCGCGGCGACCGCAGCCGCAACTGGCTCAAGGTCAAATGCATCCAGCGGCAGGAATTCGTGATCGTCGGCTGGTCGGAAAGCGACAGGCGCCGGGGCTTCCGATCCTTGCTCGTGGCCACTCGTGACGGGCGCAAGCTGACCTATGCCGGAAAGGTTGGGACCGGCTTCAGTGGAGCGTTGATCGAAGACCTCATGGAGCGGATGGAGCCGCTCGCCGTCGACAAGGCGCCGGTCGAAGTGCCGCGTCCGGACCGCAAGGGCGCGCACTGGATCAAGCCCGAGCTCGTGGCCGAAGTCGCCTTTACGGAGTTTACGTCCGACGGCGTGCTTCGCCACCCGAGCTTCATCGCCCTGCGCGAGGACAAGCCGGCGACGGAGGTGGTGCGCGAACTACCGCAGCACCTCGAGGACGCGAAGATGAAGTCGAAAGCCAAGGTCACGCCCCGGAGAACGGCGAAGCACAAGACGGCGGAGGATTTCGGCGTCACGATCTCGAGCCCGGAACGGGTCATCTACCCGGAGCTGGGCCTCACCAAGAAGGACCTCGCCGACTATTACGCGGCGGTGGAGCCGCTGATCATGGTCGACGCTGCCAACCGGCCGATGACGCTGATCCGCTGCCCGGGCGGCCGCACGGGCGAATGCTTCTTCCAGAAGCATGACAAGGGCACGTTCGGCCCGCACGTGAAGCAGATCCCGATCGAGGAAAAGGACGGAGCGACCGAAGACTATCTCTACTTCGACGACATTCGCGGGCTGCTTGCCAGCGTGCAGATGGGCACGGTCGAATTCCACGGTTGGGGAAGCAGGGTCGAGAAGGTGGAATATCCCGACCGGCTGGTCTTCGATCTCGACCCCGACGAGGGCCTCGACTTCGGCAAGGTGAAGGAAGCCGCCGTCCGCGTTCGCGACCTCGTCGCGCAGCTCGGCCTTGAGAGCTTCCCGCTGCTGACCGGCGGCAAGGGCATTCACGTGGTCGTCCCGCTCGACCAGACGGCGGACTGGGCGGAAGTGAAGAGCTTTGCCGACCGCTTTTCGCGCGCCGTTGCCGAAGCCGAGCCGGATCGCTTCACCGCCAACATCCGCAAGGTGCAGCGCAAGGGGCGTATCTTCCTCGACTGGCTGCGCAACCAGCGCGGCGCCACGGCGGTCATGCCCTACTCGGCGCGTGCCCGCGAAGGCGCGCCGGTGGCGGCGCCGATCGCATGGGACGAGCTCGACGATTTCGACAGCGGCCACGCCTTCTCGATCCGCGACGCGGACGAACTGCTGAAGCGCGCCAAGTCCAAGCGGCTTGCGGGGTGGAGCAAAGCGTCGCAATCCTTGCCGGATGCATAGCCGCACCCGCGCAGCACTCCTCCCTTTTCTCCTCGTCCTTACCGCCGGGTCTCCGGCCGAACTCCAGTCATGGAAGAAGCAGGCGCAGCGCGTGACGATCACGCGCGACGACTGGGGCATCGCGCATGTGAAGGGGAAGAGCGATGCCGACGCGGTCTTCGGCATGATCTATGCGCAGGCCGAGGACGACTTCCCGCGGATCGAGGCGAACTATATTACCGCGCTTGGCCGCACCGCCGAGGCAGAAGGCGAGAAGGCGATCTGGCAGGATCTTCGCGCCCGCCTCTACGTCAGCGAGCCGGAATTGCGGGCGCATTACGCCGCGAGCCCGACCCGGATGAAGCGTCTCATGGACGCTTGGGCGGCGGGACTGAACCATTACCTCGCCACGCATCCGCAGGTTCGCCCGCGCGCGCTCACCCGCTTCGAGCCGTGGATGGCGCTGAGCTTCACCGAGGGAAGCATCGGCGGCGACATCGAACGGATCGACCTTGGCGAGCTGCAGAGGTTTTATGCCGGCAAGCGAACCCTTGCCGCCGCCACACCTGACTACGAACCGCGCGGCTCGAACGGCATCGCCATAGCACCGTCGATCACCGCCGGCGGGAATGCGCTTCTGCTCATCAATCCCCACACCAGCTTCTTCTTCCGCTCCGAACAGCAGGTCACAAGCGACGAAGGCCTCAACGCCTATGGCGCCGCGACCTGGGGCCAGTTCTTCATCTACCAGGGTTTCAACAGCCATGCCGGCTGGATGCACACCTCGAGCGGCGTCGATAATGTCGACGAGTTCGCCGAGACGGTGGAGAAACGCGGCAACGGCTTTTGCTACCGCTACGGCAAGGAATGCCGCCCGATCACGGAGCGGCCGATTACCATCCGTTACCGAACCGCCGACGGGAAACTGTCGTCGCGGAGCTTCTCCACCTGGCGCACGCACCACGGTCCTATCGTGCGCGAGGCGAACGGGCGCTGGATCAGCTTTGCGATGATGGACAAGCCAGTCGCCGCTCTTCAGCAAAGTTTTCTTCGCACCAAGACGCACGACCTCAAAGACTTCCTCAAGGTCGCTAACCTCCAAAGCAACAGTTCGAATAACACAATCTTTGCAAGTAGCAGGGGCGAGGTCGCCTACTTGCACCCGCAATTCGTCCCGAGGCGCATCGGCCGCTTCGACTATACGAAGCCTGTCGATGGCAGCGATCCGGCCACCGACTGGGGTCCGCTGCACCCGATCGGAGAACTTCCGAACGTCTTCAACCCGGAAGTCGGCTGGGTGCACAACGAGAATAACTGGCCTTACCGAGCGGCTGGGCCAAACAGCCCCGACCCGAAGCGCTTCCCGGCTTACATGGACATGTTCGGCGAGAATTATCGCGGCGTGCATGCGCTTCAATTGCTCACCGGCAGCAGGGGCTGGACGCTGGATCGACTTCAGGCGGCTGCGTTCGACACCTTTCAGCCCGGATTCGCCGAGCTGATCCCCACTTTGCTGAAGGCCTATGACGCTCTGCCGAGGCGCGACCGCCGGCGGGATCGGCTTGCTGCTCCGATCGGGGCGCTGCGCGGTTGGAACTACCGCTGGCGGACAACTCTGTGCCGCAGTCCCTTGCCATGTTCTGGGTCGATGGACTGATGAAGGCCGTCGCAGCACCGGTCGACGAACCAATCAACGTCACGACAACCCGGCTGGCGCGCGACACGACGGACGTTCAGAAACTCACCGCCTTCGCCGATGCAGTTGCTCGCCTGCGCAGAGACTTCGGCTGGTGGCAGGTACCATGGGGGGAGATCAACCGCTTCCAGCGCATCTCGCCGGCGATCGATCACCCGTTCAGCGACGCCGCGCCGAGCATCCCCGTCGCCTTCCCGTCGGCCCGCTGGGGCTCGCTGGCATCCTTCGGCGCGGGTCCGAAGCCGGGCACCAAGCGCTGGTACGGCACCAGCGGCAACAGCTTCGTCGCGGTGGTCGAGTTCGGCAAACGCGTCCGAGCGAAAGCAGTCACCGCTGGCGGCGAGAGCGGCGACCCGGCCTCACTCCACTTCAACGATCAGGCTGAGCGCTATGCCACGGGCAATCTGCGCGAAGTCTACTTCTACCCAGACCAGCTCAGGGGTCATACCGAACGGCGCTACAAGCCGGGCGAGTAGCTAGCGGATCGCTTCCAACTCTAGGCCGCGTGTTTCGCGAGCGAGCAACGCGCTGACGCCGCTGATCAGGCAGGCCACGCCAACGTAGATCGCGACGGGCGTTGCGGAATCATATTCCCTGTAAAGCGACAGCGCGATGATGGGCGCGAGCGAGCCGGCGACGATCGAGGTCAGCTGATAGGCGAGGCTCACGCCGGAATAGCGGATGCGCGTGGGGAACAGCTCCGTGATGAACGCGGCCTGCGGTCCGTACATGGCTCCGTGCAGGACCAGCCCGACGACCAGCGCAAGAACGATCGAGACATTATCGCCGCTGCCGAGCAGGCCGAACATGACGAAGCACCAGGCCGCGAGCCCAAACGCGCCGAACGCATAGACCGGACGCCGCCCGATCCTGTCCGACAGCAAGGCGAAGAGCGGGATGGCGAAGAACTGCACCGCCGCTCCGATCAGCAAGGCATTGAGCGCAAGGCCGCGGCTCTCGTGCGAAACGTCGACCAGATAGGTCAGCGAGAAGACGGTGAGGATGTAATAGGAGATGTTCTCGCCGACGCGCAGGCCCGCGCCGAGCACCAGCGCCTTCGGCCGCTCCCGCAAGACCTCCATCGCGGGAAGCTTGGGCGGCGTCTCCGCCTCCTCCAGCGCCTTCTGGAACATCGGGCTCTCGGCAACGCGGTTCCGAATGTACCAGCCGACGACCACGAGAGCAGCGGAGAAGAGGAAGGGAATCCGCCAGCCCCATTCGAGAAAATCGGCCTCAGATTGTAGCTGGGCCAGCAGCGCGAGCACGCCCGCCGACAGCAAGCTGCCTGCAGCCACGCCGGCTTGGGGCCAGCTCGCCCACAAACCGCGGCGAGCGGCGTCGCCATGCTCGGCGGCCATCAGCACCGCTCCGCCCCATTCACCGCCGACGGCGAAGCCCTGCACCAGGCGGAGCGCAATGAGCGCGATCGGCGCCCAAATGCCGATCTGGGCATAGGTCGGGAGCAGGCCGATCAGGACCGTCGCCACCCCCATCAGGACGAGGCTGAGCATCAGCAGCCGCTTGCGACCGATGCGGTCGCCGAAATGGCCGAAGACGATGCCGCCGACCGGCCGCGCAACAAAGCCCAGCGCATAGGTCGCGAACGCCAGCAGCGTCCCCGTCAGCGGGTCGAATTCCGGAAAGAACAGCTTGTTGAATACGAGCGCCGCGGCGGAGCCGTAGAGAAAGAAATCGTACCACTCGATCGTGGTGCCGATCATGCTGGCCATCACCACGCGGCGAAGGGGCGTCTTCTCCTCAGCCATGCACTCCCCCTGCAGTGACAACTCAGTCGTTGGCGAACCTGTCGGTCGCACGAACCAGGCCGTCGAGGATGCCCGGCTCGTTGAATAGATGACCGCCGTCCGGGACGATCTGCAGGTCGACCTCGGGCCAGGCCTGCTTCAGTTTCCAAGCGGCGACGGGCGGCGTGCAAGTGTCGTGACGGCCCTGGACGATCACGCCCGCAATGCCACGCAGCTTTTCCGCGCCCTTGAGCAGCTGTCCTTCTTCGAACCAGCCGTTGTTCGCCATGTAATGGTTCTCGATCCGCGCGACCGCGACCGCGACCTCGGGGCTGGTGAAATGCTCGACCGTGGCGGGGCTGGGAAGCAGGGTGACGATATCGCCTTCCCACTTGCTCCAGGCCTGGGCGGCGCGCAGCTGCTCGTCCTTGTCGTCGCCGGTCAGGCGCTTGCGATACGCTTCCACCATGTCGCTGCGCTCATCCTCCGGAATGAAGCTTTCGAATTCGTCCCACTTGTCCGGATAGACCGAGGATGCGCCGCCGTAGGCGTACATCCAGTCGATCTCATACTGGTCGAACAGGAAGATGCCGCGCAGGATGATCTCGGTGACCCGCTCCGGATATTTCTGCGAATAGGCCAGCGAGAGCGTTGAGCCCCAGCTTCCGCCGAACACCTGCCATTTGTCGACTTTCGAAACCTGCGTCCGCAGCTTCTCGATATCGTCGACGAGGTCCCAGGTCGTGTTGGCCTCGAGGCTAGCATAGGGCGTCGACTTGCCGCAGCCGCGCTGGTCGAAGACGAGGATCTTGTACTTCTCGGGGTTCCACTGCCGCCGGTGATCGGGGCTGGAGCCGCCGCCCGGCCCGCCGTGGAGCATCACGGCCGGCTTGCCGTTGGGATTGCCGGTCAACTCCCAATAGAGGCTGTGGCCGTCACCCACGTCCAGCATGCCCGTCTCGTAGGGCTCGATCTCCGGATAGAGCGTGCGACGCTGGCTCGTGTGCATGTCCATCAGAAGCTGAACTCCTCGTAGATGCGCGACACGTCGCCATTCCACTCATTGCTGTACTTGTCGAGCAGGCGATCTGCAGGCGTCACGCCGGTTGCGACCACTTCGCGCAGCGGATCGAGGAAGCCGCCCTCATTGTCGCCGGCCGAATTGAGCCGCGCACGCCGCGTCAGGCCGTCGGAAGCGATGTCGAGAACGGACGCGGCAAGTTCGCGAACCGTGCCGCCGCCCGGCACGGGCGTCGTCAGCGCGCCCCGCGGCACTGAATGGCGTAGTTGCGTCCGTTCTTCGATGGACCAGTCCTTGACGAGGTCCCACGCGGCGTCGAGCGCCGTGCCGTCGTAGAGCAGCCCTACCCACAGCGCCGGAAGCGCGCAGATCCGGCTCCAGCGCCCCCCGTCTGCTCCGCGCATCTCAAGGAAGCTTTTGAGCCGGACTTCCGGGAAAATGGTCGAGAGGTGATCGACGAAGTCCGACATCCGCGGCTTTTCGCCCGGCAGTTGCGGCAATTTCCCGTCGAGGAAGGCGCGAAAGCTTTCGCCCGCTACGTCGATATACTTCCCGTCGCGGTAGATGAAGTACATCGGCACATCGAGCGCGTAGTCGAGGTAGCGATCGTACCCGAACCCATCCTCGAACACGAAGGGCAGCATCCCGGTGCGGTCCGGGTCGGTATCTTCCCAGATGTGGCTGCGGAAGCTGCGGTAGCCGTTCGGCTTGCCTTCGGTCAGCGGAGAATTGGCGAACAGGGCCGTGGCGACCGGCTGCAGCGCCAGGCCGACGCGGAACTTCTTCACCATGTCCGCTTCGCTCGAATAATCGAGGTTCACCTGGATCGTGCAGGTGCGAAGCATCATGTCGAGCCCAAGGCCGCCGACCTTTGGCATGTAGTTGAGCATGATCTTGTAGCGGCCCTTGGGCATGATCGGCAGGTCTTCGCGCCGCTTGTCCGGCCACATGCCGAGCCCGAGGAAACCAACTCCAAGCCGCTCGCCGACGGCCTTGCACTGGTTGAGATGCCGCCCGGCCTCTGCGCAGGTCTCGTGCAAATTCTCGAGAGCCGCGCCTGACAGCTCGAACTGACCCGCGGGTTCCAGGCTGATGGTGCCGTCGGGGCCGGACAAAGCGATGACGTTCCCGTTCTCGACGACCGGCTGCCAGCCGAACTCGGTCAGGCCCATCAGAAGGTCGCGGATGCCGCCGGGCTCGTCGTAGCTCGGTGCGTGATGGTCATCGACCTTGTAGACGAACTTCTCGTGCTCCGTACCGATGCGCCAGCGCTCGGCTGGCTTCTCCCCGCCTGCGAAGACTGAAAGCAAATCCTCGCGGCTGTGGACTAGCCGGTGCGTCTCGGGCGTATCGTCGGTGCGTTGGGTCATCCGAAGCGCCGCTTAGCTTCGCGCATGGGGGTGCGCCAGCACTTCCCGCTTATGACTTCGACAACCTCATTTATTGCCGCCAGTCGCCCGCAACGACCATATACGCCGCCAATGCTGCGAGCGCGGCCGTCTCTGCCCGGAGGATGCGCGGGCCGAGCGACACGGGCACAGTGTCGGGCGCGGCGCGGATTGCGGCCCGTTCTTCTTCGGTGAAGCCACCCTCAGGTCCGGTCAATATGATGGCCGGGCCCGGCTTGAACGCCGATGCCGCGGTTTCGCCGCCAGCTTCGTCCGCGAAGTACAAGGTGCGCCCGGGAGCGCGATGTTCGAGGAACCGCGTCAGCGGCTGCGGTTCGGCGATCTCCGGCAGCCGTGTCCGCCCGCACTGCTCGGCAGCCTCGATGGCGATCGCTTCCAGCCGCTCCAGCTTCACCCGCTCGGCGATCGTCCGCCGGGTCATCACCGGCAGCAGCTTCGCGACGCCAAGCTCCGTCGCCTTTTCAACCAGCCAGTCCGTCTGGTTCCGCTTCACCGGAGCGAAGGCCAGCCAGACGTCAGGAATGACCTCGGGTTCGCGGGTTTGCCGTTCTACCGAAAGCGTCATCCGCTTCTTGCCTGCCTCGACAATGCGCGCGAGCCATTCGCCGGACGACCCGTCGAACACGAGCAGTTCAGCGCCCTCCCCGAGCCGCATGACGTTGCCGAGGTAATTCGCCTGCTTTGCATCGAGCTCAAGGCGCGCGGATTCGCTCAACTCCCCGCGGACGAAGAGGCGCGGCAGGCTTTTTGGCGGCCAGGCTGGCATTGCGGGCATGGGTGCCGGCTTAGCCGGTGGCACCCGTGTCCGCTACGGCCCGTCAGTCGTCGTGCAGGTCGTCGCCCCGGTTCGGATTGCAGCTCCAGCCTGGGCTCGGAGACGGCGATCTTGGGTCGAACGAACTGACGGGGGCTCCCCGACTGGCGATGAAGGATCCGAACGACTGCGTCCTTCCGCCGGGATCGCCGACGCTCGCATCGCCGAGAGGCGAATCATTGAGCCCGGAAAATGCGCAAATTGAGCGCGAGTGCATGTCCTTCGGATCGCTGGTGTAATTGTCGGTCGGCGGCGGACCCGTGATTTCACCCGCGAGTGCGGCAGTGGAACCAGCGAGAAAGATGATCGCAACTGCGCTGCGCAAAATGCCAGTCATCGGTAACTCCCTTCCTGAATTTGAGGGAACTCCACCCAGCAATGGCCCATAACCCAAATATGTTGACCGCGGCAGTTAACTTTCGATGTTGGGTCTCGACGCGTGCGCTATTCGCGGTCAAATCGCCGCAGGTGACCATCCCCACCGATAACGTACCCGAACGGCGAGCGATTAGCGGGGGCTGATCCGCAGGGCGGCACCGCCCGATTGAGCGAGCCTGAGTTGGATCGTCTCGTCCGACCCGACCAGCCGCTCGCTACGATCGACCTGCGTGGGTGCCGTCCCATCCTGCCAGATCGTGGCGGCATGGCGTCCCTTGCCAAGGAAGCTCAGCGGCAGGTCGATCACCCGTGCGGCCTCGTTGGTCATCGCACCGACGTACCAATCCTTGCCCTTGCGCCGCGCGATGACGACATGCTCGTCGAGGGCCGCGGACAGGACCCGCGTTTCGTCCCACGCGGACGGCACGTCCTGAACGAAATCGAAGCCGGACTGGCCAGCGTAATTGTCCGGGCTGTCGGACACGCCCTGGAACGGGCTTTCGTAAACGACATACATCGCAAGCCCATGACCCCGGGTCGTCTGAACCGTCGGGGTGTTGGCCTCCGGCACGAAGGCCTCGGGCGTGACGTTCCGGAACCCGCCGGGCGTATAGTCCATCGGCCCGAGCAGCATCCGCGTCAGCGCGAGGTTCACGTTGTGGCGGGCGGTAACCCGCTTGGTCCACTTGTTGTACTCGGCGCCGAACACACCCTCCTGCGTCAGATAGTGCGGATAGGTGCGGGTCAGTCCGCGCGGCGGGAAGGCACCATGCAGGTTGATCATGAGCTTGTTCTGCGCGGTCGCCTTCATCAGGCGATGATAGAAAGCGACCATCTGCTGGTCGTCGCGATCCATGAAATCGACCTTGATGCCCTTGATGCCCAGCTTGGCGTAGAGCGGCAGCACCTGGTCCATGTTCGCGTCGAGCAATTTCCAGTGCACCCAGAGCCAGAGTCCGACGTTGCGCTCGGCGCCATATTTCACCAGCGCGGGTAGATCGACGGGAGGAATGGCCTGAAGGTTGTTGGCGCCGGGCAGGACGGTCGCCGCGCCCCCGCTGTTTAGGTACCAGCCATCGTCGACGAGCATATATTCGAGCTTGCTGCGCGCGGCGAAGTCGATGAACGCCTTCACCGTTGCGTCGGTCATCGGCGCAAACTTTCCGCCGAGCGTCGGCCCGTTCCACCAGTCCCAGGCATATTTGCCCGGCTTCACCCAGGCGAAGTCTCCGTCCGCCGGTTCAGCGAGGCTGGTGACGAGCGTGGATTCGACCAACGATCCGACGCTTCTGCCCGACCATGACGATCCGCCAGGGCGACAGGAAACCGTCCTCGCCAACCCATGTATCCACGGCGATCGCGGGATCGTCGGGGCGCGGCGACAGGCGCGCCTGAAGCCCGAGATCGCCGATCTCGCGGCCACTGAAATACAGACCCGCATAGTTGCGCAGGTCGGACTCGGCGAAAGCCAAAGCAGGTCCGTCGGCACCAGTCTGGCAAACGACCGGAAGATCGAACAGGTTGTGAGCCCGCATGTGCGAGGCCCGCACCGGATCGAATTCCCCTTCGTGACTGGTCGTGAAGCGGCCCACGTTGAGCGCATGGCATGCATAGTCCGCGGGGAAGACGAATTCGGTGACTTCCCCCACCAGCCTAAGCCGGCGCAAGGCAGGCTGAGGCGGAACCCGGTAGCGGAAGGCGATGCCGTCATTGTAGGCGCGGAAGACGACTTCGAGCTGGCGCCGTTCGCCGCCGATTTCAGCAAAGCTTAGAGCGTGCACTTCGTTGTAAGCGTCGCGCACCTCGGACGCCTTGCCGATATGCTTGTACGAATCCGCTCCGCTTCGGCGGCTCTCGCCCGTGACGGCCATCCCTGATGACAGCGTCTGATAGCGCTCGAACGACAGCCCAAGTGCCGAGGGCGCGATCAATTGGCGGCTATCGTAGGTGAGCGAGAAAGTGGGCTGGGACTGTCGATTGAGCGTGAGCTGCAATTGCAGCTTTCCGTTGGGAGATCGCAGTTCGGAAGCAGCCGAGGGCGAGGCGATGCTCGAAACCGCAAGGAACAGCGCGACGACTGCCCCGCGAACAAATTTTGTGAAGCCCATCTTCAAGCGCACCCCCCGGTCCTTGCATGCAAGCAATCATCCGCGCAGAATCAGGTGTCAATCGATCCGGTCGGGGTGGCCGGAAGACATCCGGAACGCCGCACGCTAATCGGTCGCAGTGATCGCCACCACGGACATCGTACCCGACAGCGAAAGGCGGGGCTTCATCGGGGCTCTTCCGCCGCGGCTGCGGCCCTATGCATCCCTGATGCGGCTGGATCGTCCGATCGGGACTTGGCTGCTTTACTGGCCCTGCGCCTGGAGCGTCGCGCTTGCGGGTGTCGAGAACCGCTGGAACTTGTTCCTGTGGCTCTTCCTCGGCGCCTTCGCCATGCGGAGTGCCGGCTGCGTCTACAACGACATCGTCGACCGCGACCTCGACGGCAAGGTCGAGCGAACCCGCCTGCGCCCGCTCGCCAGCGGCCGCGTCACACTGCGCTCGGCGTGGATACTGATCGCATTGCTGTGCGCGATCGGACTGATCGTTCTAGTTCAATTGAACTGGACAGCGGCGATCATCGCGCTCGCCAGCATCGCTCCGGTGCTCGCCTACCCCTTCATGAAGCGCATCACCTGGTGGCCGCAGGCGTGGCTCGGAATCGTCTTTTCATGGGGCGCTTTGGTCGGTTGGCCGGCGGTGCGCGGCGATCTCGATGTTCCGGCCATCCTGCTCTGGTTCGGAAGCATCGCCTGGGTGATCGGCTATGACACGCTCTACGCCATCCAGGACATCGAGGACGACGCGCTGGTCGGCGTAAAGTCCAGCGCGAGGCGCCTGGGCGACAAGGCGCCGCAGGGCGTCGCGGTCTTCTATGCGATCGCAGTGCTCCTTTGGGGAGCGGCGATCTGGACGGTCCGGCCCGACTGGCTGGCAATCGCCGCGCTGCTTCCCGCCGCGCTGCATCTCGCGAACCAGGCGCTTCGGGCAGATCCGAAGGACGGCGATGGAGCGCTCCGCCTCTTTCGTTCGAACCGAACGACCGGCTTTCTGGTTTTTCTCGGCATGCTGGTCGTCGGGCTTTCCAGCCGCTAGGCGCTTGCCATGCTTCCAGTCGAAAAGGCGCGTGAGTACGCCCAGTCGCTCGTCGAACGTGCACGCGCATCAGGCGCTGACGCCGCCGACGCCGTTTATATCGGATCGGAATCCCAAAGCGTTCAGGTCCGCCTCGGCGAGCTGGAACATGTCGACCGCTCCGAAGGCGAAGAGATGGGCCTGCGCGTCTTCGTCGGCCAGCAATCTGCAAGCGTCGCGTCATCCGACTTTTCGAAGGAGGCGCTCGATGAGCTCGTCCGCCGGGCCATCGCCATGGCTCGGGAGGCGCCGGAAGACCCCTATTCCGGTCTCGCTCCCGCGGATCTGATCGCAAGCGGGCCGTTCCCCGATATCGCGTCCGAAGACCACAGCGCCGACGATCCGCAGGCGCTGAGATGCCGTGCGCTGTCCGCAGAGAAGGCCGCGCTCGGGGTAGCGGGCGTCAACAACTCCAGCGGCGGCACGGCCGGGACTTCAGCGAGCACGATGGCCCTCGCGACCTCGACGGATTTCAGCGGCGCCTATCGCTCGACGGGGCACAGCTGCTCGGTCAGCGTCGTCGCCGGCGAAGGCGCGACCATGCAGCGAGACAGCGCCTGGCACGGGGCAAGGCACCTCGAGGATCTCGACGCGCCCGAAGAGATCGGCCGTCTCGCCGGTGAGCGCACGGTCGCGAAACTCAACCCGCGAAAGCCCAAGGCGGGACATTATCCGGTGCTGTTCGACCCACGCGTCGCCGGTTCGATCCTCACGCATTTCGCCGCGGCCATCAGCGGCGGCGCGGTCGCCCGGAAAGCGAGCTTCCTGCTCGACAAGCTTGGCCAAAGGATCTTCGCGGACGGTATCCGGATCGTGGACGATCCCCTGCGCCTGCGTGGTCTCCGCTCACGCCAATTTGACGGCGAGGGCCTTCCGGTGAAGCGGACGGACCTCGTTTCTGACGGTGTCCTTCGCACCTGGACGGCCGAAAGCGCTTCGGCACGCCAGCTCGGCATCCAGCCCACCGGCCACGCCGTCCGCGGCGCCAGCGGAGCGCCTGGTGCCGGGCCGAGCAACCTGTTCATCGAAGCCGGCAGCCGCAGCCGCGAGGACCTCTTCGCAGCCTATCCCGAAGCGATCCTCGTCACCGAATTGATCGGCCAGGGAATCAACTACGTCACCGGCGACTACAGCCGTGGCGCGGCCGGGTTCCTGATCCGCAACGGCGCGATTGCGGAGCCGGTGGCGGAAATCACGATCGCGTCGAACCTGCTCGACATGTTCGCAACGCTCGAACCCGGAAGCGACCTGGAATTCCGCCGGGGCATCGACTCACCCACTTTGCTCATTCCAGAGATGACCGTCGCCGCGGCCTAACTGACTGCCATTGCGTGCAGATTTCTACTCCCTAAGCTCTGTTAACGACTCGGGTGGCGTATCGCCCGGCGTTGCTGAATTGGGGGCACACATGCATCTTTCTCGCGTATTCCTCGCGGCCAGCGCCGTGTCCGTTGCGGCCGCAGGCGCTGGTCCGGCTGCTGCGAAGCCAGGCGACAAGATCGAAGGCAGCTACATCTGCGTGTTCAAATCCGCTGCTGTCGCACGCGGCAACGTCCGTGCCGAGGCGAACAAGGCCGCCAGTCAAGGCGGCGGACAGATCAAGCACGTCTACGAGGCGGCCATTCGCGGTTTCGCGGTCGCCATGTCGCAGAACGCCGCCGACCAGCTCTCGATACGAAACCCCAACATCGCCTATTGCGAGCAAGACCAGGAGATGGGCTTCGAGCAGGACGCTCTGACGTTTCGTGAACTGGGCAAGCCCGCCACTCCCACCCAGCCGGCTCAGAAAACGCCGTGGGGCGTTACGCGCGTAAACGGCGGAACCGGGGTCACCACCAGTGGGCGAGCATGGATCATCGATACGGGCATCGACCTGAATCACCCGGATCTGAAAGTCAGCCAGACCCTGAGCAAGAATTTCGTTTCTCGCGAGACGTCGCCTGACGATCTCAACGGTCATGGAACTCACGTTGCCGGAACCATCGCAGCGAAGGACGACGCCTACGGTGTCATCGGTATCGTGCCCGGTGCCGAAGTCGTGGCCGTTCGCGTGCTCAACCGCCGTGGGTCCGGGTCCAACTCGGACGTCATTGCCGGTGTAAATTATGTCGCGGCTCAGTACGACGCGGGTGTGGCGAAATCCGCCGACGTGGCAAACATGAGCTTGGGCGGAGGCGTTTCGTCAGCGCTCGATACGGCCGTGAAGAATGCTGCAGCGAAGGGAATCCGCTTCACTTTGGCGGCTGGTAATGAATCGGACGATGCCAATAATCACTCCCCGGCTCGAGTGAACGGAAGCACGATTTTTACCGTATCGTCGTTCGCTCAGGGCGACATCTGGTCCGGCTTCAGCAATTACGGCAATCCGCCGATCGACTATGCCGAGCCGGGCTCATCGATCCTGTCGGCCTACAAGGACGGGGGATACGCGACGGCATCGGGAACATCGATGGCAGCTCCGCACCTCGCCGGTATCCTTCTCGCCGGATCCGTGAAGTCGGGTGGAACGATCGCGGATCCGGACTCAACTGACGATACGATCGGCGTTCACTGATCTCTGGACATCGTGCGGCTCAGGCTTCCGCAGCGATTTGTGGAACCCCGAGCCGCATGATCTCGATCTTCGTGCAATGATCCATCACGACCTTGAGGCCTGCCGCCTCGGCGCGCGCAGCCGCCTCCTCGTTGACGATTCCGAGCTGCATCCAGACCGCCTTGGCGCCAACCGCTATCGCCTGATCCACGGCTTCGCCAGCGGCGATCGGACGGCGGAAGATATCGACGATGTCGATGGGCACGCCGATCTGGCCCAGGTCGCGCCAGACGAACTCGCCATGAACGCGCTCGCCGGTGATCTGCGGGTTGACGGGAATCATGCGATAGCCGTGCCGCTGCAGGAAGGCGGCGACGCCGTAGGATGGGCGATTGGGCCGGTCGGAACAGCCGAACACGGCAATGGTGCGGGCGCTCGTCAGCAATTCCCTGATGTCTTCGTCGCGAGTGAGCGGCATGATTGTCTCCTGCCGCTTCAATGCTTCAGCGGCGAACCGTTTCCAGCGCCTCGACGATCTTCTGCGCGAGAGCCGCGAATGCGTCGGCTTCGGCGCCCTCTCCCAACGCCGGCGGATTGCCTGCGTCCGACGCCGCCCGAACCGTCGCCGACAAAGGGAGGCGGCCGAGGAACGGAACACCCATTTCTGCCGCTGCAGCTTCCGCCCCTCCACTGCCGAACGGGTCCGATCTCTCTCCGCAATGGGGGCAGACGTAGCCGGCCATATTTTCGACGACGCCCAGGACCGGCACGTCCATCTTGCGGAACAGGTCGATCGCCCGCGCCGCGTCGATCAGCGACAGGTCCTGCGGCGTCGATACGACCACCGCCCCGTCCGGCCGCGACTTCTGGATCAGCGACAGCTGCACATCCCCAGTGCCGGGCGGCAGATCGACCACCAGCACCTCGGCATCGCCCCAATCCGCGTCGATCAGCCGCGCCAGCGCGCCGGTCGCCATGGGTCCGCGCCACGCCAGCGCATGGCCCGGCGAAACCAGCTGGCCCAGCGACAGAAACTTGAGCCCGTGCGCCTCGACCGGAATGAGCCGGTCGTCCGCAGCAGTCGGCTTGGCGGCGCTACCGAGCAGGGTCGGTTGCGACGGGCCATAGACGTCGGCATCGACCAGCCCGACCTTCTTGCCCGATCGAGCCAGCGCGATTGCCACATTGGCCGCGACAGTGGACTTGCCGACGCCGCCCTTGCCGCTTCCGATTGCGATCAGGGTCCGGTGCAGCTGCGACGCCGTCAGGGCGATGCGGACCTCGTCGACGCCGGCGATCGCGGAGGTCGCATCCTGAAGATCGAGTTCCAGTCGCTTGCGCTCGGCGTCGGCCAACCCGGAGGCATCGACGATCAGGGTCGCGACACCGCCGCTCAGCCGCCGCGAGCGAATGCGGCGAGCCTCGGGATGCCGTTCGAGTTCGACCAACGCATCGTTCTGATCTGCCATCGCCGCGCGACATAGGCACTCCACTCGTCCTTGCCACTGTTTTTCGCGGGGTCGGCTCCCTATAGTGGTTCCATGACAATCATTTCGGGGCTGGGCCCTAGGGCGCGAGCCTTCTTCAGCGACATCAAGGGCCCTTGGGGCCCATCCGGGGGTAACGAGCCTGAAGACGGCGACCAGCCCGCAAGCCGGCGGGCCGTGGGGTGAAACGCCGAAGCGCAAGAAGAGCGGATCGCCGTCTGCCTCGCGCAACGTGACCTCGCTCGACGATTTCCTGCGCAAGAGCCGCGAGCGTTTCGGAGGCGATGGCGGGTTTCAAGGCGGCCCAAGCAGCAAGCTCATCAAATGGGCGATCCTCGGCCTCGTCCTGGCTTGGCTGATCTTCACGTCGTTCCACGTCGTTGCCCCCGGGGAGCGCGGCGTCGTCACCCAGTTCGGCCGCTATAGCCGTACGCTGGGGCCGGGCGTCGGCATGACCCTGCCCGCGCCGATAGAACGCGTGCAGAAGGTCGACGTGGAAAATATCCGTACACGGGAAATCGGATCCGCGAGCACCGAGACCCTGATGCTGACCGGCGACCAGAACATCATCGACATCGCCTATTCGATCCGCTGGAACATCCGCGATCCAGAGCTCTTCCTGTTCAGGCTCGCCCAGCCCGAAGAGACGATCAACGAAGTTGGGGAAAGCGCGATGCGCGCGGTCATCGCCCAGGTTACCCTGGAAGACGCGATCGGCGACGGGCGCGGCGAAATCGAAAATCGGGTGACCGAACGGATGCAGCGCATTCTCGATGCCTATCAGGCGGGTGTGACCATCCAGGGCATCGCGATCCGGCAGGCAGACCCGCCGCAGTCGGTGAACGAGGCGTTCAAGGAAGTCACGGCCGCCCAGCAGGACGCGCAATCCTACATCAATCGAGCGAACGCCTATGCGACCCAGCTCACCCAGAAGGCGCAGGGTGAAGCAGCTTCGTTCGACAAGGTTTACGAAGAATATCGCCTGGCGCCCGAAGTGACTCGCCGCCGCATGTATTACGAGACGATGGAGCAAATCCTGCAGAAGGTCCCGAAGACGATCATCGAGGCGCCGGGGGTCACCCCTTACCTGCCTTTGCCCGAAGTCCAGCGGCAAACGCAGGAGCAGCACCAGCAGCAACGGACGCAACAGCAACAGCGGGGAGGCGGCCAGTGACCGACTTCATTCGCAGCCGCCCGCTCCTTAGCGGCATCGCGGCGCTCATCCTGCTGTTCGTGCTGGTCAGCGCCTTTCCGATCGTTTCGGAGACCAGGCAGGCCGTGGTGGTGCAGTTCGGCAAGCCGACCCGCATCCTCGGCGCAACGCAGGCCGGCCTCAACTACCGCATTCCGTTCGTCGAGAATCTGGTCTGGATCGACAAGCGCGTGCAGTCGGTGGACATGGAGCGCCAGCAGGTCCTGTCCACTGACCAGCGCCGGCTCGAAGTCGACGCCTTCGCGCGGTACAGGATCGTGGACCCGCTCCTGATGTACATCCGCGCGCGGGACGAGACCCGGCTGCAGGCCGCGCTCGTGCCGATCCTCGGCTCCGAGATCCGCAACGAGCTCGGCAAGCAGCCGTTTGCCGCTCTCCTGTCCCCCGAACGCCAGGGCGTGATGGAAAACGTTCGCCGCAGCCTCGACCGTGTCGCCGCCCAATATGGCGCGCGGATCATCGACGTCCGCATCAAGAAGGCCGACCTGCCCGACGGAACGCCGCTGCAGTCTGCGTTCGACCGGATGCGGAGCGCGCGCGAGCAGGAAGCACGCTCCATCCGTGCGGAAGGAGCGAAGCGGGCCCAGATCATTCGTGCGGAGGCCGATGCGGAGGCCGCGCGTGTTTATGCGAACAGCTTTGGGAAAGACGCCGACTTCTATGAGTTCTACCGGGCGATGCAGTCCTACCAGATCACCTTCCTGGGTGACGGGAACTCGCCGGCTGCAGGCACGAACATCATTTTGTCGCCTCAGAACGACTATTTGAAGGAATTCACTGGAAGAGGTCGCTGACCCTCGTTCAATCCGCGTTCAGTCGTTCAATCTAGCAGGACGCGGTATTCAAACTGTGCAATTCATGGAGTTTCGATGAAATCGAAGGAGTCCGGGACGGTGCGCTACGCCTATGGAGTTGCAACGGCGCTGCTTTTGGGTGGAACCGCCTTTTCGCTGGCGACGGGTTCCGCTGGGGCTCAGGTCGCCCAGAATGCGCCGCTGGCCGCGCCCCCGGGTGGAGCGCCCATGTCGTTCGCGGACCTGTCCGCCCGACTGCAGCCGGCGGTGGTAAACATCTCGACCCGTCAGCGCGTGCCGGTCCGGACCCAGGCCGATCCGCTTGAAGAATTCTTCCGGCGCTTCGGTTTCCCCGAGAACCAGCAGGGCGGTCCGCAGGGCGCCCCCGGTGCCCCGGGCGGGCCCCGAACGCGTGAGACGGGTTCACTCGGTTCCGGCTTCATCATCTCGGCCGACGGTTACATCGTCACCAACAACCACCTGATCCAGAGCGCGTCCGGCAACGGGACGGTCGACCAGGTGACGGTCACTTTGACAAACCGTCGCGAATATCCGGCACGCATCATCGGCCGCGATTCCGCCTCCGACCTCGCCTTGCTCAAGATCGAGGGGCAGAACTTCCCCTTCGTGAACTGGGGTGACAGCGCCCGCGCCCGCGTGGGCGACTGGGTCCTTGCGATCGGCAATCCCTACGGCCTCGGCGGCACCGTCACGGCCGGGCATCATCTCCGCGCTGCATCGCGGGATCACCGGCGCCGGCGCCTACGACCGCTACATTCAGACTGACGCCTCCATCAACATGGGCAATTCGGGCGGTCCGATGTTCGACCTCAACGGCAACGTCATCGGCATCAACTCGGCTCTGATTTCGCCTACCGGCGCATCGGTCGGCATCGGCCTCGCTATTCCAGCGGAGCTCGCCAAGCCGGTCATCGACTCCCTGCGCCGCGGGCAGCGCCCGTCGCGGGGGTATCTCGGCGTCGGCCTCCAGCCGCTCGACGAGAATATCGCGGAATCGCTGGGCCTTCCGAAGGATCGCGGCGAGATCGTGCGTTCCGTACAGCCGAACGAGCCCGCGGCCCGCGCCGGCATTCAGCAAGGCGACGTCATCCTTCGGGTCGGCGGCCGCGACGTGAACCCCGATCAGACGGTCTCGTATCTGATCGCAAACACTCCTGTCGGCACGCGCGTCCCGCTCGAGATCATCCGCAACGGCCGCCGCCAGACGATCAACGTGGCCGTCGGCCAGCGTCCAACCGAGGAAGAACTCGCTCGCCAGCTTGGCAATGACAATGAAGAGCTCGCGCCCGAGAATTCGCCGGCAACTCCCGGCAGCTCGACGCTGGGATTGCAGCTGCAGACGCTCAATCCGCAGATCGCGCGGGCGCTCAACTTGCCGCCGACCGCTCAGGGCGTCGTCATTGCGCAGGTCGACCCGAACAGCGATGCCGCGGAAAAGGGCTTGCAGCGCGGCGACCTCATCCTGTCGATCAACCAGCAGGCGGTCTCCACTCCCGCTCAGGTCCTGGCAGCTGTCGAGGCGGCTCGCCGCGCCGGGCGCACCAGCGTCCTGCTGCTGGTAAAGCGCGGCACTGGTCCCGAAGCCTTCGTCGGGGTCGATATCGCCCCCGCGCGCTAGGCCTTTGGGCCGTATCGCAGCTTTTTTGCTGTTCGGCAGTTGATGGCTGCACGGAGGGCAATAGGCTGGGGTGGGCGTACCGAGTGAAAGCGAAGACTTCCGAAGCGATATTCCGAAAGGCTTCGATCTGAAAGCCGGCGCGTCGCTGTCATTCCTGTCCGGGGGCGGAGTCCTGGCTGCGCTGATCGAAACGCGCGATTGGTCCGGCTCGCCGCTTGGCCCGCCGGAGCAATGGTCCTCGACCCTGAAGGCTGCGGCTGCGATGATGCTGCCTGCGCACTCGCAAATCGTGCTCTTCTGGGGTCCCGAGTTCGCGGCTCTCTACAACGACGCCTATGCGCCCACGATCGGTGACAAGCACCCGCATGCGCTCGGTCGGCCGGCGCGCGAATATTGGGCCGAGCTCTGGGACGATCTCGAGCCACTGCTGAGTTCCGTCCGCGAAACCGGCAAGACCATCTCGGCCAAGGATCGGCCGTTCTACATCGAACGGCATGGATACCCGGAGACCGTTTACTTCGACATCTCCTATTCCGCGGTTCGCGACGAGACCGGCGCCGTGGAAGGCGTTCTATGCCTGGTCAACGAAACGACCGAACGCGTGACCGCGGAACGAACGCTTCGACAGAGCGAGGAACGTCTGCGCATCGCGACCGACGCAGCGGCGATCGGAACGTGGAACTATGACCTCCAGTCCGACCAACTGACATGGGACGAGCGCTGCAAGGAATTGTTCGGCCTCCCTCCGTCGGCGCAGGTCGATTATCAGAGCTTTCTCGCCCGCCTTCATCCTGACGATCGCGACGCAACCGATTCGGCGGTCCAGGCGGCGATCGCTCCGCACGGGACCGGCCGCTACGACGTCGAATATCGCACGATAGGATCCGGTGACGGTGCCGAACGCTGGATTGCGGCGACGGGACGCGCCTATTTCGACGGCGACGGCGACGACAAGCGTCCCGTCAGATTCACTGGAACGGTGATCGACATCACCGAGCGCAAGCGGGTCGACGCCGAACTTCGCGAGAGCGAACAGCGCTTCCGCAACCTGTCCGACAATAGTCCGATGATGGTGTGGGTCACCAACCCTGACGGACAATGCGTCTATCTCTCCCGGTCCTGGTACGAATTTACCGGGCAGACGGAGGAGGAGGCGTTGGGCACCGGCTGGCTGAACGTCGTTCATCCGGAAGATGCGGAGCGTGCCGGCCGGATCTTCTTCGAAGCCAACGAACGGAATGAGGCCTTCAGGGCAGAGTATCGGATCCGCCGGGCCGACGGGGAATATCGCTGGGCCATCGACGCGGCCGGTCCACGGTTCGATGCCGATGGCCGCTACCTCGGCTATGCTGGGTCCGTCGTCGACATCGACGACCGGATCAGGGCCGAGGAAGCGCAACGCGAGCAGGGACGAATGCTCGAAACGCTCAACCGGACCGGCGCCGCCCTGTCCGGCGAACTCGACCTTCAAAAGGTCGTGCAGATGGTGACCGATGCGGGCGTCGAGCTCACCGGCGCGCAGTTCGGCGCGTTTTTCTACAATGTGGTGAACGACAGCGGCGAAGAATATATGCTCTTCACGCTCTCGGGCGCGGAGCGATCGCAGTTCGAGGACTTCGGCATGCCGCGCAACACGAAGGTGTTCGGCCCGACGTTCAGCGGCACTGGAGTGGTCCGTTCCGACGATATCACGAAGGACCCGCGCTACGGTCAGAACGCCCCGCACAAGGGCATGCCGAAGGGGCACCTGCCGGTACGCAGCTATCTCGCCGTTCCCGTTGCCAGTCGTTCCGGCGACGTCATCGGCGGCCTGTTCTTCGGTCATCCGGAGCCTGGCCGTTTCAACACCGGCCACGAACAGCTTACTCTCGGGCTGGCGGCGCAGGCGGCCATCAGCATCGACAATGCGCGCCTGTACCAGGCAGTCCAGCGGGCCAACGAAACGCTCGAGCAGCGCGTGCAGGAACGGACGGCGGAGCTGGAGACTGCCAACGAGGCGCTGCGCCAGGCGCAGAAGATGGAAGCCATCGGCCAGCTCACCGGCGGCATCGCCCACGACTTCAACAATATGCTCACGGTGATCCGCGGCTCCGCGGACGTGCTGCAGCGCGGTGAGATCGATGATTCGAAGCGCCAGCGCTACATTCAGGCGATCGCCGACACGGCCGACCGCGCAGCCCGGCTGACGAGCCAGCTCCTCGCCTTCGCTCGCCGGCAGGCGCTCAAGCCGGAGGTCTTCGACGTCACCGAGCGCGTGCAGGCGATCGCGGACATGCTTCGCACCGTTCTCGGTTCGCGCATCACATTACACATCGAAGGCCGCTGCGAGGACTGCTTCGTCGAGACCGATGCCGCGCAATTCGAAACCGCGCTGGTGAACATGGCGGTCAACGCCCGCGACGCGATGAACGGGGAAGGCGAACTCCACATTGCCATCGATGCGGCAGAATCTCTGAAGTCTTCGGGCCCGCAAGTCGAGGCCGGCTACGTAACCGTCAGCGTCGTCGATTCCGGCCACGGCATCCCGGCCGGCGACCTCGACCGCATTTTCGAGCCGTTCTTCACGACGAAGGAGACCGGCAAGGGTACCGGTCTCGGCCTCAGCCAGGTTTACGGTTTCGCCAAGCAATCGGGTGGCGAGATGGAGGTCGTCAGCAAGCTCGACGCAGGCACCACCTTCACCATGTACCTGCCGAGAGTTTCGGCCAACAGGCGCACATCCGAGCCGAATCCCACCATCGCTCGCAGGCCTCAAGCCGAGGGCTGCGTCCTGGTCGTCGAGGACAATATTGAAGTCGGTGCTTTCGCCGAACAGGCGCTCGCGGACCTCGGCTTCGAAACACGACGTGCCTCGACCGCCGCGGAAGCCCTCACCCTGCTCGAAGACGGCGCCGAGTTCGACGTGGTCTTCAGCGACATCGTGATGCCAGGGCAAAGCGGCATCGACCTCGCTCGGGTCGTGAGGCAGCGCTGGCCCGACCTGCCGGTCGTCCTCACCACGGGCTACAGCGACGCCCTCGCCATGCAGCACGAGGATTCCTTCCCCGTGCTCCACAAGCCCTATTCGCTCGAGGCGCTGTCGGCGGCACTCGGCAAAGCGGTGAAGAGCTAAACAGCCGCACTCGCCACGCGCTACTGCCGGAGCTAGTTTGCGCCCGGCGAATCTGCGAGGGAGAACGCATGAGCGGCGAAGCGGCGAGCGGCATATTCATTGGGAGTGCGGCCGGTGGCGCCAATCCGCAGCGGCTGGAGCTGAGCCGGGCCAATCGCCATGGGCTGATCGCGGGCGCGACGGGCACGGGCAAGACGGTGACCCTCCAGGGCATCGTCGAAGGACTCTCAGCCGCCGGCATTCCGACCTTCGTCGCCGACGTTAAGGGCGACCTGTCCGGGCTCGCGATGGCGGGCTCCCCGACCGGCAAGATGCACGACATCTTCGCCGGACGAGCCGCCGAGATCGGATACGGCGACTGGCAATACCGCGATTGCCCGGTGCAGCTTTGGGACCTGTTCGGCCAGCAGGGTCACCCAGTCCGCACGACGGTCACGGAGATGGGGCCGCTGCTGCTGTCGCGTCTGCTGAACCTCAACGAGGTGCAGGAGGGTGTGATGACCATCGCCTTCCACGTCGCCGACAAGGACGGCATGCTCCTGCTCGATCTCGACGATCTGCAGGCGATGCTGGTCAGTTGCGGAGAGCGCGCCGACGAGCTGACGCTCGAATACGGCAATGTCAGCAAGCCGTCCGTCGGCGCGATCCAGCGCTCGCTGCTCCAGTTGCGCAGCCAAGGCGGCGACCATTTCTTTGGCGAACCGGCGCTGGAGCTCGAAGATTTCCTCGCACTCGACGAGAGCGGGCGCGGAATCGTCAACATCCTCGCCGCGGACAAGCTGATGGCGAGCCCACGGCTCTACTCGACCTTCCTGCTCTGGCTCCTGTCCGAGCTGTTCGAGCAGCTTCCTGAAGTCGGCGACCTGCCGAAGCCCAAGCTGTGCTTCTTCTTCGACGAAGCCCATCTGCTGTTCGACGATGCCCCGCCTGCCCTGCTCGAGAAGGTCGAACAGGTCGTCCGGCTGATCCGGTCCAAGGGCGTCGGCGTCTATTTCATCACGCAGAACCCGATCGACATCCCGGACGAGGTCGCCGGCCAGCTCGGCAACCGCGTGCAGCACGCGCTTCGGGCCTTCACGCCGCGCGATCAGCAGGCGGTGCAGTCCGCGGCCGAGACCTTCCGGCCCAACCCGGAGGTGAACGTCACCCAGGCGATCACGGAGCTCAAGGTCGGCGAGGCGCTCGTCTCGCTGCTCCAGCCCGATGGCTCGCCCTCGCCGGTCCAGCGAGTCCTGATCAAGCCGCCCTCGTCCCGCGTCGCCCCGATCACGAATGAGGAACGGTCGATTCTCAACACGACGGACGCCATCGGCTCGAGGTACGACACTCTGGTCGACCGCGATTCCGCGCACGAGATGCTTGCTGCCAAGGCCTCGGAGGCCGCCGCTGCCGCCGCCGAGGCGAAGGCCGAGACCGAATCGGCGCGCGCGACCGCGCAGGAGGCCAAGCTGCAAGCTGCCGCGAAGCGCGAGGAGCTGCGCCTGCAGCGCGAGCAGGAGCGTCTCGAAGCGCAACGGCGTCGCGAAGAAGAACGGGCGATGGCCGCAGCGGCCAGGGAGGAGGCTCGACGGGCCCGCGAGGCGGCGCGTCCGACAATGACGGACAAGCTCGTTCAGTCCGCCGGGCGCTCCATTGCCAGCTCCGTGGGTCGCCAGATCGGCAACCAGCTTCTCCGCGGCATTTTCGGCGGGCTGCTCCGTGGCCGATAGTCACGAGCTGATCCGCGCCCTCGAATGCGAGTGGCGCGACGCCTTGTGCGCCAAGGATGTCGACCGGCTGCGGACGCTCATCCATCCGCGTTTCGTGCTCATCGGGACGCGGTCCGCCGGCCCCTTCATGCTCAGTCGTGACGAATGGCTCGAAGCGATCCAGAAGCGCGAGCTCATCTCGATCGAGCTCGACGTGCGCGACGCAGTCGTGTTCGACCAGATGATGGTCGGCACGATCGAGGCACGCTGGCGGGTCAAATATCTCGGGGGCGAGATCGAGGATTGCGTCCTGCTGACGGACGTCTGGGTCTACGATGATGACCGGTGGCAGGTCGTGCGGCGCCATTCGAGCCCGGCGCCGCCGAACAACAAGCGCTGAGGGGGGAAGACTTGGCTACGATTACGCGGGAAGACGGCTTCCAGGCCGTCAAGGAACTGACGCTTCGCGGGATCATCCTCGGCGGCCTCATCACCGTCGTGTTCACCGCGGCCAACGTCTACCTCGGCCTGAAGCTCGGAATTACGTTCGCGACCTCAATTCCGGCGGCGGTCATCTCGATGGCGATCCTCAAGTTCTTCGCGGACTCGACGATCCAGGAGAACAACATCGTCCAGACGATTGCGTCGGCGGCGGGAACGCTGTCGGCGATCATCTTCGTCCTGCCCGGGTTGATCATGGTCGGCTGGTGGACCGGCTTTCCCTTCTGGCTATCCGTCGCAGTCATCGCAATCGGTGGCATCCTCGGCGTGCTCTACTCCGTGCCGCTGAGGCGCGCGCTCGTGACCGGGTCCGACCTGCCCTATCCTGAAGGCGTCGCGGCCGCCGAAGTGCTGAAGGTCGGCGCCGGCGTCGGCGGGGCTGAAGAGAACCGCCGCGGCCTGCAGATGATCATCTGGAGCTCGATCGTCTCAGCCGCCTACGCGATCCTTGCGCAGACCAAGATCGTGGCCGGTGAAGCGGCGCGCGGCTTCGGCTTCGCGGGCGGCGCAACCACCGTCTCGACCAGCCTCTCCATGGCGCTGATCGGCGTTGGCCACCTCGTCGGCATGGCGGTTGGCATCGCCATGCTCGTCGGCCTGATCATCAGCTGGTTCGTGCTTGTGCCCTGGCAGACTGGTTTGCTTCCGATCCCCTCCGGAACGGACATCGAAGCGCTCGTCGGAACGACCTTCCGGGAGAAGGTCCGGTTCATCGGCGCTGGCACCATGGCCGTCGCTGCGATCTGGACCCTGCTACGCATCATGGGCCCAATCACTCGCGGAATCTCCTCGGCCATCTCCGCCAGCCGCGCTCGCCGCATCGGCGGCCAGGACAGCCTCGCAATAACGGATCGCGACATTCCGATTGGCATCATCGCCGGCGGAATTGTCGTCGCGCTGATCCCGATCGGAATGCTGCTCTCGGCTTTTGCTCAGAGCGGGCCCATTGCCGCGGCGCCTGCGGCCACCATTGCCTGGAGTCTCGGCTACATCTTCATCGCCGGCGCGATCATCGCGGCGATCACCGGCTACATGGCCGGCCTGATCGGCGCTTCGAACAGCCCGGTTTCGGGCGTCGGCATCCTGACGGTGCTCGGCATCTCGCTGATCATTGCGGCATTGTTTGGCCCGCAATCCGACCTGAGTGCATCGCAGAGCCTGGTCGCATTCGCCTTGTTCGTGACGGCTATCATCTTCGGCATCGCCACCATCGCCAACGACAACCTCCAGGACCTGAAGACCGGCCAACTGGTCGGGGCGACGCCATGGCGGCAGCAGGTCGCGCTGATCATCGGCGTCCTTTTCGGCTCGCTGGTCATCCCACCGATCCTGACCATCCTCAACGACGCTTTCGGCTTCCAGGGTGCTCCGGGAGCGGGTCCCAATGCACTCGCCGCTCCACAGGCGGCACTCATCTCGGCGATCGCGCAGGGCGTGCTCGGCGGAGACCTCGACTGGAACCTGATCGCTTTGGGCGCGGCCATCGGCGTCGGCATCATCTGCATCGACGAGATGCTTCGCGCGACCAAGCGCGGCAGCCTGCCGCCGCTGGCCGTCGGCATGGGCATCTATCTGCCGATGACTCTGACACTGCTGATCCCGGTCGGCGCGTTCCTCGGCTGGACCTACGACAAGTGGGCCGATCGCCGCGCGGCCAATCCGGAATTCGCCAAGCGCCTCGGCGTTTTGATGGCGACAGGGCTGATCGTCGGCGAAAGCCTGTTCGGCGTGATGTTCGCAGGCATCGTCGGTGCGACCGACAATGATGCGCCGCTGGCGCTGGTGACGGACTTCGGTCTCGCCGTTCCGCTCGGGCTGCTGGTCTTCGCCGGCGCGCTCGCGTGGCTCTACGCGCGGACGAGGAGAGAGGCGGTCGAGTGATCCGGCTCCCAATAGCCGCGGCGATGATGTTCGCCGCCCCTGACTGCGCACTTGCGAAGTCCGTGCCGGATGCGGCGGGCCTCTATCGTATCAACCAGATGGAAATGGCGGGCGGGCTGGAGCTATCGCCGGACGGCCGCTTTCGCTACGCCTTCGACTATGGCGCGGTTTCAGAGGTCAGCGAGGGCCGTTGGACGTTTGAAGACGGCAGGGTCGTGCTCACCACCGACCCCATGCCTCCGCCGGAAGAATGCGACCGCGGCTTCGCGACTGCCTGCTTCAAGCAGACGGCGCTGACCGAAGACGGTGAAAACTGGATCCTCTGGCGCTGGGACGCCCGGATTGTGCTGAAACCCGATCAGCCGCGCCCGCGGTAGGGCTGGACGCCCTGGTCCGGCAGCCAAAGCCCCTCGGGAGGCGGGCCGCTCTGCCAGAAGACATCGATCGGCATTCCGCCGCGCGGATACCAATACCCGCCGATGCGCAGCCACTGCGGCTTCATTTCCTCGAACAGCCGCTGGCCGATGCCGACCGTCACGTCCTCGTGGAAGCCGCAATGATTGCGGAAGGATCCGAGGAACAGCTTGAGGCTCTTGCTCTCGACGATCGTCTCGGCCGGCGCATAATCGATGACGAGGTGCGCGAAGTCGGGCTGACCGGTCACCGGACAGAGCGAGGTGAATTCCGGAGCGGCAAATCGCACTAGATACAGCGACCCGGCGCGCGGGTTGGGCACATAGTCGAGCTTCGCTTCTTCCGGGGAAGCGGGCAGAGCGCTGCTCTTGCCGAGATGCGTGGTCTCCATGGCGCGGGCACCTATCAGCGTTAACACTTCCCGACTATCCTTTGCCGATGGACGATCTCGTCTCCACGGCGTGGCTGGCCGAGAACCTGAGCCAGCGGGACCTCACAATCATCGATTCGAGCTGGTTCATGTCCGCGCTGGGGCGGGACGCGCGCAAGGAATATCTCGCCGCGCATATCCCGGGCGCCCGCTTCCTTGACATCGACGAGGTCGCCGACGCGAGCAACCCGGCACCGCACATGCTTCCCAGTGCCACGGAGTTCGGCGCCGCGATGGAGAAATTGGGCGTCCGCAAGGACGATCGCATCGTCGTCTACGACAATTCACCGACCCGAACCGCGGCGCGCGGCTGGTTCATGTTCCGCCACTTTGGCGCGCCCAAGGTCGCAATCCTCGACGGCGGTTTTCAGAAGTGGCTGGCGGAAGGCCGACCAACCGAAAATGGCAAGCCGACCGAGAGGATGGCGCGCTTCGAAGCGGTCGAACGAACCGGTGAGGTCGTGTCGAAGAGGCAGATCAATTCCGGATTCGCCATGCCGCTGGTCGATGCCCGCGGCCGTGCCCGCTTCGAGGGAACGGAGGCAGACCCAAGACCGGGAGTCGCCTCAGGCCATATTCCGGGAGCTCGCAACCTCCCCTATGCCGACCTGTACAACCAGGACGGAACGCTGAAGTCACCCGACGAAATCCGGGCGCTGTTTTTCGCAGCCGGTGTCGACCCCGAGAAGCCGTTCGTTGCCAGCTGCGGTTCGGGCGTGACCGCCAATTCGCTGATCTTTGCGGCGCGGACGCTCGGGAACCGCGATGCGCGGCTTTACGACGGAAGCTGGAGTGAGTGGGGCGCCGATCCAAAGACGCCCAAGCAGCAAGGCCCCGCCTAGCGGCGGAGCAGCTCGTCGAGGCTTGCAAGGCCCTCGCGGATCGCTTCGGCGACCATGTCGACAGCGGTTGGATGCGGTTCGAGGCCCTGGGCGCGAACACCGACCACCGCTTCGAGACCGGCGGACGCTCCCCCGATCACGCGCTCGGAACGGGAGTCGAAGCAGGCTTTCGCGCCATCGCTGGCGAACTCGATCGCCGTAAACTCCTCCGCATCGCAGGACGGGCCGCCGCCGCTCGGTTCGAGCAGGCGCAGCGCGCGCTTCAGGCCCGCAATGCGCGCGGCAAGTTCACCGCCCGCAACAGGCGCTTCGGCAGCAGCTTCGATCGAAAGGATCTGGATCATGCCGCGCAGCATCGGCGCGGATGGTCAAGAAAGTGTGAATTGCCTACGTCATTCCAGCGAAACCTGGAATCCATGAACACAGCCTCTTCGGACGACGCTTGAGGTCATGGATCCCGGATCAAGTCCGGGATGACAAAGGGGCCTAAGCCCCTGGGTTCGCGTCGATGTCGCGCAGGATCCAGCCGCGCTGCGGGATCGTCTCGATGAATTCCGCGCCGCCGGACGCGCTGCGCAGCTTCTTGCGCAGCTTGGAGATGAAGACGTCGATGATCTTCGGCTGCGGCTGGTCGTCGGCGCGGCGATAGAGATGCTTCAGAAGCATCGCGCGCGTCACGACATTGTTGCGGGCGAATGCCAGCAGCTCCAGCACGCGATATTCCATCTCGGTGATGCCGATCGGATGACCATCGATGCGGATCAGGCGCTGCACCTGATCGACCGCAAGGCGGCCGCCGCACAGGGTCTCCGGCATCTCGCCGCCCGCCGCCTTGAGCGACTGAAGCAGCTTGGACGCCGCTTCTTCACTGTCTTCCGGCGAAATGCGCCTGGGGCTCCCGATCAGTTCCTGCTGGATCTCGCCCATCAGCTGCTGCGCTTCTTCGACCAGGCGCGAGCCTTCCTCGAAGCGGCGTCTCGACCGCTCGAGCATGGATTCGATTTCCACGAGGCGCGCGGAAAATGTCTCTTCAGCCATGGCCTGCCTCGTCCCCCCTTGCCTTTATTATTGCGGGACCTGCGCGGATGCGATCTGCCCGTCGGCCTCCGGCGCGTTCAGGATCGCGGTCGTCACAGGGCCCTTGTCCACGACGCGCGTGTCGGGATCGCCGGCGGTCGAGCGAGCGCCGATCTGAGTGCGGTCGCGCCCGGCGCGGTCGAGCAGGTGGCTCTCGCTCTGGCTGCGCGGAGCCGGCCCGCCGAACAAGGCGTCGATCGCCTGCTGCTGGGCATCCTGCGGCGTCAGCGCGGCGGTGCCGGCGACCGGCGGAGTCAAGGAATAGTCCGGCGGAATGACCAGCGGCGCATTGCGAGCGACCTGGAATTCGTCCGGCGCCTGCGGTCTGCCGCCGATGATGCCGCAGCCTGTGAGCGCAACCGCCGACAGGGCGACGAGCGGGACCAATTTACGCATGTTCAGCATTCTCCTTCGGCCGCTCCTTAACCAGGAAGGCCCGCAGTAACAGTATGGCGACGCCAATGCTAATCGCTGCATCGGCGACATTGAAGATGAAAAAGGGACGAAACTCGCCGAAGTGCAAGTCCGCGAAGTCGACCACATAGCCGTGGCGCACGCGGTCGAGGATATTGCCGAGCGCACCGCCCAGCACCATGCCGAGCGCGATCTGGTCGCCGGGCTTCTCCTCGCGCGTGATCCACCAGCCGACGCCGACCGCAATCGCCGAGGTCAGCGCCACCAGCACCCAGCGCATCGCGTCGCTCGTCGCCTGGAACAGGCCGAGCGAAATGCCGTGGTTCTCCGTATAACGCAGGTCGAAAATCGGCATCAGCTCGATCAGCCCGACATTGCGCAGGTCGAGCGGCCCAAGCACGATCCACTTGGTGATCTGCTCGAGGAAGAACACCAGTGCCGCGACGGCGAACCCGAGACTGGCCTTACGCATTCAGAACATCCTCGCAGCGGCCGCAGAGCGAACCGTCTTCCTCGACCTCCGGCAGATAGCGCCAGCAACGGCCGCATTTGTGCTTTTCGGTCTTCTCGACGGTCAGTGCATCGCCCTTTGCTGACTGACGAGACGATGAACAGCTCCGCCAGCGCCTCTGGCGGGGCGAGCAGTTCCGGGACCGTCACTTCGGCTTCGAGGCTCGACCCGACGATCTTCTCGCGGCGCAGCGGCTCGATCGTCTCGGTTACCTGGGCGCGAAGCTCGCGCAGCTTCTGCCAGCGCCCATCGTCGGCCGGCACGTCGGGGATTTCCGGCCATTCCAGCAGGTGCACCGAACCCGCGTCCGGAAAACGCGTGCCCCACACTTCCTCAGCTGTGAACACCAGCACCGGCGACAGCCAGCGGACCAGCGCATGGTAGAGCAGGTCGAGCATCGTCCGGTACGCACGGCGGGTGTCCGTCTGGCGGCCAGTCAGCGCATTGATCTCGCAGTAGAGGACGTCCTTGCGGATATCGAAATAGAAGGCGCTGAGATCGTTGTTGGCGAAGTCCGACAGCAGCCGCGTGTAGCTGTTGAAGTCGAAGTCGTTGACCGCGTGGCGCAGCTTCCTGTCCAGCTCGGCCGTCAGGTGGAGCATGTATCGCTCCAGCTCCGGCATCGCCTCGACGCCGACCTTCTCGTCCTCGCGGAACCCGTCGAGCGCGCCGAGCAGATAGCGGAACGTATTGCGCAGCTTGCGATACTGGTCCGCGACGCCGCCCAGGATCTCCTTCCCGATGCGATGGTCCTCGGTGAAGTCGACCGACAGCGCCCACAGCCGCAATATGTCCGCGCCATGCTCCTTCATCAGGTCGAGCGGACTGATCGTGTTGCCGAGGCTCTTGGACATTTTCATGCCCTTGGCGTCCATCGTGAAGCCGTGGGTCAGCACCGCGTCGAACGGCGCCCGGCCGCGCGTTCCGCAGCTTTCGAGCAAGGACGACTGGAACCAGCCGCGGTGCTGGTCGGAGCCTTCGAGATAGAGGTCGGCGGGCCAGCGCTGGTCGGGCCAGCGGCCGCTTTCCAGCACGAACGCGTGGGTGCAGCCGCTGTCGAACCAGACGTCGAGGATGTCGGTGACCATCTCGTAATCGTCGGGATTGCGGTTGCCGAGGAAGGCGGCGGCGTTCTCCGGGTCCCAGGCGTCCACGCCCTGTTCGCGGACGGCGGCGACGATGCGCTGGTTCACTTCCGCGTCGACGAGCAATTGTCCGGTCTTGCGCTCGACGAACAAGGCGATCGGCACGCCCCAGGCGCGCTGGCGGCTGAGCACCCAGTCGGGGCGCTGCTCGACCATCGACCCGATGCGGTTGCGGCCCTTTTCGGGAACGAAGCGCGTCTGGGCGATGGCGTTCAAGGCCAGCTCGCGCAGCGTCGGATTGCGGTCGTCGCAGACCTCGTTGACCTCGCCGCCCTCATTCTCCCAGCGCTGCTCGGCGCGGGTCAGCGGCGAGAAATGCGGCAGCGGCCGGTCCATCGCCACGAACCATTGCGGCGTGCAGCGGTAGATGACCTTGGCCTTCGACCGCCACGAATGCGGATAGCTGTGCTGGAAGTCCGCGCTGGCCGCGAGCAACGCCCCCGCCTCCCGCAGGTCGGTGCAGATCGGCCCGTCCGGAGCGTTGAACTTGGCGTTGATGACGCTGCCCTGCCCGCCGAGCCACAGCCAGTCCTCGCGATACTTGCCGTCGCCCTCGACCGCGAAGACCGGGTCGATGCCGTTCGCCTTGCACAGCTCGAAATCGTCCTCGCCATGGTCGGGCGCCATGTGGACGAGGCCCGTGCCCTGGTCGGTGGTGACGAAGTCGCCGGCTAGGAACGGGCGCGGCTTGGCAAAGAAGCCGCCGAGCTGGTGCATCGGGTGGCGGGCGATCGTCCCGGCTAAGTCGGAGCCTTTGATCGTCGCTCTGACAGACGGATAGAATTCGTTTTGTGCCTCAGGGCAGATAGCACTGACGGCACGAGAGATTGCTGCCTGGTATCGGACTAAGAATTGTTCGACGAGCGCACTTGCGACAATGAAGTAAGAGCTATGCGCGCCGCGGAACGTATCGCGATGGCGCTCCCGGAAAGCTTCGAAGTCCGGATGTTCAGTCGGATACTGTGTCTTCCACCCAGCAGACAGCACTGCATACTCAACGTCAGGTCCATAAGCGATCGCTTGGTTCACCGGAATCGTCCAAGGGGTCGTCGTCCAGACGACCGCGCTGATCCGACGGACGTCTGTGGGGGTGCATTCTAGTAAGTCGGCGAAGTCGATCGGGCTCTCGACAATCTCAAATCCGAGATCGATCTGCGTCGAGGTGATGTCCTCATATTCGATCTCGGCCTCGGCCAGCGCGGTCTTCTCGACCGGCGACCACATCACCGGCTTGGCGCCGCGGTACACCTGTCCGCTCTCGGCGAACTTGAACAATTCGGAGACGATCGTCGCCTCCGCCTGGAAGTCCATCGTCAGATACGGATTGTCCCAGTCGCCGGTGATGCCGAGACGCTGGAACTGCTCGCGCTGCACGTTCACCCAATGCTGCGCATAGGCGCGGCACTCGGCGCGGAACTCCTTGGGCGGGACCTCGTCCTTGTTGAGCTTCTTCTTGCGGTACTGTTCCTCGATCTTCCACTCGATCGGAAGGCCGTGGCAGTCCCAGCCGGGCACGTAGGGCGCGTCCTTGCCCAGCAAGGTCTGGGTGCGGACGACCATGTCCTTCAGCGTCTTGTTGAGCGAATGGCCGATGTGGATGTCGCCGTTGGCGTAAGGCGGGCCGTCGTGGAAGATGAACTTCTCCCGCCCCGCCCGTGCCTTGCGGACCTGGCCGTACAGGTCCTCTTCCTTCCAGCGCGCGGCAATGACCGGCTCCTTCTGCGGCAGGCCGGCCTTCATCGGAAAGTCGGTCTTCGGCAGGAAGACGGTCGAGCGATAGTCTTGCTTCGCGGGAGTATCGGGGCTGTCGGCCATTGCGCGCGGCTCTAGCGGGTGAGTTGGGAATGCAAACCGCCACTAGTCCATGGCTTCCCGCCGCCGCTTGAGCCCAGCCTCCGCCGCATCCTGCTGCGCCTGCTTGCGGATGTCGCGGCCGGTCGGAGCGCGGGGCCGACGGTCCAGATGTCCTCGACCCAGATGTAGCCCTTGAACGAATTGGGCACGTCGCCGAGCTGCTCCGGCAGCGTCAGGCCCATCGCCTGGTCATCGCCGCGCGGGCCGACGACGATCACGCGGGCGCCAACCTTGTCCATCCGCTGGATCAGCCGATTGGGCCAGCCCCAGTAGAGCGCCTGATAGTTCGTAGGGATGATGATGGTCCCGTTCCGGCAGCTTTCGGGCACGATGCCGGTCCAGCCCGTCAGCACATAGTCCTTGCTGCACTTCTTGGCGCCGTCGATCGACCAAGCCCAGGCGGCGGGATAGATCTGGCGGATGCGGTCGATCGGGCCGGAGTGACCGTAGAATCCGTCGCGAAGCTTCACCGGATCGCGCCGCGCATCGGCAAGCTCGCGGGCAAGCTGATCCGCCTCCGCCGGGTCCTTGCTCTTGAAGTTGAACATCAAAGGCGTGGAGGGCACCGCCTCCAGCACCTCCTGAAGGCTGGGGATCGCGCCCCTCTGCCAGCCCCGAAGCGGGAAGGACTTCCCCCCGTCCGCGGTGTAGCCATAGCCGGGGTCGAGCTGCTTGAGCGCCGCCATGGTGACGTCGCGCACATTGCCCTTGCCTTCCGTCCGACAGTCGATCGTCCAGTCATGGAACACCGCCATCTGCCCATCGGCCGTCGGCGCGACGTCGATCTCGACCATGTCTGCGCCCAGCTGCCGCGCCGCCTTGATCGAGCGGATCGTGTTTTCGAGATAATCGTGCACAGGCTGCTCGATCCGCGTCGCCGTGCAGCTGCTGTAGCGGTCGATTCCCTTGTGATCGAACAGCTGATAGACGCCCCGATGGGCGATCAGCCTGATCCCGCCCTTCGGCTTGCCGGCGATCCAGCTCGCATTGAGGATTGTCAGGACAAGAAGGGCGACTGCCAGCGCAAAGGCGATGCGCTTCAGCCAGCGCTTCATTCAGCGCCGATCTTCATTCGGTGATGGCCATCAGCCGTTTCGCCTCGTCCGCATCCTGGCTCATCCGGGCCGCCAGCGCCTCCATGCTGTCGAACTTCCACTCCGGCCGGATGTAGTGGAGCAGGCCCACTTCGATCGTCCTGCCGTAGAGGTCGCCCGAGAAGTCGAACAGATTGGCCTCGAGCAGCTCGACCGGCGGCTGGAAGGTGGGACGGACGCCGACGCTCGCCACCCCGGGATGCTCGCTTCCGTCGTCAAGGCGAACCCTGACGGCGTAGATTCCATATGCGGGGCGCTGATAATCGCCGATCCGCACATTGGCGGTCGGGCAATCGAGTTCCGCTCCGCCCCGCCCGTCGCCGCGTTCGACCACGCCCTGGATCGCGAAGGGCCGCGTCAGAAGTCGCGTAGCGCTCGCCGGATCGCCTGCAATCAGCAGGTCGCGGATCCGGCCGGATGAGACGCGCTCGCCTTCGAGCAGTACCTGCGGCACGGCTTCGGCGACGATGCCATGCTCTTCACCCAGCTTCCGCAGCACGGCGACGTCGCCCGTCCTGCCTTTGCCGAAGCTGAAATCGTCGCCGGTGACCACGCCGGCCGCGCCGAGCCTCCTCGACAGGACCTCGGCAACGAACTCGTTCGCATCCATCGCCGCCAGCTCGGGGCCGAAGCGGAAGACGAGCATTCCATCCGCACCCGCATGGGCGAACAGGTCTTCGCGCTGGTCGAGCGTCGTCAGGCGGAACGGCGGAAGGTCGGGCTTGAAGTGGCGCACCGGGTGGGGATCGAAGGTCGCGACGATCACCGGCCGGCGCATGTGGAAGCCGAGGGCGATGGCCCTGTTCACCACCGCCTGATGGCCGAGATGGAAGCCGTCGAAATTGCCGAGCGCGATGACGGCGCCGCGAAGTTCGTCGGGGATGGGTTCGTCGTGATAGAGGCGCTGCATCGGGCGCGGGTCTATCGGCGCTTGGTCTCTACCGCAATTCAACGCTGGAAATGTAGGACTTTGATCGTCAATGCATCGGCGATGCCTCGTCGGGATCGCCAATGACGGCTAGGTCGGGAGTTGCCGTCGTCACTGTGAACATTCGTGAACATTCGAGGTTCGTCGGCACCTTGACTCGGGGCCACCTCGCACTTATTTCGCGCCTATCCCGATCCACCGGTCCCGGCGGCGCATTCGTGCGCGCGTCGGTTTTTCGTTTGGAGCGGGCCTAACAAGCGAAGAGATGGGTGTCGGGTTCAAGCGGGGATTTCCTCCCGCAAGTTCCGCACCTGTGGAGCTGAAAGAGGAAACAGAATGGCACGAATTGCCGGCGTAAATATCCCGACCAACAAGCGCGTCGAAATCGCGCTGACCTACATCCACGGCATTGGCCGCACGACGGCCAAGGACATCATCGGCAAGCTGGGGATCGCTCCCGAGCGCCGGGTCCAGGACCTGTCCGACCAGGAAGTCCTGCACATCCGCGAAGCCATCGACCGTGATCAGACGGTCGAAGGCGATCTTCGTCGCCAGACGGCGATGAACATCAAGCGGCTGATGGACCTGGCCTGCTACCGTGGCCTTCGCCACCGCAAGGGCCTGCCGGTCCGCGGCCAGCGCACGCATACCAATGCGCGCACCCGCAAGGGCAAGGCCAAGCCGATCGCGGGCAAGAAGAAGTAAGCTTCTCGCCGCAGCTTTTAACTTCGCCCTTGATGGAAGTCGGGCGAACGGATGACAGGGATTAATTGAATGGCCCAAGCACCGCAGCGCCTCCGCAGGAGGGAGCGCAAGAATATCTCGGCCGGCGTCGCTCACGTGAACGCCAGCTTCAACAACACCATGATCACCATCACCGACGCGCAGGGCAATGCAATTGCCTGGTCCAGCGCCGGGATGATGGGCTTCAAGGGCAGCCGCAAGTCGACGCCGTACGCGGCGCAGGTTGCCGCTGAAGACGCGGGCAAGAAGGCCGCCGAGCACGGCGTCCGCACACTCGAAGTCGAGGTCAAGGGTCCGGGTTCCGGCCGCGAGAGCGCCCTTCGCGCGCTCCAGGCGGTCGGTTTCACGATCACCTCGATCCGCGACGTCACGCCGATCCCGCACAACGGCGTCCGTCCGAGCAAGAGGCGTCGCGTCTAACCAGCGCGACCGCCGCTGCTGGGTGGTTCCAGCAGCAGTTTGAATTTTACGGGCGGGACCCCACCTCCCCCGCCCAGGGCTAGGGAAACAACATGGCCGTCAACGCGAAAAACTGGCAGGAACTCAAGAAGCCCAACGCGCTGGAGCGCAAGCAGGGTGCAGGCGGCGACGCTCGCCGCCGCGCGGTTTTCGTCGCCGAGCCGCTGGAGCGCGGTTTCGGAATGACGCTCGGCAACTCGCTTCGCCGCGTTTTGCTGTCGTCGTTACAGGGCGCAGCCGTCACCTCGATCAAGATCGAAGGCGTGCTTCACGAATTCTCCAGCCTGGCGGGCGTCCGTGAGGACGTGACCGACATCGTGCTCAACGTGAAGCAGATCGCGCTCAAGATGGAAGGCGAAGGCCCGAAGCGGCTGAACCTGTCCGCGACCGGCCCGGCCGAAGTCACCGCAGGCATGATCCAGGCGACCGGCGACATCGAAGTCACCAACCCGGATCTCGTGATCTGCCACCTCGACGACGGCGCGACGCTCAACATGGAACTGACCGTCGACATCGGTAAGGGCTACGTCCCTGCCGCAGCCAACCGCCCGGCGGACGCGCCGATCGGCCTCATCCCGGTCGATGCGCTGTACAGCCCGGTTCGCCAGGTCGCGTACAAGGTCGAGAACACCCGCGTCGGCCAGGAACTCGACTACGACAAGCTTTCGCTGACCGTCGAAACCGACGGCACGGTCGCTCCGGAAGACGCGCTCGCCTATGCGGCGCGGATCCTCCAGGACCAGCTGCAGCTGTTCGTCCACTTTGACGAGGGCCAGGTTCGCGCGGCGATCCCGATGACCGCAGGCGTCGCCGTTGCACCGTCGGAAACCCCGACGGATACCAACCAGCTCAACCGCTACCTTCTCAAGAAGGTCGACGAGCTGGAACTGTCGGTACGCAGCGCGAACTGCCTGAAGAACGACAACATCATCTACATCGGCGACCTGGTCCAGAAGACCGAAGCCGAGATGCTCCGGACGCCGAATTTCGGCCGCAAGAGCCTCAACGAGATCAAGGAAGTCCTTGCCTCGATGGGCCTGCGGCTCGGCATGGACATCCCGGGCTGGCCGCCGGAGAACATCGAAGAGATGGCGAAGAAGCTCGAGCAGGAAATGCTCGGCTAGGCTGCCGGAATTCGAACGAACAAGAAGGGCCGTCCCATTGGGGCGGCCCTTTCGTTATGAGGGTACAAGAGGAGAGCGCATGGCCGAGAGATTCGAACGCCACCGGCAACCGTGGAAGCCGGAAGAACTCGCCAAGCTGCGAACCCTCGCAGGCAAGGGCATGCCGCTCAAGCAGATCGCCAAGGCGCTCACCCGCAGCGAGGAATCGGTCAAGCAACGCGCGAAAGAGGACGGGCTCAAGATCGCCAAGCTGCGGTGATTTTTACGTCAAATCCCTGAGCTTGGTCGCCAGCGCCTCCGCCTCTTTCACGGAGCGGCAGGCGGCGAAGATGGTGTCGTCGCCGCAGATATTACCGACCATTTCCTCCGGCGCGGCTTCATCGAGCGCGAAGCCGACGAGGTGGGCGGAGCCTGGCGGGGTCTTGAGGACGACGATCGTCGCAGCAACGTCAATCGACCGAACCCAGTCTCGAATGACTGAAGCCAGTCGCGAGGGTGTCACGGCAGCGGCCAGCTGATCGGGGAGCGCGTAGCCTATGCGGCCGTTGCGGCGGACCTTGAGCGCGCCGATCTGATCGATGTCGCGGGAGACGGTTGCCTGGGTGACTTCGAAGCCCAGGGCAGAAAGGCGCGCGGCGACCTCTTCCTGATTGGCGAGCACATGCTCCCGGATCAGGTCGGCCATCGCCTTCTGTCGTCTGTCCTTGAGTTCGCTCATCCCGCTATTATGCATTTTCTTGCATGTTTATGCAATATCGTGAATAGGGCGCGGATGATTCGAACCGCCATCCTTGGCGCCTCAGGCTATGTCGGCGGGGAACTGCTGCGCCTCATCAGCGCGCATCCCGAATTGCGTGCGGCGAAACTGTTTGGTGAGAGCAAGGCCGGCAAGGACATTGCCGAAGTGCATCCGCACCTCGCGGCTATCCACGCCGGCACCGTTTTCGAGCGGTTCGAGGCAAGCGGCCTTGATGGCATTGACCTAGTGTTCGCAGCCCTGCCCCATGGCCACAGCCAGGACATCGCTTCGACGATCCTCGATCGCGGCATTCCCTTCGTCGACCTTGGCGCGGACTTCCGGCTCAACGATGGCGCGACGTACGAGCGTTGGTACGGGCACGCGCACAAGGCACCTCAGCTGCTCGACAGCTTCGTCTACGGCATTCCGGAGCTGAACCGCGCGGCGATCCGTGGCGCAAAGGCGGTGGCTGCCGCCGGCTGTTACGCCACGGCCGCGATCCTCGCGTTGAAGCCCTTGGTGGATAGCGGACTCGTCAAGCCGGACAGCCTCATCGTCGACGCCGCTTCGGGCGTCAGCGGCGCGGGGCGCGAAGCGAAGGAGGCGACCGGCTTCAGCACGGTGGACGGCAGCTTCAACGCCTACGGCCTGCTCAACCACCGCCACACGGCTGAGATGGAAATGGCGCTGGGCGCGACGGTGCTGTTCACGCCGCACCTCGTTCCCATGACGCGCGGCATCCTTGCGACTTGTTATGGCGAGGCGACCGGTCAGGACGACCCGCTCGAAGCGCTTCGCGACGCCTATGCGGACGAACCGTTCGTGCACGTTACAGAGGCTTCGCCAGCAACCAAATGGGTGAGCGGGTCGAACGGCGTGCAGGTTACTGCCCGTTACGACGAACGGACCGGGCGCGTGCTGGCGCTGTCGGCCATCGACAATCTTGGAAAAGGAGCGGCCGGACAGATGATCCAGTGCGCGAACCTCATGCTCGGCCTCGACGAGACCGCCGGGCTGACGGCTGTGGGAGTTTATCCGTGAGCGTTACGGCTGCAGAGGGTTTCGTCGCGTCGGGGTGCCATGCAGGCATCAAGCGGCGCAAGTTCGACATGGCGCTGCTGGCGACGGACGACCGCAAGCCGGTGCCGTGCGCGGCGGTGTTCACGCAGAACAAGTTTGCCGCCCCTCCTGTCGAGTTTGATCGCAAACTCTTGGCGGCGAGCGGCGGCAAGGCAAGCGCGCTGATCGTGAACTCCGGTAACGCCAACGCGGGCACGGGCGAGCCCGGCTATCGCGACGCCGAGACCATGGGCGCCAAGGCGGCTGAAGCGCTCGGGGTGGACGCGCAGCATGTGCTGGTCTGCTCGACCGGGATCATCGGAACGCCATTGCCGATGGAGCCGATCCTGTCCGCAACGCCGAAGCTCGCCAAGAAGCTCTCGGTCGAGGGCGGGCATGACGCGGCGCGCGGGATCCTGACGACCGACCACAAGACCAAGGAAGTCCTGATCAAGGGCTCGACCTTCACGCTCGGCGGGATGGCGAAGGGCTGCGGCATGATTGCGCCGAACATGGCGACCATGCTGGCGTTCCTGACGACCGATGCGGACGTGCCGCTGAAGGTGCATGCAGAAGGCGCTCAAGGACGCGTCCGATGCGACCTTCAACACGCTCAACGTCGACGGCGCGACCTCGACCAACGACACCGCGATGCTGTTCGCTTCGGGCCGCCGCGGCAAGGCCGATCCGGACGAATTCGCCAAGGCCGTGCTCGCGGCCTGCGAGGACCTGACCATGCAGATGGCGCGCGACGCCGAGGGCATGACGCGGATCGCGCGGCTGATCGTCACCGGCGCGTCCAACGACAATGAAGCGCGGATCGCCGCCAAGAACATCGTCGAGAACAATCTCGTGAAGTGCAGCTGGTACGGCGGCGATCCCTATTGGGGCCGCCTGTTGGCCGCCGCGGGATCCGCCGGCGTCGAGATGGACGTCGCCGAATCGCGCGTCGCCTATGGCGGGATCATCGTCGCCAAGGGCGGCACCGGGATCGAGCATGACGGCGTCGCGCTCGCCCGGCACATGATGGGCGACGAGGTGCAGATCGAAGTGCACCTGGGCGCCGGCAAGGGCTCGGCACGAGATGATCGGGATCGACCTCGGCCCCGGCTACATCAAAGAGAATAGCAAGACGTCATGACCCCAACACAAACCGCGCGCGTCCTCGTCGAGGCGCTGCCCTACATCCGGCAGTGGGCCGGCAAGTCGGTGGTCGTGAAGCTCGGCGGAGCGGCCATCGACCGCGAGTCCGACCTGGCGCTGGCGCAGGACGTACTGCTGTTGCGCAGCGTCGGCGTCCGCTGCGTGCTCGTCCACGGCGGCGGGCCGCAGGTCGACACCATGCTTCGCCGCGTCGGCAAGGAGCCGGAGTTTCGCGACGGCCTGCGCGTGACCGACGCCGAGACGCTCGAGATCGTCCGCATGGTGCTGGTCGGCAAGATCAACCGCGATCTCGTCGCGACGATCAACAGCCAGGCCGGCGACGAGCCGGTCGCGGTCGGCGTTTCCGGCGAGGATGCCGGGCTGCTGACCGTCACGCCTGCGGATCCGTCGCTCGGCTTCGTCGGCAATGTGACGGCGGTTCGGGCCGAGCTGCTTCACCGCCTGCTCGACGACGGGCTTGCCCCGGTCGTCTCGACCGTCGGCGCCAACCCCGAAGGACAGCCGTACAACGTCAATGCCGACGAGGCCGCGCGCGCGATCGCCGTGGCCATGGGCGCGGAGAAGATCGTCTATCTGACCGCCGCGCCCGGCCTGCTGGAGGACGTCAACGACGAGACCAGCCTGGTGCAGCGGCTGACCTCCGGCGAACTTCGTCAGCGCATGGGTTCGAGCTCCGTCGGCAAGGGCATGATCCCGAAGCTCAAGGCCTGCGCCGATGCGGTCGACCAGGGCGTCGGCTTCGCCCACATCATCGACGGGCGCGTGCCGCACTCGCTGCTGATCGAGCTGCTGACCGATCACGGCGTCGGAACGATGATCACGAAGGAAGCGGCATGAGGCATCTGCTCGCCATTCGCGACCTGTCGGCGGATGATCTTCGCGCAGATCCTCGATCTGTCGGAAGCGCCCCACTCGCACGTGCATCCAGGACAAGGGCGTCGCGCTCTATTTCGAGAAGCCGAGCGCGCGGACGCGAAACTCGATGGAGCTGGCGGCGGCGCAGATCGGCGGGCATCCCGTCTATCTCCAGCCGAACGAGCTTGGCATCGGCACGCGCGAAAGCGTCGAGGACATCACGCGCACCCTCGCCTGCTATCATGCGATCATCGCCGCCCGCGTGTTCGACCATGAGCTGCTGGAGCAGATGGCGGCGGTGAATGCCGCACCGGTGCTCAACATGCTCTCGGCGGCGCATCATCCGCTTCAGGCGCTCGCGGACCTGCTGACCATCAAGCAATTGCTCGGGCGGATCGAGGGCGTGCGGATCGCCTTCATCGGCGAGGCGAACAATGTGTCGCGATCGCTCGCCGAGGGCTGCGCCTTGCTCGGTGCGGAGTTGATCATCGCCAGCCCCGTGGGCTTCGGCTTCGGCGGTCCGCTTCCGGGCGTGACACAGGTGATCGATCCGGCCGAAGCCGCCGAAGTCGCGGACATCATCTATTCCGACGTCTGGCTGTCGATGGGGGACGAGGACAGCGAGGAACGCCGCGAAGCGTTCGCGCCCTACCAGGTGAATGCGGACCTGATGGCCCGCGCGCCAAACGCGCACTTCCTGCATTGCCTGCCCGCCAACCGCGGCGAGGAAGTCACCGCGGACGTGATCGACGGACCCAGGTCGGCCGTTTGGCGACAGGCCGAAAACCGGATGCATACGGCGCGCGGAGCGATGCTCTGGCTGCTCGGCGCCTGAAACGAGGACTGGAATGACGAACAAGAAACTGAAGGTCGTGCTCGCCTACTCGGGCGGCCTCGACACCTCGATCATCCTGAAGTGGCTGCAGACCGAATATGACGCGGAGGTCGTGACCTTCACCGCCGACCTCGGCCAGGGCGAGGAGGTCGAGCCGGCGCGGCGCAAGGCCGAGATGCTCGGCGTGAAACCGGAGAACATTTTCATCGAAGACCTGCGTGAAGAGTTCGTTCGCGACTTCGTATTCCCAATGTTTCGCGCGAACACTGTTTACGAAGGACAATATTTGCTTGGGACGTCGATCGCCCGCCCGCTGATCGCCCAGAAGCAGATCGAGATCGCGCGGAAGGTCGGCGCCGACGCCGTCTGTCACGGCGCGACCGGCAAGGGGAACGACCAGGTCCGCTTCGAGCTTGGCTATTACGCGCTGGAGCCGAACATCCGCGTGATCGCCCCGTGGCGGGAATGGCAGTTCGCCAGCCGCGAGGCGCTGATCGACTTTGCCGAGAAGCACCAGATCCCGATCGCGAAGGACAAGCGCGGGGAATCGCCTTTCTCCGTCGACGCCAACCTTTTGCACTCGTCGTCCGAGGGGAAGGTGCTGGAGGATCCGTCGGTCGATGCGCCCGAATATGTGCACCAGCGGACGATCTCGCCGGAAGATGCGCCGGACAAGGCGACGACGATCACCATCGATTTCGAGCGTGGCGATGCAGTCGGTTTAAACGACGAGAAGCTGTCGCCAGCGACCTTGCTCGAGCGGCTGAACCAGCTTGGCCACGACAATGGCATCGGCCGCCTCGACCTCGTCGAGAACCGCTTCGTCGGCATGAAGTCGCGCGGCGTGTACGAGACGCCCGGCGGCACGATCCTGCTGGCGGCGCACCGCGGGATCGAGAGCATCACCGTCGATGGCGGCGCGATGCACCTCAAGGACGAGCTGATGCCGCGCTACGCCAGCCTCATCTACAACGGCTTCTGGTTCGCTCCGGAGCGCGAGATGCTGCAGGCGGCGATCGACAAGAGCCAGGAGCATGTGACCGGCCGGGTCACGATGAAGCTCTACAAGGGCAATGCGACAGTGATCGGCCGCGAAAGCGACCATTCGATCTACGACCAGGACCTCGTCACGTTCGAGGAAGGCACCGGCGATTACGATCAGCGCGACGCGGCCGGGTTTATCCGGCTGAATGCTTTGCGGCTGCGGACCCTCGGCCAGCGCGAGCGGCGACTAAAGGCCTAGTTCGGCCTTCGCCTTCGCGATCTGCTCCCTGACGCGTTCGGGAGCAGTGCCGCCATAGCTGGTGCGGCTGCGCACCGAGGCATCGACGCTGAGCACGCCGAACACCCGCTCGTCGATGCGGGGGTCGATGGCCTTGAGCGCCTCGAGGGAAAGCGCATCCAGGTTGCAGCCCTGCTCCTCGGCGGCCTTCACCGCGCGGCCGGTAATGTGGTGCGCCTCACGAAACGGAACGCGGGCTTCGCGCACGAGCCAATCAGCCAGGTCGGTTGCGGTCGAGAAGCCCTGCTCCGCGGCTGCCCGCATCCGCTCGGGCACGAACTCGCAGGTTTCGACCATACCGCCCAGCGCCTGAAGCGAGATGGTCAGCAGGTCGGCAGCCTCGAAGACGGGCTCCTTATCGTCCTGCATGTCCTTGGAATAAGCGAGCGGCAGGCCCTTCATCGTCACCATCAGCGATGTCAGACAGCCCATGATCCGCCCGCTGTGGCCGCGCACCAGTTCGGCGGCGTCGGGATTCCGCTTCTGCGGCATGATCGATGACCCGGTTGAGAAGGCGTCCGACAGTTTGACGAAACCGAACTGCGGGCTGGCCCAGATGATCAGTTCCTCAGCCAGGCGGGAGAGATGAAGGCTGCACTGGGTTGCTGCCGAGAGGTAATCGAGCGCGAAGTCGCGGTCGGAAACGCTGTCGAGACTGTTCGCCGTCGGGCGGTCGAAACCAAGCGCCTTGGCAGTCGCCTCGCGGTCGAGCGGGAAGCCGGTGCCGGCCAAGGCCGCCGCGCCCAGCGGGCTTTCGTTCATCCGCTTCCGGGCGTCGGAGAAGCGCGACACGTCGCGTCGGAGCATCTCGTAATAGGCCAGCAGATGATGGCCGAGCGTCACCGGCTGCGCGACCTGGAGGTGCGTGAAGCCGGGCATGACGGTCCCGGCATGCTCGTCGGCCGCTTCGATCAAGACGCGCTGCAGATCGCGAATGTTCGAGATTGCGTCGTCGCACGCCCCGCGCACCCACATGCGGAAGTCCGTCGCGACTTGATCGTTGCGCGAGCGCGCGGTGTGCAGCCGACCCGCCGCTGGCCCGATCAGCTCGGTCAGGCGGTGCTCGACGGTCATGTGGATGTCTTCGAGCTCCACCTTCTCGGGCACGCCATCGCGCTCGAATTCTTCCGCGATCTGGTCGAGGCCCTTCAGGATCGCGTCCGCGTCATCGGCCGGGATGATGCCCTGGTCGCTGAGCATGGCGGCATGCGCCTTCGAGCCCGCAATGTCCTCCCGCCACAGCCTCTTGTCGAAGCTGATCGAGGCGTTGATGCGCTGCATCAGGTCCGATGCCTGGCCGCTGAAGCGGCCGCCCCACGTCTTCTGGCTGGGAGGTTTTTCGGACATGCGACTGGCGTTGCCATGAGCAAGAGAGGCGGTCAAACGCGCGGCCTTCAAACCGTCATCGCGCCGCCATTGGAAAGCTGGTAGTGGCGGCCTCGTCGCGATCCGAGTCCGAGGCGTCCGACGGGACCTGTAGCTGCCCGCCTATCGGAAAATCGAGACCGGCGCCGGTCCCGCCGGCCGGCATCCCGATTGCACGGGAGCGCTCTGATGAGCCTTATCACCACCAAGGACGGCAGCTCGATTTTCTACAAGGACTGGGGCCCGAAGGACGCCCAGCCGATCGTCTTCCATCACGGCTGGCCACTCAGTGCGGACGACTGGGACAATCAGATGCTGTTCTTCCTCGGCGAAGGATATCGCGTCATCGCCCATGATCGCCGCGGTCACGGCCGGTCCGACCAGACCGACGGCGGCAACGAGATGGACACCTACGCGTCCGACGTCTCCGACCTCGCTGCTGCTCTCGACCTGAGGAACGCGATCCACATCGGCCATTCGACCGGCGGCGGAGAAGTTGCGCGCTATGTCGCCCGATCAGAACCGGGGCGTGTCGCCAAGGCCGTGCTGATCGACGCCGTGCCGCCGGTGATGGTCAAGAAGGAGTCGAACCCGGGCGGAACGCCGATCGAGGTGTTCGACGGGTATCGCGCCGCCCTCGCCGCCAACCGGGCCCAGCTCTACCTCGATATCCCGACCGGCCCGTTCTACGGCTTCAACCGGCCCGGAGCGAAGGTGTCGGAAGGCCTGATCCGCAACTGGTGGCGGCAGGGCATGATGGGCAGCGCCAAGGCCGGCTATGAGTGCATCAAGGCCTTCTCCGAGACCGACTTCACCGAGGACCTGAAGGCGATCGACGTGCCGGTGCTGGTGATTCACAGCAAGGACGACCAGATCGTCCCTTACGACGATTCCGCGCCGCTCACGGTCAAGCTGCTGAAGAACGGCACGCTCAAGACCTATGAGGATCTGCCGCATGGCTTGTGCCAGACGCATCCGGAGATCGTGAACCCGGACATCCTTGACTTCGTTCGAAAGCAGGACTCCGCTGTTCGCGAGGAGGCCGCGCCTACGTTGATCGTCGAGCCCATCACGGTTGAATGACTGACAGTCAGCGTGAACTGATCGCGACGCGCGGGGCGCAGATGTTTCCGCGCCTCACGGACGACGAGCTGTCGCGGCTCTCCAGGTTTGGGGAGCCGCGCAGCTATCGCGCCGGCGAGATGATCTCGCGGATCGGGGAGACCGGTCCGGGGCTGATGCTCATCCTGTCGGGTGAGGCCGAAGTCACCCAGAACGATCGTGGCGAGCACCAGACGCACATCGTCACTCACGAACGTGGCAATTTCATGGGTGAGCTGGCGCAGCTGTCAGGCCGCCCGGTGCTGGTCGATACGAAGGCGCTGACCGACGTCGAGGGGATCGCGATTTCTCCCGAACGACTGCGCGCCTTGCTCATCGCGGAAGCGGAGCTGGGCGAGCGCATCATGCGGTCGCTCATTCTTCGGCGGATGGGGCTGATCGAGGCCGGCGCGGGTCCGATCATCATCGGCAATGAGGCGGACGGAAACGTCCTTCGGCTGGTCAATTTCCTCCGCCGCAACGGGCATCCCTACCAGCGGCTCGACCCGGTGGAGGACAATTGTGCACGGACGCTCGTCAGCCGGTTCGAAGTGGCGGACGAAGAGCTTCCGATCGTCCTTTGCCCCGAACGGCAAATTGCTCCGGAACCCGGACGAGGGTCAGCTCGGCCGCTGCATCGGCCTGGTCGGCCCGATCGATCCCGACAAGCTCTACGACCTGGTGGTGATCGGCGCGGGGCCGTCGGGCCTTGCGACATCGGTCTATGCGGGATCGGAAGGCCTGTCGGTGCTGACCATCGACTGCCGCTCCTTCGGCGGGCAGGCCGGAGCATCCGCGCGAATCGAGAATTACCTCGGCTTCCCGACCGGCATTTCCGGCATGGCGCTGATGGGCCGCGCCTTCAGCCAGGCGCAGAAGTTCGGCGTCGAACTCGCCATTCCCGACGAAGCCGTGAAGCTCGAATGCGGGAACGATCCCTGCCACCTGCTTCTTGCCAATGGCGAGCGCATCCAGGCCCGCTCCGTCGTCATCGCCACCGGTGCGCGATACCGGCGCCTCGACGTCGACCGCCTCGACGAATTCGAAGGGTCATCGGTGCACTATTGGGCCTCTCCGCTGGAGGCCGACCTCGTCGCGGACGAAAAGGTCACCCTTGTCGGCGGGGGAAACAGCGCCGGACAGGCCGTGGTCTTCCTCGCCGAGCCGGGCGAAGCACGTGACCATGGTCGCACGCCGTCCGCTGAGCGCGACCATGTCGCAATATCTGATCGAACGGATCGAGAGCCTTCCCAACGTGGATGTCGTGATTGGCGCCGAGGTCTGCCATCTCGACGGCGCGGACGGAGCGCTCGAAAGCGTCAGCCTGCGCTGCCGGACGGCGGGAACCGTATCGGCCAAGCCCTGCCGCTACCTCTTCTCCTTCATCGGCGCGGAGCCGAACACCGACTGGCTGCAAAGCTCCGGGCTCAAGCTCGACGGGCGCGGTTTCGTGGAGACGGGCGGCGAAGATCGACTGCCGCATGAAACAAACAAGCGTGGCATTTTCGCAGTCGGGGACGTCCGGTCAGGATCAGTTAAACGCGTTGCAGCATCGGTTGGCGACGGCGCTCAGGTTGTTGCCGCCATCCATCAATATCTCGCCAATCAGGCCGAGCAGCAGCCGGTCATGGAGATGCAAATCGCCGTCACTGCAGCGGAGTAGGGATTACTCCCACTCGATCGTACCGGGCGGTTTCGACGTATAGTCGTAGACGACGCGGTTGATGCCTTCGACTTCGTTGACGATGCGGGTCGCGACGCGGCTTAGGAAGGCGCTGTCGAAGGGATAGACGTCGGCGGTCATGCCATCCACCGAGGTCACTGCGCGCAGGCCGCAGACGTAATCGTACGTGCGCGCATCGCCCATCACGCCGACGGTGCGCACCGGAAGAAGCACGGCGAATGCCTGCCAGATGGCGTCGTAAAGGCCGGCGTTGCGGATCTCTTCGAGGTAGATGGTGTCCGCCTTGCGCAGAATATCGCACTTTTCCTTAGTCACCTCGCCGGGGATGCGGATGGCGAGGCCAGGGCCCGGGAATGGGTGGCGACCGACGAAGGCTTCCGGAAGGCCCAGCTCGCGGCCGAGTTCGCGAACCTCGTCCTTGAACAGTTCGCGGAGCGGCTCGACCAGCTTCATGTTCATGCGCTCGGGCAGGCCGCCGACATTGTGGTGACTCTTGATCGTGACTGACGGGCCGCCGGTGAAGCTGACGCTTTCGATCACGTCCGGGTAGAGCGTGCCCTGAGCAAGGAAGTCGGCGCCGCCGATCTTCTTCGCTTCGGCCTCGAACACGTTGATGAACTCGGCGCCGATGAACTTGCGCTTCTTCTCGGGGTCCGTGACGCCTTTAAGGCCGCCAAGGAAGTCGCGGCTGGCGTCCACGTGAACGAGCGGGATGTTGTAGCTGTTGCGGAACAGCGAGACGACCTGCTCCGCCTCCCCTGCCCGCATCAGGCCATGGTCGACGAACACGCAAGTGAGCTGCTCGCCGATAGCTTCGTGAATGAGGACGGCCGCGACGGCACTGTCGACGCCCCCGGACAGGCCGCAGATCACGCGGCCGCTGCCGACCTGATCGCGGATTTCGGCGATCTTCGCGTCACGGAAGCTGGCCATGCTCCATTCGCCAGAGCAGCCGCAGACATGCCGGACGAAGTTGGCGAGCAGCTTGCCGCCGTCGGGCGTGTGCACGACCTCCGGGTGGAACATCAGGCTGTAGCGCTTGGCGTCCTCGTTCGTCGCAATGGCGAACGGAGCACCTTCGGAGCGAGCGACGACGTCGAACCCCGGTGCAAGCGTCTCGACCCGATCGCCGTGGCTCATCCACACCTGGTGCCTCTCGCCGACGTGCCATAGCCCATCGAACAGGGCGGACTGCGCGACGATTTCGATGAAGGCCCGGCCGAATTCCTTCTGGTTGGACGTGACGACCTTGCCGCCCAGCTGCTGGTGCAGCGTTTGCTGGCCGTAGCAGATGCCGAGCAGTGGAAGCCCGCTGTCGAACATCGCCTGCGGCGCGCGTGGACTGTCTTCCCAGGTGACCGACGATGGTCCGCCCGAGAAGATGATGCCCTTCGGCCCGAGCCGCTCGAAGGCTTCCTCGGCGGCGTTGAACGGGGCGATCTCGCAATAGACCCCGGTCTCACGGATGCGGCGCGCGATGAGCTGGGTCACCTGGCTGCCGAAGTCGACGATGAGGATGGACTCGGTGGGCTGGACCGTCATGCGTGGCGGATAGCCATTTGTTCGAAGGTGTAAAGGTTGAGGAAGGCCGTCGCGCTGCAGACGGCAGGCGTCAACGCCTGACAAGGAAAATGCGCCGGAGCCCTTCGGCCCCGGCGCATCTCATCCACCCGAAGGTGAGATTATCTATTAGCGGCGGTATGCGTACCGGTTGCGGTCCAGATCGATGTCGGTGATCCGACCGCGGTAGTCGACGTTGCACTTGAACGTGAACTCGCCGCCACCCTGGTTGTACTGGTTGTAGCCGCCGTAGGGATTGCCGTAGCCGGCATTCATGCCCGCCGTGGCCACACCGCGGACCCGAATGCCGCTGTTGCGACGCTCGACGCGGGTGATGCCCAGAACGCGGGCAGCGCCATAACCCTGGTTATTGTAGCCATAGGGCTGGCCGTAACCATAGGCCTGCTGCCCGTAGCCGTACGGCTGGCCGTACTGCTGGTAGCCGCCGCCGTACCGGGCGTTGATCCGCTGCTGGACTGCGCCTGCGCAGCGATCGACCAGCACGCGGTCGTTGCCGCCGTAATTGCCACCGTAATTGTTGTAATTGGCGCCACCGTACGGATTCAGGATCTGTCCGAGAACCTGCCCGACGACATTGTTGTTATAGCCGTAGCCCGGCTGGGGGTAATATTGAGCCGCCGCGGGGGCTGCGCTCAGCAGGGCTGCCACACCGGCGCCGCCGGCAAGTACCTTCGTGAATGCCATCATGGCCACTCTCCTCAACACGCTCCCCATGGCCAAACGCATGGTAAGCTCTCAGGCTGCCTACCAACTTACCACTGCACGCCTTCTGAACGGCCTGTTTGCTGCCGTTCAGGTGAACGCCGCGCGGCCTGCCCATTGCGAAGGTGCAGATAGAGCGGGTCGAAGTCCGCGAAGCTCGTCAGCTTGCGTAGGTCGTGCACGAAGAGGCGGCCGTTCTTGTGATCTACGAGGCCGGTTTCGCGAAGGCTCTGGAGCGTGCGGTTCACGTGCACGCCCGTCAGTCCCAGAGCGTCCGCGAGCATTTCCTGCGTCAGCGGCATGTCGCAGCTGTTCTGGTCGACGAGGCCTGCGGCGTTCGAGCGGACGTACATCTCGCAGAACAAGTGGGCCATCGCGGCGTCCGCCGGCAGGCGGGAATTGCGCATGAGCCATTCGCGGTAGATCGAAGCCTGGACGAGGCTAGACCGCCACACGAGCGCGTCCACCGCGGGCCGCGCCGCGAGCAGTGACTTGAGCCCGCCATGCGGGATCAACGCCACCTCGCTGTTCACGACCGCGCAGATGCTATTGTCCATGATGTCGAGATGGATACTCTCAAGCGACGGAGCATCGCCCGGGATATAGAAGGAATGGATCTGCCGGGAGCCGTCGCGGCGGCTGCCGTAACGCTGCAGGAAACCACGCAGGACGAGCACGCAGAACGTCGGCGCCGAACCCGACTTGACGATCTCCTCGTGCCGCCGAACCAGGCGCACTTCGCCTTTGACTTCCAGGACCGCCTGCCGGTCCTCTGGCGACAAGGTCCCCACCCGGTTCAGGTGCTTCGCCAGCGCCTCACCGATCACGCACACGCTCGCTCATTCAACGCAACACCGTAACGCTCTGATTTTCCCCGCCGCCGAGTCTTAGGCAAGGCGGCCAGCTCAGCGCACTAACAAAGGATAACACTCTGACTTAAGTCCAAATATCCCTTTTTTCGCCAGTCCTGTCCAACGGCAGTTCATGCGACAATGCGGACAAAAGGGTGTATTGTCGGCCACGTACCTTTTGATGCGGCGATCGGTTCGGGCCTTTGTGCGGACCCACTGCGTCGGAGCGCCGCGACCTGAGCAATCTGCAATCGCGGCGGACTTCGCGGCCTAGTTCCTCGAACCGAAAGCTGGTTGAGAGTGAATACCGCCCTGGCCAAACGGCTGGAAACCTTCACGCACCTGTCGCCCGACGACAGACAGGCGGTCGAGCGCCTAAGCAAGGTCACGCGCATCGTCGCACCCCGGCGCGACCTGATCCGCGAAGGCCAAAGGCCGCGGTTCGTCTATCTGATGATCGACGGCTGGGCCTGCCGCTACAAGACGCTTCCGGACGGAAGGCGGCAGATCGTAGCCTTCTTCCTGCCGGGCGATTTCTGCGACCTCAACGTCTATGTATTGAAGACGATGGATCACAGCGTCGGGGCGATCACGCGGCTGTCGGTGGCGGACATCAGCCGCGACGAGATGGATCGGCTGACGGCGACCCGCCCGCGTGTGACGCAGGCGCTCTGGTGGGAATCGCTCGTCAACAATTCGATCCAGCGCGAGTGGACGCTCAACCTGGGCCAGCGCACCGCCTATGAGCGGATTGCGCACCTGCTTGCGGAGCTGTTCCTGCGGCTACACGCGGTCGGACTGACGAATGGGGACAGCTGCGACTTTCCGCTGACCCAGAACGATCTGGCCGATGCGACAGGCCTGACGGCCGTCCACGTCAACCGCACGCTCCAGGACCTTCGCCGCGACGAACTGATCGTCCTGGAGCACAAGCATCTCACGATACCGGACATCAAACGGCTGAAGGAGGTCGCGATGTTCAACCCGAACTACCTTCATCTGGAACATGAAGGACGACATCTGGACGCCCGTCCCGGCCCCGCCCCCTTCCTCTCCCCCTTGGGGATTCAGGCGGCGACCTGATCGAGGTGCAGGTATAGTTCCGAGAAGCCGGCAACCGAACGAAGCTTTTCCCAGTCCGGAATAAGGATGAAGCGCTTCTCGCGCTTGATCAGTCCTTCGGCATCCATGGCCTTGAGCGTCCGATTGACGTGAACGGCGGTGAGGCCGGACGCATCGGCCAATTGCTCCTGAGTCATCGGCAGCTCGTACCCCGTGGTCGAGCCCATGCCGGCGGTCTCGAGACGAAGGGCGAATTCGCAGAAGATGTGCGCCAGACGCTCGCGCGCATCGCGGCGGCCGATATTCATGATCCATTCGCGGAAGATCGATGCGTCGATCAACGTGTCGATCCACATGGCGAACGCAACCTGCGGATGCGCGAGCAGCATCTCGCGAATGGCCGTCCTTGGAACGATGGCGAGGTCGCAGCGGGTCAGCGCCTGGACGTTATGATCGGCGACCTTGAGCAGAGATCCTTCGAGGTCGACGAAATCGCCGGGGATATGGATGCTGACGATCTGGCGGCTGCCGTCGGCGCTGATCTTGTGCCGGTAGGCGAGGCCGGAGATGATGAGGATGCTGTGGTCGGCCACCGCCCCCTCGCGCACCAGATAGCGGCCGGGTTCGGCTCTAGTCATTCGGAAGGGCAATCCGATCAGGGCCTCGCGATCCGCATCGCTGAGCGAAGCGCGGCGCTCGAACTTGCGGATCATGCCTTCGAGAATTGCCGGAACGCTGGGCATCCAATGCTCTCCGCTAGCCTGGCAGGCGGAGCAATGGTCAGTCCCGGCCGCAGGTCTGGACTAATCCGTCGGCCTGTTCGCCTCCACAAAGCAAGTGACTGTCCGCTATCGAACAAATGTGGATTAATGTCGCAGAACACATGTTAGCTGGATGGGTGCAGCTTGGCGAAATCCGGATCGCCTTACGCAACGCTTCTCAGACCGTGCTTGCCCTTCCCGAACGGACCAACGAGACGACGATACTCAGTCTCCGCCTCGCCGTAACTATGTCCCGCGATCTCCTCCAGACGTTCCCGATCGAGGACCGTAACCGCTCCGCGCGTACCGCGAATGGCTCGCGTGCCTTCAAGTGCGTGCAAGGTCACGGTCACGCTGGATCGCCGAACCGCGAGCATCATCGACATGAACTCGTGCGTCAGCTCCAACTGGTCGCCGCCGACCCGGTCGTGACACATGAGCAACCACCGGGCCAAGCGCTCAGGCAAGGCGAGATGTGCGTTGGCGGCCGCTGTGCTCGCCGCCTGGACGTTCAGGGACTGGGCGAAGCGCAGACAGCAACTTCCGCAGGGAGGGCCTCTCGTCGCAAATCCGGACCAGCCGCGACGCCTCCATCTTCAACGCCGGCGCGCCATCGATCTGGATCATCGATGTCTGAGGCGATTGCTCGGCATCGAGAAGGACCGCCGTACCCGACACGCCCTCGAGGCCGATCAAGCCGACCTCGACCTTGTCGCCGCCCTCCTGCTCCGCGACGATCGAGACGACGCCGCCTTCCGGAAAATAGACGAATTCAATCGGCTCGTTCGGCCGCGCCACGACGGTGTGCGTCGGCAGGTCCTGCCGCGTCAGATGCGGCCGAAGCAGTTCAAAATCTTCCGGAGCACAATAGCGCAGCAAGAGATTGCCGACGCTCGATTGGTGGAGGGGATCCATGTTCCCGCGGCCTAGATTGGGGCGGGAGCTCTGCGAATCTCTCAGCCGCCTGCGCCCTAAAAGTCGGCAAGCGATGCCCCCTTAACGCTCGAAGGGCAGGTATAGGCAATGTTTTGTACGCTAGCGTACATACGGGGAGGAACGGCCCTTCCCACCAAGAGTTGAAGTGACTCAAGTGCACGGCCGCCGTGAGGCCGAGTGCGGCTGAGAGAGCGTTCGCCCTTCCGGCCACGATCCGGATGGTGACAATGCCTCGATACCATCTGCACATTCACTGCGCCGACGAAGTCATCCGGGACGATGAAGGCGGCAAGTTCGCCGACCTGGATGCGGCAGTCCATGAGGCGATCCGCAGCATCCGGTCACTCGCATGCGGCGACATCGTCGCCGGGACCCTTCACCTGGACCTGTCCATCGAGATTTGCGACGGCGGCGCCAGCCCGCTGAAGATGGTATCGTTCGACCACGCGGTCACCATTCGCGGGGAGGCAAAGGGCTAGGCTCCTACGGACCCGCGGACACGGATCACACCGGCTGGCCACCCCTCGCGACGCTCACCGCATCTTCGAATTGGACGCAATGCAGAACAGTGCCACGTCGATCGCGCACTTTCAGGTGGTGCCGGAGGTCGATCCGGCCGTTCTCCACGACCAGCCCGCCGATCAGCCCACGCACCTGCTTCAGCGCGTTGGCCTTGGCGCTTTCCAGGTCGGGGAACTCCTGTCCTTCATCATCCTGAACAGTCAGTTCGTTGTAGAGGTCGAAGAAGTAGCGCGGCATGTGCCGCTGCAATGCTGTCAGCCCGAAACGGTTGCAGATACTGATTTGTGTTCGGAACCTAGGCCGTCGGCGGAGGCGGAGTTATCGCCTTTTCCTGCAGCTCAGGCTCGGTTTGCTCTTCTTCCAGCTCACGGAAGAGTTTGGCCAAAGGTGCGCCATGTTCGTCGTCCTCTGGCGCAGCCGGCGCGTCGCCCGGCTTCATGGGATCGGGCTTGGGCATGCTGGCTCCTCCGGACACGCCTTCAACGAACTAACATATGTTTCGTTTCAAGGTGTTCCGTCTGGCCGGAGATAAGAGCCGAAGCTAAGCAGTCCTCGTGATCGAGGCTCACTTCCTGAAGCTCCGCCGGCGCGACCAGATCAGCGCGGAGGAAGAGCGCGCGATCCGCGACATGTTCACGGACGTACGTGAGTTCCCCAGCGATCGAGTTATCGTTCGCCGCGGCCAGGACTTGAAAGAGTCGCTGCTGCTGCTGAGCGGCTGGATTGCGCGGACCAAGGATCTGCGGGACGGCGGGCGTCAGATCAGCGAACTCGCATTCGCCGGTGACTTCACGGACCTGCACGGTTTCACGCTGAAGCGGCTCGACCATCATATCGCGACGGTCACGCCGTGCCGTTTCGCGATTGCGCCTCACGATCGCGTCCAGGCGACTTTGGAGCGTCACCCTCACCTCGCCCGCGTCTACTGGATGATGACCAACATCGACGGCGCCATCCATCGCGAGTGGACGGTTTCGCTGGGCCGCCGGAGCGCGCAGTCGCGCATGGCCCATCTGTTCTGCGAGATTCTGGAACGATTGAAGGTCGTCGGGCTGGCGGAGAACGACAGCTATGATTTTCCACTGACGCAGCAGGAACTCGGTGAGTGCCTGGGACTGACCTCCGTGCACGTGAACCGCACCCTCCAGGCGCTGCGAAAGCGCGGCCTTATCCAGGTGGAGAACCGCCGGGCAGCCATTCTCGACCTGCCGGGATTGCAGGCGCTGGGCGAATTCGACCCTGACTACCTCTACCTGGAAAATCGCCCGCGCTAATGCGATCTTACCCTATGTTATTGGTAAGCGGAGCTTTTTCCGCCAATTGAAGGGTTCGAATCGCGAATGCGCCGGGGGGCGCGGGGATCATGATGCAAAAGAATCCAGCGGAATATTACCGCGCGCGGGAACGTGCCGAACGGACCGCGGCGAAGAATGCGAGCTGTCCGGAGGCGCGGCGCGCTCACCAGGAACTGGCCCAAGCCTATGCCCGGCTCATCGACACGAGCGAGGCTCACGCCGTAAGCGCCGTCCGATCGCGCTAGGCTAGAGCTTCAGCCCGGTGAAATGGGCGAAGAACGCAAGCGCGTCCGACGCTTCCTCGATGATCTTGTCGGTCGGCTTGCCGGACCCATGCCCTGCCCGCGTCTCGATGCGGATCAGGTGCGGCTGGCCGTTCGGATCCGCCTGCTGGAGCGCCGCAATATATTTGAAGCTGTGGCCCGGGACGACGCGGTCGTCCGTGTCCGCCGTCGTCACCAGCATCGCGGGGTAGTCAACGCCCGTCTTGATGTTGTGATAGGGCGAGTAGGCTAGCAGGCTGCGGAAATCGGCTTCCTTGTTGGGGTAGCCATAATCGTCGACCCAGTACCGGCCCGCCGTGAAGCGGTCGAAGCGCAGCATGTCCATCACGCCGACCTGCGCATTGGCCGCGTCGAACAGGTCGGGACGCTGGTTGACGACGGCGCCGACGAGCAGACCTCCGTTCGATCCGCCCTGGATCGCGAGTCCGTTCGGTGACGCGATCCCATTCGCCTTCAAATATTCGCCGGCGGCGATGAAGTCGTCGAATACGTTCTGCTTGCGCGCGAGGCGGCCGGCCTCGTGCCATGCCTTGCCATATTCGCCGCCGCCGCGAAGATTGGCGAGGGCATAGACGCCGCCGCGTTCCAGCCATGCCAGGCGGGTGGCGGAGAAGCCGGGCGTCAAGGAGACGTTGAACCCGCCATAGCCGTAGAGGAGCGTCGGCGCGGGGCCGGTGACGTCCTTGCGCTTGACGATGAACATCGGGACGCGCGTGCCGTCCTTCGAATTGTAGAAGACCTGCTCGACCGAATAATTGTCGGGGTTGAACGCAACCTTCGGAGCGGCCCACTCAACCGCCTTCCCGCTGTTCACGTCGTAACGGTAGATGGTCGTGGGGCGGTTGAAGCTGGTGAAGGAGAAGAAGGTCTCCGCATCGTCCATGTCGCCCGAAAAGCCGCTGACGGTGCCGATGCCCGGAAGCGCGACGCTGGTCAGCTTGCGGCCCTGCAGGTTGTGGACGCTGACCTCCGACTTTGCATCGGCGAGGTAGGACGCGACCAGCTTGCCGCCGACGATCGAGGCGCCGTCGAGGGTCGCCGCCTGCTCCGGGACGATCGGAGTGATCGGATTGCCGGCGCGGCCGACGTCCATCGCGACCACCTTCAGCTTCGGCGCATCCTTGTTCGTGATGAAGAAGAAGCGCGAGCCCTCGTTGCCGATGAAGGTCCAGTTGTTCTCGAGACCGGTGATCAGCGCCTTCGGCTTTGCGCCGCGAGCGCGCAGGTCGAGCGCGTGGACCTCGTAGCGGTCGTCGGTGCCCTCGGCGGTGGTGATGACGAGCCAGCGTCCGTCCTCGCTGACGGTCGCATAATGGCCGTAAGTCGGCTTGTCCGGCGTGGCATAGACCAGACGGTCGGCCGACTGCGGCGTGCCCAGGCGGTGGAAGTAGATCTTCGCGTCGTGGTTCGTCGACTGGAACTCCTGGCCGGCCGCCGGCTCAGGGAAGCGCGTGTAGAAGAAGCCGGCGCCGTCCTTCGTCCATTCGAGGGAGGAGAACTTGACCCACTTCACCTCGTCGCCGGTGTCCTTGCCGGTGGCGACGTCGAGCACCTTGACCGTGCGCCAGTCGGAGCCGCCGTCCTGAATGGAGTAGACGAGATACTTGCCGTCATCGCTCGGCGCCCAGTCGGCTAGCGCCGTCGCGCCGTCCTTCGACCAGCCGTTCGGATCGATGAGCACCCGACCCTCGCCATCGAGGCTGTCGCGGACGAACAGGACGGACTGGTTCTGAAGCCCGCTGTTGTGGCTGTAGAAATAGCGCCCGCCCTTCTTGATCGGCACGCCGAAGCGCTCGTAATCGTAAAGCTCGGTGATGCGCTTCTCGAGTGCCTCGCGGCCCGGAAGCGTCGCAAGGAACTGGTTGGTGACGACGTTCTGCGCGTCGACCCAGGACTTCACCTCCGTGTCGTTGCGGACGTCATTCTCGAGCCAGCGATAGGGGTCGGCGACCTGCACTCCGAACTGCGGCTCGACCAGATCGGCGCGGCGGGTTTGCGGGTAGGCAAGCGACGGCTGCGCGGGAGACCGCCTCGGCGGCGGCGGAGGCCATTGCGGCAGCATCGGCGGCGGCCGCGGCTTCGACTTCGGGGCTGGGGGTCATGACGCAGGCACTGGAAAGCAAGACGACAACGAGCACACTCCGACGCATGAAAATCCTTCTCGACACCCGCGACTGACGTACGCCCCGGTAGCAGCGATGGCCCGGCAATCTCAAGCCGCCTTGCGCCGCGCTACCTGCGCAAGACATGAGATAGATAAGGCGGCCGTTCTCGAAGTTCTCACCGAGGTCCGGCCAAGTCGTGTGTCAGTAAATACCCCGACAAGTTTACTTTCCGTTATAATTTTGAAGATTAACGGTTGAAAAATCAGTACTTTGAGCGTATTAGACGCCTCGCCAGGGGGCCGGTCCCAGAAACCGGCCTCGATCGTGTCGGGTATTTGCGTGAACAGGACCGTTGTTTCGGACCTGACCGCCGCCGGCACCAAAGCCCCCGACGACCAGGCCCCAGAAGTGACCTGACTTTACCAGTCGCTCACGATGAAGGGATTCATGGCATGGCGCACGATCCTTGATCTGACTAGCCCGGCCAACCGGCCTTAAACCGACCGCTGATCCACGACGCAGCGCAACGCGCGGCGGCTAGGGGCGGGTTTGTCTCTGCGACGGCCACTGGGGGGCTGCCGATCCACTCCGAACCAGGAGAGTTCGTCATGGCACTCGATATCACAACCCTCGACATCGTCGTCGACGAGTCAACCGGCCTCACGGATAATGATGTTGCAACGAACGTTGCACCGCACAACACCGACAACAACGCCATAGTGCAGTATCTCCTCGGGCTCGATGCCGCAGGGGGACTGAGCTCACCCGAGGTCGCCTTCAAGGCCGATTTCGTCACTGCATCGGCCACCGGAACGGACACCTTCTCCGGAGTGTCTCTCAGCCAGAGCCTTAGCGGAACTCCGTTTTCGACCACCGTGGGCGTGAACAGCGGCATCCAAACGGTCGATGGCAATTATGTCTGGCTGTTCCTCGACCCGAATAATGCCAACGTCGTGCGCGGCGTCATCGGTACTTCCGACGCCAATGCCGAACCTGCCGAAGGTGGCGCTCTCGCATTCTCGTTCGCACTGATCAACACCAACACCGCCACGCCGGATCTGTACCTGGTCCAGTATGTGGCCTTGTCTCATCCGAATCCGGCGCTGACGGACGAGCGGATCGATCTGACCAACAAGGTCTTCGCTTCGCTATCGGCGACCACCACGGTGGGCTTCTCGGGCGCGGACGCCGCGCCCGGCAATAATGACTTCTACGTCATCAATTCGCCAACCGATGCTTCGAAGCAGATCCTGGTCATCGGCCTGAACGGCGGCACCGCCAATGTGAGTACACAGGGCTTCGGAGTCGACAATCAGAGCATCAATCCAGGCGAAACTCTCCAGGTCGATTTTGTGACCGGCGGCAACCTTGCCGCGGGTAGTGCCTCGGAAATCCAGTACGGCAGCCATCTGGAAAATGTCACGCAGGCTGGGTTCACAATCAACCAGATCACGCCTTCTCAACCGGCCAAGCGGGTGGACATCAGCATCACCGCTTCGAACAATACGGGCAACGACCAAGGCACGAACTTCTTCGACGGAACCGCGACCACCGCGGTGGACATCACCAGCGTTAAGCTGACTGGCACGTCGGGATTTGCGTCCGTCATTACAGCGGATGGCACCTATGCCACGGCAAGCGGCAACGTCACCGTCTCGGGGCTCACCGGGACCGGGAACGTCGTCACCATCACCGGGCTCGATAATGTCACCACGGTCGACATCACGACCGCCAGCCCGGTGGACCGGCTGCAGATCTCGGGGGTCGATGCGAACGAAGGGTGCGACATCACCGAGTTCCATTTCCAGACGACCACCCCCAACGGCCGTACCGAAGAGGTCGGCTCCTTCATCAATTTCGACGATTCCGGACCTTCGCTCTCGATCACGGCTGTCCCTCTGGTGGGCGCCGCCGCAGTAGTCGAAGCGAGCGGAGCCGGCGGGCAGAGCCAAGTCTCGATCACGGCGCCGGCCTTCAGCGCCAGCGCCGTCGACGGCGTCACGTCCAACGTCACCTACGCGCTGAGCCTGGTGGGCCCGACCGCAACCGGGCTCCAGACGACGGCCGGCAACAAAGCAATCTCGCTTGTGGTCGACTCTGCCACCTCGATCTCGGGCAAGTACGACAGCGACGCCAACGGCTCGCTCGATGCGACGGCGTTCACAGTGACACTGTCCGGCACGACGGTGACGCTGACGTCGCTAGTCGCGCTCGAGCACTCGAACGCGCCGCAGGGGGCGGGCGAGGACAACACGCTCGACCTCAATGGCCTGATCAACGTCGTGGCGACGGTTTCGGGCGCGGACGGCGACAACGATCCTTTCTCGCAGCAAAGCACAAGCTTAGCTTTGTCGCTGACCTTCAACGATACCGATCCGTCGCTTTCGATCACGGCGCCGCCCACGGTTGGCGCCGCGGCGGTGGGCGAAGCGAGCGGGGCTGGTGGCCAGAGCCAGGTGTCGATCACGCCGCCGAGCTTCAGCGCGAGCGCGGTTGACGGGACCACGACGAACACCACTTACGCGCTGGCATTGGCGGGCGGGACCGCGACCGGGCTGCAGACGACGGCCGGCAACAAGGCGATCTCGCTTGTGGTCGACTCGGTCAGCTCGATCTCGGGCAAGTACGACAGCGACGGCAACGGCTCGCTCGATGCGACGGCGTTCACGGTGACGCTGTCCGGCACGACGGTGACGCTGACGTCTCTGGTTGCCCTCGAGCATTCGAACGCGCCGCAAGGCGCGGGCGAGGACAACACGCTCGACCTCAACGGCCTCATCAACGTGGTGGCCACGGTGACGGTGACGGACGGCGACAGCGACGTCGTGTCGCAGCAAAGTGCGACCTCGGGAGCGCTCTCGTTGACCTTCAACGACACCGATCCGACGCTCACCAAGCCGTTCGACGCCGATCCTGTTGCTGGGGGTATTCAGACCCCCGAGACCCTGGCGAACACGGCAGGAGCGACTGCCAGCGGAGCCTTCGGCTACGCCATGACGGACCAGGTCGCCGGCACCGCCTATAATCTGACGACGGTTAGCGATTTCGTCGATGTCGACCTTGTCACGGCAGGAGTGCAGATCGCCCTGACGGGTACGGTCGATAACGCCCAGAACCCGGGTATCACGCAGGCGGTCGCTACCCTCACGGCCGAGACTGCAAGTTCTGCCACGTTCGACTTCTCGTTCCATTACGACAAGGACCCGATCACGGCTGGGGTGCAGGATGCTACCGCGGGCGGCACTCTCGCCTTCGACAAGGTCAACGACACCTACACGCTCACGTTGAACGACGTGATCGACGGGTTCAGCTTCGATATCCTGCAGACCAGCGGGCTGGTCGCCAAGGCCCCCGCCGGCAACACGGGACACCCGCAGATCGTCGCGGAGCAACTGACGGAGAACGACGATCCGGATCCGTTCTTTGTCCAGTTTACCGGAAACTCGACCACCCAGCAGATTGCTTTCGGGTTCAACTCAACCGGGGATGGAGCGGCCGTTGGTGACACCACGTTCAACAACGGTGGCGCCACCCATGACATGGTCACCAACACCAACGAGGACTGGGTTAGTGCAACTCAAGCCACGAACGGGGTCGCTGGCGATACGATCCAGAAAGGCGAGGTGCTCACACTGCGATTCTTCGGGTTGAACATCCTCCCCGACGTCAATCCGGCCGCCGCCGGAGGTGGAAACGAGCGGCTTGACCCGACAGCGCTGGCCAGTGCGGTCGTGGTCGAATTCGACGGCATTGGCACCTCCGAGGACCTGATTGTGATCCTCGACCTGAAGGACGCAAACGGCGTTGAAATAACCAGGGCGATCAACGTCCAAAACTCGGACCTGATCAAGGGGAATGCGAATGTTCCGTCTCAGTACAACACGTTCACGCTCGATAATAACGATGCTTTGCTGATCATCGAACAGAACGACTACAATGCCGCCGGCGAGACGTACCAGATCCAGGGCGTCCAGATCATGCAAAGCGGCAACGGGTTGACAGGCAGCGGCATCAACCTGAACGGGGCCATCGGCGCGAACGGCGGCAGCAATGCCACCGGCAGCCTGACGGCCTGGGACGCGACCGACAACGACGTCCTGAAGATCGTGGACATCGGGTTTGTTCAGTCGAACAGCGGGACGATCGGCGCCAACCTCAACTTCGCCTTCGACATCCAAGACGGCGATGGAGATCTGCTCGGCGTTCAGAACATCCCGGTTCAGGTCGGCACAGTTGAGCGCGGCCACATTGGCGGCGCCATTGAGCAGTTCTTCCACGAAGAATGCGGGGTTCGTGAACGACAGCGGCATGGTGCCTTCATCCCTGTCGAGCTCGTACGACATCGGTTCGATGAACCTGCTCAACACCATGTATCAGTCAGGAGACTACATGCTCTGACTTTGATGCGGAGGTAAAAGGAAAGGGCCGCGGAGACGATCCGCGGCCCTTTCCTTTTCCGTCATTCGAAGTTCGGCTCAGGCCGCTTCGAATTCTTCCTCGGTCATGACCGGGCCGCTGTCCTGGCCCTTGGCCGAGACGTCGCGGTCGACGAATTCGATGATCGAGATCTGAGCCGCGTCGCCCGCGCGGATGCCGGCCTTGATGATGCGCGTATAGCCGCCGTTACGGTCGGCGTAGCGCTTCGCCAGCACGTCGAACAGCTTCACGAGCTGCGCGTCGTCCATCAGGCGCGACTGTGCCAGACGGCGATTGCTGAGGCCGCCATGCTTGGCGAGCGTGACCAGCTTCTCGACGTAGGGCCGAAGCTCCTTCGCCTTCGCAGTCGTGGTGGTGATCTGTTCGTGCTTGATCAGCGCTGCTGCCATGTTGCGGAACAATGCCGCACGGTGGCTGGAAGTACGCTGCAGCTTACGTCCGCCTACGCGGTGACGCATGGTTCTTCTCCGTTCGTTCGGAGCCCGTCTAAGGTAGCTCCGGCCAGGCGGCTTGCTTGCGGGAGCCGCCTCTATTCCCGTCACTTTTCGGTGAGCCGCGGCCTCAAGCGGAAATGGGCCGCGAAGTCAAGTTTTGGCCAGTTCGATCGTCTCGCCGCCGGTCTCCGCGCATCCATTCCGGGGCGGTCACGTTATCTCGGCCATGATCAGCGAAGCCTTCGGTTCGAACCCCTTCAACATCCTCCCGCACGTTCTGGCGCTTCTGGTCGCGTACGTGCTCGCGATCCCCATCGGCTGGAACCGAGAGCAGGAGGAGCGAAGCGCAGGACTGAGGACCTTTCCGCTCGTGGCGGTCGCGACGTGCGGCTTCGTGCAGGCGAGCGAGACCTTGATCGTCGGTGAGCCGGAAGCCATGGCCCGGATCATGGAAGGCCTGATCACCGGGATGGGCTTCATCGGCGGCGGCGCGATCCTGCGACAGCAGGACAGCGTGAAGGGAACGGCGACTGCGGCGAGCCTCTGGGTGACTGGAGCGATCGGCGCGGCAGTGGGGCTCGGCAGCTACGACGTGGCAGTGGTCCTGACCCTGGTGACGATCGCCACGTTGTGGATCATGTCGCCGCTGAAGAGGCTCGGCCACCTGGACGCAAAAGGTCAGAAGGAAGACGACGGCAAGCGAAAGCCGGCAGCGAAAGCGGACTAGCGAGCGCTTGAATTGGCAGAGCGGCCGCCCATTTGCCCAAACATGGTTGCCTTATCCGTCCTTGACCTCGCACCCATCGTCGAGGGCGGCGACGCCCGGCAGGCGCTGATCCATTCCGGAGAGCTCGCACGGCACGCAGAGCGGCTTGGCTACAACCGTTTCTGGATGGCAGAGCATCATTCGATGCCGGGCATCGCAAGCGCGGCGACCGCAGTGGCCTTGGCCTATGTGGGCACGCAGACGTCGACGATCCGCATCGGCGCCGGCGGGATCATGCTACCCAACCACGCGCCACTGACGATCGCCGAGCAGTTCGGCACGCTGGAATCGCTCTTCCCCGGGCGGGTCGACCTCGGACTGGGACGCGCTCCGGGGACCGATCAGGCAGCGGCCTATGCGCTGCGGCGCAACCTCAACGCCGACGAGAACCAGTTTCCTAAGGATGTGCTGGAGCTCCAGGCCTATTTCAAAGGAACGACCGGACGCGTCCGCGCCATTCCCGGGGAAGGACTGGATATCCCGCTCTGGATTCTCGGTTCGAGCCTGTACGGCGCCCAGCTGGCAGCAATGCTCGGCCTGCCTTACGCCTTCGCGTCCCACTTCGCTCCGCAGATGCTGGACGAGGCCATTCGCGTCTATCGCCAGTCGTTCACGCCGTCCGAGCAGCTCGACAAGCCCTACGTTATGCTCGGCTTCAATGCTTTCGTGGCAGACGGCGATGAAGAGGCGGAGCTGCTGTCGACCTCGGTTCAGCAGGCGTTCGTGGCGCTGCGCACGGGCCAGCCGACGAAGCTTCCGCCGCCGAAGCCCGGTTATGCCGAGACCCTCCCGCTCCAGTCCCGGGCTATCCTGCGAAGCGTTCTGTCCTGCTCGGCAATCGGGAGCCCCGAAACGGCCCGACGCCAGGTCGCGGAGTTCGTCGACCGCTACAAGCCGGACGAACTCATGGTCACGGCGCAAATATACGACCATCAGGCGCGCCTCCGGTCCTACGAGCTCCTCATGGAAGCCGTCCGCCAGCCCGAATCCGTTCCCGCTAAGTAGAGATTGTCATGTCCAAGCTGTTCTCCCCGCTTGAGGTCGGAAACCTCAAGCTCGCCAACCGCATCGTGATCGCGCCCATGTGCCAATATTCGGCGGAGGATGGGTGCATGACGGACTGGCACACGATCCACCTCGGCCATCTGGCGCTTTCCGGGGCGGCGCTGCTGACCATCGAGGCGACGGGCGTCACGCCGGAAGGGCGCATCAGCTATGGCGACACCGGCCTTTGGTCGGACGAGACCGAGGCGGCCATGGCGCGGGTGCTGGCAGAGCGTGCGGCGCTGGTCGGACATGCCGATCGCCATCCAGCTCGGCCATGCCGGACGCAAGGCTTCGACGGACAAGCCGTGGTTCGGCGGAGCGCAGATCGCCCCCGATCAGGAGAATGGCTGGCAGACGGTCGCGCCCTCACCCATCCCGTTCGCCGAGGGCGAAAATCCGCCGCAAGAGCTAGACCGCGCCGGTCTGGATCGCCTTCGCCAAGCCTTCGCGGACGCCGCGGTGCGTGCGGCTCGGCTGGATCTTGCGGCGGTGCAGATCCACGCGGCTCACGGCTATCTGCTGCACCAGTTCCTGTCGCCGCTCTCGAACCGGCGGACGGACGAATATGGCGGCAGCCTGGAGAACCGCATGCGCTTCCCGCTCGAAGTGTTCGACGCGGTGCGGGCGGCGTTTCCCGAGGACCGCCCGGTGACCGTCCGCCTCTCTGCGACGGACTGGGTCGAGGGCGGCTGGGACGTCGGATCAGACGATCAGTTCTCGAAGGCGCTGGAGGAGCGAGGATGCGCGGCGATCCACGTTTCGAGCGGCGGCTTGCATCCTGCCCAGCAGATCCCGGTCGGCCCAAGCTACCAGGTGCCGCTTGCCCGCGCGATGAAGCAGGCGGTCGAGCATCCCAGTCGTTGCGGTCGGCATGATCACCGAGTTCGAGCAGGCGGAAGCCATCGTCGGCACCGGCGATGCGGACCTCGTGGCTCTGGCCCGCGGAATATCTGTTCGATCCGCGCTGGCCATGGCACGCGGCAGCCGAGCTCGGCGGCAAGGTGAAGGCGCCGCCGCAATATCTACGATCGCAACCGCGCCAATATCGCGAGCTGTTCGACTTCGGGCAGTAAACGCGGCAATGCGCTGGGATGAACGCAGCATCCCTCACGCTCCTGCTTGCCTTGGTCGCCGGTATCCTCATGGCAGTGCAGGCGCCTACCAACGCGCTTCTTGGCAAGGCCTCCGGGTCGCCCGTCGTTGCGGCCTTCATCTCGTTCGTGGTGGGGACGGTGGCGCTCGGAGCTCTGGTGGCGGCAACATCGGGTCGGTTGTTCGCGCCGGAGCTGAAGGCCGTGCCGTGGTACGCGTGGCTGGGTGGCTTCTACGGCGCCTTCTTCGTGGCGATCGCTGCGTTCGGCGCGCCGAAGGTCGGCGTCGGGCCGCTGCTGACGGCGGCAATCGGCGGGCAACTCATTGGAGCGATCCTGCTCGATCATTATGGCCTGCTCGGACTGACGCGGCAGCCGGTCAGCGTCGAGAAGATCGGCGGGGTCCTGCTGGTTCTAGCGGGTGCATGGCTCGTGCGGAGGGGCTGATGGGTTATCTGATCGTCTTTGCGGGAGCAGGCATCGGGGGTGCGGCCCGGCACGGCGTGAACTTGGCGGCTGCGCGGATGTTCGGGCTTGGTTTCCCCCTTGGCACGATCATCGTGAACGTGCTCGGCTCCTTCCTCATGGGCTTCCTCGCCGGCTACTTCGCGTACCGCACCGGCATCCCCCAGCACCTTCGGCTTTTCCTGACGACGGGCATTCTCGGCGGCTTCACCACATTTTCCGCCTTCAGTCTTGACGCCGCTTTGCTATTGGAGCGTCACGCTTACTGGGCGGCCGCCGCTTACATCCTGGGTTCGGTTATCCTGAGCCTGGTGGGGCTGTTCGCCGGCCTCAGCCTCTTCCGAACAGGAGCAATTCTCCCTTGAACATCGACTTGATTCCCGTCGGCGACAATCCGCCCGAAAGCCTGAACGTCATCATCGAAGTGCCGGTTGGCGGCGAGCCGGTGAAATATGAGTTCGACAAGAAGTCCGGCGCGCTTGTTCGTCGACCGCATCCTGCACACGCCGATGCGCTATCCGGCGAACTACGGCTTCGTCCCGCACACCTTGTCGCCGGACGGCGACCCGCTCGACGCTTTGGTCGTCGCGCGCTCGCCCTTCGTGCCCGGCTGCGTCGTCCGCGCCCGGCCGATCGGAGTGCTCAACCTTGAAGACGAGCATGGCGGCGACGAGAAGCTCATCTGCGTGCCCGTGGACTCGACCTTCCCTTATTATTCGGACGTGGGCGAGCGGCAGGACCTGCCGTCAATCGTGCTGAAGCAGATCGAGCACTTCTTCACCCACTATAAGGATCTGGAAGCCGAGAAGTGGGTCCGCGTCGGCAAGTGGGGCACCGCCGAGGAGGCTCGCCAGATCGTGCTGGAATCGATCAGCCGCGCGCAGCAGCAGAAGGCGCGGCTGAGCTTCTTCGCATGCTCGGCGAGAAGAGCCGACATGGCCTTGCTGAGGTCGGCGGCTCCGAACGGCTTGCCGAGCACGGCAAACTCCGTTCCGCGCTTGAGTAACTCGTCGCTGTAGCCGGTCGCGAGGAGCACCGGCACGCCGGGATGATCCTCGAGGACGTGGCGGGCGAGCTCGACGCCGCTCATTCCCGGCATGACGACGTCCGACAGGACGAGGTCGATGCCGCCGCTTTCAAGGTGGGCGAGCGCCTGATCTCCGGTTTCCGCAGCCACGACCTTGCAGCCAAGGTCGACCAATAGGCCCTCGGCGAATTCGCGGACCTGCGGATTGTCCTCGACGAGCAGGACGCAGAAGTCCTTCAGGCAATTCCAGCATCGTCTCGCCCTTCACGGCGGCGGCAAGTTCCTTGTTCGTCGCCGGAAGGATGAACGTGATGGTCGTCCCCTCACCCATTTTCGAGGTGATCTCGGCGCGGCCGCCGGCCTGCGCAGCGAAGCCGTGGATCTGAGACAGGCCGAGCCCAGTCCCCTTGCCCACATCCTTGGTCGTGAAGAACGGCTCAAACGCCCGTTCGATCACTTCCGGCGGCATTCCAGTACCGGTGTCACGGACGGAAAGAGCCACGAAGTCGGCGCCCTTTTCGTGCACCGGCCGGGTCGAAAGCGTGAGCGTACCGCCGCCCGGCATCGCGTCCCGCGCATTGACCGCCGCGTTGAGGATCGCGGTCTCCAGTTGGGCGGAGTCGATCTCCACGCGGCAGGACGAAGGAGCAAGATCGAGTTCCACGTGAACGGTGCTTCCGAGCGTCCGTGAAAGCACCTCCGCCAGCGCATCCAGTCGGACGTTCAAGTCGAGCACCTCCGGCTTGATCGGCTGTCGCCGCCCGAACGCAAGCAGGTGGTTGGTCAGCGTGGTCGCACGATTGGCCGTCTCGGCGATCGCCTCGAGATATTGCCTGCGTTTCTCCAACGGAAGATCGGGCTTGCGCAACAGGAAGTCCGCCGAACCCGCCACCACGGTCATGAGATTGTTGAAGTCGTGCGCGATTCCGCCGGTCAGCTCGCCCAAGGCCTGCAGCTTCTGCGACTGCACCAGGGCAGTTCGCGCCTCCTCGAGCTGCTCCTCGGCCTTCTTCCGCTCCGTGACGTCGCGGGTGATCTTCGCGAAGCCGATATGCTTGCCGGTTTCGTCGAAGATCGGGTCTAGGACGACGCTCGCCCAGAAGAGCGAACCGTCCTTGCGTACCCGATGCGCCTCGCGCTCGTACTTGCCTTCGCGCAGCGCGGTCTCAAGCGCAAACTGAGGCTCTCCGCGGGCGCGATCCTCGTCCGTGTAGAAACGGGAGAAATGCTGCCCGACGATTTCATCGGCGGTATAGCCCTTGATGCTCTGTGCGCCGGCGTTCCAGTTGGTGACGCGCCCCTCGGTGTCGAGCATGTAGATGGCGTAATCGCGCACCCCCTGAACGAGCATTCGGAAGCGCTGTTCGCTGTCGAACAGGGCCTTTCCCTGATCGCGCTTGGCAGTGATGTCGCGGGTGATCTTGGCAAAGCCGACATGCGCGCCCTCCGGATCGAAGACCGGATCGAGCACTGCGCTTGCCCAGAAGCGCGTTCCATCCTTCCGGACGCGCCAGCCTTCCGCCTCGAAACGACCCTCGGCCGCGGCAGTGCGCAGAGCCTTGGCCGGAAGTCCTGCTTCCCGGTCCTCTGGCGTGAAAAAGACCGAGAAGTTGTGGCCAATGATTTCTTCGGCCGCATAGCCCTTGAAGCGCTCCGCGCCGGGATTCCAGGTTGCCACCCGACCCTCCGGATCGAGCATGTAGATCGCGTAGTCGGTGATCGAGTTGATGAGCAGCTGGAAACGCTGCTGCTCGGATATGGACTCAAGACTGGACAAGGCGCGCGCGTTCCCAACTCACCGGCCCAAGGCACTGGCACTTTCCCGCCCGTACGGGACACATATTGAACGATAGTTTAGCGTTCAAGCGAAATCCTCCCCCTCCGCTGCGTTGCTTAGAAGCGGTCGAGCAGCCGGTCGACCGTTCCTTTTGCGCTCCCCGTCTTCTTGTTCGGGGACCGCACTTCCCGCTCGAGTGCGCGACGGATCATCTCGATCTCGCGCTCGGTCAGATGTTCCACGCCGATGAACTGGTCGCGGGCCTTGCCAACGGCGCGGAGGAGTTCGTCGAGCTTCGCCTGCATGGCCGCCGCATCGCGGTTCTGCGTGTTCTGAATCAGGAAGACCATCAGGAAGGTGACGATGGTCGTCCCGGTGTTGATGATCAGCTGCCAGGTATCGGAAAAGCCGAAAATTGGGCCCGTGACCGCCCAGACGACGATCACCGAAATGGCGAGCAGGAATGTCAGAGGCTGCCCCGCTGCGACCGAGATACCCGTCGCTACGCGCGTGAAAAACCGATCCATGGCCGCCGTAACGCGCTCGCAACGAAAATGTGCCGGTTGCTTGCCAAAGAACAGCAGTAAGCTCAGTGTCGCACGAGGAACTTCGGGAGGGGGATATGGACGATCAATATCGCGCCGCAGCCGGTTGCAGGCTGGTTCAAGTTCGCGGCGGGCGCTTCCATCCTGTTCATGCTGATCGGCTGCGCAGGATATGTGATGGACGTCACGACCGATCCGGCATCGCTCGAACTGGACCAGCGAGCGCTCGCCGACGCGCGTCCTACCTGGCAGGTCGCCGCTTATGCGCTGGCCGTATGGGTGGGCCTGGCGGGGACAATCTTCCTGTTCTTGCGGCGGAAAATTGCCGAGCCGTTGCTGCTCGTGTCGCTCGTCGCCTGCGTCTTCACTTTCCTGCCCTACTTCGTCGTGCCGGCGGTCCGCGACCTCGTCAGCACGAGCGACATCGCGTTCGGCCTGGTTATCATCGCGATCACGTGGACGATCTTCTGGTTCGCACGGCATTCTCGCCAGCGCGGCTGGCTACGCTAGGATTGGCGGTCGTGCTGGCAACCGGCTAGAAACCGCCGCGATGTCTACCTTCACCATCGACACTGCCACGAGCCGTGCAACGCCGACGCCGGTCCCCGGCAAGAGGATGACGGCTCCGTCCCTGCGCGCCCGCAAGGTCGACGGAAACACCGAACAGCCGATCGTCGCGCTGACCGCCTACACCATGCGCATGGCGCAATTGCTGGACGAGCATTGCGACCTGCTGCTCGTCGGCGACAGCCTGGGCCAGGTCATCTACGGCCTGCCCTCCACAATCCCCGTGACCTTGGACATGATGATTGCCCACGGGGCGGCCGTCGTTCGCGGAAGCTGGCACGCCTTGGTCGCGGTCGACATGCCATTCGGCTCCTATGAAGGATCGCCCGAGCAGGCGTTCGACAGCTTGCTCGCTGTGATGAAGGAAACGGGTTGCGCCGCGGTGAAGCTGGAAGGCGGCGCGGCGATGGCCGCCCACGGTGCGCTTCCTGACCGAGCGCGGAATTCCGGTCATCGGCCATGTTGGATTGACGCCGCAGGCCGTGAACACGCTCGGCGGGTACGGCGCGCGTGGTCGCGGCGAACCGGAAGCGAAGAAGATCCTGTCGGACGCGGAGGCGATCGCCGATGCCGGCGCGTTCACCATCGTCCTTGAAGGCGTGATGGAGGAGCTCGCCACCCGCGTCGCCGCGGAGATCGCCGTTCCGATCATCGGCATCGGGGCTTCCGCCCAGTGCGACGGCCAAATCCTCGTTACGGACGATATGCTCGGCCTGTTCGAACGTACGCCGCGCTTCGTGAAGCGCTACGACAACCTCGCCGAGCAGATCGGCAAGGCGGCCGAAACCTATGCTTCCGAGGTCCGGTCGCGGGCCTTTCCTTCGGCCGACCAGACTTACCGGCCAAAGGGCTCTTGAGGCCTTTGCCTTTCGGCGCTTAGCCGCTAGACGATTCGCCGCCAGCTTCCATTCATCCGGGGTGGAGAAGGAAGCGCCGGCACCCGATTTTCCCGGTCACTTCATTTTGAGGCAGTCTTGGCGCTTCCGACGGACAGCAACGACACATTCATTAAGGAAGTCGAGGAGAACCTTCGCCGCGACCGGATGCAGGACTTCTTCAAGACCTACGGCAAGTGGGTCGCGCTTGGGGTCGTGTTGTTCCTCGCTGCGGTTGGCGGCTGGATCTACTGGCAGGAACAGCGGAAGCGGGAGGCGTCGGAGCAGTCGGAGCAGCTCCATTCGCTACTGACCGACCTCGCCGCCGGCCGGACCCAGACCGTGCCGCAGCGCGTCGCGCAACTCGAGACTTCGCACAGCGATGTCGTCCGCGCGTCCGCGATGCTGACGGATGCCGCCGTCGCCCTCGAGCAGAACAACCGGTCCGCCGCCATCGCCAAGTATCGCGAGCTCGCCGGCGACAAGGATATTGCCGAGCCTTTCCGCGATGTCGCCACCGTCCGCCTGACGGCGCTGGAGTTCGACACCATCAAGCCTGAAGAGGTCATCACGCGACTGCAGCCGATGGCCAAGGCGGGTCACCCCTGGTTCGGAAGCGCGGGCGAAATGACGGCGCTGGCGCTCATGAAGCAGAACAAGAATGCCGAGGCAGGCCGCCTGTTCGCAGCGATCGCCGCCGACAGCCAGGTTCCCAGTTCCATTAGGTCCCGCGCCGTCCAGGTCGCGGGCACGCTCGGCGTAGACGCAAGCGCGTCGCTGCCGGGGCAGCAACAGCAGGATTGAAGCAAATGAAGTCAGTTCGAACCAAACTCGTGGTGTTGACGCTCGCCGCGCTGGCGGCAAGCGGCTGCGGAATCTTCAAGAAAGGCACGCCCAAGACGCCGGTGCTTGGCGATCGCGTCGCCGTTCTCGAGGCCGAGCTGGATGCGACCGTGGATCCTGCGACTGCGGCCCTGCCGTTCTCGCTTGCGGAGCCGGTCGTCAACACGGAATGGGCGCAGGCCGGCGGCAACGCCTCCAAGTCGATGCCGCATCTGGCCCTCGGGCAGTCGCTCGGCGAAGCGTGGTCCGTGTCCATCGGCAATGCGGGGAACCTCAGTGCGCGCCTTGCGGCGGCGCCGGTAGTTGCCGACAACAAGATCTTTACGATCGACACACAGTCGACTGTCCGCGCCTTCAACGCCCAGACTGGGGCGAGCGCCTGGGCCACGCAATTCGGTACCGAGCGCGGCAACAATGCATCGCTGTTCGGAGGCGGCGTCGCCTATGACAATGGCCGCATCTACGCGAGCAACGGCCTCGGCTATGTCGCGGCGCTGGATGCGCGTAACGGCGGGATCATCTGGCAGGTCCACCCGACGGGGCCACTGCGCGGCTCCCCGACCGTTTCCGGCGACACGCTCTACGTGATCAGCCAGGACAACCAGATCTACTCGTTGAAGACGAGCGATGGCACGACCAACTGGTCCCAGGCGGCAGCGCTGGAAATCGCCGGCGTGTTCGGCTCGGCTTCCCCGGCAGTCGGTCAGGGCACGGTCGTCGCAGGTTTCTCGTCCGGTGAGCTCAATGCCTATCGCTACGAGAACGGCCGCAACGTCTGGCAGGACCAGCTGGCGCGGACGAGCATCCGCACCAGCGTCGCTTCCATCTCCGACGTCGATGCGCACCCCGTCATCGATGGCGGCCAGGTCATCGCCGTAGGGCAAGGCGGCCGAATGGTCTCGCTCGAGCTGATCAGCGGTCAGCGTCAGTGGGAAATCAACATCGCCGGCATTTCCAAGCCGTGGATCGCCGGCGAATGGGTGTTCGTCGTCTCCGACGACGCCAAGCTCCTCTCCGTCAACCGGGCGAACGGCAAGATACGCTGGATCACCCAGCTTCCGGCGTTCCGGAACGAGAAGAAGAAGGCCGGACCAATCAGGTATCGCGGACCCGTGCTCGCCGGCGGCCGCCTGATCCTCGCCAGCTCCGAAGGTACTTTGGTCAACGTCGATCCGGCCAATGGCGGCTTCCAGAGCCAGACGAACATCCGGGCCTCGGTCAACCTGTCGCCGGTCGTCGCCAACCAGACGCTGTATATCCTGGACGAGAACGGCCGGCTTCACGCCTTTCGGTAGAAGTGGTCATGGCCGCGGTTGACGCGGCCGATGGGGCGGTGGCATGGGACGCGTCCGCTCAGGCGCGGGTGTAGCTCAATGGTAGAGCAGAAGCCTTCCAAGCTTACGACGAGGGTTCGATTCCCTTCACCCGCTCCAACCCCAACACCCCCGGTGTGCGAGGTTGGAGCGACACGCGCCGACATCGCTGACACGGGACCGGCGTTTCGGTTGACAGTCAGGGACACGCTCGCCATTTGGCCCGCGCAGTCTGGAGAGGTGGCCGAGTGGTTAAAGGCAGCAGACTGTAAATCTGCCCGCGCAAGCGTACGCTGGTTCGAATCCAGCCCTCTCCACCACTGAACCAACGGCGGTTTTCTGAGCTTCTACGGCTTCAGGAAGCCGCCGTTCTTCGATTCCGCAGTCCCGGGCCCATCATTCTTCACTCGTCCACGGCTTATTGCCGTTCAGCCGAAGCGGCTCTTGGAGGTTTGAAAGCTGCATCGCCATCTGAAACGGGCGCGCATCGCGGCAACGCAGGACTAGAAAAGTTTTTGTACGCAACTAAAGTAAGGAGCGGAGTAACCCTACGGAATTGCCCAAATCGAGAAAAAGGACGAAAGTTCGCTCGGACTCGGGATTTCCATGGAGTTTCGGGTGCGATTGCTCGGAGAGAAATGCTGGTGAACGCGGCGACGGCTGGATCGCAAGGTCCTGACGACATTGAAGTGGCGATGGCGGAGCGCGTCGCACGTTTGTCCCGTGGCCAGCTCGACTGCCTGCTGCTCGTCGACCAGCATCTGAACTCCAAGGAGATCGCTGCCGAGCTCAAGATTTCCCCGCACACCGTCGACCAGCGCATTCGCGGCGCCCTTCATACGCTCGGCGTAGAGAAGCGCACCCAGGCCGCCCGCGTCGTGGCACGGCATCATGAGCAATATCAGCGATTGATACATCAATCGCCGCACATTGAGGGCCACCCTCCCGCCGTCCAATCAGGCGGGGCGATCAGCATTCAGATTCGGCACGCTGATCGTGCAGGGGAGACCGGGAGACCGGATCTCAATACCGAGCAGAGACCCGAATTTCTCCGGTCTCCCTTGCCATTGCCGTTCGCAACGAGGAGCCAACCCCGGAATGAGATGAGCGTCGGTTTCCGGCTGCTCTGGATCTTCCTGATCGCGACGGGAGCCGCATTTTCGGCGGGCATGTTCCTCGCCGGGCTCGAAAGTCTCGCCAGGCTGCTGCAGGGATAGCTGCCAAACCAACGACGGTTCCGGTCCAGATTTGAACTCCGCGCGGTTGGCCCGTGTCGGAGGAGGAGCAGTCATGCGTAAGCAACAGATCGAAAACGCCGCCTACGAAGTCGCAACCCAGGTCCGCGCTGTCGAGGAAACCATCGACGCTGCGCTTGCCGAAATCGCGGAGCTTCAGGCTCGCATCATGCGCGCCAATTCCGTCGCCCGCGTCGGTTTTGCAACGGCGCACCCGGTCCTCGAAGAGCTGGCACAGGCCATGAAGGGCCTTGTCGTGCGCGCGCGGTTCTGTACTTGGCTGCCATTCCGCGCTTGCCGAGGCGAAGACCCAGGTCCCCGGCCTCCGCACCGTGTCCTTTGGCGAAGGCGAGGAATGCCCCGACCAGAAGACCGCCTTCACCGACCTTCGTATCGTCGCTTGACAAGGGAGGGCCGGCCCGGCTGCAAGCTGGGCCGGCTGCCTGCGCGATGCTGACCCCACAAACCTATTACGCCATCCTCTTTCTCGTGAGCGCTTATGCGTTCCTGCGAGGGCGTTCGGACGAGCGGATCGCGGTGGCCACCTGCATCCTGGCCACCTTCGCGACGAACATCGTCTACAGCCCGCGGGGCAGTTATGTGGGCGTGGAACTCGGCGTACTGCTGGTCGACTTGGGAGCCTTGGCCGCCTTCACCTTCCTGGCCCTTCGATCGGACCGTTTCTGGCCCTTGTGGGTCGCCGGGCTGCAGCTGACCACCGTGATCGCTCATGCGCTGAAAGGCGTGCAGCTTGATCTGATGCCGCAGGCCTATGCGGCCGCGGCCCGTTTCTGGGTCTATCCCATCTTCATGATCATCGTGGTCGGCACCTATCGCAGCGCACGGAGGCGGGCGACCTCGAAGCGGACGCTGGCCCCAGCCTAGCCGAGGCTTGCACCGCCGGGCGGCCTCGCTCATTGCCGTCGCATGTCCCGCCGGAAGAAGTCGCATCAAAGCCACGGCATCGCCGAACCGCCCACGCTTCTGGGGCAAGCATGCCGTCGCCGCCGCCCTCGACAATCCCGAGCGCAAGGTGCTTCGCGCCTGGGCCACGCGCGACGCTTCGGAATTCATGCAATTCCCGAAGGAGGTGCAGGTCACGCTCGCCGAGGCCCCTGACCTCGGACGGCTAGTCCCCAGCGATGCGCCGCACCAGGGCATCGTCATCGAAGTCGAGCCTCTGGAAGATGCCTGGCTCGACGACGTCCTGGCCGAGGCGCCGGAGCACGCCGTCCTGCTGGTCCTCGACCAGGTGACCGATCCTCACAATGTCGGGGCCATCCTTCGCTCGGCGGCAGCGTTCGGGGCGGTCGGTATCGTGACTCAGGACCGGCATTCGCCGCCGGAAGGCGGAGCACTCGCCAAAGGCCGCGTCGGGCGCGCTGGAGCGTGTGCCCTGGGTTCGCGTCGTGAACCTCGCCCGCGCACTGGAGCAGATCGGCGAAGCCGGCTTTTGGCGGATCGGTCTTGCCGGCGAAGCGGAGGCGGACCTCAAGTCCGCTCTGGGACCGCCTCGGGTCGCGCTGGTCCTTGGGGCGGAGGGCGCCGGAATGCGCCAGAACACGCGTGAGCATTGCGATGCGCTGGCGCGCCTGCCCATCACGGATTCGATCGAGAGCCTGAACGTCTCCAACGCGGCCGCAGTGGCCCTCTACGCAGCGAGCGTTGCCTGATGGTGCGCACGACCGACACGCTTCAGGAAAGCCTGAAGGCACTGGCTGCAGTGGAGCCGGCGTTCGCTGGAGTGCTGGAACAATTCGGGCATCCAGAGCCGCGCAACAGCCCGCCCGGTGCGGTCACATTGCTGCGGACGATCGTCGGGCAGCAGGTGAGTGTGGCGGCGGCTCGGTCGATGTGGACCAAGCTGGAGGCCGCCTACGGATCTCCGCCGGACCTGGCGGCAATCTTGAAGGCGACCGATGAGGAGCTGCGTGCGGCGGGCATATCGCGTCAGAAAGCGGGCTACGCGCGCAGCCTCGCCCAGCTTGTCCTGTCCGGCGAGCTCGATCTCGACGCGCTGCCCGAGGACGACGAGGAAGCCATCGAGCTCCTCACGCGCATCAAGGGTATCGGCCGCTGGTCGGCGGAAATCTACCTGCTCTTTGCCGAGGGACGGCGCGATGTCTGGCCGGCGGGTGACCTTGCCGTCCAGATCCAGATCGGCCGCCTGCTGGGAATGGAAGATCGCCCATCCGAAAAGCTACTGCGCGAGCTCGGCGAGCGCTGGCGGCCGCACCGTGGCGCCGCGGCGGTGCTTGCATGGCACAGCTATAATTCCACAGTATTGTAGCGAGTGAACCAGAGAAGCGAGGGATCCATGAACGCAGCCAATCTCTTCCGCTACGAGCCAGTAGCGCTTGGCGTGCTCCGGATCATGGCGGGACTTCTGTTCCTCGCCCACGGCACCCAGAAGTTCCTGTCCTTCCCATCGGGCGAACGGGCGGGAGCAGGCTGGGCTTTCGACAATCCGGCCGCATACGCCGGAATCGTGGAATTGGTCTGCGGGTCGTTAATCGCGCTCGGCTGGTTCACGCGCCCGGCTGCGTTCCTGGCTTCGGGGGCCATGGCCGGTGCCTACTTCATAGGCCATGCGCCGCGTGACTTCTGGCCAGTCAACAATATGGGCGACGCGGCCATCCTCTACTGCTTCCTGTTCCTCTACCTGGTGTTCAGGGGACCGGGCGCGTTGAGCGTCGACGGCGACCGCCGTCCGGTCGAGGTCGGAGAAACCGAGAAGCTCTGATTACTTGCGGACGCGCAGCGTATGTTCGCGCGCGCCCAGCCCGCGGAACGATTTCGGCCCTTGGCTGACGAGGAACGGCGCCATCTTCTCGCCGTCCGTGTTGCGGCCGACGACGTAACTTGCGGAAGTCTGCCCCTCTCCGCCGCTCCAGCGGTAATGCGCATTGAAACCGACGAGGGGTACGAACAAGGAGCGGCCCTCCACCTCGAATATCCGTAGCTGGTCGCGATTGAGCTGGACCGTGCTGCGGAATTCCATTCGCTGCAGCGGAGGGATGACGGCAATGCGGTCGCCGGGACCGGCTGGCCGCTCGAAGAATTGGCCGATGACCTGATCCTGATCAGGTCCGGCGTTGAACAGTGCGGCCTCGACCAGAACGTCGCGCGCCGGGCCGCTGCCTGAATTGTAGACGACGACTTCGAACTCGACAGTGCCCTTTTCGCCGTCGATCACTGTGGTCAGCGGCTGGAACTCGATGTCGAGCCACGGACGAAGCCGGGTCGAGACGATGCCGACGGGCGCGGTCGGAGGCGGAGGGCGCGGGAGCAGGTGCCGGGACAGGAGCTCTTACGGCGGGCGGCGGAACCGGCGCTGCACGCGGCGGAGCTGGCCGCGGTGTCGGTTGCGGCGAGCTGAACTCGAACGCGGATGCGTCGCCGCCCGCGCCTGCGAGGGCGTAGCCGCCACGCTGACGACGGAAGTACCAGAGAGCCGCCCCGCCCGCGGCAAACAACGCAAGGAGCCATGGCCACAGCGAGAAGAGATTTTCCTCCGTTCCCGAATAGGTGTCGACGATCGGCGTCGCGGCGGGCTGAGCCAGCGTGTCGGGCGTAAAACTTGCGGGTTGGCCGGTAGCCGGTGCGGAGGGGGTGAAGTTGAAGCCCGCGCCGGACGACGCTGTTACACCCGGCCCCGCGTTGGTCGCGGGCTGGAGTCCGGCTCCGGCAGGCCGCTCTGTCCGTGTGGCGACGCTACGAGCCGTGTCGGCGGCTGGTTGCGTCGGCTGTGCCGATGCAGTGGCGGTGCTCTCAGGCGCCGGTTGCGGCGTAGCCGTTTGAGGTGTTTCGGCCCGGCGAGTGACCGTTCCGTTGATCGAGAAGTCGCGAAGCTGCGCGGGTCCGACAGCGTCCTGGGCAGCAGGCGGCGGAGGCGCGATGGAGATCGGCGCACTGTCCGACGCACCCTCGTCCTGTGCCAAGGCAGGCGCAGCGACACCCATCGCGAGCGCAATGGCCGCCGAACCTACGCGCAATCCTGACTTCATTCTCACCCGTCTATCTGGCTGGTCGCGCCTGCGTTCGACGCGGCAACTCCGTCGCTTTGCCGTCCAATCGCCCGCACTTCAAGCACAGGACGATGAACGGCAGGCGACTGGCAGCAAAAAACAGGCGAACTGCGTGATTTAGCGAGCGTCGACCAGCACCAGCTCGGCGTCTTCTTCCGCCTTCACGGTGACAGTCGCCTCGCCGGTGATGGCGACGCCGTCACGCTTCTCGGCCGGAGTGCCGTTCACTTCCACCTTCGCGCTGGGCACGAGGTAGAGGTGCCGCGAGGGATCGGCGGCATATTCCAGCGTCTCGCCGGCCTTCAGCGTAGCGCCGAGAATCCGCGCGTCGGAATTGATGTGCAGGACGCCCTCGTCGCCATTGCCGCTGGCGAGCAGCTGGAACTGGCCTTCGCGGCTCTCCTTCGGGAACGGCATCGCGCCCCAGCTCGGCTGAGCGACCGGGCTTGTCCGTCTCGATCCAGATCTGGAACAGCGTCGTGTCCTCGTCCTCGAGGTTGAATTCGGCATGGGTCACGCCCGTGCCGGCGCTCATCACCTGGACGTCGCCAGCGCCGGTGCGGCCCTTGTTGCCCATCGAATCCTGGTGCGTGATCGCGCCGGTGCGGACGTAGGTGATGATCTCCATGTCGCGGTGCGGGTGCGGCGGGAAGCCGGACTTGGCGGCGATCTTGTCGTCGTTCCACACGCGAATCCGGCCCCAGCCCATGCGCCTGGGATCGTGATAGTTCGCGAACGAAAAATGGTGGCGGGCATCGAGCCAGCCGTGGTCGGCGTGGCCCAGCGAATCAAATTTGCGGATGTCGATCATGCGATGAAAGTGGCGAAGCTCTGCGAAGCTTCAAGTGTCACCGATGTAACTTTAGGCCGGCAGCGTAACGGGCGGCCTTTTCCACATAATGCGCGGCCGAAAACCGAAGCGCGGCCTTCTCCGTCTCGGACAGTGGCCGGACCAGCCGAGCCGGTGCGCCGACGATCAAACCGCCCTCCTCGAACCTTTTGCCCTCGGTGATCAGCGCGTTCGCTCCGACTAGGCATTCTGGACCAAGAAGGGCGCCGTTCAGCACCCGCGCGCCCATGCCGATCAGGCAGTCGTCGGCGACCGTGCAGCCGTGGAGGATCGCCTGGTGTCCGACGGTCACGCGCGCACCGATGGTCAGCGGTGCTCCCGGATCGGAATGGCCGATCGCCCCATCCTGGAAGTTCGTCTCCTCCCCGAGAATGATGGGCGTGTTGTCCGCGCGAATGACGGCGCCGAACCAGACGCTGGCGCGGGCTCCAAGACGGACATCGCCGATGAGGTCCGCCGAAGGAGCGGCCCAGGCGCCGTCGGCAAGGTACGGGAACAGATCGTCGATCTCGTAGAGTGGCATCAATCCTCCTCGAACGCGCCGACGAACACTTCCTCCCCAGCGAGGCCCTCCAGTTCCCGGTCCAACCCGCGATACTGGACCCCGAACTCGTCCTGGAAGGCCTCGAAGTGGCGCTCGGTGTCCCATCGGTCGATGGTCAACCACCATTCGCCCGATTGAGCGGGCCGCAGCAACACGGTTCCCCGATAGCCCGCCGCCTGCTCAAACAGCCGCGCCCAGTGGCCCGATCCCGAATAGGCTCGCTCGAAGTCGCCTTCACGGCCAGCCGGTGGCTTGAACTTCCAGACGCGCGCGTGGGTCATCAGACGTGTCTACACGCGGCAGGCACGGCAAGTCATCCGCACCTGTCGACGACGCCCCTCTCCGTCGCCGAAATTCTTTAGAAACTCTTAACCTCTGCCGAGCAAATTCAGCGGCGATGAAGATCAGTCCCGTCATCGCTGCAATGGCCTTGGCCGTCGCCTTCGTGCCTGCGCACGTCGACGCTGCCGCCTATGTGGCAACGTCGCCGGGTCTCGACGGCATCAATCACCGCATCCTCAGCGCGCATAATGAGGCGCGGGCCGAAGTCGGAGCGCCGCCGCTGCAATGGGACCCGGGGCTCGCGGTCGCAGCAGCTTCCTACGGCCCTGCCCTTTCGCGAATGGGCCGCCTCGTTCATTCGCCGCGCGCGGGCCGCGAGAATCAGCGCGAGAATTTATGGATGGGCCAGCAGGGCCGCTTCCACCCGGAAGCAAATGGTCGGCACCTGGGCGAATGAGAAGCGGCTGTTCTTCCCGGGCGCGTTCCCCAACGTCAGCCGCACCGGCAATTGGGTCGATGTCGCGCACTACACGCAGATGATCTGGAAGGGCACGACGCACGTCGGCTGCGCCATCTATCGCGACGGCGCCTGGGACTATCTGATCTGCCGCTATTCGCCGCCGGGCAACCGCGACGGCAAGGTCGTCCCCTAGTAGAGAAACATCGGCATTCCCTCGACCCGCATCAGCTTGGCGCGGTAGAGCGAGGGATCGTAAAGCCCGGAAACGTCGACCGATTTCTCGCCCTCTTCGAGGGTGCCGATCGGCACATGGCCGTAATTGCCGCTCTTCAGCGCAACCATGCGGCCGTCTTCCTTGCGCGCGAGCAACTGCACGGCGAGACCGCCAAAGGCGAGGCCGACCATGCGGTCCATTGCGTCCGGCTCGCCGGCGCGCATGAGGTAGGCCAACTCCTGGATGACCGTGCCGATGCCGAGCCGCTCCTTGATCGCGCGTCCGAGCCGGCGGCCGATGTTGACCTCCTCGCGGTCACTTCCGGGTAGCGAGCGCAAGGCCTGGTCGGCGACTTTCTCGCCACTGATCGTCGCACCTTCCGAAATGACGCACATGGCGTAATGCGCGCCGCTCTCAAGCCGGTCGCGTTCGAGCAGCGGCAGCAGGACGTCGAGATCGGCGGGGATTTCGGCGATGACCGTTCGATCGACCTGCGCGAGGAATCCAGCCAGCAGCGCAGTCTCACCGCTGCGGCGGCCGAACAGCTCGATGATGCCGATCCGTTCGTGGCTTTCGATGGTCGTGCGAAGCGCATTGATCGCTTCGACCGAGCGGCTGACGGCCGTCGAGAAGCCTATGCAATAATCGGTGCCGAAGACGTCGTTATCCATCGTCTTCGGGATTGAGACGACCGGAAAGCCCTGCCGCGAAAGGTGCGCCGAGAAGCGCAAGGTGCCATCGCCGCCAAGCGTGACCATCGCGTCCACGCCCAGCTTTTCGAGCACGTCGAGCACGTGACTCGTCTTGTCACCGTCTGCATGGGTGCGGGGGTCGAGCCGCGACGTGTGGAGGATGGTTCCGCCCATTCGATCGATGCCACGGACCCCGTCGCGGGTGAGGGGACGGCTGTTGGCCGCGATCGACTCCGGATCCTCCGGATCGATCTCGAGTACGCCCTGCCAGCCGCGACGAAAGCCGACGACTTCCCAGCCGAGATCGTCCGCAGACAAGGTGATCGAACGGATGCACGGGTTGAGCCCCGGCACATCGCCGCCGCCGGTCAAGATTCCGATCTTCACTTCCGCCCCGCCACTTGCCGAAATTCAGTCGGAAACGCGTTGACCGAGATTGTATCCCATGTCCACACGCGGGAGCGATTTCGGGTGAGAGTGATTCCCCACAGACGATAAAGATGGGGGCTGGGAGCCTCTCCGAAGTCACGGAGCTGACCGCCGAATGTCCCAACCTTTGCGCGAGCGGTGGTGCACCGTTCGCAAGGATGGACAAAATGGAACCGAAAAACGTTGGGCGAGTTTGATTAATTATCCACTCGAATCATGGAGGAGAAACGGTGGCCGCAACCACTTTCGACCGACCATACAGAGTCCCCCATCCGCTTCATATCTCCCTCGTGGTCTCAACGGTGCCGCTCTTCTTGGGCGCACTTCTCAGCGACCTGGCCTATGGCTCCACCTTCCAGGTGCAGTGGAAAAATTTCGCGTCTTGGCTCATCGTTGGGGGCCTTGTCTTGGCCGGGCTTGCGCTTCTCTGGGCGGTCGTGGACGCCCTTCGGGCCGATAACCGCGCCGATCAGCGGCGGCGTTGGCTACACCCGTTCCTCGTCCTCGCGACTTTCGTTATCGGCTTCATCAATGCGCTGGTCCATGCCAGGGACGGATGGAGCAGCATGCCGGCCGGCGCAGTCCTCTCGTTCATTGCGCTGGCCCTTGCCGTGGCCGCCGTGTGGAGCGCTTTTTCCGGGCGGCGGGTGCAGCCATGACTGGCGGCCGTCTAAAGATTTTCGTCGGGGTGGCAATTCTTTCCCTGGCCGGCTGCGGTAGCGATGCCGAGCCCGATCAATATGGGGCCAATCCGGAACTGCCGGAGCCACAGCGCGGGCTGCTGCCGAACATGGATATTGCGGATCCCGTCGAATGGGGCGATCTGCGACCGGCTGTTCCGCCGGGCTATACGGTCACGGCGATCGCGACCGGATTGAAGATTCCACGGCAGATGCTCGTCCTTCCCAACGGCGACATACTGATCGCCGAAGGCAAGGGCGGCGGTGCGCCAAAACTGACGCCGAAGGACGTGATTGCCGGGTACCTGAAGGCAAAAGGCAATAGTCCGGTCAAAGGCGGCGACCGGCTCACATTGCTTCGCGACGCCGACGGCGATGGGGTCTACGAGGGCCGCGCCACTTTTGCCGAGAACCTGAACGCTCCCTATGGTCTCGCGCTTGCCGGCAACCGTCTCTACGTCGCCAACCAGGACGAACTCGTCCGGTTCGACTATTCGCCGGGACAGGTTCAGGCGGGCGGGCCCCCGGTAACGGTCACCCCGCTGCCTTCCGTCGTGAACCATCACTGGACCAAAGCACTCGCGGCAAGTCCGGACGGGCGCTTTCTCTACGTCGGCATCGGCTCCAACAGCAATATTGGCGAGCGCGGCATGGAGGTCGAGGAGGATCGCGCGGTCGTCTGGGAGGTCGACGCCGAAACCGGCGCTTCGCGCCAGTTCGCGACCGGCCTTCGCAATCCGACCGCACTTGCCGTGCAGCCCGGCCTTGGCCAGCTCTGGGCTGTCGTGAACGAGCGCGACGAGCTCGGCGACAACCTCGTTCCGGATTATCTGACGACGGTTCGCGAAGGCGCCTTCTATGGCTGGCCATACGCCTACTGGGGTCCAAACGCTGACCGTCGTGTTCAGCCGCTCAAGCCTGAAAAGGTCGAGGCGACCGTCCGCCCGGACTACGCACTCGGATCGCACACGGCCCCCCTCGGACTTGCCTTCTCATCACCGGCCATGGGCGCCCGCTTCGCCGACGGCGCGTTCATCGGAATGCACGGCAGCTGGAACCGGAACAAGCCGTCCGGATACAAGGTCGTCTTCGTGCCGTTCCGCAACGGCCGCCCCACGGGCGATCCAATCGACGTAGTGACGGGATTCATGGGCGAGGATGGGAAGACGCGCGGACGACCGGTCGGTGTAGCGGTCGATCCTCGTGGAGCGCTGCTCATCGCCGATGATCTGTCCAACACGGTTTGGAGGGTAGCGCCCGCCCGAACGAGCGTGCAGCCTGGGCCGGCGCCGCAGTGATCCCGGCGGGGGCGCACGAATGGGCCCCGTATTGCGGTCCGGCACCCGTGCCGGCGGAGTTGCTGGGGCGTTGGAACGTCGACCCCATCCTAATTACGGTCTTGATCGGCACAGCGGTCTGGTCGCTGACTTTGGGTAGGCATCACGCCCAGCGACCAAGGTTCTTCTGGGCAGCTTTTGCGCTTGCGGTCGTTCTGTTCGTATCGCCGTTTTGCGCGCTGACCTCGGCACTGTTCTCGGCGCGCGTGGTGCATCATGTCGTTTTGGCCGTCGTCCTTGCTCCACTGCTGATCTTCTCGTTCCGGCGCGAGCCTGTTTCCCTACCCGGCTCGCTGCCGGCATGGACGGCGGTGCAGGCGATCGCCTTCTGGCTCTGGCATGCGCCGGGCGCCTATGGAGCCGCCCTTTCGAACGACGCGATCTATTGGGTGATGCAGGCTAGCTTGCTTGGAACCTCGCTAGGCTTCTGGTTCGTCCTGCGCCGCTCGTCGGCCCCTGCCGCGGTCGGTGCGTTACTGATCACCATGGTGCAAATGGGATTGCTCGGAGCGCTCATAACGCTTGCCGGTGCGCCGCTTTATGCACCGCATTTGCTATCGACCGAGGCCTGGGGGCTTTCGGCCCTCGAAGACCAGCAACTGGCCGGCCTGATCATGTGGGCTCCCGCAGCAGGCCTCTACCTCGCTGCCGCACTGACCCTCGCCAGCCGCTGGCTCAGGTCCGAACAGCGGCTCGCCGGCTAATGCTGGAGGGGCTCCGGACGTGGTCGCGCAAGCATACGGAAGAGGGCCGCTATTCCCCGGTCGGAATCGCCTTTCACTGGATCATGGCAGCTCTCGTCCTATTCCAGCTCGCCTTGGGGTTTTGGAGCGACATTGCGACGCCCGGGGGCGACAAGGTTCGCGCCTACCAGGTCCACAGCGCAGTCGGGCTTCCAATCCTAGTCCTGGCAATCCTGCGCGGATTCTGGCGGATACTGATTCCCGGTCCTGAGAATGATGCGGACAGCTTGGGGGCGCAGACCAAGCTGGCGCACGTCACGCACATTCTTTTCTACGTTTGTTTCTTTGGACTACCTTTGAGTGGCTGGGCGATGTGGTCCAGCATTGCCACGCCGGGGCCCTTGTACCTGGCCGGCGTACTGCCTTGGCCGCAGTTGCCGCTGGAGGCACTTGGCGACGGTCAACGTTATGCGGTTCTCCAGTCGGCGGAGACTGGTCCATCGCTATCTTGTCATTCTCCTGCTCGTGCTGATTCCGGCACATGTAGCGGCAGCGCTGAAGCACCACTTCTGGGATCGACACGACGTGCTTCGCGGGATGCTTCCGGAGATTCCGGACTCCGAGGACGTCCGGGCAGACGAGACGCATAAGCCGAGAGAGCCGCGCTTTCCGCTGGGGTCAGAAGTTGGCTGATCCGGAGCATGACGTCGCCAGGGTCATTGCGACGGTCGCTGCGCCGCCAGCTGTCTATTTGCGCTTCCAGATAGGAGGCGGGCTGACCGGCGAGCGGAGGATTGGCCGGCCCGATGCCCTCGCCAGCTTGACCGTGGCAGCTCGCGCAAGCTGCGATCCCGCGCTCCCGGTCGCCGCGCACAAACAACCCCGGCGCGGGCAAGATCGCGGTGCCGGAAGTCTCGAACGGCATCGCGGAATAGAAGCGGGAAACCTCAAGCCGCTCGCGAGTGCTGAGATGCTTGGCGATCCAGCTCATCTGCGGATGCCGCCGGCGCCCGTCGGCAAAGGCTTCGAGTTGGCGCTGGAGGTAGCCCGCATCGAGCGAGGCGAGCCGCGGGAGAACCTCCGCCATCGCCTTCGCCGCGCAATCCATGGCAGGAGAAGCAGGCGTTGGCGGCTCCCGCCCTCCGCCGCTGAGCGCGATAAGCTCGCCGCTCTCGGAGAATTGGTCGCCCGACCGCGTTTCAAGCTGCGCGCAGCCCGCAAGCAAGGTGCCGGCTACCAGCGCGATCGGACGAAAGAGCGTGGCCATTTTCCGAATGGCAACCGGCACGACCGCGAACCGGTTCCGCTTGGCGATTTCGATGATCTCGGCGTTTGCGATGTGCACGGCGGCGTGCAAGCCGCCTCCCGATCACCGCCAGTCTTTTCCGACTGCGGATGCCGGACGCGGCAAGCAATTGATCGAAGAGGTTGGGTGCGCGACCTGCCACACCATTGGGGGGATCGACTGGCCGCAAGGGCGGGCCGGCCCCGAGCTTCGCGGATTGACCGGCCGGGCACTGATCGCTGGAAAGGTCCCCAACAGCCCTGAAAATCTCGCCGCTTTTGTCCGAAATGCACCGGCAGTCGCTCCTGGGACGACCATGCCGCCGATGCCGCTCAGTGAGCAGGACTCCCGCGACGTCGCAGCTTACCTGTACGAGATAGGCAGCTGAGGCGATGCTCGACGGCTGGCCCCCTCCGATCCTCGATCCTGCAGGCCCTTACGCCTGGCCGATCATGATTCTCGGCTGGGTCCTGTTGGCGATGGCTGCAGTGGTTTTTGCCGTCGTCATCGCCGCGCTTTACGTGGCAATCTCGGGGCAAACCTGAGCTTCGGTCCAAACTTGGTGGCTCCAAGGCCATCTGGGCGGGGGGCATTGCCTTTCCTGTCGTCGTGCTGACGCTGCTCCTGGTCTACGGCCTGTCGCTGACCCGGCAGCTTTCCCAGCCGAGCGCCGGACGATGCCATGCGCGTCCGAGTGACGGGGGAGATGTGGTGGTGGCGGATCGCCTATCTCGACCGATCCGGCCGTCCCGTCATCCAGGATGCGAACGAGCTGCATATCCCAGTCGGACGCCCCATCCTCCTCGAACTCGAGTCAGCGGACGTCATCCACAGCTTCTGGGTGCCGAGGCTGTCGGGCAAGCTCGACATGATCCCGGGACGCCGCAACCCAATGGTCATCCAGGCCGACAAACCGGGCGTCTATGGCGGCCAATGCGCGGAATATTGCGGGGGGCCGCATGCATTGATGGGCTTCGTCGTGGTGGCGCATCCGGCGCCGCAATTCGAACGACTGATGCGAAGCCGCCTCGAACGGTCCCGCGCATCTGCGCCAGCCGGAGACTCCGCTGGCGCGCGACTTTTCGCGTCGGCGGGCTGCGCGGCGTGCCACCGGGTCGCCGGGACGGGCGCGAACGGAATTGCGGGACCCGATCTAACCTTCGTCGGCAGCCGTCGGACCTTGGGAGCCGGGATCCTGCCCAACAATCGCGGCACGATGATGGGTTGGATTGCGAACAGCCAGGCGATCAAGCCGCACAACCGTATGCCGCCGTACACTGTCCTCTCCGGTGAGCAGGTAACCGCGCTCGCAGAATATCTCGAGGCGCAGAGGTGACGTCGGAGACGGGCTTCGATCCGAAGCTGCTGGAACAGTTTCCCGATCAAGGAGGCCGCGACCCGGAGGCGAGCTGAGGAGCTCGAGCGTATCTGGGCTGCGCCCAAGGGTTGGGCGCGGCTGACGGTCGTCAACAACAATTACATCGGCATCTTCTACGTCGGCGCCGCTTTCCTGTTCTTCCTGCTGGCCGGCGTGCTGGCGCTGGTGATGCGGGTGCAGCTCTCGCTGCCGTTGATGGGCGTGCTTCCGCAGGAGACCTACAACCAGTTCTTCACGATGCACGGCACGATCATGATGTTCCTGTTCGCCGTGCCGATGATGGAAGCGATCGGAGTTCTCCTGCTCCCGCAGATGCTCGCTGCTCGCGACCTGCCGTTTCCACGCCTCTCCGCCTACGCATTCTGGGCCTATTTTATCGGCGGGCTTGTGCTTCTTCGCGTCCCTGTTCTTCGGACTGGCGCCCAACGGCGGCTGGTTCATGTATCCACCGCTCACCAGCACGACCTATTCGCCCGGCATCAACGCCGACTTCTGGCTGCTTGGGATCGGCTTCATCGAGATCTCGGCCATAGCCGGCGCGATCGAGTTGCTGGTCGGGGTGCTCAAGACCCGTGCGCCGGGAATGACGCTTGCCCGAATGCCGATGTTCGCCTGGGCGATGCTTGTCTTTGCCGGCATGATCATCATCGCCTTCCCGTCGGTCATTCTCGGCACCCTGCTGCTGGAGCTGGAGCGCGCTCTCAACTGGCCCTTCTTCGACGCGACACGTGGGGGTGATCCGCTGCTGTGGCAGCACCTGTTCTGGTTCTTTGGCCACCCTGAGGTGTACATCATCTTCCTGCCGGCAGCTGGCCTCGTGTCGATGATGGTGTCAGGTCTCTCGCGCAGCGAGCTTGTCGGATATGAGCTGGTCGTACTGGCGATCCTCGCCACGGGCTTCATCAGCTTCGGCGTCTGGGCGCATCACATGTTCACGACGGGTATGCCGACCATGTCGATCGGCTTCTTCTCGGCGGCAAGCATGGCCGTAAGCGTTCCCGCAGGGATTCAGGTCTTCGCCTGGATCGCGACGCTGGCAAGCGGGAAGCCGAAGTACAACACGCCGACGCTGTTTCTGATCGGTGGCCTTGTAGTGTTCGTCATGGGCGGACTGACGGGCGTGATGGTCGCCATGGTTCCGTTCGACTGGCAGGTGCACGATACCCATTTCATCGTCGCGCATCTGCATTACGTCCTGATCGGCGGAGCGGTCCTGCCGATGTTCGCCGGCTTCTACTACTGGTTGCCGATGATCAGCCGCCGACCGCTTTCCGAGCGGCTGGGCCAATGGATCTTCTGGCTGATGTTCGCCGGCATGCACCTTACTTTCCTGCCGATGCACCTCACCGGTTTCATGGGCATGCCGCGGCGGGTCTATACCTATTTGCCTTCCAGCGATTGGACCGTAACGAATCTGGTCTCCACCGTCGGAGCATTCGTCCTCGCTGCCGGCATTGCGCTGTTCCTCTTCGACCTTGCGCGGAATTTCCGGTTCACCGTGGATGACGACGCCGGCAATGTTTACGGCGGCGGCACGCTGGAGTGGCTTCCGACCGACCTTTACTCGACCCGCAGCATTCCCGTGGTCCGGAGCCGAGAGCCGCTCTGGGACGATCCCAGGCTGAGCGACGACGTCGAGGAGGGCCGCTATCTCCTTCCGGGCTCGGCAACCGGTCGTCGCGAAACGATCATCACAAGTCCTCTCCGGGCGGAACCCCAATATCTCCAGATCATGCCCGGCCCGTCTGCCTGGCCCGGCCTCGCCGCCTTGTTCACCGCCGGCTTCTTCATCCTGCTGACGGTCCAGGCGTACACCCCTGCGGTCATCAGCGGAGTGCTGGCGATCCCCTCCATGATGCGCTGGCTTTGGGAAACCGACAGGCCGGTCGCTGACCGGGAAGTCGACGTCGGGGGCGGCATCCGGCTCCCGACCTATGTCACCGGACCGAGCACACACGGCTGGTGGGCGATGGTCATCCTGCTCGTCGTCATCCTGATGATGTTCGTAATGACCGTCTTCAGCTTCCTGTTCCTGTACGGAGTTCACCCCGAATATTGGTCGGCGCCAGGCGAGCCGGCCTGGCTCCTCCCTATCCTCGGAGGCTATGGCGCCGCTGCCGCTTTGGCTTTGCTCGGCCGCTATCTGCTCGCACGGAAACACAGCACGCTCTGGAGTCCAACGTCCCAAATCATCTTCGCAGCGCTCGCGCTGGGCGTCGCGTTCGCAGTCGACCTGTGGAGCTGGCGCAGCCTGGAGCCTGAACTGTCCGCGCAGGCAGCAGTCATCGCGGCCTTCATGGCGCAGCAGGGACTGCTCGTGGCGATCGCCCTGCTCATGGCTCTCTACCTCGGAATGCGGAACGCCCGGGGGCTCGTCACGAAACCGCGCAACACGACTTTCGACGTGATCGTACTGTTCGTCCTTTACACCGCGGGACAGGGCTCGATCGCAGCTACGCTGACACGACTGTTCCCCTGATGCGGCCGACCACACGCAAGTGGATGCTCCTGCTTGGCGGATTGCTTATCTGGGCGGCTCATTTTTTCCTGCTCTACGCTTTCGCAAGCATCTTCCCCGGTTCCGATACTGCCCGTTGGCTGACGGTCGCCGCCACGGTCCTTGGTCTTGGCGCCAATGGCGTAATCGTCCGGGCAGCGATCTCCAGGCACGATGAACATTCCAGCGACGACCTCGAGCATTGGGCGCGGCAAGTCGCAATTCCTGAATGCGTCTTGTCCATTGCAGCCGTGCTTTGGCAGGGCCTGACGGTGCTGTTCTGATGGCCTGCGCAAACATCGACGGAGCTTCGCGAGCACCGGGTCATGTTTGACCAGGCTCCCCCGCCCGAGCCGCCGCAGGCGGCCATCGTCATTACCGCGAAGGCGCTGCCGGACCCTCACTCCGAGCGAGCCTATTCGGTGGAGGTTCTTGGGAAACAAAGCCTGGAAAACGGGCCGTCGAGCCAACTTGAAGAAGCCTTGCAGCAAGTCCCCGGGCTTCAGCTGTTCCGCAGATCGGATTCGCGAAGCGCGCATCCTACCAGCCAGGGCGTCACCCTTCGGGCGTTGGGCGGCAACGCCTCCAGCCGCGCGCTGGTGATCCTCGACGGCGTTCCGCAATCCGATCCGTTCGGCGGGTGGATCAGCTGGCCGGCCTATGACCCGGAGGCCATCGCCGAAGTGCGCGTCGTTCGGGGCGGCGGCAGCGTCGCCCATGGACCCGGCGCGATGGCCGGGACCATCCTGATGGAAAGCGATGTCGAGCCCGGGGTTGGCGCCAGCGGCTTCATCGGGAGCCGGAATTCGCAGGAAGTCCGGGTGCATGTCGGTAAGGACGTTGGTCGGGGGTTCCTGAACCTTTCCGGTCGCGCGGCGCGAGGCGATGGGTTCATTCCCGTGACGCAAGAGACCCGCGGACCGGCAGATCGTCCCGCACCTTACGACGGAGCCAATGTGCGGGCCTTGTGGCAGTCGGAAGTCGGCACTGACATCGACCTGCAGCTGGGCGGATCCGCATTCACCGACAAGCGTGAACGCGGCCTCGCTTTCACCGGCAACACAAGCCGGGGCTTGGACGGTTCGGCACGACTGGTGGGGCGCGGACGGTGGCCCTGGGTCGCACTGGCCTATGCTCAGTCGCGTGAGTTCAAGAGCAGTTTCGCGAGTGTGGACGATGCCCGCGCTACGGCATCTCGCGTTGCCTTGCAGGACGACGTCCCTTCCTCGGCCTGGGGTGGAAGCTTCGAGGTACGACCGCCCATCGGGAGCGGGCTTGAACTCAGGGCTGGCGGCGACGTGCGTCTTTCGGACGGTCAGTCCCGCGAGCTGTTTTCGTACGTAGACGGCAATCCTACGCGCAGGCGGCGTTCGGGCGGCGAGACGGTGACCGCAGGCATGTTCACCGAGCTGGCAGGCAGGTTCGGTGCCCTCTCCCTCAGCGGCGGCGCTCGTATCGATCATTGGAAAGTGACCGATGGCATGCTCCAGGAGCGCGTGATCGCCACGGGCGAGGAGCTTCGGAACGAGACGTATGCCGATCGCAGCGGCTGGCTGCCGACCGCTCGGTTGGGAGCGCTGATCGATCTCGAACAGGGCCTCAGCGTCCGCTCTGCCGCATACCTTGGATGGCGAATGCCGACGCTGAACGAACTGTTTCGGCCGTTTCGTGCCGGGTCCGATGCGACAGCCGCCAACCCGCTGCTCAAACCCGAACGGCTCGCGGGTCTGGAGGCCGGCATCGACTACCGCAGCGGAGGCGCCAGCTTGTCGCTCACCGCCTATGCGAACAGGCTTTCCGATGCGATTTCAAATGTCACCCTTGGCCAGGGGCCCGGGGTCTTTCCAGGCGTGGGCTTTGTCGGGCCGGGAGGCGAGTTCAGGCAGCGCAGGAACATCACGTCGATTGAGGTCACGGGCGTGGAGGCTTCCGCGCAATATCAGTGGGGGAAGTTGTCTCTCGCCGGCGGGGCAAGTCTCGTCCGGGCAAACGTGAACTCGAACGCTGAAGCTTCGGCGCTCGATGGACTTCGACCTGCCCAAACTCCAGCTGTCGTCCTGACTGGCCGTCTTTCTTGGGAGGATGGACAACGTGCCGTGACCGTGTTCGTCCATCATTCCGGTGCGCAGTTCGAGGACGACCTGAACGCCCGCACTTTGCCGAGCGCGACAACCGTCAACGCATTTGTCCAGTGGCCCATCGGCCCGTCCCTGGACCTCGTTGCGCGGGCCGAGAATCTGCTCGACAAGGACGTGGTTGCGGGGATCGGCGGGGACGGCTCAGTTGAACGCGCAACCCCCCGCACGCTCTGGCTCGGACTCAGGTTGCGGGGCCGGGTCGGCGACTAACATTTGCAATGCTGCGCCGCACTCAGTCACTCTCCCGCTCGGCAGAAGACACGCAGAACAAATCCTGCTGGTAGGGTTCGCAGCTTTCTAGCTCCGCATCTGCCTCAATCGGAACGTGCGGAAGTCAGGCCCCTTCGGCTTTGGGCTACATCAGAGTTACCGATCAACGCATCCGTGAAGCGCCGACGCCACCAAACGACATCCTCTTTCTGGACGTTGTCGAACATGGATCTCCAGCGCGCGACGCGCTCTTGGAGTGGCATCGCCAACGCCGTCTTGATCGCGTCGGCCAAGTCCTCGGCGCTGTATGGATTCACTTGGAGAGCCTCCTTCAGTTGCGTCGCCGCGCCTGCAAACCGAGAGAGGATCAGCACGCCCGGATCGGCCGGATCCTGGGCCGCCACGAACTCCTTGGCGACGAGGTTCATGCCGTCGCGGAGCGGGGTGACCAATGCGATCCTCGCCGCCCGGTAGACACCGGCAAGCACGTCCCGGCGGTAGCCCTGGTTGACGTAACGGATCGGCACCCAGTCGATGTCGGCGTGCGCTCCATTAATGCGCCCTGAGAGTGCTTCGAGGCTGTTGCGTATGCGCTGGTAACTTTCGACCGTTCCCCGCGATGGCGGGGCGATCTGAAGGAGGAAGACTTCCTTGCGCTCTTCAGGGTTCTCAAGAAGAAACCGCTCATAGCCGAGGAAGCGTTCTTCCAGTCCCTTGGAATAGTCGAGCCGATCGACGCCGACGATTAGGGCCCGTCCATTTGCACTTTCGCGCATGAGCGCCGCTGTCCGTTTCGCGTTCTCGCTTTCAGTAATCGCCATGAATTCGTTGGCGTCGATGCCGATTGGGCAACTGATGAGTCGGATCTCCCTTTCGCCCGCAATCAAAACTCCGTCGGCGAAGGTGCCGCCGCACTCGAGAACTGCGAAGTCGACAAATGCCTGCAACCACTCGTCGGTGTGAAAACCGATCACGTCGTACGCGAACATGCTCCGGACGAGTCCGGCAGCGTCCGGCAACGTCAGCAACAGCCTGCGCGGCGGCCATGGTGTATGCAAAAAGAAGCCGATCCGATTGCGGCAGCCCCGTTTCCTGAGCTCGTCGCCGAGTGGGATCATGTGATAGTCCTGCACCCAGACCGCATCGGCCGGCTCGATCAACGGCTGTACGGTGTCGGCGAAGCGCTCATTGGTCCGTTGGTACCCGCCGGCGAAGTCCCGTTCGTATTCCGCCAGATCGATGCGATAGTGAAAGAGAGGCCAAAGAGTTCGGTTGGCGAAGCCGTTGTAATATTCCTCTACGTCCTGCTCTTCGAGATCCACCGTCGCGGTCGTGACACCGTCCTCGCGTTTGAAATTGATCTGGCCAGTGAACTCGCTGGTGAGTTCTCCGGACCAGCCAAACCAGAGTCCGCCGGATTCCCTAAGTGCCGCGGTCAAGGCGACTGCAAGGCCTCCCTGAGCGCCGCCGGAATCGCCGGTCGCCGCCGAGACACGGTTTGAAATGACGATCAGCCTCGTCACCGTATGGCGCTCCAAGGTTTGCTCAGAAGGACGGCGCAATTCACTAGCCCAACCAGTGAATAGGTTTGGGGATAGTTGCCCCAGAGCTCCCCAGTCTCTGGATCAATATCCTCCGACAACAAGCCGGCCGCCGTTCGCCGGGAGAGCATCTCTTCGAACAGGACTCGAGCGTCTGCGTTCCGACCTGTCGCCTGAAGCGCTTCGATCAGCCAGAAGGTGCAAACGTTGAATGCCGTTTGGGGAAGGCCGAAATCGTCCTCCGTTGCATAGCGAAGCATGAACGAGCCACGCCTCAACCCTTCCTCCACGGCACGCAGAGTGTCCTGGAACCGCGGATCTTCCGGACGCAGGAAGTTGAGGTCCAGGAGCTGGATGAGGCTAGCGTCGAGGTCATCGCCGTCAAAAGTGGCTGACATCCGCCGGCTGTCCTCGCGCCACGCAGCGGCCTCGATACGTTCTCGAATGGTCGTCGCGCGCGCGGCCCAATGTTGCGCTTTCTCCCGGAGACCGAGGGCCGAAGCAGCGTGGGAGAGCCGATCGCATGCCGCCCAGCACATTGCCGCCGAATAGGTGTGCACATGCTTTCGATTGCGCAGTTCCCAAAGTCCGGCGTCCGGCTGATCGTGGAGGTCCCAGGCGCGTTCTCCGATGCGCTCTAGCGACATGAAGTCCTCGGTCGTCGCCATGCGCGTAAGCCGCTGGTCGAAGAACGCTTGGACGTTCGAAAGGACGATCTGTCCATACGCGTCGTGCTGGACCTGCTCGTACGCCTGATTTCCGACGCGCACCGGCCCCATGCCCCGATAGCCAGGCAGACCGCTCTCGATCCGCTCGTCCAGCACCGCTTCTCCAGACACACCGTAGAGCGGCTGAATGTGCCCACCGCGCGCGGCGTCCACGATATTGCGCAAGTAGGCGAGATAGCCTTCAAGTACGTCGAGCGCTCCCAGGCGGTTGAGCGCCTGCACAGTGTAATAGGCGTCCCTGATCCAGCAGTAGCGGTAATCCCAATTGCGTTCGGAGCCGGCGTGCTCCGGAACCGACGTCGTCAGAGCGGCCACTATCGCGCCAGTCTCCTCGTGCTGGCAGAGCTTCAGGGTAATCGCCGCCCTGATCACTGCATCCTGCCACTCGACTGGCGTCGCCAGACCGCGGACCCACTCGCGCCACTCGGAAGCCGTGTTCGCCAGCATTTCCTCGGCAGAGCGGTTCAGGGCGCCGGCGAAGCTCTCGTCCGGGCCCAGGAAGAAGGTCAGCGGATGCTCAAGCCGGAATGTCCGTTCTTCTACCACGAGGCCGACAGGAGCGTCCGTCGTGAGCCGCATATTCAACGATGAAGTTGCAAACCGGATATGGTTCGATCCGCCCGAAGAGGCCGGGCACGGCTCGCTCCAGTTGCGCGTCGGACGCAGCTTCACGGAAACCCGCGGGCTCCCCTCGATCGGGCGAACAATCCGGACGAACGCTACCGGTCGATAGGCCCGTCCCAGCCGCCGGAATCGCGGACAGAAATCAACGATTTCAATCGCACCGCCGTTCTCGTCAGTCTTGCGGGTCTTCAGGATGGGCGTGTTGCGCTCGTACTCCTGCTCAATTGAAATGCAGCCCTCCAGGTCGATCGACCAGTACCCATGGGACGGATCCTCGCCTCCGAGCAGGCTGGAGAAGATCGGCTCGCCGTCGACGCGCGGCACGCATCCCCAGACGAAGTCACCCTTCCGGTCCACGAGAGCGCTGACCTGGCAATTGCCGACGGGCCACAGATCAAGTGAGCTCATTCGAGCTCCCCACACGCCTGCTCAAGCCAACGGCAGGCGTCCCCAACGTCCTCCAGTCGGAAGGTTGCCGCCGTGGAGCGCTCCGGTCCAACCAACACTCCGACACCGCCCATGAGCCGCGCCGCGGCGAACGCATGTTCGTCCGTGAGATCGTCTCCCAGGAAGACCGGCCGAGTGCCCTCGAAAGGAGGCTCAGCCATGAACTTCGCCAGGGCTTGTCCTTTGTCGCCGGCGGAGTCCTTCAACTCCACCACCATGTTGCCGAGCTGCACTTGCAGTCCCGTCATTCCCGCAACCCGCTGAGCTGTCCGGTGGCAGATGCCCTCCGCGTCGGGCGCGTTGCGATAGTGGAGAGCGACGCCCGCCGGCTTTTCTTCCACGAGCAGGCCGGCGTGCTGAGCTCCGACGCGGCGGAACTCCCGGATCGCAGCTGGCAATCCAGCCGGCGGATTGGTCGCTTCCACCTGTCCGTTGGCGAGCATCCGCTCGAGCCCGTGACTGCCTCCGATCGCGAGGTTAACCGGATGCACGTGTTGACGAAGGTCGGCGACCGCACGGCCGCTAAGAAGCGCGACCCTTCCATCCATTTTCTGCTGAAGACGCGTCAATAGAGCCCGCACCTCGTCTCCGACTTCGATCCCGCCAGGAGTCGGTGCCAGCTCAATCAGGGTTCCGTCGAAGTCCAAGAAGAGACTTGCATCTTGTAGTACCGAAGTCGGCGGTCGCTCCAATGGCATCGATCTCCTTTCTGGTTGCTGCAAGGCCGCGCACCTCTTGCCACAGGCGCCATGTGCTCAGCGGATGGAACGAACCGGCCTGAGAACAACCTGCTTTAGCTGAACTACGCCCGCATCAATCGATCAACGGCCCAGGACGCCTTTGGTTCTGAGGCACCGCCTGGGCCGGCCACACGCCAAACCAAGTTGTGACGTACGAGACCGCCCGCGAAACCAGGCTCGCGCCGCCCGTTTTTCTGCCGATCTTGGAGCTGGTGCCCAGGAGAGGACTCGAACCTCCACGCCCTTGCGAGCGCCAGCACCTGAAGCTGGTGCGTCTACCAATTCCGCCACCTGGGCACAGGAGCAATGATTTCAGCTGGTAGGCGGCGCCATTTGGAGACGGGTCAATGGCTTGTCAATTCCCGTTCGCCGCGGCTCCCGGCTCATAATCGAGTATGTCGCCGGGCTTGCAGTCGAGCGCGTCGCAAATGGCTTCCAGGGTGGAGAAGCGTATGCCCTTCACCTTGCCCGATTTGAGCAAGCGACAGATTGGCCTCCGTGATTCCCACCTCGGCGGCGAGATCCTTCGACCTCTTCTTCCGCAGCGCGAGCATCACGTCGAGACGAACGACGATGCCCATCAGACGATCTCCCGCATTTCCTCGTCGATCGTGCGGGCACGCTCGAGAAGGCGGGCGACGAGGAAGAGGATCAGCGCGACGCCGACGGTGAGCACGTCGCGGAGCTGGAACGTGAACTCGATGTGCCGTGCCTCGCCGGGACCGGCAAGCAAGGCGCCGACGATCGGCGCAACGATCCAGACCAAAGCGATCAGCAGCAGCCAGAAAGCGAAGGCTCGGAATGCTCCGACGACCCGGGCCGAGAACAGATCTCCTTCGGCAATGGCGCCAAGCATTCGGCTGAGCTGGTACAAGGCGACGCTGAGGAGGAGGATGGTGACGTCCGCGACGATCATGACCGGGCCATCCGACGAACCGTCCACGCGCGAGCGAATGCGCAGGAAATCGGTCTCCACGCCCAGCCGTCCGAAGACATAGGCAAGAACGATGGCGGCCCAGAAGATCCAGACGGCCCAGCGCAGCCTCTTAGCGGTCGTGCCGATGTCCAAATTCGTGCCCTCTTGACGATATTATTGTTTTGCGATAATTCATCGCTGTAATTTGATATGGATATAAAGGGAAACAGCATGAAAGGCCAGAAGAGAATCGGGCTCGCGCTGGTTGGATTGGGGGCGGCCGCCGCACTCTACCCCTGGATCGCAGCGGCGCAGATCGCGCAGCCGGTGGCGACGACCGTCGCCGGAGCTCGCGCCGAGGTTCCGTTCGAACTCTTCCGCGAGAACCGCATCATGCTCAACGGACGGATTGCGGGCAACGACACGCCGATGATCCTCGACAGCGGCGCGGGCGTGACCGTCATCGACCGCGATTATGCGAAGAAGATCGGGCTCAAGAAGGGCCTGAAGATCACGGCCGAGGGCGTGGGCGGCAGGCAGGATGCCGAGCTCGTCCAGGATGTCACCGTCGAAGTCGGCAATCTGAAGCTCACGGGCGTCAGCGTTGCGGTCATCGATCTCGACGCCGTCGAAAAGGCGATCGGACGTCCGATCCCGGTCATCCTCGGCCGCGAGCTGTTCATGAACAGCGTGGTCGGGATCGACTTCGACCGGCAGCTCCTGACACTCTCGCCAGCGAAGAATTTCACCGCGCCCGCAGGTGCGACCGAAGTCAGACTGAAGCGCGACGGCACGCTCCATTACTTCCCGATCTCGGTGGACGGGCTTGCGCCGGTCGACGCGGCGCTCGACCTCGGCAACGGCGGCGCGATCAGCCTGTCCAAGGAGTATCACGAGCGCGTGCCGGAGCTTGGCAAGCTGCCCTACGCCATCGGCTATGGCGGCGGCGTCGGCGGCATGCGGGAGACGAAGCGCGTCACCCTGCCGAAGGTCGAAATCGGCGGCTACACGTTCAACAACGTGCCCGCCGACCTCGGATCGCTGAAGGACGGGCCGTACGAAGAGCGCGCCAATGCCGGCATCCAGATGTTCAAGCCCTTCTATCTGACGCTGGACCTCGGCAATGACCGCATGTGGCTGAAGCCCACGGGTACCGAGCCGGTGTTCACCAAGGATCGCGCGGGCGTGTTCGCCATGCTCGAAGGCGATCATTTGAACGTCCTGCACGTCGCGCCGGGCAGCCCCGCCGACCGTGCGGGCCTCAAGAAGGGCGACAAGCTGGTTGCCATCGCCGGTGAGCAGGTCGGTCCCGGCTTCTATTCCTCGACGGCAGCCAATTGGTCGAAGGAAGAGCCGGGCCGCGAAGTCGCGATCACCAAGGCCGATGGGCAGACGGCCAAGCTGGTCCTGGCCGACTATTATTGATGCGAAAAGGCGGTCGCCGCAGCCGGCGGCCGCCTTGTCAACGAGCGCCGCTACCCGCTAGTGGCGGTGCGATGATCGACCCCAAGCTCGTTACGATATTCGGCGGCGGCGGCTTCATTGGCCGGTACGTCTGCGAGCAATTGCTCGATTATGGCGAATATAACGTGCGCCTCCGCGTCGTCGCCCGGGAGCCGCGCACTGCGCATTACATCCAGCCGCTGGCCCAGGTCGGCCAATGGGGCATCGTCCGCGGCGATGTGACCAATCCGGAGTCCGTCCGCCGCGCCGTCGAAGGAGCCTCGGCGGTCGTCAATCTCACCGGCGCCTTCAAGGGCATGGGCGCGGTCCACGTCAGGGGCGCACGCGATGTCGCGGAGGCAGCGCGCGATGCAGGCGTGTCGTCGCTTGTCCACATTTCGGCCATCGGGTCCGACGCGAACAGCGAGGCGGTCTACGCCCGAACCAAGGGCGAGGGCGAAGCCGCGGTTCGCGAGGCGTTCCCGAACGCGACGATCATCCGACCCTCGGTTGTGTTCGGACCGGAGGACAGCTTCGCCAACCGGCTAGCGGGGCTGTCGCGCCTTCCAGCGCTTCCGGTCATCGCGCCGAACTGGAAACTCCAGCCGGTCTATGTCGAGGACCTGGCGAAAGCGATCGCCCGAGCCACGGTCGATCCGCAAACCCATGGCGGCAAGACCTACGAGATCGGCGGGCCGCAGGTCCTCACCATGCGGGAGTTCACCGCCGAGATCCTCAAGGCGGTCGGCCGGAAGACCGAGTTGATCGATGTGCCGCGGCCGGTCTCGTCGCTGATCTCGCGTCTTGGCTTTCTTCCAGGGGCGCCGCTCACGCGCGACCAGTGGCTGATGCTCCAGCATGACAATGTGGCGAGCAAGGAAGCGCCAGGCCTCGAGGCGTTCGGCATCCGCCCGACACCTTTCGGCGCAGTCGCTCCGGAATGGCTCGCCATGCACGGCGGCAGCCGTTTCGCGCGACGCCGCGTCAACATCACAGCGATCCACTAGAGCCCCGCTCGAGTGCCGATCCTCCTGCTCGTCATCATCCTCGGCATCGTCGAGGGCGTCACCGAATATCTGCCGGTTTCGTCGACCGGTCACCTGATCCTCGCCACCGAGCTGCTCGGCTTCAAGGCGGACGAATGGGCCGTGTTCAACATCGCCATCCAGCCGGGAGCGATCCTCGCTATCGTCGTCCTGTATTGGCGGACGTTCTGGGAAGTGTTCACGGGTCTGTTCCAGAAGTCTCCCAGCGCCTGGCGCTTCGTTCGCAACGTGCTGATCGCCTTCGCTCCCGCCGTCGGATTGGGCCTCGCGTTCGGCGACCAGATCGAGCTGCTGCTGGGCAATGCCGTGGTCGTGGCCTGGGCGCTGATCATCGGCGGCGTCGCCATCCTGTTGGTCGAAAAATACGCCCGGCCGCAGCCATGCGACGGCGTTTCGGCACTCACGCTGAAGCAGTCGGTAATGGTCGGCCTCGTCCAGTGCCTAGCGATGATCCCGGGCGTCAGCCGCTCCGGCGCGACGATCCTTGGCGCAATGAGCTTCGGCGTCGATCGCAAGACCGCTGCCGAGTTCAGCTTCTTCCTCGCCGTGCCGACCCTGAGCGGCGCGACCGTCTATCAGCTTTTCAAGCATTGGGACGAAATCCCGGTCGGCCAGTTCACCTGGATCGGCATCGGTAGCCTCGTGTCCTTCGTCGTCGCCGTCGTCGTGGTGAAGGCGTTCGTCGCCGTCGTCACCCGCTACGGCTTCGCGCCGTTCGCCTGGTACCGCATCGTCGCCGGCGCCGCGGCCTTGGTCTGGCTTTCGGCACGCTGATTTATCTGCCGTTCATCGACGGCTAAGCCGTTTTCGTCATAATGCTGCATGAACTTCGGCTCGAGATTCGAACCATGCGCGCCACCCTCCTCGCCTTGCCACTAGCCCTTCTTGCATCGCCCGCGATCGCCGAGGCGCCTGCGCAGCCGAACGCAATTCAGCTCCCGCCTGAGCTGACCGACCCGCGCTGGGCGGATCGCCTTACGGACGCGGTCGCTGCGCTGTCCAAGGCCTTCCTCGACATGCCTGTCGGGGAGGTGGAAGCCGCGATCGAGGGCCGGCAGCCCACGGTCGCCGACAAGCGCCGCACTGTCCGCAGCGAGACGAAGATGTCGGAACACGAACTCCGGCAGGAAATCGAAGCGGCCCGACCGGCGATGCAGGCCGGAATGAAGGCGTTGGCAGCGGCTCTTCCCGCGATGATGGAAGGCCTGTCGAAGGCGCAACAGGAGCTCGACCGCGCCGCCGCCAACATGCCTCGTCCCGATTATCCCAAGCGCTGACGCCCAACGCCTAGACGCGGGCGCAGCCCTCGCTAAAGCTGCCCGCGATGTGGCAGCTCTTCCAATTCCCCTTGTGCCCCTTTTCGCGAAAGGTCCGCCTCGTCCTCGCCGAGAAGGGCATTGCCGCGGAACTGGTGCGCGAGAATCCCTGGGAGCGCCGCGACGAGTTCGTCGACCTCAATCCCGCCGGTGAAACGCCGGTCATGGTCGATCCCGACCAGGGCATCACGCTGATCGGGTCGCAGCCGATCGTCGAATATTTCGACGAGACGGTCGACCGAATGCCGATGATCCACGGCAATGCCGCGCTTCGGGCGGAGATCCGCCGTCTGACCGAATGGTTCGACGAGAAGCTGTACCGTGAGGTCGTCGAGCCGCTGATGAACGAGCGGATGCGCAAGCGCCTCGTCAGCAAGGAAAGTCCGGACACGCGCATCCTGCGTGACGCGATGCGGATCGCGAACAACCACCTGGACTATGTCGACTATCTTCTCGACCATCGCCGCTGGCTTGCCGGACCGGGCCTCAGCCTCGCCGATTTCGCGGCCGCCGCGCACCTCAGCGTGATCGACTATCTCGGCGCTCTCGACTGGCGCGGGCACAAGCAGACCAAGGACTGGTACGCCGTCATGAAGTCGCGGCCGAGCTTCCGGCCTCTCCTCGGAGAGCGGATGGAAGTGATCGTCCCGCCCCAGCATTACGACAAGGTCGACTTCTAGCACGGCTCGACATCGGACGCCGGAGCGCTAGGCTGCCGCGCTCTTTCGGGGGAAGTTCGATGGTTCGCTCTCTTCGCTTTGCAATCGGTGTCGTTCTTGCTGCGCTTTCAAGCCCGTCGTTGGCGCAGCAGGGCCCGGACCAGGCACAGGCCCGGCAGATGTTCGAGAAGGTCATCACGTTCCGGACATCGGAGGGCAACGGCCAGGTGCCGGCCGATGGTCAGCTTACCTCGAAACCGTACTTCGGGATGGAGGCGTCTCCGGCAGACAACATCGCAAAGCTTCCGAACGGGCGAAACGGTCGGAATGCTCGTGCGCGTGCCGGGCTCCGACCAGAATGCGAAGCCCATCCTCTTTTCCGCGCACATGGACGTGGTCGATGCGCGGCCGGAGGACTGGAAGCGCGATCCCTACAAGCTGATCGAAGAGGGCGGCTTTTTCTACGGACGCGGGACGCTCGACAACAAGGCGGGCGTCGTTGCGATGATGTCGACCATCCTCCGCCTCCAGAGGTCCGGCACGAAGCCGCGGCGGACTTTGGTCTTCGCGTTCGTCGGCGACGAGGAAACAGCGCTCGACGAGCCCAACGGAACCACGCGCCAGATCGCGGCGCATCCGTGGGTGAAGGGCGCCGAATATGCCATCAACACGGACGCTGGCGGCGGGCTTGCTCGCGCCGGACGGACGGCCGATCATCTACCTCGTGCAAGGTGCCGAGAAGACCTATGCGACGTTTGAGCTGACCGCGACCAATCAGGGCGGGCACAGCTCCCGCCCTCGTGCCGACAATGCGATCTACGATCTCGCGAGAGCCGTCACGCGTGTCGGCGAATACAAATTTCCGGTCATGTCGAACGAACTCACCCGCGCCTATCTCGGAGCGGTCGGCAAGGTGACGCCGGGCCCGGGCAGGCCAGGCCCTGAGCGCGTTCGCCGCCAACCCTCAGGACGCGGCGGCCGCCGAAGCGATTGCCGGCAACGCGGAATTCGTCGGCACGACACGAACGACCTGCGTGACGACGATGCTCAACGCCGGGCATGCGGAAAACGCCTTGCCGCAGAAGGCGACGGCAACGGTCAACTGCCGCATCTTTCCGGGCGTGAGCGTAGAAGATGTCCAGAAACAGCTCGCTACGGTCGTCGCGGACCCGAAGATCAATATCAAGGTGCTCGGCGCGCCGGTCGTAAGCCCCGTTTCGGAGCTTCGCCCGGACGTCGAGCGCGCCATCGCCAAGTCGATCCAAAAGAGGCAGCCGGGCGTTCCGCTCTCGCCCTATCTCGAGTCCGGCGGGACCGATGGCATGATTTACCGTACCGTTGGCATTCCCACCTGGGCCTCATCGGGCGTCTTCATCAAGCCCAACGAGATGTTTGCCCACGGGCTGGACGAGCGGATTCCGGTGAAGAGCTTCTATGACGGGCATCGAGCATATCCACGATCTCGCGGTTGCGCTCGGTGGCAGCTAGCGTGTCGCCGCAACCAGATAGTTCAGGCGCACGTCCTCGCTGAGGTGAAGCCCGCGCGTCGGGCTGAAGGCCAGGCCCTCGACGTCGAGGCATTTCAAGCCGGCATTGGCCATCAGCTGCTTCATCCGCTCGGGCGCGATGAACTTGTCGAAGTCGTGGGTGCCCTTCGGGTATCGCGCCGATGCCTTCCGCAAGCGTGATGGTGATCAGCCGCGACCATGCCGTTGCGTTGGGCGTCGACAGGATCAGCAGGCCGTTCGGTGCGAGCCGCTTCGCCAGCGCGTTGAGGAACTGCTGTGGGTCGGCCGTATGCTCGATGACCTCCATTGAAGTGATCAGGTCGAACGTGCCCCCGACATTTTCGATGGCACAAACCCGATAGTCGATCTCCAGCCCCTGCCCCGCCGCGTGGTCCCGCGCGGCCGCAATGAGCTCGGCTGCGGGATCGACCGCCGTCACCTTCGCCCCCAGCCTTGCGAGTGGCTCCGCCAGCAGGCCCGCGCCGCAGCCGACATCCAGCGCCGTCTTCCCTTCGAGCGGGCGACGGCTGTGCTCGTCTAGCGACCAGTGCTGGTCGATCCAGTCGCGAACATAGCCGAGACGGACTGGGTTGAGCTTGTGCAGCATCGCGGAAGCTCCGCGTGGGTCCCACCAGTCTCCGGCCAGCTTGCCGAACTGCTCGACTTCCCTTGGGACGATGCTTGTCTCAACCATGCGCCACCCCTAACAGGACGCGCCCGCTGACCCAAGGAGCCCAATGCCGCGCATCGTCATGAAATTCGGCGGAACCTCGATGGCGGGCATCGAGCGCATCCGCCACGTGGCCGACCGCGTGAAGCGGGAGGTAGCGCAGGGCAATGAGGTGGCGGTCGTGGTTTCCGCCATGGCCGGCGAAACCGACCGCCTGGTGCAGCTCTGCAAGGAAGCCGCACCGCTCTACGACCCGCGCGAATATGACGTGGTCGTCGCCAGCGGGGAGCAGGTCACGTCGGGCCTCCTGGCCATGACACTGCAAGGCATGGGCGTGAACGCGCGCTCCTACATGGGCTGGCAACTGCCGATCCGGGCCAGCGGCCACAGCTCCGGACTGATCGATCATATCGATTCCGACATTCTCGAGCGCGTGTTCCAGCAAGGCGGCATCGCCGTCATTCCCGGTTTCCAGGGCGTGACCGAGTCTGGCGACGTGGCGACCCTCGGCCGCGGTGGCTCGGACACCTCGGCCGTCGCGCTCGCGGTCGCGGCGAAGGCAGACCGCTGCGACATCTACACCGACGTCGAAGGTGTGTTCACGACCGACCCGCGCATCGTTCCGCGGGCGCGCAAGCTCAATGCCGTCACTTACGAGGAAATGCTGGAGCTGGCGTCGGTCGGCGCCAAGGTGCTGCAGACCCGCTCGGTGGGTCTCGCCATGCGCTACAACATGCCGCTGCAGGTGCTTTCCTCCTTCGAGGACAAGCCCGGAACAATGATCGTCGGCGACGACAGGATCGAGGAATTCAACATGGAACGCGTGCTCGTTACCGGCATCGCTCACGACAAGAATGAAGCGCTCGTGACGCTGACGGGCCTGCCCGACAGGCCTGGCACCGTGGCGGCGATCTTCGGCCCTCTCGCCGAAGCCAACATCAACGTCGACATGATCATCCAGATCGCGCCCCGGGTCGGCGAGGACAGCGAGCTGACCTTCACCGTGCCGAACGCCTCGCTGGCGCACGCGGTCGCGGAACTGGAGAAGGTCAAGCCGGCCGTCGGCTTCGGAAGCATCGTGACGGACACGGATGTGGTGAAGGTCAGCGCAATCGGCATCGGCATGCGTTCGAATGCCGGGATCGCCGCGAAGATGTTCCAGACGCTCGCCGAACGGGGCATCAACATCCGCGCCATTTCCACGTCGGAAATCAAGGTCTCGGTGCTCATCCCCGAGGAATATACGGAGCTCGCCGTGCGCGTGCTGCACACCGCTTTCGGGCTGGATGAGAAGGAAGCGACCGCGGGAGCGGCGGCATGAGCGGCGAAGGCCTGATCGCCGAACCTCGTGCCGTCCATCAGTCGGTCGGCCACGCCCGCCTCAAGGAGCTGATGCACCGCGGGACCGAGTTCCTCGGCTGCGACGTCGCGATCATGTGCGGCGCGATGAGCTGGGTCAGCGAGCGCAACCTCGTGTCCGCCATTTCCAATGCCGGCGGCTTCGGCGTGATCGCCTGCGGCGCGATGACGCCAGACCTGCTCGACACGGAGATCGCCGAGACCAAGGCGCGGACCTCGCGGCCGTTCGGCGTCAATTTGATCACCATGCACCCGCAGCTGTCCGAACTGATCGATACCTGCGTGAAGCACGACGTCGGTCATGTCGTTCTCGCGGGCGGCCTGCCGCCGGGCTGGGCCATCGACAAGGTCAAGGCGCACGGTGCGAAACTGATGGCCTTTGCGCCCGCGCTGAGTCTCGGCGAAGAAGCTCATGCGCTCGAAGGTCGACGCACTGGTCATCGAGGGTATGGAGGCCGGCGGCCACATCGGTCCTGTCGCCACTTCGGTGCTGGCACAGGAAATCCTCCCGCACATCTGCCACGACATGCCGGTGTTCGTCGCCGGCGGGATCGGGCGCGGTGAGGCTGTCGCGGCTTACCTTGAGATGGGAGCAGTCGGCGTCCAGCTCGGCACGCGCTTCGTCTGCGCCAACGAGAGTATCGCGCACGTCAACTTCAAGAAGGCGTTCCTCCGCGCCTCGGCCCGTGACGCCATTCCCTCCGTGCAGATCGACCCGCGCTTGCCGGTGATCCCCGTCCGCGCCCTGAAGAACCGCGAAATGGAGAAGTTCGCCGCCAAGCAGCGCGAGGTCGCCGACCTGCTCGACAGTGGTGCGATCGAAATGGCCGAAGCGCAACTGCAGATCGAACATTACTGGGCTGGTTCGCTACGCCGTGCGGTCATCGACGGAGATGTTGAGACTGGATCCGTGATGGCAGGCCAGTCGGTCGGAATGGTGAACCGCGAAGAGCCTGTCGCCGACATCATCCGCGAGTTGGTCGACGAGGCCGCCGCGGCCCTGGAGAGCCGCGGCTAGCCAAAGTTCAGGCGAGGCGCTCGCGAGCCGCCCGGCCCAGCCGCCACAGCTCGCCGAGACAACCGAGCAAACAGATCACGCCTAACGCGATGATCGCGATGCGCAGGGCAAGGTTCAGGCTGTCTTGCAGGGCCGCCGCGGCGTCCAACGGCATGCCCATGGGAACGATGCGTGCCCATTCACCCGCCGAGTAGAGCACCGGCAGAAGTGCAAGGGCACCGAGAGCCGTCGCGGCGCCGAGGACCAGGCGCACCACCTTCCACCGCGGCCGCAGCCATTGGATTACGTTGTGCACGAGCCTTGCCAGCACCAGGAACAGTATCGGCCAGTAGAGTTGCTGCCAAACAGGCGCGGCCTCGATCCGGAAGTCATTGCCGCCGGGCGGAAACGGCAGGCTGACCAGCCCCGTCCACCACAGCAGGAAGGCGATGGTGAGCGCCACTTCAATGGGCCCTTCCCACTTGCCCGGCCGCTTGTCGCCAATGTCGGGCAAGGCATCGGGCTTCCATGAGCGAACGTGCTTGGCCGCGAAGTCATTCCGGTCGAGCAAAGCAAAAGCGAGGGTCACCGCACCACCGTTCACGAGGCTGTACATCGCCAGCTGGCCGATCGCTCGTGCCGCGGACTCCACCGGATCGGCGCCTCCGAAGGCGACGGCTGCGAAGGCCGAGATGACGATGATCACGGCGACGACCAGCAGCACCAGCCGCAGCGTGAAAATGAAGAACGGATAGGTTTCCGGACCGATCAGGGTCTGCCGCGGCTTGTAGCGCGAGGCGACCACCAAGGGATGACCGCTGTCCTTGATCAGCGCGGACAATTCTTTCTTTTGGAGCGGGCGGCCGAGCACCCCCTCCCGCTCCTCAATGCGGGACAAGAGGTCTTCGCGGAGCTCTGCGGTGACGTCCGTCGCCTTGTCGGCCGGCAGGTTGCGACGAATGGCCGCCAGATAGCGTTCGATGAGGTCCATCACTGATTCCCTTCGGATAGGCGGACGATCGATCGGGAGATCGCGTCCCATTCGGAAAGGAGTTGCGCGAGCACGCGCTCTCCATCTTCGGACAAGCGGTAAAAGCGCTTGTTTCGGCCTTCCTCACGCCACTCGCTGGTCAGCAGGCCCTGCGCCTCCAGCCGCCGAAGCAGCGGATAAAGTGCGCCTTCCTCGATCGGCAGGCCGCCCGCTTCGAGCACCTGCCGCAATGTGTAGCCGTAGCGTTCCTCACGGAGTGCAATCAGCACTCCGAGCGACAGAGCCCCACGGCGAAGCTCAATGCGCAACTTGTCGAACAGGTCGTCTTCGATCGGCATAACCAAGTTTCCTGTGTGTCATACACTGTGTATCACACAGGTTATGCAATCGCAAGACGCGTAAAGATGTCGAGTTAATCGCCCGCAGGTGACATCCGCGGCTCCCATCTGTTAGCGCTTCGTCATGCCGCTGAGCGCCGCCGCTTCCGCCCGCGAAATCCTGACCGGCCTCCATGAAATCATGGCGGGCCGCGGAGCCGCTCAGTCGAAGCTCGACAAGGTCGTCGATTTGATAGCGGCGACGATGCAGAGCGAGGTGTGCTCGATCTACCTGCTGCGCGACAACAAGCTGGAGCTGTTCGCGACCCACGGCCTGCGCAAGGAAGCGGTCCATGTCACTCGGCTGGATATGGGCGAAGGCCTGGTCGGGACGATCGCCGCCGAGGCGCGCATCCTGAACCTGGCCGAGGCTGCGGATCACCCCGCCTTCGCATATCGGCCGGAGACGGGCGAAGAACGTTTCCACAGCTTCGCGGGCGTGCCGATCGTCCGCTCGGAAAGCCCGATCGGCGTCCTGGCCGTTCAGCACGCGGAACCGCGCCGCTACGAAGAGGTCGAGATCGAAGCGCTGCAGACCGTCGCGATGGTGCTGTCAGAAATGATTGGCGCCGCGCGCCTCGTCGACGGAGCCCGGCGCAGCCGCCTGCGCAGCGCCGGCCCGCTCCGGCTCAGCGGCCTAAAGCTGGTCGCGGGCATGGGTCGTGGCGAAGCGGTGTTTCACCAGCCCAGAGTGATCGTTGAGCATACGGTCGCGGAGGACATCGAGGCCGAACGCGACCGCGTCTATTCCGCCTTCCGGAAGATGCGCGAACAGATCGACTTGATGACCAAGGAGGCGGAATTCGGCACCGCCGGCGAGCATCAGGAGATCCTCGAGACCTACAAGATGTTCGCCTATGACGAGGGCTGGTCGCGACGCATCAACGAAGCGATCGACAGTGGGCTGACCGCCGAGGCGGCCATCGAGCGCGTCCAGCAGCGCACGCGCGCGCGAATGCAGGATATCGACGATCCTTTGCTCAAGGATCGCATGCACGATCTTGAGGATTTGTCGAACAGGCTGCTGCGGATCGTTTCCGGCCGAATGGGGACGGCGGCGCAGACCGGTCTCACGCACGACACGGTTCTCATCGCGCGCAATCTTGGGCCAGCCGAACTGCTGGAATACGACCGCCGCCGCCTGAAAGGCGTGGTGCTGGAAGAAGGTTCATTGACCGCGCACATGACCATCGTCGCCCGGGCCATGGGCGTGCCGGTCGTGGGACGATTGTCCGACATTCGCCACAGCGTCGACGAAGGCGAGCAAATCCTCGTCGACGGCGACAATGGCAGCGTTATCCTCCGCCCGACCAAGGTCCTGATTTCCGGCTTCGCGCATCGCCTCGCGACGCGAGAAAAGAAGCGCGCCGGCTTCGAGGCGGTCCGCAATTTGCCGGCGGTCACGACCGACGGGGTTGCGGTCAGCGTCATGGTCAATGCCGGCCTTGCGGAGGATGCGGCGAACCTCGAGGCCACTGGCGCGGACGGCATCGGCCTCTTTCGGACCGAGTTCCAGTTCCTGGTATCCGCTACACTGCCGGGTCGCGACCGCCAGCAGCGGCTCTATTCCAAGGTTCTTGCTTCGGCCGATGGAAAGCCGGTCGTCTTCCGCACGGTCGACATTGGGGGCGACAAGGCGCTGCCCTATTTGACCGACGCTCGCGACGAGGCGGAGAACCCCGCCATGGGCTGGCGGGCTCTGCGCCTCTCGCTCGAACGCGCCACGCTCATGAAGGCGCAGGCGCGCGCGCTGATCGAGGCATCCGGCGGCCATGTTCTTCGCGTCATGTTCCCGATGGTTTCGGAGCCGTGGGAATTCGACGAGGCACGCGCCCTGTTCCAGGAGCAGATCGAGTGGGCCCGCAAGAGCCACCGCAAGCTTCCGAGCCGGGTCGAGTTCGGCGCCATGCTCGAAGTGCCGTCACTCGCCGAGGTGCTCGACCTTCTTCTGCCCAAGGTCGACTTCCTGTCGATCGGCACCAACGATCTGACTCAGTTCCTCTTCGCCGCGGACCGCGCCGATCCCCGGCTTGCGGAGCGCTACGATTGGCTGAGCCCCGCCATCCTTCGCTTTCTGCGTCGCGTCAGCAGGCAGGCACGTGAGGCCGGAGTCCCGGTGCGCGTCTGCGGGGAGATGGGCGGCCGTCCGCTCGAGGCCATGGCGCTCATTGGCCTGGGCATCGAGCAATTCTCCATCACTCCGGCGGCGGTCCCACCGATCAAGGCAATGGTCCGCTCGCTCGACGCTGCCCGGGTCCGCCTGAGGGTGGAACAGCTTCTCGACAAGCCGCCGACAAGTATGCGCAAGACCCTGTCCGACTGGGCGCGTCGGCACAAGGTCGCAATCGATTAACCAGGGCCGGTATACTGCCGAACTGCGGTTGACAGCCAAAGCTGCGCCTTCGACAAGCGGGTCAAATTCGTGTTGGAGCCGATGACGGAAAACGAGGACTTCATCCAGACTTCGACGGTCGGCGAGCGGCTGCGCGCGGCGCGTGAACAGAAGAAGCTTTCGCTCGAGGAAATCGCCTCGCAGACCCGGATTCCGCTCCGGCACCTGCAGAGTCTCGAAACTGGCGACTGGTCCGCTTTGCCCGCGCCGACCTACACGATCGGCTTCGCCAAGAGCTACGCAAGCGCCGTTGGGCTCGACCGGACGGAGATTGGCGAGGATCTTCGAACCGAGATGGGCGGACAGAGGTTCGAAGCCGGTAGCACGGAGGTGTTCGAGCCTGTCGATCCCGCCCGAACCATGCCGAAATGGCTGGTCTTCTCGGCCATCGGGGGGATCATTCTGGTCGTCCTGGTCATGACCTGGCTGAACAACCGTTCGCTGGACCCCGGAGACGCGACATCCCCGATCGAGGCGACAGCGACCGTGCCGACGGAGGAGAACACCGCGGCTACTGCGCAGGTCCAGCAGCAACAGCCGCCGTCTCAACCTGCCACTGGCGCCGTGGTTCTTACCGCAACCGAGCCGGCCTGGATTCAGGTGACGGATCAGGGGCGAACCCTCTTCTCCGGCGAGTTGGCGGCAGGCCAGACCTTTGCCGTGCCGCAGAATGCGGCCGCGCCGCTGCTGAAGGCCGGCAAGCCGGAGGCACTTCGAGTGACCGTCGGCAACAATGTTGCGCCGCCCGTCGGCGAGGCCGGCCGCGTGGCCTCGAACGTCAGCCTCAAGCCGGAGGATCTGATGCGCGCCGGGGCAGCGGGAGCAACTCCGCCGGCGCCGAGCGCCCCACCGGCCGTGCAAAACACCGCCGGATGAGCATTTCGGGACTGGAAAGCCGCACTCCGCCCTTGGCTTAGGCGGCTGTTCCGATTAGGTTTTCCGGCCGGGAGGGAACATGAAGACCGCTTACTTCACCACTGCAGCACTTGCGGCGCTTGCCGTGACGGCCGGCACTGCGTCCGCGCAGGTCCAGCAACAGTATCAGCCGATGCAGGTTCAGCCCGCGGCGACGCAGGCCTCGGTGATTAATCTCGACAACCGCATCGTCGCGCTGGAGCGCCAGCTCGCGGACATGCTCCGCGCCGAGGAAGAGAATACGCGTCGCATCGCGCAGCTCGAATCGACGCTTCAACAGGAGCGTGAGTCGAGCACGTCCCGGATCGCCGCGCTTGAAGCACGCCTCGCGTCGGGTCTGGCAACGCCCGCGCAAGCCGACGTCGATCCTGCGGCCGAAAAAAAACCGCAGCTTGCAGCCGTCACCACCGCATCGAAGCCAAAGCCGATCGCCGCCATCGCCAGCACGGACAACGATCCGGCGGAGGAGGCCTACGACACCGGCTACCAGCTTTGGAAATCGGGCAAATATGACGCGGCGATCGGCGCCCTCCGCGCCTTCTCGTCGGCCTATCCGAGTCACCGGCGCACGAGCTGGGCGAACAATCTCGCCGGCCGCGCCATGCTGGACAAGGGCGAGCCGCGCGCCGCGGCCGAGGTACTCCTCGCCAATTATCGCGGCAATCCGAAAGGCGAACGGGCCGCCGACAGCCTCTTCTACCTCGGCCAGTCGCTGATGAAGCTCAACCAGCCGAGCCAGGCCTGCAAGGCCTATTCGGAACTGGAAGCGGTCTACGGCTCGACGATCCGAGCCGACCTTCAGAAGATGCTTCCGGACGCCAAAGCCCAGGCGAAGTGCCGCGGGTGATGAAAGGGGATCATATATGGTCCCTGACGCCGCGCTCGTTGACCGCTTCCGCGGCGATCTTGACGCACTGATCGATCCGGACGTCAGGCTCGGCCTCGCGGTTTCGGGCGGGCCCGACAGTGTCGCGATGCTCCTGCTCGCCGCCGCCGCGCGGCCCGGAGGGGTGGAAGCGGCGACCGTCGATCATGGTCTGAGGCCCGAAAGCCGCAGTGAGGCTGATGCGGTGGGTACGCTCTGCGAAAAGCTAGGCGTTCCGCATTCGACCCTCGCGATCGAGTGGGACCTTCCGCCGACGAGCGCGATCCAGGAGCAGGCCCGGATTGTTCGTTATGGTGCGCTCGCCGCCTGGCTGCGCGACCGCGAGCTTCGGGCTCTCCTGACCGCCCACCATCTCGACGATCAGGTCGAGACGATGCTGATGCGCCTCAACCGCGGCTCCGGAGTCCGAGGCTTGGCCGGAATGCGCCGGGTTGCGCCGCTTCCCGGTGATGCGGATCAGCTGATCCTCCGGCCATTGCTCGGCTGGCGGCGGAGCGAGCTCGAGGATATTTGCGCGGCGGCCGGCGTGCCGCCCGGCCTCGATCCCAGCAATGAGGACGATAGCTACGAGCGCGTGCGCGTTCGGCGCGGTCTCGCCGCCGCCGATTGGCTAGACCCGGAGGGGATCGCCAGGAGCGCCAGCCACTGCGCCGATGCCGACGAAGTCGTCGAATGGGCTGCAGCGATGGAATGGAGTCGCTCCGCGAGCGCGCGCGAAGGCGAGATCGTCTATCGGCCCTCCGGCGCCCCCGCCGAGATCGTCCGCCGGATCGTCGCCCGCGCGATCGAGGAGCTGGGAACCGAAGGTCAGCCCGGCGAGCTCAAGGGCCGCGAGCTCGATCGCCTCATCGCGGAGCTGGAGGCAGGCAAGACCGCCACCCTGCGCGGAGTCCGCTGCGCCGGCGGACCGGAATGGCGCTTCACCCGCGCAGCCAAGAGGCGCTGACTCGGCTGATGGTCAAGCTTCCCCAAAGGGCCTAAGCTCAGTCCTTCAGGGGAGATCAGCAATGGATCGTAGGCAATTCATTGGCGCGGCGGCCGTGACGGGCGCCGCGACGTTGACGCTCGGCTATTCGCGCAAAGCCGAAAGCCAGGCCGCGGCTGCACCGCCAAGCTCGAGCAGTTCCTGGGACGAGATAAAGCGGCAGTTCGACATCAAGCCCGGCTACGTCAACATGTCGAGCTTCTATCTTGCCTCGCACCCGAAGCCTGTCCGGGACGCAATCGAGCGGCACCGCCGCGGCCTCGACCAGGACTCCCATAGCTATATCGAAGAAAACGTCGGGCCTCTCGAGCGGGCGATCCGTGAGCAGGCCTCGCAATACATGCAGGTCGACGCGGACGATCTTGCGTTCACGGACAGCACGACGATGGGGCTCGGCCTGCTGTACTCGGGGATGAAGCTCAAGCCGGGCCAGGAGATACTGACCGACACGCGCGATCATATCGTGACCAGGCTGGCGGCGCAGGAAGGCGCGGAGCGCGCGGGAGCCTCGGTGCGCCAGGCGGCCTTCTATGCCGATCCGGCAAAGGTGAGCGTCGACGAGGTCGTGAACAACGTACGCCGTAATCTCCGCGACAACACGCGACTGGTCGCCATGACCTGGGTGCACTCCGGTACGGGCGTGAAGATGCCCGTCAGTCAGGTCGCCGAAGTCGTTCGGGCGCACAATCGCGGCAAGTCTGCAGAAGAGCGGACCCTGCTGGCGGTGGATGGAGTCCACGGCTTCGGTATCGAAGACGTGGCGATCCCAGCGCTCGGCGCAGACTTCTTCGTCGCCGGCACGCACAAGTGGCTGACCGGTCCCCGCGGGACGGGACTAGTGTGGGGACGCAAGGACGCGTGGCCGTTCGTTCGCTCCACCATCCCGACTTTCGACCCGATGTGGCGCGATGGACCTCTCGAGCAGATGCCGCCCGGAGCCTGGCACACGCCGGGTGGCTTCCACAGCTTCGAGCACAGGTGGGCGGTGGCCGACGCATTCAAGTTCCACACAGGCATCGGAAAAAGCCGCATCGCCCAGCGCATTCACGATCTCAACTCCCTGGCGAAATCCGAGATGGCCAAGATGCCCAAGGTCCGGATACACACGCCGCTAAGTCCCGAGCTGGCAGCCGGGATCATCGCTTTCGAGGTTGCAGGTCTCACGCCCGAGCAGGTCGTACGAAAGCTGCACGACCAACAGATCATCGCGAGCGTTACGCCGGGATTCTATGAGCCCAACCTGGCTCGCGTAGCGCCGAGCCTGCTTACCACAGAGCCCGACGTGGCTCGGACGGTTCGAGCAATCGCTGCTCTTTGATAGACGTCCATAGCCTGCGCCATCTGGCCTGGCCGGAGACGCGGCTAAGGAAGGCCCCTTTTGGCGTACGTCCGCTTTCCTCGCATTTCGAACGTTAGCCTGGTGTCCGCTTCCGACCCATTGCGAACATAGGGACGCTTCGCGCACGCGCTGTTCCCACTTGGCAGCTTTTGCGCCGATCGCCACTGCGAGGCTTCGCGTAAACCGAGCCCACTTAAATCCCCGACGGTCGAACCAAACGGCTACGCAACCGAAACTTGCGTCAAACGCTTGAAGCAAGTGACTACACCGACCCCTGACCGTGAGCGCCTTTGGACTGTCCAACATGGACTGGGCACGGTTCTGGCGACTGCGATCCATGACGGGCACGAACTCAGGCCAGAGATCGCGGCAGAAATGACCCTCAGCGAAGCTGATAGGCTGAGGGAAGAAGACCCGTTCACCGGCGACGCAGTTCGCGGCGTTCCGACGCACATTATTGCGCACCGCTCGCGGTTCGAATTCGATCTGAATAGAGGTAGCGAAGCTGCAGTTTATCGCACGCCCGAGGAATGCTGGGGCTTGCAGGTATGGCGCTCGGAACGCTTGCCTGACGACTTGGTGCGACGCTCGCTCGATCTACATTCCGAATATTATCGAATGCTCAGCCACCTGCTCGACCAGGTCGCCGAACGTCATGAACGTTTCCTCCTGATCGACGTGCACAGTTACAATCACCGGCGCGATGGGCCGCATTCAGGAGCGACCCCGCAAGAAGCGGCGCCGGACATCAACATCGGCACATTTTCTATGCCGCGGGAGGAGTGGGCTTTCCTGGTGGACCCGCTGATGGACGCGATGGCGACGTTCGATTTCAACGGCCGTCACCTTGACGTCCGCGAGAACGTCGCGTTCCAAGGCAAAGGCGAACAGACCCGGTTTGTCCACAGCCAATACCCGGGGCGCGGCTGCGCGATTGCCCTGGAGTTCAAGAAATTCTTCATGGACGAATGGAGCGGCGAGCCTGACCCGGGCGAAATCACGGCGATGCGCGCCCTCATCACGCACATCGCGGTGCTCGCTGAGGATATCCTCGCACAATGAGCGCCGCGCGGCTGCATGTTGTGGATGCGCCGTTCAGCGCGCACTTTGGTAAGCGCGGCGAGCTTCGTCAGCCGGTGGGAGAGAGCGGTCGGGTTCACGTCGACCGTTGGCTCCCCTTCATCGTCCTGCACCGCACGGCCGACCCCGCCGCAAGCATCGCCCGGAAGGTCGCGGTGAACAGTCCCGCGTACCTGATCTGGTCTCCCGAAGACGACACGGCTGCGCAACAGGCTCTCGAGACGGTCGCCGAGGCAATGCAAAAGCGGTTCGGCTGCCTCTTGATGATCGCGGTCGCCGACGCGCCGTGGGACCCGGTTCCGGAGGGCTCGCAGGAGCTGCCTTCATTCGACTTCACGGTGAGGGGATCTGGTGGGCCTCAAGCCAGCCGAGCATTGGCCTGTCTCGCAGAGGCTTTGAACAAGGTTCGCATTGACCTGCGCAAGCCGACGATCGCGATCGGCGAAGGCAGCCCCCCATCGATTGATCTCGGCCGCGCCCTTGATGACAATGATGATTGCCTCTCAGTGGTCATTCCGCAAATTCACCGGAAGGACGAAACCACCTTCTACCCACAACTGACGCGCGATCTCGCGGTCGCAGTGGGCGATGCCTTGCTCCAGGCAGCTTGCGAGTACATGTCCAACAGCAGGACGGGGTCACCGCCTCACTTCCGTTCCCTCGGACGAAGTGCCTTCCTTGCGGCATCGCTGGACGCTGACATCCGACTAGACAAGGTCGCTAGAAGCTTCGACTTCCTGTTGTCGGTCTCGCCGATCAACAGTCGCGAGGCGATGGACCGATTCTTTGCCGGGGGCGAAGAAAGCGCACCGAAATTTCGCTACCGACCTCTCACGGTCGACCCCGACGGGGCCAAACGCGACCTCTACGCCGTCGATCTATCGATCATCGAGGACCCGCTGCTCGAGCGTCTCCTTTCGGAAAAGCGGCAGGAACTTGATCACCAACTGACAATGCTCGCAACGCGCAACACGGCCGCGTTCAAAGGTGCTTCGATGATGCACTACGGAACGGTCGGATCACAGCTTCTTGCAGATGCGCTCGCGATTTTGGCCCAACCCCGTGGACGGGCGCGGGGCGGAAAAAAGATAGGCGCAGGGCAAGTAGCCGAGGCGGCACGCGCGCTGGTCGGGAAGTATCAAGCGGTCGACAAGAGCTTCAACCCGACAATCGAGGTTCGGGACGACGTCGGCAGCCTGCTGGTGTCCGGATGCAAGCTGATGATCGCGAGCGCCACCTCCATGTTGCAATCCCGGCTCGATGCGCTGCTCTCGCATGAGGTCAGCGTTCACCTGCTCACGCATTTCAACGGAGCTACGCAGGGTCTCACGGTTTTCCGAACCGGCCTTGCCCACTATGAAGGTCTACAGGAAGGGCTCGGTGTCTTCGCCGAGTGGGCCGTGGGTGGACTGTCACCGGCGCGACTGCGACTCCTCGCTGGACGAGTGGTGGCAGTCAATTCCATGCTGGACGGCGCGGAGTTTGTTGAAGTTTACCGCGATCTAGTGGGTCGCCACAGACTTCCACGCCGCTCAGCGTTCGACATAACCACGCGCGTGTTCCGGTCCGGCGGATTCGCCAAGGATTTCATCTACCTCAAGGGATTTCAGGATGTGATCGGGCTTGTAGCCAAGGGTGCATCCCTCGACCCCTTCTGGATTGGCAAGATTGCTCGTGATCATGTTGGAGCGATCGAAGAGCTGCTTCAACGCAAGTTGATCCGCCCGTCCCTTTTCGAACCTGAGTTTCTGCAACGAGAAGACGTTCAACGCCGTATTGCTGAGCTCCGCGGCGAGTCTTCGTTCTCGAAGATTTTAAACGTGGAGTGACTGACAGATGCTGATCGGTTTTTTCGTCAACGACCTGGAACGCGAGTACGAGAACTATACCACCACAGTGCTCGCGCACACGGCTGCCAGCCGTGGGCATCGCATCTGCTACATCACACCAGCCGACTTCGTCCTCAACGCGGATGATACGCTGTCGGTGCATGGGCGCTTTCTGCCCAAGCGAAAATACAAGGATCGCGCCGAGTTTTTCGCGGCGCTGAAGGATGCAAAAGCAGTCAAGATCGAGCGCGTCGACGTGACAGAGATCGACGTTCTCATGCTCCGCAACGATCCGTCCATCGACGCCCAGACGCCCTGGGCCATGGAAGCTGGAATCCTGTTCGGCCGGGAAGCAGTGCGACGAGGAGTGATCGTCCTTAACGATCCCGACAGCCTCGGCCGCGCTATCAACAAACTCTACTTCCAGAGCTTTCCGGTCGAAGCTCGCGCGGAGACCCTGATCACCAAGCACGCGTCCGATGTTAAGGAATTCGCGAAGGCGCATGGCGGCAACATCATTCTCAAGCCACTGCAGGGCTCCGGTGGATCTGGCGTGTTCAAGCTCGATCCCAAGAACGGCTCGAACCTCAACCAAATCATCGAAGCGATCGGCCGGGACGGCTACATCATTGCGCAGGCCTATGTTCCTGCAGCAAAGAAGGGCGACATTCGGCTCTTCCTCATGAACGGCCGGCCGCTCGAGATCGATGGCAAGTATGCCGCTTTACGGCGCGTTGCAGCGAAGGACGACATTCGCTCCAACATTCACGCGGGCGGCAAGGCCGAAGCGGTGGAGATCGGTAAAGTTGAGCTTCACGTTGCGGAGGTCATACGGCCCAAGCTCATGGCCGACGGCATGTTTCTTATCGGCGTGGACATTGTCGGCGACAAGATACTGGAGGTAAACGTGTTCTCGCCCGGCAATCTCCACAGTTGCTCCGACTTGGCCGGCGTCGACTTCGCGGTGCCGATCCTGGAAGCGATCGAGCGAAAGGTCGCGATAAAAGCCCAATATTCTCACGCATTCGACAATCGCCACTTGGCAATCCTCTGAAGACCATTCTTCCGGCACCGAGCGCCGGGTTGCGTGCGGGATAAGTGGTTTCAAGGCTAATGTCCGCTTTCGACCCATTGCAGACATCAGCCGAAAGCTTTCAATCCGGCTTGACGTCGGTGGTTTGCGCTAGGACGTGAACATCAAGGTGGGCCAAGACCGTATCGACCCTTGGGACAATCCTGATACGCGAAAGCCGAGTTGCGTTTGTACTCAGCGATGGGGAATCCCTTGGTACAACGAGGCGACACAACTGCGGCTACCGTAATCTCAATAAAAGAGGCGGAGCGGCGACGCATTTCGCGAGAGCTCCACACTGACCTCCCAGCTCTTGGTTGCTCTCAGTTCGACATGCGCTTCGGCATTCCGATCTTCGGTGTCACCCTCGAAGTTGACCAAGGTCACACTTTTTCCCGGCCTTCGGGCTTCCGGGGGAGGGGCCGACCAGTTGAAGGCCCGCGCCGCACCATCAACTTCGTGACCTCAGCCGTGCCACCGCGGGACGATCTCACGCATGCGGCAGCCTTGTGGTATCATTGTCATTAAGGTGCGAACCCCTATCTTCAGTGCGATAACCGGCCTGGTGCCTCCAAGAGAGACGAGATGAACGAGAAAAAGCCGACAAATCCCTGGGCGAAGAGCCTGCTCATCTGGGTGGGTATCCTCTTCGGCCTCGTTGTGTTTGTTCAGATGATCGGCGGCGGCTCCAAGGCCGCGACGGGCGAAGCCATTCCCTACTCCGAATTCGTCAAGCAGGTGGACGAGCAGAACGTCCAGTCCGTGACGACGTCCGCGACCACAAGCGGCAACCAGGTCATCACCGGTAAGCTCGCCAACGGCCAGAATTTCCGCACGACGGCTCCGGCCGACGCGCAGGTCACCGACCGACTGATCTCCAAGGGCGTGCAGGTGCAGGCCAAGGAAGTCGAACAGTCGAGCTTCTGGCTGATCCTTCTCTACCAGTCCCTGCCCTTCCTTCTGATCCTCGGCATCAGCTTCTTCGTGATGCGCCAGATGCAGAAGAATGCGGGCTCCGGCGCGATGGGCTTCGGAAAGAGCCGCGCCCGGATGCTGACGGAAAAGCAGGGCCGCGTGACCTTTGCCGACGTCGCCGGCATCGACGAGGCCCGCGAAGAGCTTGAGGAAATCGTCGAATTCCTGAAGGATCCGGGCCGCTTCGCCCGCCTCGGCGGCAAGATCCCGAAGGGCGCATTGCTGGTCGGCTCGCCCGGCACCGGCAAGACCTTGCTCGCTCGCGCCATCGCGGGTGAAGCGGGCGTTCCCTTCTTCACGATCTCCGGCTCGGACTTCGTCGAAATGTTCGTCGGCGTCGGCGCCAGCCGCGTCCGCGACATGTTCGACCAGGCCAAGAAGTCTGCACCGTGCATCGTCTTCATCGACGAAATCGACGCGGTCGGCCGCCATCGCGGCGCGGGCCTTGGCAACGGCAATGACGAGCGCGAGCAGACGCTCAACCAGCTGCTGGTCGAAATGGACGGCTTCGAAGCCAATGAAGGCATCATCATCATCGCCGCGACCAACCGTCCGGACGTGCTCGATCCGGCGCTTCTGCGCCCGGGCCGCTTCGACCGTCAGGTCGTCGTTCCGCGCCCCGACATCGACGGCCGCGAGCAGATCCTGGCCGTGCACATGAAGAAGGTGCCGCTGGCGCCGGACGTCGATCCGCGCGTGATTGCGCGCGGCACGCCGGGCTTCTCCGGCGCCGATCTCGCCAACCTCGTCAACGAAGCTGCTCTTCTCGCCGCCCGCAAGGGCAAGCGCCTGGTCGCGGCGCTCGAGTTCGAGGAAGCCAAGGACAAGGTGATGATGGGCACCGAGCGCCGCTCGATGGTCATGACCGAGGACGAAAAGCGCATGACCGCCTATCACGAGGCCGGTCACGCCATCGTCGCTCTCCACGAGCCGGCATCGGACCCGATCCACAAGGCGACGATCATTCCGCGCGGCCGCGCGCTGGGCATGGTCATGCGCCTGCCGGAGCGCGACAATTACAGCTACCACCGCGACAAGATGTACGCGAACCTGTCGGTCGCCATGGGTGGCCGCGTCGCCGAGGAACTGATCTTCGGCTACGACAAGGTCAGCTCGGGTGCGTCTTCGGACATCAGCTATGCGACTGGCCTCGCTCGCGACATGGTCACCCGATGGGGCATGTCCGACGCGCTCGGCCCGCTGCAGTATGCGGAAGCCGACGAAGAAGTGTTCCTTGGCTATTCGGTCAATCGGCAGAAGAACATGTCGAACGAGACCGCGCAGGCGATCGACAGCGAAATTCGCCGGATCGTCGAGCAGGGCTACGATCGCGCCAAGCACGTACTGACCGAACAGCGCGAGCAGCTCGAAACCCTGGCCAAGGCGCTGCTCGAATATGAGACGCTGTCGGGCGACGAGATCAATGTCGTCATCCAAGGCGGCTCGATCGACCGCGGGGGACCCAAGGGTCCTTCCATCCCGGCCGCCGGCTCTTCGATCCCGAAGGCCAAGCGTCCGGCATCCGGTATCGGCGGGCCGGCAACCGCTGGCGCCTAGTTCGGCACGCATTCAAGACCTAAGGCCACTCTGGACACCGTTCCGGAGTGGCCTTCTTCATGCGTAAAGTCGTTCTCCTTGCAGCGGCCCTCTCGATATCCGCGCCGCTGATTGCCGCACCTGCCGGGTCGGCACAGAGCTTCCTCGATCGCGCCAATCGGCTGAAGGGCAAGGGCCCGCTCGCCTTGTTCGATGCGGACTACAAGCGCCTGAAGGCCGAAGGCACCGCAGCCGGCAAGTCCATCGGGGCCGACCGGATCGCCGCCGAGAAGGCGGGTCGGCCGATCCTCTATTGCTCGCCCAAGGCGCGGGCCCAACTCGGCGCGATGGAATTGATCGACGGCGCTGGAGGCAATCCCCGCGGCGGAGCGCCGGTCCATGACGCTAAAGCAGGCCATGCTCCGCATCCTGCAGAAGAAATATCCCTGCAAGCGCTAGTCGAAGAGCCCCATGCCGACGAGCCCGGTCATGAAAACGCCTCCGGCAACGAACGCGAAGATCGTCAGTAGGACAGCCCGCCATATCGCACCCCAACGGGTAAGCGAGTAGGTGCCGCGCAATTGTCGATACATGTGGATCGGCGGAATGAACCAAGCGAATTGGGCAATCGACGGAGCCACCAGGCCGATCAACGTACCGGCCATCAGAAGCAGCATCATGAAGCAGAGCGAATAGGTCACGAACACCGTGTGATCGTACACGTGGAAGCGTCTGCTGAACGGGAACAGCAGCCACACGAACGGCACGGAAATCGGGATCAGCGCCCAGCTGAATTTGTAGGCGTTCGTCTTGAGCTTGTAGAGAAGAAGCTCGGGATTTCTCGCGGCGTGGCCGATACTCTCGCCGAGCCAGGCGGGCAGGTCCTCGGACACTTGCACGGCGCTGCCTTCGATCCCCTTTTCCTGAAGTTTTTTGAGGCCGTTCAGCTCGCGCTGCGTCTGCGCAATCTCGGCATCGATCCCTACTGTCGATCGATCCGCCTTCAGTCGCTCCGACCGATCGGCCTCCTGCTGTCTGAGCGTCGCTTCCCGCTCCTCGATCTGCTGGGCGACGTCCGCCTTTATCTGTGTGGGGATTTCCCCGAGGCCGGTCAGGCTGGCGACCGCGAACATCAGGAACACGCAAAAGAGGAACAGCGCGATGGGCGACACGTAGCTCATCCGTTTCCCGTCGATGTAGCTTCGCGTGAGCTCGCCCGGCCTCCAAGCAAGCATCGGCAGCGTGCGCCATATCTTGCCTTCGAAGTGGAATGCGCCGTGCAGCAGGTCGTGGAAGAAGGCCGCGAGCGACCTGTGGACATGGGCCTTCTGGCCGCAAGCGTGACAATAATCGCCGGTCAAAGCCGTGCCGCAGTTCAGGCAGGTCTTTTCATGCGTGTGGCCATCGTCAGCCGCTATGCCGCGCTCCAGAGCACTGGCCAGGACTGCGCCAGTTGCAGCGTCACCGATCGCCTCAAGGTCCGGCATCCAACTTCCCCCTGCCGCCACATTATGCGCGCTTAAGCGCTCATGCTAGCTGCCGTTCCATGAAGCGGATCGGGCTTCTTGGAGGGTCGTTCAACCCCGCCCACGGCGGCCACAGGCGCATCAGCCTGGCGGCGATGAAGGCGCTTGGGCTCGACGAGGTCTGGTGGCTCGTCTCCCCCGGCAATCCGCTCAAGGACAGCGCGAAGGACATGGCGCGTTATTCGGACCGCTTCGCCTCGGCCAAGGCGATGGCGCGGCGATCGCGGATCCGGGTGAGCGATTTCGAGCGTCGCGCGGGCACTCGCTACACCGTGGACACCATCCGCACTCTCCAGGAACGATACCCTCGAAACCGCTTCATCTGGCTGATGGGCGGGGACACTGTTGCGCAATTTCATCAGTGGCGGCGCTGGCGGAAGCTCGCGGAATCGCTGCCGATTGCGGTGATTCGCCGGCCCGGCTATGATCGCCAGGCCCACGCGGCGCGCGCGATGGGCTGGCTGCGCAGGTTCGTCCGACCTTCCAGCCAGGCCAAGAACTGGACGGATTGGAGTGCACCGGCGATCTTGTTTCTTCGCCTGCCGCCCGACCCAACCTCCGCCACCGGCTTACGCGCGCACGATCCCAACTGGCATGAGCGTTTCAGGGACCCTGAAGCGGGTTCCAAACGTTTCGCATTGCCAACTTCAGTCAGGAGAGCACTTGCCCGATCGCCCCACTGAGACTGCTGCAACCGGCCGTCCTGCGATAGACGTCGAAGACCTTCACGCCCTCGTCCTCAAATCGCTGGATGACGACCAGGCGGTCGAGGTCGTGTCCATCCCGCTCGCCGGCAAGTCCAACATTGCCGACCATATGGTGATCGCCTCGGGTCGCTCAACTCGCCAGGTGGCATCCATGGCAAACAAGCTGGCCGATCGGATCAAGGAGCAATTCGGGAGGATTGCGCGAATTGAGGGTTTACCTGCTGCCGACTGGGTATTGATCGACGCGGATGACGTCATAATCCACTTATTCCGTCCCGAAGTGAGAAGTTTTTACAATTTGGAACGTATGTGGGCTTTCGGCGATGATGCCGATAGGACTGCAGCTATTCGCGGGTGAGGGCCCCAATGCGTTTCTTTGCTGTTTTTCTCGGGCTGCTGGCCTTTGCGCTTCAGCCTGCAACTGCGGCGTCTTCGCCGCACCTGGCCAGCCTTGAGCAGCAGCTGAGGGCACTCGTCGGCTCGCAATCGAGCGACGTGGGCGTTGCCGCGCTGGACCTTTCGACGGGAGAGACCGTCAGCATCAACGGCGAAACCGCCTTTCCGATGGCAAGTACTGTCAAGGTCGCCGTCGCGGCAGCTTACCTGAGCCAGGTCGACCATGGCCGCAGGTCCCTTTACGACAAGATTTCGGGGCAGAGCGCTTACCGGCTGATGGAACGCATGATGATCCACAGCGACAATCGCGCGACGGACATCCTGATCCGCGACCTCGGCGGGCCGAAGGGTCTTCAGGACTGGGTGCGCTTCAACGGACTTCAGAACCTGCGCGTCGACCGCACGATTGCAAGCCTGCTGGCGGACAAGCGGGACCTTTGGGACGCGCGCGATTCCAGCACGCCGCTCGCGATGGTCGAGCTGCTCCACCGCCTCGACAAGGGCAATGTCCTGAAACCGCAGAGTCGGTCGCTCCTCATGGACCTCATGGGCCGCTGCGCGACGGGGAAAAACCGCATCCGCGGACTTCTGCCATGGGGAACGCGAGTCGAGAACAAGACGGGGACGCTGAACAATTACACAAGCGACGTCGGCTACATCACGCTTTCGAACGGCCGGCGCATCGCGGTCGCCTTCTTCGCCCGCGGCGGCTCCAATCGCCCGCGGACCATCGCGGAGGCGGCCCGTACCATCTACGACGGCTTCACCCGGCTGCTCACCTGGCCGACGTTCGGCGGCGCCTACCCTTCGGCGGGCCGGAACTGAGCCTCATTGCTCCTCCACGTCATCGCACGCGGAAAAATCGGCCGATCGCCCGAAGCTGACCTGGTCGAGCGCTACCTGAAGCGCATTGCCTGGCCCACCAAGCTCACGGAGCTCAGCGAGCGCGCCCCGGCTCTGCCGGTAGCGTCGGGCACCGTTTTGGTCCTGCTCGACGAAAGGGGCGAGGCACTTTCTTCCACGGAGCTGGCCAAGAAGCTGGAACAGTGGCGCGACCGCGGCACGCGGGAGGCGCGCTTCGTCATCGGCGCCGCAGACGGACATTCGGCCGACGAGCGCAACTCCGCCGATCTCCTGATCTCATTCGGTCCTGCGACCTGGCCGCACCTGCTCGTCCGCGCCATGCTCGCCGAGCAATTGTTCCGCGCAACATCCATCCTTGCGAACCACCCCTATCATCGCGATGGTTGAGCGGTGCATCGCGCCGCTCGCCTGACCCTCGCGCTTCCGTTTCTTGCCGCAATTGCGTCGATCGGACCTGCGCAGTCGACCAGCGAGCCGCTTGAAATCAGCGCAAGGCGCGCGCTCGCCGAAGCGAGGGCCGCGGAGGCGCAGTATCAGAAGCTGCAGAAGGCCGCCGGGGAGGCGCGAGACGAACTGCAGCAACTCCGGGCTCAGCAGGCCGCTTCGGCCGAAGCGATCGCCGCTGCGGAAGCGCGCATCAGCGCTGCGGACGCCGGCGCCAGGCTGATCGCTGCCCAGCTCGCGGCCAGGCGTGAGCGCCTTCGACGCGAGCAGGCGCCGGCGACGGCCCTTCTCGGCGGCCTCGCCCTCATGGCCGAGCGCCCGCCCCTTCTCGCCATACTCGACCAGGGATCGACGGAGGAATTCGTCCGGGTCCGCCTGCTGCTGGATGCCACCTTGCCGGTTATCAGGGCGCGAACCGCTTCGCTACGGGCGGAGCTCGACCGGGGGCGGCAGCTCCAGACGGCCGCGGAAAAGGCCAGGTCCGAACTTGTCGCGAGCCGGAACCTGCTCGCCGAACGCCGGCGCGATTTCACCGAACTGGAAGCAAAAGCGCTGAAGGTGGCCAACGAGCGTGGCTCCCAAGCCCTCAATGTGGGCGACATCGCGCTGGCTCGGGGCGAGGACGCCGCGAAGCTGTCGAGCGAGGCGCAGCGCCGAAGCCAGGCGCGAGCCATCGCGTCCGAACTCGCGAGGCTTCCGCCCGCGCCTGCCCGTCCCGGTCCGACCGGCATCGTCGCCTCGCCAACATCTTTCCCCTACGCCCTTCCTTCTACCGCGCCTGTAGTCGAAGGCCTCGGCGCAATTGCGCCCAACGGCGTTCGTTCGCGCGGCCTGACGCTTGCGACCGGGCGTGGAGCCTCCGTCATCGTTCCCGCCAGCGGCACGATCCGCTTTTCCGGCCCCTTCCGCAGCTACGATGCCGTCGTGATCATCGAACACGAAGGCGGCTGGATGAGCCTGCTTCTGAACGTCGCCTCGCCGCTGAAGCCGGGCGAGAAAGTCGTGATCGGCCAACCGCTTGGACGTGCACTTGGTCGAATAAGCGTGGAACTGTCCCGAAATGGGCGGCATGTATCGCCTGCTCTCATCGCAGGTTCATCTCAAAGCCTGTCAAAGGGCCCCAAAGAGGGTTAGGAAGAAAGCCGAAAACCCGGGACATGAATGCCATGAAGCTTACGCGCAAATTGCTTCCACCGTTCGCACTTGCAGGTGCTCTGGCCCTGCTGCCGGTGACCACCAGTTCGCTCGCTGCCGCGGACAGCGCCAATTACCAGGAGCTCGAGACGTTCATGAGCGTCTACGAGCGAGTGAAGGCGCAATATGTCGACAAGGTCGACGACCATACCCTGATCAAGGGTGCGATCGATGGAATGCTTTCATCGCTCGACCCGCATTCGAGCTTCGTCGAAGCGAGCGATTTCGACGTTCTGAAGGCGACGACCGACGGGAATTACGGCGGTCTCGGAATCACCGTCGGAGTCGAGGACGGTGCTGTGAAGGTCGTGTCGCCAATGGAGGACACGCCGGCGTGGCGCGCCGGAATCAAGTCCGGCGACTATATCACGCACATCAACGGTGAGCTGCTCTACGGGCTGTCGCTCGACGAGGCTGTCGAAAAGATGAAGGGCGCGCCGGGCACGAACGTGAAGCTCAGCATCGTGCGTCCCGGCCGCGACAAGCCGTTCGACGTCGCCCTGGTCCGCGAGCGCATCGAGCTCCGCCCGGTGAAGTGGGAGATCAAGGACGGCATCGGCATCCTCAACATTAACTCGTTCGCCGGCAACACGGGCGACGCCACCAAGGCGGCTCTGCTGGCGATCGACAAGGCAACCGGCGGCAAGCCTCTCGGCTACGTCGTCGATCTCCGCTCCAATCCGGGCGGCCTCCTCGACCAGGCGATTGATGTCAGCGACGCGTTCCTCGAACGCGGCGAAATCGTCTCGCAGCGCGGCCGCGAGAAGGACGACATCGAACGCTATTATGCGACGCCGGGCGACATGGCCCACGGCCTGCCGGTCGTTGTCCTGATCGACCCCGGCAGCGCTTCCGCGGCCGAGATCGTCGCCGGCGCATTGCAGGATCATCACCGCGCGCTGATTCTCGGCGAGCGCAGCTTCGGCAAGGGCTCGGTCCAGACGGTGCAGATCATGGGTCCGAAGTCGGCCCTGCGCCTGACCACGGCGCGTTACTATACGCCTTCGGGCCGCTCGGTTCAGGCGGGCGGAATCGATCCGGACATCACTGTGCCGCAGATAAGCGATCCCGATTACAAGGACCGCAAGGTCGTCCGCGAGGCCGATCTCAGGCGTCACCTCCTCGGTCAGGCCAAGGTCGACGACAAGCTCCTCGAGGAAGACGATTTCTCGAAGGATCCGCGCTTCAACTTCACGCCGGCAGAGCTCGAGAAGAAGGGAATCAAGGACTTCCAGCTCGACTATGCGCTGCGGACCCTGAAGCGGCTCCGGCCCGCCACGAACGTCGCCTCGGCGAGCACGCCCAAAAGGTCGTAATGAACGAAGCAGCGCTTGCGCACGGGCGCTTTATGCTGGGTCTTGGGAATGCACAGGCAGCGCGGCTGATCGCGCTGCTTCTGCCGCTCGGGCTTCTGGGCGGAGCGCTGGGCTCGCAATATCTGGGCGGGCTTCATCCTTGCGAGATGTGCTACTGGCAGCGCTGGCCGCACGGCGCCGCAGTCCTTCTCGCGGCCGGGGCCTTCACTGCGCCGGCGACCTCGTCGCGGTCACGCACGCTGACCCTGCTTGCAGCGCTGGCAATCGCCGTGTCGGGCGTGATCGGCGTCTATCACGCGGGCGTCGAGGCGGGCGTTTTCCAAGGGTTGACGACCTGCACGGCGACCGGCGCAATGTCTCTTGAGGACCTGATGAACGTTCCGCTGGTGCGCTGCGATCAGGTGCAGTGGTCGCTGTTCGGCATCTCCATGGCGGGCTGGAACGCAATCCTCTCCCTCGGGGGCGCGGCACTGATCACGATCCTCCTGCTCAAGGATCGCCGCGCATGAGTCCCTGGCGCCCCGGCCAGCGCCGGCCCGACAAGGCCTCGATGATCCGTGTCGACCAGGCAGGCGAATACGGCGCCACGCGCATCTACGCAGGGCAGCTGGCGGTGCTCCGGCGCAATTCTTCCGCAGCGAAACTGATCTCCCGGATGGCCGACCAGGAGCAGCGTCACCTCGACCGATTCAACGCGCTCATGGGCGAGCGCGGCGTTCGGCCGACGGCGCTGCAGCCGATCTGGAACATGGCCGGCTTCGCACTGGGCGCAGCGACCGCCCTGATGTCGGAAAAGGCCGCGATGGCGTGCACGGAGGCAGTCGAGACCGAGATTGACCTCCACTACGGCACTCAGCTCGAGGACCTCGGCGAGGAGGACGCGGAGCTTGCGACCGACATCCGGCAATTCCGTGCCGAGGAGCTCGAGCATCGCGACGTAGCGCGCGACGCCGGCGCCGCGCAGGCCGTCGGCTACCCACTTCTCACGATGGCAATTCGCGCTGGATGCCGCATTGCCATCGGTCTGTCGAAGCGCATTTGAGGAACCGAAGAGTGGGTTTGCCCGCTTTAAGACGTCGAAAGGAAGACAAGTGACGAAGCTTGCAGCCCCATTCGCAGCGATCGCCGTCCTAGCCGGAATTGCCGTCTCGCCCCAGGCCGCCTCGGCTCAAGCGGCGAAGGACCGGGTTAACGAGATTGTCGTGTTCGGCACCGACCCGTGCCCGCGTTCGACCGACGACGACGTCGTCGTTTGCTATCGCGTCCCGGAGCGTGAACGGTACCGCATACCGGAGCGGCTACGCGAAGGAGGGTCGCTGCAGGAGCGGACGGCCTGGGCAAGCAAGGCTCGCACCATCGAGCGCGCAGGCCGTACCGGCATCCAGAGTTGCTCGCCGGTCGGACCTGCCGGTTATACCGGCTGCATGGAGCAGATGATCCGCGGCGCTCGCGAAGAAAGCACCGAGGCCATCCAGCAATCGACCGCGCCCGAGGAATAAGCCTAGGTTCGCCCCTTTTCGGCGGCGATCCACGCATCGATCTGCGCTTCAAGCGCGTCCATCGGCACTGAGCCCTGGCCCAGCACCGCGTCATGAAAGCGGCGGACGTCGAACTTGTTGCCTAGAGCCCTCTCGGAGCGGGCGCGGAGCTCCTCGATCTTCCGCTTGCCGATCATGTAAGCAAGCGCCTGACCGGGAACGGAAATGTAGCGATTGACCTCCGCATCGATGTTCGCGTCGGTGAGCGCCGTATTGTCCTTCATGTAGGCGACGGCCCGGGCCTTGTCCCAGCCCTTGGAATGAATTCCTGTGTCGACGACCAGCCGGGTGGCGCGCCACATCTGGTAGCTGAGACGCCCCATGTCCTTTTGCGGCGTGTCGTACAGGCCCATGTCCACGCCGAGGCGCTCCGAATAGAGGCCCCAGCCTTCGACGAAGGCGGTGAAGAAGACCGTCGCCTTGCGCCAGGCCGGCATGTCCAGTTCCTGCTGGATCGCAATCTGCTGGTGATGGCCGGGGACGGCTTCGTGGACCGAGAGCACCGGAATTTCCCACAAGGGCCGCTGGTCGAGCTTGGTCGTGTTGACCAGATAGAAAGCGGCAATGCCGCCTTCCGGACTGCCCTGCTGGTACCGCGCCGTCGTGTCCGTGGGCGCAGTCGCGGCCGTCATCGGCCGGATGCCGTAGGGCAGGCGCGCAAGCCGGCCGAAGTAGGCGGGCATCTTGCCGTCGATCGTCTTGGTGACGGTCGCGGTCTTTTCGAGAAGTTCTTCCGGCGTCGTGACGTACCACTTCGGGTTCGTCCGCATGTCGGCGATCATCGCTTCCCGGCTGGCGAAACCGGCCTTCTTTGCGACGGCTTCCATCTCGGCGCGGATGCGCGCGACCTCCTGCAGGCCGATCTGGTGGATGTGGTCAGGCGTCAGGTCGGTCGTCGTGTGATAGCGCGCCAGGGCGGCGTAATAATCCTTTCCCTGCGGCTGCGTAGCGACCAAATCCACCTTGCGGCACTTGGGCACGAGCTGGCCCTGCGCGACGGAGGAGAACGCCCGGTAAGATGCCGCGATCGGGCCGCTGATCACTTCCCGCGCCCGTGATTGCAGGCCCGCCCAGTCCGCCGCGGTTACGCCTTGCGGGCGGGTCGCGGCAAATGGCCCGTAGAACGGCGATCGTGTCACGTCGGCAGGGACCATCGCCAGCGTCGATGCGGGGAGCGTTCTCATCCACTCGCAGGCCTGTGTGTAGCCTTCGGCCGCCGCCTTGACACTGATGTCGCTGTACGACTTCATCCGAGCGGGAACGAGGGCGAGGCGCGCGAGATAATTGTCGTAGTCCGCCTTGGTCCGCATCGGGATGTTCTCGCCCATGGTGGCGAGAAATTCGTGATAGCTGCCGAGCGAGGAGTAGAGCAGCTGCCGCTGGCCAAAGCCGTTCAGCATGATCTGATCCTCGAGCGTGCGCTCAATGACTGCCCGATTGCTCTGGTCCGCCGGCGCCAGTGAGGCAGCGGGGATGGCCCGCAGGCGCGTGAGGAAGGCTTGGGCCTCAGCGGCCTGTCGGTCGAACTCTGCAAGGCTCAGCTCGCCTAGCTCGCGGTCATAGGTCTGCACTCCGACGCCGCTGGCGATCAGCGGATTGTCCTTCAGGTAGCTCGCCCAATATTCGTCCATCAATTTCTGAAAGTCTTCGGTCGGCCCGGCCACGGCAGGCGTGGCCATGGCGATCGAAGCCGCGGTTGCGAGCGCGAGCGTCAGGTAGCGCATGAACTGGTCTCCCCCATTCGTGGCCGGGAGCCTAATCGCGACTTGGTTCAGCGCAACACGCCATTCGACAGACGGAGGTGCCACGCATTGTGCAATGGCCGTCACCGCTTTAGCTCCTTGCTAACACCTGCCTGGGGAGAGCGCAGATGACCGTCGCCGAAGCGACACCTGATTTCGAGCAGATCGACCGCAACGACCGCGCCTTTCTCGGGCACCCGAAGGGTCTCGGCTATCTGTCTTTCGTCGAAGCGTGCGAGCGCTTCTCATACTATTCGATGCAGACGCTGCTGACCCTGTACATGGTCAAATATTTGCTGGTGCCGGAGCGGATGGCGGGGGTTGTCGGCCTCGATTGGCTCCAGTCGTGGCACTATACCGGCCTCGAAGGACAGCCGCTCGCATCGGCCATCTTCGGCGACTACACCTCCCTCGTCTACCTGACGCCGATCCTCGGCGGCATCATCGCCGACCGCTATTGCGGGCAGCGCGTCGCCTTGTTCGCCGGCGGCATCATGATGTCGATCGGTCATTTCCTGATGGCGTTCGAGGGGGCATTCCTGCTCGCCCTGATGGCGCTGATCATCGGCGTCGGCCTGTTCAAGGGCAATATCGCGAGCCAGGTCGGCGCGCTCTACAAGGAGAACGACCTGCGCCGCGCGATGGCGTTCCAGATCTTCTACATTGCCATCAACGTCAGCGTCATCGCCGCGCCACTCGTCAGCGGCACGTTGGGCGAGAAAGTGGGCTGGCACTACGGCTTCGGCACAGCAGGCATCGTCATGGTCTTGGGCGTGCTGATCTTCCTCGCTGGACGGCCGCATCTTCCGGCGGAGGGTGCCGACACCAGGATCGACATGGGGAAGACCGTCAGCACACTCGCGATCGGAACGGTGGCGACGGCCATCGTCGTCGGGATCGTGTTCATCGCGGGAATCGTCATCGCGCTCGCGGCGCTCGTGCCGCTCTATTTCTTCCTGATCCGCAATCTGGAGCAGGGCGAGAAGATTCGTGTCCTTGCGCTGGTGCTGCTGATCCCGGCGCTGGCCATTGCGCTCCTGACCAACCAGGAAATCTTCAACGCCTATCTCGTCTGGGCCGACGAGCACTTCCAGCTTACTTTCGCCGGAACAACGCTTCCGACAAGCTGGATGATCACGCTCGACGCGACTTTGAGCTTTGGAATGCTCGTCGCCGTCGCTCTCTTCTACAAATGGTACGGCACGCGGCACCGCGAGCCCGATGAGCTCGGCAAGATGATCATCGGCAGCTTCTTCACCATCGCCGGCGGCCTTTGCCTGTTCGCGGCGGCGATCACGCAGCCCGAGGGCGGCAAGATCGGCCTGTTCTGGCCGTTCATGTTCCACCTGCTCAACAGCATCGGTTTCGCGCACATCTTGCCGGTGAGCCTCGCGCTCTTCTCGAAGATCGCTCCGAAAAAGCTCAACGCGACGGTGATCGGGCTCTACTATCTGGCCTTCTTCGCGGCGAACAAGATCGTCGGGCAGGTCGGCCAGCTCTATTCGAGCATGGATACGCCGACGTTCTGGTTGATCCACATCGCCAGCGCGGTCGTCGGGCTTTTCGCGTTCATCCTCTTCAAGCTTTTCATGTCGAAGCGGATGGCGCTCCCGTTGGAGTCACCCGCCGCGGCCTGATCCGAGGAACGGACCTCCGATACTGTCGTTTCACCGGCGTATCGGGAGAGTAACATGGCGCATGCGGACAAGCTGGTTTGGCTCACTCGGCTCGGCTTTGCCGCGCGAGGATTGCTGTATCTGATCATCGCGTGGCTCGTGATCGGATCCGGCCGAGCGACGGACCTGTCGGGCGCACTGGAATATCTTCGTGGGGAGCGGCTGCTTCTGATCGCCATCCTCGTCGGCTTCGTCGCCTACGGTTTCTGGCGCGTGACCGACGCCTTGTTCGACAGCGAGGGCCATGGCGACGGCAAGAAAGGTACTTTGGGCCGCGTTGGCGCGGGTGTCAGCGGCGTGATCTATTTGTTCCTGGCATGGCAGGCATGGAAGCTCCTGCAAGGGAGCGGCGGCTCCGACGGAGGCGGTGCTCAGGAACAGGCGGGCACGGTAATGAACCTGCCCGGCGGCGCCCTCCTGCTGCAAGTCGGCGCGATCATCCTGTTTCTCGCGGGCCTCTGGCAGCTGAAGCGCGCGATCAGCGGCGATTTCTGCAAGCACCTCCGCGCCGACATGCAGCGGCAGGATTGGATCAAGTGGATGGGACGCGGCGGCTATGGTGCGCGCGGCGTCATCTTCATCGTCACGGCCTTCTTCCTGATGTCCGCGGGACTGAGCGGCGATCCCAGCGAGGCCGGGGGAATGCAGGATGCACTCAAGTGGCTGTCGAGCCCGGTGAACGTGATCGTTGCGGCGGGCCTGGCCTTGTTCGGCCTTTTCAGCCTGGTCGAAGCGCGTTTCCGGCAGATCAATGGTCCGCCCGTCGACCGGATGGCTGCGTCTTTGACATGAGTTCGCGATGATCAGGCTGACGCTGACCTTATCCGCAATCTATCTCGCTGCGGTCGGCGTCGGCCTGATGTTCTTCCCGCTCCAGTTCGGAATTGGGGCCGTCCCGCCCGATGCATCGCCCGAACTGCGTGCCCTGCTCAGGCTGCTCGGCGGGCCTTTCCTCGGCATTGCCGTCCTGAATTGGCTGTCGCGCGATGCCGATCCGAGAAGGCTAAGAGCGGTCTTGATCGCGAACATCGTCGGCTTCGGCACCGTCGCCGCGAACGACATCGTTGGCGTTGTTACAGGAGAGGCTCGTGAAGTCGCGAAGATCTTCCTGATCGTCCACCTCGCTTTCACCATCGCTTTCGTGCTCTCGGCGAAGTTGCGCCGCCGCATTGCCGACTGACTTCGTCGCATACCGCTAAACGTCTGTATGGACAGGAGAAGTCCGGGAACATATTGAGAACACGTGGCTCAATTGGACCTTCAGTCAAAGCTCGCGATTCTCGCCGATGCGGCCAAGTACGATGCGTCCTGCGCGTCATCCGGAACCGCCAAACGGGACAGTCGCGGCGGCAAAGGGCTGGGCTCGACGGAGGGCATGGGCATCTGCCACGCGTACGCGCCGGACGGACGCTGCATTTCGTTGCTCAAGATCCTTCTGACCAACAGCTGCATCTTCGACTGCGCCTATTGCATCAACCGCAAGAGCTCGAATGTGCGGAGGGCGCGGTTCACGGCAGACGAGGTCGTTCGCCTCACCCTCGAATTTTACAAGCGCAACTATATCGAGGGCCTGTTCCTCTCCTCGGGCATCATCCGGTCGTCCAATTACACGATGGAGCAACTGGTCGAGGTCGCGCGGAAGCTGCGCGATGAGCATGACTTTCGCGGCTACATTCATCTGAAAACAATTCCGGACGCCGACCCTGCGCTCGTGCGGCAGGCGGGCCTCTTCGCCGACCGTGTGTCCATCAACGTGGAGCTTCCCACGACCGAGGGGCTTCAGCAGCTCGCCCCTGAAAAGGACAGCAGCCGCATCGAAGCGGCGATGCGCGACACTCGGCTGTCGATCGAAGACGGTGCCGATGCGAAGGCGAAATATCGATCCGCGCCGACCTACGCTCCTGCCGGACAATCGACCCAGATGATCGTCGGCGCGGACGCCGCAAGCGACGGCGACATCATTACCCGTGCCAGCACCCTCTACGACCGCTTCCGCTTGCGCCGGGTCTACTATTCCGCCTTCTCTCCCATCCCCGACGCGAGCGCCGTCCTTCCGCTCAAGCGCCCTCCCCTGATGCGCGAGCATCGGCTCTATCAGTCCGATTGGCTGATGCGCTTCTACGGCTTCAAGCCGGCGGAAGTCGTGAACGCCGCAGGGACGGATGGCATGCTGCCGCTCGACATCGACCCAAAGCTCGCTTGGGCACTCAAGTTTCGCGAAGCCTTTCCGGTGGACGTGAACCGAGCGCCGAAGGACCAACTGCTGCGCGTCCCGGGGCTCGGCACGAAGGCCGTCGACCGCATCCTGACGTCTCGACGCTGGAGAAAGCTGCGGCTCGACGACGTGGCACGGCTGACGCTGTCCATTGCCAAGGTGCGGCCGTTCATCACGACATTGGACTGGCGCCCCACCCTGCTGACCGACCGGTCTGATCTCCGCTCGCTGGTTGCCCCAAAAGAACAGCAGCTGGAATTGTTTGCCGCCTAGCATGCTGCGTGAAGGACCGATGATCGATGCTCATCGCGTCACCCTTGCCTCGGAGGACGACTTCGAGGGATGGCGAGACGCCGCCCGTGATCTTGCCGAAGCCGGGGTCCGACCCACCGCTGCGGTCTGGCATGTGGAGGGTGAAGGCGGCGACCTATTCTCCACCGAAGCGGCTCAGCCCAAGGGCGGCAGCTTTCCCGTTCCCTGCGCCCTTATCGACATGGCGAAGAGCGTCATTTGCCACTCGGATCCCGAGCGCTTCTCCTTGCTCTACGCGATGCTGTGGAAGCTCCGATCCAACCGTCGCGCGATGGAAGATCGGGCCGATCCCCTGCTCGACCGGCTTCAGCGGCTCGCGAAGGAAGTGCGGCGCGATGTTCACAAGATGCACGCCTTCGTCCGCTTCCGCGAAGTCGACGGGCCGGACGGCGCGACCCGCTTCGTAGCCTTCTTCGAGCCGGACCACCACATCGTGCGCCACACGGCGGGCTTCTTCGTCCGCCGCTTCACCAACATGCGCTGGTCGATCCTCACGCCCGAGCTCTCCATCCACTGGAACGGCGAGGAACTGACGGAAGGGTCGGGCGCGACGCGGGCCCAGGCGCCAAGCGGGGATCCACTCGAGACGATGTGGAAGACCTACTACGCGTCCATCTTCAATCCCGCGCGTCTGAAGGTCGGCGCCATGCTTCGGGAGATGCCCAAGAAATACTGGCGCAACATGCCCGAGACCTCGCTCGTTCAGCCGCTGATTGCTGGTGCGCGGGCCAGGGAGATCGAGATGATCGCACGTTCGAAAGGCGAGGCAGCGATTGCCGCCGAAGGGCGAAAGGAGGCGCTCGCGGCCGAGCGCCAAATCGAGCCCGGCAGCAATCTGCGCGCCGCTTGGGAGGCATTGTTCAAGGAGGCGCGCGGCTGCACGCGCTGCGACCTCTACAAGTACGGAACCCAAACGGTGTTCGGCGAAGGTCCGCTCGACGCGTCGATCATGTTCGTGGGCGAACAGCCAGGCGACCAGGAGGACCTCGCCGGCCGCCCGTTCGTCGGTCCGGCCGGCCAGATCTTTGACGAAGCGCTGGAAAAAGCCGGCATCCCCCGCTCGGAAGTCTACGTCACCAATGCGGTCAAGCATTTCAAGTTCGAGCAGCGCGGCAAGAAGCGGATCCACAGCAAGCCGAACGCGGGCGAGATCGAGGCCTGCCGCTGGTGGATCGACCAAGAGCGTTCGCTGATCCGGCCGTCCGTCACCGTGGCGCTAGGGGCCACCGCCGCGCGCTCCATCCTCGACAAAATCGTGACGATCAGCCGGGTTCGCGGCTCACCGATCCCGCTTCGGGAAGGCGGCGAGTGCTGGGTTACGGTTCATCCCAGCTTCCTCCTTCGCATCCCGGAGGAGGACCGCAGGCGCGAAGAGCGCGCCAGGTTCGTCGACGACCTCAAACGCATCCGCGACCGTGCGGAGAAGCTGGCCGCCTAGCAGTCGGCCCAGCGCCGGAGCAGGTTATGGTAGGTGCCTGTCAGGGATACGATCGACGCGTCCCGGTCGCCAACGCTGCCCGCGAGCGTACGGATCGCCGCATCCATTTCGAGGAGCAGGGCACGCCTTCCGTCGTCGCGGACCATCGACTGGATCCAGAAGAACGAGGCGAGGCGCGAACCCTGACTGATCGGCTCGACACGGTGGAGCGAGGTCGATGGATAGAGCACCATGTCGCCGGCGGGCAGCTTCACGGCATGCTCTCCGTACGTGTCCTCGACGATCAGCTCGCCGCCGCCGTACTCGTCGGGCTCCGACAGGAACAAGGTGGCTGACAGGTCGGTCCTAAGGCGGCCCGAACCATCCGGCAGGTAGCGGATCGCATTGTCGACGTGACTGCCGAATGAGTGCCCCGCACTTGCGTCGTAGCGGTTGAACAAGGGTGGAAAGACGCGGTGAGGAAGCGCGGCGGACATGAAGAGGCCGTTGCTGGACAGTGCCGACAGGACCATCTCGCCGGCGGCCACGGCATTGGGACAGGACGCCGGAAGCTGAAGATTTCGCTTGGTTAGCTCCGACTGCTGGCCGGCAGTGGCCTTGCCGTCCTCCCAGGCGCCGGCTTCCACCAGCCGACGGACTTCGGCGAGCTGATCCGGTGAGAGGACGGCAGGGACTGCGACGAGCATTGCTCGTGCTTACATTCCAAACGCCAGGGTTGCGACAGCGCTGCGTCCGGCGCCCGGAACGAAGTGCCCGCCGCCGACCTGGTCGATGTAGCGCTCGTCGAAGATGTTGAAGACGTTGAGGCGGAGTGTCGTCTTTGGCGTGATCTCGTAGCCCAGTGTCGCATCGGCAACCCAGTAATCGTCGATCTTCCGGGTGTTGGCCACGTTGGTGTAACGCGTTCCGACATAGCGGAAGCCGCCGCCGATCTCGACGCCCTGCGGAAGCGTGTACAGCGTCCAGAACGAGGCGCTGTGATCGGGCACGTTCTGCAGGCGGTTGCCGATTTCGGACGGCGTGTTCGAGTCCAGCACCTCGCTGTCGAGGTAGGTGTAGCTTGCGATGACCTGCCACCGGTCGGTGATACGTCCGGTCGCACCGAGTTCGAAGCCGTCGACCCGCTGCTTTCCGTCGAGCACCGTCGCGGGCTCGCCCGGGAGGCCAGGCGTTCGGGCGTTCGTCTTTTCCGTCCTGAACACGGCCGTCGTCAGCAGCAGCTTGCCACCAAAACCGTCCCACTTGGCGCCGATTTCGAAGGTGCGGCTGCGCTCCGGCTTCAGTGCGCCGACCGCCAGGCTTGGCGTCGTCTGAGTCATGTTTTCGATCGACGGATTCACCGACGTGCCGACACCGGCATAGATGCTGAGGCTCTTCACCGGCTTGTAGGTCGCGCCCGCCCGCCAGGTGACCGTCTCGTCCGTTCGGTCGATGTTGCCGACGCTCGACGTGACTTGCGACGGCGCGGGCCGGAACTCGCTCTTGTAGCGCTCCCAGCGGACGCCGCCGGTCAGCAGGAACTGCTCGCTGATGTGCGCTGTATCGAACAGATAGGCCGCGACGGAATCCGCCTTCGCGCGCACGACTTCGCCAGGAAGGTCGACGATCGTTCCGTCCCACGGCCGCGCGGGATCAGGATCGAAGATGTTGGTGGGAGTGCCGCTGGTGATTGCACGGAGCTGGTTGCGACTGCGCTCGCGAGCGATTTCAAAGCCGATGACGGCGTCGTGACGGACGTCGCCAGTCACCAACTTCGCGAAGACATTCGTCTGGTTGAACCAGACCTTGTCCACCGTGTCGCGCGATTGGGTTTGTGGATTGACATCCAATCCGGTGTTGGTCGTCGGCGGATCAGTGACGATCACCGCAAACCGCGGCGCGGAGTAAATGGAATCGCGGGTAGAATGACCGTAGCGCGTCGTGTTCGCGATCCGGATGCTGTCCGTCAGATCATGCTCGAGCGCAAAGGTCGCAATGTTTGCGACAGTGTCCTCGTAGTCGCGCTCCACCAGCCCGTAGTAATTGTCGTAATCGACAGGGGCAGGCTGCTCATGAAACTCTTCGAGCTCGACGTTAGTGCTCGGCACGAATGGAATGCCGTAATCCGGCTGATTATCCTGCTGCAGGCGGAAGTAGGACAGGATCGCGCGGGTCGACCTGCCGAGGCCGAGAGCGATCGACGGAGCGATGCCGAAACGCTCCGTGCCAACAAAGTCGCGACCCGGTGTATCCGCATTGTGGTACATCGCATTGACGCGGAGCGCCGTGCCGGCGCCGAGGCCGAAATCCTCTCCCCCGACGTTCACGTCTAACGTTCCGCGAATGTAGTCGGGCTGGCCGACGCCGACGGTTCCGTTGACGAACGTGTCGAGTTTCGGCTGCTTCGAGAACAGGTTGATGTATCCGCCCGTAGAGCCGCGCCCAGTCTGCGCGGAAGCTGGTCCCTTCACGACCTCGACCTGCTCCACGTTGAAGGTGTCGCGCGTGTAGCTGGCGAAGTCGCGGATCCCGTCGACGAGGATGTCGTTGCGCGCGCCGAAGCCGCGGAGCGTCAGATTGTCGCCGCCCGGGCCTCCGCCGCCTTCACCGGCCGCCATGCTGATCCCGGTGACGTTGCGCAGGACGTCGTTGAGGGTCGTCGCCGCCTGCTGCTCGATGATCTCGCGCGGGATGATGCTGATCGACTGCGGTGCGTCGCGAACGTCCGGTAGGCGGCTGTTCAGCGTGTTGATGCGGTACTTCTCGCCAGTAACGACGATCGGGTCGGCAGAATCTGCGGAATCGGCAGTCGTGGCGGCCGCCGCCGAGGTGACGGCGGCCGCAGTCGTGGCCGCGTCAGCTTCGGACGCGGCCGGGGGGAGGGCTGGCTGTGGGAGCTCGTTGGCATGTGCGCCAGTGCCGAACAACAGCCCCGAACCCACGATGAGGGAAGCGGTCTTTCTGTACGAACGAATGCCGGAACTGGGCGCGAAGCGCGACACGAAGGCCCCCTTTTCAAATCCTGAAGTGATCGACTTGGAGGCGTGACTATCGTTATTGATAGTCATTCGCAATAGCACCAAAGCGACATTCGGGTGCTCGGCCAAAAAGCCGTTGATTTATAGTGGCGACCCGCCTCAGCGGACTGAAAGGATCAGCGGAAGTCCGCCTTCCTGGCGCAACGTGACCATTCCCGACGGCCGCACTACCCGCCCCGGCGTAGGGGCGAATCGCCAGCGCTGGAGCCAGATCGCCAGGATCGTCAGCGCCTCCGCCATTGAAAAACGCGCTCCGACGCAGGTGCGCGGCCCGGCGCCGAACGGCAGGTATTGAAATCGATGCCGCTCCTGCTTCCGCCCCGGGGCGAAACGATCGGGATCGAACGCGTCGGGCTTGTCCCATAGCTTCCGATGCCGCTGGATGATCCACGGCCAGATCGAAACAAGGTCGCCGGGCCGGACCTCATGCTCGCCCAGCATGTCGGCTCCGACCGCCTCGCGATCGAACCGCGGCACCGGCGGATAAAGCCGCAGCGTCTCCTCAACCACGGTACGAAGAAGCGGCAGCCGGTCCGTGAGCCCGGGATCCACCCCGCTCTCCAACGCAGCGGTCGCCTCCGCGGCGACCCTGTCCTGAAGTTCCGGCTGCTCGCTTAGGGCGAACAAGGTCCAGCTCGTGAGGTTAGCGGTGGTCTCGTGGCCGGCGAGATAGAAGGTTGCGGCGTTGTCGATCGCCAGCTCGATCGCCTCGTCGCGCGGGAAGCGTTCGAGCAGTGCCCGGATCATAGCGGTGACGAAATCGTCGGGGGCATCCTGGCCGAGCCGTTCGCTGACGATCGCTCCGAGCGTGCGCCTGAGAAACTGCTGCCCCGCACGTCCGCGCCGGCCCGTCGGCGTGAGCGGGATCAACGGCATCCCCAGAAGGACCTGAATTCTCGCTTCGCCGACGCCTTCCATGGCGTTGGTGATATGCGCCATGGCCTCGGGGGTAGTGAGGCGCGGGTCGCCGCTGAACAGCGCCGTTGCGATCACCCGCATGGTTGCCGCGGTTGCCTCGACGGCCATGTCCCGGGCCCCGGCGTCCCACGAATGCGCCATCGCCTCGCCAACCTCACCGAACAACGGCATGAGCTCATCGACGGCCGGCGGCGTGAAGCTGGCGGCGACGATTTTGCGCTGGTCGCGCCACAACTCGCGTTCTGACGTGAGCAGGCCGCGCCCGATGGTCGGCGACAGGATGCGCTTAACGAGCGCCGGCTTTTCGTAGTTCGCCGCATTGTAGAGAAGAACCCGCTGCACCCACTCGGGCTTGAGCACCACGTGGACCGTGTGGCCGAGGATCTTGCGCTTGAAGTACCAGCTGTCGAAGGCGAGCTCCGACCAGCCGTAAACCGCAGTGCGCGCCCGTTCGCCGAAGAAGCCGCGCCAACTGGGCACCGGCTTCGCCTGACGCGGCGGATGCGGTGGGATCCAGAGCTCGGTCATCGCCCCGCGAAGCGTTCCGCAACGGCGCGGATGCGATCTTCCCTGTCCGGCGCGATGCGGCTGGATCGCTCATGGACACGCCGCACCAGATCCTCTCCCGCCTTGTCCGGCGTTCCTGAATCGAACGGTGGATGCGGATCATATTCCAGGCCGAGCTGAATCGCCCGGGCGTTCTCCTCTCCTTCGATCGCGGCCACCAGGGCAAGCGCGAAGTCGATACCGGCCGTCACTCCCCCACCGGTCACGCGATTGCGGTCGAACACGACTCGCTCCGCAACCGGCTCCGCACCGAACAGCCCGAGATAGTCCCGCCATGCCCAGTGCGACGTCGCGCGATAGCCGCGCAACAGGCCGGCAGCGCCCAGGATCAGCGAGCCTGTGCAGACGCTGGTCACCCATTGCGCGCTTTCGCCCACGGCCCGCACCCAGGCGAGCGCGGCGTCATCCTGCATGACGTCGATGCAGCCGAAGCCGCCAGGCACGCAGAGGATGTCGGCTTGCTGCACCTCGTCGAAAGTGGCCGTCGGAAGCAATGCGAACCCGCTGTCGGTCTGGACCGGATCGCGCGTCTTCCAGACCAGGTCGATCTTTGCCTCGCCGATCCGCGACAGGACCTGCGCCGGGCCGGTCAGGTCCAGCTGCGTGACGTTGGGATAGACGAGGAAGACGACGCGGATGGGCTGCATTCCGCTACTCTGCGGCGAGAAGCGTCTCCGCGCTACCCAGGTCGACCGAAACCAGCCGGCTGATCCCCTTCTCGATCATGGTCACGCCATACAGGCGGTGCATGCGGCTCATGGTCACGGCATTGTGGGTGACGATCAGGTAGCGCGTGTCCGTCTCGCCCGTCATCCGGTCGAGCAGGTCGCAGAACCGCTCCACATTGGCGTCGTCGAGCGGCGCATCGACCTCGTCGAGGACGCAGATCGGCGCGGGATTGGTCAGGAACAAGGCGAAGATCAAAGCGACCGCCGTCAGCGCCTGTTCGCCACCGGACAGCAAAGTCAGCGTCGAGAGGCGCTTGCCCGGCGGCTGCGCCATGATCTCCAGACCCGCCTCGAGCGGATCGTCGCTTTCGACCAGTTCGAGGTGCGCCTGTCCGCCATTGAAGAGGGTCGTGAACAGGTCGCGGAAATGGGCGTCGACCTGGCGATAGGCGTCGAGGAGCCGGACCCGCCCCTCGCGGTTGAGGTTGCCGATCGACCCGCGCAGCCGGTGAATGGCCTGGGTCAGTTCTTCGGCTTCCTCGGCGCCCTTCATGCGAGCGTCTTCGAGCTCGGCCAGTTCCTGCTCGGCAACGAGGTTGACCGGTCCGATGCGCTCTCGCTCCGCCGTCAGCCGCTCGAGCAGCGCCGACTGCGATCTCTGCGTCGACCGCCTCATTCTCATCGAAGCCCATCTTCTCGGGCAGTCGCTGGGGGATGCACTCGAACCGTTCGAAGCAAACGCGCCCATATTCGGTGCGGCGGGCTTCCTGACCCTCGGCGCGTGCCGAAGCCGCCGCCCGGCGCTCGCGGGCAGATGACAGGGATTCGTTCGCCGTCGCAAACGCGCCGGCCGCCTTCGACACTTCTCCTTCGGCAGCGCGCTCGGCCTCCGCGGCCGTCGCCGTATCCCGCTCGCATTCGCGGCCGCGACCGTCGAGATCGGTAAGCAATTCGTCGAGCCGCTGCGGCTCCGCACTGAGTTGCTCGCGCTCTGCCGCTTGTTGTCCTTGACGCTCCACAGCGAGCGCCAACCGCCGCTTTGCTTCGGCGTGACGCTTACGCCACTCCTCCTGCTCGCGGCCTGCGGCTCCGTGACGTTCGCGAGCAGCCGCCGTCTCGCGGGCTCGCGTAGCTGCTTCGGCCCGCTTGTCCGCCACGGCATTGCCTGCGTCGGACGCGCGACCTCGCGCCGCTTCCACATCGGCTTCGAGGGCCGCCGGATCGGGCAGGTTCGCCATGACGGCTTCGGCCGAACGAAGCGCTTCGGCGGACGCCTCGGCAACTGGAGCAAGGTCTTCGGCCCGCTGCGACACGCCCTCACGCTGGGCATTCAGCCGTTCGATCGCGGTGGCAGCCGCATCGGCGGCCCGCTCCGCCTCACGCACCTCGCGTTCGGCGGATGCGCCGGCCTTGCGCTGTGCCTCGCCCTCCGCCCGCCAGCGTTCCACATCGCCTGCGGCATCGTCGCGAGCGGCAGACGCCGCCTCGACGGCCTGTTCCAGCGCCGGCAGTTGCTTTTTGAGATCGGCGAGCCGGTTGGCCCGGATCAGCCGTTCCGCGGCTGCTGCGCCCGAACCGGTTGAGACGAAACCATCCCAGCGGCGTAGCACGCCGTCGCGTGTGACCAGCCGCTGGCCAACAGCGAGCTGCTGACCTTTGTCCTCGTCCACCACGCCGATCTGCCTTAACCGGCGCAGCAATTGCGCCGGGACCCGAACGTGGTCGGTCAGCGGCTCCAGTCCAGCAGCAAGCGGCGGATCCGTCGGAAGCGCGTCGCTGCCCATCCAGCGCCGCGCGCCGTCACCGCCGATCGCAGCATCCGCGTCTTCGCCTAGTGCCGCTGCGAGTGCCCGTTCATACCCCGCATCCGCAGCCAGGCTCTCGATGGCCGAGCCGCCGCCATGCTGCAGCGCCCGTTCCAGCGCCTGCGCCTCTGCCCGCGATGCCGACAGCCCAGCACGAGCCGCTGCCAGTTCACTTTCCGCAGCGTCCCGGCGCTCGGCCGCCGAAGCGCGCTCGACCTCGGCCGCTTCAAGCTTCTTCTCGGCCATCGCACGTTCGGATTTTGCCGACTCCGCGCGTTTCAAGGCTTCGTCGCGAGCCGCCTGTTCCGTTGCTCCGGTTCCTAGCGCTTCCAGCTGCGCAGCAAGCCGCGCGCGTTCCTGGTCGGTACGGTCGACCTGCGCCCGCGCCGCCTCCAGCGCCGCTTCGGCAACACGCCGCTCGGCGCGCATGGCTGCCTGCCGGGTTAGGAGGTCGGCGAGCGCCGCCTCGGCTTCGCGGGAACGCGTCTCCAGATCGGCGAGGTCACGGCCGATCCGTGCGGATTGTCCTTCGTCATCGGCGAGCCGCCGGTCGATCGCGGTCCGTTCGGCTTCAAGTTCAGCAATGCGTGCCTCCGCGTCACCGCGCAGCGCCTCTTCGCGCTCGATGTCGGACGCCAGCGAGACATCGAGGCGATCAAGCTCCGCAAGACGCCGTACGACCGTGTCGCGACGGGCCCGTGTCGTAGCCAACTCGTGCGCCAGCTCGGTCGCCCGCTCGCGCGCCTGCGACAATTCGTTCCGCCGCTGCGAAAGCAGGGCCGCCGCCTGGTCCTGCGCTTGCTGCGCATTGGCCATCGCACCCTGGAATGCGGCGACCTCGGCCTCGGCGGTCTTTGCCTCCTGCGTGGCTGCCATTGCTGCACCGTCCGCCTCGACCCAGCGCGCGTGCACCAGCCGCGCCTCTACCAACCGGATCTTGTCGGAAAGTTGCCGATAGCGCTCGGCCGCGCGAGCCTGACGCCTCAATTGCGCCACACGCTGCTCCTGGTCGGACAGAAGCTCTGCCAGGCGCGCCAGATTCGCTTCGGTCGCGCGGAGCTTCTGCTCGGCGTCCTTGCGCCGCGCATGCAGCCCGGAAATGCCCGCCGCCTCTTCGAGCAGCAGCCGCCGCTCGGTCGGCTTCGCCGCGATGATCGATCCGACCTTGCCCTGGCTGACCAAGGCCGGCGAGTGCGCGCCAGTCGCCGCGTCGGCGAACAGCAGGGACACGTCCTTCGCGCGAACGTCTCGCCCGTCGATGCGGTACGCCGAACCGGCGCCCCGCTCGATGCGCCGGGTGACTTCGCTTTCTCCGCCGGGCCCCTCCTCGCCTTGCCGCCGCTCGAGGAGGATCGAGACCTCAGCGAAATCCCGCGGCGGCCGCGTTGCCGTCCCGGCGAAGATGACGTCGTCCATCCCGCCGCCGCGAAGCGACTTCGGGCTGCCTTCGCCCATCACCCAGCGAATGGCCTCGAGGAGGTTCGACTTGCCGCACCCGTTCGGCCCGACGACGCCGGTGAGCCCCGGTTCGATCCGGAGCTCCGACGGCTCGACGAAGCTCTTGAAGCCGCTGAGTTTCAGACGGCGGATGCGCAAGCTAGAAGACCCTCCCCCTTCTCAAGCGCTAGCTTCCGAGCGCGTCGCGGATCTGCGGCTCCAGCTTGTCCCAGCTGGCGGTCTCCTCGAGCAGCTTGCCGTTGATGAGGAAACTAGGCGTTCCGCTGAAATTCGGGAATTGCGTCGCCACGTCCGTGTTCATCTGGACGAGCCTGTCCATCTCGGCCTGGTTGGAAAGGCACTGCTGCTGCCGCGCCGAAGGAAGGCCGCGCTGCGCCGCCCACTGCTGGAGGCCGGCGAAGCGCGCATAGGCCTGGATGGCCTCCGCGCCCGACGCCTGCTGCAGGGCAGCCTGCTGGTCCGGCGGGGTCGCCTGTACCCGCTCGAAGAACCCGCGCTGATCCTTGAACAATGCGTCGGTCAGCGGGAAGAAACGCTCCGGTCCGCCGCAACGCGCGATGAGCGACAATGTGATGTCGAGCGGATCGCGAACGAAGTTGCGGAATTCGAAGCTGACGCGACCGGTCTTCACATATTTGTCGACCAGTGCAGGTGCTCCGGCTTCGGCGAACACCGCGCAATGCGGGCATGTCATCGACCCGTACTCGACGAGTTTCACGTCGGCGTTTGGATTTCCCATCAGAAACCCGCCTTCGGGCGTGGCTGTAACCGTCTTGGTCCAGTCGCCGCCGTTGGGGGCAGCGACGGCCTCGATTGGCGCGTTCGAATTGCTGCTGGTTCCCTGTTCCGCGTTGCAGGCCGCGCTGGCGAAGATGGCTGCAGTAGCGAGCAGGACATAGGCTGGCTTCATCAGTTCATTCACTTTCGAAACGTGACTGGAATGGGGTTCTCCGTCGGCGCATCGACCGTCGGAGCGCCGCTTGTACCCGCAATTTTTGCCGCAAGCGATTCCAGACAGGCGCGAAGCTCGGGATCAGCGATCTGGCGCAGGCCTTCGCCCAACTCCTTGGGCACCGGCCCGGATTTCGGACGCTCCGGCTGCTTGGTCTTGGCGATCGGCCTGCCCTGACGGAAGACGACGCGGTCGATCGCCTGATGACCGAAGAATCGGTTCACCCGCTCCATGATGAGCGGGCTGAGATGCTGAAGCAGCGGACCATGCGCGCCTTCGACCAGCAAGGTCAGGACTCCGCCCGACTTTCGCCCGGCAGGAAAGCGGATCGATTCGGGTGACGAGACCTTGGCATAGCGTTCGCCGACAATCTCGCTCCAGCGGCTGACGATCGCGCTCTGCACGAAACCGAACCGGCGGAACGCCACTCCGCCGATCTCTCCCAGGAGATCGCCGGCCGAGCGCGTACGACCGCTGCGCGGAGCATCCTCGGCGCGGTCTTTCTGCTTCGAATAGGGCGACTTGGGCTTCGCCATCGCCAGAGGTCATGCCATAGGGGCAGCGTGGCCGCCAACAGCCTGCTCCAACATTATGTGGATAACGCCCGCCGCCTTCCCTGGAGGGCGATGCCGGGCGAAGCGCCGCCCGAGCCCTACCGTGTGTGGCTGAGCGAGGTCATGCTCCAGCAGACGACCGTCGCTGCCGTAACGCCGCGATACGAGCGGTTCCTGCAGCGATGGCCGACGGTGGAGGCGCTGGCGGCCGCGAGGGATGAGGACGTTCTCTCCGAATGGGCAGGCCTCGGCTATTACGCCCGAGCCCGCAACCTGATCGCCTGCGCTCGCGAGGTTGCAACAAGGGGCGGGTTTCCGACCACTGAAGCCGAGCTTCGCAAGCTGCCGGGGATCGGCGACTATACGGCGGCAGCCATTGCCGCGATCGCGTTCGGCCGGCGGGCGCTCGTCATGGACACCAACGTCGAGCGGATCATCGCCCGGGTGAATGGCGTCGAAGCTCCGATCTCCGAGAGCAAGCGGCGGCTGCGACAGCTCCTCGACCGGATAACACCCGAGGATCGCGCAGGCGATTTCGCGCAGGCGATGATGGACCTCGGCGCGACCATCTGCCGGCCGCGATCGCCCGGCTGCGGTTCCTGTCCGCTGAATGCGGATTGCGCGGCATACGCATCTGGCGAGCCGGAACGCTTTCCGGCGGCGAAGCGAAAGGCGGTCCGCCCCGTGCGTCATGGTATCGCCCATTGGATCGAGCGGAACGATTGCGTCTGGCTCGTCCGCCGTCCAGCCAAAGGCATGCTGGGCGGCATGGCTTCGCTTCCGGGACCCGATTGGACGGATGAGCCAATGCGCGCTGCGGCGGTGCTGGGCCACGTCACTCATGTGTTCACCCATTTCCGGCTCGAGCTGACGGTGGTTGCGGTGCAAGCACCATGTGGCGACGGCTGGTGGCAGCCGCTCGACCGGCTGGCCGAGGCCGGGCTTCCGACGCTGTACAGGCGGGCGGCCGAATCGGTGCTTGCCTCACGGAATGCACTTGCAGCCTGAGCCTTTCTTTTCCGGCCCGGGAATCGATCGCGCCGACCAGGTCCGCGTCGACCCTGTGCGCCTTGCCGAGTTGATCGCCGGCGGGGCGAGCCAGCTTGTCTGGCGCGATGGTCTGCCTGCAGTCGGACCGGACGGGCGGCTCGAATGGGAGGCGGCTACCTCGCCCGATCTGTTTCTCGGGCTTCAGGACGGCAAGCCGAGAGTCTCCGCGGCCGTCCAACCGCACACCAATGCCAAGGCGGCCTTCGACACGATCGGTTCGCTCGCAACGGAGGAAGCGCCGCTCTTCGCCGCCGCGCTCAGCCTTGCCTGGTGGCATTCGCGGCACCGCTTCTGCGCCAATTGCGGCGCTTCCACCGTCATCGAGCGTGGCGGCTGGTCGCGCGTCTGCCCGGAATGCTCCGCCCAGCATTTCCCGCGGGTGGACCCGGTGGTGATCATGCTGGCGGAGCATGACGGCCGGCTTCTGCTCGGCCGCCAGCCGCAATATCCGGAAGGCCGCTATTCGGCGCTGGCCGGATTCCTCGAGCCCGGCGAATCGATCGAGGCGGCGGTGGCGAGGGAATTGCATGAGGAGGCGGGCATTCGCGTCGCTGACGTTACCTACATCGCAAGCCAGCCCTGGCCCTTCCCTTCCTCCCTCATGATCGGCTGCCACGCCCTCTCCCTCGACGAGGTCCTGACCATCGACACGACGGAGCTCGACGATGCCCGCTGGTTCACCCGGGAAGAGATTGCCGCATCTCTTGCCGGCGATCCGGAAGCCCCCTTCAAGGCCCCGCCCCGTTTCGCGATCGCCAGAACGCTGCTCGAGCATTGGCTCGCGGCTTGATGAACCGCGTAGTCACCCGTAAAGGAGCGGCGAAAATCACTTGATCAGCCTCGGCAACCGCCGACCGGAGACCCATGGACGACCGTTTCAACACCATCGCCGGCTGGGTGCTGTTCGCCGGTATCGTTGCGCTCGGATCCTCGATCGTTGCGGGCGAAACCTTCCACAGCGAGCGGCCCGAAGAAATGGGCTATCCGATCGAAGGTGTCGTGCAGGAGGGCGAAGGCGGCGCCGAAGCGGAGAAGCCGATCGCTTTCTATCTCGCGACGGCCGATGCGGCCGCTGGTGAGCAGGTCTTCAAGAAGTGCACCGCCTGCCACAACGCCGATCAGGGCGGAGCCAATGCGCTTGGCCCCGCACTCTATGGAGTCATGGGCAATCCCGTCGCCGCGCATCCCGGCTTCGCCTTCACCGACGCGCTGAAGGGCAAGGGCGGCAGCTGGGACTGGGACACGATGAGCGCCTGGCTCGCCAGCCCGAAGAAGTTCGCTCCCGGCACGAAGATGACCTTCGCCGGGCATTAGCAATCCGCAGGACCGCGCCAATGTCATGGCCTTCCTGAATTCGCGTGACTCGTCTCCGCTGCCTGTCCCGGCCGCCCCGGCAGAAGCTGCCGCCGCCGCTCCGGCAACGGGCGACGACAAGGCGGATGCGAGCAAGCCTGGCACGGGCACCGAGCCGGGTCCGCAGAAGGCCGAGGACGAGCCGGCGACGGCGAAGAAGCCGGGCGGCGGCGAAGCCGCTGACCCGGCGCACTAGGCTCGACCTTTATTCCGGCGGAGCGCTCTGCACGGGCGCGGGCGCCGGATGCTCCTCGTAGAAGCGCTCCACGAACTCCCACGCCTCGTTCGCGTCTTCGCACCAATGAAAGATGTCCAGATCATGCGGGGCGATCACGCCTTCCTCGACCAAGGCATCCCAATTGACGACGCGGGTCCAGAACTCGCGGCCGAACAATAAGACCGGCAACGGCCGGACCTTGCCGGTCTGGATCAAGGTCAGCAGCTCGAAAAACTCATCGAATGTCCCGAAACCGCCCGGGAAGACGGCCACGGCGCGGGCGCGCAGCAGGAAATGCATCTTCCGCAGCGCGAAATAGTGAAACTGGAAGCTGAGATCGGGCGTGACGTAGATGTTCGGCAGCTGCTCGTGCGGAAGGACGATGTTGAGGCCGATCGTCTCCACGCCCTCCTCGACCGCTCCGCGGTTCGCCGCCTCCATGATCGACGGGCCGCCGCCTGAGCAGACGACGAACTGCCGCTGGCCTTCCTCGTCGGGCTCGCAGGTACTCGCGAGCCGAGCGAGTTCACGCGCAACCTCATAATAATGCGACTTGGCCTTTAGCCGCTCGGCAATTGCGCGCTGCTGGTCGTCAGTCGCTCCGGCGACCAGAGCGTCGGCGAGCGAAGGCTCCGGAATTCGCGCCGATCCGTAGAAGACGAAAGTCGATCCGATCTTCGCTTCGTTCATTAGCACTTCGGGCTTCAGCAGCTCGAGCTGGAAACGGACCGGACGGAGATCCTCCCGGAGGAGGAACTCCGTGTCCTGGAACGCAAGCTTGTAGGCTGCGCTCTCGGTCTGCGGACTGGACGGCACATGGCGAGCGGCTTTCGCGTCGACCTTGGCGTCCGGAAAAATGCGCTTGGGCGGTACTGGATCGTTCATTTGTCGGCGGACTTAGCCGACCAAATCCGCAAGCCCAAGCGCTGTTCGGCCTAGCCCGCGACTTTCCTCGGCTCGCTCCAATCCACGCGCCGAGTCCCGTACATCACGCCGGCCAATGCCGCGAAGAGCAGCAGCGAGCCGATCAGCAGCGAGAAGGCCTCAAGGCTGAGCAGGATGTAGAGAATTGCGTAAAGCGACACGAGCAGTCCGCCTATGAACCAGGCTCGGCGCCAGCTCTTCAGGACCGCTGCGGAATAGGCGGTATTGAGGCCGGCGATCGCCGCTGATGCCACGATATAGGCCGGCGTGAAGCCGATCACCTCGGCGAAGGCGAGAAGCATGACGAAGAACAGGACGATCGCCGCGCCCATGAGCAGATATTCCACTGGCGAGACGCGTACTCCGCCGATCACGTCGAACATCAGAAGCGCCAGGAAGGTGAAGCCGATGAACAAGAAGCCGTACTTCGTCGCGCGGTTGACCCGCGAATAGAGGTCGACCGGCTGGATCAGGTTGATGCTGGCGGTCTGCGGCGCGCTGGCATCGGCGCTCGTCGTTACCATGGGCTCGGTCCGTCCGACGCGGTCGGACGCGTTGCCCTGCCCCACATCGCCCGTCGAAACCAGCGAACGGCCCAGAGCGAGATTGCCGATGCGATACTGCGCCTGGAAGCCGCTTGCGCATCGACGCGCCGCTCCTGCGGAAGGAAGTCGCCGCCGAACGAGGGGTGAGGCCAGGAGGACTTCACCGCCCACTTCGTATCGCCGCCCTGCGGAACGAAGGTCAGGGCCGAGTTGCCGCGAAGCTTGAAATCGTAGCGGACATCGATCGGCTGGCCGGTCAGTTGGCCGGCATCGACCCAGGCGAAGAAGCCTCGACCGCCGCCGCTTCCGCCGCCCGGCTGAAGCCGCAGACGGCCACCGCCCGATACGACTTCCGGATTGGCGCCAAGCCCACGCGGATCGCTGACTCCGAAGCGAAGCTCCGCCCGCGCCAGGTCCATATTCTCGATCGCGACGCCATGCCGGGCGAGGTCCGGCGGAAAGGCGAAGCGCGCCGATCCGGCAAGATTCGCATCATAGACGACCGCTTCGTAGATGGACCGCTTCCGACGTTCCGGCTTCACCTGCGCCTTCACGTCCGCCGTCTCCGGACTGAGCGTCAGCTCACGCCGCACCTCCCGGCTGCGCGTGACGCTCTGTCCGTTCTCCACGACGGTCTCGGAAGCCGTCGTCCGGTATGGGATCACCAGCACCGGCCCGGATATCGCCTGCGCACCGCCCCACCCTTCGGTGATGGAGGCCGTCGCCTGTTCGGATTGGGACTGCCGGTCGTAGACCAGGGCCCATACGGAAAAGAGCGGTATCGCGAGTGCGACACCGATCAGGATTGCCAGCAACAATTTGAAGCCGGGTGTGCGTTCGCCTTGGGGTTTTGGCACGATGCCCTCCAGATCGATCACGTCTTTTCTCACTTCAGTGGATAGGAGCCTGGCAGTGTGCGGGCGTCCGCAATGAAAGACCTGAGGAAAGCCTGATCTCCGGCTGAAAAGCGCGGCTTACTGCGCTCCCGTCAAGCCCCGGGGCTGCAGCGGCTTGCAGTAAAGCTGCTGTTCTTCGTCCGATGAACGGAGCCTAGTCGTCAGATAGTAATTGGCGGCCTCGCGAACGTAGTTGCGGTGCGCGTCGTCGATGAAGCGGGCGGCGCCACGTTCCCAAGCTGCAACGCAGTCTTCCTTCGGCGCTTGCGACCGGCCGCATGCGACGAAGTCCGTGAATGCCGTCTTCCAGGCCGTGAAGGCTGCGCGGTCCATTGCCGGTCCATGCCCCGGAATGAGGGTCGCGAAGGAGGTCTGCTCGATCTGGTCGAGCGCGCGGAGCCAGCCGTCGGCGCAGGCCGTATCCATGAACGGAACGATGTCGACAACGAGGTCGCCGACGATGGCGAGCTTCGCTTCCGGAACGTAGAGCCAGACATCGCCCTCGCTCGCGGCGAACTTGGCGAGGCGCACTTCGATCTTCCGGCCAGCCACCGTCATCGTGCCGCTTTGCCCGACGACGCGGTCGGGGCGGATTCGGTCCGGCTCGTCGGTGACCGCCCGCGCGCGAACGATCTGGTCGCGCTGCATCGCATTGGTCTTCGGGTCCGCGAGCATGGCCTCCGTCTGGTCCCGGCTTTTCTTCAAATAGGTCGCCAGAGCGCCTTCGAGCGCGTCGCTCGCGAGCACCTGCACCTGGGGATAGGCCTGGCGGATGTCCCAATTGCCGGTCGTATGATCGAGGTGCCAATGCGTGTTGACGATCGCGGCGATCGGCCGACCGCGCTCACGGGCGTAGGCGAGGATCTTCGCCGAATGCTCCGGATGCCGGCCGGTATCGACGACGATCAATCCGTCCGGCGCATCGAGGATGATGCTGTTGCCGTCAGGGCCTTTGTCGAGCGGGACCGCGCCGGAGACCAGGTGAAAGGCCGGCGCAGCCGGCTCCGCCGACGCGCAACCCGCGGTCAACAGTGCCGTCGCAAGCAAGCATGTGCGCATGGCCAATCCCCCTCGTAGAGTCATACGGACTCAAGCCGAAGAGAACGGCAACACCGCTTCGTCAGCCGCGCGTCGGCAGACGACGAACGTCAGTTATGCGGTTCGCGACTCTTCAGGGCGAAGGCCAGCGCAGCGCCCGCCGCTGCGAAGATCAGCGCAAAGCTGAAATTCAGTGACAGGTCCAGCCGCCACCAGATCGGCCGATCGTCTTCACTCATCGTCAGGAAGAGAACCGTCCAGCCGAGAAGCGTCGGAACCGTGCCGGTGATCATCGAGGGAGCGATCCGCCAGCCCCATCGGAAGATGAGCAAAAAAGCCACCACTCCACCGGCACAATAGAGCAGCCACAGCAGCGAGTCTCGTCAATATACGCGCGCCTTCGGCTTGATGTATTGGACCTCGTCGGTGAGCGTGAAGTCGTGCACTGGGCGGTAGTCGATCTTTACGCCGCCGCCAGTGCCGCCCCAGCCTTCGAACCAGACGGCGGTGTGCTTCATCCAGTTCTTATCGTCGCGGTCTGGGAAGTCCTCATGCATGTGCGCGCCGCGGCTTTCCTTGCGGTTGGCCGCGCAGTGCATGGTGACGACGGCCTGGCTAATGAGGTTATCGAGTTCCAGCGTTTCGACGAGGTCGCTGTTCCAGATCAGGCTGCGGTCGCCGACGCGCACGTCCTGCATCCTCTTGTAGACCGCATCGATCTTCGTCTGACCTTCGGCCAAAGTTCGCTCGGTGCGGAAGACGGCGCAGTCGGCCTGCATGGTCCGCTGCATATCCAGGCGGATCTCGGCGGTCGGGCTGTTCCCCTGCGCATTGCGGAACGTGTCGAGCCGCGCGAGGGCGAGGTCCGACGAATCCTTGGGCAGCTCCTTCTGCGCCGCATTGGCCTTGAGGATATCGCCGAGGCGAAGTCCCGCAGCGCGGCCAAAGACGACCAGGTCGATCAGGCTGTTGGACCCGAGGCGATTGGCGCCGTGCACCGACACGCAAGCAGCTTCTCCAACTGCGAAGAGTCCCGGGACGACCGCATCGGGATTGCCCTCGCGGATGGTGACGACCTCGCCGTGGAAGTTCGTCGGGATGCCGCCCATGTTGTAGTGCACCGTCGGCACGACCGGGATCGGCTGGCGAGTCAGGTCGACGCCCGCGAAGGTTTTCGCCGTCTCGGTAATGCCCGGCAGGCGCTCGTGCAGGATCTTCGCGTCGATATGGTCGAGGTGAAGGAAGATATGGTCCTTGTGCTCGCCGACGCCGCGGCCTTCGCGGATTTCCATCGCCATCGAGCGTGACACGACGTCGCGGCTGGCGAGGTCCTTCGCGTGGGGCGCGTAGCGCTCCATGAAGCGCTCGCCCTCGCTATTGGTCAGATAGCCGCCCTCGCCGCGAGCGCCCTCGGTGATGAGCACGCCGGCACCGTAGATGCCGGTCGGGTGGAACTGGACGAATTCCATGTCCTGAAGCGGCAGGCCGGCGCGGAGCACCATGGCATTGCCGTCGCCGGTGCAGGTGTGCGCGGAGGTGGCGGAGAAATAGGTGCGCCCGTAGCCGCCGGTGGCGAGCACCACGGCCTGTGCGCGGAAGCGATGAATTGAACCATCGTCCATGCACAGTGCGACGACGCCGCGGCACTCGCCGCCGTCCATGATGAGGTCGAGTGCAAAATATTCTATGAAGAAGTCGGCATCATATTTCAGGCTCTGCTGATAGAGCGTGTGCAGCATTGCATGGCCGGTTCGGTCTGCAGCGGCGCAGGTGCGCTGCGCCGGCGGCCCCTCGCCCATGTTCTGAGTCATCCCGCCGAACGCGCGCTGGTAGATCTTGCCGTCCGCCCTGCGACTGAACGGCAAGCCGGCATGCTCGAGCTCGATCACCGCCGCGGGAGCTTCGCGGCAGAGATATTCGATCGCGTCCTGATCCCCGAGCCAGTCGGCGCCCTTGACCGTGTCGTACATGTGCCAGGTCCAGTGGTCCGGCCCCATGTTGCCGAGCGCCGCGGCAATGCCGCCCTGCGCCGCCACCGTGTGGCTGCGCGTTGGAAAGACCTTCGTGATGCAGGCGGTCTTCAGCCCCTGGTTGGCCGCGCCCATCGTCGTGCGCAGCCCGGCACCGCCGGCGCCGACGACGACGACGTCGTAAATATGATCGACGATCTTGTAGGCGCTCAAGCGGCGCCTCCAAGCGCGACCTTTGCCAGCGCAAAGAGCGCGAACGCCGCGCCGCCGACTGCGAGAAACAGAAGTGCTGTGTTCAGTGCGAAGCGATTGCCTTCGTCGTTGACATAGTCGTCAACTACTACCTTCAAGCCGTCGAGGCCGTGGTAGAAGCTGGTGATGACGAATAGGGTCATCGGAACCGCTCCGAGCGGTGTCCGCAACCACTCACTGACCGTCGCATGATCGAGCGCCGGCAGGAACAGCAGCGACGCAATCAACCACACCCCGAGAAGCAGCAGCGCGATGCTGCTCACCCGCTCCCCGATCCAGTGCTCGCCGCCTTCGCGAGCCGAGCCGAGGCCGCGGACCTTGGCTAGCTCGGTAGAACTGTCGCCGATGCTCATTTCGCCACCCCAAGAATGTAGAACCACAGCGCCGCGGTCAGCAGCACCGATCCCACTAACGTCGCAATCGCGCTGTTCTTGTTGCCGCGAAGTTCGAGATTTTCGCCCGTGTCCGTGACGAGGTGGCGAACGCCGGTGAGCAGATGCTGGAAGAAGGCCCAGGTCAGGCCGATCAGCACGACCAGGCCGACCCAGGTGCCGGCAATGGCGCTGAAGTCGCCATAGGCGTCGCTTCCGTCCGCCAGCGCCAACAGCCACCAGGTCAGGACTGCGAGGCCCGCAACCGTCAGTGCGCCGCCGCTGATCCGATGGAAGATGGATGCGGTCATCCCCGGCCCCCACCGCCAGATGCCGAGATGCGGCGACAAGGGTCGCGCGCGTTGTTCAGCCATGATGGCTATTCTCCTGTTCGTCTGCGGACGCACCCGCCCGCCCTTTCGAAGTCGAAGCCCGATTAGGCGCGGGGTCGGCGCGAGGCAAGATTCCAGCCTCGCCCTAACTGGCCCTTAACCATTGCGGGGGCATGTGATCGGCGAACATTCTGGCTCGCGGAGGCTCGCGGGCTCGGGGAAATACGGAGAGTCCAGGGGATGAGCGTCGACATCGGAAACCTGCAGCGCCTGAGCAGTGACCAAATCACGTCACGGCTGAAGGCCTATACGGACGGAGGACGTTTCCAGGATTCCCTGCGCTGGCTCTGGGGCCAGGCCGGCGACGTAATCGAGGAATGCTCGCGCCGCCATTTCGGCGAGGCAGCGGTTAAGATGAACCGCGCCTACTTCACCATGAAGGTCGATGAAGCCTGGGTCCGCGCCGTCGCCGAGCGGGGCGTGGAACTGTACGTCAAGAAGGCGAGCATCCCGGAATTCGTCGCCACGCACAATGCCATGGCGCGCGACGTCATCGCCGAGTTCGAGGACCGCTTCGAAGGCAAGTCCGAGGACAAGCTGACCGCCATCGATGCTTTCTATCGCGCGCTTGCCTACGGCGAAGACATCATCCTCGCGCAGGTCGCCGTGCTCGAATCGTACGAAGCAGCGGAAGCCCGTGGCCGCCAGAACGAGGAGTTCGAGCGCCGTGTGTCCGAGCTAGTCCGCGCCAGCACCGACCAGTCAAAGACGTTGACCGAGCGGACCAAGACGACTGCCAACTCCACTCGCGGCATGCTCGGCAAGACGAGCGAAGTCGCTGCGGCCGCGGAGCAATCGGCCGTCGCGATGCGTGAAGCGGCCCAGACCGCCGCGGGCCTCATCCGCGCCATCGAGGACGCTCGTACCGAGGTCGAAGTCGCGGCCGACGTCGCGATCCGCGCCGGGGACCAGGCCAGCGAAGCCGTGAAGGTCAGCCAGGCGCTGTCCGGCCACGTGGAAGCGATCGAATCGATTCTCGGCCTCATCCGCGACATCGCCGGACAGACCAATTTGCTCGCTCTGAACGCCACCATCGAAGCGGCGCGTGCGGGCGATGCCGGTCGCGGCTTTGCGGTCGTTGCGCAGGAAGTGAAGAGCCTCGCCTCGCAGACGGCGCGCGCGACCGACGACATCACCGCCAAGATCACCGCCATCCAGCAGGCGACCCGCCAGACGGTCGAAGCCAATGGCTCGATCCAGTCGACCGTCGAGGAGGTCCAGACCTCCGCCGACCGCATCCGCCAGGCGATGGAGCTTCAGGCGCAGACCGTGACCATGATCACCGCCGCCGTCGACGAGACCGCGCTTGCCGCCGATTCGATGAGCTCGACCATTGCCGCGATCCGCACCGACACCGAAAATGTCGCAAAGGACATCGACCAGGTCGAACATGGCTTCGGCCGCTTCGCCGAACAGATCGCCGAGTTCACATCGAAGACGAAAGACTTCGTCTCCCGCGCCGCCTGACTTCCACAGCCGCGCTGTCGCGGCTAGTCGGCAGTCATGAACATCCTGATCACCGGAGCGAGCCGCGGAATCGGCGCCGCAGCCTATGAGCTTTTAAAGTCGCGCGGCCACAAGGTCGTCGGCCATTCGAGCCGTGGCGACGGCGAGCTGGTCGCGGGCGATCTCATGGATCCTGCCGCACCTCGCGCCGTCTGGAACGAGGCTCTCAGCCGTCTCGACGGCCGTATCGAAGTGCTGATCAACAACGCCGGGATCTTCGAAGGTGTCGCGGAAGACGCGCCGGACGACGAATGGCACGCGGCCTGGGCGCGGACGATGCAGGTCAACCTCCAGTCCGCCGCGGACTTCAGCCGGCTGGCCCTCAACCACTTTCGCGAGCGCGGCGAGGGTGGGCGTATCGTCAATTTGTCCAGCAGGGCCGCCTATCGCGGCGACTCCCCACAGCACTGGCACTATGCGGCGTCCAAGGCCGGCATGGCGGCGATAACCAAGACCATGGCACGCGCCTACGCCGAGGAAGCCATCTATTGCTACGCCGTCTGCCCGGGCTTCACCGTTACCGGAATGGCCGAGGATTATATGGCCTCGCGCGGGCCGGGCGGGTTCGCTGACATTCCGCTTGGCCGTCCGGCTAGCGTCGATGAAGTGGCCGAGACGATCCGCTGGATGGCCACGGAAGCGCCGCCTTCGGCGACCGGCGCGCTGATCGACGTGAACGGCGCGAGCTATGTTCGGTAGCATCGTCGCCGCGGCGCTGGCCGCGGCTGGTCCGGCGAGCATCGCGGAACATCAGGCCGCCTGCGCCGGCAAGGACGGCTGGAGCGACCCTGCCCCGCCGGTGAAGATCTACGGCAACGTCTACAATGTCGGCACGTGCGGCATCGTCTCGCTGCTGATCACGTCAAAGCGCGGGCACATCCTGCTCGACGCCGCCACCGCCGAAGCAGCGCCCTCGATTGCGGCCAACATCGAGCGGCTTGGCTTCAAGCTATCCGACGTGAAGCTGATCGGCGGAAGCCACGAGCATTACGATCACATCGGCGGGGTCGCCGAGCTTCAGCGCCGCACCGGCGCCACGGTCATGGCCGCGCCGGCGGGCTTCGTCGCCTACGAAACCGGCGTCGTCGCCAAGGAAGACCCGCAGTTCGGCCTGCACGAGCCTTTCGCCGGCTCGAAGGTCGGGCCTCATGCTGGCCGACGGTTTCGTCGTTCGTCAGGGGCCGCTGAGCCTGACGGCCTGGGCAACGCCGGGACATGCGCCGGGCAGCACGACCTGGTCGTGGCGCTCGTGCGAAGGCAAGGCGTGCCTCAACTTCGTCTACGCCGACAGCATTTCGGCCGTGTCATCGGATAGCTACAAATTCTCCGAGCATCGCCGCTACGTCACCACCTTCCGCGACAGCATGCGCAGGATCGGCAGGATGCGCTGCGACGTGCTGATCACGCCGCACCCGGGCGCCAGCAATCTCTACGACCGCCTCGCCGGCAAGGCCGCGCTGGTCGACCGGAACGGCTGCAAGGCCTATTCGGAACGCGGGCTGAAGGGGCTCGCCGATCGCCTGGCCAAGGAGCAGGTGAAATAAGCTACCGGGTCACCATCCCGTGCACGCGGGCGCAGGGCGAGGCCATTGCCGATGGCGAGGACCTGTTCGCCGACAGCGACTCGCCGCCCGTCGTCGTCGCCGACGAACCGGACGAGTCCAGGCCCGACGATTGGGTGATCCACGCCTATTTCGAGGCCGAGCCAAGCGACGAGGATTTGGCGGCGCTCAAGCGGCTGGGCCGCGGCGAGCCGCAGATCGAGCATCTCGAGGATTCGACCGACTGGGTAACGAAGAGCCAACAAGGCCTGCAGCCGATCCGCGCCGGCCGCTTCTACGTTCACACCCCGATGCATTATGCGGACCGGCCTGACGACACCGTGAATTTCGAGATCGATGCGGGCCTCGCTTTTGGCACCGGACAGCATGCGACGACCGCGGGCTGCCTGACCGCGCTCGACAAGCTGGCAAGCGATGGCCGTGACTTCGCCAACGTGGCCGACATCGGCACGGGCACGGGCCTGCTCGCTTTCGCCGCCCTCGCCCTCTGGCCCCAGACCCGCTGCATCGCCACCGACATCGATCCGGTCGCAGTCGACGTCTCCCGCGACAATGCGGCCATCAACGGAGTTAAGCTGGGTCACGGTCCCGGCGAGCTCCTGCTCGCGGTTGCCGATGGCATGGACTCGGCGCTGCTCACGGCGCGCGCGCCGTTCGACCTGCTGATCGCGAATATCCTGGCCGGTCCGCTGATCGAGCTCGCCCCGGCATTCACGAAGGCGCTCGTGCCCGGCGGCACAATCATCCTTGCGGGGCTGCTCGACTTGCAGGCCGATGCCGTCGCTCAGGCCTACAGCACACTGGGTCTCAAGCTGCAGGATCGCGGGACTGGCGAATGGCCTGTGCTCGTCCTCAGTTCCTGATCCCCAACTCGTTCAGCATGAAGGCGTAGAGTTCCGCCGTCGCCTTGTACCGTTCGAAGCGGCCCGACTTGCCACCATGCCCCGCCTCCATCTGCACGCGGAAGACGAGAGGGTTCGTGTCGGTCTTGTGCGCGCGCAGCTTCGCCACCCACTTGGCAGGCTCGTAATACTGGACTTGGCTGTCCCAGAGGCCCGTGCCGACGAACAGCGAGGGATAAGCCTTCCGCTCGACATTGTCGTAGGGGGAATAGGCCAGGATGTAGTCGTAAAAGTCCGCCTTCTCCGGATTTCCCCACTCGTCATATTCGTTGGTCGTCAGCGGGATGGTTGGATCGAGCATCGTCGTCACCGCATCGACGAACGGCACTTCCGTCAAGATCACCCGATAATCCTGGGGCGCCATGTTGGTGATGGCCCCCATCAGCAAGCCGCCCGCGCTCCGCCCGAGAGCCGCGACGCGGTCCTTCGCCGCATAGCCCTGCGAAACGAGGAAACGCGTCACGTCGATGAAGTCGGTAAAGCTGTTCATCTTGGTCTTCAGGTGACCTTGGTCGTACCAGGCGCGGCCCATCTCCTGCCCGCCGCGGATGTGCGCGACTGCATAGACCATGCCGCGGTCGAGCAGGCTCGCGGTGGCAGGCGACCAGTAGGGGTCTTCGGACGACCCATAGCTGCCATAGGCATATTGCAGCATTGCCGCAGTGCCGTCCCGCTTGAACCCTTTCCTGTAGACCAGCGAGACCGGGATCTTGGTCCCGTCGCGCGCAGTCGCCCAGACGCGCTCGGTCTTATATTGCGCCGGATCGTAGGTCGGTGCCGGCCGCTTCTTCAGAACGGTCTTCGCGCCCGTCAGTGCGTCGATCTCGTAGGTGACCTCGGGGGTCGTCTGCGAGTCATAGGTGTAGCGGACCTTCGTCGTCGCCACTTCGGAATTGTCGCCGAGCGTCATCGTGTACGCCGGCTCGTCCGCCTCGACGACGCTGCTCCTGCCGTCGTTGGTGAGCAGCCGCAGGCGCTTGTTGCCTCCAGACCTCTCCTCGATCGCGATGAAGCTATCGAACGGCTGGAAAGCTTCGATGAAGGCGTTCGCGCTGTGGGGCACAAGGTCCCGCCAGGCCGCGCGTCCGCCGTCCGCGGCTGAGTCCGCGACCGTCATCAGGCGATAGTTCGGCGCCTGCCAGTTCGTCTTGACGATCCATCGGTCGCCGACATGGTCCGCCATGTAGCGGAAATCGCGTTCGCGCGGCGCCACCACCGCCCATTCTCCGGGACTTGCAGCGCTGGTGCAGCGTTGCTCGTCGCTCGTGGTGCTCTGAAGGATGATGCAGACATATTTGTCGTCGCTCGTGCGGCCGACGCTCATGTAAAAGCTGTCGTCCTTCTCCTCGTAGACGAGCCTGTCTGCCGAGGCGGGCGTGCCGAGCACGTGCGACTTCACGCGTTTGCCCAGCAGCGTGACCGGGTCCTTCTCGATGTAGTAGAGTGTCCTGTTGTCGTCCGCCCAGGCGATCTCCGGCTCGATGTTCGGCACCTGGTCCGCGAGCATCTTACCGGTCGTCAGGTCCTTGACCTTCAACGTGTATTGCCGCCGGCCGACCGTGTCCTCCGCGAACGCGACCAGGCGGTTGTCCGTGCTCACTTTCCAACTGCTCACCGAAAAGAAGCCGTAGCCCTTCGCCATGCTCGGCTGGTCGAGCATCACCTCTTCCCTGCCGCTGAGGCTGCCCCGTTTCCGCGCGACGACCGGATAGTCCTGCCCGACGTCGTAGCGGGAGTAGTAGAAGTAGCCTCGCTTGCGCACCGGGACGGTCGAATTGTCCTGCTTGATGCGCCCGATCATCTCGGCGGTGAGCTTTGCCTGCAGAGGCTTCAGCGGAGCCATCACGGCGTCCGCATAGGCATTCTCGGCCTTCAAATAGCCAAGCACCTCCGGGTTTTTGCGGCTATCGTCGCGGAGCCAGTAGTAGAGGTCCACGCGGTCCTTCGGCCCCTTCACCGTGTGCGGCTTCTGCACGGCCATCGGCGGCTTCGGCGCGGCCTGCGCGTGCACCGTCGCGGGCGCTGCGGCGAAAGCCGCAGCCAACAGAAGTCGCATCATTCCACGTCTCTCCCCATCAGCCGGCATCGGCAACGATGCGAGCCCAGTCTCCCTCGCCGATCACCTGAATACCCAGTTGCTCGGCCTTCTTAAGCTTCGATCCCGCGCCCGGTCCCGCAACGACCAGGTCGGTCTTCGCGCTGACCGATCCTGCCGCACGCGCCCCGAGCCGCTCGGCCTGCGCCTTCGCCTCGTCCCGGCTCATCGTCTCGAGGCTGCCGGTGAAGACGATCGTCTTACCGGTCCACTCGGTCTGCTTCGCATCGCTGACGAACGGCTTGGGCCGGACCTCCGACAGCAGGTCGTCGAGCGCCTCGCGGTTGTGCTCCTCGTGGAAGAAATCGACCAGCGCCTCGGCGACGACCGGTCCCACGCCTTCGACGGCCGCAAATTCGGCCCGGGCGTCGGGGCTAGTCGCGACCCGCCGCAATTCCTCGACCGTGCCGAAGCATCTCAGAAGATCGCGGGCGGTGACGATGCCGATGTGGCGGATGCCAAGGCCGAACAGGAACCGCGGTCCATCGGGCTCGCGCTTGGCCTCGATGGAGCCCAGGAGATTGTCGACCGACTTCTCCTTCCAGCCCTCCCGGCCGAGCAATTGCTCGCGGAACTTGTGGAGGCGGAAAATGTCCGCGGGCGAATGGAGCCAACCGAGGTCGATGAATTCGGCGATCGTCTTCTCGCCCAGGCCCTCGATGTCGAGCGCGCCACGCGACACGAAATGCCGCAGTCGTTCGAACCTCTGGGCGGGACAGATCAGGCCGCCGGTGCAGCGGACGTCGACCTCGCCCTCCTCGGCGACAGCCTCGCTGTGGCATTCCGGGCAATGGTCCGGGAAGACGTAAGGGTCGCGGAGTTCATCGCGGGTAAGGTTCTCCACCACCTGCGGGATCACGTCACCGGCGCGCTGGATGCGCACGCGGTCGCCGATGCGCAGGCCCGAGCCGCTGCGATCTCATCGCGATTGTGCAGCGTGACGTTGGCGACGATCACTCCGCCGACACCGACCGGAGTCAGCCGCCCCACAGGCGTCAGCTTGCCGGTTCGCCCAACCTGGATGTCGATGCCCTCCAGCGTCGTCTCCGCCTTCTCGGCCGGGAATTTGTGCGCGAGGCCCCAGCGCGGCGCCCGCGCGACGAAGCCGAGCCGTTCCTGCAGGTCCAGCCGATCGACCTTGTAGACCACCCCGTCGATATCGAACGGCAGGTCGGCGCGGGCCTTCTCGATCGCCCGGTAGTGCGCCAGCATGGCGGCAAGGTCGTCGCAACGGACCAGCAGTTCGCTGACCGGGATTCCGAAGTCCTCGATCCGCTTCATCGCCTCGAACTGGCTTTCCGCCAACGGCTCGGAAATCTCGCCCCAGCCGTGGGCGAGAAAGCGCAGCGGCCGCGCCGCCGTGATGCTCGCGTCCTTCTGGCGCAACGAGCCGGCGGCGGCGTTGCGGGGGTTGGCGAAGATCTTCCCGCCCGAGACTTCCTGCCGCTCGTTGAGCGCCTCGAAATCCTCCTTGGACATATAGACTTCGCCGCGGACCTCCAGAACGTTCGGCGCTCCCGGGATGCGCTGCGGAATGTCGGAGATGGTGCGGACGTTGGGCGTCACGTCCTCCCCAACCGCACCGTCCCCGCGCGTCGCTGCCAGGATCAGTTCTCCGCGCTCGTAACGGACTGAGCAGGAGAGCCCGTCGATCTTCGGCTCTGCCGTCATCGCCACGAAGGCATCTGCAGGAAGATTCAGGAAGCGCCGCACGCGCCCGGCGAAGTCCGCGACCTCATCCTCGGAAAAGGCATTTTCGAGGCTGAGCATCGGCCGCGCATGCGTGACCTTTGCAAGCGCGGACGTCGGAGCGGCGCCGAGCCGCTTCGACGGCGAGTCCGGCCGTACGAGCTGCGGGAAGCGCTCTTCCAGCTCCCGGTTCTCGCGGACCAGCGCGTCATAGTCCGCGTCGCTGATCTCCGGCGCGTCCCGGTCGTGGTACAGCTTGTCGTGGCGCGCGATTTCCCTCGCGAGCCGCATCAGCCGATTGGCGGCCTCCGCCTCGCTGATCGAGTCCGCCATGCTCAGCCGAATGTTTCCTCGAGCAGATTGATGAACGAGGTCCAGGACCGCTCGGCGGCAAGTTCGTTATAGCGCACGGCATCGAGCCCGATCTGGTGAGCATTGGGATTGGTGAAGCCGTGGCGGACGTTTCCGTAGGCATGGATCTGCCAGTCGGCGCCCGCTTCCGTCAGTTCCTTGCCCAGCGCGACCACATGCTCCGGCGGCGCCATCGGATCGTCCCAGCCGTGAAAGGCGACAACCTTCGCCTTGGTCTTCTCGGTCGGCCAGTTCGGCGGATCGAGAAGGCCGTGGAAAGCGACAGCCGCCGCTATGTCCACGCCTGTACGGGCGACGTCGAGCGCGCACTTGCCGCCAAAGCAATAGCCCGCGACCACCAGCTTCCCGTCTTCGACTTCGCGCAGGCCGCGAACCTGCTCGACAATCGCGAGTAGACGCCGCCGCAGCGCAACGCGGTCGTTGCCCAGCCGAGTCATCTCGCCGAACATCACGTCGCGCGCAGCTCCGCGGAACTTCTTGCCGAAGATGTCGGCGACGAAGGCGTTGTAGCCAAGCTCGACCAGCTGCCTGGCGAAGCCCAGCTCCAGGTCGGATACGCCCATGACCGTCGGAATGAGCATGACGGTCGGCCGAGCCTGATTGTCGCGCCGGCCGACGAATACGCCTTCCAGCTCCTCGCCCTCGAATTCCAGCGGAACCGGTGTCTGCTTGCTCACTCGACCTCCTTCGCCATGGCCGCGAGCTTCGCGACCGTGTTCATGTTGCGCGCCGTCCCGCCGGCGGCTGCCGGAAGCCGGAGCTTCGACCTGCCCATTCCGCTCGGGTAGTGCACATAAATCTCGCGCGTGCCGAGCGCCAACTCCTCGTCAGCGATACCGGATGCTTTCTCGATGGCGTCTTTTTGCGGCGCCTCCTGAAGGAAGATGGCCGCCACCTTTGAGCCGGAGGCATTCGCGAACGGGTTTGCCGCCCCGACCGCCGCCATTTCCGCGGCGGTGCGCACCAGCACCGGAACCTCGGCCCTCATGTGCGCCTTCAGCCTCTCTTCGAGCAATCTGGCCACGGCAGCTTCGGATTTCGTGCTGGCAAAGACAAGATTCCCGCTGGCGATGAACGTCCGCGCCTTCTCCAGGCCTGCTTCGTCGGCGATGGCCTTGAGGTCGGACATGATCAGCTTGCGGCCGCCGACGTTCACAGCCCGGAGCAAGGCAACATACGCGGTCATGCCGCTTCCAGCAGCCTCGCCGCCTGCGCCCTCGCTTCGTCCGTGACCGCCGCACCGGACAGCATGCGGGCGATTTCCTCGCGGCGCTCCTCCGTGCTTAGCCGCCGTACGGTCGTGCGCGTTCCGTCCGGACCATGCAGCTTCTCGATACGGAAATGATGCGCGGCGCGCGCGGCAACCTGCGGCGAATGGGTGACGACCAGCACCTGCGACTGCTTCGAAAGCCGCGCAAGCCGCTCGCCGATCGCGCTGGCGACTGCGCCGCCGACACCGCGATCGATCTCGTCGAAAATCATCGTCCCTGCGCTTCCGGCCTCGGCAAGAGCGACCTTCAGCGCGAGGATGAAGCGGGACAATTCGCCGCCGCTGGCGATCTTGATCAGAGGTCCGAAGGGCGAGCCCGGATTGGTGGAGATTTCGAATTCGACCCGGTCCGTTCCTGTCGGGCCGGGTTCAACCTGCGCGAGTGACGTGCGGAACCGCGCCGCATCGAGCTTCAGCGGATGAAGCTCGGCGGCAACTGCGGCATCCAGCTTCGCGGCCGCTTCGTGCCGCTGCGAACCGAGCGCAGAAGCGAGATCGGCGTAACGTGACCGCGCCTGCTCCAGCTCGCGATCCAGCTCGGCGATCCGCTCCCCGCCTGCATCGATTTCCGAAAGCTGCGAGCGCATTTGGTCGGCAAGCCGCGCAAGCGCATCCGCCTCGACGCGATGCTTGCGGGCGAGTCCGCGGATATCGAACAGCCGCGCCTCGGCCGCATCCAGCCGTGCCGGATCGAACGTCAGCACGTCAGCCGCACGCGCAATCTTGTCCTCGGCTTCGCAAGCCTCGATCAGCGCACGGTCGAGCGCGGCCAGCGCCTCGCCGAGCAGGGGGTGGTCGGCGGCACCCCGCTCGATGCGGCGCGCGGCCAGGCGGAGCTGCGCAAGCGCGCCGTCGGAGCCGCCCAGCAATTCGTCGATGCCCGTCAGGCTCTCGCCCGCCTTGAGGCCGGACTGCATCGCGGCACGCTCCTCCGCGAGCCGTGTCTCCTCCCCGGCTTCCGGCGCCAAGGCGTCGATCTCGGCCAGCGAATGCGCCAGATACTCGCGGTCGCGTTCCGCGGCCGCAAGCTGCTCCCGTGCCTGCAGCAATGCGGTCTCAATGCGCGTGACCTCCGCCCAGGCTTCGGCCACGGGCGCGAGGTTCAGGCCCCCAAACGCGTCCAGCAACGCACGGTGGCCGCGCGGATTGAGCAGGCCCCGTTCGTCGTGCTGGCCGTGAATTTCCACCGCCAAGGCGCCGATTTCCCGAAGCAGGCCAGCGGGCACGGTCGCGGCTCCGACGAAGGCGCGGCTGCCGCCGTCTGATTTGAGCGAGCGCCGCAGGATCAGGGGCTCACCCGGATCGACGTCGATGCCCTGCTCGACCAGCATGGCGTGAACAGGATGGCCGGGAGGCAGGTCGATCTCGGCGGAAACGGTCGAGCCTTCGCTGCCGCTGCGCACCAGTCCGGCGTCCGACCTGGCGCCGAGCGCCAGCCCGAGGGCGTCCAGCAAGATGGACTTGCCCGCGCCGGTCTCGCCCGTCAGCACGCCGAGACCAGCTTCGAACTCGAGTTCGAGCTGCTCGACCAAAACGACGTTGCGGATTGCGAGCTGCCTCAGCACGCCCGCGCCGGCCTCAGCTCTGCGGTGCGGTCTGCGGCATGTGCCGCGAAATGAGCTTGTACGACCGGTGGTACCACTCGCTGCCCGGGTAATTCCGGCCGAGCACAGCGGCCGCCTTCTGCGCTTCCTGCGGGATTCCGAGTGCAAGATAGCACTCGACCAAACGCTCCAGCGCTTCCGGAGTGTGGTTCGTCGTCTGGTACTTCTCGACGACCTCGCGGAAGCGGAGGGTCGCCGCCAGCCACTTGCCCGACCTCTGGTAGAAACGGCCGATCTCCATCTCCTTGCCGGCGAGATGGTCGTTGATCAGGTCGAGCTTCAGCCGCGCGTCGGATGCATAGCGACTGTCCGGATAACGTCGCATCAGCTCGCCGAACGCATTCGCCGCCAGCTGGGTCGACGCCTGGTCGCGGGTCACGTCCTCGATCTGCTGATAATGGCTCATCGCGATCAAATAGTGGGCGTAGGGCGCGTCCTTGTTGCCTGGATGGATCGTCAGGAAGCGCTGGGCGGAGCTGACCGCCTCTGGATACTTCTGCGCCATGTAATAGCTGAACGCGCTCATCATCTGCGCGCGCCGCGCCCAGATCGAATAGGGATGCTGGCGCTCGACCTCGTCGAAGATCACCGCGGCTTCCGCATAGCGCTGCTTGTCGAGCCTCTCCTTCGCCAGCGCGTAGAGCGTGTTGACGTCCCGCGCGATGTAGGCGGTGTCGGCACTCGTCTTGTTCCGGGCGCATCCCGAAGCGGGAATCACGACCGCACAGGCCAGCAAAAGAAGTACGGGACGGGTCAGCTTCGGCAACATGAAGACCTCATTAGCGCGGGCCCTCCAACAGGCCAAGCAGGAGATGGACGCTCTTTGATGGGCGCCAGATGAACGGCGTCAGACGGCAGCCGGTCCGGGCGCCCTTTCCTCGTCCTCGGTGCGCAGGAAGCTGTCGGGCTTGACGCCCAGCCAGACCAGCACCGGCGACGAGATGTAGATCGACGAGTAGGTCCCGATCACCGTGCCGAGGAAGATTGCGATCGTAAGGCCGAAAATTACATCCGGACCGAACAGAACAAGCATGCCGAGGGCGAGCAGGATCGACAGCGACGTCACGATGGTGCGCGAAAGAGTCTCGTTCAGCGAAAGGTTGAGCAAGGGAACGATCGCCATCTTGCGGTACTTGCGCAGATTCTCGCGGATTCGATCGTAGATGACGACCGTATCGTTGAGCGAATAGCCGACGATGGCCAGGAACGCGGCGACGATGTTGAGATCGACCTGAAGCTGCGTCAGCGCGAAAAAGCCGAAGATCATCGAGACGTCGTGGGCCAAAGTAAGAAGCGCCCCGACGCCGAACTGCCATTCGAACCGGAACCAGATGTAGACGGCGATTCCCAACATCGCGAGCGTGATCGCCAACGCGCCGTCCCAGGCGAGCTCCTCGCTGACCTTGCCGGACACCGTATCGACGGAGTCGACTCGCGAGCCCGGATACCTCTGCTCGAGCATTTGCCGAACCTGGCTCGCCGCACGGTTCGCTGCCGCTTCCCCGCCTTCCGGCTTCGGCAGCCTGATCTGGTAGCTTCTCGGACCACCGGTTTCCTGGATGCTGGCTTCACCGATATTGAGTGAGCCCACATCGCCGCGGAGCTGTTCGACGTCGATCTGCTGGGCGAAGGTCACTCGGACCATCTGACCGCCCACGAAATCCACGCCGAGGTTCAGGCCCTTGACGCCCACCAAGACGAGGCTGGCCACGGTGGCGAGGATGGAAAGGACCAGCGCCAGGTTCCGCCAGCGCATGAAGTCGATGTTCGTATTGTCCGGAACGAGCTTGAGCAGCTTCATCGTTGGGGCCTCAGATATGCAGCACGCGAGGGCGCTTGCGTCGGACCCACAGGGCGACGAGCATCCGCGTGAAATTCACGGCCGTGAAGACCGAGGTGACGATGCCGATCATAAGGACGACGGCGAAGCCGCGGATCGGGCCGGAGCCGAAGTACCACATGAGCACCGCGGCAATGACGTTGGTGATGTTGGCGTCGAAGATGGCCGTCGACGCTTCCGAATAGCCATGCTCGATCGCGTCGAGGGTCTTGCGCCCTCGCCGCTGCTCCTCGCGAATGCGCTCGTTGATCAGCACGTTGGCGTCCACCGCGGCGCCGATCGTCAGGACGAAGCCCGCGATACCAGGTAGCGTCAGCGAAGCGTTGAACACCGCCATCACTCCAAGGATCAGGAGCGCGTTCACGATCAGGGCCAGCGTCGCGTAAACGCCGAACCGTCCATAAGTGACGAGCATGAACAGGATGACCGCCCCCGTCGCGATGATGCTGGCGACGATGCCCTTTTCGATCGAATCCTTGCCGAGTTCGGGCCCGATCGTCCGCTCTTCGATGACATTCAGCTTCACCGGCAGCTTGCCCGAGGCGAGCGAAACGGCGAGCTGGTTGGCGGTCTCCACCGTGAAGTTGCCGCTGATCTGGGCCTGACCGCCCAGAATCGGCTCGTTGATGTTCGGCGCTGACAGGACCCTGTCGTCCAGGATGATCGCGAACGGCTTGTTCACGTTCTCCTGAGTAACCCGGCCGAAGCGGCGGGCACCCGCGGTGTTGAAGGTGATCGACACGACAGGACGGCCGTCCTGGTCGAAGCTCTGCTTCGCGTCGACAAGCTGGTCGCCCGCGACCATCACGCGCCGCTTGACGGCGATGGAGCCGGAGCCGTCGGCCATCATCAGTACCTGGCTCCCGGCAGGCGCGCGGCCCTCCGCAACCTGGTTCGGATCGGCCGTCAGGTCGACGAGCTTGAATTCCAGGCGGGCGGTCTGGCCGATGAGCCGTTTCAAAGCTTCAGGGTCCTCGACACCCGGAACCTCGACAAGGATCCGGTCCGCGCCCTGGTTGACGACATTGACCTCCTTCGTCCCCTGCGGGTCGATACGGCGCCTGACGACGTCGCGAGCGACGGTCATTGCGTCGCGAAGCGCGCGCTGAGCGCCGCCCTTGGTCGGGGTCAGGACAATGCGCGTCGAGTCCATCACCTGGATGTCCCAGTCGCGCGTTCCCGTGAGCCCGACCGGCTGGGTCATGTTGTAGAGGCGCTCGCGAGCGGCATCGACCTTGGTCGGATCGCGCACGAGGAAGGAAACTCGGCCGCCGGCCGTAGAAACGTCGCCGATCTCGATGCGCGGATCGCGGCGGAGCTCGGTCGCGACTTGGTCTTCCATGGCCTGCAACCGCTGCTTGGCGGCGTCGGCCTGATCGGCCTCGAGCAGGAGCTGGCTACCGCCCGCGAGGTCGAGACCAAGGTTGATCGTCGCGCTCGGCAGCCAGGCCGGATATTTCGCCCTGAGGTCCGCCGGAAGCATGCTCGGAATAGCGAAAAGGATGCCGATCAGGATGACCAGCGAGATCGACCAGACCTTCCAGCGCGGGAAATCGAGCATTAGTCGTTCGCGGGCTTGGTCGACGCCGTGAGCACCTGGCTCAGCGTGCCCTTGACCACGCGAACCTTCACGCCCTGCGCAATCTCGACCTCGGCCTCATCGTCGCTGACCTTGGTGACGCGGCCGCGGATTCCGCCGCCGGTGACGACTTCGTCGCCCTTCTTGATGGCAGCGATCGCGGCCTGATGGTCCTTCACCCGCTTTTGCTGCGGGCGGATCATCAGCACGTAGAAGATCACGAAGATCAGGAGCCACGGCGCAATTCCGAAGAGGATTGCCGAACCGCTGTTCGGGTTCGCTCCCGCGGCGGCGAGGGTCTGCAATAGGATGTCTGTCATTGGCTGAGGAATATGTTCCTAGGCGGAAGTCGGCGGGCGACTATCACGGCAGTTGAGAATGGCGCAAGAATCGCTTCAGTTGCTGGTCGGGGCGACTGGATTCGAACCAGCGACCCCCACACCCCCAGTGTGATGCGCTACCAGGCTGCGCTACGCCCCGACCGAGGGCTGGCATCTAGGCACCGCTAACCGATAACACAAGCGGATGGCCGCCAAGAAACGAACGCGCCGTCGCGGCAGAAAAGCCTCGTTGCTCCGGCGCTTGCTGCTCGCGCTGGCCGCCGTGCCTGTGGCCTATCTGCTAGCCGCGCTCATCGGCTCGCTGGTGCCGGTGAATCGCGGCTGGACGGAGCCGGAGGAGGGCGTGACCGTCTATCTTGCAAACAACGGCCTGCACTCGGACATCGTCATGCCGGCGAAGGCGCAGGGCCTCGACTGGACGCCCTTCCTGCCGAAGAGCGACTTTGCCGCGCCGGACGCGGACGGCCGCTGGGTGGCCTTCGGTTCGGGCGAGGAGCGCGTCTATCTGGAGACTCCTCGCTGGCGCGACATCACGCCCGAGACGATTTGGTCCGCCCTGACGGGGGGCAAGCGCGTGATGCACGTCGAGTGGGTCTCGAATCCTGACTACATGGACCGCGCCATCCGTCTTCGGCCCGAAGAATATCGCCGTCTCTGGGCAGCGATCCGCGCCGATTTCGACCTCGACGAAGGCGGCCGACCGAAGCGGGTCGATCACCCCGGCTACGGCCGATCCGATGCATTCTACTGGGCTACCGGCAAGTTCAACGGCCTCAAGACGTGCAACACTTGGGCGGCCAGCCGCCTGCGCCTGGCAGGAGTGAAGACGAGCGCCTGGCCGCCCTTCGTGCAGGGCTTCGTCTGGCGTTACCGTAAGGTCGGCGAGGACTGAGCGAAACTCAGGTCTTCGGCTTTTCCGTGCTCGCCGGCTTTTCCGCCTTCGCCTGAGCGTCGATCTCCGCCTTGGTGATCGTTACGACCAGGCCCTTGTCGTTCTTGCCGAAGCTCGCGATCGGGATTTCCGCGCGTGCCTTGCCAGTGTTCACCACGGCGCCCTTGTCGTCGGCTGAGTCGATCTTTCCAACCAGCCCGCCGATCTGGTCGTAGACAGAGGCGCCTGCTTTGAGATCGGCAGCGGTTGCCGCAGTGACCTGCGTCTCCGTGGTCGTCGTCTGGGTCGTCGTCGCCGCCGGCTGGCCCTCGGGGGTAGTAGTCGGCTGGGTTTCGGTGGTCGTCGTCTGCGTCGTCGTAGCCGGTTGGCCCTCAGGCGTGGTCGTCGGCTCGGTCGTGGTCGTCTGGGTGGTGCTCGGCGTGGCCGGTGTCGTGGTCGGCTGAGTTGTAGTTGTTGACTCGGTCGTCGTGGTTCCTGGCGGTGTTTCCGTGGTCGTGGTCTGGTCCTGGGCAAGCACTGGCGACGCAAGTGCGACCGCCGCAGCCGCAGTCAGGAAATTGAGCTTCAATGACATGGTGATCCTCCCAGTTCGCGAACGGGAAGGAACAACGAGCAGGCAGCCGCGCGGGTGCAGCTTGGGCGGCAGGACGTTCGCGGTTCCGGACGAAGGACGCGTTTAAAGCACGTACCGGCTAAGATCGGCGTTCTTGGCGATGCCCGAAAGCTGCTTCTCCACGAATGCAGCGTCTACGACCAGCGACTCTCCCCTGCGATCCTCAGCGTCGAAGCTGACGTCCTCGAGCAACTTTTCCATCACCGTCTGCAGCCGTCGGGCGCCGATGTTCTCGACCGCCTCGTTCACATCGGCCGCGATTCTGGCGAGCGCCTCGATCCCGTCGTCGGAGAAAGTAACGGTCACGCCCTCGGTGCCGAGCAAGGCCTGGTACTGCTGAGTCAGGCTCGCGCGGGTCTGCGAGAGGATGCGGACGAAATCCTCCTGCGTCAGGGCGCTGAGTTCGACACGGATCGGCAGCCGGCCCTGCAACTCGGGCAGAAGATCGGCAGGCTTGGCGGTGTGGAAGGCGCCGCTCGCAATGAAGAGGATGTGGTCCGTCTTCAGCGGCCCGTATTTGGTCGCGACGGTCGTGCCTTCGATGAGCGGAAGAAGGTCGCGCTGTACGCCCTCGCGGCTGACCGATCCGCCGCGAACGTCGCTGACGGCAATCTTGTCGATCTCGTCGAGGAAGACGATGCCGTTCGCCTCGGCGTCCGCCAAAGCGACGCGGTTGATGTCGTCGGGGTCGACGCGCTTGTCGGCTTCCTCGTCGGTCAGGCGCTGGAATGCATCCGGAACCTTGAGCTTGCGGCGCTTGCCCGGCTGCTGGCCGAACGCCTTGCCCATCATGTCGGACAAGTTGATCATGCCGACCTGCCCGCCCATGCCGGGGATGTCGAACGGCATCGACGGCGCTTCCTGCACCTCGATCTCGACCTCGGCGCTGTTCAGGCTGCCGTCGCGGTACCGCTGGCGGAAGCTCTCGCGGGTCGCCGCGCTGGAGCTCTTGCCCGTCAGCGCGTCGAGCAGCCGCTCCATCGCCGCTTCTTCTGCGCCGTTCCGCACGGCTTCGCGGCGGCGCTCGCGCTCCAGCCGCACCGCTTCCTCGACCAGGTCGCGAGCGATCTGCTCAACGTCGCGGCCGACATAGCCGACCTCGGTGAACTTGGTCGCTTCGACCTTCACGAACGGCGCGTCGGCGAGCTTGGCCAGGCGGCGGCTGATCTCCGTCTTGCCGCAGCCCGTGGGCCCGATCATCAGGATGTTCTTCGGCGTGACCTCGTCGCGAAGCTCGGGCGAGAGCTGCTGGCGGCGCCAGCGGTTGCGCAGCGCCACGGCGACCGCCTTCTTCGCGTCGTTCTGGCCGACGATATGCTCGTTGAGAGCGGCGACGATCGCCTTCGGAGTAAGCTTGTCCTTCAGCAATTCAGGTGTCCCACCGCTCTGGGGAATGGAAGCGTGATAATTCATCCCCCGCTAGATTGGGCGCGCTCCGAACCACTTCAAGCAGTACAGCGGAAGCTGCCGAAGAAGTCGCGATGCGATCGGACGATCCGGTCGATGGTCGCTGGAGCGGGCGTCGTGTCCCACACGTCCCGCTCGAACGTCCCGCCGAGCAGGATGCCGTCGAGCCGGGGGAACATGTACCCCCAGCTGCCGGCGGCGGCGTAGAGGATCTCCGACTGCGGCTGCAGTACGGCGAGCTGGCCGCGAACGGGGTGGAGGTCCGCGTCGCCAAACAGGTCGCGCGCGCCGATGCCGGTGCAGTTGAACACCAGCTTTTCCGGCAAGGTCGCGAGATCGGCCGGGGTGGCGAACCTGCGAAGAAGGATCCTGCCTCCCGCGCCGAGCACGTCGGCGGTCAGCTGGCGAAGGAATCGCGGGGTTTCGACATACATCGTGCGGTAGCGGACGACATTCTCCAGATCGAACGGATGATCGCCCCCCGACATCACCCGCCAGTCGGGCATGAAGCTCTCGTAGGCGGTCGGCTCGGTCCGCCGGCTCTCCTCGTAGGTCGGAAGCCAGCGGACGCCGTACTTTTCGCCGACGATGAGCTGGAAGCGGCTCCAGCTGTAGGCCATCGCCGCAGCGAACTGCGCCCGCCATTCTGGGGTCACCGCGTCCTCGCTGAAATGGCCGAACGGCGAGATCTGGCCGCCTGCCACGTTTGAAGTCGTGTCTGGGGAAAGGGCCGCGGTGTAGATCGTGACCGGAAAGCCTGCTTCCTGCACGAGCCGCGCCGTCGTCAGGCCCATGACACCAGCGCCAATGACGGCAACCGGGCCGCTGTGCCCGGGCAGGCCGAGGTTCGTCGCGAGCCGGGAGCTTCCCCAGCTGAGCGTGATTCCGGCGCCGCCATGTCCGTAATTGTGGACAACCGCCTTGTCCCCGAACGGATCGCGCCGCACGACGAAGCCCGATGCGCGGTAGGGTCGAAGCCCGGCGACCGTCCGGGTGATCCGGCTCGGGTCGACGTTGACCGGCGGAAGCGCGCTGCAGGCTTGCTCGCGGCGAGTGCCGGTCGTCGCACAGCCGGAGAGCAAAGCCGCAGACCCTGCTGCGACAAATCCGCGACGATCGATGAACATAAGCGCGACGCTAGCCGCGCATTGCGTCAGGTTTCAATCGTCTCGATCGTCAGCTGGTCGTTGGTGAACACGCAAACCTCGGACGCGATCTTCATCGCGCGGCGGGCGAGCGTCTCGGGATCCTGTTCGTAATCCGACAGCGCGCGAGCGGCGGCGAGCGCGTAATTCCCGCCCGACCCGATCGCCGCAATTCCGCCTTCCGGCTCCAGCACGTCGCCGTTGCCGGTGAGGATCAGCAGCGAGTCCTTGTCGGCGACGATCATCATCGCCTCGAGATTGCGAAGATATTTGTCCGTCCGCCAATCCTTGGCGAGCTCGACCGCGGACCGCATGAGCTGCCCGTTGTATTGCTCGAGCTTCTTTTCCAGCCGTTCGAACAAGGTAAAGGCGTCGGCCGTCGCGCCGGCGAAGCCGCCGATGACCTTGTCGCCCTCGCCGATGCGGCGAACCTTCTTCGCGTTTGGCTTGATCACCGTATTGCCGAGGCTGACCTGGCCGTCGCCGGCGATGACCGTGCGCCCATCCTTCTTGACCCCAAGGATTGTGGTTCCGTGATATTTTTCCATGGGCACGATGTGGGTGGAGTTCCGCCACGCCGCAAGCACAGCCGTCATTGCGAGCGGAGCGAAGCAATCCAGAGCCGGAGCCGCTGGATTGCTTCGTCGCGATGCTCCTCGCAATGACGGGATTGTCCTATCGCTCAGCGCCCTTGACCTTCCCCCAGGTGCGCGCGGCGGTGTAGCCGAGGTAGCCGGTGCCGAAGAGCGCGTAGAGCTCCTCCGGAATGCCGCGCAGGTATGCGGTCATGCCTTCGCCGATGCCCTTGGCCATGCCCGGGTCAGCAGCCGCGATCAGGCCCATGGGGATCGCCCAGAGGATGAGCGCGTACATCGCGTAGAGAAAGCTCGGCCGGGCGCGGCTGGTCCACGGATCGGACGAGTTTGCCTCGGCGACGATCGCCTGCATCTGCGCGGTGATGGTCGCCATCTCCTGGTCGCCCTGCAGCTTCAGCAGCTCGAGCTTGGCCTGGTCCCGCGCCTGCGGGTCGGGGATGATCTTGTCGAGCAGCTTCGAAACCGGCCCGACGATAGCCTCAAGAACGCTCACTTCAGTCTCCAATCTTCACAAATGTTCACACTGACGAGGGCTGTCAGGTCTTCGGGTGCTAGCTCACTGTGCCAATACGGTTCGCCAGCCAGCCATAGAGGAACGCCTCATTGGCCGGGCGCCGCTCGGCGAGGCGGAGGTAGCGTTCGCCCTGCAGGGCTTCGAGCGCACGCATCAGGACGGTCTCGCCCGCATTCTTCCCGCGCGTCGCGAGGTAGGCGTCGAGCGCGTGAAGGGTCAGCGGACCGACGCGGCCGTCCGGCGTCAGATCGGCATAGTCCTTGGCATTCCGGTTGAGCGCGGTGAGAGCGCGCTGGAGGAAGGTCGTCGCGACCGCGGGGCCCATGTTGACGCCCGTGTCGAACAGCTCCGCCGCAATCCGCTCCGATCGCTTCGCGACCTGGTCGAAGCGAGGCCGCAGCCAGTAGAGCCGCCGATAGATCGCCGCCGCTTCATGCCGCGGCAGGCTCCGCATCGCGCCGGCATATCCGTGCGCCCGCGCGACGGCCTCCGTAATGCCGAAGCAGGTCGGCCCGCCCTTGTCGGCGGGGTGGTTCACGTACCCGCCTTCGCGCTCGATCAATTCGTCGATCAACGCGTCGACGTTGAAATTTCCATCGTCCAAAGCTCACTCCTTCGAAATCATAGCCGAGTCGGAGCGCGCTAACCTGTTTGGTTATATGTAGGAAAGCGTGTAACCAAGTTGAGATCGGGACGCAGCCCGCTACAGTTCGGGAATGATCCGTCGCTGCTTCGCGCTTCTCGCCGCCGCCTTCCTGCTTTCCACGCCCGCCAACGCCGAGCTTTCGAAGCCCGAACAGGCGATGATCCAGACCGTCGATTCGGAGCAGGAGCGGACCGTCTCCATGCTCGAAACCTGGGTGAACCAGAACAGCGGGAGCCTGAACTCGCCGGGCGTGGAGGCTGTCGGGCGGATGCTTCGCGGCGAGCTCGAGCAGCTCGGCTTCAAGGTCGAGTGGATCGACATGAGGGCGGCCGGGCGCGCGGGGCACATCGTTGCGCGGCACAAGGGCAATGGACGCGGCAAGCGCATGCTGCTGATCGGCCATCTCGACACGGTGTTCGAGCCGGACTCCAGCTTCCAGAAATGGGAGCGCAAGGACGATCGCGGGATCGGTCCCGGGTCGGGCGACGACAAGGGTGGAATGGCGGTGATGATCGCCGCGCTCCGCGCAATGCAGGCGGCGGGCACGCTCAAGGCCGCCGATATCACCGTCGTGCTGACCGGCGACGAAGAGGATGCGGGCGACCCGATTGAGATCACGCGCGGGCCGCTGATCGAAGCCGGCAAATGGGCCAACGTCGCGCTCGACTTCGAAGGTCTGTCGCAGAAGGATGGACGCGACATGGGCGCGATCGCGCGGCGCAGCTCCGACAGCTGGACGGTGATCGCCAGCGGCCGCACCGGACATTCCAGCGGCGTGATGAACCCAAATTACGGGGCAAACTTCGAGCTTGCGCGGATCATCGACGCCTTCCGGCGCGACCTTGGCGAGGACAAGCTGACCTACAATGTCGGGATGGTCGGCGGCGGCGCGACGGCCGAGATGGACCAGGGTCGCATTCGCCTCAACGCGACCGGCAAGACCAACATCATCGCCGCTACCGCAGTCGCTCGCGGCGATCTGCGCGCACTCTCGCAGGAGCAGATCGACCGGGTGAAAGCGAAGATGCGCGAGATCGTGTCCAAGTCGCTGCCCGGCACGACGGCGCAGATCAGCTTCGACCGCGGCGGCTATCCGCCCATGTCGCCGACCGAAGGCAATCGAGCCTTGCTCGCGCGCCTCAACCGGGTGAACGCGGACATGGGCCTGCCGGCAATGGGCGAGATCGACCCGATGGAGCGCGGCGCCGGCGACATCAGCTTCGTGGCGGCGGACGTGGATGGGCTCGTGGGACTTGGGCCGGCGGGCGCGGGAAGCCATGCGCCCGGCGAATATGTCGACATCCCGTCGATCGCCCGCCAGGCGAAGCGCGCCGCCATCCTGATGAGCCGGTTGGCGAAAGAGAGGCGATAAGCGCCTATCCCGGCTCAGCCGGCGGGCCGCCGATCGCTTCCAGTCTTCTTCTGACTTGCCGGTACGACGGCGATATGACGAGCAGCAGATTGTGATGCAGGCGCGTCATTACGGAGAACGCTGCGGACATGGGACCCTCCTCCCGTCCAATCGTTTCACCTAAACAACGAGTAAATCACCGAAGTGTGACGGCGTCAAGAGGTCGGCTACTTGTACATGTCCGCGCGCAGGTTGAAGCCGTGCTCGATCCAGACCTTGAGCGCGCAGAGCATCTGCGACCAGCCCTGGCAATTGCCATAGCTTGCGTCGAGCGCGCCCTGGTTCTCGTGCCAGCCTTCCTCGCGAATTTCGACGAGGGTGCGCGAGTCTTTGTCGATGGGCGCGAACGTCATCGTGACCGTGGTCTGATAATTGGCTTGGCGGACCTTGCCGTCCGCGTCGGACAAATTGGGCGGCTCGCCCTCGTTCGCTTCCCATTTGAGGACGATCTTCTCGTCCGGGACTACCTCGACGACCTCGACTGGAAAAGCGCCCGGATAGTCGTGGAAGTCCCAGGTGACCGTTGATCCGGTCTCGAGCCGCCCCTGCGCGCCGCCAGTCGTGAAATAGTTCGACAGCTTGGCTGGATCGGCGACCGCTTCGAACACTTCGTGCACCGGGCGCGAGATGCGTGCCGCGACCCTGAATTTCAGATCCATTTCCCGACTCCTGCGGCTTGATCCGGAAGCCTATATGTTATAGTTTTATAACATGTCAATTTCCGAGAAGCACGACCGCGTGTTCAAGGCGCTGGGCAACCAGGTCCGCCGGCAGATCCTCGACGATTTGCGCGACCAGCCGCTGACGACCGGAAGGCTCGTGGCGCACTTCCCGGAACTCGATCGCTGCACGGTCATGCAGCACCTGAAGGTGCTTGAGGACGCGGAGTTGGTGTTCCCCGTGCGAAGGGGGCGCGAGCGCTGGAATCACCTCAACGTGGGTCCAATCCAGGAGATTCACGAACGGTGGATCGGGCCGCACGCCGCGCATGCGACGGCGCGGCTCGCCAAACTCAAACGCGACCTGGAAAGGACGCCCTAATTGCCGAGCGCGGCAACCTGCTGCTGCCCATCGCCGAAGTAGCGGGCGAGCAAGGCCGGATCGCGATTGTAGGGATCGGCGCGGAACTTCGCGCCACTCGGCCCACCCTCCGCCGTCAGATAGGTGACGTAGACCGGCACTGGATTGGGCAGGTCGACATTCTCCTCGACCTTCGGATCGCTTCCCTTCGGAACGCGGCCGAACAGCCACATGGCGAAGCGATCGGCGTCCTCGAGCCGGATGCAGCCGTTGCTAATCCAGCGGTCGTCCTTCGCGAACTCCGCCTTCGACGCTTCAGGCACGTCATGGAGGTAGATGCCGAAGTCGTTCGGCATCATGAACTTCATGTCGCCCATCGAATTCCACGGCCCGGGACCCCGGCGCAGGCGCACATTGGCCTTGCCGGCCGCCACCGCGGCCCAGTCGACCGTCGCCGGATCGATCTGAGTGGCATCGTCGGTCCAGTCCGACAGTACCTGGTAATCGCGGTCCGTCAGGTACTTGAGGCCTTCCTTCAGCACGTGCGGAGCGACGTTCTTCTGGGCGAAGTCGGGCGGCGTGTTCCAGTAGGGGTTGACGCTGACGAAGCGCAGCAATGCCGCCATCATCGGCGTTTCGGTCGCCTTCTCTCCGACGATCACACGCATGCTGTCGACCGGGCGCCCGTCCTCGAACATCCACAGCCGGGCAGCGCCCGCATCGACGAGAACGTAGCGGCCACGTTCGGTCGTGCGCGGAAGGCGGCGGGCGCGCTCGAGATTGAGCATCAGCACGTTTTCATAGTGCTTGAAGCCGCGGTTCAGCGCCTGCAGCGTACCGGCACCGGCAACTCCGTCGGCCTTCATTCCGTGCGTCGCCTGGAACTCCTTGACTGCAGCGGCGGTGGCGGCATCGAACTTCGTGCCCTCCGGCAGGCCAAGCCGCTGGCGAAGCAAAGCGACGCGATCGCCGGTCGTGTTGAGCTTCAGCACCGGTCCCGCCGGGACCTGCACCTGCGGGAGGTCACCCCAGCGCATCTGGTACTGCACCAGTCCGCGCCTCAGGTCGGTGTAGAGCGGGTGCACCGGGGCGAACATGTCGACCGGAGCAGCCTGGAAATCGTTGAAGCCCTGCTGTTCGAGCTGAGCGTCGCGCTGCTCCATCGAAGGCGCGATTTCGCGGTCGATATAGACCATGTCCAGTCCCTGCTCGACGCTGGGCGGAACCTCGATCGGCTCGATCGGCTGCTGGCTCGCGGCCAAGGCCGACGAAGGCAGGACCAGCCCTGCAAGGACCAGGATAATACGGCGCATGTTGACCCCTTCACACCCGGGGGCCCTTGTAGCACCTCAATATGAATGGCTCCAGAATCCTGCCGCCGAACCGTGGGTACGTCGCGACAGTTGCCCTTGGAACAAGCGTTTTTATGCGATGAGAGGGGGCTCCGGCGTCGCGGGACGCCGGAGCAAAGAGGATTTTAGCCGATGCCGCCGCCGGTTTGTCCGCCCGCGCCGGCCGTCGTGCTCCGTGTCTGGCCGGACGTCTGGCAGCGGCCGACCGCGTTTGTCGGGCGGAGCGGCGTGGAGCCGAAACAAGGGCACGGCAAGGCGCGTTTCGGCATTAGGATCAGGAGGCAGCGCATGACCGAACAAGGACGCGAAGAGCAGACCATTACCTTTCCGGAAAGCGACGGCGAAGGAACCGACGGACAGGGCTCGCCGGGGATTGTCGAAGAAAAGAACCGCGAGGCGGAAGCGGCCGAACGCGATGGGTCGGCGTTCGATCTCGACGGCGACGACACCGACGGACAGGGCTCGACCGGCATCCTCGACGAGCAGGTCCGCGAGGCTCGCGGCGGCGAGACCGGAACGACGCGCTTCGGAATGGAAGGCAGCGATACGGATGGCGCCGGAAGCGGCGGCATCCTCGACGATCGGCAGGAGACGGAGCAGTGACCGACCACAAGAAGAAGGGCGACTTCCAGAAGACCGGCAAGGATGACGTTGGAGGCAACAAGAAGGCCCACATGAAGGGCCAAAGCGCCAGCCGGACCGGCCACAAGCAGAACGCGGGGCACGGCGGGCGACCGTAGACGCTACGGAAAGCTGGGTTGCCGGTTGGCCACTTGTAATGACGCGGAATCGGCTGGAATAAGTCGCTCCAGGGCGGCCGCGTACGGGCCGTGGGGAGAGGACTTTTCATGACGACTTGCCGACTGATCGGCCGCACCTTGCTGGCCGCCACCTTTGTTTCCGCCGCCTCGATGGCTACTCCGGCCGCGGCCCAGCGCGTCGATCGCATCGTCGCGTTCGGCGACAGTCTCGCCGACGACGGCAACCTCTTCCAGATCCTTCCGGTCGTTCCCCCGCAGGCGGCACAGACGTATCCAACCGGGCGGTTCACGGGTGGTACAAACTATATCGACACGCTTTCGGACATCCTCGCCGTACCGGTCGACAATTTCGCCATCGGCGGCGCGCTCACCAACAATACCAACACGAACGGTGCAGGCCTTCCAGGCTTTACAACGGAATGGGGCGCGTTCCTGACCGGGAACACGTTGGGCGGAGCTTTCCCCGCTGCGGGGCCGACGTTCGACGAGAATGATCTTGTGACGATCTCCATCGGCGGGAACGACGCGCGGACCTTTCAGTCCGGCAATGTCTCTCTGGGCATTGCGCCGGGCACGATCGCTGGCGCACCGGCGGCTGCGGCAGCTTCCGTCGCGGCGGCGCAGGCCGGAATGGACGCGCTCGTTGCGGCCGGAGCCCCGACGATCAGCTATCTCGCGCTTAACACGGCTTTTGCGCCCGAAGTGGCTGGCAACCCGACTGCACAAGCCATCCGCACCGCCTTCGCCGACAGTTTCAACGCGGGCATCCAGGACGTGCTGGCCGGCTATGCCGCCGATGGCGTAATCGTCCATTACCTCGATGCGACCATGGTGCTGCAGCAGGTTACGGCAAACTTGGAAGCTTATGGCCTGACCAATGCGGGTCCGTGCCCGCTGGCCAATGCGCAGCAGTGCGTGACGGACGCGAACTTCTCCAACAATTACATCTTTTACGTCGATGCGCTGCATCCGACATCGCGCACGTCGGCGATCCTCGCCCAATATGTCGCGACGCAGCTTCAGGCGCCGCTGACGTTCAAGGCGCCGAGCGAGCTTGGCCTCGACACGGCGCGCAATTTCGGCCGGACGCTTTCCAGCCGCGTCGACCTTTCGGCACCCCGCGATGGCGATCTCGCCGAGGGGATGAAGATGTTCGTCGTAGGCGACACCTTCTCGCGCGACGTGAAGCCCGACAAACGAAGCGACCATTTCGATATTGACGGCGTGGGCGCGACGCTCGGCGTTTCCTACGGCTTCGGGAACGGCACGATCGGCGTCGCCGGCAACTATACTAAGCCGCGGGCCAAGTTCGTCGGTGACGTGTCCCGAACCGAAGGAAAGACCTGGCAGGTCGGCGCCTTCGCCGGTTACGCCATCGCCGGCGCCTTCGCACAGGGCTATCTGGGCTATGGCTGGGACGATCTCGATATCGAGCGCGAGGGTGTCGTCGAGGGCATGCGGGCCAGCACCGACGGCAGCCACTGGCTGGGCGGTGCCAAGGCTGGCTATTTGCTGCCGGTCGGCGTGATGCGGGCCGGGCCGGTGGTCGCGCTCGATTACGCGAAAGCTAGTGTAGACGGCTACACCGAGACCGGCGACGCGGCGCTGACGCTGAACGTCAGCTCTGTAAAGGCGAAGTCCTTCACCGGCGGACTGGGTGTGGAGCTTCGCGGCGATTTCGACACCAGCGGCGTTTCTGTTCGACCCTACCTCTCCGCAATGCTGGAGAAGGAACTGTCCGACGGCGCTCGCACCGTCCGGTTCGCGCAGACGACGGCGCCTGGAATCGTCAACAGCTGGTCGCTCGGCGACCGCTCCAAGAAGGGCTACGGTCGCATTTCGGGCGGCGGCAGCGCCGAGATCCTCAACGGCGTCGCGATGAACGCGGTCCTGTCGACCTCCATCGGCCGCGACGATGGCAATGACGTGTCGGCGCAGGTCGGGCTGAACGTCGGCTTCTAGGCCGCGCCAGCCCGGCGTTTGACTCGGCAGGCAAACAGGCATTTCCTCCTTGTCGGTCCCGGCTTGTCCGGGCCGATGAGGGGGAATAATCATGCAAGAAGCCCTGCAAGCACGCACTCCCGTGCATGTCTGGATCGTCGGCGTACTGGCGACCCTGTGGAACGCGTTCGGTTGCTACGACTACATCATGACGCAGACCAACAACGAGGCGCACCTTTCGCAATTCAGCGCGGAAGAGCGCGCGTTCTTCGAAAGCTTCCCGGCATGGACCGAGGCCTTCTGGGCGCTTGGCGTCTGGAGTGCGTTGATCGGATCGCTGCTGCTGATCGCACGGAGCCGTTACGCCGTGCATGCCTACGGAGCCTCGCTCGTCGGGATGGTCGTCGGAATGGCGTATCAACGCTTCGGGATGGAGATCCCGGAAAGCCTGACGACGGGTGTCATGGCGATCATGCCGTGGGTGATTTTTGCCATCGGCATCGCCCTGTTCGTCTACGCGCGTAATCAGGCCGCGAAAGGCGTTCTTCGCTGACCTTCAAACTTCAGCGGCGTCAGCTGCGCCGCTCAAGTCCTTCGCCATTCGCCGACGCGACTTGCGACGGTCCAAACATCTGCGGCATGGCCTGCGCGTCGAACCCGTAAGGGTCGGGGCGGAATACGACGCCGTAGTTCGGGCTGGGCTCAACCGTCAGATACGTAAGGTAAACGGGTACCGGCCGCGGCAGATCGATCCGCTGCTCCGGGGCAGCGGGGTTTGGCACATAGCCGAAGACCCACCGTGCGAAGCGCTGGTAATCCTCCAGCCGGACGCAGCCGTTGCTGATCCAGCGGTCGCCCGCGAACTTCTCCTTGAGTGGCGTGTCGTGGAGGTAGATGCCGTAGTCGTTGGGCATCTCGAACTTCATCTTGCCCATCGAATTCCACGGACCAGGACGCTGGCGGACCAGCATCGACGGTTCCTTCCTACCCGAAGCCACTGCCTTCCAGTTGATCGTCTTGGGATCGACGATCTGGGGATTGGGGCCCCAGTCCGACAGCACTTCGTAATGGAAGTTCTTCAGGTAGGAGATGCCTTCCTTGCCAATCCGCTTCGCGGTCAGGCTGCGAACCAGTTCGGGCGGGACATGCCAGTACGGGTTCGCCTTCGCATTACGCATGATCACGGCGATCATCGGCGTCTTGGTCTCAGGGGATCCGACGATGACCTTCATGCCGTCGACGATGCGGTCGCGGTCGAACAGATAGGCTTCGGCGGCTCCGGAATCGACGACCACATAACGATCGAACTGGCGGGTCTGAGGCAGGCGCCACGCCCGCTCGACGTTGATGGCGATCCGGCGCAGATAATGCTGCGAGCCGCGATTCAGCGAAGCGATGGTCGCCCTGCCCGCAATGCCGTCGGCCGGACCTATGCCGTGAACGGTCTGATAGGTTGCAACAGCCTGGAACAGGGCGGTGTCGTAACCACCCTCGACCGGCAGGCCGAGGCGTTGCCGAAGCAGCTGCATCCTCTTGCCGGTCGATCCGCGCTTCAGCGCAGCGCCGGCCGGAATCTTGACCTGCGGCAATCGGCCGTAGGTCGCCTGGTAGCGCTGCAGGCCGCCGCCAAGCTGGGAGAAAAGCACGTTCGGCGCCTGCCGCCGTCCACCCGAAAAATCGAAGCTGAAAATACGGGCGAGCCAGTTCTCCGGCCGCTGACGTCGCCGCGCGACATTGCTCATCTGCGGATCGACGTAGACGAAGTCGATGCCCTGCTTGATGGCGCGCGGTACCGCGATCGGCTCGTCGCCGCGGCGCTGGGCCAAGGCCGGCGTAGTGGCAACCATGGCGAGCGCGCCGAAAATCAAACTCAGTCTTTTGTGCATGAATTTCCCAGCCGCCTGCGCGGTCCACCCCATTAAAGCTTTCAGGTCAAACTCCCTGCAGTGAATTGGGTTTCGCCCGCCTGAACAACGGGCGTAACGCATTGAAAGGATAATACTATCTCCGGCCCCCAAATCGGGTCCGGCTCTGCTTGCCGAAGCGGGTCTTGCGTGTGCCCGGCTTGCCCTCCGACGAATTGCCAGTCGGGCGCGGGGCAACTCGCTGGTCGTGGGGGATGCCGAGGTCGTCTTCCTCGAGCCTGCGGATCTCGTCGCGAAGGCGGCCGGCCTCCTCGAACTCTAGGTCGGCGGCGGCCTTGCGCATGCGCTGCTCGAGGTCGGCGATGTAGGCCTTGAGGTTGTGGCCGACGAGGTGCGGCCGCTCGTCGTCGCCGGTGTCGATGACCACGCCGTCGCGGGTGGAGACATGGGCGATGATGTCGCTGATCTGGCGCTTGATGCTCTCCGGCGTGATGCCGTGGAGCTGGTTGTACTCGACCTGCTTCTGGCGGCGGCGGTCGGTCTCGGCGAGCGCGCGTTCGATCGAGCCCGTCCTGGTGTCGGCGTAGAGGATCACGCGACCATCGATGTTGCGCGCGGCGCGGCCGATGGTCTGGATCAATGAGGTCTCCGACCGCAGGAAGCCTTCCTTGTCCGCGTCCAGGATCGCGACCAGCCCGCACTCCGGAATGTCGAGACCCTCCCGAAGAAGGTTGATGCCGACCAACACATCGTAGACGCCGAGCCGAAGCTCGCGGATCAGCTCGATACGCTCCAGCGTCTCCACGTCCGAGTGCATGTAGCGGACACGCAACCCCGCCTCGTGAAGGTACTCCGTGAGGTCTTCCGCCATGCGCTTGGTCAGCGTCGTGACGAGCGTCCGATAGCCCTTCCGCGCGGTCTCCTTCGCCTCGTGAACGAGGTCGTCGACCTGGTCCTCGACCGGCTTGATCTCGACCGGCGGGTCGATGAGCCCGGTTGGGCGGATGACCTGCTCGCTGAACACGCCGCCCGTCTCGTTCATCTCCCACGGGCCGGGCGTAGCCGAGACGAAGGTCGTCTGCGGGCGCATCGCGTCCCATTCGTTGAACCGCAGCGGCCTGTTATCGATGCAGCTCGGCAGTCGGAAGCCGTATTCGGCTAGCGTGATCTTCCGCCGATGGTCGCCGCGCGCCATCGCCCCGATCTGCGGCACCGTCTGGTGGCTCTCGTCGATGAACAGCAAAGCGTTGTCGGGGAGATATTCGAACAGGGTCGGCGGCGGTTCGCCGGGAAGGCGGCCAGTGAGAAAGCGCGAGTAATTCTCGATGCCGGCGCAGGAGCCTGTCGCGGCGATCATCTCCAGGTCGAAGTTGGTGCGCTGCTCCAGCCTTTGCGCCTCCAGCAGCCGCCCCTCCGCGACCAGTTCCTTCAGTCGTTCCTCAAGCTCATGCTTGATCGCGGTCATCGCCTGCTCGAGCGTCGGTCCGGGCGTCACATAGTGCGAGTTGGCGTAGACCTTCACGCTGTCGAGGCTTGCCGCCTTCTGGCCGGTCAGCGGGTCGAACTCGACGATGTCCTCGATCTCGTCGCCGAAGAAGCTGACGCGCCAGGCGGTGTCCTCATAGTGCGACGGGAAGATCTCCAGATTGTCGCCGCGGACCCGGAAATTGCCGCGCGCGAACGCCTGGTCGTTGCGCTTGTACTGCAGCGCGACGAGCTTGCGGATGACCTCGCGCTGATCCTCGCTGCTGCCCTTCTTCAGGCTAAAGGTCATCGCCGAATAGGTCTCGACCGAGCCGATGCCGTAGAGGCAGGAGACCGAGGCGACGATGATCACGTCGTCTCGCTCCAGCAGCGACCGCGTCGCCGAGTGGCGCATGCGGTCGATCGCCTCGTTCACGCTCAACTCCTTCTCGATGTAGGTATCGGTGCGCGGGACGTAGGCCTCCGGCTGGTAATAGTCGTAGTAGCTGACGAAATATTCGACCGCGTTGTTCGGGAAGAAGCTCTTGAATTCCCCGTAGAGCTGCGCGGCGAGGATCTTGTTCGGGGCGATGATCAGCGCCGGCCGCTGCACCGTCTCGATCACCTTGGCCATGGTGAAGGTCTTGCCGGAGCCCGTGACGCCGAGCAGCACCTGGCTTCGCTCACCCTCGGAAACCGCCTCGGTCAGTTCCTTGATCGCTGTCGGCTGATCGCCCGCAGGCTCGTATTCGGACACGATCTCGAAACGCTTGCCGCCCTCCGCCTTGTCAGGACGCGCGGGACGGTGCGGGACGAAGGTGTCGGACGCCTCGGGCTCGGCGAGGCTGGTGCGGATCTGAATCGACATTGCTCCCGATATGGTCGTTTCCAATGGTTCGTTCCAGCCTGAGGCCGGATCGCTTCGCTTCGCTCGATTTGGCGGCTAAGGACTGCGGTAAATGACCGACAAGCCGACCAAATCCGACTGGGAGACGCTCGCCGCGAAGGAAAGCCGCGGCCGCGACCTGTCCCGCGAAACCGTCGAGGGCATCAAGATCGACACCGTCTACGGCCCCGAAGACGCCATCGACAGCGGCTATCCGGGTGTCGCGCCATTCACCCGCGGACCCTATGCGACCATGTACGCCGGGCGGCCGTGGACCATCCGGCAGTACGCCGGCTTCTCCACCGCCGAAGAGTCCAACGCCTTCTACCGCCGCAACCTCGCCGCGGGTCAGAAAGGCCTCAGCGTAGCCTTCGACCTCGCCACCCACCGAGGCTACGACAGCGACAATCCGCGCGTCGCCGGCGACGTCGGCATGGCGGGCGTCGCGATCGACAGCGTCGAGGACATGAAATTGCTGTTCGACGGCATCCCGCTCGGCGAGATGTCGGTCAGCATGACCATGAACGGCGCGGTGCTTCCGATCATGGCCTTCTTCATCGTCGCCGGGGAGGAGCAGGGCGTCCCGCACGCGCAGCTGACCGGCACGATCCAGAACGACATCCTCAAAGAGTTCGCGGTCCGCAACACCTACATCTACCCGCCCGAACCGAGCATGCGGATCGTGTCGGACGTCATCGCTTTTTGCGCGCGCGAAATGCCGAAGTTCAACTCGATCTCGATCAGCGGCTATCACATGCACGAGGCCGGAGCGACGGCGGTGCAGGAGCTCGCCTATACGCTCGCCGACGGCATGGAATATGCGCGCGCGGCGATGGCGCAGGGCCTCAAGATCGACGAGTTCGCGGGGCGCCTCAGCTTCTTCTGGGGCATCGGGATGAACCTGTTCATGGAGGTCGCGAAGCTGCGCGCGGCGAGGACGTTGTGGCACCGGATCATGACCGACCTCGGCGCGCAGAAGGAAGAGTCCAAGCGGCTCCGCACACACTGCCAGACGAGCGGCGTCAGCCTGACCGAGCAGGACCCGTACAACAATATCGTGCGCACGACGGTCGAGGCGCTGGCGGCAGTGCTCGGTGGCACGCAATCGCTGCACACCAACAGCTTCGACGAGGCGATCGCGCTGCCGACCGACTTCAGCGCGCGCATCGCCCGCAACACGCAGCTGATCCTTGCCGAGGAGAGCGGCATCACCGCCGTCGCCGATCCGCTCGGCGGCAGCTGGTACGTCGAGAAGCTTACGCGCGAGCTGGAAGAGCGCGCGTGGGAGCTGATCCAGGAAGTCGAGGCGCACGGCGGCATGACCAAGGCGGTTGCCGAGGGGCTGCCGAAGCATCGCATCGAAGAAGCCGCTGCGGCGCGAGCGGCGAAGGTCGATACGGGCGAGACGGTGATCGTGGGCGTCAACCGCTACCGGCTTGCGGAAGAAGAAGAGCACGAATTTCTCGAAGTCGACAATGCCAAGGTCCGCGCTTCGCAGATTGCGCGGATCGAAAAAACGCGTGCGTCACGTGACGAGGCAAGGGTTCGCTTGGCTCTGGCGGCGCTGGAAGATGGGGCGCGCGGCAATGCAAACCTACTCGGACTGAGCGTTGCCGCCACCCGCGCCCGCGCCACCCTCGGCGAGATTTCGGACGCGCTGGAACGCGCGTTCGGCCGCTATGGCACCGTCCCGGAACCGGTGCGCGGCATCTACGGCAAGGCGCGTCAGGACGGCCGATGGAAAGCGGCAGAGCAAGGCACGCAATCGGTCGCCGACCGCCTCGGACGCAAGCCGCGCATCATGGTCGCCAAGATGGGCCAGGACGGCCACGACCGCGGCGCGAACCTGGTGTCGTCCGCCTTCACCGATCTCGGTTTCGAAGTCATCCCCGGCCCCCTCTTCCAGACCCCGCGCGAGACCGCGCAAATGGCGATCGAAAAGGATGTCGACGTCGTCGGTGCGTCGTCGCTTGCCGCCGGCCACCGCACGCTCATCCCGGAAATGATCGAGGCGCTCAAGGACATGGGCCGCGCCGACATCAAGGTGGTCGCGGGCGGAGTCATCCCGCCACAGGATTATGCGCTGCTTCGCGCCGCGGGCGTGCAGGCGATCTTCGGCCCCGGCACCAACCTCGCCGACGCCGCCGACGAGGTGCTGCGCCTGCTCGGCCACAATCGCCCGCCGCTCGACGAGGCGGCGGAGTGATTCAGCGTGTCGTCGCCACGATCTTAGCGACTCTAATTCTGTGGTTCCTTTGGTTCTTTCTCGGCAACCTCCTGCTGCTCTGGATCGGGTATTCGATTGGCGGACCGGCTTTAGATATGGTCGGGGAGATCTTCTGGGCGGTCGTTGTTGCTATCCCGCCCTTGCTCTGGTTCAGGTTCAGGCATGTTCAAGAAAATCCTGATCGCCAATCGCGGTGAGATTGCGTGCCGGGTGATCCGCACGGCGAAGCGCATGGGCATCAAGACGGTCGCCGTCTATTCCGACGCCGACGCCCGCGCGCCGCACGTGCGCATGGCAGACGAAGCGGTACGCATCGGTCCCCCGCCCGCGTCGGAGTCCTACCTCAAGGCCGAGCTGATCATCGACGCCTGCAAGGCGACCGGTGCCGAGGCCGTGCACCCTGGCTACGGCTTCCTGTCGGAACGGACCAGCTTCGCCGAGGCACTTGAGAAGGCCGGCATCGCCTTCATCGGCCCGCCGCCCAACGCGATCGCCGCGATGGGCGACAAGATCGAGTCCAAGAAGCTCGCACAGGCGGCGGGCGTGAACGTCGTCCCAGGTTATCTCGGCGACATCGCCACCACCGACGAAGCGGTGAAGATCGCGGCAGACATTGGCTATCCGGTGATGATGAAGGCGTCCGCCGGCGGCGGCGGCAAGGGCATGCGCCTCGCCTGGTCGGAGAAGGACGTGCGCGAGGGCTTCGAGGCGACCAAGCGCGAGGGCCTCAACAGCTTCGGCGACGATCGCGTCTTTATCGAGAAGTTCATCGAGCAGCCGCGGCACATCGAGATCCAGGTGCTGGGCGACCAGCACGGCAACATCCTCTACCTCGGCGAGCGCGAATGCTCGATCCAGCGCCGCCACCAGAAGGTGGTCGAGGAAGCGCCGTCGCCGTTCGTCACGCCCGAAATGCGCAAGGCGATGGGCGAGCAGGCCGTCGCACTCGCCCGCGCGGTCGGATATTATTCCGCGGGCACCGTCGAGCTGATCGTGTCCGGCGCGGATACGTCGGGCAAGAGCTTCTACTTCCTCGAAATGAACACCCGGCTGCAGGTGGAGCATCCGGTGACGGAGGAAGTCACCGGGCTGGACCTTGTCGAGCAGATGATCCGCGTGGCGGCGGGCGAGAAGCTGAAGCTCAAGCAGGATGATGTGAAGCTCGACGGCTGGGCGGTCGAGACCCGCGTCTATGCCGAGGACCCCTATCGCGGCTTCCTGCCGTCCACCGGCCGTCTCGTCCGCTATCGTCCCTCACCGGAGCGCCGCGACGGAGTCGTTCGCGTCCGCGTCGACGACGGCGTGTTCGAGGGCGGCGAAGTGTCGATGTTCTACGACCCGATGATCGCCAAGCTGGTCACTTGGGGTCCGACCCGCGAAGCGGCCATGGACGCGCAGGTCGAGGCGCTCGATGCGTTCGAGATCGAGGGCATCGGCCACAATGTCGATTTCCTCTCAGCACTGACGCAGCACCCGCGCTTTCGCTCGGGCAACATCACCACCAACTTCATCGCCGAGGAATATCCGGAAGGGTTCGAGGGTGCTCCCGCCGACGAGCAGCTGATCGCGGATCTCGCCGCCATCGCGGCGATGATCGAGACGACACGCGAGGCGCGGGCCGGGCAGATCAGCGACCAGCTCGATACGAACGTCGAGCCGCCGCTCGATCATGCGGTGAAGATCGGAGAGCAGGTTCACCGGGTCCGCATCGAACCGTTCGAAGGCGGCACGATGGCGAGCGTCGATGGCGGCGCTCCCGTCGAGATGTTCGGGAACTGGAGCCCGGGCCAGCGCCTGCTCGGCATCACCATCGACGGGCGCCAGCGCACCGTGCAAGTGAAGCGCGAAGGCCGCTGTTGGGCGCTGACCTCGCGCGGCGCGACCCACAAGGTTCAGGTGCTCGACCCGCACGTCGCCGAGTTGTCCGTGCACATGATCGAGAAGACGCCGCCGGACCTGTCGCGGCTGTTGCTCGCGCCGATGCCGGGACTGGTCACGCGACTGGACGTGAAGACCGGCGACAAGGTTGAGCCCGGCCAGACGGTTGCCATCATGGAAGCGATGAAGATGGAGAACATCCTTCGCGCGCCCAAGGCGGCGATTGTGAAGGCCACGCCGGTGAAGGCAGGTGAAAGCGTCGCGGTGGATCAGGTCATCGTGGAGTTCGAGTAGCTCCCAGCGCGAAGTCGAGAGCGTCCCTCTTGGCGCTCGGATCGATCTCGTGGCGGCCGTTGAACCAGCGGATCTGCGGTGCATAGCCGGCACTCTCCAGCCCTTCGACCATGTCGCGAACATTGCCCACGGGGAGCACTTGATCGCGACGGCCATGGGCGATGAAGATTCGCTGGGTCGTGTCCGGCCGGGCGGGGACGAAAGCGTAGCCCGGCGACATAGCGACAATGGTGCGGAACAGGTCCGGCTGCGCAAGACCGAGCGACAGCGCATAGCTCGCACCGTCAGAGAAACCCATGACAGTCATTCGGCGCTGATCGACCAGCGGTTGGGCCAGCAACACCCGAAGCGTCTGGTTCAGGTTCTTGACGTCATGATCGTCCTCAGTCGGCGCGCGCGTTGGCCAGGTGCGACCTGACGACTGAAGCGACAACAGGATTGCGCCGCGTAACTCGGCATCAGGCTTGAACAGGTCAAGAAAACTGCGTGCGTCGCCGCCGGCGCCATGCAATAGCACGATCAGCGGCGCGGGATGCGCAACGCCCTTCGGTACGTAGACATAGGACGTCGGCTTCAGCCGAGTGATACCCGGCTGAAGTATATCCGCCGCCGGCATCTGTGCGGCGGCTGGCGATGTGCAGGCGATTAGCGCTCCAGCGAGGGCCAGTATAATCCTGAGAACCACGCTCCTCCTTCCTATCGGCTCCGCAGCTCACCCCGCCTCAGCTTGCCAGTCGCGGTCTTCGGCAGGGCTTCAACGAATTCGATTTCGCGAGGATATTTGTAGGGGGCAATAACGTCCTTCACGAAGGACTGAAACTTCTCGATCAACTCGGCGCTCGGCTCGGCGAAGTCGGCGAGGACGATGAACGCTTTCACCTTCTGGCCGCGCTCGGGACAGGGCACGCCGATGACCGCGCATTCGGCGACGGCGGGGTGCGCCAGCAGCGCATTCTCCACTTCCGGAGCGCCGATGTTGTAGCCCGAGCTGACGATCATGTCGTCGCTGCGCGCGAGGTACCAATAATAGCCGTCGGCATCGCGGCGGTAGGTGTCGCCGGTGATGTTCCAGCCGTTGACGACATAGTCGCCCTGGCGCGGGTCATCCAGGTAGCGGCAGCCCGTCGGCCCCTTTATGGCGAGGCGGCCGGTGCCTTCCTCGATCGGGTTGCTATCGTCGCCGAGGATCGTCGCCTTATAGCCCGGCACCGCCTTGCCGGTGGAGCCGGGGCGGATGTCGTCGCCGGCGGCGGAGATGAAGATGTGCATCATCTCGGTCGAGCCGATTCCGTCGATGATCGCGATGCCGGTGTGGTCCTTCCACGCCTGCCACGTGGATTCGGGCAGATGCTCGCCGGCGGAGATGCAGGTGCGCAGGGTCTTCAGCGCCTCGTCCAGGTTCGGCTGCGACAGCATTGCCTTGTACGCCGTCGGCGCCGTTCCAAGGTACGTGACCTCGAACTTCGCAATCGCTTCGAGCATCTTTGGCGGGGTCGCCTGCTCGATCGTGGCGGCGGTCGCTCCGAAGCGCAGCGGGAACATCAAGGTGATGCCGAGCCCGAAGGTGAAGGCCATCGGCGCGCTGGTCATGAACACGTCGCCCGGCTTCGGGCCCACCAGGTGCCTCGCGAACGTGTCGCACGGCGCGAGGATATCGCGGTGGAACTGCACGCAGCCCTTGGGAAGGCCGGTCGTGCCGCTGGTGAAGGCGATCAGCGCGGGGTCGTCGCGATGCGTATCGACTGGCGGGAGCGGCTCGAGCGAGGCTGTGCGCGTCTCCAGCTCGCCCTTCCCGTAGTCGCCGTCATATTTGACGATGTGCTTGATAAAATGGGTCTGGTCGACCGCCTCGCGGAAGTCGCCGATAAAACGGCTGTCGACGATGGCGTGGCTGATCTGACCGCGTTCGATCACCGTCGCAATCTCGCCGGGGCGAAGCAGCGGCATGGTGGCGACGACGACGCCGCCGGCCTTCAGAACACCGAGCCAGGCCGCGAACATCGTGTAACTGTTGGGACCTCGCAGGAGCACGCGGTTGCCGGGGATCAGCCCTTCTTCTTCGACCAAGAGGCGCGCGATGCGGCCGCTGAAATCCTCGAGGTCCCCATAGGTCCAGCGGCCATGTTCGTTCACGACGGCAGGCGCATCGGACCTCCCGCCTTTGAGAAGCTCCGCCGCAGCGTTGAGCCGCTCCGGATACTGGACCTCCGGCAGGTCGAAACGGAATTCCGGAAGCAGCTCCGGCGCCGGGAGACGGTCCTCGACGAACCGGTCCCTCACTCCGGCACCACCGCCGTTGCCTCGATCTCCACCAGCGCCTCGGGCTCGACCAAGCGACGGACCTCGACCAAGGCCATGGCCGGGTAGTGCGGCCCGATGATCTGGCGCCATGCCGCGCCGATCTCCTTGGCCGATGCGCGATAGTCGTCGATCGAAATGACGTAACAGGTCATGCGCGCGATATTCCCTGGCCCCGCGCCGTCGCAAGCGAGGACCGCGAGGACGTTGGAAAGCGCCTGCGCGAACTGACCGGGCAGAGTGTCGGAAACGAAGGTTTCCGTCTGATCCCAGCCGACCACTCCCGCGGTGAAGACCAGCCGGCCGCGCGCGGCCATTCCATTGGAATAGCCCTTCGGCCGGGGCCAGCCGGACGGGTGAAGCTGCTTCATGCGCGATGCTCCTTCAGCAAGTCGCGAGCGATGATCTGCCGCTGCACCTCGCTCGCGCCCTCATAGATGCGAAGGGCGCGGATCTCACGATAAAGCTCTTCGACCTTTGCGCCCTTAGTCACGCCCATTCCGCCGTGCATCTGGACCGCCGCATCGATCACCTGTTGGGCGGATTCGGTCGCGTGGAGCTTGGCCATGGCGGCGGCACGCCGATGGTCGGTTCCGCCGATATCCTGCTGCCAGGCGGCGCGGTAAATCAGCAGCGCGGACGCATCGATTGCGGTGGCCATGTCGGCCAGCTTGGCCTGCGTCACCGCATTGTCGGCGAGCTTCCCGCTGCCGAGGCGGCGCTCCGACGAAAAGCTCAGAGCCTCATCTAGCGCGCGCCGGGCAAAGCCGAGCGCGGCTGCGCCGACTGTCACGCGGAAGAGGTTTAGCGTCTCCATCCCGACGCGGAAGCCTTCGCCCGGCTCACCGATGATCGCATCGGCGGGGATGCGAGCTTTGTCGTACCTGAGTCGTGCAAGCGGGTGCGGCGCAACAACCTCGATCCGCTCTTCGACCGTGACCGCCTCCGCCGGAACGATGAAGGCCGACAGCCCGCGCGGTCCCTCGCCTTCCCCGGTGCGTGCGAAGGTTACGTAGAAGTCCGCGATGCCACCGTTCGAGATGTAGGTCTTTTCCCCGACCAGCACCCATTCGTTCCCGTCGCGCATTGCCGAGGTGGCGATGTTCGCAGCGTCCGACCCGCACTCCGGCTCGGTCATCGCGAAAGCTGCGATCGCTTGCCCGCTGGCGACTCGCGGCAGCCATTGGCGCTTTTGCTCGATCGTGCCGAACAACGAGATTGCGCCCGACCCTAGGCCCTGCATCGCGAAGGCGAAGTCGGCGAGGCCGCTGTGAAAAGCGAGCATTTCGCGTGCAATGGCGAGGCTGCGGACGTCGGGTCGGCTTTCGCCGTCGGACACGCAAAGCTTCAGGAAGCCGGCGCTGCCGAGTGCTGCAACCAGATCGCGGCACCGGACGTCGAGGTCTTCGCCATCCCCCTTCAAGCGCTCGCACCAGGTTCGCAGATGATCCGCCAGTTCGCGATGGCGTGGCTCGAAGAAGGGCCAGGCGAGGACGTTGCGTTCGGTCACCGATTCACCCGCGAATGTTCACGAATGTTCACACTCACGCGTGCATTTCCGTCCAGAAGCCTCTTTTCAACCGGCGAGGAGGCTGCGGCAACCAGCATGCACGGAGTTTAGACCAGAAGGCGGCCTGTAGGACAGACATTCAATCGCCCCGGAACTCCGGCTTCCGCTTCGCCGCGAAAGCCTCGTAGGCGCGGTGGAAGTCCTTCGTCCTCATGCAGATGGCCTGGGCTTCGGCCTCCATGGTGATCGCCTCGTCGATGGATACATGCCATTCCGAGTCGAGCTGCCGCTTGGTCATGGCGTGCGCGAAGGTCGGGCCGCGCGCGAGATCGCGAGCAAGCGCCTGCGCGTCGTCGAGAACATTTTCGCCGAGGCGATTCCAGAAGCCCCAGGCGAAGCCTTCGTCGGCGCTCATCGAGCGGCCGGTGAACAGCAATTCCGCGGCGCGGCCGTGGCCGATGATGCGCGGCAGGATTGCGCAGGCGCCCATGTCGGCGCCGGACAGGCCGACCCGCGTGAACAGGAATGCCGTTTTCGCGCTCGGCGCGGCAAAGCGAATGTCGCTCGCCATGGCGAGGATCGCACCGGCGCCTGCGCATACGCCATCGACCGCAGCGATGACGGGCTGCGGGCAGGCACGGATCGCCTTGACCAGGTCGCCAGTCATGGCCGTGAATTCCAGCAGTCCCGCATCGTCCATCTTCGTGAGCGGACCGATGATTTCGTGAACGTCGCCGCCGGAGCAGAAATTGCCGCCTGCGCCCGTGATCACGACGGCCTTCACATCTGGCGCGCCGGTGAGCGCGCGGAACGTGTCGCGAAGCTCGGCATAGCTATCGAACGTCAGCGGGTTCTTCCGCTCCGGCCGGTTGAGGGTGATGGTTGCGACGCCGCGGTCGAAGGCCCAGAGGAAATGTTCAGGCCTGAAACTCGCGGGCTCGAAACTCACGCGCTCGTGCCTCCGTCGATGGTCATGGCTGCGCCGTTGATGTCTCGGCTCAGCGGCAGGCAGAGCGTCAAAATCAGATTGGCGATCGCCTGCGGATCGACCAGCCGGCCGCTCGCATTCATGTTGGTGATCGCTTCCCGCGACTTCTCTTCGCCGCGCCCGGTGATTTGCGACACCCGCGCCACCGACTGGTCGGTCATCGGCGTATCGACGTAGCCCGGGCAGACTGCGTTCACGGTCATCTTCGACTTGGCATATTCCGCGGCCATCGAGCGCATCAGGCCGAGCAGACCGTGCTTCGAGGCGGCGTAGTGCGCTGCATAAGGCACGCCGCGCAGGCTCGCGACGGAGGCGACGAACACCACGCGCGCGTCCTCGGCCTTGAGCAGGTCGGGAAGGCCTGCCTGAACCGTGTCGAATGCCCCCGTGAGGTTGACCGAGATGATCCGGTCCCAGCCCTCGCGGGTCATCTTGTGGAAGGGCGCGCTCTCCGCGATGCCCGCGTTGACGACCAAAATGTCGATCAGTCCGTTCACGGCGCGCGCCTCGTCGAAGGCGCGCGTGATGCTGTCGTGATCGCTGACGTCGCACTGAATCGCGGCCCCGTGGACCACGCGCGCGACGTCGAGGAGCGGCTCCAGCCGTCGGCCCAGCAGTGAAACCCGCGCGCCAGCGGCGTGCAATAGCTCAGCTGTGGCCGCCCCGATACCGGTGCCGCCGCCGGTGATCAGTGCGTGACGGCCCTCCAACGGTCGATCAGCCATCGCTCTCCCCTTTCAATTCTGCATTTGGCGCAAGGCCCGGACAGTGGCAAGGCGACGCAAAATCCACTGGGGGACGACTCATGAAGACCCGCGCTGCCGTCGCGTTCGAAGCCAAGAAGCCGCTCGAAATCGTCGAGCTGGACCTCGAAGGCCCGAAGCAGGGCGAAGTCCTGGTCGAGATCATGGCGACCGGCATCTGCCATACCGACGCCTATACGCTCGACGGCTTCGACAGCGAGGGCATCTTCCCCTCGATCCTCGGTCACGAGGGCGCCGGCATCGTTCGCGAAGTCGGGCCGGGCGTCACCAGCGTGAAGGCGGGCGACCACGTCATCCCCTTGTACACGCCGGAATGCCGCCAGTGTAAGTCGTGCCTCAGCGGCAAGACGAACCTCTGCACCGCAATCCGTGCCACGCAGGGCAAGGGCCTGATGCCCGACGGCACCAGCCGCTTCAGCTACAAGGGCCAGACCATCTTCCACTACATGGGATGCTCGACCTTCTCGAACTTCACGGTGCTTCCGGAGATTGCGGTGGCGAAGATCCGCGAGGACGCTCCGTTCAAGACCAGCTGCTACATCGGCTGCGGCGTGACCACGGGCGTCGGCGCGGTCGTGAAGACCGCCAAGGTCGAGCCGGGCGCGAACGTGGTCGTGTTCGGCCTCGGCGGGATCGGCCTCAACGTCATTCAGGGCGCCAAGATGGTCGGCGCGAACAGGATCGTCGGCGTCGACATCAATCCGGACCGCGAGGAATGGGGCCGAAAGTTCGGCATGTCCGACTTCCTCAACACCAAGGGCATGAGCCGCGAAGATATTGTCGCGAAGATCGTCGAGATCACCGATGGCGGGGCGGACTATACGTTCGACGCGACTGGCAACACGGAAGTGATGCGCACCGCGCTCGAATGCTGCCATCGCGGCTGGGGCACGAGCATCATCATCGGCGTCGCGGAAGCAGGCAAGGAAATCGCCACGCGGCCGTTCCAGCTGGTCACCGGCCGCAACTGGCGCGGAACGGCGTTCGGCGGCGCCAAGGGGCGCACCGACGTGCCGAAGATCGTCGACTGGTACATGGACGGGAAGATCGCGATCGATCCGATGATCACGCACGTGCTGACGCTCGACGAGATCAACAAGGGCTTCGACCTGATGCACGCGGGTGAAAGCATTCGGAGCGTGGTCGTCTATTGATGGCCGACAAGGTGAACCTCGCCGAGAAGCTGGGCAGTTTCTCCGATCATTGGGCGCCGCGGATCGTCGCGCGCTACAACGACAATGAGGTTCGCCTGGTGAAGGTCGAGGGCGAGTTCATCTGGCACCAGCATGACGACACGGACGAATTGTTCCTCATCCTCGAGGGACAGCTCGACATCGAACTTCGCGATCGGACGATTGAGCTGCAGCCGGGCGAATTGTTCGTCGTTCCGCGCGGTACCGAGCATCGTCCTTGCGCCCGCCATGGCGAGGTGAAAATGCTCCTCATGGACCCCAAGGACCTGCCGAATACCGGCGACGAAGCGACGGCGACAAAGGCCGTCGAAATCTAGGAGAGCGAAGATGTTCAGCCATGTGATGCTCGGTTGCAGCGACCGCGCGAAGTCGAAGAAGTTCTACGACGCGACGCTTGGCGCGCTCGGCGTCCGGCCCGCCCAGGATTTCGGCAAGTCCGACTGGTGGATGACTCGCGAGGGTGCGCTAGGCGTCGGGGAACCCATCGACGGACAGCCGTGCAGCCACGGGAATGGCTCGACGATCGGCTTTGCCGCTCCGAGCGCCGAAGCCGTGGATGCCTGGCATGCGGCGGGTGTTGCCAACGGCGGCACGTCGATCGAGGACCCGCCCGGCATCCGCGAGGGCGGCTTCGGAAAGCTTTATCTGGCCTACCTCCGCGATCCGGATGGCAACAAGCTCTGCGGCTTCTATCGGATCCCGGCCGACCAGTGAGCGTGGAGATCGTCAGCGAGAACAAGGCGCATGGCGGCCGCCAACTGGTCGTGAAGCACCCGTCCAGCGCGACCGGCACGGACATGACCTTCTCCATCTTCCTGCCGCCACAGGCGGCGGAGAGCGGGAACAGGTTGCCGGTCGTCTGGTATCTGTCGGGCCTCACCTGCACGCACGCGAACGTCACCGAAAAGGGCGAATATCGCGCGGCCTGCGCGGAACACGGACTGATCTTCGTCGCGCCGGACACGAGCCCGCGCGGCGAGGGCGTGCCGGACGATCCGGCGGGCGCTTACGACTTCGGGCTTGGCGCCGGCTTCTACGTCGACGCGACGGAAAAGCCCTTCGCCCGCCACTACCGCATGTGGACTTACGTTACCGAGGAGCTTCCGGCGCTGGTGGCTGCGGAGTTCCCGGTCGACCTCGAGCGGCAAGGCATCACCGGCCATTCGATGGGCGGGCATGGGGCGCTGACGGTCGCCCTGCGCAATCCGGAGCGCTTTCGCAGCGTATCGGCGTTCGCACCGATCGTTGCGCCAAGCCAGGTTCCGTGGGGCGAGAAGGCGCTGGCAGGCTATCTCGGGCGGGACCGGCAGGCATGGCGCAAGCACGACGCGGTTGCGCTGATCGAGGACGGTGCTCGCGTTGGCGAACTACTGGTCGATGTCGGAACTGCGGACAATTTCCTGGGGACCGAATTGAAGCCGGAGCTGCTGCAGAAGGCCTGCGCGGACGCGGGCATCAAGCTGCATCTCAACCTCCGCGACGGCTACGACCACAGCTATTACTTCATTTCGACCTTCATGACCGACCACCTGCGCTGGCACGCAGAGCGTCTTCGCTAGGCTTCAGCATGCCGTGCATGTCGAGCCAACGGACGAAAGCACCGAACCAGCCGGTGCTGGTCGTTTCCTTCGGATACATTCCGAACCCGTGTCCGCCCTGTTCGTACAGGTGAAACTCGACGGGTCGCTTCGCAGCCATCCAGCTGTCGATCAGGCCCATGCCCCTACCGCCGAACAGCGGATCGTCGGCGGCCAGAGCGACGAACAGCGGCGGCGCGTCGGGCGGAACCGTTACGGGGTCGAGCGGCCCATAGATGTCACCGATGAAGGCGGGCTTCGCATCAGACACAGCTAGCGCCGTCGCCATCGTCAGCATCGCGCCCGCCGAGAAGCCGACCATGCCGACCCGCTGAGGATTCACATGCCATTCCGAAGCGCGCTTGCGAATGAGGGCGAAGGCGGCGCGGGAGTCGGCCAGTTGCGGCGCCAGGGTGGGGATGACTTCCGCGACCTTCATCGGTCCGCGCGGGCGGGCAGCGCTGGTAAACATCGCCGCCATCGACTGCTCGAACGCCGCCATGTCCCGCGGCGTCTGCGTCAGGCGGTACTTCAGTACGAACGCAGCGACACCCCTCTCGGCGAGAGCGCGAGCTACATCGAAGCCTTCGTTCTCCATGGACAACGTGCGGAAACCGCCGCCCGGCGCAACAACGACAGCAGTACCTGTTGCCTTTGCGGGATCAGGCAGGAAGGGCGTCAGCGTTGCGACCGTAACGTTTCGAGCAAAGACGCTGCCATACTGACGGTGCCAGGCTTCCGGTGCCGTGGCGCCGGGCAACTCGCCCGTTCCAAGCACGATCGCGTTCGGTTGCGCCGGGGTAGGGATTGGCGTCATTTTGTCGTTCTGCGCGGCGGCCGACGTCGCTGAAGCCATTGCGATCGACAGCGCAGTCACCGCAAGCCGCATTATACTTCGCCGCACGGGGCTTGCCGTCTGAACCTTCACGAACATCGGCATCATGGTGAACTCCCCGGATTGCCACCGGACCTGCTTGCCATCGCTATTTGTCCGGGTAAAGTGAGAATGAGGTCTGACTTATAACTCGTAGCTGGGAGGAACGATTGCCGAGGCCGAGTGCCACGCCACTGCGACTTCACGGCAAGCTGGCGCGCGAACTCGGCCTGCAAATCGTATCCGGCGCGATCGATACGGGCGCTTTGCTGGACACGGAGCTGGCGGCCAGTGAGCGGCATCATGTCTCCCGGGCCGCTTATCGCGAAGCCGTGCGCATTCTCGCGGCCAAGGGCCTGGTGGAGAGTCGCCCGAAGGTGGGGACTCGAGTCACCGTTCGCGAAAAGTGGAATCTGCTCGACCCGGACGTGCTGTCGTGGATGTTCGAGTCCGAACCTGCCGAGCATGTTCTCGAATCGTTGTTCGAGCTTCGCATGATCGTCGAGCCGGAGGCGGCCGCTTTGGCCGCTCAGCGGCGCACAAGCGAGCACCTCGAGCGCATGAGCAGGTCGCTTGCGGCCATGACGGAGCACACGCTCGCCACTGAAGAGGGCCGCGTCGCGGACCGCGAGTTTCATGCGACTCTACTGGTGGCCTCCGACAATCCGTTCCTGCGCACGCTCACCAGCAGCATCTCCACCGCCGTCTCATGGACAACCGTCCTCAAGCAGCGCGTGCGGCCTTTGGTGCGCGATCCAATTCCCGACCATCAACGGGTGTTCGACGCGATCGCCGGTCGTAATTCATCTGCCGCAAGGGAGGCCATGTCGAAGCTGGTCGAGCTCGCTCTGTTCGACACACGCAATGCTCCTCAGGCACATGGCCGCGCCACGCCGCGAAAGGCGAGCAAGTCGTGACGCAGATCGATGCGCGGCTTAATCTGGTTCAACTCACGGATGAGCACGGGCGTCGCTTCGTCGCGGCCATTCATGACGACGGGGCGCGACGCGTCGCCGAAGTCGAGAGCGTTCGCGAACTGGCCATGCTCGCGCTCGAACGGCAAGCAAGCCTCGCGAGCGTTGTCGCGGGGCTGATCACCGGTGAGGTGGTCGACCTGGACGCCGCCCAGTCCGAGGGAAGGCTTCTACCCGCGATAGATCATCCGGATCCCGCACGGCTCCATTTGACCGGTACTGGACTGACTCATCTTGGCTCCGCCGAAGGCCGCGACAAGATGCACAAAAAGGCGGCGGCGGGCGCCGTCACCGATTCCATGCGCATGTTCCTGATGGGCCTGGAAGAGGGCAAGCCGGACAGCGGTCCAGGCTGCCAGCCGGAATGGTTCTACAAGGGCAATGGCACGTGCCTTGCGGGCCCTTCGGACGACCTGAAATCGCCCGGTTTCGCGCTCGACGGCGGGGAAGAGCCGGAGATCGCGGGCATCTACATCATCGATGACCTGGGGAATCCGCGACGGCTTGGGTTTGTGCTCGCAAACGAGTTTTCCGACCACGTTACGGAACGCCACAATTACCTATGGCTGGCGCACTCCAAGCTGCGCCCGGCCGCGATCGGCGCCGAGCTGCTCACCGGAGAACTGCCGGAGGACCTGCGCGGGACCAGCCGCATCGTTCGCGACGGCGAGACTTTGTGGGAAGCGCCCTTCCTCTCTGGCGAGGCGAACATGTCGCACAGCATCGCCAATCTCGAACATCACCACTTCAAATATGACCTGTTCCGACAGCCCGGCGACATTCACGTCCACTTCTTCGGGACGGCGACATTGTCCTTTGCGCAAGCGGTGAAGACCGAGCCGGGCGACATCTTCGAGATTGAGGCCGAACCATTCGCCCTCAAGCTGCGCAACCGCCTTGTACTCTCGGAGCCGCGCGACGTGCGCGTTTCCGCTCTGTAATTTGATTCAAAGGGGAGCCTGGAACGCATGAGAGGAACGACGAAGGTCGCAGCTGCGGCAAGCATTTTCTGCCTGGCCTTGCAGCCAAGTTCAGCGGCTGCACAGCAAGGTGCGTCTGCCCCGGTCAGGCTCAGCGTTCAGGCGGACCAGAAGGGTCCCAAAATCGAGCCGGACATCTTCGGCCAATTCGCCGAGCATCTCGGCACCGGAATCTACGGCGGCGTGTGGGTCGGCAAGGGTTCTCCCATCCCCAACGTAAATGGCATCCGCACCGACGTCGTTCAGGCTCTGCGGGCGATCAAGGTGCCCAACATCCGCTGGCCCGGCGGCTGCTTCGCGGACGAATATCATTGGCGTGAAGGCGTCGGGCCCGCCGAACGGCGGCCAGAGCGGCTCAACGCGAGCTGGGGCGGAGTGATCGAGCCGAACAGCTTCGGCAGCGACGAATTCTTCGAGTTCGCGAGGCAGGTCGGCTCCGAAGCCTTTCTTTCGGTCAACGTGGGTTCGGGGACCGTGCAGGAATCCGCTGACTGGCTCGAATATCTAACCGCAGACAAGCCGACGACTTTGGTCAAGGAGCGCATCGCGAACGGCCATCCGGCGCCGTACAAGATTAAATATCTCGGGCTCGGCAACGAGAACTGGGCGTGCGGTGGAGCCATGTCCGCCGACCATTATGTCGAGGAGATGAAGCGGTTCGCGCACTATTCGCGCAACCTCAACCCGGCGCAGACTGGCGGCGAGGCAATGAAGCGGGTCGCGGTCGGCTGGGACAGCGGCAAGGACGATTATACCGACGCAGTCATGAAGGCCTGGAAGAACAAGAACTGGGCCTGGGACATCGAAGGCGTTTCGCTTCACGGTTACACGATCCCGAACAGCTGGGAGAAGAAGGGCCCGAGCGTCGGCTTCGGCGAGGACGAATATGCCAAAGGGCTCAAGGCGACGCTCAAGATGAAGGAGTGGGTCGCCAAGCAGAGCGCGATCATGGACCGCTACGATCCGGAGAAGAAGATCGGTCTTTACGTCGACGAATGGGGCATCTGGGTCGACCCCAACCCCGGCAGCAATCCGGGCTTCCTGCAGCAGCAGAACACGTTGCGAGACGGCGTCATCGCGGCGCTCAACCTCAACATCTTCATGAGGAACGCCGACCGCGTCCGCGGGACCAACATCGCCCAGATGGTCAACGTGCTTCAGGCGATGATCCTGACCGACGGGCCGAAGATGCTGCTGACCCCGACGTACCACGTCTATCACATGTACGTGCCGTTCCAGGGGGCGACCGCTGTTCCAGTCGATTTCGAAGCGGGGAGCTATGCCTTCGGAGATATCAGCCTGCCCCGTGTCGATGCGGTCGCGGCGCGCGACACGTCGGGCAAATTGTGGCTAGCGCTCGTCAATCTCGATGCGAACCGGCCCGCGCGGCTGGCGACGTCCGTTGCGGGCTTGAACGCGCGCAGTGCAACCGGCCGCGTCCTCACTGCCAACGCGGTGGATGCGCATAACAGCTTTGCGAGCCCGAACGCCGTTGCACCGAAGCCGTACAGCGGACGGGCATCGGGCGGACAACTTCAATTCGACCTGCCGCCGAAGTCGATCGCGGTGGTCCAGGTCCAGTGAAATTCGGGGAGAGGGTGATGAAGCCAGTTGGACTGACGATCGCGGCCGTTGCCGCCACCTTGCTGGGAGCCTGCGGACAAGGCGGGGGACCGGCAAACGATGGTGGAATGGTCGTCGGATTTTCCCAGATCGGATCTGAGTCCGGCTGGCGAACGGCCGAGACGAATGCCGCTCGCAAAGCGGCCGAGACGCGCAAGGTAGACCTGCGAATCTCGGACGCGCAGCAGCGCCAGGAAAACCAGATCAAGGCGATCCGCGCGTTCATCGCCCAGGGCGTGGAAGGGATCCTGCTTGCTCCAGTCGTCGCGACGGGCTGGGACCAGGTCCTGAAGGAGGCGAAGGCAGCGAACATTCCCGTCATCCTCGTCGACCGGCAGATCGAGACCGCCGACCCGAGCCTCTATCTTTCGGCGGTGACTTCGGACCAGGTGCTCGAAGGCCGGACCGCGGGTGAATGGCTGACGAAGACGGCCGCGGACCGCGAATGCGGGGTCGTCGAACTGCAGGGAACGGTCGGATCGAGCCCAGCCATCGCGCGCAAGAAGGGCTTCGACGAGGCGGTCTCAAAGGCGCCGAACGTCAAGGTGCTTCGCTCACAATCGGGGGACTTCACGCGCGCCAAGGCCAAGGAAGTCATGGAGAGCGCGATCAAGTCCCTCGGCGGCGACAAGATCTGCGCGGTCTATGCTCACAATGACGACATGATGATCGGCGCTATCCAGGCGATGAAGGAGGCCGGGCTCAAACCGGGCAAGGACGTTCTCACGGTGTCGATCGATGCGGTGCCCGACATCTTCAAGGCCATGGCCGATGGCGAAGCGAATGCGACGGTCGAGCTTACACCGGAAATGATCGGGCCCGCGCTCGACATGCTTGCCGCCTACAAGAAGGACGGAAAAGCGCCACCGAAGTGGCACCAGACCCCCACGAAGCTCTACCTCCCCGACACAGCGGCCGCGGAGTACGAACGGCGCAAGGACCTCTACTGAGAGGATCGCAGAATGTCGGGAGTTCAGCCGCTCCTCGAGGCCAGCGGCATCGGCAAGGTCTATCCGGGCACCATCGCGCTGCACGACGTCGACTTCGCCTTGGCGCCTGGCGAGGTGCACGCGCTCATGGGGGAGAATGGCGCCGGTAAGTCGACGCTGATCAAGATCCTGACGGGCGCCGAGCAACGCAGCAGCGGGACGATCCTCGTCGACGGCCGCCCGGTTCATTTTTCGACGACAAAGGACGCTCAGAAGTCCGGCGTCTGGGCCGTGCACCAGGAAGTCATGGTGCTCCCGAACCTCAGCGTCGCGGACAATATCATGCTCGGCTATCAGCCGACCCGCTTCGGCCTGGTCGATCGTCGAGAAACCCGCCGTCTTGCACGACAAGCCATCTCGCAGCTGGGCCTCGACCTGGATGTCGACCGGCCGCTCGGCAGCTATTCCGTCGCGATAAGGCAGCTCGTTGCGATCGCCCGGGCGGTGCGTGCCGAGGCGCGCGTGCTTGTGCTCGACGAACCGACGGCGAGCCTCGATGCGTCGGAAGTCGCGCGCCTGTTCGAAGTCATTCGCGGCCTCGCGGGACGTGGGACCGGCGTCGTCTTCATCACGCACTTCATCGATCAGGTCTATGAGCTGAGCGACCGCATTTCGGTGCTGCGCAACGGGCGGATGCTGGGGACGTTCGCAACACAGGACTTGCCCAAGCTCGAGCTCATCCACCTGATGATCGGCAAGTCACTCGAGCAGGCAATCGAACGGCCGGCGGCGGCGAAGGAAACGACAGGGGACGTCGCCGCACGGTTTTCAGGTCTGGGCAAAGCGGGTCTGGTCGAACCGTTCGATATCGAACTTCACTCGGGCGAAGCCGTGGGCGCGGCCGGACTGCTCGGATCGGGGAGAACCGAGACGGCCTTGCTCATGTTTGGAGCCGAGCGCTCCGATCAGGGATCGGTCCAGATCGCCGGAAAGGATACGAAGCTTCGCTCTCCGCGGGACGCGATCCGCAACGGGCTCGCCTTCAGTCCCGAAGACCGCAAGGCGGATGCCATATTCGCGGACCTGTCGATCCGGGAGAACATCATTCTTGCGCTTCAGGCCAAGCGCGGATGGGCTCGCAAGCTGCCGCGCAAGACCTGCGAGGAGTTAGCCGACCGGTACATCGCGATGCTCGACATCCGAACGCCGAATGCGGACAAACCGATCGGTCAGCTTTCCGGAGGAAACCAGCAGAAGGCATTGCTCGCCCGCTGGCTCGTTACAGAGCCACGCATTCTCATCCTCGACGAGCCCACGCGCGGAATCGACGTCGGAGCGCACGCCGAGGTCGTTCGGTTGATCGAGGATCTGCGCGACGACGGCATGGCGCTGTACGTCATTTCATCCGAGCTCGACGAACTGGTCGCCTACAGCGAGCGCGTCAGCGTGATGCATGAGCGCAAGCAGGTCTGCATGCTCGAGCGCGACAAGCTTTCGGTCGAAAACATCGTCTCGGCAATTGCCGCACCCGCAGGCGCAGCGTGACGCGCTTCTTCCGAAACTCGGGTCCGCAGCTGGCGGCGTTGAGCATCGTGCTGCTGATCGACTGGCTGATCTTCCCGTCCTTTTTCGATCTGCGGATCGTGGACGGCCGACTGACCGGAAGCATCGTCGATGTGCTGATCAGAGGCGCTCCAGTCGCGCTGCTTGCGCTTGGCATGGCAGGCGTGATTGCAACGCGCGGGATCGATCTTTCGGTCGGCGCGACCATGGCCATTGCCGGGGCACTCGCGGCCAGCGCAATTTCCGGCGGAGCACCCTGGTGGCTGGCCGTTCTCTACGCGCTCGGCGCAGGTCTCGCCTGCGGATTCTGGAACGGCTTTCTGGTCGCTTTCCTCCGTCTGCAGCCAATCGTCGCGACCCTCGTCCTGATGGTCGCCGGCCGTGGCATCGCGCAGCTCATCACATCAGGCCAGATCACCACGTTCAACGACGAGGCTTTCGCGGCGATCGCCGGCGGATCCTTGCTGACCATTCCCTTGCCGATCCTGATCGCCGGTGCGGCCGCCGCCCTCCTTGCGGTCCTCGCACGATCGACCGCGCTAGGCCTGATGATCGAGGCCATCGGGATCAATCCGCGTGCATCGGAGCTCGTCGGCATCAACACGCGCGCGACCGTTCTTGCGGTCTACGCGCTATCCGGTCTCACCGCGGCACTCGCCGGGATCATCGCGACCGCCGACATCAGAGGGGCGGACGCGAACAATGTCGGGCTGTGGCTGGAGCTCGATGCCATTCTGGTGGTCGTCATCGCTGGCGGTTCGCTGCTCGGCGGGCGATTGTCCTATGGTCTGACGCTGGTCGGAGCGATCACGCTGCAGGCGCTCAAGACAGGCATTCTCCTTGCGGGCTTCCCGCCGCAGATGAGCCTCATCCTGATGGCAATCATGATCTGTGTGCTGCTGGTCGTGCAGGCGCCGGCAATACGGCTAAGATTGCAGGCCAGGGCATTGCGGACAGCGCCCTCATGAGCCTCGGCCGTCACCGCGCGATCCTGATCACGCTCGCCGTTCTCCTGGGCCTGCTCGGCCTGTGCGCTGTTCAGTTCCCGTTCGTCCTGTCCACGCGGGTCATCGGCAACCTCCTGACGGACAATGCTTTCCTCGGCCTGCTCGCGATCGGCATGACCGTCGTCATCATCTCGGGCGGAATCGATCTGTCGGTCGGGTCGGTACTGGCCTTCGTCAGCGTCTTGCTCGCGGTCATGATTACGCGGTTCGGCGTGGATCCATTGCTGGCTTTCGCGCTTGCTCTGCTGGTCGGCACGGCCTTCGGCGCCTTGCAGGGCGCCGCAATCCATCTGCTGGGAGCGCCGGCTTTCATCGTGACGCTTGCGGGCATGTTCCTTGCGCGAGGCGCCTGTTTCCTGCTGACCGAGGATTCCATCCCAATCAACTCCGCACTCTATTCGAGCATCACGGACGCCGCTCTGTCGCTGGCCGGCGGACGTCTCACGCTCGCGGCGATTGCCATGCTTGTAGCGGCGGCACTCGCGGCGCTGATTCTTCGGCGCACGAAATTCGGCGCAAATGTTTACGCACTCGGAGGCGACCCGCACGCTGCCAAACTCATGGGAATCTCCGTTGGTCGGACGACCGTCGGAATCTATGCTTTTTCGGGCTTCACCGCCGCGGCCGCCGGGATTCTGTACTCGCTCTACACGCAGTCCGGCTATCCGCTCGCTGCCGTCGGGATCGAGCTGGACGCTATCGCTGCGACGGTCATCGGCGGTACCTTGCTGTCGGGCGGTTACGGCAGCATCGTCGGCACAATCCTGGGCGTCCTGATACTGGGCCTCATCCAGCTCTACATCACGCTGCAGGGAACCCTCTCGAGCTGGGTCGCGAAGATCGCGACCGGAGCCTTGCTACTGTTGTTCATCGCCGCCCAGCGATTGCTTTCGCATTCCCGCAACTGACCTCGAACTTTCGGACACGACAAAATGTCAGACAAACAAGCCGCCGCACCCAGACGCCTTCGCTCCCGCGAATGGTTCGACGATCCGTCGAACGCCGACATGACGGCGCTCTATCTCGAGCGTTACATGAACTTCGGCCTGGCGCTGGACGAGCTGCAGTCCGGCAAGCCGATCGTCGGGATCGCCCAGACAGGAAGCGATCTCAGCCCCTGCAACCGCCATCATCTCGTGCTCGCCGAGCGCATCCGCGCCGGAATATTGGAGGCGGGCGGTATTCCCTTCGAGTTTCCGGTTCATCCGATCCAGGAAACGGGCAAGCGTCCAACGGCGGGGCTGGACCGGAACCTTGCCTACATCGGCCTGGTCGAGGTGCTGTTCGGCTATCCGCTCGACGGAGTCGTGCTGACGACGGGGTGTGACAAGACCACGCCCGCTGCGCTTATGGCCGCGGCAACCGTCAATATTCCCGCCATCTCACTCTCGGTGGGCCCGATGCTCAACGGCTGGCACAAAGGGCGAGCGCACGGGATCGGGGACGATCGTCTGGAAAGCGCGCGAGTTGCTGGCGGCCGGGGAGATCGACTATCGCGGGTTCATCAAGCTGGTCGCTTCGTCGGCGCCGTCCACGGGCTTCTGCAATACCATGGGAACGGCGAGCACGATGAACTCGCTTGCCGAGGCGCTCGGCATGTCGCTGCCCGGATCGGCCGCTATCCCTGCCCCGTATCGCGATCGGCAGGAGGCGGCGTATCGGACCGGGCTGCAGATCGTCGAGATGATCGAGGCCGACCGCAAGCCTTCGCAAATCCTCACGCGCGAGGCCTTTCTCAACGCGATCCGCGTCAATTCGGCCATCGGTGGCTCGACCAATGCGCCGATACATCTGATCGCTCTCGCCCGGCATATCGGTGTCGATCTCACCATCGACGACTGGCAGGAGTTCGGACGCGACATTCCGCTGCTCGTAAACCTGCAACCGGCGGGGGAATATCTCGGCGAGGATTATTATCGCGCGGGCGGTGTTCCAGCCGTGGTCTCGGAGCTGATGAATCAGGGCCTGATCAACGAGAGTGCGCTCACTGCCAATGGCCGCACGATCGGCGAGAATTGTCGCGAGGCCCAGATCGAGGATGAAGAAGTCATCCACCCCTTCAACCGCCCGCTGATGGAGGCTGCAGGCTTCTCCGTGCTTCGCGGCAATCTGTTCGACAGCGCAATCATGAAGCTGAGCGTGATCTCGGACGAGTTCCGCGAACGGTATTTGAGTAACCCCGCAGATCCGGACGCCTTCGAGGGACCGGTCGTCGTTTTCGACGGCCCAGAGGATTACCACAAACGCATCGACGACCCCGCCACAGGCATCGATGAGACCACAATCCTTATCATGCGTGGTGCCGGCCCGATCGGCTATCCCGGCGCCGCCGAGGTCGTGAACATGCGCGCACCCGCGCAGCTTCTAAAGGCCGGGATTCACGCCCTCCCCTGCATGGGCGACGGGCGCCAGTCAGGGACGTCAGGGTCGCCATCGATTCTCAACGCCTCGCCGGAGGCGGCTGCGGGTGGCGGGCTTGCTCTTCTGCGCAGCGGCGACCGCGTTCGCATCGATCTCAGGCGCGGGGAAGCGAACGTCCTCATCGACGATGCGGAGCTGGACAGGCGCCGCCGCGAACTGGAAGCGCAAGGTGGATACGCCTATCCCGAAAGCCAGACACCCTGGCAGGAAATGCACCGCAACAGCGTCGGACAGATGTCGACGGGAGCGATCATCGAACCAGCAGCTAAATATCAACGGATCGGCCAGGTTCATGGTGTGCCGAGGCACAATCACTGACTTGCTGGAAGGACGATGGGACTAAGTTACAACGGTCCGTTTTCACCGTTGCCGAGGTTGTGGGATCTTGAGGCAGGACCAGTCTTGGCAGGTCTCTTTCCTAGTCGAAGCCTCAATGAATTCGGCTCTTGCACTCTTCCCAAGAAGATGAAAAAACAACGGCGACTCCGTTAACGCTAACATTGATACAACTAGTAGTCGTTTAGCGCATTGTTTGAGAGTCCTGTGTTAGCGCTAACAGGCTTGGTGGGGAGAGTTTCGCATCTCGCGATGAACTAAATCATACGAACAGGGGAGAGATACATGCGGTACTTCGGGGAGAGGAATCCGTCTTGGGCGTCGATCAGGGCGGCAACACGGTGCTCAATGCTTTTGGGTGCGTCGATCATTGCCACTTGCAGCCTTCCGGCTGCTGCTCTTGCGCAGGAGCAATCGTCGAGTCCGGAGGTCACGCCGGAGGACAACGCGCCCGACACCGCTACGGCAGAGCAGACGGGTGGCGGTACATCGGGGAACACCGGCCAGGGAGTCGCCGCGACTGACACAGGCGAAGAAATCGTCGTAACCGGCGTCCGCGCCTCGTTGGAGCGCGCGCGCGACATCAAGCGGACCTCGTCGGGCGTCGTCGATGCGGTCTCCGCGGAAGAGATCGGCAAGTTCCCGGACACGAACCTCGCGGAATCGCTGCAGCGCATTCCCGGCGTGTCGATCGACCGCCGTGCCGGTGAAGGCGGGCGCGTCACGGTTCGCGGCTTCGGTCCGCAGTTCAACCTGGTCACCGTCAATGGGCGTCAGCTGGCGACCTCGGACATCGACCTGATCGGCAGCGACGGCGGCGATTTCAATCGCGCTACGAGCCGTTCCTTCGACTTTTCTAATCTCGCATCCGAAGGCGTTTCGCGACTGGAGGTCTACAAGACTGGCCGGGCAGCGATCCCTTCGGGCGGCATCGGCGCCGCCATCAACGTGGTCACCATGCGACCACTCGATGGTGCGGATAGCGGGTTCCGCGGAAGCGTCGGCGCGAAGGCTCTGTACGACACGAGCGTCGATGGCTTCAAAGTCACTCCGGAACTATCCGGCATCGTCAGCTGGTCCGATCCCAACGACAGCATCGGCGTGACGCTTTTCGGCGCTTACCAGAAGCGCGAGGCTGCTGCTGCTGCGGCAATCTCGAACGACTGGAACATCAGCTGCTTTAAATCGACGGATCCTGTGCTCTGTCCCCGCGGGTCGATGCCCGGTCGCGGTCCGAGCACAGTTATCACCAATGCTCCGTCGGATCCGCTTCAGCAGGTCGCCATTCCGAACGACAGCCGCTACGATTATTCGGAATTCAATCGCACGCGCATCAATGTGAGCGGCACAGTCCAGTTCCGCCCGATCGAGACGTTGACCATCACCGCCGACGCGCTGTTTGCGCAGAACAAGCTCAAGGAAGAGCGGGCGGAGCAAACGAACTGGTTCAACCGTCCATTCGACAACGTCACGTTCGATGACGACGACGTAGTCGCCACGGCCATCTATCTCGACGAAGGCACCGGCTACAATTCGAAGGACATCGGCTTCGAGCAGATCTACCGCGCGACCAAGACCAAGGTTCACAGCTACGGCCTCAACGCGAACTGGGAAGTTGCGCCGGGCCTGACGTTGAATCTCGACGGCAGTACCTCCAAGTCGAAATCAACTCCTGACGCACCGAACGGAACAAGCTCGACGCTGGTCGGCATGGGTGCACCGGTGGTCGATGGCCATTCCGTGGATTACAGCGGCAACATCCCGCTGCAGGATTGGTCGCTCAACGACTGCTATCCCGGCCGAGGGAACTGCAACCAGCAGCTCGACATCAATGATCTGGGAACCCAAATTGCCCGGACCGCGACGAACTGGCAAACTCACAAAGTAGACCAGTTAAGGGCGGACGTTGGCTGGGATTTCGGCGGGGGTGCCCGCTTCGACATTGGCGCAAGCCGCGTCAATTCGAAGATGACCAGCCAACGCATCCAGACACAGCAGCAGTTGGGCGACTGGGGCATCACTCAGGTGGGCGACATCGCGGCGCTCACGGGTGATCTCGTCGAGCAATTCTGCCTGGGATGTCAGTTCAACGATTTCAATCCAACTGACGCGGACGTCGCGTTCCGCGGCAACGCTGTCGATCTCTACCAGATCCTGTCAGCAGCTTACGCTGCCGACGGCCAACCGCTCGTCAACGGCATTCAGCCGGGGAATGCGGTCGGACTCACCGCCGACGATTATGACCGCGTGAAGGAGAAGATCACTTCCATCTATGCGCAACTTAGCTGGAAGGGTGACTTCGCCGGGCGTCCTGCGGGTGTAACCGCGGGACTTCGCTGGGAGACCACGAAAGTGAACTCCTTTGCGGAGGTGGCTGAACCGATCCGGATCGAGTGGGACTCGGATAACGACTTCAGTCGGATCATCGGCGACAACGTCATCGGCGTCACCACCAAGGGTCAATACACCAACTTCTTGCCCTCGGTCGATTTCCGGATCGAGCCGATGGACAATGTGGTTGCCCGCGTATCGCTGAGCAAAACGCTGGCACGCGCCGATTATGCGAACCTGTTCGCTTCGGTTTCTGCCAACGCGCCGAACCGTCCGACCTTCCTCGGCGGTATCCCGACCGGCTCCGGCGGCAACCCCGACCTGAAACCGCTCGTCTCGCAGAACCTCGATATCAGCCTCGAGTGGTACTACGACCGCTCGAGCTACGTCTCGGCGGGCTTCTTTGCCAAAAACGTCAAGAACTTCGTCGGTCAGGGGACCTTCTCCGAAACCTTGTTCGGTCTACGAGATCCGTCGTCCGGTACCGCCGGCGTATCGGGGACTGCAGTCACGCAGCTGAACGGGCTTGGAGTTCCGATCAGCGACGTCAGCTTGTTCACCTATGCGGCTTTGCTGACTCTCAACGGTGGCAACACGGCCGCTGCGACCGCGAGCTTCCTGGCAAACTACAACGCCGGCACTCAGCAACTGAGCCAGGTGTTCGTCGACCAGGTTCTGGCGGCAACGGACGTCATCGCGGGACCGAACGATCCGCTGTTCAACTTCGCCGTGACTCGGCCGATCAACAACGAAACCGGCAAGATCTACGGTCTGGAACTTCAGGGCCAACACTTCTTCGGGGACAGCGGCTTCGGTATTGCGGCCTCCCTGACGAAGGTGTTCGGCGACGTGGACTATGACCGCGGGTCGATACCTGGCACGAACGTCTTCGCTCTTACTGGTCTGAGCGACAGCGCGAACATCACCGGCATCTTCGAAAAGTACGGGCTGTCCGCACGTATCGCGTACAATTGGCGCGGCCGCTTCCTCAACGCCCTGAACGTCGGCGGAAGCTTCAATCCGCGCTACTATGAGCCCTACGGCACGGTCGACTTCTCGCTCGGCTACGAGGTGACGAACAGGTTGGCGCTGTCCTTCGAGGGTATCAACCTGCTTGGGGAGGACCTGCGTACCTACGGCCGAAGCAAGAGCCAGATGTTCTTCGCGCAAGAGGGATATCCTCGCTTCTACCTCGGCGCTCGATACCGGTTCGGAGGAGATGTGGCGCCGCCGCCTCCGCCGCCGGTGGTTGCCCCGCCTCCACCGCCACCGCCACCGCCGGCGACCCAGACCTGTCCCGACGGTTCGGTGATCCTGACGACGGAAGTGTGTCCGGTGCCGCCACCGCCGCCTCCGCCTCCGCCGCCGGCGCCGGAGCGCGGCTAGCACGCTTCACACTGGCAAAGTCCGGTGACTGAGCAGTAAGTATGATGCCGCTGCCACAATGGCAGCGGCATCATTCGTATGAGAGGGCAGTCGTTGCCGAACCGCGTACCTCTGGACAATGTCGAGCATGGCTCGCTGCGCGTCTCGGCGCGCGGATCGCCCGAACTCGACAATGTGAACCAGACGCTCGTCGTCCCCGGCGAGTTCGAGGAGGTGCAGCGCGAATATCCGATCTTTCTCCGCCGGGATCAGGAGGGACAGTTCGTCGCCGTTGCGCTGCTCGGTTTCGACAAGGGCGAGAACCTGTTTCTGGAAGACGGTCAGTGGAGCGCGCGATATGTCCCCGCGGCGCACAGGCGTGGGCCCTTCTTCCTCGGCATCCGCGAAACGGAGCTCGGTTCCCCCGAGCTGGCCGTGCATGTCGATCTCGACGATCCGCGCGTCGGGACGGACCAGGGCGAGACCCTCTTCAAGGAGCATGGCGGCAACAGCCCTTATCTGACGCACGTCACGAACGCCTTGCATACGATCCACGAAGGCCTTGCCTCGGCGCCGCAGATGTACGCGGCGCTCGACGAGCTCGGCCTGGTCCAGCCGATCGAAATCGAGGTGCAACTCGACGATGGAGCGTCCTACCGCCTGCCGTCGATGTTCACGATCGGCATGGAGCAAATTCAGGCTCTGACCGGAGCCGAGCTCGAACGACTTCATCGCTCCGGATTTCTCGCTCCGACAATCTTCATCCGCTCGTCGCTCCCCAACCTGAACCGCCTGATCGAACTCAAACGGCGCAAGCTCGCCAGCGTCCGCGACTGACGCGATGAAGGACGTACGGGTCATCGACGGACTGGCAGCGGACAACCTGCCGATTTCCGAGCTGATCGAGGAAGGCGAGCCGGCGATTCTGAAGGCGGTCGCGGCAGATTGGCCACTCGTTCGCAAGGGGCTGGAGGGCGCAAGCGCCGCGATCGAATATCTGTCCGGCTTCGACGCCGGCAAGCCGGTGGTCGGCTACGTCGGGAAGCCGGAAATCGGCGGCCGCTTCTTCTACAACGACGAAATGACGGGCCTGAATTTCGAGGCCAGGCGCGTTCCGTTCAAGGATTTCCTCGAACGAATCGCCGGCCATCTCGACCGACGCCGACGCCCCCTCCTTCTACATCGGCTCGACCGACATCGATCTCTATCTCCCGGGCCTCGGCAAAGAGAATGGCCTGTCCCGGACCGTCGCACCATTCGTCGACTACCCGCCGGCAGTCGGTATCTGGGTCGGCAACCGCACCGTGGCCAGCACGCACTATGACTTCTCGAACAACATCGCGTGCAACATGATTGGGCGACGCCGCTTCACATTGTTTCCGCCCGACCAGATCGCGAACCTCTATCCCGGGCCGCTGGAGCCGACGCCCGGCGGGCAGGTCGTCAGCATGGTCGATCTGCGCGATCCCGACTTCGAGCGATTCCCGCGGTTCCGGGAAGCGCTCAACGCCGCGCAAGTCGCGGAGCTCGAGCCGGGCGACCTGCTCATCTACCCGGCGATGTGGTGGCATAACGTGGAAGCGCTCGATCCCTTCAACGCCATGATCAACTATTGGTGGAACGCCGTGCCGCGTTTCGTCGACACGCCGATGATCACGCTGAAGCATGCGCTTCTCAGCCTGCGCAACCGGCCCGAGCATGAAAAGGAAGCATGGCGTGAACTCTTCGACTTCTACGTATTCGGCGATCCGGGTCAGGCGACGTCACATCTGCCCGCTCATGCGCAGGGCCCGCTGACGATGGACGAAATGACGGCACGACGCCTTCGTGCCGATCTGCTCGACCGGCTGAACCGCTAATGGTCGGCGATGTGGACGAACCCAGGGTGAAGCGCGTTGTCGTGGCGGGCGGCGGCACGGCCGGCTGGATCGCAGCATTCGCGCTCGCCAAGCAGATCGGCCCGCTGATCGACATCACGCTCGTCGAATCCGACGAGATCGGAACGGTCGGCGTCGGCGAGTCCACGATCCCCACCAGCCGCACCTTTCACCAGTACATGGGGGTCGACGAGCGGGAGTTCGTGGAGGCGACGCGGTCGACGTTCAAGCTCGGCATCAGCTTCGAGAACTGGGCGCGAGAAGGCGACCGCTACATCCACTCGTTCGGGACGCTGGGCCGCGGGACCTGGATGGCCGACTTCCATCACTTCTGGCTGGAGGCGCGCCGCCAGGGCTGGGCCGGCGAGATCGGCGAATATTGCTTCGAACATGAGGCCGCCTCGGCGGAGAAGTTCTCAACTTCTGATCGTTCGCCGATCAACTACGCATATCACCTCGATGCGACCGCCTATGGCCAATATCTGCGTGGGCTTGCCGAGAAGCTCGGAGTCCGCCGCATTGAAGGCAAGATCAACGAAGTCGTGCAGGACGCGCAGAGTGGCGACATCGTGTCGCTCGATCTCGACAACGGCGCGCGGGTCGAAGGCGATTTATTCATCGACTGCACGGGCTTCCGCGGCCTGCTCATCGAGCAGACGCTGAAGGCCGGATTCGAGGACTGGGGTCACTGGCTCCCGACAGACAGCGCGCTGCCGGTGCAGACCGAACCGGTCGGCGCGCCGAAGCCCTACACTCGCGCCATCGCGCACCCGGCCGGCTGGCGGTGGCAGATCCCCCTGCAGCATCGCGTCGGCAACGGGCTGGTCTTTTCAAGCGCATTCATGTCCGAGGACGAAGCCCGCACGCTCCTGGCAGAGAGCCTGGAAGGCAAGCCGCTGTTCGAGCCTCGCCTGATCCGCTTCAAGGCGGGGCGCCGCCGCAAGTCGTGGGTCAACAATTGCATCGCGCTCGGCCTTTCGAGCGGCTTCGTGGAACCGCTCGAATCCACGAGCATCCACCTGATCATGATTGCCGTGACGAGGTTGCTGCAGGTCTTCCCGTTCGGCGGGGTCACGCCCGCGCTGCGCGATCGCTTCAATCATCAGGCGGACCGCGAGATCGTCGGCATTCGCGACTTCATCATCCTCCACTACCACGCGACCGAACGCGACGATTCCGAGTTCTGGCGACACTGCCGAAACATGGACATCCCGAACTCGCTGGCCGAGCGCATCCAGCTCTTTCGCGATCATGCTCACGCCTATCAGGACAGCCACGACCTCTTCCGTGTCGACAGCTGGGTGCAGGTCATGCTCGGACAGCGGCAACAGCCGGCCAGCTACCATCATGTCGCCCGCTTGATGTCGGAAGCCAAACTGCGCGAGGCCTTGGCCACCCTGCAAGGCAATATCCGCCAGGCCGTCGAGGCGCTGCCAGACCACGCAAGCTTTCTGGACAGCTACATGAAGGCGGGCGGCTGAACGTGGTGAGACTATAGGTCCAACCATCCCGCAGAAAGCATGGTCTATGAATCTCCGTTCCCGACCATTCCAGACGTCAGCGGATTAGGTCCGCTTTAGGCCCATTGCGGCAATAAAGAGTCGGACCGATCGTAGGTCATGGGCAAAGCTCTTCCCGGTCCGGCCGCACTCCAGGGCCGAACCTTACGTCAGAGCTACTCACCTATGCGCGCTAAAGCGCCTTCGCGGCATCCAGATGCTTCCGGAGAGTGAGGAGAGTTTTCTGAGCCAGAGCGGCTGTTGACGCGTCGCTCGACGCAGTTTGCCTCTCGTACTTTGCGATGTCCTTGGTGTGATCCTCGATCATCATCGCTTTGAACTGCTTGTCGAACTCGGCTCCGCTCAACGCTTTGAGCTTCTCGAGGTTGGCCTTGCCCTCGGCGCTCGGTTCGTCCGTGACGACTACACCTGCCGTTGCGGCAAGCGTCTTCACTTCTTCTTTGTGAGACCCATGGTCGGCGACCAGAAGCCGCCCGAAGTCTTTGACCTTCTGGCTTGTTCCCTGCGCTTGGGCGAGTTGCCCAATCGCCACCTCTGCGTTGTCTCCCTGCATCGCTTCCGTAATGAACGCGGAATCGATGGTGCCTGTCGCTGTCGTGCCGGCCGTCATGTCGTTGGTCGAATTCTCAACTGTGATCGCTTCGTCGACATTGGACTCCGAGGTGTCAGTCCTGCTGCACGCACCGAGAAGCAGCACTGCTCCCATTGCTGTAAGCGTAAGACTTTTCACGACAATTTACTCCATAGTGGCGGGTCGCAGAACTTGTGGAGGCGGTACGCGGTTCCACTGGATCGAACGCAGGTCGAGGCATCCTGCAGACACGTTGGCGTAAGGCGGAACCTTCACAACAGCTGTAAGAATTACCTCTGCTCCGGGACAGGCTGCCGCGTCAGTACTAGTCCTGATGGGTCCGACTGGCGGTTGCCATATTATCGGCGACTATGACTGAGCTTGATGATGCGGCATACTTCCGGCGACTGTCGGCTGATTGCCGCGGACTTGCCAAGGGAATGTGGGACCGAACCGCGGCGGCATTGTTGCGCGAAATGGCAGACGAATATGACGCCTTAGCTGACAAGAAGGGCCACGTCTTGCAGAGGTGGGCCTAACGGCCATCGCGAGGCATATGTACCGGAGAACTGCAATGCGCATTCTTCCTGTGGCGGCCGCGCTTCTTTTGTCCTCCTGTGCTTATGGACCGACGGTTCGCACCGACTTCGATCCTGCCGCGAACTTCCAGAACTATCGGACTTACAGCTGGATCGAGACTGAGGTCCCCCGAGGCATGAACCCCCTCATGTTTTCGCGGGTCAAATCGTTGATCGACCGGGCATTGGCGGCTCGAGGCTTCACGCACGTACCCAACGGCGATTTCGCCATTGCGTTCGCTATCGGCGAAAAGGATCGAACCGAAATCAACGATTATGGCCCATTCTACGGCGGCCACGGCTGGGGTGGCTGGGGTGGTTGGGGTCATTGGGGTGGCTGGGGTGGCTGGGGGCACCCGTACGGAAGCATCGACGTTGATTATTACACCGAGCGCAGTGTCGTCATCGACATCTACGATGGTCCATCACGTCGTCCAGTCTGGCACGGCGTGGGTTCGAACCGCGAGTATCGAGACAAGATCGATTACGTGAAGCTCGACCAGGCAATTGCCGCCGCGCTGGCCAAATTTCCTCCACGGCCCTCCCCCGCGGAAGGCTAGACGGCCAAGTCGCTCCGCGCCTCAAAAGTAGCGCAAGGAAGCCGTGAAACGCCGCACCTCGGATCCGGTGGTGACCGTGATGGTAAGGTGCTGGTCCGCCTTTGATGCCCTCACCGCTTTGGGAACATTGAACACGTAGTACCCGCCCCATCCCTTGGATGGCTCAACGATCTGGGTTTCAAGGACTTGGTAGATAGCGTCCAGTGTCTTCGTCCCGGGCAGAGCGGCCTCGTCAGGCAGGAAATCGAATGAGCCACTGGCCCGCGCGCCGCCGGTGCGTGCAGCCAAACCCGCAGCGCCGCCGTTTGCAATTTCGATCGTCCGTGCCCGGTTCCGCTCCCGCTCAATCAATTCCGCACCGCGGATGAACTCGTCGATGGCGACCGGTGCAAGTACCTGACCGCTGCCGACTTCAAGGCTGACCTGCTCCGGACCAAAGGGAAATGGAGTGGTGCCGAGATTCAGTACAAGAACGCGGATTGTGCCGCGTTTTCCAACGGCGCTCCCCGGCGATATCACCCGCACCAGGGTCTTTTCCGACCTGGCGTCAATTGCGTGCAGCCCACCATAGCCGCGCAATACCGTGCCTCCTGGCGGAGCAGCCAGCGTGACGACGTAATTGGCGGCTGACGTGGACGCTGGGACGGCTAGGAGTGCAAGTCCGATCAGGAACCTCATGGCATCCTCCGGATCTGGTCACGACGCGACTTCTACACGCGTCTGATGCATTTTAGCGTCAAGGCCTTAACATGCCAACGCTGGGTTCGGTTTTCTGCCGCTCGTTCCTCGGGCTCTCATAATGTGCCCTGGAAATAGCGGGACAACTCATCGCGCTCCTGAGGCGTCAGCTTCCTGGAGATGTCGCGCATCCGTCCATAGACATCATTCTTGCGAGTGCCCGCGGCGTACGCGTTGAGCTGTTGCAGCATGTACTCATGGCTCTGACCGATGATGACTGGAGTTCTCGATCGGACCCCCGACCCCGTTCAGATGGCAGCTCAGGCACGCCGGGATCCGGCGACGGCTGTCGCCTTCATGTGCCAGCTGCTCGATCGGCCGCTCGCCAATCAGGTCGCGCCCGCCCATCGCTGCATATTCCTTCGATGCATCCGAGAAATAGGCGGCGACAGCAGCCAGGTCCGTTGGGGCCAGCTGCCTGGCGACCGGCGTCATCTGCGGATGTGCCCGCGCACCCGTCCGATAGTCGTGAAGCTGCTTGTAGATGGCGTAGGGGGATTGCCCCGCCAGGCCCGGGATGTTGGTTTGCGAAAGGCCCCTGTCGCCGTGGCACGCGGCGCAGGTCTGGGCGGCAAGCGCGGCACCCCGTTCCGTGTTGCCCGCGGCCAGGATCTGCATGATTTCCGGGTCCCAGCTCACGCGGCTGACCGGCAAGGATGTCGATCGCGCGAGCGGCTGCGGAACGGCGGGCGATCCGGGCTCAAGCCCGGCGGCGCGCCGCATCGCATGGCTCATCGTGAGATGCGACCCCTCGCGCTGCCCCGCCGGGATAATCACCAGGCCGAGCAGACCGGCAACGAAAAGCGCGAGAACTACGACGACGGCGGCCCAAACGCGCCAGCGATGGTCGACTGCCCGCTGCTCGGCGGGCGCGCCGGCCGGGGTCCGGCCACCGCTTTCACCACTCGAGGGGGAAGGCCCGTCGATGGGAGTCTGCACCATCTCAGCTCAGCCTGTGGATCACCGCCTGGGGCGGCGGATCGATGAAGAATTGGGCGATCGGATAGCCGTAGGCGACGGCCATCAGGAGTGCGACGAGGATGTTCCAGAGGCCGAAGCCGTTGAGGGAGGCCGGAACGCGCTCGGGCGGGTGCACTGCTTCGGCATAGGGCACGTCGGCAGGAACCTCCCTGATCCCCGCGCGATGCAGCATGGCGAGATTGTAGATGAACAGCAGCGCGCTCACTGCCAGGATGATCCCGCCGACCAGCGAGACGATCACCCACGGACCCCAGGACGCGATCGTCGGGTCCGAATAGTCGAACGCGGCGACCCGCCGCCATTGTCCCTGCAGCCCCGTATAGTGCCACGGCAGCGTCATCACCATCATGCCGACGAACCATAGCCAGAGCTGCAGCGTCAGCGGCTTCAGGCTCGCGAACGCGCGTCCCGTCACCACCGGCCACATCGCATAGGCGATCGCGAAATACATGATGACCACGGTGCCGCCGAAGATCAGGTGGAAGTGCGCGGTAACCCAACTGGTGTTGTGGACCATCGCATTCATTCCGTAGCTCATGTTGATGAGCCCGCCTCCTCCGCCGAAGAACAGCATGAAGAAGGCGAGGCCCGTCGCGAGCACCATCGGCCGATCCCACGGCAGGGCCTTGATCCAGCCCAACGTGCCTGTGCCGCCCCGCATCCGGCCGGCGATCTCCATGGACGCGGTGATGGTGAAGACGGTCAGCAGCGTCGGTACGGAGACCAAAGCCGTCAGGAACATCTGGATGAACTTGAAGCCGTTCGAGTGCTCGGGGTCCATGAACAGATGGTGGAGCCCGACGGGCAGCGAGTAGAGGATGAAGAGGATGAACGCGAGGCGGCCCATCGTATCCGAATAGAGCCTGCCCCCGGCTGCCCTGGGAGCCATCGTGTAGAAGGCTATGTAGCTCGGGAAGAGCCAGAAATAGACGATCGCGTGCAGCGTCCACGAGAAGAGCGTTCGGGAAAGCCCGACATCGACCATGGCGTTGAGCCCGAGCGCAGCCGGGATCATCTGGAACAGTAGCTCGGCAGCCACGCCGACTGTCGTCCACAGCCACATGACTGCATTTGCGACGGTCGCAAACATTGCGAGCGGCACCGGACGGCCCGGATTGGCAGCTTTCCACGATCGCATCGCGACGATCATCAGCAGGCACCAGATCCACGATGCGACCACCACCAGCACCAGGCCCAGATAGAACCAAACCGTCGCCGTGAGCGGCGGGTAGAAGGTGTAAAGCACGGATGCATTGCCGCTGATCACGCTGAACGCGGCAAGCAACACCCCGAGCATGCCCAGCCAGAAGGCGGCCCAGGCGAACTTCAGTCCGGGGAGCGGTCGCCGAAGCGCCGTCTCCGCAACGAAATAGCCGAACGCCATGATGAAGAATGTCGTCAGCACGAAAGCCATCGAGACGCCGTGCAGCGTGACCGAACGGAAGTAGTTCCCGGCGGTATGGCCGGGTGCGACGAGCGGGCTTCGCGCCCACATCTGCCAGACGCCTAGGAGGCAGGCGACGGCGAACGCCGCGAAGGCTACCCAGGCGTGAGCCGCGATGAGCCGGCCCGTCTGCAACTCTCCCGGAACTGCAGAAACTGCCGGGGGCGCTCCGCGCGGCCCGACGGGAACGGGCTCAGCGATTGTCGCCACAATATGCCCTTCCTTGTGCATCAGGCCGGAACTGGTCGCGGGGCACCACCTTCACGGTGGCCACCATCTGCGAATGTCCCAGCCCGCAATATTCGTGGCACGGCATCAGCAGATCGCCGGTTTTCGTGAACCGCGTGTGGACCTGCGCGACATATCCGGGCACCACCATCGTATTCACGTTCGTACCGGTGACGAGAAGGCCGTGGATCACGTCCGGGCTGGTGAAACGCATCGTGACGTCGGTGTCGGCAGGAAGCAGCAGGCAGTTCGGAATGAACTGGAACTGCGTCGTGATCATTCGGGCGACGACCCGCCCATTGGGATCAACTCGAGTTCCCAGATTCTCTTCGGTGAACTCGGCCGATAAATGCAGCGTCTTCGGATCCACATATTCCCGGTTGCTCGGCGGGTTGATGTGCATCGAGAGCGCCGCGAACAGAATCGCCCCGAGGATGATCGCGACGATTGCCGCGACGACCGCTGCCCAGCGTAATTCTGACTTGAGAATGGCGCTTTCGTTGATCGCCATCAGCCGATGGTCCCGCGGGGCAGGAAGACGAAGAGGTAAATCGCAAACCAGCAGAGCAGCAACAATCCGACGGCAATCGCAGAAACCAGGACTGCTCCCCGCGGAGTCGCTTCCATTGCCGTCTCGAGCCGTTCCAGCTCGTCGGTGTTGCTCGCGTAATCATGCGGTGCTCGCGGATATGCGGGTTCCGTCATGGTCTCCCCCTATTTTTTACCCAATACTCCGTTCGTCGAAGTGAGTGAATTGCCTCCCGACGGAACTCCTGTCGCCCTCAAGACCCTAAGAGTAGACCGGCCGAAGGGATGACCGCTCTTAGGGTTTTTACGTAGTTGTCCGACGACGCCCTTGCACGATCCTAAGTCAAGGATTGCACGGGGTTTTCGCTGATTTTCCGCAACGCTCTCATCCGTAGGATAGCCATCCCCGACACTCCTCCTAGTGGATGCGTCGGGTGGCTTTGGAGACCGCTTACGCCATAGACGCCGGCGGGCGGTCTCCACGGTCAGTGTTCGAATTGTGCCGACACAACGATGCTCGCTGACGCTCCCGCTATTGGGAACAATGCGGATGGCGCGCCGAACCATGACCAGCAATTCAACGTCCGGAGGCGACCTGCGCTGATCAAAGTCTGATTGGCCGCGGCGAGGGAGCGGCGTTTGAACAATCCGGCCCACGCGACATTGAAGCGCAAGAGCCCACTGCCGGTATGGGCGTCAATCGCCTGGCGAGTGTCATTTACGGTCGGTCTGGTGGTGCTGGCCGTTGCTGTACACTGGGCAGAACGCGACGGTCTTCGGGACGCGTCCGGCGGCCACATCAGCTTCATCGATGTGTTCTATTTCACCATGATCAGCATCACGACGACGGGGTATGGAGATATCGTTCCGGTCAGCGAACAAGCACGGCTGTTCGACGCGCTGATCGTCACGCCCATCCGGCTCTTCGTCGTGCTCATCTTTGTGGGGACGGCATACAGCTTCGTATTTCGACGAACTTGGGACAAATGGCTGATGGCTTACATCCAGAAGCACCTTCACGATCACATAGTGGTGTGCGGATACGGCACCAGCGGCGCACAGGCCGTCGAAGAGCTGATCGCCAGGGGCACGAATGCACATGACATCGTCGTGATCGATCGCGATGCGGAGGCAGCGGAGCGGGCCCGATCGGTCGGCTGCTCGATGATGATCGGGGACGCAACGAGGGATCGAATTCTCGACGATGCGAAAGTCGCTCATGCCAAGGCAATGATCGTTTCAGCCGGGCGCGACGATACCTCAATTCTCGTGACCCTCACTGCGCGGCGGCTCGCACCGGATCTTCCGATAAGCATTGCCGTTCGCAATCACGACAACGAGCTTCCCGCTCGTCAGGCTGGAGCGACCACGGTCATCAACCCAGCCGGTTTCGCCGGGCTCTTGCTGGCCAACGCTGCGTATGGGCCGAGGGCCGTCGACTATCTGGCAGATCTCGTGTCGAGCCAAGGAAGGGTCAGACTTGCGGAGCGCGAGATCAAGCCCGAGGAATACGGAAAGCCGATGTCCTCGATAGCCAGAGGATTAGGGGTTCGGATCTATCGGAACGGCCGACCCTACGGCTTCTGGGAGTCTGAGGCCAAGTCCCTGGTCGCGGGAGACATCATCGTCGAGATCTTGCCTACCGTAGCCTAGCAACTGGACGCAGAGATCTGACGTATAACGGACGGATATCTAGATATTTGCACCGGCTGGTGACCCCTACGGGAATCGAACCCGTGTTTCAGCCGTGAAAGGGCCGCGTCCTAACCGCTAGACGAAGGGGCCGCTTGGAGAAGCGGAGTGCCCGTTACGAAAGCCTCGCGTGCGGGTCAAGCGAGGGCGGCGTCCTCCAGGTGCATCTCGGCAGCATTCCCGCCGTTCCATTCGTCGCGCTTGATCGTGCCGGCCAGCCACCAGCGCTTGTCGCCGGGGGAGGAAAGGAGCGCCTGGCCCAGGTCGGTCGCTGCCGTGCGGAAGGCGATCCATTTGAAGCTCTTGCCGTCGTCGCCGCACGCCAGGCCGCGGATATGGCCGTCACCGACAATGCCGGTTTTGATGAGGCGAGCCGGGCCGGCGGCTACGCGCGGCGCGGGCCACCCGGCGCCATAGGGGCCGGCGGCTTCGAGAGCGTCGCAGAGATTGCCCGCAACACCGCCGGGAGCAAGCAAAGCGTCGAGGAGCAAGGCGCGCCCGCACAGCGCCGTTTCGACATCGGCAGCGAGGCGGTGGCTGATGAAATCGCGGAAGGCCTTCAGCCCGCCCACCGGCAGGGTCAGTCCGGCGGCCATGGCGTGACCCCCACCTGCGACGAGCAAACCTGAATCCTTGGCCGCGAGCACGGCCGCGCCAAGGTCCACTCCGCTGATGGAACGGCCCGAGCCCTTGCCGGTACCGTCCTCAACCTCGGCGATGACGATCGCAGGGCGGCCGAAACGCTCCTTCACCCGCCCCGCCACGATGCCGATCACGCCGGGATGCCAGCCCGCACCCATGACCGTCAAAACCGGCGCGCCGTTGAGCTTGTCCGCCTGCTCGAGAGCCTGTTCGCAGACCTGCATCTCGATCGCGCGGCGCTCCTCGTTGAGGCGGTCGAGTTCGGCAGCGATGGTTCGCGCTTCCTCCGGGTCGGTAGACGTCAGGAGTCGAACGCCGAGATCCGACTTCCCCACCCGACCACCGGCGTTGATCCGCGGCCCCAGTGCGAAGCCCAGGTCACGGCAGCTCGGCGCCTTTACCAGCCGCGCAGCTTCGGCAAGCGCGTTGAGGCCGATGTTCTGGCGGCCGCCCATGACCTTCAATCCTTGGGTCACGAAGGCGCGGTTGAGTGTATGCAGCCGGGCGACATCGGCGACCGTGCCGAGGGCGACAAGGTCGAGAAGATCCATCAGCTTCGGCTCATCGCGCCCATCGAAGAAGCTCCGCGACCGCAATTCGCGGACCAGTGCGACGCCCAGCAGGAAAGCCATTCCGACTGCGGCCAGATGGCCGTGAGCAGAGCCTAACTCGCCCTCGTCCAGCCGGTTCGGATTGATCATAGCATAGGCCACCGGCAGCAACGTCGCGCACTGGTGATGATCGACGACAATGACGTCGAGATCGGCTGCCTTCGCTTCCGCCAGTGCCTCGAAGGCCTGCGCACCGCAATCGACCGTGATCGCCAGGCTAGCGCCTTGCTGCTTCAGCTCGACCAGTGCGGCGCCGGACGGCCCGTAACCCTCCATCAGCCGGTCAGGAATGTAGACCATCGGCTCCGCGCCAAGCCGGCGCAGCAGCAGTTTCAGGACTGCGGCGCTGGTCGCTCCATCGACGTCATAGTCGCCGAAAATCGCGACCATCTCGCCGCCTTCGATCGCATCGGCCAGTCGCTTGGCGCCCGTGTCCATGTCCTTGAAGCAGGACGGGTCGGGCAGGAAATCGCGAATGGTCGGTTTGCGATGGCGCTCCAGATCGTCGCGCGCGACGCCGCGGGCGAGCAGAAGCTCGTCCACCAGCGCGTCCATCGTCAATCCGGGCTCGCCCGAGCGGCGCCATCTCCATGGCTGCCCGCCCGCCGAGCGCTCCACCCCAAGCGCGTACGTCATGCGCCGAAGTCTAGCAGGCGATCGCGCAACTTGCGCGCCTCCCCCCTGGGGATTGCGGGGATGGAATGGCCGCTCATACCGCCGCCGGCGACGCCGAACTGGAGCGCGGCGATCCCGAACGTCCTGCTGAGAAAGCTCTCGCGAAGATCGACGCTCTGGATCTTCCGCGCCGGAAGGATCGCGATCCGGCGCTGCCACCAGCCGGTCCGGACCAACAGCCTCTCCCCGTCGACCGCGTAGCCGGTGCGTGTCCAGGCCAGCCAGCGAGTCGCGAGCACGCCCAGCAGCGCGACGGCGATCGCCGCGCTTATGAGCGGCCGGAAGAACAGATTTCCGATGGCGGCGAAATAGAGCGGGGTCATCCCGATTGCGAGCGTCGTGATGTAGGCCCTGGACACCCTATCCAGGACACCTTGTCTGGCAGCGGCGCCCATTCCAGCTCGGTGAGAATACGCCCGACCTCCTCGTCGCGGGCGAGTGGCGCAACGACGTGCGACCCCTTGCCGCCCTCGTCCTTGGCCAGGCTCTGAAGCCTTAGCTCGCGCCAGCCGAACCGGTCGCGTACCGGCCCGCTCGCCACGAGCGCCGCCTGCGCGCGTTTTATCGGCAGAGTGACGTCGGTGCGCGTGAACAGGCCACGTCGGCGGCGCAGGCCCACGCCAGTGCGGTCCAGCCGGAAGCCGTAGTCCGTCAGCGTCGTGCGAACGATACCGGTGATAATGCCGAGCAGGATGAGCGTGATGACGCCGACAACTGCCGTGGTCGCCCGATGCGCAAGGATGAAGTCGCGGACCGGGCCGCTCGCGCTCAAGATATTCAGCCAGAAGCCGCGGCTGAACGGGTCGAAGCCCAGAGCGTCACCGAATGTCTGCGTCAGGCCGAACAGGCCCGCCAGCAGGGCCAGCGAAAAATTGAACGTGCCCGCGAGGAGCAGGCGCTTGAGGCTGAGCGCGTAGATCGGGCCCGCCTCCTCGACCGCCTCCGGAGTCTCGACCGCCGCCGTGACGGACCGGACCCGCCGCGATCGCACGAGCTCGCGAAGCTCTTCGGCGCGCTCCAAGAGGATCGCCTGAAGGACTCCTTCCTCCTCGCCGCCCGACGCGCCGGTTTCGAATTTCACGCGCGCCAGGCCGAGCAGACGCGCGATCGGCCCCTGCGTGATGTCGACGTCCTGGACCCGATCGAACGGGATCGAGCGGTGAGTCCGGCTGAGGATGCCGCTGTCGATGCGAATTTCGTTCTGGCCGACGCGAAATTCGAAGCGGCGCCAATACAGCAGCACGCCTACGCCCATGAACAACAGCAGGAAGATCAACCCGATGAGCGCGGTGCCCCACCGGCCAGACGCCGCGAAATAGCCGATGAGGGCGTAGCCGCCAGCCATGCCCTTCAGCGACCCGCCGAGCCCGGTCAGCAGGAAGAAGGGGTGGAGCCGCTCAGGCGGCCCGACGGACCGGTCGTCAGGCGAAATCGGTTCGGACATGTTCGCGGATGATGTCGCGGATCTCGGCAGCTCGTTCTGGAGAGAGGCCGGGCAGGGTCACCACGCTGTTGTGGGTTCCGGCAGTGTGCACGACGAGCGTCGCAACGCCGAAGATCTTTTCGACGGGGCCGCGGGTCACGTCGATGTGCTGGACGCGGACCAGCGGGACAATGGTGTCGACGTGGAACAGCCATCCGCGCACGACCTGAAGAAGCCGGTCGGTCAGGCGGTAACGAAGGCGGTCGTAGATACGCCGCGGCGTGGCGACGAGGCCGACGGCCGCAAGGATCGGGAATTCCGATGGTCGGCAGTCCGTAGAATGGAGTCGGCTTCAGGAAAGCCAAAGTCGCAGGCGACGCCCCCGGCCCAGAGGATTAGCCACAGGACCGCCATGCGGACTCGAAGCACGTTTTTGTAGCCCGACTCAACGGGCTCGAGCGCCGGCCCGGCCTCGACCGCCAAGCTCTCGCCGTTCGCCTGTTCCAGTTCCAACCCCATCGCCCCTCCCTCGAGTCCTTCTCCACGAAGCAGCGCCACCTCGCAAGACAGGCGCAGGAACCGGAACTGCACTTCATGCTTAGTGTCGATCGAGGAGGCGCGAATGCGGCAGAATTGGCCGGAGAAGCTGTGGCTGGTGCGGCACGGGCAGAGCCAGGGCAATGTCGCGCGCGATATTGCCGACGAGGCTGGCCTGCACGAAATCGACATCGACGTGCGCGATGTCGACGTGCCGCTCTCGGAACTCGGCCATGAACAGGCGGAAGCGACGGGGCGGTGGTTCGCCGCACTGCCTGCCGAAGAGCGCCCCGAAGTCATCCTTTCATCGCCGTACGTCCGGGCAAGGCAAACGGCAGAGGCGATCTGCGCCGCGGGCGGGCTGAGCGGGTCCGTCAAGCTGGTCGTCGACGAACGCCTTCGTGAGCGCGAGTTCGGAATCTTCGACCGGCTGACCGGCGTCGGCATCCGCGCCAAGTATCCCGAAGAATCGGCGCATCGCACCAAACTCGGGAAATTCTACCACAGGCCCCCAGGCGGTGAGAGCTGGGCGGACGTCATCCTGAGGCTGCGGTCGGCGCTCAACACGATCAACCTGCACTATTGCGACCGGCGCGTGCTGATCGTCTGCCACCAGGTCGTCGTGCTCTGCATGCGCTACATCCTTGAGGAGCTGACCGAAGAAGCGATCCTTGAGATCGACAAGCAGGCCGAAATCCTGAACTGCGGCATATGCGTCTATGATTTCGAGCCCGATGCCGATGGCCTCTGCATTCCGAAGCTGGAAGCGTGGAACCACGGTGCGCCGCTCGAAGCGGAAGGAGCGCCTCAGACTGCGGAGCCCGACAAGATGACCGGCACCCGATGAAGGCGGGCAAGGCGCTGACCCGCACGGCGCTGAAGGGCCACCCGCTGCCGGCCGTCGTGGACGGCGACAAGGAAACCAAGGGACGCATCTTCATCATCGCCGGCTGCCGCGAATTGGCGGGTGCGGCTCTCCTTGTCGCCAATGCGGCCATGCGCGCGGGCGCGGGCAAGCTGCGCATGGCGACCCTCGAGAGACGTCGCTATCGACACCTCGCTGGCCATGCCGGAAGCGATGGTGCTCGGAATGGAAGAGGCTCGTGACGGCGGTTTTACAAAAGCGGCCGTCAACCGTCTGCGCAAGGAAGCCGACCGCTCCGATGTGGTCGTCGCGGGGCCCGGCATGGCCACGTCCGCCAGTTGCGAAGCGCTTGCCGCTGCCTTGCTGCAAAGCTCGGCATCTGTCGTGCTCGACGCGGCGCTGCTGCACAGCCTCAAGCCGCTGGATCCGGGGAAGCGCGGCTCGGAAGCCCTGCCCGTTCTCCTCCCGCACGCGGGCGAACTTGCGTCCCTACTCGACTGCGATGAAGACGAAATTGCCGCCAAACCGATCCAGTGCGGTCTGCGCGCTGCCGAGCGCTACCACGCAAACGTTCTCGTCAAGGGCGTCACCAGCCATGTCGTCACACCGGACGGGCGCGCATGGAGCTATAGCGGCGGAGCGCCCGGCCTCGGGGTCTCGGGCAGCGGCGACACGCTCGCCGGAATCGTCGGCGGCCTGATTGCGCGGGGAGCCGACACCCTCACGGCGCTGCTCTGGGCCGTCCTGCTGCACGGCGAGGCGGGCGAAGCGCTTGCCAGGAAAGTCGGACCGATCGGCTTCCTCGCCCGCGAGATTCCGGACGAAATCCCCGCGCTTCTGCCGCGCTGATTATTCGGGTGAGCTGTGCCGTTCGAGTTCGTCGCCTACCAGGCGGACGACGTGCAGCACGTTGGTCGACCCTGCGGTACCGAACGGAATACCGGCCATGATCAGTACGCGGTCTCCACCTTTGGCGAGGTGATGACGAAGCGCCATGCGCTTGGCCTTGCCGACCATCTCCTCGAAGCTCGAAACATCCTTCGAATGAACCGAGTGCACGCCCCAGTAGAGACCCATCCGGCGCGACGTGACCTGGGACGGGCTCATGGCGAGGATCGGCACCGGCGGACGCTCGCGGGCGATGCGCCGCGCGGTCGAGCCCGACTTGCTGAAGACGACCATGGTCGTTGCCGAAACCGTGCCGGCGATCTGCCGCGCAGAACCGGACAAGGCGTCGGCGATCGTGGGTTCCAGCTTCGTTTCCGTGAAGTGGATGCGGGAGGAATAGACCGGGTCGCGCTCCACGCTTTCGGCGATGCTGTTCATCATCGACACGGCCTCAACCGGATATTTGCCGGCAGCGCTCTCGGCGGAGAGCATCACGGCGTCAGTGCCGTCGTAGATGGCGGTGGCGACGTCGCTCACCTCGGCCCGCGTGGGCGTCGGCGAGGTAATCATCGACTCGAGCATCTGCGTTGCGACGACGACCGGCTTGCCGAACTGGCGCGCCGTGGCGACGATCCGGTTCTGCAGCGGCGGCACGTCCTGTGGCGGCAGTTCGACGCCGAGGTCGCCGCGAGCGACCATGACTCCGTCCGCCAGCGCGATGATGTCGGTCAGCCGCTCGATCGCGGCAGGCTTCTCGATCTTGGCCATCAGCGCGGCCTTCTCGCCGATCAGCGCGCGCGCCTCTGCAACGTCCTCGGGCCGCTGGACGAACGACAAGGCAATCCAGTCCGCGCCTTGCTCCAGGGCGAACTGGAGGTCCGACTTGTCCTTCTCCGTCAGCGCGGGAATCGGAACGACCACGTCCGGAACGTTCACGCCCTTGCTGTTGGAGATCGTGCCGCCGACCTGGACCTCGGCAGTCAGCTTGTTCTCCCCGACCTCGAGAATCTTCAGGCGAACCTTGCCGTCATCGATCAGCAGGCGGTCGCCTTCTCCGACAGCGACGAACAATTCGGGATGCGGAAGTTCGAATCGCGTGGCGTCGCCCGGAGTATTCTGCCGGTCGAGGACGACCTTCTTGCCCTTCTCAAGCAAAGCCGAGCCGCCCTCGAAGCTGCCGACGCGCAGCTTTGGTCCCTGAAGGTCGAAGACGATGGTCGTCGGCCGCTTCATCTCCTTCTCGAGCGCTCGGATCGCGTCGACCAGCTTGGCCTTCGACTTCTGATCGCCGTGACTCATGTTGATCCGGAAGGCGTCGGCGCCCGCCAGCATGAGCTTCTTGATCATCTCGGGCTTGCTCGACGCGGGGCCGAGGGTCGCGAGAATCTTCACTTTTCGGGAGCGCGGTCTCAGCGGCTCGGTCACATGTTACCTTTCGTGCGTGCGCAGGGCGACATAACGGGTTGCGACGTGGGTTCAACCGGCTTGAGCGCGTGCGAGGCCTCGCTTACAGCCGCGCCGAATCCCTGAACGGAGAATATGACAAATGGCGGAAGGCAACGTCGCGGCCGATCAGCTGCGGCTGTTCATCGAGCGCATCGAGCGGCTCGAGGAAGAAAAGAAGGGCATCTCGGACGACATCAAGGACGTCTATGCCGAGGCGAAGTCCAATGGGTACGACACCAAGACGATGCGGGCGGTCGTGCGTCTGCGGAAGCTTGAGGCGCATACCCGGCAGGAGATGGATGCCCTGCTCGAAACCTATCGCTCGGCGCTCGGTCTCGCGTAAGGAACGGCAATGGCAGGCCATTCCAAATTCAAGAACATCATGCATCGCAAGGGCGCGCAGGATAAAAAGCGCTCGGCGATGTTCTCCAAGCTGAGCCGCGAAATCACCGTCGCGGCCAAGATGGGCCTGCCCGACCCGGACATGAACGCCCGCCTGCGCGCCGCGGTCCTGGCCGCAAAGGCGCAGTCGATGCCAAAGGACAATATCCAGCGGTCCATCGACAAGGCGAGCGCCAGTGATGCCGAGAATTACGAGGAGATCCGCTACGAGGGCTTCGGTCCGGGCGGCGTGTCGCTGATCGTCGAAGCTCTCTCCGACAATCGGAACCGCACGGCGACGAACGTCCGCACGGCATTTTCGAAAAATGGCGGCAATCTCGGCGCAAGCGGCTCGGTGAGCCATGGTTTCGAGCGGATGGGCCTGATCGAATATGGAGCCTCCGCGGGCGATGCCGACAAGGTGCTTGAGGCGGCGATCGAGGCCGGAGCCGACGACGTCGCGTCGGACGAGGATGGTCACGAAATCTGGACGTCGGTGGATTCGCTCCACGAAGTTGCCAAGGCTCTCGAAGGCGCGCTGGGCGAGGCGGAAGCGGTGAAGCTCGGGTGGAAGCCGGGAAATGAAGTCGAGGTTCGCGGCGACGACGCGGGAACGCTGATGAAGCTGATCGACGCGCTCGAAGAGGACGACGACGTCCAGACCGTATGGGGCAATTACAATGTCCCCGACGAGGAGTTGGAGAAGCTTGCCTAGGCTTCTCGGTCTCGACCCCGGCCTCGGAACGACCGGCTGGGGCGTGATCGAAGCGAACGGCAACCGCCTTTCTCACGTCGCCAATGGACAATTGAAGACGAACGCCGCCGCACCCTTGCCGGAGCGACTTGCCGATCTCGCGCGGCAGCTGGAAGCCTTGATTGCCGACGCGGGCCTGGACGGCGTCGCCGTCGAAGAAGTGTTCGTGAACAAGAATCCGCAGTCGACCCTGAAGCTTGGGCAGGCCCGGGGCGTGATCCTGATGATTGCGGCTCGCGGCGGTCTGCCCGTCGCCGAATATGCCGCGCGCCTCGTGAAGAAGGCCGTCGTGGGCAACGGCAATGCGGAAAAGGTGCAGGTGCACGCCATGGTGTCGCGCCTGCTTCCGGGCGCGAAGATTGCTGGGCCGGATGCCGCCGATGCGCTCGCCGTGGCCATTACGCACGCGCATCACGTTGCGACCCAGGCCCGTTCGTCTAGGCTCTGAATTCATGATCGCCCGCCTCACCGGAAAACTCGCCGAAACCAGCGCCGACACGGCGATCATCGACGTCGGCGGCGTCGGCTATCTCGTCCACGCCAGCAGCCGTACGCTCGAAGCGATCGGGCCCGTCGGAGGAGACGTCCTCATCCTGACCGAGCTTCAGGTGCGCGAGGATGCATGGACATTGTTCGGCTTCGGCTCGACCGTGGAGCGGGACTCGTTCCGTGCGCTGACGTCCGTCCAGGGCGTCGGCGGCAGGCTCGCCCTCGCGATCCTCTCCGTTCTCACGCCGGACGAGCTCGCCCGCGCCGTCAGCCAAGGCGACAAGGCAATGATCGGCCGCGCCAATGGCGTCGGGCCGAAGCTTGCCGCACGTATCGCCAACGAGCTTCAGGGCAAGCTCGGCTCAGCGGGTCTCGGCGCCTCGCTCGCTCCGGTTCCACGTGCCGGAGCCGCCGCCGACGCACTGTCCGCACTCGCCAATCTCGGCTTCAAGCCCGCCGACGCAAGCGCCGCCGTCAATGCGGCCCAGGACGAACTTGGGCCGGAAGTGGGGCTCGACGCCCTCGTCCGGCTCGCACTCCGCAAGGCAGCGAAGTGATAGTCCGAACCGCATCCTGCCGTTGCGGTCAGCTCAAGGCGACTGTCACGGGCGAACCCGTGCGCGTGTCGGTATGCCATTGCCTCGACTGCAAGAAGCGCCCGGGCAGCGCCTTCGCGCGCAGGCACGGTGGCCCGTCGAGCAGTTCAGTCGGACGGCGTTATCGAAGACCTGGGTCCACTTCGCCGACAGCGGCAACCGTATCACGCACAGCTTCTGCCCGGAGTGCGGATTCGGCCGTACATTACGAGATCGAGAACAAGTTCGACGGACTGGTCGCGATCCCGCTCGGCGCGTTCGACGATCCCTATTTCCCTGTCGCCGAAGTTCTCGGTCTGGGAGGAGCGGAAGCACGACTGGGTCGAAATCCTCGGCGAGGACGTCGAGCACTCCGTCTAGGTCAACCGCCCCAGGCGTCGCGGTAAACGCGCAGGAAATTGCCGCCCATCAGCTTCTCGAGCCGCCGCTCGCTCCAGCCGCGCTTCTGCAGGTCGGCGGCGAAACGGCGATAGCGGTCGACCGAGTTGTAATCGGCGACGATGGGATAGACGTCGATCGCCTTCGCCCGGCGCGGCGATGCCCAGCCTTGATCCGTTCCAGCGCCCACTTGCGCAGTCAGCTCCTTCGCCTTTGCGTCGAGCAAGCTGCGGAAGCGGGCCGTTGTCGGTGCCGATCCCGACATGATCCTCGCCCGCCACATTGGCGATGTGCTCGACATGGCGGAGCAGGTCCTCGCCTTTCGGCTTGGAGTTCGAGCGTCAGGAACGGCATGAAATAGACGCCGACGACGCCGCCTTTGTCGGCGACCGCCTTGATCGTTTCGTCGCTGGTGTTGCGGACATGGTCGGCAAGCGCCCGCGCGCCGGTATGGCTGATGACCAGCGGCCGCTTCGCATGCGCCGCGGCCTCGGCCATCGTCCGTGCGCCGCCATGGCTGAGGTCTAGCAGCAGCTTCTCCGCCTCGATCCGCTCGATGGTCGCGCGACCGAGCTTCGATAGCCCTGCATTGGCCGGTTCCAGCGCGCCGTCGCCCGCGAGATTGCGGTTATTGTAGGTCAGCTGGACGGTCAGCACGCCGTCGGATCTCAGCTGCTTCAGCCGATGCAGCTCCGGCCCGACCATCGCCGTGTCCTGCGTGCCAAGGACTATCCCGAGCTTCTTCTCGCGTTTCGCCTTCAGGATGTCGGCAGCGCTTTGGACGATGATCAGCCGGTCGGGGTTGGCCGCGACCAGGTCCCTCTTCGCCCCAATGTCCTTCTGATAGTCGGCCCAGGGATCGGCGGTGTTCCCCACGGGCATGACCGTATCGCGTATAACCGTCACGCCCGTCGCCACCGTTTCGGTCCAGCCGCGGTCGCTCATCCGGGTGATGCCTTCGTCCGTGTACGGATCGCCTGTGCCGCCGAGCCCGTCGATAATGATCGGCCCGGTCGTACCAGCCGCTCGCGGAGCGCCGTTGCGCCATTGCCGGGCCAGCTGCCAGCGCCGCCACCGCCGCGGTCGTGAAAGTCCGTCGATCGACCTGCATGCTGCCCCCGCAAGCTCACGTGACGGGCTGACAGTATGCGCCTTGTCGCCAGCCCGTCCATCTGCAAATCAAACCCTAGAGATGGCCACCGATCCCGCCCGAATCACGACGCCGGAGCGAACGACCGAAGACGCTGACGCGGCGCTTCGGCCGAAGAGCCTCGACGAGTTCGTCGGGCAGCAGGCGGCGCGGGAGAACCTGCGCATCTTCGTCAATGCCGCGAAGAGCCGGGGCGAGGCGCTCGACCACGTGCTGTTTCATGGCCCGCCCGGGCTCGGCAAAACAACGCTCGCAGGCATCGTCGCGCGCGAAATGGGCGTCGGGTTTCCGCGCCACCTCCGGCCCGGTCATCGCCAAGTCGGGCGATCTTGCAGCGCTTCTGACCAATTTGGAGGACGGCGATGTCCTCTTCATCGACGAAATTCACCGCCTCAACCCGGCAGTCGAGGAAGTCCTTTATCCCGCAATGGAGGATCGCGCGCTCGACCTGATGATCGGCGAAGGTCCGTCCGCGCGTTCGGTCCGTATCGATCTGCCGCGCTTCACCTTGATCGGCGCGACGACGCGGCAGGGACTTCTGACCACCCCGCTGCGCGACCGCTTCGGTATTCCGATCCGCCTGAACTTCTACACGGTGGAGGAGCTCGAACAGGTCATCCGCCGGGCGTCACGCCTGCTCGGTGTCGGGATCAGCGACGATGGCTCGCGTGAAGTCGCTCGCAGGTCACGCGGTACGCCGCGCATCGCCGGACGCCTGCTTCGCCGAGTGCGCGATTTCGCCCATGCCGTGACCGCCGAATCGATCGATGCCGCCGTGGCCGACAAGGCGCTGTCGCGGCTGGAGATTGACGCGCTTGGTCTCGACGCGATGGACCGCCGCTACCTGACGATGATCGCCGATCTCTATGGCGGCGGGCCTGGTGGGCGCGGAGACGCTGGCCGCCGGCTTGTCCGAGCCGCGCGACACGATCGAGGATGTCATCGAGCCCTACCTCATTCAGCTTGGCCTCATCGCCCGGACGGCACGCGGACGCTGCCTCAACGGCCGGGGTTATACCCATCTCGGCCTCAACCCACCGCCCGGCGCGCAAGCCGGACTGTTCGACCCGGGAGCAAGCTCCAAGTGATCCGTACCCTAGTGCTGACCGCCGCCGCGCTCGCAGCGGCTGTACCGGCTTCGGCCCAGCCTTCTCCGGCGGCGACCGACTATTCCAAGGCGTCGAACTGGCTCTGCCTGCCGGGCCGCTCGGATCTCTGCTCCACACCGCTCGGAACGACGGCGCTCAACCCAAACGGCTACGGCTCCGTCGGGCAGAGTTCAGTCGCGAAGAATGCGCCGCTCGACTGCTTCTACATCTATCCGACGGTTTCCGCCGACAGCGGGATGAACAGCGACCTCGTCCCGAACAACGGCGAAACCAATGCCGTCCAGATGCAATTCGCGCGCTTCGCCGGTGTGTGCCGGACCTTCGCTCCCGTTTATCGCCAGATGACGCTGGGCGCAGTGGCGGCGGCAGCGGCCGGAGCCGACATGACCCGCCCAGCCACGCTCGCCTACACCGATGTTGCGAGCGCCTGGCGCACCTATCTGGCGCGCTACAACAAGGGCCGCCCTTTCGTGCTCATCGGCCACAGCCAGGGCTCGCTGATGCTGCAGGAGCTCATCAAGAACGAAATCGAGGGCAAGCCGATCGCGCGGCAGATGCGGCTGGCGATCCTCCCCGGGTTCAACGTCCTCGTGCCTCAGGGCAGGCGCGTTGGCGGAACGTTCAAGTCGACGCCGGTGTGCGCTTCTCCGGGCGAGACCGGCTGCGTGATGAGCTGGGTCAGCTTTCGCGAGAACAATGTACCTCCCGCCGGGGCGATTTTCGGGATTGCGCCTCAGCCCGGCATGACCGTCGCCTGCACCAACCCCGCCCGTCCGGGCTCAACACGCTGGGAAAACCTCGACAGCTATTGGAATTCCCGCTGGTCGCTCCCGGTCCCGGGCGGCCCGATCCGCTGGTCCACCGAGGGCCAGCCGTCGACGCAGTTCGTCCGCACCGAAGATCTGGTCTCGTCGCGCTGCGTCAATGACGGGCAGCGCGGCTATCTTTCGATCCGCATCAATGCCGACCCGAAGGACAAGCGTACCGACCGGGTCTACGGCGAGGTCGGAATGCTCGGCATGTTCATCCCCGGCTGGGGCATGCACCTTGCCGACGTGGCGGCGGCGCAAGGCGATCTCATCCGCCGCGTCGAGGAGCTAAAAGCCCGGAAGTGAGCGAGTTCCACACACCTTATCGCGGCGGCTTCGTCGGACCGGAGCACCGTTTTGCCCTCACCGTCTACTTCGAGGACACCGACACGGCGGGCGTGGTCTATTACGCCAACTACCTGAAATTCATGGAACGGGCACGCTCGGACATGATCCGCGCGGTCGGCGTCGATCAGGGTGAGGCGCTGCGGTCGGACGGAAGCGCCTATTTCGTCACCGAAGTGAACATCAAGTACAAGAAGCCCGCCCGGCTTGGGGACGATCTCATTGTCGTGAGCACGGTGGAAGCGGTTCGCGCCGCTTCGGTAGACATTCATCAGCAGGTCATCCGCGGAACCGAACAATTGACCGATGCGAGGGTGACAGCCGCCTACCTCGACCGCGATGGCCGGCCGCAGCGTCAGCCCCGCGACTGGGTCGAGCGGTTCAATGCAATCATGGCCGGGAAGTAATGCGTTTGTTCAAACCAAAGTCCTTGCTCCTCGCTACTGCGCTGCTCACGCCGGCGGCTGCCGCGCAGGCCCAGTCGCCGCAGCTGGTGATCGCCGTCCCGCAGCTTCCGACCCCGAAGAATGTGAAGACCGAGGGCGGCGAGACCGGCGTGATCGGCATCCAAATCGCACAGCAGATCGTGTCCGATCTGCGCACCACGCGCGCCATTTACCCGATGGGGCCGAACGGGCTGAAGCAATATACGCCCACGGAGGCGGGCGCTCCGCTTTACCCGACCTGGGCGAACATCGGCGCCGGGGCCTTGGTCACCGGCTACGTTCAGGCGCGTGACGACGGCCGCATTACGGTCGTCTGCTACCTCTACGATCTGAAGCAGCGTCGCGAGATGGCGCGGGCAGGTTTCGCGGTAGCGTCCACCGAGTGGCGCCGCGCCGCGCATCGCTGCGCCGGCTCATTCGTCAAGGCAATCACCAAGCGGCCGAGCCATTTCGACAGCCGCATCGCCTATGTCGCCGCGACCGGATCGCGCACCCAGCCTGTTCGTCGCCTCGCGATCATGAACTGGGACGGCACTGATCACAGCTATCTGACGCAGGGCGAGGTCACCGTGACCAGCCCGCGCCTGTCTCCCGATGGCCAGCGCATCGCCTACATGAGCTTCGCCGGCGGGACGCCGCACGTACGGCTGATCGACGTCGACGGCGGCAGCGACCGTGCTCTGCTGCAGTCGCCGTCGATGAGCTTCTCCCCCCGCTTCTCGCCGGATGGGCGCCGCATCGCCTTCTCCATGGCGGCCGACGGCAACACCGATATCTATGTCATCGACGCGAACGGCGGATTCCCGCAGCGGCTCACGACCGCACCCGGCGTCGACACGTCGCCGAGCTTCTCGCCGGACGGTTCGAAGATCGTCTTCGAAAGCGACCGCTCGGGATCGCAGCAAATCTACGTGATGGATGCCAACGGCTCCGGCCAGCGCCGGATCAGCTTCGGTCCTGGGTCGAGCTCCTCTCCGGTCTGGAGTCCGGACGGCGAGCGCATCGCCTTCTCACGCTGGACCGGTGCTGCGGCGCACATCGGTGTGATGAGCCCAAGCGGCGGCGGCGAGAAGATGTTGACCAACGGCTGGCAGGACGAAGCGCCGAGCTGGGCGCCCGACAGCGAATGGCTAGTTTTCCAGCGCACGCAACAGGGCACGGGCGTGGCCAGCCTGTACACCGTTTCCGTGGGCGGCGGCGATGCGAAGCTGCTCGGGACGCCGCAACCGGGCGCAGACCCGAACTGGTCGGGAGCTGCCCAATGATCTTGCGTGGATTGATGATTGCCGCCGGGTTCGTCGCAGCCGCGGCTTCGGCTCAGAACTACGACCCTTACGGCTACCCGCCGGCTCCTCCGCCGCCGGGCCAATATCCGCAGCAACCGGGTCAATTCCCTCCCCAAGGGCCAATGCTGGCGATCCCCGTGCTCGAAGCTGATCTCCGCTCCAAGGCGGGATCGGATACCGTCCGCTTCGCTCGTGATTCCTATGTGCTTACGCCACAGGCCCAAGCGACTTTGACCGCGCAAGCCCAATGGCTGATCCAGCGCCCGTTCGTACAGGCGAGCATCGAAGGTCATGCCGACGGGCGGCAATCGCGCGACTATGCTTTCGCTTTAGGTGAGCGGCGCGCGGCCGCAGTCCGCAATTATCTGATCGCGTCAGGAGTGCCGCCGGAGCAACTTCTGACCGTCAGCTGGGGCCGGGAGCGGCCCACCACTGCTGCGGCCCATGACGCGACCTGGTTGCAGAACAGCCGCGTCGTGCTGGTGCTCAAACAGCCCCAGCAGAACTATTACCCGCAACCTCAACCCTTCCCGCAACAGCCGCCCCCGCAGCCGTATCGGTAGCTTCAGGCGGCGTAACGCTGGTGCGAGCCGAGCCAGGAACGCGCCTGGCGCTGCGCCTCGGCGATTTCGCGAGCCGTCATCTCGATCGCGATCTCGGCACGGCACTGCTGGCCACGCGTGCAGCCCGAGAGGGCCGCGAGGTTGAACCACTTGTGTGCTTCGATGAGATCGACCGAAACGCCCCCACGGCCGGTCGAATAGGTTACGCCGAGTTCGAACAAGGCGTCGACATCGCCGCGCTCGGCATCGGCGAGACGGCTGCGGATCAGGAATTCCGCACTCTTGTGACTAATTGCGCCCACTTGATTTGCTCCCCCGTTCTGGTGAGCCGAACTTCGGGCCGCGATGGCAAAGAAATGGTTAACGCCGCCGTGACGTCAGAACTCACAGGTCGACAGCGATGTTGTCGATGAGCCTTGTGCGACCGATTATCGCCGCTGCAATGAGCCGCATCGGGCCGCCCGCACGGTCTAGCGGCTCGAGCGTCAGGGCGTTGACCAGAGCGACATAATCGATGCGAGAGAAGCCGGCGGCAGTCAGGCGCTCCTTAGCTTGGGCAAGTGAATCGGCCACCGGCATTCCCGATTGAATCTGTGCCGCTGCCTCGTTCAAAGCCTGAGGTAGCGCCAGCGCATTCTGCCGCTCGTCGGCGGAAAGATAGGCGTTGCGCGATGACAGAGCGAGGCCGTCCGCATCGCGGATCGTCGGGTGGCCGAGGATCTCAATGCCGAGCTGTAGGTCTTGCGTCATCCGCCGGATCACGGCAAGCTGCTGGAAATCTTTCTCGCCGAAGATCGCGATGTCGGGGCGAACTGCGCAGAGCAGCTTGGCCACCACGGTGGCGACGCCGTCGAAATGCCCGGGCCGAGCCTCCCCGTCCCAGCGATCGCTCAAGCCCTTAACGCTGACCGTCGTGGCGAAACCCGGCGGATACATGTCCTGCAGCCTGGGGCAGCCACAGCAGGTCGCAACCCGCCCGCTCCAGCATTTCCGCGTCCTTCTCCTCCTGCCGCGGGTAGCGATCGAGGTCCTCGTTCGCGCCGAATTGCAGCGGATTGACGAAGATGGTGGCGACGACGCGATCCGCGCGGCTTCGCGCTTCCTCGACCAATGCGAGATGCCCGGCATGCAGTGCGCCCATGGTCGGAACGAGGGCCAGGCTCTTGCCGCTGGCCCTCAAGCGCGACGAGATGCCATCGGCAGCTGATTGGCTTCACGGATTGATTGCAAGGATTCAGACCCTTCGGTAAACGGTTAACGGGGCGCGGTTGTCCAAGCCGCGTGGGAAAAGTTCAAGGGGGTGGGGACCATGGCCCAGCCGCATTTTATCGTCTTCGCCAATGAAAAGGGCGGCACCGGCAAATCGACCACTGCCGTTCACGCCGCGATCGCGCTTGCCGCGACCGGTCACAACGTCGCTGCGCTCGATCTCGACAGCCGCCAGCGGACCATGACCCGCTATCTCGAGAACCGCGACGCGACCATGCGCCGGCTCAACAAGCCCCTGCCGCAGGCCCGCTACAAGGTGCTCGAAGAGCAGACGCACGAGAAGCTGGAAGCGGCGATCCGCGAGCTTAGCGAGGAAGCCGACGTCATCGTCATCGATACGCCCGGCCGTGACGATCCGATCGCCCGCGCTGCGATCCTGAAGGCCGATACGCTTGGTCACGCCGATGAACGACAGCTTCGTCGATCTCGACCTGATCGGGCAGGTCCATCCCGAAAATTACAAGATCACCAAGCCGAGCTTCTACGCCGAGCTCATCTGGAACAGCCGGACGCAGCGCGCCAAGAACACCGGCCGAAGCGTCGACTGGGTCGTCCTGCGCAATCGCCTGCAGCATATCGAGAGCCACAACCTCCGCCGCGTCGGCGCTGCGCTCGACGAGCTTGCCCGCCGCGTCGGCTTCCGGGTCATCCCGGGCCTCGGCGAGCGCGTCATCTACCGCGAGCTGTTCCCGAAGGGACTGACCCTGCTCGATTATGAGCAGTTGGGCGAAGTCGGGATCAGCCACATCACTGCGCGGCAGGAGTTGCGCGAGATGATCGCCGGGCTTGGCATTCCCGAGCCAGGAGTTGTGGAACCGGTTGCCGCCGCCGGCTGACACCCTAAAGCCTTCAGCATGAGCCACATTTTCGATCGCACGATCCTGCGCGAGTATGACGTTCGCGGGGTCGTCGGGAAGACGCTGAACGAGGAGGACGCCTACGCCCTTGGCCGCGCTTACGCATCCCTGGCGCTGGAAGAAGGCGCGCGGAGCATCGCCGTCGGCCGCGACGGGCGCACACACTCGCCCGACCTTGAGGGCGAGCTGATCCGTGGGCTAATCGAAAGCGGGCTAAACGTCCTGCGGATCGGCGTAGGTCCAAGCCCGATGCTCTACTTCGCAGTTGCGACGCTGGGCGTGCAGGGCGGCATCCAGGTCACCGGAAGCCATAACCCGGCCGAATATAACGGCTTCAAGATGCTGCTGAACGGCCGCTCGGTGTTCGGTGCGGAAATCCAGAACCTCGGCCGCCGCGCTGCCGACGGGGAGTGGACCGACGGTCACGGCTCGGTCGAACAGGTCGAGATTCTCGACGCTTACGTCGAGCGGCTGGTGCAGGGCTTCCAGGGCGGCACGTTCCGCATTGGCTGGGACGCGGGCAATGGCGCTGGAGGACCGGCGCTCGAAAAGCTGATCGCGAAGCTGCCCGGTGAGCACCACGCGATCCACACGACGGTCGACGGACGCTTTCCGAACCATCATCCGGACCCGACGGTCGAGGCTAATCTGGCCGACCTCAAGGCTCTAGTTGCCGAGAAGAAGCTCGACTTTGGCATTGCCTTCGACGGCGACGCCGACCGCATTGGTGCCGTGGACTCGAACGGCCGTGTCGTCTGGGGCGACCAGCTGCTGATGATCCTGGCCGAGCCGGTGCTGAAGGACCAGCCGGGGGCCACGATCATCGCGGACGTGAAGGCCAGCCAGATTCTGTTCGACCATATTGGCAAGCTCGGCGGGCAACCGCTGATGTGGAAGACGGGCCACAGCCTCATCAAGTCGAAGATGAAGGAAACCGGTGCGCCGCTCGCCGGTGAAATGAGCGGCCATATTTTCTTCAAGCACCGCTGGTACGGCTTCGACGACGCGCTCTACGCCGCCGTCCGGCTGATCGAGGCGGTGGCTCAGTCAGGCAGATCGCTGACCGAGATCATGAATGAAATGCCGAAGTCCGAGGCGACACCGGAGCTGCGATTCCCCGTAGAGGAAAGCCGCAAATTCGCAGTGATCTCAGAAGTGCTGCAGCGACTGACCGCCATCGGCGCCAAGGTCGACGCCACGGATGGCGCCCGCGTCATGACCGACGACGGCTGGTGGCTGCTGCGCGCATCGAACACGCAGGACGTGCTGGTCGCCCGCGCGGAAGCGAAGGACGAAGACGGCATGAAGCGACTGATGGACCAAATCGACGAGCAGCTTTCCCAATCGGGCGTCGAGCGCGGTGAGGCGGCGGCGCACTAAGCGGGCACAGGTCATCCGCCAACAGTGACGAGTGCCCGCCGTTAGAGTAAGATGGCGGGATGCTCGACCACGTCATGTCGGACAGCTTGGTCGCCGGTCCCGACGGGAACGGCGATCCGATCCGCGAGGCGCATTGCGCCGTGCTGGAAATGGCAGTCGCCAACAGTCCGCTCGAGAAGACCTTGGGAGCTCTCATCGAGATCGTGGAATCCTCGTCCAAAACGGGCGTCCTGGGATCCATTCTGCTGCTCGATGAAGATGAACAGCATTTGCGCCATGGTGCGGCGCCAAGCCTGCCAGCCGAATATTGCGCCGCGATCAACGGAGCCCAGATAGGCCCGAAAGCCGGCTCGTGCGGAACAGCCGCTTTCACGGCTACGCCGGTGTTCGTCACCGACATCGAAAGCGACCCGCTGTGGGAGGATTTCCGCGATATCGCCCTTCCGCATGGCCTGCGCGCCTGCTGGTCGACGCCGATCCTGACCACCGGCCGAAAGGTGATCGGCACCTTCGCAATGTATCATCGCGAACCGCGCGAACCGACCGTGCGCGACCTCGCGCTAGTGGATTTGGTCACCCAGACGGCTGCCTTGGTTATCGACCGCAAGAGGGCTCATTCGGCACTGCGCGAAATCGGATCGCTGGCGGCGCGGGTCTGATCGGCGCAGTTCACTCGTCCTCGTCCTCATAGCCGACAAGGTTCAGCTCCCGGGCCTTGATCTGGTGGATCATGCACCAGTGCTTCAGCGCTTCCTCCCGCCCGTGGGTGATCCACACCTCTCGAGGAGCCAGTTCACGGATAGTGCAGGTCAGCTCGTCCCAGTCCGCATGATCTGAAATGACCAGAGGCAGCTCGATGTTCGACTGGCGCGCGCGCTGGCGGATGCGCATCCAGCCGGAAGCCATGGCGGTCACCGGATCGGGCAGTCGCCGCGACCATCGGTCGTTGAGGGCGGAGGGCGGGGCGATGACGATGTGGCCCGCCATCTCCTCCTTCTTGGCCCCCGCGGTGTGCCGCATCTCGCCCAACGACACGCCAAGTTCCTCGTAGAGGTTGCACAGGCGCTCGACCGCACCGTGATAGTAGATCGGCTGCTCGTGGCCGCGCCGCCGAAGCTCGGTAATCACGCGCTGAGCTTTGCCCAGCGCATAGGCCCCGACCAGCACGCATCGTGACGGGTCGGAATGCAGACGGTGCAGCAGCCGATCGATTTCACTGCCGGTGTCCGGGTGGCGGAAGACGGGCAGGCCGAACGTCGCCTCGGTGATGAAGATGTCGCACGGGACAGGCTCGAACGGAGCACAGGTGGGATCCTCGCGCCGCTTGTAATCGCCGGATATGACAACGCGTTCGCCCGCATGCTCGAGTACGATTTGCGCCGAGCCCAGGACGTGTCCCGCCGGCACGAAGCTGACGTCGACCTCTCCGAGGCGAAATTGTTCGCCATAACCGACGGGATGGCCGTTCTGGTCTCCGTAGCGCACGCCCATGATCGCCAGCGTTTCGGCCGTCGCCCAGACTTCCGAATGCCCGCCGCGCGCGTGATCCGCATGACCGTGAGTGACCAGCGCCTTCGTCTTGGGTTGCGACGGATCGATCCATGCGTCGGCAGGGCGAACGTAGATGCCTTCGGGAAAAGGCTCTATCCAGGAACCGAGGCGGGCCATCGGGAGCTATATAGGCGAGAAACCGTAGAGTTCCCCGGAGGAGGAAAGCTTCATGGACGAAACACTCTGGGGCCTGATGAACATCGTCGGCCCGCTGATACTCTTGGTGCTGCTGATCTGGGTGGTTCTTCGCGCCCGCCGGAAGGGCGAGCCGCCAAAGGACGTGACCGAGCGTGCGACGCACGACGCCTATGCCGAGGAAGAGAAGATGCGTCGCGAGGGGACTGACGACCGCTGAAGGACGACCCGGATCTCCCACTCGTAGTCCGGAACTGGTTTGCCGCACGCGGATGGGAGCCGCGGCGGCACCAGCTGGGCATGCTGCGCCTCGCGCGCTCCGGGAAGAATGTGCTGCTCGTCGCCGCGACCGGCTCCGGCAAGACCTTAGCGGGCTTTCTGCCGACCATTGCGGAACTCGTCGAGCAACCGACCGAAGGGCTTCACACCCTCTACATTTCGCCGCTTAAGGCGCTTGCCGTCGACGTTCAGCGAAACCTCATCGGCCCGATCGAGGAGATGGGCCTGCCCATCCGCGTCGAAACGCGCACCGGCGACACGCCGTCCGACCGCAAGGCGCGGCAGCGGATCCGACCCCCACAGATCCTCCTGACGACGCCGGAGTCGCTGAGCCTGCTGCTCAGCTATCCCGACAGCTTCATGATCTTCGAAAGCCTCAAGACGATCATCGTCGATGAGTTGCACGGGTTCGCGAAGGACAAGCGCGGCGATTTGCTGTCGCTGTCGATCGCGCGGCTTCAGAAGCTTGCGCCCGGGCTTCGCCGCGTGGGCCTGTCGGCGACGATCAGCGACCCCGACGCCTACCGAAGCTGGTTCGCTCCCGACGCGGACATGGACCTGGTCGACGTCGTGACCGGGGACCCGGGGGCCGAGCCACACCTTTCGATCCTCATCCCCGAAGGCCGAATCCCCTGGGGTGGCCATTCGGGCCGCCACGCCGCGCGGGAGGTGATGGACCTGATCGAGCGGCACAAGACGACGCTCATCTTCTGCAACACGCGCAGTCTCGCCGAGCTGATCTTCCAGGACCTTTGGGCGGTGAACGACAAGTCGCTGCCGATCGGTATTCACCACGGGAGCCTTGCGCAGGAGGCTCGACGTAAGGTCGAAGCGGCGATGGCGGCGGGCAAGCTGCGCGGCCTCGTCGCCACCGCCAGCCTCGACCTCGGCATCGACTGGGGCGACGTCGACCTGGTCGTGCAGATGGGCGCGCCGAAGGGCTCGTCCCGCCTGCTGCAGCGAATCGGACGCGCCAACCACCGGCTCGACGAGCCGAGCGAAGGCGAGATCGTGCCGGGCAATCGCTTCGAATATCTCGAAGCCCGCGCCGCCATCGATGCGATCGACGACGGCGAGCTCGATCCCGAGAATTTCCGGCCCGGCACGCTCGATGTCCTCGCCCAGCACATCCTTGCCGTCGCCTGCGCAGCGCCGTTCGAGGAACAGGAACTGCTCGCCGAAATACGCTCCTCCGCACCCTATGCCGGCCTGAAGGACGAGACCTTTCGCGAGGTTCTGAACTTCATCGCCACGGGCGGATATGCGCTGAAGGCGTACGACCGCTTCCGCCGGCTCGTGCAGGAGGGCGACGGCCGCTGGCGCATCACCAAGCCGCAGGTCGCCGCCCAGCACCGCATGAACGCAGGCGTGATCGTGGAGCAGCCTTTGCTCACGGTGCGCTTCCGAAACGGGCGCAAGCTGGGCACGATCGAGGAAGGCTACGCCTCGACGCTCTCGCCGGGCGACCTGTTCTTCTTCTCCGGACTCAGCCTCGAGGTCGAGCAGTTCAAGGACACCGACGTCATCGTCCGCGCGTCCACAAAATCGGGCCGTATCGTCACCTATGGCGGACAGCGCATGTCCATGTCGACGCACCTCGCAAACCGCGTCCGCCACATGCTGGCCGACCGCAACGACTGGCACCGCTTTCCCGACGATGTGCGCGAGTGGCTGGAAGTGCAGGAGCGCCGCTCTGTCCTGCCTGAGCCGCAGCAGCTGCTGGTCGAGACCTTCCCGCACGAGAAATTGAACTACATGGTCGCCTACAGCTTCGAAGGCTGGAACGCGCACCAGTCACTCGGAATGCTCATCACGCGGCGGATGGAGAATGCGGGTCTCAAGCCGCTCGGCTTCGTCGCCAACGATTACGGCCTCGCCTGCTACGGCCTGGAGCCAATCACCGATCCCAAGTCTCTCTTCTCGCCCGACATCCTCGAGCAGGAATTTGTCGACTGGGTTGAGCAGAGCATGCTGCTCAAGAACGCCTTCCGTGAAGTGGCTGTGATTGGCGGGCTCGTCGAGCGGCACCATCCAGGCAAGAAGAAGTCCGGTCGGCAGGTCAGCTTCTCCACCGACCTCATCTACGACGTGCTCCGCCGCTACGAGCCCGGCCACCTACTCCTTCGTGCCGCATGGGACGACGCCCGAGCCCGAATGACCGAGCTGGGCCGCCTCGTCCGCCTCGTCGATCGGGCGTCGGCAACCATGCTGCATGTGGAGCTGGAGCGCATCTCGCCCATGGCGGTCCCACTGATGGTGATCGTCGGCCGCGAAGCCCTTCCGGCCGGGGCGGAGGCGGACGTAAGCCTGCTCATCGAAGCTGAGGCACTGGCCGACGAAGCCATGCGCGTCTGACATTGCCCGTTCAGAAAGCTTCTGCGACTCTACCGGACATGAAGTCTTTTCCGATACTTACGGCCGCGTTTCTGCTGTCCGGCTGCGTCGTCGGCACGATCGCCGAGACTGCCGTGGACGTTGCCACCATCCCGGTGAAGGTCGTGTCGTCTGGCGTTGATGCGGCGACCACCAGCCAGTCCGAAGCCGACGAGAAGCGTGGCCGCGAACTGCGGCGGCAAGACGAAGAGCGCGGGCGGCAGGCCCGGGCGATGGCCGAGCGCTGCCGCAAGGGACGCCCGCTTCCGACGGACGTCTGCGCGCCGAACTAGCGCGCGGCTTTCGCCGTCTCCGCGAGCTCGTACAGATAGTCGACGTAGAACATCGTTGCCTCGTCGAGGCCGGCGATCTTCTTCGGGTCCTTGCTGTCGATCAGATACCATTCGTTCGGCGCGTGCGCTCCGCCGCCGGTGCCTATGCCGAACCCGACCGCCGGGAGCTTGAGCGGTGGACCGGTGAAGTTCACGCCCGGCCATGAACCGGCAGTTCGCGGGTTGAGCGAATATTCGATGCCGGCCTTCTTCAGCGTCGCAATCTGCGACTTGACCAGCAGCGTGTTCTCGTCCGTCTCCGTGGGCCCGTATCCGCCGCTTACATTGACGATGATGTCGGAAAATCCGTGCTTCGCGAGGTGCGCCTTCAGCTTCCCGACCATCTCGTCCTTGGTCATTGCTGGGACCAGTCGAAGGTCGAGCTTCGCCTCCGCGCGTCCCGGAAGAACTGTCTTCCCGCCCGGCCCAGTGTAGCCGCTTACCAGGCCCTGGATGTTGATCGTCGGTTGCTGCGCAAGCCGGTACGACGCCGTCAGGAAGTCCTCGTTGTCGATCCACTGCTTGATTCCGAGCTGGGACTTGAGCTCCGCCTCATTCGACTTGGAAACGCCTTCCGCGATCAATTCTTTCTGCCGTGCGGTCAGTGGCCGCACATTCTCGAACCAGCCCTCGACTGCGGGCGTATGCCCGTCTTCCTTCACCAAAGTGTCTAGCGCCTTGACCAGTCTCCATGCCGGGCTGTCGACGATGGCGTGGAGGCTCGAGTGGACGTCCTTGGCGGGCCCTTTGCCCCAATTCGCGCCGCTCGAGATCAGCTGGATCTCGACGGCACCCTTCGCGCCCAGGTCGATCGACGTTGCACCCGTCGATTCCTGTCCGGCGCCGGGAATGAAGACGCCGACCGCCTTCTTCATCGCCGCCAGCACTTCCGGATTGGATGCAATCTCGCCGAAGTGGGGCGAAGCGATCTCTTCCTCGCCCTCCGCAACCAGCACGATGTTCACCGGTAGCTTCCGGCCCGTAGCCTTGAAGGCGTGCAGCGCCGAGAGGAATGCGTTCTCCGGTCCCTTCTGGTTGACCGCGCCGCGGCCCATGATCGCCTTGCCTTCGGCGCGATCGACAAGCTTCCCTTCGAGCGGCGGAGACGACCATTCTGCCGGGTCAAACTGCTTCACGTCGTACATGAAGTAGATGCCCAACGTCGTCGGAGCGCCTGCGTCCAGCGTGGCGAACACGCCGGGTACCCCGCTTGTCGGCACGATGTTCGCCTGCTGGAACCCCGCGTCGAGCAGCAGCTTGCGCATATGCTCCGCGCCCTCCGGCGTGCCGCGCTTCTCGGCAGCGATTGTCGGCAAGGCGATCCAGTCCTGAAGCCGCTTCAGATTGGTTGCGTGACTGGCCTTCACCGAAGCCGCGAGCTCCGCCCGGTTCGGCGTCTCGGCGGAAACGGGCAAGGCGATACTGGCAAGCAGTCCGGCGACAAATGCGGCGCGAATCATACGCATTGAGCGACTCTCCCCCTCGAATGACCGTAGCAAAGCGCCACCGACCGCTTCTGTCCAGATTGCCAAATGCCCCCACGCCGCTACCGCTGGCGTGTGCGCTATTTCCTCGACACGGAATTCAATGGTTTTGGCGGCGCGCTGCTCAGTCTTGCGCTGGTGCCCGAGGATGGGAGCGAATTCTACATTACCCTGGCGTTCGACGGCGAACTGAACGCGTGGGTCGAGCGCAACGTCCTACCCTACTTCGACCACGTGCCGGTCGGCCTCGTCTCGCCGAGACTCAGCCGCCAGGACGCCGCGGTCGAGCTGTCGCACTATCTGGCGGCCGATCCGCATCCGGTGATCGTGGCCGACTGGCCCGAGGATATCGCTTTGTTCTGCAACCTGCTGATGACCGGCCCGGGCGACATGGTCCCCGTGCCCCCGATGTCGTTCGACTTCGTTCCCCTGCAGGGCTTCAGCACTGCCGGTAGCAGCGCCGTGCCGCATAACGCGCTGCACGACGCGCGTGCGCTGAAAGAGCATCTATTGGGGCTTGAGCCCTAACGCCGCTCGTCTAAACCGAGCCGATGGTTCCCTTTTCGTTCGCAGGCGAAACGTTCGTCGCATCACCCGAGGGCGCGCTTTACTGGCCCGCCCGGAATGCGCTGCTCGTTGCCGACCTGCATCTCGAAAAGGCAAGCTGGTTCGCCCGCCTCGGGCAATTCCTCCCGCCCTACGATTCGGTCGCGACACTGACGGCCCTGAATGAGGTGGTGCAGGCGACCGGCGCGACGCGGCTCTATTGTCTCGGCGACAGCTTTCACGACCGTTTCGGCTGCGACCGGCTGCCCGATCAGGCGAGATCGCTCTTGCTGGAGATGACGTCGAGTCTCGATTGGACCTGGATCCTCGGCAACCACGATCCGGGCTTCGCCGACCATTGCGGCGGGACTCTGATCAAAGAGTTGCTGGTCGGTGGAATAATCCTGCGCCACGAGGCGCACGTCAACGATCCGCGTCCGGAGATGTCGGGTCACTTCCATCCCAAGTATCGCGTGAACGTGCGGGGCCGGCACGTCTCCCGCCGCTGCTTCGTCGCCTCGGCGTCCAAGCTCATCCTGCCGGCCTTTGGCTCGCTGACTGGCGGGCTGGATGCCTCGCATCCGGAGATCGTGAAGAACGTCGGTTCGGCCGCCTCGGCGCTCGTGCCCCTGCCCGACCGAATGCTCCGCTTTCCGCTGGCGGCCTAGCATGATTCTAACATTGGTGAATGTGACCGTCACAATCGAGGCGTAGGATCGCCTGATGGAGTCGGAACGCGAGTATCTGCATCGACGTGCTGGCGAGGAACAGGCAGCGGCAGCCTGTGCGAAAAGCGAAAAAGCTCGCGAATTGCACATCGAGATGGCCGCACGCTACCGCGACGCCGCGGAAGCGCGGCTCTCACCGCGACAGCCGGAACCGGAGCCAGCAATGCACGGCCTCCCGCTTGAGTTCAGAATCCTGGAATAGCTGATCACGCGCTCTGACCGGCGGACGCAAGTCCGTGGAATGGTGACCCCTACGGGAACTGTTCCAATCGTGTCAGCGAACGAAACCTTTCAGCACTGATGTAGCCACGCATGTCGCTCCCAGCTGCCCGGCAAGCAGGCAGACCGAGTGCGCTGCTGGGTGTGGTGCTGCACAGCGGAAAGTCCATTCGGGCTGGCTCGGCTATTCCCTTCCTGAAAGCGCGTTCCCGGCCCAAATCCTCTAGCTGGGGCCCAAAACCGTTTGCCGAATCCAGCGGCTGGCGATGAATTTTTCGCCCGCTGTCACCGGCTCCCCGGCGTGCTGGGAATTGGGGTCGGGCTGTGCGTTGTCGTCGGCATTCCGGAACAGCAAAGCGTCGCCCTTGCTCCCCTTCACGCTCAGGCCACTCTTCATGAAGCGGGTCCCGCCGCCGTCATAACCGTCGTTCAGATAGACAAGGAATGTGAGGATTTGCTGATTCTCAGCCTGGCCCAAGGCGTCGAAATGCGGGCGGTATTCCTGTCCGGGAAGATAGCGGAGAACCTGCAACGGCTCCCCTTGCTTAACGTTCGTGCCGCTTGCCTGGGCCAGCCGTGCGCACAGGGCGTGAATGGCCGGACTTTCCGCGACAAGCGAGAAAGCGGCAGCATCCGATGTGCGGACTGGGTTCGCCGTCAATTTCCCCGTGACGGGATCGACCACCTTCGACGGCTGGAGGAGCGGAAGGGCGGCCTCCACCAGGAAATCGCATTCGCCATCGCTGAACAGCGATGGGAAGACGGTCACTTCAGGCGAGTCTGAGACCCGCTCCGAAGCGAAGGCATGGAGAAGTTTGCCGCTGTCGGACAATCGCATGGATTCGATGAGCTCGAGCTCACGCTTGGCGGACGGATCGCGAGAGGAATCTTCGGCAAGGAGTTGGACGGCCGCTGACCAATCGGCTGGTGCCCCGGTGCCGTTTGCGACGAACGCACGAAAAGCGGCGGCGCCCGCGATGCTTCCAGCGCTCGAAGCTCGGCGGAACAAGTCGCGGGAAAGCGCGAGATCGCGCCGGACGAAGTCACCGGCGAGCGCCAGATGGCCGAGCGCGTTCAGCGCATCGGCATCGTCCTGCTTCGCGGCCTCGGCGAGCAGGCTGAGACCTTCCTGAATGCGTCCTGCGTCCAGCAGGGATCGGGCATGATGAACGTCGCTCATTGGCGCCTGCTCGTTGGCAGACCCCTCACCCGACAGCCACAAAAAAGGGCCGGAGCGCGAACGCCCCGACCCCAGTTTTCAGAGCAACGAAGGTCTTAGAACCTGACCTTGGCGCCGAAGTAGAACACCCGACCGAGAGCGTCGTAGATCGCGGCGTTACCCGTGCCGCGATCGGTCGTGCCACCGGTACCCGTCCCCGCCAGCCCAAGCGGAGCATGCGTGTTGAGCAGGTTGTTCACGCCGCCGAAGAGGTTGAGGCCCTTCGCAACGCCCATGTTCTTCAGGTCCACCTCCGCACGGATGTCGTGGTAGAACGTGGCCGGGTACTTGCGGATGTCCGCATAGTCCGAGTTGAACGGCGGGCAGCCTGCCGTCGAGCAAGCCGAATCGAGCTCGTTGAAGTCCTCATAAGCGCCGGTCCACATCGGGCCGATGTAGTGCATCTTGTAACCGAACGTCGCGGCACCCTTGGTCAGGTCGACGTACCACTGGAACTCATCCTTCGGATCACCCAGCTCACCCAGGACGCGGTTCTCGAAGTCCGGCAAAGTCGGATTCTCGAAATTGCTGGTCATGAGATTGTGAGTGTAGATGAGGTTCGTTTCGATCCGCATGTCGCTACCGAAATTGCGGCGGTAGGCCAGATTGAAGTCGATGCCTTTGCGGACACGGGCAGCGAAGTTGATCGGACCCGACAGCAACGAGTTCCCGAGGACCTGACCGCTGACCTCACCCATCGGACCAGGCGTACCGCCGGTATAACGGGTGAACAAGTTGCAGAACAGATTGTTGAGGTCCGGCTGATCGTAGCAGGAGTTCACAATCGTCTGTGCGCTCAGCGAGACGATAACGTCTTTCACTTTGATCTTGTAATAGTCGACGCTGAGCGAGAGGCCCGGGATGAAGCGCGGCTGAGTCACGAACCCGACCGTCCAGGAGTCCGACTTTTCCGCGTCCAGGTCCACGTTGCTGCCGCTAATGATCGGCAGCGAGTAGGTCCCGCTCGGGAGACCCGCCAGCAGCGCACCGAGGTCCTCCTGGCAATTGGCCGCGCGGTTCGGATTGTTGCCGATATTCTGCGAGTTGCACGGATCAGCGAAGCCTGGAGCGAAGTTGGCGACCGCCGGGAAGCCCGTTTCCGAAAGGTTCGGAGCACGGAGCGCGCGGCTGTAGTTGCCACGGAACCGGATGTCGCGGATCGGCGACCAGTCGAGACCTGCATTGTAGGTCCAAACGGTTCCGACGGCGCTGTTGTAGTCCGAAACGCGGGCGGCACCGCTGGCCGTCAGCTCTTCGAAGAACGGTGTGTCCTTCAGGATCGGCAGCTGCAATTCGCCGAACGCTTCCTTCACTTCGAAGGCCGGCGGATCGAATCGGCCGATGACGACGGCGTTGGTGGCGCCGCTTTCGACGAATGGATCGTTGATATAGTCCGCCTTCTCGCGGCGATACTCAGCACCGAGTGCGAAACGGGCCGGGCCACCCGGCAGTTCGAAGATCTGGCTCGTGTCGCCCGAGACGAAGCCCAGGAGGTCGAGCTGACGGAGCGACGCCGTGTGACGCGCGCTGTAGCCGAAAAAGTCGACTGCGGCGCTGTTGTCCGCTCCGCCGAATGGATTGTAGGGCACGCAGGCCGCAATGTCGGCAGCCAGACGAGCAGCGTTCGCCGCATTGTTCGGGAACGGCGTAGCCGACGCCGGATCGAACTGAGCACGACATTGGAGTTGCCCGGTCACCGGGTTTCGGCCGGCATCGAGCGACAGCATGAAGCGCTGGCGATCGACATAGCCCGACGTCGTCGTGTCTTCCTTAAACTCACCGTAGTTGGCGGAGATTTCGTACGTCCAATCCTCATTGAACGTGCCGCGAGCACCACCGACGATGCGGAGGGTATCGCGCTGGAAGTCCTCGTCGCGAATTCCGACGTCGGCCAGCTGGCGAGCAAGCACGAAGCGGAAGCTGCCGTTGTTGATGTTGGTGATGTCGGCCGCGGTGAGGAGATTTGACGCGACGCCAGTTGCCGGGGTCGAGTTACAGGTTGCCGTCAGGCTGGGACGGCAGCCGGATGCGATGATCGCATTTGCGATCGTCGTGCGCTGCTCCGGCGTCAGGAACGGATTGTCCAGTCGAACGCGCTCGCGCGAGTCAAACTGCGTCTGCTGACCCTGGATGAATGACGGGCTGGCGTTGGAACCCAGCGTGTCGACCCGGTTCCACTTGGCTTCGACGAACGGCTCGAACGCGTCCGAGACGGTGAAATGCGCAAGCAGGTTGAAGTTGTAGCGCTGCATCTCCGGACGGATCGACAGCAGCTCGTCTTCGCGACCGGTCTGGCCGTTTCCCCCGAGGATACCGCCGGTGATTCCGGAGCCGAAGCGGGTGCCCGTCTGTGCCGCCAGACCGCCGAACTGATCGAACAGATAGGTGCAGTTATAGGCGAGGCCGGATGCGGGAGCGGTTGCGCTGATACCGCGGCCGCAGGCCGGGTTTGCGACCGCCGACGACGAATTCTGCGTGATTGGGATCAGGCCGAAGCGGTTGATCGTGGCACTGCGGATGTCGCGGACGAAAGTGCGGTCCGGAATGCCGTCACTGCCGTTGAGCGAGCTTGCGGCATCGACGTCGGTGACTGCGAGACCATTGACGCTGCGCAGCCATGGAAGATCGGAGCCGAAGATGCGGTCCTGGTTGTAATACTCGGCGTGCAGCGTGACGTTCGCCCGGTCGTCGGCGAAGTTCTTGCCGAACATGGCCGACACATACTGGTCGCCATTGCCCGGACCCTTGCCGAGGATGCTGGCCTGTCCGCGAAGCTGAACACCTTCGAAGTCGCGCCGAAGGACGAAGTTGACAACACCCGCGATCGCGTCCGAGCCATAGATGGCCGAGTTGCCGCCCGTCACGATGTCGACGCGCTCAATGAGATCGCTCGGGATCGTGTTGATGTCGGGCGAAACAGCGTTGTTGAGAATGTCCGCTGCGACGTGACGGCGGCCGTTCACGAGTACCAGTGTGCGCGACGTGCCTAGACCGCGAAGATCGAGCAGGTTGAGACCTGCGATGCCCACGCCGAGGCCCGGGTTCTGCTGCGAGAAGGTGCTGCGGAGCTGCGGAAGGTCATTCAACGCGTCACCGACGTTGAGGCGGCCCGTCTCGAGCAGCTGCTCGCCGCCGATCGAGGTCACTGGAACGGTGGATTCGAGGTTCGGCCTGCGGATGCGCGAGCCGGTTACGATCAATTCCTGACCCGAATTGGCCGTCGTGTTGGACTGCAACTCGACTTCGCTCGCGGCGGGAGCCTGCTCGTCGGCCTGCGCAATCGGCGCCGTCTGATCGGCCGATGCCTGGGTATCCTGCGCGTAGGCCGGTCCCACCAATGCAAGCGCGAGACCGCCAGCAGCCATAGTGCGGAGCGCGGTTGCGCCCAGCAGCAACGTCTTATTCATAACTCGTGAACCCCTCGATTAGCCCGCTCGAATGGCGGTTATCCTGCTTGGAAAATTCAGTCGGAGTGACTGAGGCGCACCGTGCGCGCTAGGTCAGGTGCCTAGGGGCAGTCTTCGCAATTCACGACAGAAAATTCGCCGAAGGCGACAGTTTACCGCGTTACTGTTGTTTCGCGACTTCTGTCACCGAGAAGTCACGAATCATCATCGAATCCCGGTTTGCGACATGTTTCAGGCAAACTGAAAGTCGACGGCGCTCGGAATCTGGCCGTCAAAGGCATGCTTGCGATAGGGTCCTTCGCGGTCGACCCAGTGAAGGAAAAGGTGCGCCGACCAACGGTTGGGGTTCGGATCTGTGCGCCCGTGCCGATGATGCACGCCTTGGTAGAACACTCCATCACCGGGCTTCATGCCGACCGAAGCGAATTTTGCCGGGAAGTTCTGATCGACTTTCGCGGAAGGGTCGGTTCGAGTGGATTCTACCTGCAGGTCCCAAGTTTTGCCGTCGCTGTAGCCGAGCGTCAGCGAAAGGCTGTGCTCACAGGAATAGCGGTCGGAATGGACCCGGCAGACGTCGCCTTCGCGATATATCCGCAGATAGTCGTAGGTCGGAAGCAGGTCCTTGCCGATGATCCGGGATACGACGGGGGTCAATCCCCAAAGGAAGAAGGCCATCGGAGTGTAATGATGGCCGTAAACCTCGAGCGCAGGGCGCGCGAGAAGGTTGGGGAATTGCGTTACCCCACTGAGGTTCACGGGACCGGGACCGAGATCCACCTTCAGACGCTCGAGAAAGGCCGCACAGATCTCCGGCGGAATCAGACCTTCCACCTTCGCATAGCCGTTCGTCCAATAATCGCCTGCTTGCTCCACAATGCAAGAATACCGGGCGCGCCGATGTCGGCAATGGGTCGAAAGCAAACATTAGGATACATATTCGGCATCTGCATATTGCCGAGCATTGCCGAAGTTCTGAATTGAGCCTCTTAGAAGGCCACTGAGCAATTGGAAACAT
>CAWAQT010000010.1:0-73597 GCA_963784245.1 uncultured Alphaproteobacteria bacterium
AGGGCGTCGAGCGCTGGTTCTGGAAGCGCGCGACGGACGGCAAGTCTAACAAGACCGCGCCGCCGATGTTCGCGCCGTTCAAGCTCCGCGAGATGGAGCTGGAGAACCGATGACCGTCTCACCGATGGCCATGTATTCTGCCGTCGACGGGACGCCGAACGACTTCCACTTCGTCCATTACGGCGAGCGCGCGCTGGGCGGCGCGGGCCTGGTTTTCACCGAGATGACCTGCGTGTCTCCCGAGGGCCGGATCAGCCCCGGCTGCACCGGCATGTGGAATGCCGACCATGTCGCCGCATGGAAGCGCGTCGTCGATTTCGTGCACGCCAATTCGAAGGCGAAGATCTGCCTGCAGCTCGGCCACTCCGGCGCCAAGGGCTCGACCCGCGTCGGGTGGGAAGAGGACAATGCGCCGCTCCCCGAGGGCAATTGGCCGGTGATGGCTGCAAGCGACGTGGCCTGGTCGCCGGTCAACCAGATGCCCACGCCGATGACCCGCTCGGACATGGATGCGGTTCGGGACCAGTTCGTCTCCGCAGTGCGCATGGGAATCGAGGCCGGCTTCGACATGGTCGAGCTGCACGCCGCCCACGGTTATCTGCTTTCCGGATTCCTGACCCCGCTCCAGAACCGGCGCACCGACGAATATGGCGGAAACCTCGAGAACCGCCTTCGCTATCCCCTCGAAGTCTTCGCCGCGATGCGCGCCGCCTGGCCTTCGGACCGCCCGATGTCCGTCCGTATCTCGGCCACCGACTGGGCGGGCGACCGAGGCATCACTTCCGACGATGCGGTGGAAATCGCCGAAGCCTTCGCGCGCGAAGGCGCCGACCTGATCGACGTCTCGGCGGGCCAGACCTGGACGGGCGCGGAGCCGGTTTACGGCCGCATGTTCCAGACGCCCTTCAGCGACAAGCTGCGCAACGAGGCGCGCCTCGCCACCATGGCCGTCGGCAACATCTACGAGCCCGACCATGCCAACTCGATCCTCGCCGCCGGCCGCGCCGACCTCGTTGCGCTCGCAAGGCCTCACCTCATCGATCCATTCTGGACGCTGCGCGCAGCGGCCCAGCTAGACTATCGCGACGTCCATATCCCGCCGCAGTACCTCAACGGCATGTCCCAACTCGCCCGCAACCTGAAGCGCGAGGCCGAGGCTGCAGCGGCACTGAGAGTCTGATGGAGAACTCGTCGATATATAAACCACTGGATTTCTTGCCGGAACCTATTATGTACCGTGCGATATGAATAAGCCCGAAGCCGTTTCCTGTGCTCCCGCCTGCCGCGGTCGCCCTCGCGAATTCTGCGTGGACCAGGCGCTCGCGAAGGCGCTGCGCGTGTTCTGGGAAAAGGGCTACGATGGAACGTCACTCAATGACCTGACCGAGGCCATGGGGATCACCCGTCCGAGCCTGTACGCCGCCTTCGGCAATAAGGAGGCGCTCTTCCGTAAGACGCTCGATCTCTACGAGACCGAGAAGCTCGCCTACATCCGTCGCGCCCTCGAACAGCCGACGGCCCGCGGCGTGGCGGAGACCATGCTTCGCGGTTCGGTCGACAATGTCATGAGCGTAAATTGCGACGAGCCGCATGGCTGCATGGGCGTGATCACGTCGGTCGCCTGCGGACCCGAATCGCAGTCGGTCCGCGAGGAAGTCGTGAAGCGCGGCGAAGCCGGCAAGCGGGCGCTGATGGAGCGGTTCGAACGCGCCAAGGCGGAAGGCGATCTTCCGGCGCACATCGACACGGAAGGACTCATGCGAGTCCTTATCGCGATGCTCCAGGGAATCTCCGTCCAGGCCAATCAGGGGGCGACCCGCGAAGATCTCGATCGCCTGGTCGAAAGCGGCCTCGCCCTCTGGCCGAGCGCCTGATTTATACCCTCCGAAAGATTTTTTATCGGTCGGTATAGAATTATTGCTTGACCTCCCCTACCTGTCTTTATACTGAACGGTACAGAAAGATTGGGGTCATGTTTCGGCCACCGCTTTTTGACCGTCGATTGGTAAAGGGGCGATGCGTTTGAACAGGTTTCCAGTCTTCCGCGGGTCCTGACGCCCGCCAGTAATTTCGTAACGTACTGACAACTGACCGACGCCGAAGCTCCGCGCTTCGCCGAACAGGTCTTTGCGTGCCCGGACGAGCCGCACCCGCCGAGAGCCCTGCTCCGGCGATCGATGGTGCTCGCCTGGCGAAAAGAGGGAGCAAGGCATGGCTTATCTTTCGCGGATCGAACCGCATGACGCGCAGCCGGTGGCCCTGTCCGCCGCCAATGATGCGTCGCGTCCGGAACCCGCATTCTCGAACCTGGAATGGTCGGTCGTCCGGCTCGCCCGGGTCGACAGCTTGTGGACCATCCGGACAGCCGGCCGCCTGCGCCGCTTCTGGAACTGGGTCGTCGGCCGGGGAAATCCCGAGCTCGCCAATCCGAGGCTGGAAGCGCTTCGCCGAATGGCGGTGCTCACCTGGCACTACGGCTTCACCGTTCCCGGCGACGACGTCGCCAACTTCATCTCCGCCGGCTTCTCGCCGGACCAATATGAGCTGATGGCCGGCAGCATCAATGCGGCCCTCAGCGCTCCGCGAAGGATTGCCGCATGAACATGATCTCCAAAGTCGTCGCCGACGGCGAGGCCAAGCGCCTGCGCCTGAAGCTCGCTCAACGCCCGCTCTGGCAACGCTCTGCGATTGTCGGAACGCCTCTGGTCGCCCTTGCCGCGGCCGTCACCCTGTGGAGCAGCGATCCCTCCCCCGCCGCTGCTCCTCCCACTCCCCAGGTGACGGTCGCGGCACCCCTCCAACAGAACGTCAGCCTGTGGGACGATTATGTCGGCCGCTTCGAAGCGAGCCGCACGGTCGAGGTGCGCCCGCGCATTTCCGGCCAGATCGTCGGCATTCACTTCACCGACGGCGCGATCGTGCAGAAGGGTCAGCTGCTCTTCACCGTCGATCCGCGGCCTTATGTCGCGTCGCTCGCCGAAGCCCGCGCGGGTGTTGCGACGGCCCGCGCCGAGCTCGCGCTGGCCGACACCAACCTCGGCCGCGCTCGCCGCCTGCTCGAGGCGGAGGCCGTCTCGCAGGCCAATGTCGATCAGCTCTCCGCGCAAGTGCAGACCGCCCGTGCGGCGCTCGCCGCCGCCCAGGCGCGCGTGCAGCAGCGCTCTCTCGACGTCGAGTTCACGCGCATCCGTGCACCGATCAGCGGCCGCATTTCCGACCGCCGGATCGACGCGGGCAATCTCGTCAGCGCAGGCGTCGACGGCGGCACCTTGCTGACCACGATCAACGCGCTCGACCCGATCTACTTCACCTTCGACGTTCCGGAATCCCTGTACCTCAAGGACTCGCGCGAACGCCGTGCCGGCGCGCAGGGCGACGTCGCCGAGATCCGGCTTCAGGACGAGGCGACCTACAGCCGCCGCGGCCGGCTCGACTTCACCGACAATGGCATCAGCCAGAATTCGGGAACGATCCGCGCGCGTGCCGTCGTCCCCAATCCCGACCTGTTCCTGACCCCCGGCATGTTCGGCAACATGCGGCTCGCCGACGGCGGGACGACGCCTGCCCTGCTCGTCCCGGACGCAGCGATCCGCACGGACCAGGCACGCAAGATCGTGCTGACGGTCGGCAAGGACGGAACCGTTGCCGCCAAGCCGGTCGAAACGGGACCTTTGGTCGGCGACCTGCGCGTCATCCGCTCAGGCCTGACCCGCGCCGACCAAGTGGTCGTCCAGGGCGTCCAGTTCGCCATGCCCGGCGCCAAGGTGCGGACGCGCGTCACTCAGGTCCAAGTGGCCAACGGCGTCGCCGCCAAGGCTCCGCCCCCATCCTCCCCAAGCGCCTCACAGGCAACCTTGGCCGCTCGCTAAAAGGCGAACCCCGATGCAATTCAGCCACTTCTTCATCCGGCGCCCGATCTTTGCCGGCGTCATCGCGATCATCATCACGATCGTCGGTGCGTTCGCCTACATCGGCCTGCCCGTCTCGCAATTTCCGGACATCGTCCCGCCGACGGTGACGGTCAGCACCAACTATCCCGGCGCATCCGCCGAGACGGTCGCCGACACGGTCGCCGCGCCGATCGAGCAGCAGATCAACGGCGTCGACAACATGCTCTACCAGTCGTCGCAGTCGACCGGCGACGGGCGGGTGACCATCACGGTTACGTTCAAGCTCGGAACCGACCTCGATACGGCGCAGGTGCTGGTGCAGAACCGCGTGGCGCTCGCCCAGCCGAGCCTTCCGGAGGAAGTCCGCCGGCAAGGCGTGGTCGTCCGCAAGACGTCGCCGTCCTGGCTGATGGCCGTGAACGTTCTGTCTCCCGACGGCTCGCTCGATCGCGGCTACGTGTCCAACTATGCGCTGACCCAGCTCAAGGATCGCCTGTCGCGTGTCGAGGGCATCGGCGACGTGTCGATCTTCGGCGCCCGCGATTATGCGATGCGGGTCTGGATCGACCCGGGCCGGGCTTCGACCCTCGGCCTGACGGCAGGCGAAGTCGTGCAGGCGCTGCGCAGCCAGAACGTGCAGGTCGCCGCCGGAACCGTCGGCCAGCCGCCGTTCAATACGGGCGCGGCGCAGCAGCTCAACGTCGAGACCCAGGGCCGCTTCAAGACGCGCCGAAGAATTTTCGAACATCATCGTCCGGACCGACCCGTCCGGCGCGATCACCCGGCTTCGCGACGTGGCGCGGGTCGAGCTCGGCGCCGAGGATTACGGGGTCAACGCCTACCTCTCCGGCAAGGATAGCGTGATCCTCGGCATCACCCAGCGGCCGGGCACCAATGCGCTCGCCGCTGCCGAAGGCATCAAGGCGCAGCTCGCCGACGCTTCCAAGACTTTCCCCAAGGGCCTCGAATATCGGATCATCTGGAACCCGACCGAATTCATCAGCGAATCGATGAGCGAGGTTCAGAAGACGCTTCTGGAGGCGATGATCCTCGTCGTCCTCGTCATCATCGTCTTCCTGCAGAGCTGGCGCGCGGCCATCATCCCCATCGTCGCCATCCCGGTCTCGCTGATCGGATCCTTCGCGGTGCTCGCGGCGCTCGGCTATTCGCTCAACACCTTGTCGATGTTCGGCCTGGTGCTGGCGATCGGCATCGTCGTCGACGACGCCATCGTCGTGGTCGAGAATGTCGAGCGAAACCTCGAACAGGGGCTCAGTCCGCGCGAAGCGGCGCATCGTTCGATGGACGAAGTGTCGACCGCCTTGGTCGCGATCGTCCTGGTCCTCTGCGCGGTCTTCGTGCCCGTCACCTTCCTGACCGGCATCACGGGCGAATTCTATCGCCAGTTCGCGGTCACGATCGCGGCGTCGACGATCATCTCGCTGCTTCTGTCGCTGACCCTGTCGCCGGCGCTCGCCGCCCGGCTGCTGCAGCCGAAGAGCGATCATCGCGCCGAAACCGGCGTCATGGGCTTCGTCCATAGGGCAGGCGACTGGTTCAACGCGTCCTTCGCTCGCCTGAGCGAGTGGTACGGCAGCTTCACGCGTCGGCTGCTCAACGCCCCGAAGCGCGCGCTGACCGATCTACGCCGGCCTCGTCGGACTGACGCTTGGCGTCTTCTGGTACACGCCGAGCGGCTTCATCCCGGCGCAGGACCAGGGCTATGCGCTTGCCGCCATCCAGCTTCCTCCCGGAAGCTCGATCGAGCGCACGGACGCGGTGCTCAAGAAGGCGGTCGACCGGCTGCTGAAAGTCCCGGGCGTCGACGAGGCGGTGATGTTCTCCGGCTTCGACGGAGCGTCGGGAACGCAGGCGTCCAACGCCGGCGCGGCCTATGTCACCTTCAAGCCGTTCGAGGAACGCGCCGGGACCGATCGCACCGAACTCAACATCGAGAACGACATGCGCGCGGCGCTCGCCGACCTCGACGAAGCGTTCGTGTTCGTCATCCCGCCGCCCGTCATCCAGGGCGTCGGCAGCGGCGGCGGCTACCGCATGATCGTCCAGGACCGGCAGGGCGCCGGCTACCAGGCGCTCGAGCAGGCCGCCCAGCAACTGATGGGCCAGGCGCATCAGGAGAAGGGCCTCGCCAACGTCTTCACCTTGTTCAACACGGCCACTCCGCGCGTCTTCGCGGACGTCGACCGGGCCAAGGCGGACATGCTCGGCGTGCCCACGGAACGCGTGAACGAGACGCTGCAGGTCTATCTCGGCTCGGCCTACGTCAACGACTTCAACCTGCTCGGCCGCACCTTCCGCGTGACCGCTCAGGCGGACGCCCAGTATCGCGACGATCCGGCCGACATCGGGCAGCTCAAGACCCGCTCGAACAGCGGAGCGATGGTGCCGATCGGGACGGTTGCGACCTTCTCCGACAAGACCGGTCCGTACCGCGTCACGCGCTACAATCTGTATCCGGCGGTCGAAATCGACGGCGACACCGCGCCCGGCTTTTCGAGCGGCCAGTCGATCTCGACGATGGAAAGGCTCGCGTCGAACCTGCCTGCCGGCTTCTCCGGCGAATGGACCGACATCGCCTACCAGCAGAAGCTTGCGGGCAATATCGCGGCGATCATCTTCGCTCTGTCCGTGGTGTTCGTCTTCCTGGTGCTGGCGGCGCAGTTCGAAAGCCTTCTGCTTCCGCTGTCGATCATCCTCATCGTGCCGATGACCCTGTTGGCGGCGATGACCGGCGTGAACCTGCGCGGGCTCGACAACAACATCCTGACGCAGATCGGCCTGATCGTGCTCATCGCGCTCGCCGCGAAGAATGCGATCCTGATCGTCGAGTTCGCCAAGCAGGCGGAGGAGCGCGGCCTCACGGCCATCGATGCGGCGGTCGAAGCGGCCGGAGCCCGCCTGCGCCCGATCCTGATGACCAGCTTCGCCTTCATCCTCGGCACCCTGCCGCTGGTGATCGCGAGCGGGCCGGGCTGGGAGCTTCGCCAGGCGCTCGGCACGGCGGTCTTCTTCGGGATGATCGGAGTCACGGCCTTCGGCCTGGTCTTCACCCCCGTTTTCTACGTCGCCACCCGCACGCTCGGCGAAAGACTGAAGCGTCGCCGCGGCGATCGGCCCTCGGACGAGCAGCTCACTCTGCTCCCGGCGGAATGAGGAATGATCCGATGAAAAGACTGACGACTCTCGTTTCGGCGCTGGCGCTCGCGGCTTGCAGCACCGGCCCGGACTATGCCCGGCCCGCGACGCCGGTGGCCGCGGCCGGCCCGTTCGTCGCCGCCAACTCGCCGGCGGTCCAGCCGCTCGCGCCGGTCCCCAGCGACTGGTGGCGGCTGTACGACGATCCCGTCCTCGACGGGCTGATTGCCGACGCGCTCGCGCACAACACCGACGTCCGGGCGGCCGTCGCCCGCCTTTCGCGAGCGCGGGCGGCGCTTCGCGAAGTGAAGGTCGATCGCCTTCCGCAAGGCGGCGTCAGCGCTTCGGCAACGCGCGGACGAGACACGGGCCTGAGCGACGCCACCACCAGCTTCGGCGCCGGTCTCGAAGTCGCCTACGAGGTCGACCTGTTCGGCCGCGTGAGCCGCAACATCGAGGCGGGCCGCGGCGAGGTCGGAGCGGCCGAGGCGGATGCCGACGCCGTTCGCGTCGCGATCGTGTCGGACACTGCCCGAGCCTACGCCGACGCCGCCAGCGCTGCCGAGCGCCTGGCGGTCGCGACGCGCATCGTCGAGCTGCTCGACCAGTCGCTCGATCTTACGCAGAAACAGGTCGAGATCGGCCAGACGACGCGGCTCGACACGGCGCGCATCGCCGCGCTTCGCAACCAGAGACAGGCAGAGATTCCGGCCATCGCCGCCGAACGCGATTCCGCGCTGTTCCGGCTGGCGACCTTGACCGGGCGCGCGCCCGCCGAACTCCCCTCTGCGGCGGGCGCGCGAACTTCATCGCTGAAGCTCGATCAGGTCATCCCGGTCGGCGACGGCTCGCAGCTTCTCGCGCGGAGGCCCGACGTCCGGGCGGCGGAACGCCGGCTTGCCGCGGCGACGGCACGGATCGGAGTGGCGACAGCCGAGCTCTATCCGCAGGTCACGCTCGGCGGATCGGCCGCGGCGGGCGCGAGCAGCCTGGGCAATCTGTTCAGCAATCCGATCGGCTTCCTGCTCGGCCCGCTGATCAGCTGGTCGTTCAGCGATCACGCGCGTGCCCGCGCTCGCGTCGCGGGAGCCGAGGCGGGTACGCAGGAAGCGCTCGCACAGTTCGACGGCACCGTCCTCCGCTCCCTGGAAGAGACCGAGACCGCCCTTTCGGCCTACGCCAATTCATTGCGCCGGAAGGAAGCCTTGCAGGCCGCGCGCAACGAAGCGGAAGTCGCCGCCCGGATCGTGCGCGCGCAGCAGCGGGAGGGCCAAGTGGATTCCCTCGCGCTCCTCGACGCCGAACGCACCTTCGCGGAGTCCGAAGCCGAACTAGCCGACATGAACGGCCAGGTTGCCGCGGCGCAGATCAACCTATTCCGCGCGCTGGGAGGCGGCTGGAGTGCCTAGACGGCCCCGGCTTCATCTTCGCCCCCCGCCGAGGGCTAGCAATCGCGGCAAAGCTCAAATTGCCAATCCGGCCTCGCGTATCGATTCGGGAACTGCTTGACGGCGGAGACGCTTCTAATCGGATGACGTTGCTCAGAAACGCAGTGACAATCGCGACCCCGCTTGTTTCCCGCGTCGGATCGAGAAGGATCGGTCTCTTGGCGGTCGTCGGACTATGCGCCGCCTTCATCTTGGCCTTTGGCATGGTGGCCGAAGAGGTCATGGAAGGGGATACGCACAAGCTCGACCGGGCCGTGCTCCTGGCATTCAGAACGCCCGGGAACCCCGCGGATTTACTCGGTCCGGCCTGGTTCGAAGAGATGGTGCGCGATGTCACCGCGCTCGGCAGTTATGCCTTCATCATCATCCTGGTCGTGGCAGCCCTCGGCTATCTTCTCCTCATGCGACGATACGCAATGTCCGCGCTGGTCCTGGCGGCGGTACTCGGCGGGATCGTGATCAGTAATGTGCTGAAGCATGGCTTCGACCGGCCCCGCCCGGACTTGGAACATGCGGCGCAGGTATTCAGCCCGAGCTTCCCGAGCGGCCACGCGACGCTGTCGGCCGTCACTTTCCTTACTCTCGGGGGGCTTCTCACGAGAGCAAATCTGAACTGGCGGGTGAAAGTCTACTTTCTGACCGTCGCCATTTTCTTGACCGTCCTCGTCGGGATCAGCCGCGTTTACCTTGGGGTTCATTATCCAAGCGACGTGCTCGCCGGCTGGTGCGTGGGCACTGCATGGGCGCTGCTCTGTTGGGCCGCGACCTCCTATCTCCAGGCGCGCGGCAAGGTTGAGGGCCCGTCACAACCTGGCGGTTAGCTGCTTACTACGCTTCGCGAGCTCCGCTCTGGTTCTGGGTCTCACCCGGCAACATTGCGCCCGTCCTTGACGGCTCGCCGGCTCGCGAACGAGGCCCTGGCGGAGACGGAGGGATTCGAACCCTCGGTACGGGAATACCCCGTACGGCGGTTTAGCAAACCGCTGGTTTCAGCCACTCACCCACGTCTCCGGAAGCGGCGCTAGGGCGGGGGCTATATAGGGCGCTTTCGGAAGCTTCAACTGGAAGGGCCGCTATTTCGAGCGAGCCTCCAATCGCATGTCGAGCCGCATCTCTTCGCCGGGCCCCAGCACCCGCAAGCCTAGCTCCGGCCAGTCAGACTCGGGCGCATTCATCGCCGCGTTCGAGTGAGTCACCGGTTCGGCAACGAAGAAGCCGCCGCTCGTCGGCGAATAGACCTGGAAGAAGCGCGCCTCGGGCGAGGACATCTCCAGTTCGTAGGGCCAGTCGGGATCATCGATCAGCGCAGCGGCCGCTCCAGCCCCCGAAGCCATGATCGAGATCCTGGCCGCAGATCAGACGATCGCTCAAGTCATAACGGCCCGCGGCAGGGAACTTGTCGACCGGCAGGACATGCTCGTCGATCGTCCAGACGTGGCTGACCCTCGTCTCGATCCGAGTTTTCCCAGAGCACGGAAAATAGGGGTGCTGGCCAAGACCGCACGGCATCGCGTCGTCCGAGCTGTTGCGGCAGGTCAGGCGCACCGACAGCACGCCCGCCTCCAGGTGAAAATGCTGCTTCGCTTCATATGCCCACGGCCATTCGCCGGGCTCATGGCGATACGACAGGACCGCCTCCGAGCCGCTGGCGCTGTCCACCTGCCATGGATTGAGCCAGCCCTGACCGTGCAGTGGACTCGGGTCGCCGGCCATGTTCGGCGCGAGGGAAACCGAACGGCCCCGAAAGCTGAACGACCCGTCCCGAACCCGGTTTACGAACGGCACAAGCGGAAAACTTGCAGCGTCGAGAACGTTTTCAAGCGGGGTGTGGCACTCGCGCAATATCGATCTCGGCTCGCCTGCAGCGAGATAGCTCAAGCGTGAGATTGATCCGCCAATACAAGGACTAAGCTCGAGTTCGAGATGGGTCGACGACAGGATCAGAAGGGCGGAGGACATAGCAATCTAAACCTCAGGCAACCAAAGCATTCACAGAGCCGCAACTTCCTTGGGGATAAACCCAGATGAGTTGTTGCGCCGGGAATCCGGCACTTGGTAAAACCCCCGGCCACGGGGAGAGGGTAATGGGCAGACGCGTCAAGGACTTCATCGAGATCAGCGAGTACACCTCGCTCGATCAGCTTATCAACACGCTGACCGCCGTCAGGGACAATCTTCCCCCGGAAGCGGAGCCGGAACTCCGGATGAAGGGCGACGATGTTTTCGGACGCCGCCTGTCCATCAGCTATTTCCGTGAGCTGACCGCGGAAGAAGCGAGTCTGGACGAGCGCTATTCCGGCAATGATCTCCCCGCTCCCGATGCGGAGATCGAGAAGCTTCGCGGCAAGCTCGACGAGGTCGCGTTCGAGCGGCGCGACACTGTCGCCAAACGCCGGATCCGCCGCGTCGCCTAGGGCCTAAGCGGCCGCCCTCACCACTCAGCGAAACTGCCGTCCGTCTGGCGCCAGATGGGATTGCGCCAGCTGTGCGGATCCCTGTGCGCCTCCCGCACCACATCCTCGTCGATGTCCACACCGAGGCCGGGACCGGTCGGGATCGCGAGGAAGCCGTCGTGCGGCGTCAACTGTTCCTTCTGCTTGCAGTAGGTGAACAGGTCTGCGCCCACATTGTAGTGGATGCCGAGGCTCATCTCCTGAATGGCGACATTGGGCGCTACCGCGGCGACCTGCAGGCATGACGCGAGCGCCAGTGGCCCCAGCGGGCAGTGCGGTGCGACCGCGATGTCATAGGCTTCGGCCATGGCGGCGATCTTGCGGCATTCGAGGATTCCGCCGGCATGGCTGACGTCCGGCTGAATGATGTCGACCGCGCCGTTTTCAAAGAACGGCTTGAAGTCCCAGCGAGAGTAGAGCCGCTCACCCAGAGCAATCGGAGTGCTCACCAGGTTCGCGATCTGCGCCAGCCCCTCCGGATTTTCCGACAGGATCGGTTCTTCGATGAACAGCAGGCCGAGTGGTTCGAGCACCTTGGCGAGCTGCTTCGCGAGCGGCCGGTGCACTCGGCCGTGGAAGTCGAGACCGACGTCCATGCCCACCGCCTGAGCCGCCTCCACGCGGGCGATGACCTCGTCGAAAATCCTGGGTGTGCCGATCCAGCCGAGCTCAGCCGTCGCGTTCATCTTGACCGCCGAAAAGCCCTGCACTTTCCGCGCCGTCGCCGCGTCGCCGATCTCGTGCGGGCGATCGCCACCGATCCATGCGTAGGCACGGACCTTGTCGCGTACGCGGCCACCGAGCATTTCCCAGGCGGGCAGGTTCAGAACGCGGCCCTTGAGGTCCCAAAGCGCCTGCTCGAGACCCGCCAACGCCGACATCAGCACCGGACCGCCGCGGTAGAAGCCGCCGCGATACCCGATCTGCCAGATGTCCTCGATGCGGAACGGATCGTGCCCGATGAAGCGATCGCGCAGCGCCGCGAATGCGCCGTCGACGGCCTCGGCATGGCCTTCGAGGCTGGCTTCGCCCCAGCCAACCGCGCCATCGTCGGACTCGACGCGGACGAAAAGCCAGCGCGGCGGGACGTAGAAGGTCTCGATCTTGCCGATCTTCACGAAAAATCCTGTCCTTCGCCACTTGCGCCGAGATCGATCTCTTCCTTCTCCAAGCGGCGGCGCGCTTCCTCCTCCTGTTCACGGGCGCTCGCCATTTCGTAGTGAGAGGGCGGCACGACCGGCACGACGAGACACAGGCTTGACGCCGGGAGTACCTCGCGCCAGTCGCGGATCAGGCGCTTGTACGCGCGTCCGACGTTCCGGATGTTGCGGTCGAGATCGTAGAGGCCCAGCGCGTTGATGTTGCCGTTCTGCTCGCGAAGAGCGGTGTCCCAGTCGACCTGGTCGGTCAGCGAGTACCAGGTGAAACCGACGGTCGGGATGCCGACGTTGCGCAGGCGAAGGACGTTCGCCCATTCCTTCCACAACCAGTGGACCGCCTCGTCGCCGACCGGGCCTTCGACCAGGTTCGTCTCGGTATGCATCACGGGCAGGCGGTAACGGTTGTAATATTGCCGAGTGATCTCGGTGTAGCCGAACACCTCGCCGGAGGCGGTCGTTTGGCCGTTTTCGAAGACCCGGTGCTCGTTGGTGCGGTAATAATCGTTGCCGAGGATGCAGTGCTGCTTCAGCCGATTATGGAGGAAGAAATGGTACTCCTCCTTGGTCATGCCGCAGTCCATTAGGAACTCGAACATCTCGCTGTCGACGCGGCGGCCGTAATTGAGATCGAGGCTCAGGAACCGGCGTGAGTTCAGTTGCTCCGCCTGGTGAATCGCAGCCGGACTGTCGGCATGGAAATATTCCGAGGATTCGGACTGGATGAAGATCGCGTCGGCGCGGTGCTTCAGGATCTCGAGCATAGCCAGCACATTGGCTTTGACGATGTGCTTGAGCGCGGTGACGAAGCCCGTGTCGGTCTTCAGCTGCTCGTTCCACCAGCCGTACTTTGCGGAGAACATCGCGCAGATGAACATCTCGTTGACCGGCGTGTAGAGCTGCACCCAAGGGTAGCGGTCGGCGAATGCCGCCGCGTAGTGCGCGAACAGCTGCGGGAAGTCCGGGTTCTGGAAATTGCCGATCCAGTCAGGAACTCCGAAGTGGCATAGATCGACGATCGGCGTGATGTCGCGACGCTTTAAATCCGCGAAGGTGATGTCGGCGAATTCCCAGTCGTACTTGCCGGGTCCGAGATAGGTCCGGTGGATCGGGGGTCCGTAGCGCAGGTAGTTGATGCCGATGTCCTGGACACAGTCGAAATCCTCGCGCCACCGCTCGTAGTGGCCGCAGGCTTCCATCTGGTCGACGCGAGTCTTGCCATGGTTGATCGTGGGGATGCTGTTCTCGATCCCCGTCGCGAACATGAAGTTAGCGATGGTGCATTCTCCTTGGAGGCTTCATTCGATTCGCCATCCACTCGGGTCCGATAGCCCCGCGACCCGAAAAGAAAACCATGGAGCCATGTCGCGTTCCCAAAGTTTTCCGCTAACAGAGCGGACGCATGCGCTGGGCAGAAAGTTTCATTGCCGCGGATTGGGGAACGACGAATCGTCGCGCCTATTTGGTGGACGCCGGCGGCCGCTGCACCGGCGAGTTCGAGGACGACAAGGGCATCATGTCCGTGCCCAAGGGCGGCTTCGGTGAGGCCGTCGCGGAAATCCGGGCGCGGCTCGGCGACCATCCGCTCCTGCTGGCTGGCATGATCGGCTCGAACCGCGGCTGGATCGAAGCGCCTTACGTTCCCTGCCCCGCGGGATTGCAGGACCTCGTCGCTGCGCTGGTCTGGCCGGAGGAGGGGCGCACGGCCATCGTCCCGGGCGTGTCCTTCGTCGATCCCGATGAGGCGGACGTCATGCGCGGCGAGGAGGTCCAGCTTCTCGGGGCCTTTGCAGCGGGTATCGTCTCGGCGGATTCCCTCATCTGCCATCCCGGCACGCACAACAAGTGGGCGCGCCTGAGAGGCGGCCGCATCGAGCGGTTCCGCACGGTGATGACTGGAGAGATCTTCAACCTGCTGCGCGAGAACAGCATCTTGTCCGACCTTTTGTCCGGCCCCGCCGAGCCAGGCCGTGCGTTCGAGCATGGTGTAAGGCGCGGACTGGCCGACGAATGCCTGCCAGCCGAGCTGTTCAAGATCCGGGCTCGCGTCCTGCTCGGCGAAGCGAAAGCCGAGGATGCCGCATCGTTCGGCAGCGGCCTGCTGATCGGGACGGACGTTCGCGCCGGATTGCTTGAAGGCGACGACGGCGAGGTCGTCGTGATGGGACGGCCGGAGCTTACGCAACTCTACGCCGAAGCGCTTCGTATCGCCAGCCGGCAGGCGCTCGAAGTCGACGGCGAACAGGCGTTCCTTGCGGGCGCGATCGGAATTGTGAGGTCGATTGGATGAGTGCCGTCGAAGATTTCCGCCGCTATTTCGCGGAATGCCCGCTCGTCGCGATCATCCGCGGAGTGACTCCGTCGGATGCGGAGGCGACGGCAGCGGCAGTCTTCGATGCCGGCATTCGCATCATCGAGGTACCACTGAACTCGCCCCAGCCGTTCGACAGCATCAAGATCATTGCCGATGCGTTCGGCGACCGCGCGCTGGTCGGCGCGGGCACGGTTCTCAGCACCGATGACGTGCAGCGGGTGCGGCATGTCGGCGGCAGGCTGATCGTCGCGCCAAACATGGACCAGGACGTCATCCGCGCCACCGTCGACGCAGGGATGGTCTCGTCGCCCGGCTTCTTCACGCCGACCGAAGCGTTCGCGGCAATCGAGGCCGGCGCTCATGCGCTAAAGCTCTTCCCCGCCGAAGCCGCTTCGCCCGCGGTGGTAAAGGCGCAAAAGGCCGTTCTTCCGAAGGGAATCCCGCTGATCGTCGTCGGCGGGGTCAGCGTGGACAATGTCGGCGGCTGGTTCGATTCTGGGGCGGACGGCTTCGGACTCGGCTCCGGCCTTTACAAGTCCGGCCAGGATGCAGTGGAAACGCGGGCCAAGGCGAACGCCTTCGTGGCGGCGGTGAAGAGGTGATGAAACCCATCAGGGTCGCAATCATCGGATTCGGCAAGATCGCGGCCGACCAGCATGTCCCGTCGATAGCCGGCAATCCGCGCTTCGAGCTTGCCGCATCGTCGAGCCGATCAGGTGAGGGTGTCGGGCGCGTCTTCACCGACTGGCGCGAATTGCTGCGCGAGGTCGAGGGCCTGGAAGCGGTCGCAATCACCACGCCGCCGTCGGTCCGGCACGAGATTGCGCGCGAATGCATTCTCGCCGGGCTTCACGTTCTGCTCGAAAAGCCGCCCGCTGCCACGCTCAGCGAGATCGACGATCTGTCCTGCCTGGCGGAGGCGGAGGGGGTGACCCTGTTCGCCACTTGGCATTCACGACACAATCCGGCCGTGCCCGTCGCCGCGCAAGCGCTCGCCGGAAAGCGCATCGCGGAGATGCAGATCGTCTGGCAGGAGGACGTGCACAAATGGCACCCGGGCCAGCAGTGGATCTGGGAGCCAGGCGGCTTCGGGGTCTTCGACCCGGGCATCAACGCCTTCTCGATCGTCACGGCGATATTTCCCGGGTCGCTGTTCGTGCGCTCGGCCAGGCTCAGCGTTCCGGAAAACGCCCAGACTCCAATCGCCGCCGAGATCGATTTCGCAAGCGACGTCGCCGACGGACCGCTGCATGCAAGCCTCGATTTCCGCCGCACCGAAGGCGAGGCCTGGACGATCGACATCAGGACGACGGACGGCGAGTCCGTAAGGCTCGCTGAGGGCGGAAGCCGCCTCTTCATCGACGGCGCGGAGCAGAAAATCAGCGGGCTTGGAGAATATCCTGATATCTACCGGGAATTCGTCGATCTTATCGACGAGCGTCGCAGTTCGGTCGATGTCCGACCACTGCGCCTCGTCGCCGACTCTTTCCTGGTGTCCAGCCAGGACGAGGTGGAGCCGATCAGAATGTAATTATGACCTATGCGCTTAACCTCTGTTATATCCCGTGCCGGGCGCGTAATGAAATACGCAGCTTCGCCAACGGCGTAGCTCAGGGGGTTTAGTTGCGTATGTCCGATACCAAGACCGAGCTCGATCGGCTCGACCGCGCCTTCGCGGGAAATCTGCTGCTCGCCACCTTCTCAGCGGAGATTCGCGGCCTCATCGAGCCTGACGGGGAAATCGTAGAGCTCATGGTCGGCGAGCACGTGCTGAATCGCGGCCATGACGTCGATTGGAGCTACTTCCCGTTCGGCACGACGATGATTTCTCTTGTGGTCGAACTGGCGGACGGCCGATCGGTGCAGGTCGCCTCGATCGGCCGTGAGGGTGCGGTCGGCGGAATCGTCAGCTGCGGCCACGCTCCCGCTTTTGCGCAGGCGCAGGTGATGGTCGGCGGCCCCGCCATGCGCGTCCCGATGCAGGCGCTTGAGCAAACCAAACGGCGGTCCGATTTCGTCGCGAACATCTTCTGCCGTTTTTCCGACTATCTGCTGGCGGAGGTCATGCAGTCCGTCGCCTGCAACTCGTTCCACTCGATTCAGCAGCGGGCCGCGCGCTGGCTGCTGACCGCGCAGGACCGGGCAGGTGACCGGATCGAGCTGACGCAGGAGGCGCTCGCGGACCTGCTCGGCGTTCAACGCACGACGGTCAATGCGGTGGTCGGCGCGCTGCAGGATCAAGGGCTCATTTCCGCCCGGCGCGGACGGGTGATCGTCGTCGATCGCGCTGGCCTGAAGCGGCACGCCTGCGAGTGCTATTCGGTGGTCGGCGGTCATTTCGGCGCGGTCATCGGCCCCAGCGGAGTGGGCGCCAAAGGGGCCTAGCCGGCGAGTGCCCAGGCCAGCGTCTGGCCCGCATGGAAGGGGACCACGTCGCCATCCGGCAGCACGGCCGGGACTTCCAGATCCTGCCGTTCTAACGTCACCGTGCCCTCATTCAGAGGCAGCCCATAGAAGCGCGCGCCATGCTCGGAGGCAAAGCCTTCGAACTCGTCGAGAGCGCCCTCTTCCTCGAACACGGTCACGTAGCTCTCCAGCGCGTACGGCGCGTTGAAGATGCCCGCGCAGCCGCACCCGGACTCCTTGTCGTCGCGCGGATGCGGAGCGCTGTCCGTCCCGAGGAAGAACTTCGGCGAGCCCGAGGTCGCCGCTGCCCGGACGGCGAGCCGATGCTTCTCCCGTTTCACGACCGGCAGGCAGTAGGCGTGGGGCCGCAATCCTCCAGCAAACAGCGCGTTTCTGTTTAGGTGTAAGTGCTGCGGCGTGATCGTCGCGGCGAAATTCGGCCCGGCATCTCGCACGAAGTCGGCAGCGTCGGCTGTCGTGATATGCTCGAGCACGATCTTCAACGCGGGGAAGTCGCGGACAAGCCCGGTCAGTACCCGGTCGATGAACACGGCCTCGCGATCGAACACGTCGACCTCCGGGTCCGTCACCTCACCGTGGACGCAGAAGACCATGCCAATCTGCTGCATCCGCTCTAGGGCAGGATAGATATTGCGAATGTCGGTTACGCCATGCGCGGAGTTGGTCGTCGCATTGGCGGGATAGAGCTTGCACGCCGTCCAGGCGCCTTGCTGGAACCCGGAAGCGATCTCCTCGGCATCGGCCTGATCGGTAAGATAACAGGTCATCAGCGGGGTAAAGCCGGGACCGGCCGCCTCGCGGATGCGCTCGCGATAGCCGCGCGCCGCGTTGATGCTCGTCACCGGAGGAACGAGATTGGGCATGACGATCGCCCGCCCGAACTGCCGTGCCGTATAGGGCGCGACGAAACGCAGCATGTCGCCGTCGCGCAAATGGACGTGCCAGTCGTCGGGCCGGCGGATGGTCAGGCTTTGCATCGTCACGGGCGGGTCCCTAACTGAAGGGCATGGCCACTACCACCCTGACCGACCGCGCAATCGTCCGTATGTCCGGCGACAATGTGCGCGACTTCCTCCAGGGATTGGTCACCAATGACGTTGCGGGAGAGCTTCCAGTCTGGGCGGGACTGCTGACGCCTCAAGGCAAATGCCTGTTCGACTTCATCGTCTGGGAGGACGGCGACGACCTGCTGCTGGACGTTGAGGCGGAGGCGGCCGACGACCTGATCAAGCGGCTCGGCATCTATCGCCTGCGCCGGCCGATCCGCATCGAGCGCGACGCCTCCCTTGCTGTGCATTGGGCCGCCGATGGCAGCACGGACCCGCGCTTGCCGGAACTCGGCCGCCGCTGGCTCGCGGAGCCAGCCAAGCCTGCCACCGGCTGGCGCGAGCACCGCCTCAACCTCGGCGTCTGCGAAGGCCGTGCGGAGCTCGGGGATATCCTCTGGCTCGAGTGCAATGCCATCGAGCTCAACGGCGTAAGCTTCAGCAAGGGCTGCTTCGTCGGGCAGGAGAATACCGCCCGCATGAATTGGCGGCAGAAGGTCAATCGGCGGCTGGTCGTCGTGCCCATGACGGAGAGCGGTCCGCGCACGCGCGTCATCTACGAGGATCTTGGGCTCGCGGTCGAACACCGCCGAGTTGACGACCTCGCCGGGGCGCTCACGCCGCCCTGGCTGGCGACCGCTCTCTCCGCCGTAGCCGAATAAGCGCAACCGTCCCGATCAGCAGCCAGACGATATTGAGCGCCGCAGACGGGATCGCGCCGTGCCACCAGCCATTGACGACGAAGCCCGTCGCGCCGGCGACGTTGATCCACTGATAGAGCGTCGAATTGCCGGTCAGTTTGCCCGTCGTGATCGCCAGATAACCAAGCAGGATCAGCAGTGCGCCGGTCCAGCCGGCGACCTCGACCGCAATCTCGACGGCGGTCACTGAACCGCCAGCTTCCTCAGCACGTAATGGAGGATTCCGCCCGAGCGGAAATATTCGAGCTCATTGTAGGTATCGATGCGGCAGCGAGCGGTGAAGCTGAACTCGCGGCCATCGTCCTTGATGACCTGGACGGTGACATCCTGGCGCGGCTGAAGCTCGCCGACGCCCATGATCGTGTACTTCTCGGTGCCGTCCAGCCCGTGAGCCTCGGCATTCTCGCCCGCGGCGAACTGCAGCGGCAGCACGCCCATGCCGACCAGGTTCGACCGGTGGATGCGTTCGAAGCTCTCGGCGATCACGGCACGAACGCCCAGCAGCACCGTGCCCTTGGCCGCCCAGTCGCGCGAGCTTCCGGTGCCATATTCCTTGCCGGCGATGACCACGAGCGGACGCTTGTCCGCCTGGTACAGCATCGCCGCGTCGTAGATCGCCATGGTCTCGCCGCTCGGCGCGTAGCGGGTGAAGCCGCCCTCGACGCCTTCGAGCATCTTGTTGCGAATGCGGATGTTGGCGAAGGTGCCGCGCATCATCACTTCGTGATTGCCGCGCCGCGAACCGTAGCTGTTGAACTCGCCCCGGCTGACCTGCCGCTCCAGAAGGTAGCGGCCGGCCGGGCTGTCCGGCTTGATCGCGCCTGCCGGCGAGATGTGGTCGGTGGTGATCGAGTCCCCAAACACCGCGAGCGGCCGCGCACGTTCGATGTCGCCCGGCGGGACCGGCTCCATCGTCATGCCGGTGAAGTAGGGCGGGTTCTGGATGTAGGTCGAGGTCGGCGGCCAGGCGTAGGTATCGCCGCCCGCGACCGGGATGGCCCGCCAGCGCTCGTCGCCGCGATAGACGTCGGCATAGCGCGTGCGGAACATGTCGGAATGGACATGCGCGTCGATCAGCGCGCGGATTTCGTCGTTCGAGGGCCAGATATCCTTGAGGTAGACGTCCTGCCCGTTCTGCGCCTTGCCGATCGGCTCATGTGCAAGGTCGGCGCGGACCGTGCCCTTCAGGGCGTAGGCGACCACCAGCGGCGGCGAGGCGAGATAGTTGGCACGGCAGTCCGGCGACACGCGGCCTTCGAAGTTACGATTGCCCGACAGGACGCTGACCGCGACCAGGTCGTTCTCGTTGATCGCCTTGCTGATCGGCTCCGGTAGCGGCCCCGAGTTGCCAATGCAGGTGGTACAACCGTAGCCGACAAGGTCGAAGCCGATCGCATTGAGGTCCTCGGACAGCCCGCTGGCATCCAGATAGTCGGTGACCACCTGGCTTCCCGGGGCGAGGCTGGTCTTCACCCACGGCTTCGGCTCCAGTCCGAATGCTCGCGCCTTACGGGCGACGAGGCCGGCGGCAACCAGCACCGACGGGTTCGACGTGTTGGTGCAGCTGGTGATTGCGGCGATGACGACGTCGCCGTTGCCAACGTCGAAGCTCTCGCCGTCGACCGCGACCCGCGGGTCGTTGTGCTTCTTGTATGTGTGCTCAAGCTCTTCGTTGAACTGGTCGTCGATGTCCGTCAGCAGCACGCGGTCCTGCGGGCGCTTCGGGCCGGCAAGCGACGGCTCGATCGAGCTCATGTCCAGTTCGAGCGTGTCGGTGAACACCGGCTCGGCGCTGGCATTGTCGCGCCAAAGGCCCTGCGCCTGGCAGTAAGCGCGGACCAGCTCGATGTCCTCGTCCGGACGGCCAGTCAGCTTCAAATATTCAATCGTGCGATCGTCGATCGGGAAGAAGCCGCAGGTCGCGCCATATTCCGGCGCCATGTTGGCGATCGTCGCGCGGTCGGCGACGCTCATGCTGTCGAGGCCTGGACCGTAGAATTCGACGAAGCGGCCGACGACGCCCTTCGCGCGCAGCATCTGCGTGACGGTCAGCACCAGATCGGTGGCGGTGATGCCTTCCTTTAAGGCGCCGGAGAGGCGGAACCCGACGACCTCCGGAATGAGCATCGAAACAGGCTGTCCAAGCATTGCCGCTTCGGCTTCGATCCCGCCGACGCCCCAGCCGAGAACGCCCATGCCGTTGACCATCGTCGTGTGACTGTCGGTGCCGACGAGAGTATCGGGAAAAGCGACCATCTCGCCGTTGGCATCCTCGCCGGACCAGACACCCCGAGCGATATGCTCGAGGTTCACCTGGTGGCAGATGCCCGTTCCCGGCGGCACGACCTTGAAATTGTCGAAGGCGCCGCTGCCCCACTTGAGAAACTCGTAGCGCTCGCCGTTGCGGGCATATTCCAGCTCGACGTTCCGGTCGAAGGCCTTGGGCGTGCCGAACTCGTCGACCATCACGCTATGGTCGATGACCAGATGGACCGGAACGAGCGGGTTGATCTTCTGCGGGTCGCCGCCAAGCTGCTTCATCGCGTCGCGCATCGCCGCAAGGTCGACAACGGCGGGCACGCCGGTGAAGTCCTGCATCAGCACCCGGGCGGGCCGATACTGGATCTCACGGTTGATGCTCCGCTCCTTCTGCCAGTCGACCATGGCCTGGAGGTCTTCGCGAGTGACGGTGACGCCGTCCTCGAACCGAAGGAGATTTTCGAGCAGCACCTTCATCGAGAAGGGCAGGCGGCCGATGTCGCCAAGCTGCTCCGCCGCCTTGGGCAGCGAATAATATGCGTAGGACTTGTCTCCGGCGGTCAGGTTCGAGCGGGTCTTGAGGCTGTCCTGTCCAGTCGGGATCATCGATAAAGGTCCTGTACGTGCTTGGGGTCTGAAGGCAGCCGCTAGATGGGCGGCGACCCGGCCCTTAGCAACCAGCCAAGCGCCCCGCAAACGGGCTCAGATCCAGCCGCGGCGCTTCAGGTACCAGATGGGAGCGACGGCGGTGACCAGGATCAAGGTCAGGGCCATCGGATAGCCGTAGAGCCAGTCGAGCTCCGGCATATGCTCGAAGTTCATGCCGTAGATGCCGGCGACCAGGGTCGGGGGCAGAAACACCAGCGCCGCCCAGGAAAAGAGCTTCATCGCCGCATTCTGCTCGATGCTGATGAGACCGAGCGAGGCATCAAGCAGGAAGGTGAGATTGTCCGCGAGGAAGCTGCTGTGGTCGACCAGCGAGCGGACGTCGCGGGCAAGCGAGAGAATGCGGTCCCGTACCACCTCCGCGTCCTCGGCCTTGAGCCGGCCCGTGCCCGACAGGAAGCTCAGCAGGCGCGCAGTGCTGACAGCGGTCTCGCGCGCTTTCGCGAGCAGGATCTGGGTTCGGCCAATCCTCGTCAGAAGCGCGGTCAGCCGGTCGGCGGGAATCCTGCGCGCGTCGGCCTGCTTGTGGAAGATCAAGGTCGATATCTTCTCGACTTCCCCACCTACGTCTTCCAGCTCATCCGCGAGCCGGTCGATGATCGAGTCGAGCAACGAGTGCAGCGCCGTCAAATTGTCCTGCACCAGCGCCTTGTCCCGCCGGGCATGGAGCTCAACCGCCCGGATCGGCTTGGGCGTGAAATAGCGGACGGTGACGAGGCGATCGGCGGTCAGCACGAAGCTGATCGGATCGCTCTTCGGATGTCCGTCCGCGACTCCATGCAACGCGGTCAGCGTCATGTAGAGCGTGCCGTTCTCCTCATAGAGGCGGCTCGACGGCTCGATCTCGGCCATGTCCTCGCGCGTTGGGACTTGCACGCCAACACATTGCTCGACGAGCTTGTCCTCCTCGCGTGTCGGCTCCTCCATGTCGATCCAGGTCGCATCGTCGGGGATGCGCTGCCCCTTGGCCGCATCGATGACGCTCCCGTCGCATTTTGGTCCGTAGGCCCGCAGCATGCGGCGGTTGATCGGTCGAACGGCAGTGCTTTGCAAGCCGGTTCGCTCTGCTAGACCTGAGTGCAATGACACGCCCGACACGCGCGGCTGTAGCCGCGGTACTCATCACGTCCGCGACTGCCGCGCTCCTCTACCTGATGGGCCGACCGGCGACCTGCACCTGCGGTGACATCGACCTGTGGGTCGGCGAAGTGAACAGTCGGACAAGCCAGATGCTGTCGGACTGGTACAGCCCGAGCCACATCGTTCACGGCTTCCTCTTCTATGGAGCCCTGTGGCTGGTTGCGCGGAAGTGGCCAATCGAGCGCCGCTTCGTGGCCGCGCTGACGATCGAGGCGGCGTGGGAGATCATCGAAAACACTCCGATGATCATCAACCGCTACCGCGAGGCGACGGCCGCACTTGGCTACACCGGTGACAGCGTGCTCAATTCGGTGTCCGACATCGCCATGATGGGCCTCGGCTTTCTGCTTGCCCGCAGGCTGCCGCTCTGGGCCTCCATCGCTATTATTCTCGTGCTGGAGCTCGTGCCGCTGATCGCGATCCGCGACAATCTGACGCTCAACGTGTGGATGCTGCTCGCACCCAACGAAACCCTCAAGGCATGGCAATCGGGTCTATAAGGGCACCAACCGGCTCACAATGCATTGGTCTCGCCGAACGATATGGAGCTGAAATTGAAATCCGCATTCTTGGCCATCGCTGGCATCTTCGGAGCTTTAGCCTTCCCGTCGGCGGCACAAGCCGACGAGATCTTCGGCGGCATCTACGTGCATGATGTCGATACGCCCTTCACCCTCAGCGGCGTCGAGGGCGGCGCGGACGTACACCTCGGCTGGCGAGGTGACCGCATCGGCCGCACTCCGCTTCAGCCCTATGCGTTCGTCGCGGTGAATACCTCCGGCGAAACGCACTATGCCGCCGCCGGCCTGTCGATGAAGTTCGGCGATAAGCTTTTCATCCGACCTGGGCTCGGCATCGCGGTCCACAGCGGCTCCGCCGCGAACTTCGAGGACTTCGACAACGACAAGGTCGATTTCGGCAGCCGAGTCCTGTTCGAGCCGGAAATCGCCGTCGGCGCCCGGATCAACGACCGCACCACGATCGAAGCCAGTTGGGTGCACATGAGCACTGCTCAGCTGTTCGGGGAGCAGAATCCCGGCATCGACAATTTCGGCGTTCGCTTGTCGTTCAAGCTCTGATCAGAGGCAGCGATTGATCTGCCCAGGGGCGCCCTGCTTCAGGGTGAACGGTCCGAGTTCGGTCCCATCTTCGAGCTTCACGAGCAGATTCATGTCGGTCTTCACGGTCGAACCCGAATAGGTCGCGCGTTGCGAGTTGAAGATCTGCCCGACGCGGATCGGACCGACCTGGCCGGTGCGATACGTTCCGCTGACGCTGAACGGACCCTCGGCGGACGGGAGGGTCTGGTCGATGGTACCGCTGGCGCAATCATATTCCACCATGCCCAGCCCGCCTTCGAGGACGAGATTGATGCCGGGCCCGCCCCACTGGCCGCTAAGCGTCGTCGGCCCCTGGCCGAGCGTCGAGCAGCCGGCGAGCAGCAAGAATGGAATTGCACCAAGCGCTTTCATCGAACCCCCCTCAGCTGCCGATCATCTTCTCCGGCTTCACTATCCTGTCGAACGTCGCTTCGTCGACCAGTCCCAGCTCAAGCCCCGCCTCCTTGAGCGTCTGGCCGTTCTGGTGGGCGTGCTTCGCGATCTTGGCCGCATTGTCGTAGCCGATTTCCGGCGCAAGCGCGGTCACCAGCATCAGCGAACGGTTCATGTGCTCCGAGATGCGCAACTCGTCCGCCTCGACTCCGTCGAGCAGGCGCTTGGTGAAGCTTTCCATGCCCGTGCTCAGGAGGTTGATCGAGCGGATTACGTTCGCTCCAATCAGGGGCTTGAAGACGTTGAGCTCGAGGTGTCCCTGAAGCCCGCCGACCGTCACGGCGACATGATTGCCCATCACCTGCGCCGCGACCATCGTCAGCATCTCCGCCTGGGTCGGATTGACCTTGCCCGGCATGATCGAGCTTCCCGGCTCATTCTCCGGAAGCTTCAGCTCGCCCAGGCCAGACCGCGGGCCGGAACCCAAAAGGCGGATGTCGTTGGCGATCTTGGTCAGCGACACGGCGATCGTGTTCAGGACGCCTGAAAGCTCGACCATCGTATCGTGCGCGGCCAGTTCGGCGAATTTGTTCGGGGCACTGGTGAACGGAAGGCGCGTGAGGTTGGCGATTTCCTTGGCGAAGGCGTCGGCGAACCCCTGCGGCGCGTTGAGTCCGGTCCCGACCGCAGTGCCGCCCTGCGCCAGCCGATAGAGCCGCGGCATCACGCCTTCCACGCGATCGATATTGTCGGCGATCTGCTGTGCGTAGCCGGAAAATTCCTGGCCCAAGGTCAGGGGTGTCGCGTCCTGCAGGTGCGTCCGCCCGATCTTGACGATCCCCTCCCAACGCTTGGCGAGGTCCATTAGCCGCTCGTGCATCGTCTTCAGCGCCGGAAGCAGCCGCGCATTGACCGCGCGAGCGGCCGAAACATGGAGCGCCGTCGGAAAACTGTCGTTCGACGACTGGCCCTTGTTGACGTGATCGTTCGGGTGCACCGGGGATTTGCCACCGCGAGTGCCGGACAGCTTCTCGTTGGCGCGGCCCGCGATCACTTCGTTCGCGTTCATGTTCGACTGGGTGCCGGAGCCCGTCTGCCAGATTACGAGCGGGAACTGGCTGTCGAGATCGCCGCGAGCGACTTCGGCCGCCGCCTGCTGGATCGCTTCTGCGATCTGCGGGTCGAGACCGCCGATCCGGGCATTCACACGCGCCGCCGCCTGCTTGATGAACCCGAGAGCGTGAACGATCTCCAGCGGCAGCTGCTCGCGCGGGCCGAAGGGGAAATTCTCGATGGAGCGCTCAGTCTGCGCACCCCAATAGGCGTCCGTCCGAACCTCAATCGGCCCGAAGCTGTCGGTTTCAGTACGCGTGGTGCTCATTCGAAGTCCCTCGAGAAAGATCGCGGCGGCCTGCCGGGCCGGTTCGCGGCGTCACTAGGGAAAAAGGCGGCACTTGGACAAGCGGCGCGGCGGAAGCTCACTTCTTGCGGGTAAAATCCACGGATACGACGTTCGAACCGTCTTCCGCGACTTCCGGCTGCGGCGCGTCATTCGTCGCTTCCTCATGCTCCTCGTGCGCATCCTCGTCGGCGCCGTTGGCCTGGAACTTCAGGCTGAAGTCGACCGCCGGATCGACGAAATCGGTCACGGCCGCGAACGGGACGTGCAGGGTCGACGGCACTCCGCCGAACGACAGGCCGACGCTGAAGGCGTCCTTCTCGACCTTGAGGTCCCAGAAGCGGTGCTGGAGGACGATCGTCATCTCGTCCGGGAAGCGTTCCGTCAGGTGCTTTGGGATGCTGACGCCGGGCAGCTTGGTCTTGAACGTGATGTAGAAATGATGCTCGCCGGGAAGCGCTCCGGTCCGCTCGACCTGGCCGAGCACGCGCCCGACCACATCGCGCAGAGCTTCCTGCACGATCTCGTCGTACGGGATTAGGCTTTCCGGAGTCTCGTCGCTCATGAGCAAAGGTGGTAGCGAGGCCTCGTCCCCGGTCAAGCGGAGTCAGCGATGCCGATCGATCCAACCCAACCCTATGACGACAATAACATCTTCGCTCGCGTCCTGCGCGGCGAGGTGCCGTCAAGGAAGGTTTACGAGGACGACTTCGCGCTCGCCTTCCACGATATCAACCCCTTGGCACCAGTGCATATTCTGGTGATTCCGAAGGGCCCCTACGTCTCCTGGGACGACTTTTCGGAAAAGGCCTCGGACGCCGAGATCGCTGGCCTGACGAGGGCCGTGGGCACGGTCGCCCGCGACGCCGGTCTGGTTCCCCAAGGCTACAGGGTCCTCGCCAATGTCGGATTACGCGGCGGCCAGGAAGTGCCTCACCTCCACGTCCACATCTTCGGCGGAGAGCCGCTGGGGCCGATGCTCTCGCGGTAAGGGATTGCCCTAACGGCAGCAGCCGCTAGGCTCCGCCGCCAATACAATCTTCGAGGGGAGAATTATGGCGACTGCGGCTCCGAAGCGGGGACTGCTCGGGCGCATGGGGATGCGCAAGACCGTTGCGCAGGTTCAACGCGAAACCGAAACGAGTGAGCTAAAGCGATCTCTCGGCCCGTGGAACCTCGTGTTCCTCGGCATCGGCTGCATCATCGGCGCGGGCATTTTCGTCCGCACCGGCAACGCCGCGGCATTGCATGCCGGTCCGGCCGTGCTGCTGTCCTTCATCATCGCCGGAATCGTCTGCGCCTTCGCCGGACTTTGCTATGCCGAGCTGTCCTCGACCCTACCGGTGTCGGGCTCGGCCTACACGTACAGCTATGCCACGATCGGAGAATTCGCCGCCTGGGTGATGGGCACGCTGCTCCTGCTCGAATACGGGCTCGCCGCATCCGTGGTTGCAGTGGGCTGGTCGGGCTACGTCGTCAGCTTGCTCGGAGACATGGGAGTGAACATTCCTCCAACGCTAACGGGCCCGATGGGCTATCCCAAGGAGCTCGCGGACGGATCGACGATTACGACGATCTTCAATTTGCCGGCATTTCTCGTCTGCGCCACCCTAGCGATGCTGCTGGTGATCGGCGTCTCGGAATCGGCCAAGGTGAACAACGTCATCGTGGCCATCAAGGTGACGGTGCTGACCGCCTTCATCCTCGTCGGCGGCGCGATCATCCTCGCCAACATGGACCAGTTCACCGTCAACTGGCAGCCGTTCATTCCGGAGAATACCGGCAAGGACGGTGAGTTCGGCTGGTCCGGAATCATCCGCGCCGCGTCGATCGTCTTCTTTGCCTATATCGGGTTCGAAGCGGTTTCGACCGCCGGCCAGGAAGCGAAGAACCCGGCCAAGGACATGCCCTTCGGCATCATCGGCTCGCTGATCGCCTGCACCGTGATCTACATCCTGGTGTCGATCGTCCTCACCCTGATCGTTCCCTACAACCAACTGAACGTGCCGGACCCCGTCGCGGTGGCTGTCGACGCGTTCGGACCGCAGTGGGCGTGGTTCGCCTCGACGATCAAGGTCGGCGCGATCATCGGTCTGACCTCGGTGATCCTGGTGCTGATGTACGCGCAGACGCGCATTTTCTACACCATGTCCCGGGACGGCCTGCTTCCCAAGATCTTCTCACGCGTGCACCCGAAGTTCCGCACGCCGTGGATCAACACGTTGCTGGTGGGTCTCGCGGTCGCGATCGCTGCGGGCTTCTTCGACATCAATTTCCTTGGCGACGCCACGTCCGTCGGCACGCTGGCCGCCTTCGCCATCGTCTGCCTCACGGTCATCTGGCTGCGTCGCACGCACCCGGAAATTCCGCGCGGCTATCGGGTACCGCTTTATCCGGTGGTGCCAGCCCTCGGCATCATCAGCTGCGTGTGGCTGATCACCTCGGTTCCAATGCCGGTGCTGACCTTCTTCTTCTGGTACGTGATGGGCGGGATGTTGCTCTACTTCATCTACGGCATGCGCAATTCCGAGCTCGCCAAGGGCCACGACGTCATGGCCGATGACGAGCTTCCCTACTTCCCGGAAGATGCTCCACGCGATGCGAGCGGAGAACCGATCATCCGGCCGTAGAGCGGCTATCTCTGAGCAAGTCGGGGCGGTCCTGCGGGGCCGCCCCTTTTTTAGGCGGTGAGTTCGCCGGCCAGCGCCTTGAGGTTCGCCTCGGGCCGAGCCCCGTAGTGCGAAATCACCTCGGCAGCCGCGATCGCACCGAGTCTCAGCGACTGTTCCAGGCTCCGGCCCTGTGCCTGGCCTGCGAGGAAGCCCGCGGCGAACAGGTCGCCCGCGCCCGTCGTATCGACCACCTTCTCGACTGGCGCCGCCGGGACGTCTGCCCGCTCGCCGCGCCGGGTCGCAAGCGCGCCTTTCTCGCTGCGGGTGACGACGAGCGTCTCGACCTTGTCCTTGAAGGCGTTCACCGCCGTCTCGACATGTGGCACTCCGGCCATCGCCTGGATTTCGTCCTCGTTCGCAAAAAGGATGTCGACCCGCCCGCCCTCGATCAGCTCGTTGAAGCCGTCGCGGTGACGATCGACGCAGAAGCTGTCGGACAAGGTGAAAGCTACCTTCCGACCCGCCTCCCGCGCAACTTCAATAGCCCGGACCATGGCGTAGCGCGGCGTCTCAGGGTCCCACAAATAGCCTTCGAGGTAGAGGATGCCGGCCGAGCGGATCTGCTCCTCGTCGAGCGCGCTCGCGGGAAGGTGCTGTGCCGCTCCCAGGAAGGTGTTCATCGTGCGGTGGCCGTCCGGCGTGACGAGTACCATCGAACGTGCGGTCGGAACGCCGAAATCCTTCGGCTCGGTCGTGAACTCGACGCCCGTTGCCGTCAGGTCGTGCCTGTAGAATGCACCGAGCTGGTCCGGCGCGACCTGGCCGATGAAGCCTGCGCGAGCGCCCAGCGCCGCAACGCCGGCGGCAGTGTTGGCCGCCGATCCGCCGCTGATCTCGCGCGCCGGGCCCATGTGCGAATAGAGCCGCTCGGCTTCCTCCGCATCGATCAGCCGCATCGATCCCTTCGTCAGCCCTTCCTCGTTCAAGAAGGCGTCCGTCGTGTCGGAAATCACATCGACGATGGCGTTGCCGATGCACAGGACGTCGAGACGGCAGTCGGTCATTAGGGAGCACCTGTTGTTTTTACGGGAGAAAGCGCGCGCCTAGCTTCGCACGGGCCGACCGGCAAGCTTGCCCTCCGCGAATGGTACGGCCATGAATTGCCAATGCGCTTCATCGCCCCAGTTGCCGCCGCTCTACTACTCGCCGGTTGCGTCGCACGAGATCCCGGCGCCGCCGACTGTGCCGACCCCCGCCCCCGTGGCATCGAAGCCGCAGGTGGTGCACAGCGATCTGATCGGCGCGACGGCGGGTCAGCTCATCCAGCTGATGGGTCAGCCGGCCCTGCAGGTCCGCGAAGGACCCGGCCTGAAGCTCCAGTTCCGCGGCCGTTCGTGCGTGCTCGACGCCTACCTCTATCCGACGCCGTCAGGCGGCCTGCCCGGAGCGCGTCACCCACGTCGACACTCGCTTGCAGAGCGGGAACGCCACGTCTCAGCCGCAGTGCATCGAATCGCTGTTGCGGTCCTGAAGCTGGTCCATCGCCCAGACCGCGGCTTCGGCAATGACCGGGTCCGGGTCTCCCAAATGGGGCTCGACACTCGAAACCAACGCCTCTGAGCCGCTGTTACCGGCGGCGACCAGGCAGTTGCGGATCATTCGGTTGCGGCCGATCCGCTTGATCGGCGATCCCGCGAACATCTCCCGGAAGGCGCCATCGTCCAGCCGAAGCAGGTCGGCGAGCGAAGGTGCGGCAAGCTCCGCGCGCGGAAGGAAGGCGCGGTTCGCTGCCGCAGCATCCGCGAATCTGTTCCAGGGACAGACGGCAAGGCAGTCGTCGCAGCCGTAGATGCGGTTCCCCATCGCCTCTCGGAACTCGACCGGGATTGGCCCCTCATGCTCGATCGTCAGGTAGGAGATGCATTTGCGAGCATCTATCCGGTGCGCAGGTCCGATCGCCTGCGTCGGGCAGGCGTCGAGACAGCGCGAGCAAGTTCCGCAATGCGTGCCCTGCTCCGCCGGAGGGTCCGGCTCCAGTTCCAGCTCGGTCAGGATCACGCCGAGGAACAGCCAGCTTCCATGCTCGCGCGAGACGAGATTGGTATGCTTGCCCTGCCAACCGATCCCGGCCGCCTGCGCCAGCGGCTTCTCCATGACCGGAGCCGTGTCGACGAACACCTTCAGCTCCGAGGGCGAACGCTCCACGATGAACCGGGCCAGCGCCTTCAGCGCCTTCTTCACGGTCTTGTGATAGTCGCCGCCCTGCGCATAGACCGAGATGCGGCCGCGATCGCCTAGCTCCGCGAGCGCCATCGGATCGGACGCCGGCGCGTAGCTCATCCCGAGCGCGATCGCCGACCTGGCGCCTCCCCACAAAGCCGTCGGGGACACGCGATGGTCCGCGCGCGTCTCCATCCAGCCCATCGTCCCGTGATGCCCGGCCTCGATCCAGCGTCTTATGTCGAGCCCCGCGGCATCCGCCGAGACCGCGCGCGTGAAGCCGCACGCGGCGAAGCCCAGCCTCTGCGCTTCGGTCCGTATTGCCTCTTTGAGTGTTTGGCCCTTATCCACTGGCCCGCGCATAGCCGCATCGGCGGCTTTCTTTAAGGAATTCCAGTGCTTCGACAGGCTTCACCGCACGTCTGGACCGGTGAACATGCCGTTGAGGCGGTGGACCTGGTGAAGGACTTCGCGGAAAAACGCGCCGTCGATGGGGTCAGCCTGTCCGTTCCGACCGGATCGATCTTCGGCATGCTCGGACCGAACGGCGCCGGCAAGACGACCACCCTGCGGATACTCCTCGGAATCATCGAACCCTCGTCCGGCGAGCGGAGCGTGCTCGGCTGCTCGCGCCCGATCGAGGCGGCGCACCTGATCGGCTATCTGCCGGAAGAGCGCGGTCTCTATCCCGCGATGAACGCGCGCGAGGCCATCGCCTTCATGGGTGCGTTGCGGGGCCTGCCGATCAAGCTCGCGCGCAGCCGGGCGGACGAATTGCTCGAACAGAACGGTCTCGGCGACTGGGCGAAGAAGCCCATCCGCACCCTCTCGAAGGGCATGGCGCAGACGGTCCAGCTTCTCGGAACCCTAGTCCACGAGCCGCGCCTGATCGTGCTCGACGAGCCTTTTTCCGGCTTGGATGCGATCAACCAGGGCAAGCTCGAGCGGCTGATCCGCAATCGCGCGGCGGACGGCGTGACCATCATCTTCTCGACCCACGTCATCGCTCACGCCGAGCGTCTGTGCGAGCGGATCGCCATCATCGCGGCGGGCAAGGTCGCCTTCAACGGCCGTGTGGACGAAGCCAGGGCAAGGCTCCGCCCAATCGTCCGGCTGCGCACGCGCGAAAGCGATGGGCCATGGAGAAGCGCGCTGCCCGACAGCGCGCGGAATGAAGGCGGTGACTGGATCTTCGAACTTCCCGGATCAGGCCCCGAACCCTTGCTCAAGGCGCTGATCGACGGCGGTGCGGGCATCGAAACGCTCGCAATCGAGCGCCCGGGCCTGCACGAGGCCTTCGTCGCCATCGCGGGTGACGCCACCGCGCGGGCGATGGAAGAACCCGAGGAGATCGCGCCATGAGGGAGTTGTTGCGCGCAGCGTTCGTGATCGCCCGCCGTGATTTCACCGCGACGGTCCTGTCACGCACCTTCCTCCTGTTCCTGCTCGGCCCGTTCTTTCCGGTCCTCATGATCGTGATCTTCGGCGTAGCGACCGGGCCCATCGCAAGCGAGGCGGAGCGGCCCACGGTGGCGGTGGTCGCTTCCGACCATGACTTCCAGGCGATCGACCAGGCCAGGGCGAGACTCGCCAATGCTCTCGGTCCGGTGACGATGATCAACCTGCGCCAGGTGCGGCCGTCCAGCGATGGGCAACAGGTGCAGAAGCTGTTGCAGTCGACCCAGCCTTCCTACGTCGCAGTCCTGGAGGGCGGCCTTTCCAGTCCACGGCTGACCGGCTCGATGCGACGCAACAGCGGGACGGTGAAGCAGATCAGCCTCTTCGTCGCCGATGCGCGCCGCATGCGCGAATTCCCGCAACCGGTGCAGGTGGAGGTGGTTCAGACGAAGCGAAAACCAGGCACTTCAGTTGCCGGTCAGGCCCTCACGGCCCGTGGGGGCCAGTCGCTGCTCTTCCTCCTTACGCTACTGCTGGCCGGCATGCTCCTGTCACAGCTGATCGAGGAGAAATCGAACAAGGTGATCGAGGTGCTCGCAGCGGCGGTTCCGGTCGACGCCATCTTCCTCGGCAAGCTTCTCGCCATGCTCTCCGCGTCCTTGGTCGGAATCGCCGTGTGGGCCTCCGTCGGCGCGGTCGCGGTCGCCTCAATCTCGAGCGCCGGCCTCAGCGCGCTGCCGGTGCCTGCCGTCGGCTGGCCCGCATTCGGGATCTTCAGCGTGGTCTACTTCGCCATGAGCTATTTGCTGCTCGGAGCCATCTTCCTCGGCATCGGCGCCCATGCGTCGAGCGCTCGCGAGGTGCAGACCATATCGATGCCGGTGACGATGGCGCAGGTCGTCATCTTCGCCATCGCCTCGATCGCCGTGGGCGCGCCTGACAGCAATCGAGCGCTGGCCGCAGCCGCCTTCCCGCTCTCCTCGCCCTACGTCATGATCGCGCGGGCAGCCGAATCCCCGGACATCTGGCCCCACCTGCTCGCGGTGGCCTGGCAATTGCTGTGGGTAGCCCTGTTCCTGCGCATGGCCTCCCGCATCTTCCGCAGAAGTGTGCTCAAGTCGGGGCCAGTGAAGGCAAAGGGACGGAAGCCCGCCCGAGCTTAGGCGAACTCGGCCCTCGCCGCTTCCTCCAGCCACTTCTGCATCTGCCGGAAGGGTCCGGGCCCATAGCTGATGCGGGCAATCCCGGCGCCGGCCCATTGTTGGCGCGTTGGCGCTCCGGGCCACGTCATCGCGTTGACGGGCAGCGGGGATGCGCTAACGATTCGCTCGACCAGCGCCAGATCGGTGAGGCCCGGGATGAAGAAGCCGCTCGCGCCGGCGCCGGCATAGGCTTTGACCCGCTCGATCGCCGCATCGGCCAGCGCCGCGTCATGATCGGCTGGCTTGGCCTGCAGGAAATAGTCCGTCCGCGCGTTGATGAAGAAGGCGTCGCCGACTGAGCGGCGGACGGCGGCGATCCGCTGCGCCTGCACGTCCGTGGGATGCATCCCCTCGCCGCCGACGACCTGATCCTCGAAATTGCAGCCGACCGCGCCAGTGGCGGCCAGGCGAGCGACGTTGGCGGCCGCCTCTTCCGCGGCGACGGCATAGCCGCCCTCGAAGTCGATGGTGACGGGGACGCCGACCGACGCGACGATGCGCCCGGCATTGGCTAGCGCCTCCTCCAGCGGCACATCCTCGCCGTCCTCGGCTCCATAGGCTCCCGCCACCGATGCGCTTCCGGAAGCGATCGCCTTTGCGCCGGCGCGCTCGACCGCCTGCGCGCTGCCCGCGTCCCAGATGTTGAACAGGATGAGGGGATCGCCGGGCACGTGAAGCGCGGCGAAGCTGCGGGCCTTGTCGCTGGGGTTCATGGCCCACCCTTAGCGCGGGTGAAACAGCCGTTCTTCCCGTTTCTTGCGGTCAACACCCGGCAGCGGACCGGCTGAAACCAACGAGAATGCAAGTGCGTTGGGGCGAGCGGTAACAGGGGACGAGTCATGACCCGAGTAACAATATGTATGCCGCTGGCCGCTCTTGCGCTGCTGACGGCCTGTAAGACGAACGACGTGGCCGACGGAGTGCAAAGCGCGGGAAGCGCAGTCGCCGACGGAGTGAAGGACGTTGCGGGCGCGGGAACGTCGCTGGTCAACGTCGACCTCAGCAACGTCCTCAACGATCTCGCGCTCGACCTGAAGATTGACAAGTCGAACATCCCGATCAACGCGCAGATCCCGATCAACGTGGCTGCGAATGTTTGCGGAGTCTCGATCAACATATTGTCGGTCGGCGGCGGCGGATCGAGCCAGGGCTGCACCGCGAACAGCATCTCACCCGAATTGGCCCAATACATTCAGCAGCAGATCGCCGCGAATGGCTCGGTCGGAGGTGGCGCCCAGACCACCACCGGCTCCAGCGCCGGGACGACCGGGACGACGAGCACAACCGGCACCACTACGCAGGGTACGACGGGGACGACGTCGACCCAGCAGCCGCAGCCGGATCCGAACACACAGACCCCTCAGTAGCTTTCGGGAGGAAATGGAATGACCAAATCTTGGATGTTGGCGGGCCTCATTGCGTCCGCGACGATGCTGGCTGGCTGCAAGACGGCGCAGGACGACACCGCACCTGCGACCGCCAGTGACGCCGGCTCGGGAACGACCGCGGGCAGCACCGACGGAACGACGGGCGACACGGGAAGCACCGGCGGCACAACGGGTGGAACCGGCAGCACGGGCGGTTCGGGGAGCATCCCGACCCTCGTCAGCGTGAACCTGCAGAACGTGCTCAACGACCTTTCGGTGTCGTTGCAGGTGGATCGCAATTCCATCCCGGTGACGGCGCAGGTGCCTGTCGAGGTTGCGGCGAACGTCTGCGGCGTTTCGGTGAGCGCCCTCGCGGCCTCACTCGGCAGCGGCAATGCGTCCTGCACGGCGACGACGACGAGCCCGCAACTGACCCAGGTGGTCCAGCAGCAGATCTCAACCGGCGGCAACGTAGGCGGCGGCGATCAGACGACCACTACACCTCCGCCAACAGGCAATTGAGGCAGCGATCGCATGGGGAGAGGCGGGTTCGAACGGCTCGCCTTCTCCTCGTCCACGCGGAAATATTCCGGCACTGGAACAGAAAACAGCCGCAATGCGTATTGCTCCCTACGGGTTCTTGGGGCAACCCAAAGCTCCCAACCACAACAGGGAACAGGCCATGATGAAGATTTCGACCGCTTTCGCAGTCGCACTCGGCGCTGCTGCGCTCGCAGCGTGCAACCAGAGCCCGCAGGAGCAGGCTGCCGACAACATCGAGGCGAATGCCGAGATCGTTGCCGACAATCTCGAAGAAGCCGCAGACGATGCGACGACCGAAGCCACCGAGGACAGCCTCGAGAACGCGGCCGATGCGGTTGAAGCCAATGGCGAAGCGGCCGCGGACGCGGTCCGCGAAGGCGCCGACGCCGACGGCAACAGCGCGAACTAGGTTCGTTCAGGCCGCTCGCACGCAGGCGGCTTGAAGGGGCGCTCCCTCGGGGGCGCCCCTTTTTTCATGCGCAGCTAGTGGACGAAGCGCGCCACCACGTCCCGATACGACCGGCTGACCTTAACCTGCGCGCCTGAATCCAGCACCAGGAAGCACTCGCCGTTGGTGTGCGGCTTCACTTGCCGGACGAGGTCGAGATTGACGATCGTCGAACGGTGCACCCGCTGAAAGCGCCGAGGATCGAGCCTCTTCTCCAGATCCTTCATCGTTTCGCGCAGGATGAGCGTGTTGTCGCCCGTCTGGATGCACATGTAGTCCCCGGCTGCGTCGATCCGCTCGATCGTGTCCACGTCGACGCGGAAGATCTGCCCCTGGTCCTTGATGTTGATCATCTTCTCAAATCGATTCGCCGCGGGACCTTCAGGCGATGCGTCGGCCATCTCCTCGGCCGCTTCTGGCGCGTGCTCGGCCAAAGCCTCCTTCAGCCGCTCCGCTTCCTCGGCGCTGCGCTTTTCCGAAAGCCGCTGGCGGACTCGGTCCAGGGTCGCCGCCAGGCGATCCTCCTCGACCGGCTTCATCAGATAATCGACGGCCTGTGCCTCGAAAGCGCGCAATGCATGGTCGCCATAGGCGGTCACGAACACAAATAGGGGCGGCTCGACGTCCATCAGGCCCTGGATCACGGAGAAGCCGTCGAAACCGGGCATTTGGATATCGAGAAAGACGAGATCCGGCTTGTGGGTCTTGATGGCCCGAATGGCCTCACGCCCGTTGGCCGCGGTTGCGACAGTCTCGACATCGTCATGCGCCTCGAGGCGCAATTGAAGCCCCTGAGTCGCAAGCGGCTCGTCGTCGACGAGCACGGTGCGGATGGTCATGTGTCCTGGTCTCCGGTTTCGTGAGGAATTTCTACGATAACGCTAAAGCCCCCCTTGTCGTTCTCTCGTGTGGTAAAGCCATGGGCCGGGCCATAGGCTTGCGTCAAACGGTCGCGAATGTTCGCCAGTCCGACTCCCGTCGACGGACTGGCCGCCAGCTCACTGCCCTCGCCATTGCCGTTGTCGGCCACTTCGATGCGCACGGCCTGCCCCTCGCGATGCGCCGTAATCCAGATATCCGCCCCGTTTTCGCTGGGCGTGACGGCATATTTGATCGCATTTTCGATCAAAGGCTGAAGCAGCAGCGACGGCAGCCGGGCACCGATGGTCTCGGCCTCGATGCGGAAGTGCGGTCGCAGACGGTCCTCGAAGCGCATCTTCTCGATCTCGAGGTAGAGCTTCAGCGTCTCCACCTCCTGCGCCAGGGTCACCTTGGCCGTGGGCTCGTTGGCCAGCGTATAGCGCAGGAAGGACGAAAGCCGCGCCAGCATCGCATTCGCCCGCTCGGTCTGCTTGAGAAGCACCAGGGTCGAGATGGAGTTCAGCGTATTGAAGAGGAAGTGCGGGTTGAGCTGGTATCGCAGCATCGCCAGCTGCGCCGTCGACGCCTGGCTCTCCAGCCGCTCGCGCTGCTTGATCTCATCTTCCAGCAACAGGAAGTAGTTGATCCCATAATAGAGCGCCGCCCAGGCCGCGAGCAAAGCGAAGTTCAGCAGGATCGCGCCCAGATATTCGACTCCGACCGGGCGGAAATTGGGCTTCACGAAGGTCGAAACGCTCCACGTCTCGATGATCGAGAAGGCTGCCGCGGCGAACCCCACCGCGATCAAAGACAGGAGCAGGGTGAGCCCCGGGCGCATCGAAATCAGCCAGCGGAACAGAGTTCCCATCAACAACGTCAGCGAATAGCCGGTCGCCGTCAGGATCGCCGTGTGCACGATGTACATCGCACCCATGCTGTTGGCGAAGCCCGACAGGGAGCGCAGGATGAAATAGCCGGTCCAGCCTGCGGTCTGCAGGATCCAGAAGGCGCGGTCCTTGTCTTCGAAGAAGGGCTGGTCGAGGCCGATCCCGGTCATGATCGGCTGCGCGGGCGAGCTGACGACCGCCACCTCCGGGCTCCTCCTGCGCATGCTCGCCAATCGGGGACGCTGCTTCACTGCTGCACTATCGGTCGCCATCTTCCGTTCAGATATAGAGAGGCAAATCCGCCATTGCGAGCTAAGGCAGTACGGGCCAATCCGTTCCGCCACGGGAGAGACACGGATGAACGAACATGCGCCCCGCGCGAAGTTTCGCAGCATGGACGAGGGTACGGCGGAGGACTGGGCCGTCATCGGCAGCCATTTCTTCCCTTACGCGAAGGGCCTGGCGGATCGCGTCCTTACCCATCTGAAGCTGCTCGACGGGGACTATGGCGGCTTCCCGATCGACCGGATGCAGCATTCGCTCCAGACGGCGACTCGCGCCCATCGCGGCGGCGAGGACGAGGATTATGTCGTGATGGCGCTGCTCCACGACATCGGCGACACCCTCGGAACGCTCAATCACCCCGACATCGCCGCTGCGATCATCAAGCCCTTCGTGGACGAGAAGCTGCACTGGATGTGCGAGCATCACGGGATCTTTCAGGGCTATTACTTCTTCCAGCACCTCGGAATGGATCGCGACATGCGCGAGCAGTTCCGGGGGCATCCACATTTCGAGGACACCGCCCGTTTCTGCGAACTCTACGACCAGTCAGCCTTTGACGAAGCCTACAACACGGCCCCGCTCGACTTCTTCGAGCCCATGGTGCGGCGCTTTTTCGCGGCACCGAAACGGTCGATCTACGTTAGCACTGCCGAATAAGGACCCTTCATGAGCTTGTTTCGTACGGCCGTTGCCGCGGCCGCCCTAACCCTTGTCGGCTGCCAGGCCTCTGAAACCAACACCGCGTCCCTTTCGGGCGAGGAGCGCCCGGAAGCCCGCATCGCGCCGATCCTGGCTACGCCCGACGCTAAGGACGAGGCGAGCTACGCCCGGCCGCTGGAGGCGCGCGTGCACCACGTTGCGCTCGATCTGACCGTCGACTTCGATGAGAAGCGCATAGGCGGCACCGCCACGCTGGACATCGACCGCAAGCCGGACGCGAAGGAGATCGTCCTCGACGACAAGGGGCTCGAGATCGAGAGCATCACCGACGGGGACGAGCAGCCCCTCCAGTACAAGGTCGGCGCGGCGGATCCGAAGCTCGGCGCGCCGCTCGCTGTCGCGCTCCGGCCCGACACCAGGCGGCTGATCATCAAGTACAAGAGCGCTCCGGACGCGGGCGCGCTGCAATGGCTCACCCCGGAGCAGACCGCCGGCAAGAAGAAGCCGTATCTGTTCAGCCAGGGCCAGGCGATCGAGAATCGCAGCTGGATTCCGACCCAGGATTCGCCCGGAATCCGCCAGAGCTGGGAGGCGGTGATCCGCGTTCCCGCCGGCCTCACCGCCGTCATGAGCGCGCCGAAAGCCGCCGAGCCTATGACCCAGGGCGGCGAGAGCGTCTTCAGCTACAAGATGCCGCACAGCGTCGCGCCCTACATGATCGCGATCGGCGTCGGCGACCTTGCCTTCAAGTCGCTCGGGCCGCGCACCGGCGTCTGGACCGAGCCGGCCATGCTCGACCGCGCCGCCGCCGAGCTCTCCGACACCGAGAAGATGGTCGAGGCCGCCGAGAAGCTCTACGGCCCATACCGCTGGGGCCGCTACGACCTGCTCGTCCTGCCGCCCGCCTTCCCGTACGGCGGGATGGAGAATCCAACCCTCACCTTCCTGACGCCGACCTTCATCGCCGGCGACAAGAGCCTCGTCGGCCTCGTTGCGCACGAGTTGGCCCACAGCTGGTCGGGCAATCTCGTCACCAACGCGACCTGGGCGGACAGCTGGCTCAACGAGGGCTTCACCTCCTACTTCGAGAACCGGATCATGGAAGTGATCTACGGCCCGAAGCGCGCCGCTCAGGAAGCATCGCTGAGCTTCGACGACATGGAAAAGGCCTTCGCTGAGGAAGGCCGCAATTCGCCGATCACCCGCCTTAGCCTCGCCAAGGCCGACGCCGTGCCCGACGGCGGCTCGACCGGCATGATTTACGACAAGGGCGCGGTCTTCCTCCGCACGCTCGAGCGCCTGGTCGGCCGCGAGAAATGGGACGCATATTTGCGTTCCTATTTCGATCGCCACGCGTTCCAGCCAATGACCTCGGCGCTGTTCCTCGCCGATCTTCGCCAGAACCTGATCAAGGGCGACAAAGCTCTCGAAGATAAGCTCCAGCTCGACAATTGGGTCTACAAGCCCGGCCTTCCTGCCAACGCCGCCCGTCCGGACCGGGCCGCATTCGCCGCAATCGACGAGGCCGTGACAGCGTTCGGCAAAGGCGGGCCCGCACCGGAATCCTTTTCCGGATGGACCACCGCCGAGAAGCTTCGATTCCTGAATAAACTGCCGCGAAAGCTTCCCAAGGCCCGCCTCGACGAGCTGAACAATCGCCTGAAACTCAACGACGCCGGAAATAATGAGGTTCTGTTCGCCTGGCTCGATCTCGCCGTACGCAACAAGTATGACCCGGCGGTGCCCTCGCTGGAGCGTTTCCTCACTACCCAAGGACGGCGTAAGTTCGTGAGACCATTGATAGAATCGCTGGCCGAAGATGCCCAGTGGGGCCGCCCGATCGCGACGCGCGTCTATCGGGTTGCGAGGGGCTCCTACCATCCCATTACTCAGCGTGACCTGGACAAGTTGCACCTGACGAGCTGAGCCAGGATGCGGGCAGTCATGCCCCCGGCATGACGTGCTGAATCCCGCATCCTCTTAACCGCGTCTCAACCCTCTTCGGCTACCGCTTGGACTGACCAGTTTAAGCGAGCGCTGATGTACGAAGCACCCGACCGTTATAAGCGGATGATTGCAGCGCGCCTGCCAGATGGGGAGTCCCTCGGGCTCGCCACTGATCAGGACGACACGGCAAGCACTCCGCTGAAGGACGTGCAGCTCATCTCGCGTGCGCAGCTTGCTCCCTTCTTCGCGGCCGCGAACATCTTTGCTGCGGTCATGATGATCGCCGTCCTGTGGGGCGAAGCCGGTCCGATGCTCCTGCTGCCTTGGGCAATGGCCGTCTTCGGGATTAATCTGCTGGCCATGCAGATCGCTCGAACCCAGTCGATCACCAACGTCGGCCGATCGGGCAAGAACGTCCCCGACTGGCTGATGATCTGCGACGTCGTCACCCGCGCGATCGTCTGGCTCTCGCTCCCGCTCTATCTGTTCCCGACGCTCCCGCCGGGCGCCCAGGTCATTGCCGCTTCGATCAGCTCCGGCCTCGGCATCGCCGGCCTCGGCCTCGTCGTCCATCCGCGTTCGGCGATCGGCTGGATGTCGGCCTTCACGGCAGGCCTGTGCGGCGCGATGTTCATCGGCAGGAACACGGTGCCGTTCCAGCACATGCTGTCGATCCTGTTCACGCTCGGCGTTTCCATCTTCGGCGTTCTCAACGTCGCGCGATGGGCTTTCGAGCAGCTCAAGACCAACGCCAATTTCAGCGCGCAAAGCGAGAGCGCCAGCCTGCTGCTGCAGGAATATGAGCAGCGCGGCGTGGGCTGGCTCTGGCAGGTCGATTCGGAAAACCGCGTCACCTACATCAGCTCGAGAATGACGGCCCTGCTCGGGCGTCCGGCAAGCCAGCTGCTCGGCCACTCGATGCCGTCGCTCCTCGGCGGCAATGCAGAGCTCGGCCGGAAGCTGCTCGAAAAACAGCCGTTCAACACGCTCGACATGGAGCTTCAGACCGCCCGCGGCCCGCGCTGGATTTCGATCGCGGGCGACCCGATCATCGACACTGCCGGGCGGTTCGAGGGCTTCCGAGGCGTCGGCACCGACATCACCGAGATGCGCCAGACGCAGGAGCGGCTCACGCACCTCGCCAACATGGACGTCCTGTCGGGCCTTCCGAACCGCGGCCGGGTGCGTCAGTTGCTCGGCGACTGCCTGCGAACAGCAACCGCGTCCAGCGTGCCCTGCGCGATCCTCTTCCTCGACCTCGACGGCTTCAAGCCGGTCAACGACACGTTCGGTCACCCGAAGGGCGACGCGGTGCTCCGCGCAGTGGCCAAGCGGCTGGTCGATGAAGTCGGTGCCGACGGCCACGTCGGGCCGCATGGGCGGCGACGAGTTCGCCATCGTCATTACCGACGCGCAGAGCCGCAAGAAGGTCGAGCAGATGGCCGACCGCATCATCGTGGCGATCAAAGAACCTTACATGATCGACCAGACCGAGATTCGCATCGGCGTGTCGATCGGCGCCGCCTTCGGCCCCATCGACGGCGCGACCGTCGACGACCTCATCCTCAAGGCCGACCTTGCGCTCTACCAGGCGAAGGACGCCGGCCGCGGCGTCGCCCGCTACTTCTCGTCGGAGCTGCAGTCGGAGCAGGACGACCGCGTCCGCCTCGAAACGGACTTGCGCCAGGCGGTCAGCTCAAAGCAGTTCCACCTGGTCTTCCAGCCGCTGGTCAGCGCCAAGACCCAGAAGCTGGTCGGGTTCGAAGCGCTCATCCGCTGGAATCACCCGCAGCGCGGCTTCGTCCCGCCGAACGTCTTCATCCCGGTTGCCGAAGAATCGGGCCTCATGGTGCAGATCGGCGAATGGGTGATCGAGGAGGCCTGCCGCGCCGCCGCGAGCTGGCCGGAACCGATCACCGTCGCGCTCAACATCAGTCCCAAGCAGATCCTTCAGCCGGCCCTTCCGAACGTCGTCAGCGAGGCGCTGGCCCGTTTCAAGGTGCCCGGCAATCGCCTGGAGCTGGAAGTCACCGAAGGCGTCTTCCTCGGCGACAACGGCCAGACCGTCGACGTTCTCGGCCGCCTCCGCGCCCTTGGCGTCGGAATCGCGCTCGACGACTTCGGAACCGGCTATTCGTCGATCGGCTATCTGAACAAGGCCATTTTCCACAAGCTGAAGATCGACGGCAGCTTCGTCCGCGAGGCCGGTTCGCGGCCCGAGAATGTCGCGATCATCAAGTCGATCGTCCAGCTCGCCAAGAGCTTCCGCATGTCGGTGACCGCCGAGGGCGTCGAGACCGCCGAGGATTTCGAGCGCATGCGCGAGCTCGGCTGCGACACCATCCAGGGGTATCTGTTCGGTAAGCCTCTATCCTACGAGCGCGCCAACCAGATGGTGCTCGGCCTCGGCGCCAAGCGGATGGCCGGCTGACGCAAGGTCAGTAGCGAGCGAGGATGAACTCCCGCGCCCGGCCATATTCGTAAGGCGTGACCCGCCCGTCGCCATCGCCGTCCGCAATCTCCTTGAACTTCACCGCCGCAGGCTGGGCCTCATCGACGGAAATGACGCCGTCACCATCCCCGTCGAACATGCGCTTAGCCCACTGGTTGAGCACCCAGTCCCGCTCGAACAACTCCACCGCACGCGGGTTGAAGGAAGCGTTCGCGGCGGAGGGGAGCGCCTCCTGCGCGGCGACCAGCAAAAAGAACGGCACAACCATGCGCGACTAAACGCACGTGGCGAACGACAGTGCCGATCAGGGTGTGAGAATGAAATCATTGACGGACAGCGGGATGTTCCCCGTCAGCTTTATCTCAAGGTCGGCGCCGAACACGCCATCCGTATCAACGTAGACGGTCGTGATGCCTCCCGCGACCATGTAGCCGACCTCGTTCGCGCCAACCGCTCCGGCCTGAGTGATCGCGCCAACGAAGCTGGTTGGCGCAAAGGCGGTCAAGTCGATATCGTCGGCGCCGGCTACGAACCCGTTGATCGTGTCACCGGTATCGAGGCTGGACAGATAGACGAACGTGTCGGACCCATTACCGCCGTCCAGGGTATCGGCTCCGTAGCCGCCGATAAGCCTGTCGTTCTGGTTGCCGCCTGTGATGGTATCGTTTCCACTGCCGCCGTAGAGCTGGTCGCCTTGGGTGCCACCGTCTAGATTATCGCCGCCGGAGCCGCCGTAGATGATATCGTCTCCGTTGCCGCCATTGATCGTGTCCGCACCAGCGCCGCCGTAGATAGTATCGTTGCCGTTTCCTCCGGGCAGAGTCTGTCCGAGCGGATTTCCCAACGCGTCAAAATCATTCGGATCGCCCGTCCCGGTGAACACAGTCGGCGAGACATAGGTGAAGTCCGTCGCGCCATTGATGGTGATCGAGATCACCTGTTCCGTGCCATCCGCCGAATGGATGACGAAGCTATCGTTCAGCGTGCCGCCATTGTTCAGCGCATCGACCATCGGGTGGCCATTGTTGAGCGTGTAGACCCACGTCCCCGTCTGCGAGAGCGTGAAGCTCCCATATCCCCCCGTGCTCGCCTGCGGAACGGTGACCTGCTGGAAGAACAGATTGAGCTCGTCCACGTCCTCGAACGTGACGGAACCAGTGGCCGTCGGCGTTCCCGGGTTGCTGGACGTCGCCTCGGTCACGGATCCCGACAAGGTCCCGTCGAAGGTCGCGGGATCATTGACGGACTCGAAGAACACGCCGTTCGACGCGGCGACCGACCCGCCGTTACCGTCGACGACATTGTAGTTCAGCGTGACGGTGCCGGCGAAGTTCGCTGCCGGCGTCACGGTGTACGTGCCGTCCAAATTGTCGACGAACGTGCCGTTCACTGCGGTCAACGCGGAGACCGAAAGCGAGTCGCCATCGACGTCCGTGAATCCTTGCAGAAGCTCGGCCTCAGTAATGGTGTAGGCGGTATCCTCCGTGCCGTCCTCAAAGGCGAACGGGGTACCGGTGAGAGCCGGTGCGTCGTTGGTGCCGGTCAGCGTGATCGTCAGCGTCTCCGTGTCGCTGAGGCTGCCGTCGCTCACCGTGTAATTGGCCACGACCACCTGCGTCGCGCCCGCCGCCAGGTGCTGGTACGCCGCGTTCGCCGCATCGAAGCTGTAGCTGCCGTTCGGATTGAGGGTCAGCCCCGCCACCGGCGCATTGAGCGTGTACGTCAGGCTCGCACCGTCATCGACGTCGCTGTCGTTGGTCGCCACGCTCCCCGTGATCGTCGCGTCCTCAAGGCCGCTGTTCACGTCCGCAACCGCCACCGGTGCGTCGTTGGTGCCGGTCAGCGTGATCGTCAGCGTCTCCGTGTCGCTGAGGCTGCCGTCGCTCACCGTGTAATTGGCCACGACCACCTGCGTCGCGCCCGCCGCCAGGTGCTGGTACGCCGCGTTCGCCGCATCGAAGCTGTAGCTGCCGTTCGGATTGAGGGTCAGCCCCGCCACCGGCGCATTGAGCGTGTACGTCAGGCTCGCACCGTCATCGACGTCGCTGTCGTTGGTCGCCACGCTCCCCGTGATCGTCGCGTCCTCAAGGCCGCTGTTCACGTCCGCAACCGCCACCGGTGCGTCGTTGGTGCCGGTCAGCGTGATCGTCAGCGTCTCCGTGTCGCTGAGGCTGCCGTCGCTCACCGTGTAATTGGCCACGACCACCTGCGTCGCGCCCGCCGCCAGGTGCTGGTACGCCGCGTTCGCCGCATCGAAGCTGTAGCTGCCGTTCGGATTGAGGGTCAGCCCCGCCACCGGCGCATTGAGCGTGTACGTCAGGCTCGCACCGTCATCGACGTCGCTGTCGTTGGTCGCCACGCTCCCCGTGATCGTCGCGTCCTCAAGGCCGCTGTTCACGTCCGCAACCGCCACCGGTGCGTCGTTGGTGCCGGTGATGGTCACGGTTAGGGTCGACGTCGACTGAGCGTGATGCTCATCCTCGATCGTGTAGCTTACGATGACCGTCGCAGTTGCACCTGCCGCCAGATGGTCGAAGTCCGCGCCCGGGTTGAACTGCACCTGGTTGCCGACCACGCTCGCACTGCCTTGACCTACCGGCACACTCGCCGCCGTCACCGTCAGCACCGCGCCATTGTCGGCGTCCGTGTCGTTAGCGAGGACGTTGACGAGGATCGACGCGTTCTCGGATGTGGTGGCAATGTCCGCGACCGCGACGGGACCATCGTTGGTGCCGGTGATCGTGATCGTCACCGTCGCCCAGCTCAGAGTGCCGTTAGAAAGCCGGATCGCGTAGGTGAACGAGTCGCAGATCGTGTCGCCCGCGCCAAGGTAATTGAATACCGAGGCGTCATATTTGATCTTGCCGGCTTCGATCCAGATTCGCGCACCCTTGTCGCTTTTTTCGGGGCAGAGCGCCGCATCCTGCTTGAGAAGATCGTAGGTCCCGTCGCCGCTACCGCTAACGGCGGTAGTGCCGTCGAGATTTGTATCGTCGATGGACCAGAGAATCTTGGCATTGCCGCCGAGATCGTTGGCCATGACATCGAAGCAATAGATGTAATCTTCGCGAACATCGCCGAAGTAATCGTCGACCGCCTGCGGCGTGTTCATGAACGACGTGGTGGTTCCACCGCTGGTGTTCGTTGGCATCGTACTGGCCCCCCAAGGCAATGCCGACTTGCCCCCCGGCGACTCGGTTAACTTTCGTTAACTACGATTAATTTACCTGTTCCTACAAGGGCTTGGTTTCACTCCCGTCCCGAATTCTGGACGATGCCCTTCGCTGACGAGGTTGACAGCGGGCCAGCCAAAAGGACCGCGCGCTCTGAAGTAGCATGGCCCTGTGAACTCAATCTCCGTTCGCGCGAGACGGCATGCGTAAAAACCGTATCGCGCATGGGGTAGCAAGCTGAGTCACAAAGCAGGCGCTACGCTAATGTCCGCGATGGGTGGAAAGGGGACATTAGCTTTTGGTCTCCAGCGTTATCGACTGTTCGGCGGCAATGGGCCGCGGTTGGGCTTGGTCGTCAATCGCTACAAAGGTGAAGAGGCCTTCGGTTACCTTAATCCGGACCGCTCCGCTGTCCCGCCACGCCATTACCTCAATGCGGACCTTCATCGAGGTTCGGCCGACATTTTCGATCTCCGCATAGACCGAAATCAGATCGCGCAGATGGATAGGTGCAATGAACTCCATCCGATCGATTGCGATCGTTGCGACAGGCCCGCCCGAATGAAGCCGTGCGATAATCCCGCCCGCCTTATCCATTTGGCTCAAGACCCACCCGCCGAAAATGTGGCCATTTGCGTTTATGTCGCCGGGTCCGGGCATGAGGCGAAGGATCGGTTCGCGGCGGACTTCGGTCATGAGCAGCCTCGCTAGTTGCTGAGTGCATCGAGAAGGACCGTTGGCACTCACGTACAGGGCAAGCACAAGCTCGGCCTCATCGGCGTCTGATGCCTATTCGGGCCCTGTCGCACCTTCATCGAAGGCAGATGATTTGTTGTGCGCGTGGGGTCCATCAGTTGGAACCCGGACCCACGAATAGGCCAGCCTGGTGAGATGACAGCACCAATCCGAGCGCACGAATGACTGCGAGTTGGGGGACATTGTCTCCATGTTCCCAATCATCGACGGAAGGAAGGCTGGCGGAGCGGGAGGCTGCCGAACTTCTTAGGGGAAATGAGCGTTGAGGAGCGTTTGTTCCCTCAGAGCTTACCTCATGACCAACAAAGCTCGTGTCTGCTTTCGACCCAAAGCGGACACAAGACCAATTCGCCGGCCGACGGTGCCAGTGGGCCGGGAGGCTCCGGACACTTCCCTCTGATAGCCAAATCTCCAAGCATTCGATTACTGCGTCAGCGGAGCTTTAGGAGTGACCACCCGCACTACTACGTATCGTGCTTCGTCGTTTGCTCGCCCGGAGCCGCTTCGCCGGGCGCCGCGGTGCCCTCACCCATCGCCGACGGAGACAACACGGGCCCGGCTGAATAAGCCCGGGGGATGCGCTTTGACCGCCTATCCCTGATGGCAAGTTGGGGTCGAAAGCGGACACTACGCTAATGTCCGGAATGGATGGAAAGCGGACACTAGCCATCAGGGCGTGCCGAAAACATCATTTGCCGGTGACGACCGGCCCCTGCTCCGAGACTCACGTGTCAATGTCCGCTTGCGGCCCTATTGCGGCGCCGACGTGAGCCCTTCTCTGGCTTTCTAGGTTCGATGAGCGCCTCCTGACCCACGCTTCAGGTGATGATGCAGCTCCCAAACCTCCCAATAATCGCTGCGGCTGAAAGGCAGTAGTGACGTCAGAGCATGAATAGTAACCGGCCCGAGAGCCTGCCGAAGCTCCTTGAATCGTCCGAATAGGGCGGCGCAGTCGGCTTCGACCCTTACCGTCTCTTCGGACTGGCGAAGCAGGATCTCCTCCTCCGTCAGGACGAGGCGGGTTAGAACGTTGACATATTCGCGGATCAGGACCCCCGTTTGCGGATCGGAGCGCTCAACGAGTTCGTCGATCCGCCGCCAGCCGGGCTTGTCGGGGAAGGCTCCTGTTTCGAGCGTCTTGAGGAGTGCCCGGTGAGCGCCCTCTTCCTCCGCCAACCATGTTCTGGCCTTGGATGTACCGAAGCGAAGGATGACCATCAGCGTCAACGGCGCGAGCAGGGCCGTGATGAGCATCGCGAGCATGGGTTGAGAGGGAAACTGGTTGAAGGCCGTGTGGATGGCGACGGCGATGAGATAACCGGGTGCGAACCACCAAAGACGGAAATGGAAGTCCTGCGCGTCATGATGAAGTTCGCGCGCGGCCAGTCCCTGCGCGACTACGGCCATGATCGCTGCCGCGGTTCCGTGCATGACAGCAGTGCCGATGCCTCGGACCAGCCATACGGGCGCGTCGAGTTCGGGAAAGCGGACGAGGTAGAAGATGTTCTCGACGACCGAGAAGCCGGCGCCGACGGCGAACCCCATGATCACCGCGTCGAGACTCAAGCCAACTCGGTTGAAGCGGAACAGTCCGATGATGACGATCGCCTTCAGCGCCTCCTCGATCCACGGGGCGGCGAAGCGGCTATAGGCGCTGAACCCGATTGGAAGCGTGTCGAGGAAAACGCCACTGACCGGATAGGCCGCGATCGCCGCGACACCCCCGAGCAGCAGAAGGCCGACGGTTTCCCACAGGCTGACGAGCTTGAACACATCCAGCCAGATGAAGACTGCCGTGAGCATCAGGACCGGCACAAGGGCTAGCGACCAGTCGATGACTTCTCCCATTTCCATACGCGACCTTACATGATCTTGAGCGATGCCAGCATTTCGGTCTTGCGATAATCTCCATCGGCCCATCCGGCGGCCGCGCCGATGGACAGGACCATCGGCAGCCGCATCGCCACCGTGAAGTTGAAGTCGAGCTGCCCGCCCAGGTTGTAATAATGATGCGATTTCCCGTCAGGCGATTGGGTGGCCATGGCCCCCGCGAAGGCCGCGGGGCGCACATGGCTTAAGTAGAAGGCGGCGGTGCCGACTTCGGCGAAGCGGATCGGCGGCAGGTTGATCTCGCCAGTCGTCTTCACGAACCGGCGGGCGGCAATTTCGTCGATTTCGAAGCCCGGAAAGCTTTCCATTTCCCGGTAGCGTTTCTCGCTTCGGTCATCGACGTAATTGTTGCGGAATGAGCCGAAGTAATAAGCCGCCAAGGGGTTCTCGCGCTGGCCGCCGACCATGCCCGCATGGGTGTAAAGCCAGACGGAGCTGTTGCTCCACGGCAGAGCTCTTCCGATGTCGAATCCTCCGTAGAGACGCGGGAAGAATTCGCCCTCCGCCTGGTCGGAGCCGGCGACGATGCGTGCAGCGATGCCCTTTTCATGGTCGACGCCGCCCTGGGCCTTGGTGGTATTGGTGTAGCGAAGCCCGATCTCGGCCGAGCGCATGTCCTTGGGGGCGGGGATATTCTGCGCGCCGGGAAGCTGCTTGAGCCCGAAATAGGCTGCAGCCGAGCCGAAGATGTCGAGCTGCCGCGGTGGGTCGTAGATCAGCGGCCGATTGTAGCTCGCGATGAAGGCGTCGCCCTTGCGGCTGCGGATAACCGGGCCGGCGAGGTCGTATACGTCGGACAGATTGTGCCAGTAGTTGAGCTTCCAGAACGGGGTCTGGAATTCGACATTGGCGTGGAGTCGCTCGGAGCCTTTCACCTGGTAAGGCGAGTAGGCCAGGCTCACGCTCAGCTGCCGGAACTGCAGCGGGTCGGCGAGGTGGAAGTAGTAACCGAAGGCGGCCTTCCGATCGTAGCCGGAGACGATGGGATAATGCGCGTCGAAGCGCATCCGCTTCAGAGGGTCGTAGGTCCCGCGCTCCGTGATCAAGTCGTCGAGCGGGATCTTGTTGGGCGACCCGATCCCCCATTCCTTGAGCTCCGGCCGGGTATTAACGACCTGCGTGCCGAGGAACCGACGGTACCGAGGTCCTCGCGCACCTGCGGCTGAACGACGGACGGATTGAAGCCGTCACCCGTATATTCGTAGACGAACAAAGATCCGTCCGGGCGAAGCTGCGGCCGGAAGAAGCCCGTCGCGGCGTTGGTCAGGACATCATATTTCCCGCTTGCGATGTCGAAGCGGAAGACGTTCGACACGCCCGTGTAATAGGAATTGCCGAGCAGCGCCTTGCCGTCAGGGGTGAAGGTGAAGTTCTCGGGGATGGAGGGCGCGAGGGAAAGTGTCGCGACTGGGTCGTCAGCATTGCCTTGCTCCAGGTCCGCGCGCCGCCACACGCGAACCGAATGCTTGCCTGCAACGGTGCCATAGGATGCCGCAATCAGTTCCCCGTCGGGGGAGATGTCGAGGTCGAACAGCATCTCGCCGTAACGGAACGTCTTCACCTGGTTGAAGCTGGTGTACGGCGCCGGAACGCGAACCAATGTCACGAAGCCGTTCTGGTGGCGGATGCCCCACAGGCTCTTGTCGGCAGGGTTGAAGGCGAGATCGCCGATCCGCGCATCGGTGAGCAGGCGGCGCTTCCGACCAGTGTCGACGTCGATCGCGTTGAGTTCGCGGTAGGCGTAATTCTGGTTGGTATAGAAAGCGGTCCGCGTCGAAGGGTCGAAGGCGACGCTCGTCACCTTGTACAGCATCATCCCGTCGAGATCGGTAAGAGGCGTCATCTTGCCGGTGGCGAGGTCCATGCGGCCGAGGAAGCCGATCCTTCCCGGATAGCGGACGGCGGCGATCAGGCTGTTGGTCTGCTCGTCGATGAATCCGCGCGACATGGACCCGAGTCCGCGCGGGCTGAGATGCTTCGCCTCGGTCAGCGGATATTTGGCGAGCTCCGCGAGGTTGGCCTGCTGAAACTTGTGCTCGAAGGCGATCCAGTCGTCCCAAACGTCGTCGAGGCGCCGTCCGAACACATGCTTGAATTGGGAGGCGTAGAAGGCCTTGGAATCCTCCGACCGCCGGAGCCACTCGACGGTCTGGTCGACGCCGTAGGTCAGCGCGAGATACGAAAAGAAGCGGGTGCCGTAGAGGTAGGAATTGGCGCCGACCTGAAAGTCGGTCTGCGTGCCTTCGCTCTCCAGCCCAAGCGGCGGAAAAGAAGCGTCCCCTGTCGCGCACCTTCGCCCGGAACACCATCTCGTCATAGGCGCCTTGTCCGCGCCCGAGCCCGCCCGCCATCCAGGTTTCGAAGAAGACGGCGCTGCCTTCCATGTACCAGCGCGGGGTCAGGTTCCGGGGACTGGTCAGGAAGTTGTAGAGTATCGATTCCGGATGCTTCTGGATGGGCATCGGCTTGCCGCCGAGGAACCGCCGCCAGGATGCGTCCTTGCTGTTCCACACGTCGATCGCCGCGACATGGGCGAGCTCATGATTGGTGAGCGTGAAGAAGCGCTCGCCCGGCGAGAAGGTCTCCATCGACAAGGACAGGGGAGCGACGTCGAGCAGGACCATGTTGCTCGGCGAGGCGAGTGCGGCCGCATTGCCGTAGTCGGAGAAGTCCTTGAGCAGGACGGTGGACCTCTCCCACGGCTCCCAGCGGAAGACCTTCTTGTGAAAGGCGAGCGCGTTTTCGAACGAACGCCCCAGATAGGGCGTCAAATAGGTCTGGATCGGGTCGATGTAGAGAAGCGAAAGGTTCTTCGTTTCGAGGGTCGACAATTGAAAGCCCGACGCGTCTGGCGGGACATGCTCGGGGCTCGCCGGCTCTGGCGGAGCGGGATCGGGGGGCGGGCTCTCAGATTGCTGCGGCACGTCCGTGGGGACTTCGACGACGGTAGTCGTATCCGCCGGCGGTGGCGGAGCGGGTTGGTCAGCCGGAGCCTGCGCGTAGGCCGACGTTCCTAAAGCGGCTCCGACGAGCGCCAGCGTTGCCGAACGAAGCTGTTGCCGCCCCGAGTACGCAACACCCATGGACGGCCCCCTGCCGCGGCGTCAGTTCGCCTGAGCCTGCGAAACTCCAGCCTGGTTGAGGGCAGCCGAGAAGCTCGGATTGGCCATCAACGCCGCAAGGTTCGGTTGAGCCGCGATCGCCGCCCAGGCCTTCTGGTTGGAAGCCAATGTCGCCATCGCCGCCGAGCGTTGGCTGACCGCCTCGAACGCCTTCGGATTGGCCATCATCGCCGAGAAGGCCTGTGGATGGGCGAGCGCGGCCTGCGACGCCGCGGCATTGAGCCGCCCCGCAGCGGCCGCAGACGAAGCCAGCGAATGCGCATCTAGGGCCTGAAGTGCTCGCGATGCCGAGTTCAGTTGCGCGGCGCTGGCCATCTTGCCGAAGGCCGCCGCGTTGCTGCTGATTGCGGCGAGCAATTGCGGATTGAGCTGCCGCGCGTTGCTTGCAAGCCCGGAGAAGGCGAGCGCGTTATTGCCGATCGCGGAGAACACACGCGGATCGCCGCCTAGCGCCGCCATTGCCGCTTTGTCGCTCGCGAGCTGTTGGAACGCGGACGCATTGCGGGCCATATGCGCATTTGAAGCAGCTTTCGAAGCGGCCTCACGGAACGCGTTGGCGTTGTTCGCGAAGCTGCTGAAGGCAGAGCCGTTCGCCATGATCGCGGCCATCGCTTCCGGATGTCCGGCAAGTGCCTCGAACGCCTTGGAGTGCGCCGCGATGGCGGCAAGCGCCTTGGGCTGAGCGGCAAGCGCTGCAAAGGCGCTCGAATGCCCCGCAAGCGCCGCGATGGCCGAGTTCGACACGCCGGCAGACTGAAGATTGCGCGCAGCCGCTGCAGCGCTGCTAACGGCAGCCGCGAATGCCTTCGGTTGGCCGGCAGCCGCCTTGAAGGCAGCCGCGTTGGCGGCCAGCGCACTGAACACTTTCGGATCGCTGGAAAGCGCGCTCATCGCCTTGCTGTCGCTGGCGAGCTGCTGGAAGGCGACTGCGTTGCTCGCCATCCGGGCGTCTGCGGCGGCCTTGGACGCGGCGTCGCGGAACGCATTGGCGTTGGACGCCAGGTTTGCGAACGCCGAGGCATTATTGCCGATGGCCGCGAGCGCTTGCGGATGCGCGGCGAGCGCTTCCATCGCCGCGGGATGCGCAGCGATCGCGCTCATCAGCTTGGCATTGGCCTCACGCGCCTGGGGCTGAAGGGCCGCAGCGCTTTGCGCAGCCTTGGCGAGACCCTCGAACGCCTTCGGGTTTGCGGCGAGGGCGCTGAACGCTTGCGGGTTGGACAGCAGGGCCGCCAGAACCTGAGGCTGGCCGGATAGCGCCTGGAAGCCAGGGCTTGCTGCGAATGCCCGTAGATCCGGGTCGCGGACCAGAAGCTCGAAGGCATCGGTCTGCATCAGCTCCGCGACGGAAGTATCGCCGAGCGTGACGTCTTCCTCCTGGATTTGGCTCGAAACGTATCGATCGGCCGGAGTTACTGTGCCTGCCGATGGTCCCATTGGCGGATAGACTCGCCCAAGCCCATAAGCAGCGACCGCAACGACTGCGATCAGCGCACCGGAGAGAAGATATTTTCTGTTGCTGGTGACCGTGGTGGCCATGTTCGAGCGCCCCCTTATGCCCAATCGGACAGATTTGAGCGCGAACGAAACGCGAGTCAATTAATGTTAATATTCCGTTCACCATTTCGACTGGACGTTATTCGTGACTGCGCCGCCGCGGTGATGGAGAGAGCTTTGTCCAACTGCTGAGGAGAATACGCCTACCAGTAGGATTATTACCAGTGCCTACCCCAGATGATAGTGGGCCGGGAGTAGCGACCTTGGGGTCCGGGGTCCGGCGGTTTCGCAGGGCGGTATGACGCTCAATATTTCCTCGAAACGGGCGAGTTCTCCGAGGAATATGATCTCCATATCGAAGAGCAGGCCGGTGGCGAGTTCTATCATGTGACATTGGCTCACAAACGGCACCATCAACGCGAAGGGAGTCAGTATGGACGTCCCGAATGGTGGGGTACCGGCCATCGGCTGGCGCAGGCTCGCCGACAGACCAGCGCTAATGTCCGAAATGGGTGGAGCCGGACATAAGCTGCACAGCGCTCCGGCGAGGTTTGACTCTAAACCGAGGCCTCACTGTCGGGCTGCTGGGGTTCAGTTCTAATCCTCGTGCGCATCAGCTACGCGATGCTCATGCGGCTAAGCAGGACAAGGCGGCTTGAGCGCGCCAACAACATCGCCGACTTACGCCAGCTGGCGCGCCGCCGTCTTCCCGGTCCGATCTTCGACTATATCGACGGTGGCGCAGACGACGAGGTGACGCTCGAGCGGAACATGTCGGCCTTCTCGACATACGAGATCGTGCCGGATGTGCTTACCGACGTTTCGAGCATCAAGACACGAACGACCTTGTTTGGCGAATCCCTCGACTGGCCATTGATGCTTGCCCCCACAGGGCTGACGCGAATGTTCCATGGAGACGCCGAGTTGGCCGTAGCGCGAGCGGCGGCGAAGCATGGCTTGCTCTACAGCCTTTCCACGCTCGGCACGACGCGACTGGAAGCGCTCGCCCAGGCGTTCGGCGGTCCCAAGGTCTTCCAGATCTACATCTTCAAGGATCGCGGACTCACCGCTGAATTCGTAGCGCGCTGCAAGGCCGCCGGGTTTCATGGATTGGCGCTGACCGTCGACACGCCCGTGGCGGGAAATCGAGAGCGGGACCGGGTGAACGGGCTGTCGCTGCCACCCAGGCTGACCTTGCGGTCAATGCTGAGCTTCGCGGCCCATCCATTCTGGTCCGTCCCGGCGTTGGGCGGTTCCAAGTTCGACTTCGCCAACGTCAGCCACAGGGTGGATGCTCTGGCAGCCGGTCCCATGAGCCTGTTCGACTACATCGGCGGCCAGTTTGACCGGAGCCTGACCTGGGCGGACGTCGAGTGGCTTGCCCATGAGTGGGGCGGCCCGCTTGCCATCAAAGGGTGTGATGACCCCGGAAGACGCGAAGCGCGCGATCGCCTCCGGTGCGAGCGGCGTGATGATCTCGAACCATGGCGGGCGCCAGCTCGACGGCACTCCAGCTCCGATCGATCAAATCGCCGCAGTCCGCGAGATGCTGGGCGAAGGTCCCGATGTTATCTGCGATGGTGGCATTCGACGCGGGTCGGACGTCGTAAAAGCTCGTGCGCTTGGCGCTACTGCTTGCTCAATAGGAAGGCCGTATCTTTATGGCCTTGCCGCGGGAGGGGAAGCCGGTGTGGACCGCGCCTTGACCCTGCTTCGCCAGGAATTCGAAAGGACACTGACTCTGGCGGGGGTCAATGATGTCGCCCGACTTGAAAGCAGGCACGTGCGTCGGGTTCCACGCTAGTCGCTCCCGTGCTCCGACGAGGAACGGCACATCTTCCGTGCCGGGCGGCAAAGCGGTTCCCGGTGCGAAGACTTGATCGAGGCCTTAAAGCCTGAGGAATGCGAACTGCTGTTCAAATGCCCAAGTCAGGCTCGTCCACGATAACTCGTCGGACCGAAGCCGGTATCGTCCGCGGACTCGCCAAAGACGGCATTTGTCGTTTCCTTAGCATACCCTATGCGGCACCGCCCGTCGGTGAGAACCGATTCAGGGAGCCGCAGCCTGTTATAACCTGGACCGGCGAACGCGACACGAGCGAGGCCGGCCCGAGCGCTCCTCATCGAATCAAGGATTTTCCGGCGATCGACGTCGTTCCGCTGGTCGGAACAGGAAGCGAGGGCGGCGAGGATTATCTCACGCTCAACATCTGGGCTCCCGAAGCGGCGACCGGCCGTCCAGTTATGGTCTTCATCCACGGCGGCGGCTTCGTCGTCGGAAGCAAGGATGCGCCGGTCTCGGACGGAACGGAATTCGCTCGATCAGGCGTCGTCTGCGTCGCGATCAACTACCGGCTCGGCATCGAAGGCTGGCTGCCGATCCCCGGCGTACCGACCAACCTCGGCATGCGCGACATGATCTTCGCGCTGGAGTGGGTGCAGAGGAACATCGACGAGTTCGGCGGCGATCCTGGCGAACGTCACAGTGTTCGGCGAATCCGCCGGCGCGATGGCCATCGCGGACCTCGTCACGTCCCCACTCGCCAAGGGGCTATTCAAGCGCGCGATCATCGAGAGCGGCCATGGCGCCATGGTCCGCGAGATCCCGGTGGCCCAGCGCCTGGTCCGCAAGCTGGCGAAGATCTTGAAGGTCACGCCCGGACGCCGAAGGCTTCCGCAAGGTCGAGCTTCGACAGCTGCCTGGAAAGCGATGGAAAAGGTCTCGAAGCCTTGGAGCATCGACCTGCGCGACGCGGACGGGCACGAGCCGGTCTTCGGCATCAGCCGCTTCATCCCGGTGTTCGGCGACGACGTTCTTGCCGCAGAAGCCGCTCGACGCGCTGAAGGAGGGCGCCGGCAAGGACGTCGAGCGTTCTGATCGGCACCAATTCCGAGGAGATGAACCTCTACTTCGTCCCGACCAAAGTCCGCGCGAAGGCTCCCGGGACTGCTGCTGCGATGGCTGCTCGGCAAGTCTCATCCGAAAGCTCGCCATGCCCTCGAGGCCTATGGCTGGGGCAAGGGCCAAGAAAGCCGGCCACGTCTTCGTCGAAGCGATGCACGACCTCGTCTTCCGCTGGCCTGCGCGACGCTTTGCCGAAGAGCATCAGGGGCAAGACGCACTTCTACGACTTCGACTGGAAGTCGCCCGCATGCGGCGGGGAGCTCGGCGCCTGCCACGGCCTCGAGTTGCCGTTCGTCTTCAAGACCCTGCCGACGGCGACCGGACCGAAGGGCTTCGCAGGAGAAGCGCCTCCGCAGGACCTCGCCGACCGCATCCACAATTTGTGGGTCCAGTTCGCGACCGACGGCACCCTGCCTTGGCCCGAATTCGACCGCGACACGCGACAGGTCCACCTGCTCGGCAGCAACGAGACGATCTCCGAGCCGGTGATGCCGGCCGCCGCCTTCCTTCCCTAGGGACCAGACCATGTACCTCGAGAAGTTTCGCCTCGACGGGCGTATCGCCTTCGTGACCGGCGGAGCGCAGGGCATCGGACGCTCGTGCGCGGACGCGCTCGCCGAAGCCGGCGCGACCGTCATCACCGGCGACCTCAAGGGCGCCGACGTGACCCTGGACGTCACGGATTCCGCAGCGGTCACGCAGGTTGCCGACGAGCTGGTCGCGAAGCACGGCCGCGTGGACATCCTCGTCAACAACGCCGGGATCGCCCGCAGCGAGACTGCTGCGGAGGACGTCGCCGACGAGCATTGGCTCAACGTGTTGGACGTCAACCTCAACGGCACCTTCTGGTGCGCCCGCGCCTTTGGCCGGCTCATGCTCGCTGCCGGCGGCGGCACAATCGTCAATGTCGGCTCGATGAGCGGCTTCATTGTCAACCGGCCGCAACCGCAGAGCTATTACAACGCGTCCAAGGCCGCCGTGCACCAGCTCACCAAGTCGCTCGCCGCCGAATGGGCCAATCGCGGCGTCCGGGTGAATGCGGTCGCGCCGACCTACATCGCGACGCCGCTAAACGCTTTTGCGGACACGACGAGCGAGATGTACCGGCGCTGGATCGACGGGACGCCGCAGGGTCGGCTCGGGGAGCCAGAGGAAGTGGCCGCGGTCGTGCTATTTCTAGCGTCCGACGCGTCCAGCCTGATGACTGGAAGTATCGTCCTGGCGGACGGCGGCTACAGCTGCTGGTGACCTGCTAGTGCGCTGGCGATCGCGTCGGAGGTCGCTTCCGCGCCCGCCGCTGTCGGATGAAACGGAGCTATTCCGCCCTTCGTCCAACCGTTGACCCAGGGTTCCGGCGAACAGGCGTGGTGAGCAGCGCCGAGTGCATGCATGTCAACGAGGATCGCACCGCCCTGTTCAGCGGCAGTGCGCATCGACGCCGCCAGCTCGTCGCCGACGTTGCGCATTGCGGCGGCGTCTTTCGCGTTCAAGCCAACTCTTGAGCAGGTCCCCTCTTGCGGCAGGATCGTGGGATAAGTGGCAAGGACGATACGAGCCTGTGGCGCTCGCGTCCTGACGTCCCGGATGAGCTGCAGAAGCTCAGCTCGAAGGCGGTCGAAACCTCGCTCCTCGTGCGTCTTCGGCCCACTCCAGAAGCGCCGGACGAACCAACCGAAGAGAGAGCCGGTATTGCGAGCGGCGAGCATCGACAGATCGCCGACGTAGCCGACGTCGTTCCCTCCGACGGTAATCGTGACGAGCCGTGTGTCCCTTCCAATCACTCTCACTTGCGGACGCTGGAAGAACTGGCCGCCGTGCAGCAGGTGCTTTGTGACCGCACCACCGCAAGACATGTCTACGCTCGACACGCGGAGCTTGCGCGCAAGGCGCTGGGGGTAGCCGCCCACGCTGCGGGCGCAGAGCGAAGGACTATTGTCCTGCAGTTTCCCAAGGCCGGCGCCCGCCGCGAACGAGCTGCCGAGGGCGACATATTGCGGCTGGCCTGCCGGAGTGCGCCGGGCCTGAAAATACGCCAGCCCGAGTACGCCGACGAAAAGCAGCACGAGGATGACAACCGCCCCCACACATCCCCTTCTGATCCAGCGTCCTGCCAAAGCGGCCCCCACCTATGGTCACCAGACGACCTATCGCGAATGCGCCAAATGCTCGCCCGCTGTGCCGATCGGCAAACTCAAACAGCCGCTCGGCATACTCTCTAACCTGTCTGATAGGTCACCTGTCTGATAGGTACTTGAGATGGAGAGGCCTCAGTCGATGAGGCGACGGGAGAGAAAATTCATGCGACTTTCAGCCGTTCTTTTGGCCGGTACCGCGCTTTCGCTCGGTAGCCCCGCCTTTGCCGCCGATGCCGCCGCCGCAGCTCAGGCCGAGCCCGCGCCCGCCGCTCCAACCGAGCCCGATCAGCCGCAAACCGACCAGACGACACCGACCGCGCCGGGCGTGGCTCCGATCGCGGAGCAGGATCAGACCATCGTCGTCACTGCACGTAAGCGCCAGGAATCGCTGAAGGACGTTCCGATCGCCGCCACCGCCATCACTGGCGAGACGATAGAGCGACGCGGCTATACTTCCGTCAAAGAAGTCGCGCAGCTCACCCCGAGCCTAAACATCAACAGCGATGGCGCAGGTCGCGCCTTCATCGCCATTCGAGGCGTCGGCACGACGCTGATCGACACGGTCCAGCCGGGCGTCGGCATCTTCGTCGACGGCATTTACCAGCCGAACACGTCCTATCTGAACAATCCACTGACGGACGTCGAACGCGTTGAGGTTCTGCGCGGGCCGCAGGGCACGCTTTACGGCAAGAACACGCTGGGCGGTGCGATCAACGTCATCTCGCGGCAGCCGAGCAATCAATTCGAAGGCAAGATCATCGGCAGTTACGCCGGGCCCGACGATGCATGGACTGCGGGCGCCTCGATCAGCGGTCCGATCATCGAGGATCGTTTGCAGGCGCGCATTGCGTTCGCGCACCAGCAGCAGGATGGCTTCGTCCACAACGAACTGCTCGATAAGGATCAAAACCCGCTCAATACGGACGCGCTGAGCGGCACTATCCGCGCAAAGCCGACGGACGATGTCCAGCTGACTATCAACGGCTATTACACCTGGCTGAAGGGCGGCGCTGTCCCGTACGCGTTCATCGACAATCCGACGGACTATGAGCGGGACGTCGCCTACAACTCAACCAACTATCAGTATTTCAAGTACCGCGGCATCAACGCGAAGCTCGAGTTCCCGATCGACGCGATGGCCTCCAAGGTTACTCTGATCGGCGCCTACGACCGCCGCGGCGTGACGACCGACGATGCCGATCCGGATTTCACGCCGATCGACACTCTCCGTAATAGTTCTGTGGACGACCTGAAAACCCGCACGGCCGAGCTCCGCATCGACAGCGAACTGTCGCCGACACTGAGTTCGATCTTCGGCCTGTTCTACAGCCGTGAGACGCGGGTTACCGATGCGGTCCTGACCGTTTTGCCTGGCGTGTTCGACCTTTTGAACACGTCATTCTCTTCGCGCGAGAGCGACACCTACGCGGTGTTCGGCAACATCTTCTGGCGCCCGACCGAGGCCTGGGAAGTCTCTGCCGGCCTTCGCTGGGACAAGCAGAAGCAGAAGCAGGAAGGTCTGACAGTCAACGAATTCCCGGCGGCCTTGGCCGGACTGCCGGCGGTTGTCACGCCGAGCGAAGAGAAGCTCAGCGAGACCAACCTGTCTCCGCGCGTGGCCGTGACGCGCCACTGGAATAGCGACCTGATGACTTACGCGTCGGTCGCGCGGGGCGCCCGTGGCGGCGGCTTCAATCCGCCTGCGGTCCCGGAGAATCTGCGCACCTACAAGGGCGACAGCGCGTGGACTTATGAGCTGGGGACGAAATACACCTCGTCGGACCGTCGCCTGTCCCTCGCCGCAGCCGCGTTCTACAGCGACTATAAGAACTACGTCGGCCTCAACTCTATCCTGGCGCTGCCGGTCGGCTTCACAACGATCGACCTAAATTCCGGCGACGTCGAAAGCTACGGCATCGAGCTGGAAGGCGTGTTCCGGGTCACTCCGCAGTGGACGATCAGCGGCGGCGGCTCGTTAATGCGTGCCCGGCTGGTGAACACCGACATATATTCGGAAACGACATCGACTCCGACGGATCCCGACGGCCGTACGCTGGCCTCCAAACGCCTGGCCTTCCAGCCCGATTGGAACTTCAGCCTCAACAGCGACTATGTCGTTCCGCTCGGCAGTGGCGACCTGACATTCAACGCAAATCTAGTCGGCAAGGGCGCGCGCATCCCGGCCAGCATCCGCCAGGAAACGCCGGAGTTCCCGGGCCATCCGGAGCTGCGCGACTTGAAGGGCTACGTGCTGACCAACGGGTCGATCACGTACCGGATCAACAACATCGAAATCGGCGCCTTCGTGAACAACCTGTTCAATACGAAGTACTACGAGTCCTACATCGAGCGCACGACGCTCGTCCTCGCAGGCTTGCCGAACAGCGACGTCGGCATCATGGGCGACAAGCGCCGTTACGGCGTCCGGACCCGCATCCGGTTCTAGTGATGAACGCGCCCAGCGCAGCAGGGCCGGGCCGCCTGCCCGAAGGCTTCGTCGAGAGGCTCAACGAGCTTCTCGGCGATCGCCTGCAGACTGGCGAAGCCATCCGCCTCGAGCACGGCAAGAGCGAGACCCACTTCGCTCCCATGCCGCCCGATGCGGTGGCTTTCGCCGAGTCCACGGGCGAGGTGGTGCAAATCGTCCGCCTCTGCGGCGAGGCAGGCGTTCCGATCATCGCGTACGGCGCGGGCACGTCGGTCGAGGGCAACACGCTCGCCGTCCAGGGCGGCCTATCTCTCGATCTGTCGCGAATGACGAGGATCGTCGGCGTGAACGCGGATGACTTCGACTGCACGGTCGAGGCGGGTGTCCGGCGCGAGCAACTCAACGAGTTCCTTCGCGACCAGGGTCTCTTCTTCCCGATAGACCCCGGCGCGAACGCGACGATTGGCGGCATGGCGTCAACCCGCGCATCGGGCACCAACGCCGTGCGCTACGGCACAATGCGAGAGGCGGTGCTCAGCCTGAAAATCGTCACCGCCGACGGCCGCGTGATGCGGACGTCGCGAAGAGCACGGAAGTCTTCCGCCGGCTACGACCTGACCCGGCTGTTCGTCGGATCCGAAGGCACGCTCGGCATCATCACCGAGGTGACGCTCCGCCTGCATGCCATTCCGGAAGCGATCTCGGCGGCAACCTGCAGCTTCGAAACCATCGGCGGTGCCGTCGATACGGTCGTGCAGTCGATCCAGCTCGGCATTCCGCTCGCGCGCGTCGAGATCCTCGACGACATGCAGATCCGCGCAGTGAACCGCTGGTCGAAGCTCGACCTCCCGGAACTGACGACACTCTTCTTCGAATTCCATGGGTCGGAACGCTACGTCGCCGAGCAGATCGAGACCGTGCGCGAGTTGGCGTCGGCGAACGGCGGCGGCGAATTCCGCTGGGCTGAGAAAACGGAAGACCGCAACGCGCTCTGGAAGGCACGGCACGAAGCCTATTACGCAGCCGTCAATCTGCGGCCGGGCGGCGTGGGCTGGGCGACAGACGTGTGTGTGCCGATGAGCCGCCTTGCGGAGTGCATCGCCGAGACGAAGACCGACCTGCAGGCGACCACCATCCCCGCGACCATCCTTGGTCACGTGGGAGACGGAAATTTCCACGTCGTCTTTTCTATCGACGCCGAGTGCGAAGACGAGATCAAGGAGGTTGAAGTCGATCAACGCGCGCATCGTGAAGCGTGCGCTCGACATGGACGGCACCTGCACCGGGGAGCATGGCATCGGTCTCGGCAAGCAGCAGTGGCTGGTCGAGGAACTCGGCGAAGCGGTCGACCTGATGCGTTCGGTGAAGCGCGCCTTCGACCCGCAGAACCTGCTCAACCCCGGCAAGATCTTCCAGCTCTCGTGAGCAAGAGCCGACACCTGGTCGATCCTGAGCTGCGTCCGCTGCTGGACGCCTTTCCGACGGTGACGATCACCAGCGAAAATCTGGCCGAGCTACGCTCTCGGGACCTCCCTCTCCCGCCGGTCGAGGACTGCGGAGTGGATTGGGAAGAGCGGGATCTCGACGGACCGGAATCGACGATCGCCGTCCGAATTTATCGGCCGCGGGAAGCTGCGCAGCCGCTCGGATGCATTTTCCACATTCATGGCGGCGGTTACGTCGGCGGATCCGTGGCCGAGGTCGAATTTTTGCACCGGCCGCTCGCGGCCGAGCTGCAATGCACCATCGTCAGCGTCGACTACCGACTGGCGCCTGAGACGAGCTTTCCGGGCAATATCGAGGATTGTTACGCGGCGCTCGCCTGGACCTTCGGCAACTCGCACGAGTTTGGCGTTGACCAACGTCGTATCGGCGTCATGGGCGAAAGCGCGGGCGGAGGACTTGCTGCCGCGCTCGCACTGATGGCTCGCGACCGCGGCGAATACCCCCTCGCCTTCCAGCATCTCATCTACCCGATGCTCGACGATCGCAGTTGCGTCGCCGAGCCCAATCCGTTTGCAGGCGAGTTCATCTGGCACGCGCAGAACAATCTTTTCGGTTGGTCCGCGCTGCTTGGCGTGGAGCCGGGCGGAGATGGGATATCCCCTTTCGCCGCGCCCGCCCGTGCATCCGACCTGTCCGGACTGCCTCCGACCTTCATCGGTACTGCGGCGCTCGATCTCTTCGTCGATGAGAACATCGAATATGCGCGGCGGCTGATCCGCGCGGGAGTCCCGACCGAGCTGCACGTCTGGCCGGGCGCGTTTCATGGCTTCGACCTATTGCCCGGCCCGGCCATCGCCGATGCCGCCCGCACTGCCAGCCGCGAAGCGCTGCGGCGTGCGCTCAAACCGAAGGCGATCTGATGGAGTTGGCCGCACACCCCGTCGTCACGAGTGAACAGACGCCCGGATTGAAAAGCTCGATCGGGTCACTGCTGCTCGTGAGCCTGGCGATGCTCGTCGGGTTCACCATGCTCCAGAGCTTCGGCATCATGGCGGAATCCGCCAAGGCCGAGATGGGCCTTTCGGACTCCGACCTCGCCATCGTCCAAGGTGTTTCCGCAGCAATCCCACTGGTGCTTTTCTCGATTCCGATCGGCATCTGGGTCGACCGATGGAATCGCGTCGCGATCCTGATCATCATGGCCATCGGCTGGACGCTCGGCACGGTAATTACCGCTGCGGCTCCCTCTACCACGATCCTCTTTTTCGGCCGCATGCTGACGGCAATCGGAACCACCGGTGGCCTTACCGCGGTCTTATCGCTGGCGTCTGACTATTGCCGGCCCGAACAGCGCGGGCGCGCAATCGTCATTCCGAACATTGCCAAGACCGCGGGCGTTGCCGCAGGATTCACTGTTTCTGGACTTCTGCTCGGAGCTGTTGCCGGTCAGCAGCTGCCCAACCTGTTCGACGCGAGCAATTGGAGAAGCGCTCAGTGGTTCCTAGCGCTTGGAAGCGCGGTCTTCATCCTTCCCCTGCTCCTCCTTCGCGAGCCGGCTCGGCACGAAATCGAGGCTGAGCCGGGAGCGCCGATCAAGGTCGTGCTGGGCGAACTGAAGGCTCGACGCGCGTGGATCATTCCTTTGTTCATCGGCCAGACGAGCGTGGTCATGGCTGACGCAGCCGCGGCGATCTGGGTCTCGCCGGTTCTCGAGCGGAACTTCCATCTCACGCCGGCGGAATTCGCCGGCTGGGTCGGCGCGATCGTCCTCGTCACCGGCATCCTCGGCTCGATCATCGGCGGCGTGGTCGCCGACATGGGTCAATCGTCGAAGATTCGGGGCGGCCTGATGATCGGCGCGGTCGCGGCTGCCGCATTGGGCGTCCCGGCCGCACTTTTCCCAATCATGCCCGGCGTCGGCTCGTTTGCCATCGCGTTCTTACTCCTGCAGCTGGCGGGTAACGTCACGGCGATGGTCGCCTCCGTAGCCCTGACCGTCTGGCTGCCCAACGAACTGCGAGGTCTGGCGATCGGCGCATTTATCGCCATCGCCGGTCTCATCGGCTTCGGTATTGCACCTTCGCTCGTGACCTTGGTCAGCGGCTTCCTGGGCGGCGAAGGCCATTTGGCGCCGGCTCTCGCGATCGTCGGAGTGACGGTCAGCATCATATCAGTCGCGGGCTTCTGGCTCGCGATGAAGCGCGCTCCCGAAATGACGACCTTTCAGAAAGGTATTGCCTGACCTATCGGATAGGTGTATAGGCCGGCCCCTAGGGAGAGACGGTATGAGTATTGCGGCCCGGGAGCGCGGGGGGCGCATGGAGGCCATCGATGTTTCGCCTGAAATGCTGACTCTGGTCGGCGTTGGGGAGCTCGGCGATCACCGGTGGCCTGCAAATCCAGTGGTCTTCGAAATGACCTTTGAGGACGGCCCGTCCTGCTTCCTATTTCATGAGGCGCCCAGCGCGGACAAGCTCGGCGCCTCGACCGATACACGCCTTCTGCTGATCATCGATCGCGCCGCTTGCGAGCGCTTGCTGGGCCGTCCGTTGAACCTCAGCGACCAGGCCGTCCGCTATTTGCCGCCCGAAATGAACACCATCGCCCTAGCACTCCGTGATTGCGCGTTGCCGTCGTCCGCGAGCACGCCCTATCGGCTGGCCAAGAGCATCGAGCTCATCTGCGAGATCCTCAACGCCCATCGCACGGGCAAGCTGTCGGAGGCTTCGGCGCCGGCCGCGCTAACCCAGCGCGACATCGAGCGTATCGCCACGGCCCGGAAGCTCATCGACGAACGTTGGAGCGAAAAGCTGACCCTTTGCGAAATTGCGCGCCGCTGCGGCCTCAATCGCAGCAAGCTCGCGCGGGGATTCCGGCAGCTTTACCAATGCACTGTGACGGAGGCCTTGCTCGAACGCCGCTTGGGTGAAGCCCGGCGGGAACTCATTTCCACCGACCTCCCCGTAGGGCTGATCGGCTACCGCAGCGGCTATCACAATAATGCGAGCTTCAGCCGCGCCTTCTGCCGGCGCTTCGGCGTTCCCCCGAGCGACTTCCGATCGAGCTTGATCGCAGCCTGATGGCAACTATCGCAACAGACAACGGCAAGTCGCTCGTCGCAAAGTCGATGGAGGCGGTGAAGGCGCACATCCGCGAGTTCGGCATGCGGGTTGGTGACGCGCTGCCCAGTGAGGGCTATTTCGCCGACAAGCTCGGGGTCAGCCGCGCCGTCATGCGCGAAGCGTTCGGAGCGCTTGGTGCGTTACGCCTGATCGACGTCGCCAACGGACGCCGCGCCAAGGTCGGCGCACTCGATGGGTCGGTCATCGCGGACTCGCTTGAGCATGCCCTGTCCACGGCGCAGATCAGGGTTGCCGACGTCTGGGATGTTCGCCGTACGATCGAAATGAGAACGGCAGCGCTCGCAGCCCGCAATGCAACGCCCGTTCAATCGGCAAGGATCGTGGCGCTGGCGGAAGCCATGGGCAAGGACGACCAGCCGCACGAGCAAACCACCGAAGACGACATCGACTTCCATCTTGCCATTGCCGAGGCAAGCGGCAACGCCCTCTTCAGCCAGATCGTCGCCTCATTCGTCCCTTTGATGCGGGTCGCCGTCCCGCAGGCCTGGAAGACCCGCCAAACGGAGGATGAGAAGAGCGATATCCTGAACCGGCACCGCAATCTGGCTCGGGCGATCGCTAATCATAATTCCGAGGAAGCCGAGCGCTGCATGGCGGTCCATTTCGACGAGGCGATCGGCGCGCTGCTTCGTTGAAGCGAGCCAATTCAAGAAAAAATCCCGTTGGTTGGACCGCGCGGAGTTTCACTCTTTCTGGATCGAATTCATGTCGGCTTTGGGTCGAGAGTAAACCTGCGTCTAGTGTCTGCTTTGGGTCGGAACCAGACATTACCTTCTCGTGGTAGTCGTGGGGTAAGTTCTGAGGGAACAAACAGCCACGGACGTCCAAATCTCCTAAGAAGTCAGGCAGCCTCCGTCTCCGCCACAAGCTCATTCGCAGCCATTCACGACAAGACGATCCCGACCGTTCTCACCATCAGCCAGAAGCTGTCGACTGGGGTGGACGCGCGTAACGTGCGCAACATCGTGCTGCTGCGGCCGGTCAATACGATGATTGAGTTCAAGCAGATCATCGGCCGTGGGACGCGACTGTTCGACGGCAAGGACTATTTCACGATCTACGACTTCGTGAAGGCTACGAGCACTTCAACGATTCCGAAGGGGACGGCGAACCGCTCGAGCCGGAGCCGCGGGGAGAGCCGCGTCAGAGGCCCGAAGGTGACCCTGAACCCAAGCCGCCCGGGCCGGACGAGCCGGAGCAGAAGCTCGTGATCAGGCTGGCCGACGGGAAGGAGCGGACCTTCCAGAATATCAGCGGCACGACTTTCTGGGATGCGAGCGGCAAGCCGATCTCCGCGCAGCAATTCGTCCAAGGCCTGTTCGGCAAGTTGCCCGAGCTTTTCCGCGACGAGGAGGATCTGCGGCGTATCTGGAGCGATCCCGACACGCGGAAGGCGCTGGTCGACGGCTTGGCTGAGCGTGGGTTTGCCGGAGAGCAGCTAAAGCAGATCCAGCGTATGATCGATGCCGAGGCCAGCGACCTGTTTGATGTCCTGAGGTACATTGCCTTCACGAAGGCTCCGCTCAAGCGAGCTGAACGTGCCGAGGCGCGGCGGGCCGACATCCTTTCCAACCGAGACGTCGGCCAAGCTGAGTTCTTAGAATTCGTCCTTTCACAGTACGGGGAAGAGGGGGAGGGCGAACTCGACGCTGGAAAGCTGCCTCACCTGCTCGAGCTCAAGTACGGTACGCCGCACGATGCTGTGCAGCGGCTCGGTCCTCCGGCTGGAATCCGTGACGCGTTCCGCGATTTCCAACGTGGCCTTTACGGGGCCGATTGAGCGGCTTGGCGGACACTGTGTCCGCCGAACTCCCATCTATTGGTCAATGACGTTGGTCCCAATCGTTACCCCACTTGTTACCACTCTGGTGTCAAAGTCCGCACTTTCGAGCGCTTGTCGCTAATGTCTGCTTTCGACCCATTGCGGACATTAGATGTTCGCGACAACATTGCGCATGACCGCGCTCATCCTTGCTGGCCACGAACTTGAGTTCTCAGATTGTCGAGAGCTTGGCCAAGCTGGTCCCACGACATGCACACTGGCGATTGACGGTAAGCCGGTCGTTCGGCGGTTCCTGTGGCGTGCGCCGCAGTCGCTGCGATTTCATCAGTCTCCCCTCGACTACGACGGCGACATTCTGGTTCCTATGTGGGGACGACCGGGCTTCTACCTCGTGCGCATCAACCCGCGAACGCTGAAGCTGAAGAGGTTGAGCCGAGGCTTTGGTTTCATGCGCCTGCTGCGTGTTGTGGGCGATCAAGCCGAGTTCTCGACTTGGTGGGATGACAGGGAGAAGCACACTGTCAAGCTCGCCTGACCTTGTGTCTGCTTTCCACCCAAAGCTGCCATTAGCGGCTAGCTAGATTTCGAGCCCTTCAGACAGCTCCAGCGCGTCATCCAGCTCCACTCCGAGATAGCGAACGGTGCTCTCCAGCTTGGTATGCCCCAGGAGCAGCTGGCAGGCTCTGAGGTTGCCGGTCTTGCGATAGAGCATGGAGACCTTGGTTCGCCGCAAGCTGTGGCTGCCATAGGCGGCAGGCTCCAGTCCAATGAGTGCGACCCATTGCTTTACCAGCCGGATATACTGGCGGGTGGATAGGTGGGCGGCCGGATTCATCCGGCTCGGAAACAGCCAGCCGTCCGGTTCGCCGGGTCTCCGCTTGAGCCAGTCAGCAAGTGAGCGCCGCGTCTGTTCGGTAATCTCGAATTGCACGGGGCGGCCGGTCTTCTGTTGGATCACAGTGGCTCGGCCGCCGCAGCGCGCCGGCCGCAATGATGTCGGCTAGCCTCAGGGCAACGACGTCGCAGCCCCTCAGCTTGCTGTCCAAGGCAATGTCGAACAGTGCCAGGTCACGGACGCGGCGCTCAATCTGAAGCCGCACGCGGATCGTCCAAACGTGCATGGGGCGCAGGGGCAACTTGGCCCCGACAATGCGCGGCAGCGCGGCTGGCAGGTTCATGGGTGGCTCCCTTGCTAGGAGCGTCCCTCAACCCATGGCGCAGCGCCTTGTGGCAACTTTGGGTGGAAAGCGGACATAAGCTTATGGCGTTTATGGATTTTGCCAACTCAACAACGGGAGCCAGGCATCGAGGGCGAACCCGCTAATGAAAAGTATTGCGCAGACGACATAGCCCGCCGCGATCCACGCACGAAAAGCTCGGGGGCTGGTTTCTGAGCGGACCGTTCCGAAAGATGTTTTAAGCGCCCTACTAGACGCGAGGCCGTTGCGATCTTACCAAACAGGATCAACGAGACGGAGACCAACGCAAACCGGATCAGAACGACCGGCATCACTTGGACCTTTCTCCCTTGGCCTTTGCCTCGCGCTTCAGCTTCTCCCCCCAGCGTTATTTGCCTGCGTCCCGTGATGCAGTTCTGCACTCGCGGCTTGATGTCCGCAATGGGTCGAAAACTGACTCTGGCGCTTTCGGCAGATCGAGGTCGAGAGCTGCCGGCAGGCAAGAAACTTACTCCGGCGGCATGCCTGATCTTATGAATTCTCTCAAAGTCCCACGGAGTTGTGGGTTGTCCTGGCGGCCGTGCTTCTGAACAGCATGGTGCGCGGCGGCCTCAACGAGTTCATCGTCGCTGTCAGCCGAAATCGCGACGGTGCATTGGGAGTCGCTGCCTAACTCACGGCAATCGATATATTTGCGGCCCATGAGACCTCCTCCAGGTTTCTTACCCTCCACATACTCCTCAGAAGAGCGTGGTGAGCCAATGCCAACGTTGGGTCGAAGTCTGGCTCTAACTCTGTCGGCCCAACACTGTCCAATTAGCGTCGAAAGCCAACTCTCGCGCTTCCGGCAGCTTTGGGTCGAAAGCAGACGCTAGGCCCGCGATCTTATGGAAAGTTCAGTCTCCGGAGCAGAGCCGTGTACCCCGGGTCGTTGCGGATCGGGTCGAGGAAGGGGTCCACCTTCAGATATATCAGACCGGCATCCTTTGCCCTCACTGCATTTTCCAGCTCAGCGAGGGCGCGCCCTCTGTCCCCAAGCTGCGCGTGAATCTCGCTACACTGATAACTGGTGCCATCGCCGTACAACTGCTTCAGTCGTGCCATCCGTTGCTCGGTTGCGGAAGCATTGCCGGTTCGGGCCGCCGCGAGTGCCTCTCCCGTCAGTCGGAACGGATCATCGGTGGGCATGGCCCGGAACTCGGCCATGGCCTCGGCGGGCCGTCGCAGCAGCAACAGGCTAAAGCCAGTGATGAAGTGCGAGATGGGAAGGTGGGGAGCGACCGCAAGCGCGTTCCGGCCAGCTTCGATGGCTTCAGGGTAACGACGCAGGAAGAACAGAATTTCCCCCTTTCGCCCGTAGGCCCACGCATTGAGCGGATCGAGGCCGATGTATCGGTCGGAAAGGCGCAATCCCTCCTGTCCGTCCCCCATGAAAGCGAGCTCCCTGCATGAATACCGAAGCACATTCGGGTCTTCGGGCGATAGCGCGAGAGCCCGCTTCAAATAGGTGAGCATGCTTCGGAAATTGATTCGGCCGCTTTCGACGCGGCCAAGCGCTACATACGCCGAGCCAAGTTTCGGAGTCAGTACGGTCGCTCGTTTCGCGGCGGCCTCGGCTTGCTCAACCTGGGCGGCGGTCTCATCGGGAGACGATGGATAATTCAGCGCGAGAGCCGTGAGGCCGAACGCTTTCTCGACGTAAGCGTCGGCATAGTTTGGGTCGCGAGTAAGCGCTGCATCGACAAGAGCGAGGCTTTGACGAATCCCTTGAGGACCCTCCGCTTCATGAAACAGCTTGCGGCTTCGCAGAAAAAGGTCCTGGGCCGCGCTGTCCGCAGTGCCGCCGAGCGTCAGCGCTGCATGCGCCGCTTGTCCGAGAGCGATGCTGAGCGCCTGCGCGACACTGGCCGCGATATCGGACTGGATCTTGATCGCGTCGCCTGGCGCCCGGTCATAGGTCTCTGCCCAGCGCTCTACGCCGTCCTTGCCGCTGACGAGCTGCGCATTGACGCGGATCGTCTCCGGCGAGCGACGGACGCTGCCGGTCAGGATATTGGCGACGCCAAGTTTCCGGCAGCGGTCTTTGTGTCGAGGTCTTTGACGGCGTCCGAGGAGGCCCGGCCGATCACTTCCAGGCCGATACGTGATAAAGCGCCGCGAAGCTCTTCGGCTACGCCTTCAGCAAAATAGGCTTGGTCGTGGTCGGCCGAGAGATTGGCGAAGGGCAGTACCGCGATCCGCTTGTCATTGGCCTCTTCCGGCTTCAGAAGCAGCCACGCGCCCGCCCCGCTGCGGCTACTGCCGCAACACCAGCGCCACCCGCCACCACCGTACGTCGCGAGACTCGCGGCTCGCCAAAATGCGGCGAAACATGCGCGACTTCCTTGCCCGTAATGCGGCTTCGGACTGCCTCGGCAACGGCGCGGAAGCGGGGGTCGGTCCGGTCACCCTTCCAGCCCTGAAGTGAGAGCGCCTGAACTTCGCGAAAACCGAGCGGCGGCTCAACCGCTTCGAGACGGACCGGAAGATAGGTTCCGCGTCGCCGCGCCTCGCTGGCCTCGTCGCGCACGAAGTCCCCGTCGTGACCGATCGAACGCTTGGTCCACGCAACGATAACGCACTTCGCTGCGTCGAGATGGTCCTGGATGTCTTCGCGCCAGTGGGTTCCGCCGCCGATGTGGGCGTCCCACCACACACTGAAGCCCTCCGCTTCCAGCGCAGCGACCAGTGGCTCAACCCGACGCCGATCTTCGGCCTTGTACGAGACAAACATATCTGCTGCAGAACTCGTCATTGCCGGTCCCCGCAATGCGTCGTGTCGACATTAGGGCAAAGTCGCGGATTAACAAAGCGGCCGGGTTCCACGCAGTTAACGGCAGATGTCGGGGTGTCTGCTTTGGGTGGAAGCAAACCTTCCAAGCATTGCGGACACAATGCACAATCCAATAGGCACGGCTGCATGCGTTCACCCGAGGAGCCGCCTTTCCAGATTAGCTTCGCACGGTGCGGAGCGAGAGCTTGGCGCTGCTCGGGACCTCTTTGCCGCCTACGCTCCTCTCTGCCAGTGGACCTAGAATATCAAGATTTTGGGTCCGAGGTCAGCGGCTTGCCGGGGAAGTATGCGCCACCGCAAGGCGAGCTCCTGGTCGCATGGGATGCAGCTGACCGACCCGTTGCGTGTATCGGGCTACGCCCCTCGATGGTGGCAGAACATGTGAAATGAAAAGGCTCTACGTGCTGCCCGAGGCGCGGTCATTCGGCCTCGGCAAGGCCCTGACAGATGCGGTGATCGAAGCGGCCAAAGCCAGAGGCTATTCCTCACTTCGCCTTGACACCCTTCCCTCGATGATTAGGGCGGCCGACCTTTATGAGCGGATGGGTTTTCGTCGCTCGATCCGTATTATGGCCCGACGCCACCCGGCACCATTTTCATGGAGCTGGACCTGACCCTCTAGCGTCAGCTTTCTGCCCGTCGCTGACAAAATGGACGTCGAAAGCCTTTCAATGCTTCGGCGACCAAAACGGATTCGGGTTACTCGGCTGAGTGCTTCAACAGGGCGCGGATATGCCGGCAGTTGAAGGGAGCTTACAAACGTGTTCGCCGTAACGCTCGCGTCGCCGATCGCTCATCCAGGCCAGGAGGCAGAGAAGAAACAGCGGTCCCACTGCAAGCAGTCCACCATAGCTTGCGACTATCGGACCCGCGGCTCCAGCGAACCACAAGGTGGCGAGGCTGCCGATCGAATTGGTGGCGGCGTGAGCCAGACTTGCCGTCCAAATGCTGCCCGTCCGGCGCCGAAACCAGTCGAAGAGATAGGCTAGCAGCACGGTGATCGGGATGAACAGCAGCGAGCCCAGCACCGGGTGATCCGGATAATTATATCCTCGCAAAGTCAGAGGATAATGCCAGACGGCCCATATGACTCCTGTTGCGATCGCAGCGGCTACCGGTCGGCCTGGGTACAATCGCGGCTGCAGGTAGCCGCGCCAGCCGAACTCCTCCCCAAGAGCACCGGGGTCATTGCAATCGCGACCAGAATTAGTTGTGGGACGATTAACCAGCCGAGCCGATCCAGCCTGCCGGACTGCGCCCGCGACACCGTCAGCGGCGCCGCGACAAGGTAAAATCAGGCTCTCCAATTCCGAATAACAATGCCTGAGCGACGATCGCACCGACGACGGCGAATGGCAGGAGCCAGGCCAGAAAGTAATATGGCCACTGTCGCCACTGGACGCGAAGACCTGCATCGGAAAACCCCTCGCGCGTGATCCACTTGCGAACCACGAATGCCGCGATCGCCGGCGCGAACCCCCCGACAAGAGCGTAGGCCTGGAAGTGCCAGCTGAGGACATCGACCCCAGACCAAATTGCGAACTCCCAGCTGCCCCACGCCAGGCCGAAGCTGATTCCCAGAAACCACAACAGGCCGGTCATTTGGTCCTCCTTGCGCTATCGGAATGAGCGCTCACTCAATAACAAATGGATCAGTCTGTTTCAAGCTTGGCAGTGAATGAGGTTCTGAGCCTATATGTGGATCGATGACTGCTCGAGTGACCAAGAAGCGGCGCCGCGAGGATCCCGAAGTGCGTCGATCACAGATCCTCGCGGCAGCAAAACGAAGCTTCCGGCTCCATGGCCTACAGGTGACCACCGTCGATAAGATCGCTTCGGAGGCGCAGGTCAGCGTCGGCCTTCTCTATCGCTTCTTCGCGTCCAAGGCGGAGATGGTGAAGGCCATTATCGTTGAAGATGTCGAGCAGCAGCTGGAACAGATTGCGCTCGCGTTCGAGGATCATTGGGCAAGTTCGGGAGACCTGTCCTGACTCTATGACGGCTCGCCTGAGCGAAACGACGGCCGACCGCGTGAGGCTTGCCCTGATGCTCGAAATCGCCGCCGAGATATGTCGGAATTCGGCGCTAAGCGAGTTCATTCGGACGAAGCGGGAGGAACTGCGCAAGGACCTCGGAAAGCGCGCCTGGCATCTCAGGGCCTGGACAGCTAACAGGCGGACTTGCTCATCGAACAGATCGACAAAGCAAGTGCGGTTGCCACGGGTTTTGCGGTGCACGCGCTCATCTATTCGGAGGCCATCGGTGATGTACCGGCGACCCTAGCAGGGATCATCAATACGACGGCCCTGTCCGAATTTCACCGGCAAGCCAGTCAGACTTCTCGCTGACGCGATCGAAAACGCCTGATCACGGGAAGAATGCACTGGCGGCAAACTGCCTAGCGGCAACCCGGCGAAGCGTGCGACCTCAAGCGCTAGGCCGGGATCAGTGGTGTCGGCAGCCGGTTGAAGATCAGGTGCAATCGCCTCGTCATCGCCGAGGCGAGCGTTAAGCTTCGCAAGTCGCTCTTTCAGCAGCTCAACATTCGCCGTGTTCGTCGCCTGGAGCTCCGGAAGGTCCTTCTGGTCAATGTGCGTAATCTTGCCGGATTTGTTCACATCCAGAAGCTGGACCAGCCTGTCTCGCTCCTCATGCCAGTTCTCCGCGCTCACTACGGCCTCCTCTACTTTGCGCTAAGCATATAGGAGGCCGGGCCATTATGTCGTCAGCAAAGGGGTGAAAGGCTGACGCTAGCCGACGGGCGTGAAGTTCACCTCGACGACGAGATTCGAGTTTCTCCCCGCAGGCGGCGGCGCGCGGTAGCAAATTGATGTCGCGCATTGGCAAGCGGCGTTCGGTCACCTTGTTCTAAACTAG
>CAWAQT010000011.1:0-135906 GCA_963784245.1 uncultured Alphaproteobacteria bacterium
CGTGCCGAGGCCGAGGAGTTCCGTCTCGCCGAGCCGGGCGACACGACCAAGTATCGCAGCATCCAGCACTATGACGACAATACGCTGAACGTCTGTCTCGACAGCACGTACAAGTTTCTCGACGTCGTCATCGACGAGCTTGCGGCGCTTCACAAAGCGGCAGGTACGCCGCTCAAGACCTACCACATCGGCGCCGACGAAACGGCGGGGGCGTGGTCGGAATTGCCGGCCTGCAAGGCGCTGATGGCAAAGACCGGCCGCACGCCTGCGCAGCTTGGCCCGATGTTCATCGAGAAGGTCTCGGCGTCCCTGGCCGGCAAGGGCATCGAGGTCGCGGGCTGGAGCGACGGCATGGGCCACACCGACCCGGCGAAAATGCCGAAGGCGGTGCAGTCGAACATCTGGAGCGACCTGTTCACCAGCGCGCCTGCCGAAGCCCACCGCCACGCGAACCTCGGCTGGAAGACGATCCTGTCCGTTCCCAACGTCCTCTACTTCGACATCCCCTACGTCCCGCACCCGATGGAGCGCGGCTACGACTGGCCATCGCGCCAGACGGAGGCGTTCAAGGTCTTCAGCTTCATCCCGGAAAACCTGCCCGCCAACGCCTCGGTGATGCGCGACATCAAGGCCAAGGGCACGACCGTCGCGGACAAGGAACCGCTTCAGGCCGGGCGCGAGATTGCCGGCATGCAGGCGCAGATCTGGAGCGAGACGGTGCGCAGCGACGCGCAGGTCGACTACATGCTCTTCCCCCGCCTGCTCGCCTTCGCAGAGAGGGCCTGGCACCGCGCCGGCTGGGAACCCGCGTACCGCGCAGGCGCAAGCTATTCCTACGGCGACAATGCGGTCGACTCGGCCAAACTTCGCGCCGACTGGAGCGAATTCGCAGCAAAAATGCCTACGCATCTCAGCCAGTTGGAACGCGCAGGCGTGGCGTACCGACTGTCGCCACCCGGTGCTCGCATCGTTGCAGGCAAGCTGGAAGCGAACAGCGAGTTTCCCGGACAGACGATCGAATATCGCATCGGGGACGGCGCATGGACCCGCTACTCGCGCGCCGGTCGCGGTTCAGGGCAGTGTGCAGGTGAGGACGCGGTCTTTCGACGGAAGCCGGGCGAGCCGTTCGCTGACGGTCGACCGCGAACTGACTAGTTCGCGTTCACGAACTCCGCATTCATGATGTGCCAGCGCCGCTGTTCTTCGGTGGAGCCGGGCACATCGTTCACGCGGCGCAGGGTCATCGTTCCGCGGCTGCTGAACTCCTTGCCGTCCTTCAGGCGGCCGTAAAGCTGGACCGGAATTTCGACGTAGAGCGAGCCCGCGCCGCCCTCGACGTTTCCGGGTGCGCCGATGTTCGCATGGACCTCGCGATAGCCGGTCAGGTCGAGCCTCTCGACCCCGACGGACCACAATTTGTTCGCCTCCGCGAACCTGCCAGATTCGCTTAGGGCGAAGTACGACTGCAGCACCTGTCCCGCCCCCTGGCCGCTCTTCGGGTCGATGGCGCCTTCGGAGATTGGCGTACGATCGTCCGGAAGCCCGCCCGGTTCGCCCGGCGCAGGCGGGTTCAACGGAGCTTCGTTCTCGACCAGCGTCGTCGCGTTTGCGGCCGGCTCGGCCTCATTGGCTGGCGGTGCGGCTGACTGCTTCGAACAGGCGGCTGCGAGAAGCAGAACGATCGCGATTGTCTTTTTCATCATCAATCCTTCTAGGCGTGGAAAGCAGTTCCGTTGCGGCGAAGCTCGAGGTCTTCGTCAATCTGCCCGAAGCGCATGGCGAAGCGATCCTTCACGTAATTCTGCGGGACGATCCAGGGTTGCCGTGACCCTTGCTTCGGCAGGAAGGGCAAAGCGCGCTGCACATAGCCCGAGGTGAAGGTGATGACCGGACGCTTCTCCATCTCGCCCGGAAGGCGCGGCGTGCAGACTGTGTAGCCGCCCGCCTTCATATGGTTGAGCAGGCGGCAGACGGACTTTGCGGTCACATCGCTGCGCAGCGTCCAGGATGCGTTGGTGTAGCCGAACGACAGGAAATAGTTCGGGACGCCGCTCAGCATCATGCCCTTGTAGAGCGTGCGGTCGGACGCCGTGACCTTCTCGCCGTCAACCGTGAGCTCGACGCCGCCGAACAGCTTCACGACGAGGCCGGTGGCGGTGACGATAATGTCGGCTTCGACTTCCTCGCCCGTCACGAGCTTTAGCCCGGTCGGCGTGAAGCGCTCGATCGCTCCGGTGGCGACGGACGTCTTGCCCGAGCGGATCGAGGCGAACAGGTCGCCGTCAGGCACAAGGCAGAGGCGCTGGTCCCAGACCTTGTAGCTGGGCGAGAAATGCTGCTCGACCGGATAGTCGGCTGGGAGTTGCTTGCGCGCCATGCCCTTGATCCAGTCCGCCGCCTTCTCGGGTTTCGCGCGCGTCCGCGAATACATGAAGATGGTCAGTAGGACGTTCTTCCAGCGGATTGCCGAGCCAGCGGTACGGTGCGGAAGAACCCTTTGAAGGAAGCCGGCAATGCGGTCCCGCGCGGGGCGTGCGACGATGTAGCTAGGCGAGCGCTGGACCATGGTCACATGGGCGGCTCGCTCCGCGAGCGAGGGCACCAGGGTCACCGCCGTCGCGCCGCTGCCGATCACCGCGATCTTCTTGCCGCTGACGTCGAGATCGTCGGGCCAGAATTGCGGGTGGATGATCTGACCGCCGAAGTCGGCTTCGCCTTCCCACTCGGGGCGGTAGCCTTCGGAATAGTCGTAGTATCCGGAGCAGGCGAACAGGAAAGAGCAGGAGAATTGTCCTTGGTCGGTCTCGACGGTCCAGCGTTCGGCTGCCGACGACCAACTCGCGCCAAGCACACGATGACCGAAGCGGATGCGCTTATCGATGCCGAACTCGCGCGCCGTGTCCTCGACATAGTCGCGAATGGCGTTGCCCTTGGCGATCGAGACGTCGCTCGACCAGGGCCGGAATGGGAAGCCGAGCGTGAACATATCGGAATCAGACCGCACACCCGGATAGCGGAACAAGTCCCACGTCCCGCCGATGCGGTCGCGCATCTCTAGAATGCGATAGCTCTTGTCCGGGCACATCGTCTGAACGCGATAGGCGGCATCGACTCCGGACATGCCGGCGCCGATGATCAGCACGTCGACGTGTTCGATGCTCTCGTCGCCTTCCATGCCTCTTCTCTTGCAGCCGTCGCAGCCGAAGCTTAGCGGAAATCAGCCGCAAAATCGGCATGCGGCAAGGGGAGAAGCGGCGCCTTGGACTTTGACCTTACGGAACGACAGGCTTCTTTCCGCAATCGCGTCCGCGATTTCATGGACGCCGAGGTTCGCCCGCGAGTTGGTGACTATCACCGGCAGCAGGCCGAAGGCGGCCGATGGAAGTCCATCGAGGTCATCGAGGAGCTGAAGCCGAAGGCTCGCGAGGCAGGCCTCTGGAACCTGTTCATGCCGCCGGGCGGCGCGCTCCAGCATGTCGATGACAGCTTCCCGTTCGAAGGCGAGCAGCTCACCAACCTCGAATATGCGCTGTGCGCCGAGGAGATGGGCCGCATCCACTGGTCGAGCGAGGTCTTCAACTGTTCCGCGCCCGATACCGGCAACATGGAGGTGCTCCACCGCTACGGCACGCGCGAGCAGAAGGACGAGTGGCTCAATCCTTTGATGCGCGGTGAAATCCGCTCGGCCTTCCTGATGACCGAGCCGGGGGTGGCCTCATCCGACGCGACGAACATCCAGTGCGAGATCCGACGCGACGGCAACGAATATGTCGTCAACGGCAAGAAGTGGTGGTCGTCGGGCGCGGGCGATCCGCGCTGCAAGGTCGCCATCCTGATGGGCAAGACGGATCCGTCAGCGCGAAGACGCACCAGCAGCAGTCGATGATCCTGATGCCGTTGGACGCCGAGGGCGTGACCATCGAGCGGCACCTGACCGTCTATGGCTATGACGATGCGCCGCACGGGCACATGGAGATCAAGCTCGACAATGTCCGCGTTGCGCCGTCGAACCTGCTGCTCGGCGAGGGCAGGGGCTTCGAGATTGCGCAGGGGCGGCTTGGGCCGGGGCGCATCCACCATTGCATGCGCACCATCGGCGCGGCCGAGGAGGCGCTCGGGCTGATGTGCGAGCGGCTGCAGAGCCGCGTCGCCTTCGGGAAGAAGATCTCCGAGCACAGCATCTGGGAACAGCGCGTCGCCGAGGCGCGGATCGAGATCGATTGCACACGCCTGCTCTGCCTCAATGCGGCCGACCTCATGGACAAGGCGGGCAACAAGGCCGCCAGGGCTGAGATCGCGATGATCAAGGTCAAGGCGCCGAACATGGCGCTGAAAATTATCGACGATGCGGTGCAGGCGTTCGGCGCGGCCGGCGTCAGCCAGGACACGCCGCTGGCGGCGAGCTGGGCGGGCATCCGCACGCTCCGCCTCGCCGACGGCCCCGACGAGGTCCACAATCGCGCCATCGCCAAGCTGGAGTTTGCCAAACATGTCCCGGCTTGAAGGCAAGGTCGCCATCATCACCGGCGCCGCGTCGGGCATCGGCCAGGCGACGACGGACCTGTTCCGCTCCGAAGGCGCGACGGTGGTTGCCGCCGATCGCATGGAGGGCGTGGACGTCGTCTCGGTAGACGCGGGATCCGAGGCGGACGTCGAGCGACTGGTTGAACAGACGGTCGCCGACCACGGCGGTATCGATGTCTTCTTCGCCAACGCCGGTATATCCGGTGGTCTTGCGGGCATCTTCGAGCAGAGCTCGGCAGACTGGCAGGAAATCCTCCGGGTGAACCTGATCGGACCGTTTCTGGCGATAAAATATGCCGCTCCGCACATGAAGGCGCGTGGAGGCGGATCGATCGTCTGCACGGCCTCCGTTGCCGGTCTTCGCGCAGGCGCTGGCGGTGCGGCTTATTCCGCGTCCAAGGCAGGCGTCATCAATCTGGTGAAGACCGCTGCGGCCCAGCTTTGCGACAGCAACATCCGCGTCAACGCCATCTGCCCCGGACTGATCGAAACGGGCATGACGCAGGGCATCTACGACATGGCCCGGGCGGCCGGGAAGGAGACGGCGATCGGCCAGCTCAATCCCCTCCGGCGAGGCGGCGAGCCGAGCGAGATTGCGCAGGTCGCGCTGTTCCTGGCATCCGACGAGTCCAGCTACGTCAACGGCCATGCGCTCGTCGCCGACGGCGGACTGTCGATCAGCCACCCCTTCACGCGGCAAGCCTACGGCTGCACGTTCTAAAGATCATACGGAGAGCATCATGGCCACGGTCACCGAGGACAATCCCACCAGCACCAGCCCGATTTCCACGCGCCGCCACGGCGATGTGCTGATCATCCTGTCGAACAATCCGCCGGTGAACGCGCTCGGCGCGGCGGTTCGCCAGGGCCTGGTCGCGGCGATCGAGGAGGCCGAGGCCGACGATGCGGTGAAGGCGGTGGTGATCGCATGCGAGGGCCAGACCTTCTTCGCCGGCGCGGACATCACCGAATTCGGCAAGCCGCCGGTCATGCCGTGGCTGCCTCAGGTGGTGGACCGCATCGAAGCGTGCACAAAGCCGGTCGTTGCGGCGATCCACGGAACGGCGCTGGGCGGCGGTCTCGAAGTCGCGCTGGGCTGCCATTATCGCGTGGCGCTTCCCTCGGCGAAGCTTGGAACGCCGGAAGTGAAGCTGGGCCTCCTGCCGGGCGCCGGCGGAACGCAGCGGCTTCCGCGCGTGGCGGGCGTCCGCAAGGCGCTGGAGATGTGCGCGACGGGCAATCCGATCGGCGCCAAGGAAGGCTTCGACTGCGGGCTGATCGACCGCTTGATCGAGGACGATCTGATCCCGCATGCGGTCGGCTATGCCGAAGAGGTGCGCGACGTCCGTCCGCTGCCGAAAAGTTCGGAGCGGCAGTACAAGATCAACGAGTGCGACCCGACCGTGTTCGAGGAATTCCGCAAGGAGAATGCCCGCAAGTTCCGTGGCTTCGATGCGCCCGAAGCGAATGTCCGTGCCGTCGAGTTCGCCTGCAAGAAGCCCTACGAGGAAGGCGTCATCGAAGAGCGCAAGCTGTTCATGGAGCTGATGAGCGGCACGCAGGCCAAGGCGCAGCAATATTTCTTCTTCGCCGAGCGCAAGGCAGCGAAGATCGACGGCCTGCCCGAAGACACCAAGCCGCGCCCGATCCAGCGCGTCGGCGTCATCGGCGCCGGCACGATGGGCGGCGGTATCTCGATGAACTTCCTGTCGGCCGGCATTCCGGTGACCATCGTCGAGATGGGCCAGGAAGCGCTCGATCGTGGCGCGGGCCTGATGCGCAAGAATTACGAAGCGAGCGCCGCCAAGGGCCGCTTCACCGGCGAGCAGGTCGAGAAGGCGATGGGCCTGCTGAACCCGACGCTCGACTTCAGCGCGCTCGCCGACTGCGACCTCATCATCGAGGCGGTCTACGAGAACATGGACGTGAAGAAGGAGGTGTTCGGCCGGCTCGACAAGATCGCCAAGCCCGGCGCGATCCTCGCGTCCAACACCTCCTACCTCAACATCGACGAGATCGCGGCGAGCATCTCGCGGCCGCAGGACGTTGTCGGCATGCACTTCTTCTCGCCGGCCAACGTGATGAAGCTGCTGGAGGTCGTTCGCGGAGCCAAGACTGCGCCGGACGTGCTGGTCACGGTCATGGGCCTGTCGAAGAAGATCCGGAAGGTCGCGGTGGTCGCCGGCGTCTGCCACGGCTTTATCGGCAACCGGATGCTGATGCCTCGGCAGGTCGAGGCCACCAAGCTTCTCCTCGAAGGTGCGACCCCGGAGCAGATCGACCGCGTTCATGTCGAGTTTGGAATGCCGATGGGCCCGTTCCAGATGGCCGACCTAGCCGGTGTCGACATCGGTTGGCACCGCGACCCGAACCGGATCGAGAATATCCGTGACGCGCTCTGCGCGATCGACCGCTGGGGCCAGAAGAAGGGCGCGGGCTTCTACGATTATGACGAGAAGCGGCGGCCCAGCCCGTCGCCGGTCGTTCAGCAGATCATCGAAGACTTCGCGGCGAAGCAGGGCGTCGAGCGCCGCGAAATCAGCGACGAGGAAATCGTCGAGCGCACGCTCTACACGATGGTCAATGAGGGGGCCAAAATACTCGAGGAAGGCATGGCGCAGCGGGCCTCCGACATAGATGTCGTGTGGGTCTACGGCTACGGCTGGCCTGTTTATCGCGGCGGGCCGATGTTCTGGGCCGACACAGTCGGTCCCGACAAGATCGTCGAAGGGCTGAAACGTCAGGAGAAGCGGATGGGAAGCGACTTCAGCTTCTCGAAGCTGCTGCTCGACAAGGCCCAGCGCGGAGAGAAGTTCACGCGCTGAGTGACCGCGGCCGGGAACGGCCGTGGCAACCGTATCGACAATGATCGCGTTTCTCCTGCCAACAGTAGGGAGGAAGGCAATGACGAGCGTTCCTGAAACCGCACCACAGAGCGCCGTTCTGCGATACTCCAACGCCACCGTGACGTTCCACTGGGTTACAGTCGCGCTGGTCCTCGTACAGGCCTATCTCGGCTTTCGCTTCGGCTGGTCGGAGCCCGGACCTGCGCGGGACGAGGTGTTCCTATGGCACAAGACCGTAGGCGTAGTGATCCTGCTGCTGACGCTGGGCCGTTTGGCATATCGCCTCAAGAACCCGCCACCGCCATTCCCGCCGGAGTTGCCCGCATGGGAACGTATCTCCGCTGTCTGGAATCACCGGCTGTTCTACACTTTGCTGATCGCCATGCCGATCGTCGGCTTCATCGCCGTGTCGGGCTATGCGAATGGGCCGACTACGCCTTTGGTGGGCGGCATCGAGGTCCCGGTGATTCCGGGCATCAGCAGGGAGACAGGCGAGCTGGCCGGAGAGGTGCACGAGATCTCGGCCTTCCTCCTGGTCGCGTTGATCCTGGTGCACGTGGCCGCGGCGCTGAAGCATCAGTTCGTTGATCGCTGGCGCGGATCTGCGCGGATGCCGCCGTTCACCTCCCAAGGCGAGCCAGTGATTATCGGGCAGGGGTCGGACGACGTCTCGGTAATCAGGCTGAGCATGGTCACCGCCACGGCCGCCGCGCCAGCGCCGGCGAGGAAGGTCGTCGTGGCGCCATCTCGATCCCAGATGAACCCCGCGGCAACGCTTGCGAGCAACGTGCCGATGCCGCTTACGAAATAGAAGGCGCCGAAGCTCGTCGCCCGCAGGTGATCCGGAGCGACGTCGGCGATCATCCGGGCGAAGATGCCTTGGGTCAGGGCCATGTGCGCTCCCCACAGCAGGATGCCCACAGACCAGGCCGGCGAGGCCGAAGTCCTGCGCCAGAAGCAGGTTCGCGGCGACGAGCACGCCCATGCCGCACATCAGGATCGTGCGCGGGCTCATGCGGTCGCTGAGCGATCCGGCCGGATAGGCGAGCGCGAAGAAGCCCAGATTGAAAATGACCAGGGCGAGCGGCGAAAGCGTCGCCGACACGCCTAAGTCCATGGCCCGCAGGATGAGGAAGCCCTCGGAGAAACGTGCAAGCGAGAACAGGAAGGCGACCGCGAGGAGGCGGCGGGTAGGCCTGTCGAGATCGCGAAAGCCGCGAAAGAACGGCTGGACCTTTGTCGTCGCCCAATGGGTCATCGGCTCCTTCACCGCCATGAGGGCGAGTAGGAACGACAGGGCTGCGGGGATCGCCGCGATCCAGAAGACGGTTCGGATGTCCTCCATGAAGAGGATCATCAGGCCGACGGCGGCGAGGGGCGCGATCATAGCGCCGACCGTATCCAGCGCCTGGCGAAGGCCGAACGCGCGGCCCCGCATGTCGGGCGGAGTTTCGTCGGCGATTATGGCGTCGCGCGGAGCTCCGCGAATTCCCTTGCCGACCCGGTCGGCGAATCGCGCGCCCATCAACTCGAAGGCGCCCTGAGCGATCGGGAAGAGGGGCTTCGACAGGGCGGCCAACCCGTACCCCAGCAACACCAAGGGCTTGCGCCGGCGGCTTCGGTCGGAAAGCCTGCCCGACGCGAGTTTCGCGAAGCTGGCAGTCGCCTCCGCGATCCCGTCTATTGCGCCCAGAGCCACCACAGGCAGTGCCAGTGTCACGGTGATGAAGGCGGGCAGAAGCGCGTGATAGATTTCGGAACTCAGATCCATCAGCAGGCTGACGAAGCCCAGAATCCAGACGTTCCGTGGGAGCTTTGAGACGGGCCGCACGCGGGGTTGCTACCTACAATCTTGCCAAGCGGCAAACCTTTGCTACGCTGCAATCATGTTGTGGGGATCGTCGCCAGCTGCCGTCGCAACGCGTTTCACCGACGTTGCGCAGAACTTCGTCGCCGATGGACCGGCCGAGCGAGTGGAGCGCGCCAAGCGAACTCTGCTGCAGGCTGTGGCAGCGCGTGAGCCTGCAACGCTCAACCAGGTCGCGGATGCGACCGGTCGCGGCGCACCGGCGGTCAGCCGCTCGGTCGATGCCTTGGTCCGCGCCGGCCTCATCGAGCGTGCAGCGGATCCGGACAATCGGAGACGCTTGGCCATGCGCCTCACGCAAGAGGGTCGCGAAGTCCTCAACCGTCCGTGCGCGGCTCGCGGCGGTTTGGTCAGGATGCTCGAGAAGATGGCGCCCAGCGAGTTGCGGGCGGTCGAGCGCGCGGTTGAAATCCTCGAGCGTTCGACCTGATCAACCCTTGCCGCGGCGGCGGCGCGTCTCCCAACCCTTCTTGGCGGCTTCGCTTCGGCTACGGCTGCGTCCGGACCCGTCGTTCTTGCCGCCCTTGTCCTGCTTGTTGACCGTTGCCCATGCCCGGCGCTCGGCTTCCTTCTTCGACACGCCGCGCTTTTCGTAGCCTTCCTCGATATGTTCGGCCTTGCGATCCTGCTTGGCCGTGTACGCTCCGCGAGGCATCACTGTACTCCTTCGCTGTTCGTTCGACCGGCCTAAACGTTCCAGGTTTGAAGGCGTTGCCATGCTGCGTTGCAACATCGCTGCTTATTCCCTATGTGCGCGGCTCACATTTTCCGGGAAAAATCATGAATCTGCGTAACGTGGCGATCATCGCCCACGTCGATCACGGCAAGACGACGCTTGTGGATCAGCTCTTCCGCCAGTCCGGCACGTTCCGCGACAACCAGCGCATCGAGGAGCGGGCGATGGACTCGAACGACCTCGAGAAGGAGCGCGGAATCACGATTCTCGCCAAGTGCACTTCGGTCGACTGGCACGGAACTCACATCAACATCGTCGACACTCCCGGACACGCCGATTTCGGAGCCGAGGTCGAGCGCATCCTGAGCATGGTCGACGGCGTGATCCTGCTGGTCGACGCGGCTGAGGGTCCGATGCCGCAGACGAAGTTCGTCACCGGCAAGGCGCTCGCGCTGGGTCTGAAGCCGATCGTCGTCGTCAACAAGATCGATCGCCCCGACGCGCGCCCGGCCGAGGTGCTCGACGAGGTGTTCGAGCTGTTCCTGAACCTGGAAGCGAACGACGAGCAGCTGGACTTTCCCTACGCTCTATGCCAGCGGCCGCGCGGGCTATGCCGGGCTCACCGACGACGTGCGCTCTGGCGACCTAACCCCGTTGTTCGAGACGATCGTCAGCCACATCCCGCGGCCTCGTGTCGACGCCGGTCCCTTCCGGATGCTCGCTACCTTGCTCGACCGCGATCCGTTCCTCGGCCGCATCCTCACGGGGCGGATCGAAAGCGGCAAATTGACGACCAACATGCCGATCAAGGCGATCGACGTGGATGGAAACATCGTCGAGGAAGGCCGAGCGACCAAGGTCTTCGCCTTTCGCGGGCTGGAGCGGGTGCCGGTCGAGAGCGCGGAAGCTGGCGAGATCGTCGCTATCGCCGGGCTCATCAAGGCAACCGTTTCGAACACCTTCGCCGATCCGGCGGTGACCGCACCCTTGAAGGCGCGGCCAATCGATCCGCCGACGCTGGCGATGAGCTTCTCCGTCAACGACAGCCCCTATGCCGGGCGCGACGGCGACAAGGTGCAGAGCCGCGTTATCCGCGAACGGCTTGAGCGCGAGGCGGAAGGCAATGTCGCGATCCGCGTCACGACTGCCGCCGACAATGACAGCTTCGAGGTCGCGGGGCGTGGTGAGCTCCAGCTCGGCGTGCTCATCGAAACCCTTCGCCGCGAAGGCTTCGAGCTATCGATCAGCCGCCCGCGCGTGCTGTTCCGCGACGGTCCGAACGGCCTGGAAGAGCCGTACGAGACGGTGGTCATCGACGTCGACGATGAATTCAGCGGCGCCGTCATCGACAAGATGGCGGTTCGAAAGGCGGAGATGACGGACATGCGCCCGTCGGGAGGCGGCAAGACTCGCCTGACCTTCAGCGCGCCTTCACGCGGTCTCATCGGCTATCACGGCGAATTCCTGTCGGACACGCGCGGCACGGGCATCATGAACCGCTTGTTCGAGAGATATGGTCCTCACAAGGGCCCGATCAGCGGACGCCAGAACGGCGTGCTGATCTCGATGGAGCAAGGGAAGGCCGTTGCTTACGCGCTGAATGCGCTGGAAGACCGTGGCGTGCTGTTCATTTCGCCGGGCGACGACCTCTACGAAGGCATGGTCATTGGCGAAAATGCCAAGATCCACGACCTCGAAGTGAACCCGCTGAAGTCAAAGCAGCTGACCAACTTCCGTGCCTCCGGACCAAAGGACGAAGGCATCCGCCTGACCCCGCCGCGCCGAATGACGCTGGAGCAGGCGATCGCCTACATCCAGGACGACGAGCTGGTGGAGGTCACGCCAAAGGTCGTGCGCATCCGCAAGCGCTTCCTCGATCCGCACGAGCGCAAGCGCCAGTCGCGGAAGATGGAAGCCGCCTAAGGTCGTTCTGCGGCGGGTGTTGACCTCCCCCGCGCGAAATGGGCTACTGCTTGCCGTCACTTCGGCGGGGGCGGGAATGCGATACGGATTGGGTCTTGCTTTCGCTCTGACGAGCATTGGCGCTCTTGCGGCCGAGGTGGAGCAGAAGCGTCCGGCGATAACCGGCATCTCGCATATCGCAGTTTACGCGCGCGACATGGCTGCGTCCGATCTTTTCTATGGGCACATCCTGGGGGGTCTGAAGGCACCCAATCCGGAGGACCCCGCCGGCGTTCGCTATTATTTCGGTCCGCACCAATTCGTCGAAGTCCTGCCCGCGCCGGCGACGCAAGGACCATCGATGCTGTCGCACGTCGCCTACATAACGGAAGATGCGGCCGCGCTTCGCAACCATCTGATCAACCGGAGCCCGAGCAGGCTAAACGAAGGCAAGGACGGCAGCCGCTGGTTCTCGGTGCGCGACCCAGAAGGCAATGAGGTCCGCTTCGTTCAGTCAGGGCAATGAGAAGCCGAAGCTCATCGGACACGGCGGTCAGCGGGCGGATCATCCACGTCGGCTACCTCGTGAAGAGCCGGGCGGCCGAGGATGCGTTCTACAGGGAGGAGCTGGGCTTTCGGCCCTATTGGTTCGGAGCGATGAAGCCCGACGCCGTCGACTGGGTGTCGCAGCAGGTTCCCGACGGGCGTGACTGGCTCGAATATATGATGGTCGGAACCGGCTCGACCACACCGGCCGATCGGGTCGACGCGCGGCAGCTCGGCATCCTCAACCACGTCTCGCTGGCGGTGCCGAACATGCAGGCGGCGATGACCCGGCTTCATGCGGAGGAGAGACTGCCGGAGCGCTACGACGGGCCGAGCATGGGCCTGGACGGCAAGTGGCAGGCGAACCTCTACGACCCGGACGGCACGCGCGTGGAGCTGATGGAATATAGCGCGGTCAAGAAGCCGTGCTGCTCGCCCTTCACCGCGCCCGATCCTACGCCTTAGATCCGGCCATCTTCAGCACAGTCTCCCACTCGTCTTCACGGACGGGGGCGACGGACAGGCGCGACTGGCGGATCAATTCCATCTTGGCGAGCTTCGGTTCACCCTTGATCTGCGCCAGCGTGACGGGAGTTCAGCGGCTTGACGGGCTCGACACGGACCGAGACCCAATCTGCGTCCTTCGGGTCCGGCTGGGCTTCGCGGGTGATCCGCATGATGCCGACGACGGCCTTGTCGGTCATGCTCGCGTAGAAGAAGGCCTCGTCGCCCTTCTTCATCGCCTTGAGATGAAGGCGGGCGGCATTGTTGCGCACCCCGTCCCACTCCGTCCCGCCGTCGCGGACGAGATCGTCCCAGCTGTAGCTGGAGGGTTCGGATTTCATCAGCCAGTACGCCATGCGCTGCGCCTAGCCGGGGTCGGCGCGCGGCGAAAGTCGCTTAGCAACAGTCCGATGAGTCGAGTGTATTCGCGGGCGAATTGATAATTAACCATAAAGTTCCGCCGGTTAACCTGGATTCGGCTCGAACTCGCCGCCCTTGGGGTTATCTCAGTAAAATCCCTGACCTATCTGGAACCCAACAGATGAAGCGGGTGAGCCAGCGCGGCATTCGCGCGGCTCCGGGCAAGACGGACGACCTCCCTTTAGGGACTAAGGCGCATGTGGCGCCACAGGTCGGCCGCCAGCGATAAGAGTCAAGATTGAAGAAATATCTGATGGGCCGCGGCATGTCCGCGGTTGCGGGGCTATTCCTTATGGCAGCGGCAAATCCGGCAACGGCTGCTCCGTTGCCGTCCGCTGCCGTTTCGGCAGGCGTGGTGGACGGAGCTGCGAAGCCCCTCGGTTCGGCAACGGTTGCGGTCGCTACGGCTTCGGGCAGCGTCCTGCAGGCACAGCCTGCAGCCTCGGTCTCCATGACCCTGGTGCCGGCCATCGCGACGGAAGCCAGTTGGCTTCAGCGTAACGGCTGGCCACTCTATGCGCTCGTAGATCGCTACAGCGCCGGCGCGCCGCTGGACGAGCAGGCCAATTGCATCGCGGTAGCAGTCTATCACGAAGCGCGCGGCGAGACGCTCGAAGGGCAGCTCGCGGTGGCACGTGTGATCATGAACCGGGCGGTCTCCGGCCGTTATCCGGCAAGCTGGTGCGGCGTCGTGAAGCAGCCGTGGCAATTCTCGTTCGTCCGCAACGGTCACATGCCATCGGTCAACGAGAACTCAACGGCGTGGCGTAACGCCCTCGGCATCACGCGGCTGGCGATCAATAATGCTGTTCCGACGCTGTCCGACGACGTGCTCTGGTACCATGCGAATTATGTGGCGCCTTCGTGGGGACGGCGGCTGACGCGGGTCAGCCAGATCGGGGCGCACATCTTCTACCGCGCCTGATCGGAGCATTTTCAACGATTTGGGACCGGGTTGCCTTTGCGAACCGGTCCTTTCGTTCGTCTGGGCCGGTGCGCGACTCCATTCATCGTAAACCTGTTTCACTGGGGATTCGCAACGGCGGCTTTTCGGATGAGCATCGGGATCGGAGATTTCTCCAGGGGATGGGGAGGAATTCGTGCTTAAGATCTTGATTGTCGAGGATGACTCGCAGCTAGCGACTACGCTGAAATATCTCGTTGAAGACAATCCGCGATACCGGGTCGTCGCGATCGCGGACGATGCGGACAATGCGGTCGCGGCCGCCGAGCATTACGACCCCGACTTGGCCCTGGTCGACCTGCACCTGGCTCGCGGAAGTACCGGCTTTTCCGCGGCCGTCCGCCTGAGCGACTTCGATGTTCCCTGCCTTTTCGTGAGCGGCAAGGCGCCGAGCTTCCCGATGCCGGACCTTGCGCTGGGCTGCCTCATGAAGCCGTTTACAGCGGAAGAGGTGCACCGGGCGCTCAACCTCGCCGAAGACAAGCTCCGCGGCCGGGAGACGGTTCGGCCTCGCATCCCGCAGAACCTGCACATCTACGGGGCGGCCGAAGCGGTCGACATAGTCGAGCCGGGCTTTATCCCCTCGCGCCCGTCACTCCGTACGCGCATCGAGCATTGGATCGCGGGCCAGCACCACTAATCTCGCGTTCCGGCGCTCAGACGAACTTGCGGAAATAGTCGATTGTCTGGGTGAGACCCTGTTCCAGCTGGACGGTCGGCTCCCACCCGAGGTCGCGCTTGGCCTTCGAAATGTCCGGCTGCCTCTGCTTGGGGTCGTCCTGGGGCAGCGGCTCCTCCACGATCTTTGAGCTTGAGCCGGTCAGTTCGATGACCTTCTCCGCCAGCTCGCGAACCGTGAATTCATTGGGATTGCCGATGTTGATCGGGCCTGTGACATCTGGTCCCGTATCCATCAGCGCCATTAATCCGCGGATCAGATCGTCTACGTAGCAGAAGGACCGTGTCTGGGTGCCGTCGCCATAGATGGTGATCGGCTCACCCTTAAGTGCCTGCATGATGAAGTTCGACACGACGCGTCCATCCGCGGGGTGCATGCGCGGGCCGTAGGTGTTGAAGATACGCGCGACCTTGATCGGCACGGCATTCTGCCGGTGATAGTCGAAGAACAGGGTTTCGGCGCAGCGCTTGCCCTCGTCGTAACAGGAGCGCGGCCCGATGGGGTTTACGTGCCCCCAATAATCCTCCGCCTGCGGGTGGACCGCCGGGTCGCCATAGACTTCGCTGGTCGACGCTTGGAGGATCTTGCAGCCGAGGCGCTTCGCCAGGCCGAGCATGTTGATGGCGCCGTGCACCGACGTCTTGGTCGTCTGCACCGGGTCGTGCTGGTAGTGGATTGGCGAGGCCGGGCAGGCGAGATTGTAGATCTCGTCCACTTCCACGAAGAGCGGGAATGTCACGTCATGCCGCATGAACTCGAAGCTCGGGTTCCCATGCAGGTGGGCGACGTTGTCTTTCGTGCCGGTGAAGAGATTGTCCACGCAGAGCACTTCATGGCCCTGCTCGAGCAGCCGGTCCGCCAGATGGGAGCCGAGGAAGCCCGCTCCGCCGGTCACCATCACGCGTTTACGCATATTGTAGCTGCGGGCCATTTACCCCCCTCGGAACAGTACGGCTGCTTCGTAGCTGGCTAAGCCCCGAGGGGGCAAGAAGGGTGGCGGTGCACGGAAGCCACAACCTGCCCCTAATCCCATTTTGAAACACGTCGCTATTAACGTCTTATTGAGAATTGTTAATTCTTCGTTTAACCGAACTTCCAGTGCTCATTCTCAACGGGGGGTGGGTCGTCGCTTACTCAGAGGTGTCTCATGCGTCGCTCAGTTCTAACTTTTCTCGCCGCGGCTTCTGCCGTGGTTGCCACCCCGGCAGTCGCCGGCAAGTCGAACATTCAAACGCTTCCGGCAGTAGAGCATCCGTGCGATGTCGGCCTGACCACGCCGGATGCGATCGATTGCGCGGGTTATTATCCGGCAGAATTGGAATCGCCGGCAGCCCTGAGCAAATCGCTCTGACCCAAGAGGCTATCGCGTCGCTCGATGGCGACTTCGAATGGGATGGCGATTGGGACGCTGTTTCGGGATCGACCCAGCTGGCCGCGGACCTCGGCGGTCCCAATGACGATCAGCTGAGCTTCGGGCAGACCCTGTTCGGTCTGACGGTCATCGGCGCGCACTTCGGTAACGTCGCGGGTCCTGCCGGAAACGTGTCCGTCTTCTGGCTCTTCGATTTCGGCACCGAAGGCGCGGACTTCATCACCCTGGACAATACTGGCGGTTTCTCGAACGCTGTTCTCTACACGACGGGCGGCACGCCTCCGGTTCCGGAGCCGGCGACCTGGGCCATGATGCTGCTCGGTTTCGGTGCAGCGGGTACGGCAATCCGCCGCAACCGCCGCCGCACTGCGCATATCGCACAGCTCGCCTAAGCGACGATCGGAAAGAGCACGGACTGCCGGCCTTCGGGCCGGCAGTTTTTTTGTGCCCTCGATCCACGCGAGTGATCCGGCTCAGCCGATCAGCCGCACCGCTGTTCCCTTGAAATTCATGACCGTCGAGCTCGAGCAACCCTTCGCGATCAGCACGCGTCCCTGGAAGATCAGGCGCTTTCCGATGAAGCGGGCGCACTGGATGTTCGGGGAACTGTCCGCATCGACACGGAGAATCTGCCCCGGGAAGTAGATGAGCCCCTGCAGGTCCGAAAAGCCGTTCCCGCTGATGATGTTCTCGATCTCGTCGCGCGTGCCGGCGGCGCGGCGATCCTGGAACATCAGCAAGCCGGCGTTTGGACCCTGTGTCGGTGCGGCCATCTTGACCTTGGCCTTGGGATCGATCTGCACCTTCCCGATGGACCAGGGGTCGGTTCCCGCCTGTTCGCTGGTGAGGAAGATCGTGCACGACTTGCAGGTGAGCTCGGCGCTCCCGCCTACGACGAGATTGCCGCGGTTGAGGATATATTCGCCGTCCATCAGGAAGACCGGGCCATCGATCAGCATGTTGCCGTAGCAACCCGGCTCCAGCACGACGCGGCCGCCATTCGTCTGCGCTGCGTCAGAGTTGACCGTGACATTCGGGCAGCCTGAGCTCGGTATTAGCGGAGGGTCCCGCTTCTCGAGCGGATCCTTCTGCTTCACGGCGTAGTTGCGCACTCGGGACGACTTGATCCCTTCGGCTTCGATGCCGCCAAAGGCGACGATCGCGTCAGCCTCGATGGTTGCCGAGCCGTCCGCCTGGATGGACTTGGTGGAAGGCGCGTTGGCCGCGATCCCGCAGTCCATCTCCACCGTCGCGCTCTGTTCGATGCGCAGCCCGGACTTTTCGTCCGAACCGATTGCGAAGGCGCAAAATTCGCCGTTTTCCACGACCGATGCGGTCAATTCGACGGTGATCGTAGGCGGGCGCTCCAGGAACATGGACGCGAAGAACATCCTCGTTGGACTGGAGATGCTAACGCGGACGGCGAATGGGTCTTCCTGGCGCGGCGCCGGCGACCGCTCCGCGAGCACGGCGCGGTGCGGATGGAGGTTGCGGTTCGACGCGAGACTCGCGTCAACGGCCTGCTCCATCTCGCCTGTTTGAACCAGGGCGTAGACCCCAGCGATCGCTGCCGCGTCAGCGGCCGACTGCAGCTCGCGCTTCGCCGACACCCACTGGATCGTATCCACAGCGAGGCCCGCACATCCCAGCAACAGCGGGAGGCCGACGGCGGTCATCGCGAGCACATTCCCGCGCTCGTCGGTGATCAGGGAGCGGGCAAAGGCAATCGCTCGTCGTGGGGTCATTTCATTGGATTAGACCTGCGGGGTTAAAGGTCGATTAGCCGGTGGCAGCCAAATCGCTCTGGCCGCAATCAGGGCACCGCAACCAGCCGTTGGGGGTGCTTCCAGCTGAGCACACCATTGTAGATCGGCTGTGCCGCGCCCTTGAGCTGCTTACCATTGCCGAGGTCACCACCCGAGCAGTTCAGCATCTTGTTGATGCAGTTGTTCCACCACATCGACATGACCGTGTTGTCCCAGGCTCCGAACCAGTCCGCATGGAAGGTGTAGCCTTTTGGCTTGTCGGGAGCCATATGATCCGAGCTCAGCTGCCACAGCTTAGGGTCGTCGTCTTGGCCGACCGTGTACCACGAGCCCAACGTGAACGACGGGATGAGGTACGGGTGTGTCGCGGGGCATTTCGTTGTCGGATAGGCTACGTGGCTTCGATGGTCCGGACTATCCAAATTTTTGCCATCCCAGCAACTGGGCGCTTCGATAATGGCGCCGAGCTGATTGCCTGCCGGGCAGTTTGCGAGCGCTGTTGGCAGGTCCGGGTAATGCCCAGCGCGGGCGCTAGGCCCCTGGCAGTTGAAGTAGGCCGCGCCCGTCCGCGCGCTATTCACGCCGGTGGGATCCCAGCCGTAGATGAAGCGCAGGCCGTTCGGAAGGGGGATCGCCTTGCCGATGTAGCTCGGGTTGGCCGGATCAGAGACGACTGGGTCAGTAACCGGCCGCTGCTTGTAATAAATGATGACCCAGTCGGGACGCACCGCATTGCCTTTGCCGTCCAGCATGGCCGGCATCCAATAGGCTGAGCAATTCACCGCGTTGCCATTTCCGACAAAGTTGCACGTACTGTCGCCGGACGAGCGCAGGCTCGAGTACGTCGAATTCGCGTTAGCGTTGAGGTTGCCGTAAAACTGATGGAGGTGTGCCTTGCCAGGTTGGCCAGGGTACATGATCGGGTCATCGTACGAGAGCTGGCCAGCGCCGCAGATAAACCGGAACGCACCGACCACGTCTGGTGCCGCCGATTTAGGAATTTGACCAGTTCCCCACGAGGCCTGCAGGGCCGAGGTGACATCAAAGCTGCTGGGGACAATAGTCTCCTCGGAATAGAATCCATTGCTGGTCGTCGGGGGTGGCGTGGAGCCAACGTCGCCGGTCGAGTTGCCAGTCGTGCCACCTAGTTCCGGCAGCGTGCTCTTGCCTCTACCCTTGCCCTTGCTAAGTTTCAGCATGTCGAACTGGCCATCAGCCACGTTCGGCGCGACCGAAGTGACGGTCAGAAAGAAACCCAGCCCAATTGCTACGGCTTTGAAAGCCGAAAATCCTTCGCTCATCGTTTTGCCTCCCCAGACAAAAGCCAAGGAGGCACTTTCACGCTCAACTCTAAAGATATAGTTACATGACCCAAGGATGGCCGACGTGAAGTCGGATACCGAAAGTTCGGATATCCGAACCGGTCAGGACTGATCTGCGTTCCGGTCGGGAGGAATCACGTAGGTTCGAAATCAGCTCAATTCGCTGGCGGATGGCCTCTTCCCGATCCAAGGATCCGGCGGATGACCGGGCCTGCTCCATTAGCGTTGCAAGTCCCGCTCGGTCTCGGTCGAGAGCCCGGACTAGCGTCGAAAGAGCTCGATGGTCGCCAATTGGAGCAAACGCTCCCCCCCCACTACTTGCCACGAGGTCTCTGACATACCCGCTGTCGAAGCCGACTATAGGCGTTGCATTCGCGAGGGCTTCTACGACGCAACGCGGCGACTCCAGCGTCTTGTGGCAGAACAGGAACAAATGCGCCTGGCGAACGGCCGCCAAGGCCTCTTCACGGCTCACCGGGCCAGCAAATTGCACGCTGCCACTGAGACCTCGACGCTCGCATTCAGCGCGAAGCTCGCGCAACATGTCACCGCCGCCGTACCACGCCGCCTTGATCGGCACCCCCTGTCGCACGATTTCCTCGAGCCCATTTAGCCAGTCGAGGGGGCCCTTCATCGGAATGGCTCGGCCGACGTAGACGATGGATAGGGCGTCCCCTCTTCGGACCTCTTCGAGCTTCTTTTGAAGCGTGGAAAGCGGGATCAGATCGGCTTTAGTGATCTGGACATTAAGCACCTTGCGCGGGTTTGGCGCGAGGTCCTTGTACGCTTCATAGACGTCCTGACCTTGGAGTAGTGCGAGACTGGAGTGCCTCAGACAGTGCCTGTAGTCACGCATCTGCAGCCTCAGCCAGATATGCTTCCGCAGCTTATTGAAACCAAAGGGCATGGAGCGGATCTGGAAGCCCCAGACATTTTCCAGGTCCCAGTCGGCCTCCATGTCGTAGGAACGGCCCATTGAGGCAGCCAGTTTCGCTGCTAACGTCGACCAATCGAAGGCGGAGTGAGGAGAGAAGAGGAGGTAATCGGCCTTCTCGATCTCGGCTTTGAAAAGGTCGATCATCGACCCTCGATGCCGGAAGTAGCGATCTTCGCGATAAGGCGTGGGCAAGGGGAGAATCGTCGTGCGTTCGTGATCCTCAAGGTCGTCCACAGCAATCGTCCCGCCGGCACCCAGCGGTGTAGGCGGGCAGGCCACGGTCACATGGTCGAAGCTTTGCAGATAGGCACGGAGATTGTTCGCAAAATGTTCGTCCAGTTCCGGCTTTCCGCTTGATGCAAATTGAAAAACCGGCGGAATGACGAGAAGGAGCCTACCGCGCACTGGCAGCTCCTTGGATGTGGAGGAGAACAGACACCATCGCCGATCCCTAGGTATGTGTGCTCCAAAAAACCATCTCCAGTGTCAGTCGATGAAACAGTCCGCTTCAGAACGATACAAGCTGGAGGTCCTTGCTGGTGCGTGGCTTACAGCTAACATATCGCCGCGGCGAACTTCGAAGCAGTGAGGGTATGGATCAGACCGTAGAAAGCCGGGTTCGACTGAAGCAGGCCGACATCCATGAGCAGTGGGAAAACGACTATCTCAATCCTGAGATGGATCGGTTCTATGCGCTGGCGTTCGACCGGATCGTCGAGGCGCTGGGCGATACCAAGGGCAAGCGGATCCTCGATGTCGGTTGCGGCTATTGCTACCACACCACTCGGCTTGCCGAGCGGGGGCTGACAATCACCGCGGTCGATTTTTCGGAGGTCGCCCTCGGCCACGCGAAAGAGAACCTCGCCAAGGCGGGCATCGCAGACCGGGTCACCCTGCAGCAGGCGGACGCGACGAACCTGCCGTTCGAAGACGCCTCCTTCGACCATGTGCTGATGTGGGGCGTGCTGATGCATGTGCCCCAGGCAGAGAAGGCGCTGTCAGAAATGAGCCGCGTGCTGAAACCGGGCGGAAGGCTCGTCTTGTCTGAGACGAACGCCCGCTCGCTGGAGGTCATGTTTGTCGAGCCGACCATCGAATTTCTGCGACGGTTGCTGGGGCGCGACGCTCGCCGGCGGCGGCGTACCGATCTCGGTATCGAGGAGTGGCAAGGGGCAGAGCAAGGCGGGCTGCTCGTCCGCAAGACCGACATGAGCGCACTCGAAGCCTATTGCCGGACCCTGGGCCTGCAGTTGAAGGAACGCATCGCCGGTGAGTTCACGCAGATCTACACGCGTCTGCCTGGCGCTGCGCTGAAGCGGATGGTCTACGCCTTCAACCGTGCATATTTCCGACATGGCTCGCCCGATCCGGCTTTGGGCAATATCCTGATTTTCGAGAAGAAGTAGTTCGAGGGCCCGATGCTCGCCATCGGTCGCGATACTGTCGGACAGCTGATCCGCTACGGCGTCTCTTCGGGCGCGAGCGCGGCCGTAAGCCTCGGTTTGCCGGTGCTCCTCCACGAGGCGTTCGGGGTGGAGCAGAAACTCGCCGTGGCGATCAGCCAGGCGTCCGTCCTGCTGCTCAATTTCCTGATGATCCGGCTGTTCGTGTTCCGCAGCAAGAGCAAGGCGAAGCGGGATTTGGCCTATTACATCGGCAGCGCAATTGCTTTCCGCGGGTTAGAGTATCTGCTTTTCCTGGCCCTGTTCGAGCTTGCGGGGCTTCACTACTTTACGGCCCTTCTCCTGACCCTTGGGACGTCCACCGTCGTGAAGTTCGGCTGGTACCGCTTCCTGTTCCACGGTCGCACCGAGCCTGTCGTTTAGATAGGCAGCTTCGAGGCGGCGGGTTTTTTCGAGTACCATCTCGATTAGCGCGCGATTGTGGTTGAGGAGGTCGGCGACGAGGCCGAGAAAGAACGTCAGCGTCCCGATTGTGAGCAGGGCCGAGCCGATGACGAGCGACTGGATCTTTCCGGTGCCGTCGACGAATAAGTAAAAATAGAGGAACCGGACCATCGGGATCAGCCCGATGAGCGCGACGAAGAAGCCCAGTGCAGTGAAGACGCGCAACGGCTGATACATCGAATACATGCGGAGCAGGGTCGTCGCGGACCGCTCGATGAACTGGAAGACGTTCTTGAACAGGCGAGAGTCGCGGGTCTTCGGGTTCGTCCTGATGGGCACGCTCGTGAAGGCCATGCCCTTCTTGCCGACCTGGATCAGCATCTCGATCGTGTAGCTGAACGGCGAAATGATGTTCAGGCGCATCGCCGCATCGCGGGAGATTGCCCGGAAGCCGCTGACCGCGTCCGGCACGTTCACGTCCGAGAAGGATCGGACAACGAAGCTGCCGAAGCGCTGAAGCAATTTCTTTCGCTTGGAGAAATGCTCGATGGTCGACGTCTGGCGGTCGCCGACGACGACATCGACCTGTCCGTCGATGATCGGTCGAACGAGCTTCTCGATGTCCGCGCCGCAATATTGATTGTCGGCGTCCGTGTTGACGATGATGTCGGCACCCAGAGCGATGCAGCGGTCGAGGCCCACTCGGAAGGAGCGGGCCAGGCCGATGTTCTGTTTGTTGCGGATCACATGGTGCACGCCGTGCTCGCGCGCGACCTCGGACGTGCGGTCGCGAGAGCCGTCGTCGACGACCAGGATTTCGATGATATCGATGCCGTCGATGTGCCGCGGAATGTCTCGGATCGTTTCCGGCAGCGTGGTCTCTTCATTGAAGCACGGGATTTGCACGATCAGTTTCACGGACGGTCCCCCTCCAGCGGCCCGGCGTTACGCCTTGGGACACCACTAATGTGTACCGGCGCGAGACGAGGCCAAGCAACAGGATTTGCGGGCCGTTGCCGGACTTTGCTGGCATTGTTACCCTTTGGGACAGGGTGCGGGGCGTTTGTGCCGGCGTCGATCTGAAACGAGGGTTCGGTGCGGACGGGGAAAATGGCTTCAAGCAGCGGCCCTGACAGCCCAGATCGGCGCTGGATCCTCCCGCTTGTGGCGGGTCTGATTGCCCTGGCCGCATTGTGGCCTGCCGCCGTGAACGGGGGGCCGTTCTTCATGGCCGACACCCCAAGCTATGCGCGCGGCGCCGCGTCCGGGTTCTTCAAGGCATTCGGCCTCAAGACCGAATGGACTGATGAATACTTCCGAGTTTACGCCCGTTCGGGCGCGCGGGCTCCTCAACCTGCCGACGACAAAGCGGAAGCGGCAGACGCAGCAGGGCAGACCCCGGTTACGCTTAGCGGGCGGTCGATTTTCTACGGCGTGGTCTTGTACCTGGCGCACCTCATGGGGAGCTTGTGGATCATCGTTCTCCTGCAGGGGCTACTGGCGGCAGGCTGCATTGTACTAACCGTCCATACGATTTCCAGAGTAGTGGGCACGCGGATGCAGGCGAGCAGTCTGATCATGATTGGACTGTTGCTCGTTGCTGCGACGCCCCTGGCGTTCTTCGCAGGGTATCTGATGCCGGACATCTTCGGGGGTTTCGCACTGCTCGCGACGGCGAACATCCTTTTCCTTTGGCGGAACCTGTCGCGTGCCGAGCGCGCCTTCTGGCTCGCGCTGCTTGCCTATTCCCTGCTCGTCCACAGCGTGAACCTGATGATGGTCAGCGGGCTTACAGTGATATCGATAGCTTTTGCCTGGTGGCGGCGGATTGTGTTGAGCAGATATCAGCTCGGTGGGTTGGTCGCGTGCCTAGCCGTTGCAGTACTCGGTCAGGCGGCATTCGGACTGGCGGTGAAGTCGATGACGGATGCGGCGCCGGTGCGCCCGCCGTTCATCGCCATGCGGCTGATCGCCGACGGGCCAGGTTACACCTACCTCAAAGAGAATTGTTCGACTGAGCACTATATATACTGCCGAGTGCTGTACCAATCCGATCCCCACAGCGACGCTTTGCTGTGGAGCAAGGACGAACGGACGTCTCTCTTTCGAGGTCTTTCACCGGACGAGCAGCGCTTGTCGGCCGCGCAGCAGTCGAAGTTCATGAAAGCCGTACTTTCGGACCGTCCAGCAGAAGTGATCGGCAGTGCCATCGGAAACACCGTCGGACAGATCTTCCAGCTCGACCTGGACGGCTTCAATTATACTGGCGAGAATCGCAGGCGGTTCCGTGATACCATCCCACCTGAGTTGTTCGATCCGCTTAGCAAAACCCGCGCTTATCGCAATGCCATGCCGACGCGGCCAACCGAGGTCCTCTCGGCGCTTTCGGCGGCTCTCTCGTTGTTGCTCCTTGCTTTATTTGTCGTTTCCGCCCGTTCGAGCGAAAGCATCGATCGACTGCGCTGCTATTGTTTGTGTGTGATCGTGGGCATTGCTCTCAACGCCTTCATTTGCGGCGCCCTTTCCGGGCCTAAAGGCCGCTACGAGATGCGCGTGATCTGGGTCCTGCCGCTCATCGCCGGAGCGATTGTCTCGACCGGAAGCGCGAACTGGCGGCGGCGCTCGGTCACAAATCCTGAGGCTCTGCCCGAAGTCGCCTAACAGCGATCAGCACTCGGAGCCAGACGACTGCACCCTGACATCGTTGGCTCCGAGCGCGAGTCAAGCGCTTGCCGTCCGGCCGAGCTGCAATCCTCGGTTTGCCTCTTACGAGAGGGAGCAGTCCGCACGGGCGTGCCGCCGTCGATCAGGAGGCCTCCCGCCGTCGCGTCGGCGACCAACTGCGGCGCGGGTTGACTGCTCGTGACGAGTTCGCCTGCCGAGACCTGCAGCGGGTTCGTGTCGGGCGGCGTTGCCGCCATCTCGAGCGTGTCCTGTATCGCCTCAAGCGAAACTTCGACGGCGGTCGGCGCCGGGGGCAGTGGCTCCGCGCCGGCATAGCGTTGCCGGAACGTGCCGCTCGCCCCGAGGCCACTCTTGAGCCGGTAGAAGATGTGCCGCCCGATCTGGATCGATTTGTCCAGAGAGTCCGCCCAGTAGGGCAGGACGTAATCGGCATGGTAGTGAGTTGCGTGGCCGACCGGCGCGAACACCTTGCCGGCGAGCGCTTCGCTGGCGATGCGACGGGCCTGCTTCCATAGGGACTGGGCCGGAATTCGAGCCAGCGATCCGTCGCAGGTGAAAGTGAACTGGCACCCGGTCGTTCGCTCCGATCCCTGATAGACCACGCCGCAGACCGAGGCGGGATAGGCAGGATGCCGCATCCTGTTGAGGACGATCTGCGCGACGGCTCTCTGCCCGTCCGCTCCCTCGCTCGCAGCTTCGTAGTACACGGCCTGGGTCAGGCATTCGAGCGCGCGGTCGCTTGTCGCCTTGTCTGCCTGGAGCTTGAACGCGGCCGCGGGCGAATCCGGCCGGTCGGAGAAAGCGCGCTCCGCATTCTTCTCAAGCGCTTCTTCGGGCGTGATCGGCCGGTAGAGGTCCGGCGGCGGAAGGATAAGCCGGATACTGGGCTCGATCCTCGTGCTGACGGTCGAGCCGTGCCACGGCCGTTGCACGAAGCGTCGGCAGTCGCCTGCGACCAGAGCACCGCGGCGACTATTGCGACAAGCAGGAGCAGCGCCCCGCACGCACCGGCAATGATGATCTTTCGCCGTTGTTCGAGCCGGCGCCACTGCCGCAAGGCCTCCACCTTCATGCCGCACTCTTGCGCCAGCGATAGGCGAGCAAGAAGATCGCGGGGCCTTCGACCAGGTACCGCCGCCAGAGCCGGCGAGGGTTCGTGACCAGCCGATGGGCCCACTCCAGTCCCAGCCTTCGCGCAAGCTTGGGAGCGCGCCTCTGGCGGTCGGTGATGAACTCAAGGGCGGCGCCTACGCAAAAGGCCATTCCTCCACTGCCCGGCAGAGCCGCTGCCTCGGCGGCGATCATTTCCTGCTGGGGCGAACCGACACAAATAAACGTGAACCGCGGCTTTTCGCGAACGATGAAATCCGCTGCGACGCGGCGTGCCTCCGCATTGCGAGTCAGGCCCATCGGCGGCAGATGCTGCGCGAACGAAAGACGCGGGAATTTCTGTTCGAGCTCTCGCAGGAGCAGGGTATCGCCGCCGATCACGACGATGTGGTCGCCATCGCGGACGAGGCGGTCGAACACCAGCTCCGCCAGGTCCGTTCCGACGGTGACGGGCAAGTCCAGGCCGCGCCATTTTGCCAGCAGCGACAAGACCTTGCTGTCGCACACGCAAAGATCGGCCTTGCGGTAGATCTCCGGGAGCGCGGGGAATTCGTCCTGGCGCTTATGCAGGCGCACCACATGGTCCACGTTTGGCGTCACCACATAGCGCAGCGGCGTGTCCCTGTCGACGCTTCCCACCTTCGCAAGCAGTTCGTCGATAGGCATGACGTCGAAATCCACGTCGAGGAAACACTCGCGCTTAGTAGGCATCGCTATCCACGAGGACGGCGCGCACCGTCGCGAAGAGGATGCGGACGTCGAGCCAAAGCGACCAATGGTCGATATATTCCTTGTCGAGCTCCACGCGGCGCTTGGCGCGCTCTACCGTTCGGATTTCGCCACGAAGGCCCTTGACCTGGGCGAGGCCGGTCAGGCCGGGGCGAACGCGATGGCGACCCGCATATCCGCTTACGGCCTCCTGGTAGTAGCGGTCGCCGACCTTCATCTTCAAGCGGATGCGGCCTTGGCCCAATGATCGACATGTCGCCGGTGATGACGTTCAGGAGTTGCGGCAGCTCGTCGATACTCAGACGGCGCAGGACGCGCCCGACCGGCGGTGACACGAGGGTCGTTCTTTGTCGTCGCTCCCGCACCTGAAAGATCGCCCCTGTCGGTGTACATTGTCCGGAACTTGCGGACGTGAATGACCTCGTTGTTGAAGCCCATCCTCGGCTGGACGAACAGAACGGGCCCCGGACTGGTGATCCGGATGGCAATGGCCGCGAGCGCCATGATCGGCGAAAGCAATACCAGTGCTACCGACTGCCAGGATCAGGTCCTCGCCGCGCTTCACGAACTGGTTGATATCCCGGAACGGGCGCTGCCACAGGTTCAGGACGGGCAGCGAACCGAGGAGGTGAACCCTGTAGTCGGGCGCGAGCTCGATCGCCTCCGCAGGAATCAGCGAAACGTCGACAGAGACTGCGCTGAGGCCATCAACGATGTCGTGCAGCCGCTTCGGCGGGAGGTTCGGAACGCTGATGAGAACTTGGTCGACTTCGCCCCGGCGCGCGAGGTCGGCGAGTTCTTCATAGCCGCCGATCATGTCCAGGCCATCAAGGTCATCCATCTTCGGGCGGTCGTCGGCCACGCCGATGAAGCGGAGGTGCGGGAGATCCAGGGATTCAAGCAGTCGTCGGATCATCTTGATCGACTGCGGATCGGCGCCGTAAAAGGCTATGCGTTGCTCGATCGCGCCGCGCGCAGCCATGCGATTGAGGATCGTGCGGATGAGCGGCCGCGAAACCATCAGGCTGCCGAGCAGGAATGCAAGGTAGAGCAGGCTGACGCCGCGGGAGTAATTGTCGATCATCCCGAACTGCCAGACCAGCGCCGATGCCAGCAGGCTGCTGATGACGGCGTCGACCAAGGCATCGTCGCCCTCGTGAGTCAGGTCGACAAGTGTCCGGCGATAGGCGCGCTTGGACGAGCGCAGGAGAAGAAAGCTCGCCGCCAGAACGGTGAGCGCGAAGATGTGGACCGAATAGATGACGCGGTCGCCGATCAGAAGATCGTAAGCGAGAAGCGCCGCGGGAACGCTCACTAGCAGGCAAAGGAGATCGGCCAGCAGGAAGATCGGCCCTACGATATTCGACGTGAAGCGAACTGCTCGGCGCCGCGAGGCCGGGGGGTCGGCGATTGGCCGGCTCATGTTCGGCTGGAGAAGGACGGCGTCATCAGGAGGCGACATCAAATGAACTCTCGTGACAAATCGGTGTCCTGCTGCTGCTGGAATTCGGCATCCACGCGCGCAGCGGCCTCCGGGCCGCCGGAGCGCTCGACGTGCGACCGCAAGGTCTCGTAGAGCCTGAGGTTGGCCGTGATTTCATGAAAGGCGTCCCACAGAGTTCTGTCCACCTGCCGTTGGTCGCCGGCCGCCGAATAAGCGCGCGCAAGCAGCAAACGATCCCGAGCCGAACGCGGCACAACGCTCACCAGCCGTTGCGCGTCGGTGATCGCCGCCCTTGCTGCACCGGTCCTTATTCGAAGGTTGATCCGACCTCTGAGGGCGTAAACATGGTCCGGTTCTATCGCCAGTATCTGGTCGAAGAGCGTCTTGGCCTGGGACAGTTCTCCCTTGAGCGCGAGAGATTCGGCGATGACCGCATTTGAACTGAGGTTCATCTGGCTCAGGGGCAGCCGTGGAGCGCCCCCTCCCAGAAGCGCCGCGGCATCATCTGGTTTCCCGACCGAATTGAAGTAAGTGGCGTAAGCGAGCGACTGCTGCGGGCTCGCCGAGCGGCTCAGCTCCCGGACGCGCTGAATGGCCTCGGGCGTCCGCCATCGCTCGGCCCAGATAGTCAGGATGGATTCAACATGGCTCGGGCGGAGAATCGGGTGTCAGAAACGGCTCGGAAGCCCGAACGGCCGTTTCGATGTTGTTCGCCCGGAAGGCCGCTTCGACGGCTTTGAACGAAACTTCTGCATCCTTCGGATTGAGGCTGGCCAGCTTGGTCGCTGCGAGGGTCACGCCCGGCCAGTTTCCTGTAGCGCTCGTGCAGCGCCATCAGCGCCTTCCACGAGCCGGCATCGGTGGGCATGCCCCGAGTTTGCGTCTCCAGTAACTTGATGGCCTCCTGGCTTTTGCCTCGACCCAGGAGGATGCGCGCCTTCAGCAAGTTGGCGCTCGGTTCGCGCGGAAACTCGGCGAGCAGTTGGTCGACCTGCTGGTCTGCGCGATCGAAATCGGCCCGCCGCAAGGCGACATAACCGTAGGTGAGCTTCACCGCCGGATGTGAGGGCGCGAGCAATTCCAGCTTCTGCGCATGCTCCTCCGCGGTATCGATGTTTCCACTGAGGAGCGCCAGTTGGGTCAGGCTGCTGAGGACTTGCGGGTTGCTCTTGTCCAGCTCGTAGGCTCGCGAGAAGGCGTAATAGGCGTCATTGTAGGAGCCCAGCTGGATCTGCACCTTGCCGAGTTCCTGCCAATTGCTCGGATTGTCGTCCTCCGCGGCGACGAGCTGCAGCAGCGCGATGCGTGCTGCCCTGAGTATCGCCTGCCGCCGAGGCGGCTTGATAGTCCGCGAGAGCCTGGCGCGCGCGGGATTCCGAGGAGTCGCAACCTGCGAGAATCAGGGCAAGCGCCGTGGCGGCAAAGCAACAAGCCGCAAAAAACGGGCTTCGGTGTTTCATAATTTGTATATACTACTCTGCGCGTTATCGTTTTGTAACCTAGCCATGCTGAACGGCGTGGAGGCCGCGAGTGCGCGCGCGATGTGGCGAAAGGAGCCTTGGTGCGTAAAGCTTTGACTGCATTATTCGCGGTTCTGCTGATGCAGTCCGTTCTTCTCCAGACAGTTTCAGCCCAGGTGTCGCAAGCGCCGCGGTCGACAGCGGGTCCGGCGTATCGGATCAACGCGGGCGACGAAATCGAGGTGATGGTCTGGGGCGACGAACGGCTACAGCGGACCGTCCGCGTTCTGCCGGACGGAACGTTTGCCTTTCCGCTGGTCGGCCAGATCGTGGCCATCAATCAGCTTCCATCCGACTTTGAAGCGGATTATCTCGGCCGCGCTTCGCCCGCAGTATCGCGGCGTTGTTCCGCAGGTCACCGTTACCGTTAAAAACCCCTCTGGTTACCAGTTTTCGGTAGTCGGAAAGGTCAGATCGCCGGGCACATATACGCCGGGCCGGTACGTCAACGCACTGGAGGCGATCAGTATAGCTGGCGGACCGACTGAATTCGCTTCGACCGAGCAACGTCAAAATCTATCGCAAGTCGGGCGCAGGGTCTGCAGACGATCCAGGTTCGCCTCAGCGACGCGCTGAGGGGGGACAGTTCGCGTCTCACTGAAAACGACGTTCCGTTCATCCAGAGCGGGGATACATTGGTGGTGCCGTGATGGACAAGATTCGCAAGCATTGGTTCGCTGGCATCCGCTGGAGCGATGGCGCTCTGGAGTTCGCCCGGGATTGGCTCAGACACCGCTCTGAAAGCGAAATGGCCGAGGATGTCATGGAGGCGACGGCTGTTCGGCAGAAACGCGACCTACGTCGATCTTACGGGGAGCCTCGGTTACTCGACCAATCCTATGCTGCAAACCTTGGACTCGCAGAGCTCGGTCTTCGGACGCGCATCGGCGCGCGGCGTGCACATGTGGAATAGCGAGCTGAGCTCGACGAGCCTTTCCGCCTTCGTCGAAGGCACGACCTACTTCAACGAGTATGGCGTGAAGAGCATCTTCTCGCTGTCTGGCGATACGCAGCGGCAGGTCAGCGAGAAGGTTCGGCTATTCGGTTCTGCCGGCGTCAGCGGAGACATCGCGGGTCAGCTGAGCAACCGATTCCTCTACGTGCCGTCCTTGCCCGAAGTTCCCGTCGAAGGCGAACCGCCGCCCGTGACCGTGGACGATCCCGACATCTTCTCTTTCTCCGGCCGTCAGTATCGGCTTTACGCTCAGGGCGGCGCCGCAATCCGGACGAGCGCGCGCGGCAACCTGTCGGTGTCCGGAGGCGCTCAGCGCATCTTCTACACCGACGAATTCTTGGACGATTACACGACCATTTTCGGGAACGGCGCGTACAATCATTCGCTGTCCGACCGCACGACCGTTGGGCTTCAACGTCGGGGTTCGACGGACCGACTATGACAATTCGAGCGACCATTCGACGATCATCAATCCCGGCGTCTCGATCCGCACGCGGCTGAGCGAGTATTGGGACGCTTCTGCCGGTATCGGCGTGTCCTTCTCCGACGTCGAGCGTGACGGCGGCAGCAACAACTCGACGAGCCTGTCGTTCAACGGGTCGATTTGCAACACGACTGAGAACGACCGCTTCTGCGGACGCGTGCGCGCGTTATGCGAACAGCAGTTCACGCTCGGCGCTCGTCACGACCACCTCCGCCGGCGTCGACTGGTTCCGGAAGCTGGACGAAGCGCAGACGATACAATTATCGGCGAGCATCGTGCGCTATTCGACTGACGGCGAATTGGTCGACAATTTCGAGACGAACCATTTCCGCCTCGCCGGCAGCTACAGCCGGCGGATCAGCGGACGTCTTTCGGCGCGGTGCCGACGTCGGCGTGCGGGCGCTTCGCCAGGAGGAGGGGCCGGATCCGGACACGGATATCAGCGGATCCTTGTTTGTCCGGTATCGACTGGGTGACCTTGGATGAACTGAGACCGGCACAATCGAGCGCTCCGAAACCGGAGGCGGTGGCGGCGCGATGGCTGATCAACCACATGCCGACGATCCTCTGGCATCGGCGTCTTTACGTCATCATTCCTGCCGTCCTGCTGTTCGCCGTCGGTCTGGTCACGGCCTACACCCTGCCAACGCTCTATCGTTCGAACCGCGACCATGCTGGTCGAATCCCAGGACCTTCCGACGCGAAATCGTCGAGGCGCCGGGAACCGGACGCATCGAAGAGCGCATCGCCAAGATCCGTGAGCAGGTGCTCAGCCGCGGCGACCTAATCAGCCTGATCGAGCAGAACGACCTCTATCCGTCCGAGCGCCGGTCGCAGCCGATGTCCTACGTCGTCGACAAGATGCGCAAGGCGACGACCGTCGGCGCACTGGCGGGGGACATCGGGCAGAGTGGCGGCGGCAAGGCGAGCGTCATCGCCGTCAACATGAGCTTCGACTATCCCGACCCGTCTAAGGCCCAGGCGGTGATGCAATCCTACGTCACCCAATTCCTGCGGATGGACAGCGATCAGGTCGAGGATCAGGCAAACCTCACGGTCCGCTACCTTGGCGAGCAGGCGATGAAGCTGCGCACGCAGATCCAGGCGCTTGAGGGACAGATCACCGGATCTAAAGGCCAGCAACGGCGCTGCCCTGGCCGGCGCAGGCGGCCCGACGTTCGTCGACACTGGAAGCTACACTGCTCAGATCACGAACCTGGAAAATCAGAACCGTCAGCTGCTCGCGCAGAGCCGCGGCGGCGCATCCGATCCGCAGCTCGCGGCGGCTGAAGCGGCTTTGGCGACTGCGGAGGCGACGTACAGCGACTCCCATCCGGACGTCGTTCAGGCGCGCGAACGCGTTGCCATTCTGCGCCGTGCGCAGGGTGGCGGCAGCAGCGGCGTGAGCCCGATCATCCAGGAACAGATCAGGGCGAACAATGCTGCAATTGCGCAGCTTTCGGCGTCTCGTGATGCGGCTTTGGCTCGCGCGAACGCCGCAATGGCGGGGCAGGCGAGGGCTCCGGCCATTCTCGAGCGGGCCATGCAGCTCGAGAATCAGGCCAACACCTTACGGCAGCAATATAGTGAGGTGGCGTCCAGCCTGATGAAGGCGCAGAGCAGCGCTCGGCTTGCCAATGAGCAGCGCGCCGAGCGTCTTTCGCTCGTCGAGCCGCCGAACCTTCCAGACAGTCCGCACTGGCCGAACCGTCCGCTGGTGATCGCCGCTGGTGCCGCCGCTGGCATCGGCTTCGGGTTCCTCCTGGCTCTCCTGGTCGAGCTGCTGAACCGACCGATGCGAAGTCCCGGCGCAGGTACAGTCCATGGGCTATCCCGGTCCTCGGCGTGGTACCAATTCTTCAGACAAAACCGCGTAAGAGGCGCTTCTGGCCCTTCAAGAAGCGCGAGGCCCGCTTTGCATAACGCTTTTCACCAGGGTTCCGGAGTGTCGCCGTTGACTGCCGAGCAGGGGACTACGCTTTCGATCATCTCGCTGCCCGGCCGCGAGAATGCCGTCGAAATCCCGTGGGATACGGCGGTGGCGAAGTCGCGCGGGATCTTCGGTTTCGACAGCATGGATGCCCGGTCGCGAAGCTTCAACCTGATCCGCGCTCGCCTGCTCGAGCTTCAGTCCAAGCACGGCTGGCGAATGATCGGGGTGGTCTCCGCAACTCCAAACGTCGGCAAGTCCTTCATCTCCGCGAACGTCGCCGCCTCGCTCAGCCGTGACCCGCGCTTTCAGACGTATGTCGTGGACTTCGATCTTCGTCGCGGTTCGCTCAGCCACGTCTTCGGCCTTTCGCCGGAACGGGGCGTCAGGGACTATCTCGAGGCGCAGCCCGGGGTCGAGGTCCCTGTCGCTTATCGGCCCGAAGGCGAACATCTGCTGATCATGCCCACCGCCGCAGGCAACATTCATTCGGCCGAGCTGATTGCGAGTGAGCGTGCGCAGATTCTGCTGCGATCGATGCGCGTCTCCGACGACCGCAACCTTTTCGTGTTCGACCTTCCGCCCGTCTTCGCAAATGACGACGCGGCGACCGCAATGGCGCGGCTCGACGCGTACATCGTGGTCGCCGAGGAAGGGAAGACGAAGCAGCGCGAGATCCACGATGCCGTCGGTCTGCTCGGCGAAGGCCGCCTGGCCGGCGTTATTTTGAACAAGTATCGCGGCGGCGTCGTCAGCGAGGGCTATGGCGTGGACGATTATTACGCCGCCGGGTACGGCGAGGGCGACTCCGCGAAGTAAGGCGTTTCCGCCCTACTTCTTCTTCGGCGCGAAGCCTTCCTTATATTCGATTTTGGCTGACTGCCGGATTGAGGCCAACCGGTTCTGCATCAGCTTCGCTGCTTGTTCGCGCCGCATTGCCGCGACCGCGATCGGCCGCGCCTGCTCGCCCGTGATTGCCGCCGGCTCGCGCGCCGTGATGACGCTCGCCACCGCCTGATTTCCGACCGGAATGATGAACGGTTCGCTGCCAGAACCGGCAAGCTGGCCGTAGAGATTCTGCGGAATGATGGCAGTATCCAAACGGTTCTTTTGCCGCGTAAATGCAATGCCGGCATCGCTCAGCGCCTTCGCCACCTCGTCCAGGCTCTTGGCGGAATCTAGCTTCGCCCGGACAGCAGCATCCGTCGGCATCGCGAAGCGGATCTGCTCGAGAGCCCATTGCTCGCGTTGGTCGAACATCCAGGGACGACTCGTCTGGAAGCGCCGAATTTCCGAGTTTGACGGAAGCTGCGCCGTGTCGATCTGACGAGACGCGAGCATCCGGATCAGCAGGTCCTCGTTCATCCGCCTTTGCCGGTTCAGATATTCGGGCGACTTGTCGAGACCATCCTTCTTCGCCTGCTGGGCGAGGAGCCGGCGATCGATCATCGCCTGCAGAACGCGCGCACGGGCCTGGTCACGATCCGCGCCTTGCGGCAGGTTCGCGCCCGCTAGTTCCGCGTTCAACTCGGCGGCCGTGATCTCCTCGCCATTGACGATCGCGACTGTCTGACCTTCGGCCTTTTTGTTGCAGGCCGACGCCATCAGCGCCAGTCCGACGGCGAGTACTATTTTGGAACGCACGCAAAGCCCCCAACCATTTGAAAAATCCGCTGTAAGCGGTCATAGCATGGCGGATTCAACCATGCCACAGGGCTTTGGTGGAGGGGGAAATGGAAACACCGTACGACTGGATCACGGTCGGTATCTTCGCCGGCCTCGTCGTGCTCTTCATGCAGCGCTCGACCTCCGACGAAGTCCAGCATGAGAACGACCATTTGCTGATGTACCTCGGCGCCGGCCTCGGCTGCGCCGTTTCCAACTACATCGGCAACAAGGGCATGCACATCATCGCCATTCCGCTGATCCTGGCGACGCTGGCGTTCATCTTCTACTATCTGAAGCCGTTCAAATCCTGGCCGAAGAGCTAAGGGCTCAGCCGACGAACACGCGCCGGATGTTGGGCGCGACGGACGCCATCAGCGTGCGGATGAATTCGTCAATCTTCGCGAGCGCGGCTTCCTGGTTCGTGCCGTAGGTCGAAACGCGGACCATGACCGCGTCGGGAATGAAGCCGCGCAAATTGTCCATCGCGACCGCCAGCCGCTGCTGCGGCCAGCTCATCGGCATGTGATTGCCGATGCGCGTCCAATAGACGATCTGTTCCGTCCTCGCGTCGCGGGTCGCCGAAATGCTGAGCGCTGGAAGCGTCGTGCCCTGCAAGGCCACATTATGCGGCGCGCTCGGCGACAGATCGTACCCGCCGGCCGTGTAGCAGAATTCCGGCCGGTGGATTTGCAGGATGCCGGACTGCGTCGCGCTTTGGGCGACGAGCAGCATGATCGGCTCGCCCGTCTCGTCCGCATAAACGCGCGTCAGTAGCTGGCTGTAGAGCGCCCGCGCGAGCTGATCCTCGGGCGGCACCACGAGACCGCTCGTCGACACGAAGGTCCATTTGCCGAGCTTTTCCGGCAGAACCTTGTCGAGCTTGTTCTTGCCCAGATAGTCGATGTTCTTCGTCGGCTGCCGGGCCGCTGCAACGCCCGCGACCGATGCGAAGGCGACGCCGAGCGCGAACTTCCGCCGCGTGAGCATGTGGCCGGTCGTCACGGTGTCGTCGCTCACTTTCGCGCTCCCACGGTGTCGAGGTGGAAGAGCCGGGTGAACACGCTGTCGATCACGAAGACGGTCATCAGTGCCACCGCGAACATCGTCAATCCGGCGAAGTCGTGCAGGAAGCCCTGCGCGGCGGATTCTCCAAGATAATAGGTGATGAGGATCAGGATGATGACGCGCATGAAGTTCGAGAAGACGGCGATCGGGATTACCGAGAGCGCGATGATCGCGAACGCCGCGACGTTCGAGCGGTGGCGCAGATAGCCGTAGAACAGGCAGATCGCGCCGAGGCTGATGATCGAATTGAGGCCCGCACATGCCGCGGCGACGAGCAGTTCATACTGCGCGATCTGGATGGTCACGCCGGAGCTTCCGATGGGATAGCCGAGCGTGTGGAGCAGGCTGACTGCCCATTGCGAGATGGCGATCTTGATCGGCTGGGTGACCGCCGCGACGACCGAATCGGGCGGCGGCAGCGTCAGCGCCAGATAGATGAGCGGAAACCAGATCGACCGGATGAGGGCGCCGCCGAACAGCATGTACGCGCCCATGATGAGCGCGCCGTACATCGCCAGCGCCTCGATCTCGAGAATGCCGGTGATGCGCGAAACCGCATAGATTGCGAGCAGAACTCCGACCGATATCGCTCCGACCCAGATATTCCCCGGCTTGCGTTCTGCGGGACTGGTCTTCAGCTCGCGCCAGAGAAGCCAGACGCCTGTTGCCAGGACGATCGGGCCATGGCCGCCCTGCTCGGTCGTCCAGTTGAACTGGCCGACCTGGATCATCGTCGGCAGGACCAGCAATGCGGCGCCGACGAGCAGCGCCAGATCAGGCAGGCCGATCGAGCGTAGCAAGCTGGTTTGGGGACGCGACTTGGTTAAAAGCAAAAGGAGGTGCTCACTCTTCGCACATGCGTGTGGCCGCTTGTGTGGGGGAAAGCTAAACCTAGTCTAAATCTGCCGCAAGCTACTGGATTGCCGACTAGAATGAAAATGGGACACCTGCCGTGACCGTACTGGTGGCCATCCTGCTTGCACCCTTCGCGATTCTTACTGCCTTTTTCGCGGCCGAGATCGTTCTTGGACTGCGTGCCGGCCGGACCGAAGCTGGCACGTCCTCAGGTACTTCGGCCGTCATCGTCATCCCAGCTCACGACGAAGCGGAAGTTATCGGAAAGACGCTGCAGTCGCTCAAAGCCGCCCTTGGCGAAGGCATGCGCGTGCTCGTCGTTGCAGACAATTGCACGGACGCGACAGCGGACCTCGCGCGGGAGCAGGGGGTCGAAGTCGTCGAGAGAACCGACGTGCAGGATCGCGGGAAGGGGTTCGCCCTGGCATTTGCAGCAGGGCATCTTGCCGCGGCACCGCCGGATATCTTCGTCGTCCTGGACGCGGATTGCTCGATCGACGGTCCAAGCCTTCGCAACCTCGTGGATGCCGCGGCAGTCTCCGGCCGGCCGAGCCAGGCGATTAACCTTCTAAGGCCGAACCGGCAGTCCTCTCCACTCGTTCAGCTGTCGACGTTCGGGTTCATGCTCAAGAACCTCGTCAGGCAGCGCGGGCTCCAAAGAATGACGGGCAGGGTTCATCTCACCGGGACGGGCATGGCCATGCCTTTCACGCTGTTCCGCGCGTCTGCGCAAACGCGATCGAGCATCGTCGAGGATCTCGCGCTGGGCCTCGAACTCGCGGCGGCAGGGCATCCTCCAATGCTTGTTTCCAATGCGGTCGTCTGGAGCGAGAGCAGCACGGAGCAGGGCACCTTGGTGCAGCGCCGCCGATGGGAGGGCGGCTTCCTTGCGACCGGGCTCAAGTGGGGATTTCGGGAGGCCGTAGCCGGCGTGGCAAATGGAAGGGCTCGAACGATCCTTGCCGGCCTCGACCTGATGGTGCCGCCCCTGGCACTCTTCGCCATTCTGAACGCCGTGGCATTGTTAGCAGCTGCCCTTCTGACGTTCGTCCTGTCCGCCTCCTGGTGGCCTGTGGCTGCGCAGCTGTTCCTGCTGGCATTCGCATGGTTTGCGGTATTCGCCGCCTGGATGCGCGAGGGCCGCGATTTCATCTCACTTGGGGTGCTTGCGCGGCTGCCGCTCTACATCCTGTGGAAATTGCCAATGTATCTGGGTTTCGCGCGGCGCGGCGCACCCAAGGAATGGCTGCGGACGGGACGCTGACCCGTCAGCTGTTTGCCAGCGCCGCCACAACCGCGATCGCAACTGCGACGAGAGCGAGTGCAACCGCCTCCTTGAGCCCGAACGTAAGCGTCGTCTTCATCTGATGCGTCGATCAGCTGCGTTGAACAATGCGCCGAGTTTGGTGGCAGAGTTGCGGGCGTCGAACTCGGACGTGATCTTGAACTTGCCGTTCTGGGCCAAAGTTGCGCACAGCGCCTTGTCGCCGAGCAGTCGTGCGATGCACTGGGCCAGCTCGTCCCAGTTGGACGGGGCGAACAACAAGCCTGTCTTTCCGTCCACGACGAGTTCCGGGATGCCCGCCACCCGGCTTGCGATCACGGGCACGCCCAGCGCCATGGCCTCCATAAGCACGATCGGCAGACCCTCCATGAAGCTGGGAAGCACAAGCAGGTCCGCTTTGGCGATCTCGACCAATGTGTCCGGCTCAGGTAGTCGGCCGGCGAACGTAACGGCGTCCCCTACGCTCAACTCTTGGGAAAGTCGTTCCAGAGCGTCGCGGTCGGGTCCGTCGCCGACCAGTCGAAGGGTCAGGTCGGGATGGATCGTCCGGAGTTGCGCGAACGCTCGGAGCAGGCCCGTCTGGCCCTTTTCCGGCGAAAGACGCCCGACGCAGACGATTGTCTGGCCCCCGCTGGCTTGATTCGACGGAAGTCGGTCAAAGGGCACTCCGCAGCGGATCACGCGCATCTTGTCCCAATGGGACGGGCCCACAAGGCGCATTCCCTGAGCGCGTCCGAAGTAGGAGACGCACGCGACCAAATCGGCGGCTTCGATCTTGCGGCCGAGCATCAGTCCTGCCGGATAATCGGTTTCCGATATGCCGTGCATCGTGAAGCTCCAGCGGATGCCGAGAAGCCTCGTCGCGAGAAGCCCGACCGTGGCCGCGGAGTTCGCGAAGTGATTGTGCAGATGAGTAATTCCGCGCTTCCGTAGCTCGCGGGCAAGGAGCACGCTTTCAACGAAATGAGCGAAGCCGAGAAACAGACCGCGCGCGCCCGGCGCACGATGGGTGAGCGCCAGCCCAAAGGTCCTGAAGTAGGCGAGCGGTTGCGTGAACAGCGCTGCGATGTGGGCACCGGCAAAAGAAGACAGCGACTGCCTCAGAATATAGAAGGTCTGGTCGGCTTCCGAGCGGTCGGCCTCGCTCGCCGTTTCATCAGAGCCCGGCGGCCGCACGCTGAACGTGTCGATGCTCCAGCCTTGCTCCCGCAATGCCTCGATCTCGCGCCGGATGAAGGTGTGTGACGCCGCCGGATATTGGCTGGTCAGATAGGCCAATCGGGGAGTGGTCGCGCCGTTCATCCGGCGGCCGACTTATAGTCCGCGAGGCGGTTCGACTTCTGCCCGAGGAAGTAGCTCAGCGCGCCGATCGATTCCGGCAATTTCGCGAGCAGGATCATCGCCGCCGACTGCAACGACCGAAGCGACAAGCCGCGTCGTGCAGCAATGCGCAGGATCTGGGCGACATAGATTGCGGGAATCGCGAGGAGGACCAGCGGCTCTCGGGCAACCAGCGCCGCCACTATAATGATCAAGGGCAGGCCGAACGCCCAGAAGAATGCCCGCCGCAACTGCGCATCGAACACGCGTCGCGGAAGCTGGCCGGTCGTACTCCACACTTCGGCATAGCCGTAGCCGCCCCTAACCGATCGGGTCCACCACTGGCCGAAGCGATGTATCCGCGCGTCGTGGATGGTCATGGGCGCGTCGATGCGCCAAATCTCCCATCCCGCTGCGCGCAATCGCGTGGTCATTTCCGGTTCTTCGCCCGCCTTCAGCTCAGGCCTGAAGCCGCCAATCTGCTCGAAGGCGCTCGCGCGCACCAGTGCGTCGCCGCCGCTATAGTCGGCGCGCCCGATCGGGGTGTTCCACTCCTCGTCGATCAGGCGATTGTAGAAGAGATTCGTCCGGATGCGCCTCGATCCGGCGGCCGCAAGCGACCGCCGCCTTCGGGTTCGCGTCCAGGAACTGCGTCGCACTTTCCAGCCAGCCCGGCTCAAGAATGCAGTCGCCGTCGATGAACTGCACGAATTCGCAGTCGGGAAATCGCTCGCGAGGCTTCGTGAAAGCCTGCATTCCGGCCTCGCGCCGCCGTGTGCGGCGCACTGTCGTCCAGCTCGATCGCGATGGCACCCAAGATCGCGCGCCAGTCTGACGCTGCCATCCGTCGAGCCGGAGTCGACGTAGACGAACTGGTCGGAAACGGCGCGCAAGGCGGTCCGCAGGCTGTGCCCGAGCCGTTCGCCTTCATTGCGTCCGATCGCCACAACCGCAATTCGACCTGCCGAAGACTGACTCATTGGGCCCAGAACTCCGCCTGAAGGACAGGGAACAGCGTCGTCAGGTCGCCGGTGAATCCGAACAAGTGCAGAAAAGCTCGCGAGTGGCGACGACGGCCGATGAGGAACAGGATCGTCAGCGCCAGGTCGTCGCGACCGAAGGCGAGATGCTGGCGGCGGCTGAAAGCCCACAGCACAACATAGCGGACGACCTCGCCGACATTGAGGACGATCAAGCCGCCACGAGGAATCCGTAGTAATGAAAGGCGATGGGCACGCCGATGATGAACGTTGCAAGCTTCGCCGCATTCGCGAAGGCCGGGATAGGCGGGCTTGGCTGTTCCGAGAAGAACCGAGCTCATTGACCGTGCTCAGGATGGAAACCCATATTCCCAGGAGCATCAGCGGCAGCATGATCGCGCTTGCGAATAGCGATCGTCATACAGGAGATGGACGACCACGTCGGAAAGAGCCACGAAAGCTCGCGAGTGCCGACCGCGACCAGCAGCAGCACGTGCTTCGACCTTGAGAACCGTCGCTCGGATTTCCTGCGCCGAGGCATCGCATCGCGGCGACGGCCGGGAAGAGCACCAAGTTGCTCGTCCTGAACGACGAAATTGCTGAGCATGTCGGCCAACGATCGCGCGATCGAATAGACGCCGAGCATCGGTCAGGGTAATCTGCTTGGCGAAATAGAGCCGGTCGAAATTCATCGCGAGGAAGTAGATCACGGATGAGGCAAAATCCATTTCCCGAAGCGGAAAACCTCTCTCGCATAGCCGCGCTCGATCATGAAGCGGTGCTTCAGACCCGGGATAAGCAGGTAGCTCGCAATGAGTGCGGCTGCGCTTGCGATGACGCTTCCAAGGACCAACGCCCAGATCGAGGGCATAACGATCGCCAGCGCGACGTGAGCAATGAGCGAGATCGCTGCCACGGAGACATCGGCAACTGCAATCCTGGAGATTTCCTGAGCTTCTCAAGGAGGCCGCGGCTGCTCGATTGAAACCCGCTAAAGAGGAGCGCGATTGCAATGACCGGGAGGATCGCCGCCAACTCGGGGCTTCTCGAAGAATTCGGCGAAGGATTGCGCGAAGAAGATGCAGATCGCTGCAAGGAGCGACTCCGCGGATGACCTGGATGGTCCACGCCGTATTGTAGAAGCTCGGGTGTGTGCGCCGCGCCTGTTGCTCACGATGTTCTGCTCGATCCCGACGTCGGAGAGGAGTTCAATTCCAGTCCGGACCGAATTCACGATCAGCATCAGGCCGAACAGCTGGGGCGAGAGCAGCCGCGCCAGGACGACATTGTTGCAAGGCGAAGGATCTGTACGCCGCCGAACGACCCGCCAGCCCACCCAAGCGCTCGATCATGAGGGCGCGCGGAACGCCGCCCAGCATCAGGAGACTCCAAATAGCGGAACCGAGAATCATTCGGCATGGACCAGCATCCGGTTCCGCGAATAGTAATGATCGCGTGAGGATATTGTTTGCCCTTGCGGGGCTGCATCGCGTGGATCGAGGAGCGGAGATCGCGTTCATGTCGATTGCATGCTCAGCTTGCACGGCAAGGCGAGGAAGTCACCCTTATTGGATCCGGGCCGGAGCGTCCCGGCCGGGAATACCGATACATCCAGGCGGCCAGTATGCGACGGGAGAATTTCGAACGATGGCCTGCCTTGCCAATGTTTCGGAATGAAACGGCCTGGGAGGAGGCGTCTTTCATCCCAGGTCTTTTGCGGGCTTACAGGCCGCGGATTATGACGTGACCCTGACCTGTGCGTATCCCTGGACGAATTGGGCGCTTCGGCGGCCTGCCGCAGGTGGACGCCCGCCAGCACGTTTTCGTCACTCAAAACGGCGATTGGCCCGCGTTCTCAGATCAATCGGAATTCCGCCTGTTCGATTGCGATGGGCTCATCTGCATCAATCCGGAATATTTCGACGGAACCGTGATCGATATTGCGCGGCGTTGATACCGAATGGAGTGGACACGGCCCGATTTTCACCGGGGCACTCGGAACGTGCACGTCTTGGCCTTCCGAACCGAGATCCGCATCGTCCTGATGGTGAGCGCCTTATCCCCAGCAAAAACGTAGACCAGGCAATACCGCGCTGTCGCGCATCTTCCGGAGGCAACGCTCGTCGTTGCCGGCGACGGCCCACTTCGTGAAGAGACGAAGACAAGTGGCGGAACAGCCATATCCCCGGGCGTTATCTGCAGGTCAGCCTTCCGCCCGATGAAATGCCGGCGCTCTATCGCAGCGCCGACGCTTTCCTGCACCTCTCACGCGATGAGTTCTTCGGGAATGTCTTTGTCGAAGCGATGGCTTGCGGGGCGCCCGATAGTATCATACGACCTCCCTCGGACGCGATGGATACTAGGCGAGCTCGGGAATTTGGCGGCCGATGGGACTGATGCCCTGGTCGCAGAACTTAGACGCGCGATGGTCGAGAGCGATGCTCTGTCCCATGGCCTAGTTGCGAGGGCGAAGCAGTTCGACTGGAGCAGTGTCGCATCTGGCTACCGCGACTTTCTCAAGCAAGTCGTGCAAGAAGGGCGATGAGCATATGCTGAGGGTGCCCATAAAGCTACGGTGGTCGGGCGGCGATGCGTTTCGCGCCGTCGATGAGGGAGCAGCCCGGTGAAATGGATCATCCTTGTTGCTCTGATCGGCATGGTTCCACCATTGACCATGCTGCTGCGAGCTCAGCCCAGATACCTCGTGCACGCATGCTATCTTATGGGGCTGCTGGTCTTCTTCCTGGATCCCTACCTCAACATCTCGCCAATATCCTGGTTCTGGTCCGGAGCCGTTAAGGGGTTCGAGCTATCCATCATCGACGCGATCGCTGTCGCGATCATATTCTCGACGAGAACGGTGAAGCTGCCTTGGACTATGAAGATGGGCTTCGCAATCTATGTCACTGGGATCGTCATCTCATCCTTTTATGCCCCGCAGATAACGCCCGTCGGCTTCTATGTCTGGCAGCTGATGCGCGCGGTTATCGTGTGTATGGCAGTCGCTCGGGCGACGACCGTCGAAACGAACGCCGCCATCGCTCTAGCGGCGGGACTGGGAACCGGTATCATTGTCGAGGCACTGCTCGCGACCAAGCAGTATATCGGCGGCAACTCGCAGCCAGGCGGAACTCTCGGGCACCGCAATATACTAGGCCTGACCTCCCATTTCGCGGTGATGCCTGCTCTGGCGCTGCTGTTGGCGGCGCGCCGTAGCTTGCTGGCCGCAGCTGTCGTAATCGCGGGCGCAGTGATCGGCCTCACGGGCGGCGGCCGGGCCACACTCGGGCTCTATCCGGCCGGTATAATTCTGACGACGGCCCTGTCGATGCGCCACAAGATCACCGGCCGGAAGGCCGCACTTGCGGGCGCAGCGGGCTTTTTCTTGCTCCTTGCTGCACCTGTCATGATGTGGTCCATCGATCGGCGGTCTGCGGAGGCTCGCGCCTCTAGCGACAAGGAGAGGCGGGCTCTCATCGAAGCGGCTCAAATGATTATCCGAGATTATCCGCTGGGCGTGGGTGCAAACCAGTATGTCATGGTGGCGAACCTCGGCGGCTACTCCAGCCGCGCGGGCGTAGCGTGGAACTATGGAAGCCGGTCGGCTCCAGTGCACAACAGCTACTACCTCGTATTTGCGGAGCTTGGCCCGGTCGGCTTGGTTGGCCTGCTGGCCGTTCTAGCCTCGGTGATCCTGACCGGCTTGAGAGCCACGCGCAAACTGGCCGCGGAAGAGCGATCGGAACTGCTGCTCGGCTTCGTCGGCGCGTTGATCATCGTGAGCATACATATGGCTTTCGAATGGCTCTTTGCGACTTCGTACATCCACTACTTGTTGGCGATGAACATGGGTGCCGTTGTTGGACTGGCCGCTGTGCTTAGAGCGCGATCTCCCGCTCGGACGAAGCGGGGTACTGCCGCGAGCCATCCGGCATTGGGACCGAAGACAGCTTGACGGATGAACGCGCTATAGATGCGGACGCGGGCTCGGGAGCCGAACCCACACGATCGGCCCGGGAGAGCATGCGGATTCCGATCCTGGATGGATGGCGAGCTACGAGCATCCTCCTCGTCCTCGGCGCGCATCTACTACCCTTAGGACCGAAGGTCCTGCAGCTGAATTTCGTTGCTGGGGCTATGGGTATGGCCCTTTTTTTTACTCTGTCTGGCTTCTTGATAGTGCAGTTTCTCGCGCAAGGCGCGCCGTTGGGCCTCTTCATCATGAAGCGCCTCGCGAGGATAGTTCCACTGGCCTGGGCGGCAATGCTCGTGCTCCTGCTGTGGAAACCGTACGATTGGACCACAGTTGCGAAGAACCTGCTGTTCATCTCCAATCTTCCGCCGGCCGCCCTTCTGCATGGGGGTGAGCACCTGTGGTCGCTATGCGTGGAGATGCAATTCTATCTGACCGTCGCGACGATTTGCCTGCTCTTAGGGCGAAGAGGGCTCTATCTCGTACCGGTTCTCGCGGTAGGTGTGACTTGCGCGCGAATCTTGGGCCGGCGAGTACATCAGCATCGTCACTTGGCACCGAGTTGACGAGATACTCGCGGGAGGGACGATCGCGCTTGCTTATCTTGGCTGGTTGGGCGGTCGGGCCGCGAACGTGTTGAGAAGTCTGCCTGTATGGCCTCTGGCGATCGCGTTAATTGTCTGCAGCCATCCCGATGCGGGCCCGCTTCAGTATCTTCGGCCCTATGCCGCTTCCATTCTCGTCGGAGCATCGCTCGGCGGTGCTCCCGCGCTTGTCCGTCGAGTGCTCGTGTCGCGACCCATGGCTTACGTCGCTGAAATTTCATACGCACTCTACGTCGTTCACGGAGTTCTGTCCGCCACCTGGCTTGGAAGTGGGGATCGGCTAGAGAAGTATCTGAAACGGCCGCTGCTGTTCGCGCTCACCTTCGGGCTGGCGCATCTGTCCACCCGGTATTTCGAGCAGCCAATCACGAGATTGGTTCGCGCCAAGGGTAAGCGCGGTCGGAGCGGCCCTTCTATGACTCCTGCTTCCGCAGGATCATCTCGTCCTTCCTGATGACGATCTCGTCTACTCTTTCGAGGAACGGCTGGCCCAGCAGCGAGACGTCGGCACCTTGCACGACGACAGCTTTCACACCGCTGTCCCTAATGCCGCCTAGGTCAATCTGCTCCAGATCAACATATTGACCCCGGACCATCCCCGACGCGCCATGGCCAATCAGCTCATATCTCTGCGGATCTACTGTATTCCCGACTTTGCGGGCGTCCTCCTCGGTCAGGGCGATCTCGCTTGCGCCGGTATCGACGAGGAATCGGATCGGCTGTCCATTGACTTCGGCCTCCGCATAGAAATGCTTGTCCGAGCTGCGGTTCAGCGCGACTTCAACAGCGTCGACGACGGCGGCAGGCTTGTCGCTCTTATGCAGCGGCCATAGGACGCCCAGCGACGCTCCCCCGACGATCGTGACGATGAACAACGCGCGTTCGATCATCGAATAGAGTGGCTTTTCGCCAAGCACGTTGCCTGCCTGCGTGTAGCGGCAGACGAGGACGTCTTCGGCGCGGCCCGGCTCAAGCGCGCATCCTACGGTTCCGGTGCGTGCCCAGACCAACTGCGTATAGTGGCTTACGTTTTCGACTTGGCCCGAGCGGCTGTTGTTCGGGAAAACGCCGGGCTTGTAGTCGCGCTTTTCGATCGCCCAAAGGCCGACCATGGATTCCGGCTGGTAGTAGCCGACCGTACCCGCCCAGAGATTCTCACCCTCGGGCTCCGACCACCAAGGATCATCGGGCGAATGTTCGAAGCGGCCAGTTCGGGCGAGATGGCGCGCCCAGTCGCGTGCCGAGCGGGCAAGCGTCGGATCCCATTTGAGGGGAGGCACGCCGAGCGCGGCACGCTCACGATTATGCGCGGCAAGCAGACGCTCCTCGAAGTTCTGGCGTGCCCCTACGCCGCCCTGCAGCGCAGGACTGGCGAAAACCAGTGCGATGGCCGCCGCAATCCGGCGATGGCGCGAAGAAGACATGGAGCAACCTCGGTAGTGCTCCGGTCTTTTCGCAAAGGATGGTCACCAAACGGTTTACGCGGCACGATCGCGGCGCGCATTTTTTGTACGGCCACGAAGGTTCGATTCAGGCCGTGCGCTTGTCGGAAATAATCAGGACCTGATCGCCCTTGGCGACCTGCCCGAAGAGCTTCTGTGCGAACTCGACCGGGACGCCGATGCACCCGTGCGTCGCTGCGCCCCACCGCACGTCGCTTCCGTGGATGGCTACGCCATCCTGCGTCAGGCGCAAGGTGTAAGGCATCGGAGCGCCGTCGTAAGTCGCGGACTTGTGGTCCTTGATCTTGGCGATGACGGGAAAGACGCCGTCCGGGGTCTGCTTTTCGTCGGCACCGTAGAGAACCACCGCCGTGCCGATCTCGTGGCCTGAGCGGAAGACGGAGATGAGTTGGGACTTCAGGTCAACCCGCACCCAGACCGGGCCCTTCGGAACATTGCGGTCGTTCCAGACGAAATCGCCGTAGTGCATGCGCTTGCGGACATCGAGGACGGACTGGATGTCGCGGTCGATCGCGCCCTCGGCATGCGCCTGGAACAGCTGCGCCTTCGTCAGGAAGATGCGGTCCTTGTCGGCCCACGCGGCCGGGTTTCTGCCGCGATAGGCGCGGGTTGAGGACGCTCGATGATCTGGCTCGACCAGGCGGCCGCGGCGGCAGTCGCAAGTCCCGCGAAAGCGAGAGCGACAAGCATTCCCCGCTTCATGAGCTTATCCGAGGTTCGAGCGCGGCCGTTGCTTGGCGGCGACGGCGGCGCATCGCCCAGCCGGTCAGGCCGAAGCCGAGCAGCATCGTCGCCCAGGTGCCGGGTTCCGGAACGGCCGGAGGCAGGCGGCGTCGGCTCCATCACCGGAGGCGGGGGCGGGGGCGGTTTCCTTCGCCCGGAGGTGGCGGGGCGGGTTAGGCCCGCCTCCGCCCGGCGGCGGTGCCTGCGGCGGAGTGATGATGCCGCCGCCCGGAGGCTGCGGCGTCAGGAGGAGCGGTCCGATGTCTTCCTTGAGCGCGACCGGCGGAAGCTCTTCGATCAGGGGAACCGGCGGAGCGATCGCGTCGACGAATTCCTTCGGCGGCTCGGGCTTGGTGATCTTGCCCAGGGCGCGCTGCGTCGGCGCGTCGGCCGCGGCGCCTGCTTTGTCTTGGTCAGTTCACCCTTGGTTCGATCGCCCGGCGAACGGTCGGCCATCATGGCCATGAAGCTCTTCGCGGCTTCAATGCCTGGGAAGCTCGCGTCGACGCCCATGAACGCGGCAATGGACAGCGGCGCTGCGAAAACGATCGTCAGCGCGCCACCGGCCGCAAGAATCTTGCGCCGACGCCTGGCCGCATCGAGCTTTTCACGCCGCGCACGACCTGCCGCCGTAAGGCGGCGTCCCGAACGTGGTGAGATGGCTGCGACGGTCATCCAAAGCCCTGAAAAAGCGAGCCAGCACGAGAAAACGAGGCGCACACGACTCCGATAAACCATTAACTCAAAATTAAGGTTCCAAAGCAACCGAAGACTTTAATCTGTCTCGAAAAAATACAATTTTGTTTCGACCTGAAACGAGCTGCAAATAACTGCCGCCGTTGGACGCACGGGCGATGGAGGATATGGCTAGCGCATGGCAACAGCAGTTCATCCAGTCGTGTTGGCAGGTGGCGCGGGTACGCGTTTATGGCCGATTTCCACCGAAAAGCGTCCCAAGCACCTGCTGCAGATCGTTGGGACGGGCACGATGCTCGCGCAGACACTGGAGCGGGTCAACGATCCCGCGCTGTTCCAGCCGCCAATCATCGTCGGCGCGGCCGGCCAAGCGGACGAAATTGCCGGTATCGCGGCGAAGCCTCGCTGATCCTCGAGCCCTGCGCTCGCGGGTCGGCGGCGGCGGTTGCCTTCGCCGCCTTTCAGCGTTCCGGAAGACGCGGTCCTGCTGGTGCTTCCAAGTGATCATCATGTGATAGATCCGGCGCCATTGCTCGATGCGGTTCGGCGCGGGCTGCCGACTGCAACGGTCCGGCCGTCTCGTCACTTTCGGCATCCAGCCAACTCATGCGGAAACGGGCTACGGCTATATTATCGGCGGCGCGGCCATCGAGGATGGCGTGCTGAACGCGGATTCCTTCGTCGAGAAGCCTGCGAAGGAGGTTGCGGAGCAGCTCATCCGGACCGGCAATGCCTTCTGGAATTCCGGCATGTTCATGTTCGGCGCCGGCGCCTTCCTCCAGGAGCTGCGCGCCACGCGCCGCAGATCTACGAGGCGACCAAAGCGGCATTCGCGCAGGCGCGGAGCCACGATGGGCGAGGACGACTCCGGACGCGGACTGCGCTCAGGAATGTCCTTCGACCTCGATCGACTACGCCGTGATGGAGCGCTCCGACCGCATCGCCGTGATTCCCATCGAGCTGGACTGGTCTGACGTCGGAAGCTGGGCCGCGGTCTACGAACTCGGTTCAAAGGATGCGGAGGGAAACGTCGTAGACGCCAATTCGCGCGCGATCGACAGCAATGGATGCCTGATCCGTTCGAACGGTCCGTCGATCGTCGCCATCGGAGTCGAGGACCTGGTGGTCATCGCGACCGGCGATCATGTGCTCATCGTGCCGCGCTCGGAGGCGCAGCGCGTCCGCGAGGCGGCTCAGACGCTCGGTCAGGATCGACAGACCAGTCGTTAAGATTTCGTCGCTGAATTCGTAATAACGTCAGGTTAAGTTGATTTAAACGTTACTCTCTTTGCTCAGCATTTCGACTGTAAAAACTACCACACGTCGTGCTGGGCGATGAAGCCGCTTGCTGTGGGCCGCCGGACTGACCAACGTGTCAACAGTCGCTCACACACTAAAAACCCTCGGGGGGGTTGGATTGAATTCGAGTTTCAAGGCGTCATCGCGCCGATGATGGTGTTTGCCCTACTGTCCGGACGCAAGGTCACCAAGAAGGCCGCCGCAGCGCAAGCCGCCACGGCGGACACATCTACGTCTACACCTGCCGCTCCCGTCCCTGCGCCTGCGCCGAGCGCCGGCACCGGCACCGTCGTCAGCGCCACTCTTGCCGGGGCGGCTGCGATTGGGTCGAACTTCGATGTTTCTTCGGCCCTGCAGCCGGCCGGGAACCGGCGAGATTTCAGTTTGCCGCGCCGACGTCATGGTGTGTTCCGTTTCGTCTGCGGCGCCGGTCAGCTCAAATCCGACGATCCGATCATGTACCCGGGACAGCCGGGAAGTCGCACCTCCATCAGTTCTTCGGCAACACGGCGGCCGATGCGACAGCACTTATTCTAGCCTGCGGTCCAGCGGAGACAGCCTTGCAACTGGACCGGCAATGGCACTGCAGCCAACCGCTCTTCGTACTGGTCGCTGCGATGCTCGACGGCAGGGGCAACGTGGTCCGTCCTGACTGGATTTTTATCTACTACAAGCAGGTTGCCTCGCAGGATCACCCCGCCTGTGCCGGCAAGTGCATCAACATCCCGAACGGCCTTCGCTTCATCTACGGGTGGGACCAACAGGCGTGACAGCGCCAGACGGGAACTGCCTATTACAACTGCCAGGGGCCAACGGCGGTGGCGGGGCATTATCAGGACCTCACGAGTGTGAAGAGCTGGTGTCCACCGGGTAATCAACTTGGGGCGATCATAACCGCGCCGAGCTGTTGGGACGGGAAGAACCTGGATAGTTCAGACCATCGCAGCCATGTCAGCTACACCTGCAACGAACCGTACCGGATTGATTTCCGGAATTCACCCAAGGCGTGTGGTACACCGTCGGACCGGGCGATACATCCTCGTGATGGACCCTCAGTTCTACTACATGGTTCCCGGAAAGCCAAGGGGCTACACTGACCACGCTGACTACTTCGAAGGGTGGGACGCATCCATCAAGAGCGTTTGGTGGAACAACTGTCTGATGAAGCTTCGAAATGCCAGCGGCGGGGACCTTTGCAACGGCCAGCAACTCAAGGGCGCTGCTCAACCGACCTATAATGGCGCCCTGGCCTGGAAGCATCCGCAGCGGCTGGTGCCCCAGCCCTGAACGAGGACGTAGCCGGGTGAACCTCGCCAGCGACTATTGGCTGATCGGGAGTAGCTTCATCTCTTCAACCTCAGTCGAAGCCCTGCGGCACCTGTCAGCTACCTCGCCTTGGCTTGCCTGGTCCTTCGCGATAAGGACCGGCTGCCCGCGAACGTAGAAGAACGGTCGGGTTTGGCGGTCTTCGTCCGAAGAACTCTGATTGAAACCTGACCACAAACTGCGCCGATGGTGGGCATAACCTGTTGAGGAGATTTTAAACGCTGCGGAGCCTTCGTCCTTTATAGACCGCCGCACCGCATCGAATGCCTCGCTCCTTAGCTCACTGACCGGGTCGACCTTCCGATCCAAGGTGCAGCTTGTGAGGGAAACGAGCAGGAGGGTGAACAACGCACGACCGGCGAGCTGCTGGTCGTCCTTGGATGGAATTGACGATTTTGCCGCATTCTAGCGTGCTCTCGGCGCCGACGCGACGAACCCATGCCGACGCTGCAACTTTCCGTAGATGCAACCAGGATGGTACAGCAGGTTCTTGTCGATCCCGTTGGCCCGCCAGATTTCGTTGGCCAGTGGATGGCCCTTGATCCCTGGCGAATATAAGCCGCGCGGAAATGCTTCTTCGTGGCCTGCCGGGCAAGATGAACGAGGAAGCGAACCTTATCGATCAGCCACTCCTTGTTCGTTCGATAAACCAGCCTGTTGATGAAGAAGTACGGATAGGGGTTGAACTCCCACCGAGGGAGCAACGTTACGTCTCAGCGAGAATTCTTCCACCAATTCGTTGACGAGCATTGGGCCGGTTTTCGTATATTCACGTTTTCCCTTCTGGGAGAGAATTTCGTCACAACGATCTCTGAGCCACTTCATGCGAGGATCACCCGGTTTACACCAGAGCGTTCCATTGCAGGCATATTCTCCTCTTTCCCCCTCCCATTGGCTGGCAATCAGGAGGTCAGTTGGCTCTGGCGCCAGTTGTAGTGCAACATGGTCGATGTCGAACCACCAGTTCCCTCGTTCATGAAGCAGATAGTATCGGAATTGATCCGCGAAGTTGCAATCTCCCTTCGCATGTATGTGGACCGAAGAAAGCATCATCCTCTGGCTATCTTCCCGGCATCTTTAGCGACTACCTCTTGAGGAACACCTGCCAACGGTCCGTAGGCGTAGAGATGTACTTCGTAACCAACGTCCACAAAGGACTGGAGGCACACGCTTTCAAGCCTAGAAAGGCCGGGCCCGACCCACAGGAATTGTGCTATCTGCCTCTTCGGCTGGCGCCTTCCACCTCTCATAGTCATGAGCTCTTACAAGCACGATCCAGTAGCGATGTCCAAGTGACTATGAAGCGCTCATGTTTCGGACAGAGATCACCGGATCGCTCCAATTCTATTATCCCTGCGACGCGCTGTTGCCAAATGCTGGGACCAGGGATCGAAGGAGAGCAGACACTTAGGATTGTGTCTTGCAGACGTAATCAAGAGCGCCGGTCATATGTGATTAGAAGACGCCCCCCTTCGGAAACATGCTGGCTCCGAACGATGCGAGCGCGTCGCGTCACTGCGGCAAGAAAATGCTCCTCGTCGTAATCCGGGAATATGTCCTCGCGCTCGGCAAGCAGCTTTTGCACCTGCACGTCGGACTTCGGCGGGAATTCGATCGTGCCTACAGGTGCCAGACCGATCAGCCAGTCGATACACATTTCCATGGGCACGTTACGTCCAATGACGATGTGGTGTATGAATGCGAGCGCCACCGCTGCGTCGGCATTCGCGCGTTCGGCGAAGCCCTTGCGCTCAGCCTGAGCCCAGCCTTGGAAGGACTCGGATTGGCGGCGTCGAGCCACAATGGAAGGAAAGGGCTTTTGGAAGAGTTGAAGCGATCGAACGCCAGCTAAAGCGCCGCATGGTCGAAATCGAAGCCAACAACCGATTGGGCGCCAGCATTCAGGGCGACTTCGGAATAATCGCCCGAGTTGCAACCCAGATCGAAGAGCAAGCGGGGGCGAACGGATTTGACCATTTCCGCGACGACCTGACGCTTCACCGTTCTCTCGGAGTCAAGCGTAGCTCGTGTTTCCCGCATAAGAACCCCAGACGGTGCGTCTTGCCAGGTAGCTTGAGCTTGCTGATGTAGTTTCGGAGGCCTTTTAGAAGGCCGACGAGAGCACTCTTGGGCAGCTTCTTCTCGCTAGGCTTGCCTGCGATCTTACCTGTGCGAACAGAGCGCGTCTGCAGCGCCGCCTGCGCGATGACGTGAAGCAAGACGGTCCACGAAAATCGTTGCTTCAATGCCAGTAGCGGGGACAAGTCCTCCGGTGCAATCCCCTCAAGATTGCCACGGAACCAGGGGTTCGGTTGGATACCCAGCACCGCCCAGCAAATTAGCGGATTGAGGAATTGCATGCAGAACTGCCGGTGGCCGAGCCAGATGTCGCCCTCATTGTATGGGATCAGAGAGAGATGATCGATGAAAACAGGCCGGGTACCCTGGAATTGTATATTGTAGGCCGTTGCATCTGAAAGCGTGAAGCCATTGTCAAGCGCTGCTAGGTGTAAATCGAGATGATGCAGCGCGGCTTGCTTGTGGAGCGAGAAGCTCCATTCGTACGGATAGCTTATGAAGGGAATGCGAGGGTGCTCCAGCACGTACCGAGGGCTCGGACATAAAGATGCCAACGAATTGGCACCAATCTCCTCAAATCTTTAGAAGCAATCCTGAATCGACAAGTCTGCTGAGCAGGCCCTGGTCGCGCGCCGCCTCATAAGCGGCGGCACTGGAGGGCATAATCGCCCGCAGGATCCGCTCGCGCGCCGAGAATACGCGCCCTCCGGGATCGCGAAAGGAGCCGGCGTCAGCAACAACCTCGGCCACCCGCTGCTCCAGTTAGTCGCGACGGGTCTTACGCGTGAAGAAGTTCTTGGTCTTTGCGAGGTAGGACCGGAAGTAGAATGCTGCAGTCGCTGCGCCGCCGATGAGGGCCTGAAGGACCATGCTTGCCGTTGCGCCATCCAGGTAGGCGGCGGCTGGGCTGCTCAAGCTCAGGTAGACGGCTCCCACTGCCGTATAGGCGAGGAACTTCTGCCTCATAAAGGGTCCTTTCATCCCTGCTCGGTAAGCGGACGATTAGGCCATTTCTCGTTCTTTGCCAACGCATTTCAAAATTGTGTCAGGCAGGCGTGCCCCGAAGAACTCGCCTCATCTGAGTAAGCGGCGCGCTTACCAGTGCTTCGGCAATTGTAGCTTTACAAAAGAATGAGGTCCCCCGTTGGGGGCCGGCGCGAGGACAATCGCTCGGTCCTTGTTCTTCGCTTCGATCTGCCGGAACCCCGACATCGAGAGATCTCGCAAGAGCAAACTAACGGGTACGTGTCGGTCCTCATAAGCGGGAGACAATCCAGGCGCTCGGACCGCGAAAAGGGTCGAGTAGTTCTCTACAACGATGTCATCTTGCGTTTGACTGGGGCTCGCGCTCTCCAAAGGTCGTAATCTCGATCCATGATCTCCATGGACGATCATGATGAAGTTCGACCGCGCCGGGGATCGCAAACGGAAGTCGACAGATGTCGGCGACGAGCATACGTCGTGCACCGGACTTGGTCTGCGTAAGCCGCGCGGAGACGTTCTATTGGGATGGCTTCGTTAGTCCGGTCCCCCCACATATCCACGGGCAGAATGCGGCAACGCGAGTTGGTTACGAAGGGAAAGTGAGGAAGGAGGATGTGGATGAAATAGGCGTTACCTGGCCTCGCAGTCGACAAATCATGAGCTATCATTCGGGCTGCAATGACACTGTTGATTGCGTTCATGTCGCCCGAAATGCCGCTCGGATCCGGAATTGGGAGGCGGACGCCTTGTTGCGCAAGCCGGCGGTAGAACGAACTCGCCACCATTTTGAGACGCTCAGGGAGAAGATCTCTAACTATCAAGAAGGCTTTGCCAGAAGTGCTTAATTCAACGCCTTCTAGATTGGCGAAGTGTTGAGCATTATATGTGGTACACGTGGCCACCTCTTCTGCGGAGCAGTAGTCCAGATAGTCAGATTGCAGTACGTGGATTTTAAGGCCCATGTCGCGCAGCCGTCCGAAGTAGGCATTTGCCCTTAGCGTAAAACCTGCTGATCCGTTCGGCGGAGTTGGAACGGATTGTCCAAAGTTCAATATCTCGGATGCGGAGTTGCTGGTGGATACATGACGGCTATATGCGCCACCAAACACTCTGAAGCCCTTCGACAGGTATAAGTCCCGCACGTGTCGAGCAGTTTTGCCGTCCGGCATTCCCTTCACGCCAACATGCTCATCCAGAATGATGTGAACTAGTGTCGGACCGGGAGTGCCTTGAGCCGCGGATCTCAGCCCAGGACCGTCGATAAAATCTTGCGTCTGTTGACCGATCCCGGCGGTAGAAACTGCTATCGTAACGGCTGATGCCAAGCCAACGAATGGAAGAGTTGAGCGCTTGAACTTCCAGACGAAAATTGCGGTCGCCAGACCCAAAGCAAGCAGTAACCATGGTCCATCGATCTGCATGCTTACTGCGAACGCTATTAGAAGGCCTTCGAGTAAGCTCCTTGGAATTACTGCGCGACGACCGAGGAGGTGATATACAAGTCCGAACAGGACGGCGCCCATCAATGCGATAATGGCGACCAGTCCTACTTCTGGTTGGAAAAAGGGATATCCATTAAAGCGAAGGAAGTTGTTCAGTAACGCTCCGGCTAACGCAAACGCAGCTGCAGCCGCAATCAGCCCGTCTGGCCAACGCTCACTGCCAAGAGGCCGCATTTCGACAGTAGATTTATCGCTCACTGCGTGACACCGTTGCAGCTCCAAGGGACTTATGAAGTTTGTAACACGGAATTGTACGGAGCCGTCTACATGCGGTGAAGCTTATCGCAGTGCGGCGAGCGTTTCGTGAACCTTCGGTAACTCGCATAAATCGATTGCGTAACGCTTGCACACGCGGCTTCTCCGATATGATGCTGCTTCATATGATGAGGTGGGCGCAGGCTGATCGTCCATCGATCCGACGGCTTGAGCTCATGCTGCTTCAAGGTTGCAATGCACGTGCTGGTGATGCGCGTTAAAGAACGCGGATGACGATCAGCGAGACATTGTCCGGCGCTCCACGCGCCAGGACGGCGTCGATCAGGGTGTCGGCGGCTTCGCCGGCGGGCCAGGACGAAAGATCGTCGCGAGCTCGTCGTCTTCGACAAGCCGCGTCAGGCCGTCGCTCGCGAGCAGGAATTGGTCGCCCGCCTGAGCGTCTCCGTCCGCAATCTCGACGTCCAGCGTTTCCGAGGCTCCGACCGCCCTGGTAATGACGTTCGCGTCGGGATGGTCCTTGGCTTCCTCGCTGGAAAGCATGCCCGCATCGATCAGCCCCTGGACGAGGCTGTGGTCGCGAGTGAGGCGCTCAATGGCGTTTCCGCGAATACGGTAGGCCCGGCTGTCACCGGCCCAGAAGCACCGGTATTCACCGTCCCGGATGGCCAGTCCCACGACGGTGCTGCCAATTGTGCGCGGCCGGTGGTCTGATCGTGCGAGCCGGATGAGCTCACCGTTTACGTCATTGAGGGCGGAGACGGCGCTTTCGGTCAGCGCATCGATGTCGCGTCCATCCGGAAGGCACGCCAGCGCCTCCGCCACCTTTCGACTCGCGACATCGCCGGCTTCATGCCCGCCCATCCCGTCGGCGACCGCCCATAAGCCATGGTCCGTGCGGAGCATCACGCTGTCCTCGTTTACCTTGCGGCGAAGACCGACGTGGGTTCGACTGATGCATTCGAAACCCAATTAACTCCCCCTTCAACCCGATTGGGTGTGCGCGAGACTAGCAATTGTTTGATGTTCATGCGATTTCCTTTTCGCGTTCCGGTCCGTCGGGGGAAGCGGCATGTCAAAACCCTACAGTAACAAGGCTTTGCCCCCCGGGACGGTGCTCCGGGAATGGCGTCTCGAGGAGGTCCTCGGCGTCGGCGGCTTCGGCATCGTCTACAAGGGACGCGGAATTTACTTCGACGAACTCGTCGCGATTAAGGAATATTTCCCGAGCTCGATCAGCGAGCGGGATGCGGAAGATACCGTCGTTCCCATCGATTCAGATGCGGAGGAGGTCCACGCCCTCGGCCTGAAAAAGTTCGTCGAGGAGGCGAAGCTTCTCTGGAACCTGTCCACCCCGACCCGCCATCCCAACATCGTCAGCGTCCGCAGCCTCTTCGAGATCCACGGGACCGCCTACATGGTGATGGATTTCGAGGACGGACTTTCGCTGTCGAAGATGCTGAAGCAGGGAACACGCTTCAACGAGCGCAGCCTCTGGAACATGATCCGCCCGATCGCCGAGGGACTTGAGCGGGCCCACCGGGTCGGCGTTCTCCACCGAGACATCAAGCCGCCCAACATCCTCATCACTGAGGACGGCCGGCCGGTGCTTATCGACTTCGGATCCGCACGATTCGAGGCGGCCGAGGCCACCAGCACAAAGGTGACATTCCACACGCCGCCCTACGCCGCGATCGAGCAATATGTGAAAACCTATCCGCAGGGACCGTGGACGGACGTCTATGCTCTCGGCGTGGTGCTCTACGAATGCGTGACCGGCGAGAAGCCGCCGGAGGTTCTTGAGCGTCTGCACGCCGGGTTGGGCAAGCCGCTCGCCTCGGGCAAATGGGCTGGATACAGCCGGCCCTTCCTGACGGCGATCGACGCGGCGATGACCATCCGGCCGCAGGAACGGCCGCAATCGATCACTGAGTGGCTCGCCCTCTTCGAAAATGCCGATCGGCGCTCGGCCCGGAAGGTCGAGGATGCGGAGGAGGACGTCACTCGCTTCTTCGCTCACGAAGTGCAGGCCGAAGAGATCGTGCCCGTGGCTGCGCCGCTGGACGGTGAGGAAGATCGTCCGCCTGTCGATGCCAAGATCCCCGCCGATCCGGAGGACGTCGAATTCAAGGGCGCTGGCCACGAGACAAAGCCTGGCAAGAAGTCCGCCACGGAGACGGCAGCCAAAGCGGCCGCTGCAGCGGCCGCTGTCAAGAGCGCCGAAGCCCCCAAGACGGAAGAGCCGGAAAAGGCTTCGGAGAAGCCCGCCACGGTGGACAAGCGGGCACCGGCGAAGAAGTCGGCCGACACGGCCGCACCAACGAAGAAGAAGCTGAACCCGGTAATCGCGGGCGGCGCGGCGCTGGCCGTGCTTGCCGCGGGCGCTGTCGGCTGGTCGATGCTTGGCACCCCGGATAGTTCAGGCGTCGATACGCCCGTCAGCCTGGATTCGGACGCCGTCCAGCCAGCGTTGGAGGACGTGTCCGGTGTGGACGGGCTGGCCTCCGCGACGAACTCGCTGCTCGAGGAAGCGCGAGCAGCGAACGCTCCGTCGGCCGCTGTCGATGGCCTGGCAGCTGCCGGTGAGGAGCTGCAAAAGCGCTTTGCCGCGCTTCAGCCGCTGCTGACCAACGACGCGCAGGCTGATGCGGCGGCCACGCAGGCAGGTGAGATGAAACGTCTTTCCATGACCGCAAGCGCCAACTTCGCAAATGCCCTGGTGCGCGACGCCGCCGGTCGGGCCCAACGGCTCTCCGCCTCGGCGCCATGGGCGAATCCGGCCCAGCCCGACGCTGCTCGTGGCGAGCCCCCGGAACGCCAGGCCGTCGCCGCGAACGTTCGCACGAGCTTCGGCCAGCTTCAGGCAGCTGCCCAGGCTGCGGCCGCTGCAGCGGATCCAGCGCAGGCGATCAATGCCGCACGCGAAGCGCTCAAGCAGTCGCAAGCATTCGGCACGGCGTCGATTGCCGCGATCAATTTGCGCACAAACGCAACGCGCGTTGCCGAGGCGCCGACTTCGACTCGGCAGGTGAAGCCGACAGAGGCGGTTGCTGCGCCACAGCAGGCTACTGCGCGCGCGGCGACGAACACGGCGGCGCCGGTAGCAGCGGATGCCGAAGCAAGTTCCGCCCAGCTTAGCCAGATCCAATCTATCGTCAGTGACGGCCGGGGCATGGCGAAGGACGTCATTCGCATGGCCGATCGCAAGCCCGGCTCAGGCGCGACGGACGCGGAGAAGCAGGCATATCAGGCACGCAAGGCGAATGCCGATCTCGCCCGGGGGTACGACAAATATCTTGCGTCCATCAGGGACTCCTCGCGCGGCGTGAGGTCTGCGCGCGACGCGGACCGGCTGATCAAGCAGGCCAGTCAGACGCGGGCCTATCTGACGTTCCTGGTGAGGCGTTCGAGAGAGAGCCGCTAGCTGGGCTGAGCGTTATGCGGGAATTTCCAGCGACCGCTCGCGATACGAGACCGTCCACTCGTCCAAATCCGCCAGCATGATTGACGCCGTATGCTCAAGCTCCACCGAGAGCATGTCGAGCTTGGTCGCTTGCCGAAGCCTCGCTGCGTTCACCTCCAGCGCCGCAGCCGTGTTCGCCGATCGGCTTGCCGCGACGAGATGCTCGCCATGACCGCGCATCCCGAAGATGGCGGCGCTTAGCGCAGGTACGCCGGCGGTCAGGACGATGAAAGGATCGGTCAGCTTCTTCACCGTTTCCTTCATCGCCGCATAGCCGATCAGGAACAGGACGCAGGCCGCGATCACTGCGCCCATCAGCAGGTTTCCCACCTCGTGCAGACGGTGATCGAGATGGCGCATCCGATGGGCATTCACCTGATGATACTGGCTCTGCGGCAGGATCTGCTCGCGCACCATGTCGTCCGCCATCTCGCGCACGCGCTCGATGGTCATGACGCCCGTGGGGCTGTCCATCTCGCGCCAGATTGCGGCGGCATACCAGCGCGTCCAGTCGGCGCCGGCTTCACGACGAAGCGGGCCGCGAACGAAATCGCTGCGGAACGGCGTGCTGATCAACCCTGTCCGCTTCAGGTAAATGAGCGGACGCAGGGATTCGGCGAGGTGGCGGTATTGCAGCCACCGCCTGTGCCATTCGCCCTTCCTGCCTGAGTTCGTGTTCAAGAAGAGCAGCCCGATCGTTCCGAGCTCAAGAAGGACGAGGAAGACCTTCAGGCTCGGTATAATCAGCCCGAACAGCGCGATCACTACCGCGAGTGCTGAAAGGACGTAATTCGTAACGTGGCCGCTGCGAAACAGCTGCGCGTAACGAATGGCCAGGAAGTTGGCCCAGCCGTACGCCCGGGTCAGGGGAACGAAGGTTCCCGGCGAACCGGAATCGCGGACACCTTGTATGTCATATTGAATGTCTTGCCGGATCGAACTTTGCCGCCACGGCCTCCGAGGCAGCGGCTTGATGTGCAGGAGCGCCAACAGCATCGGATACTCGAACCGCCAATTGGTTCGTTTTTCCCGTTCGGCAAAGAAATCCGCAATGTGCCGGCGTTCGCACGAATTGTGGGGCGCGAGCGTATCTTTCAGGAGCAAAAGATAGGCGTCGTCGCCCTCCAGCGGAGCGGCGACCGGCTCCATGGGGTTCCCGCCGACCAGAAGCCGGACGCCGTCGACCGTCGACGTGGCACGGTCGATTCCGATGTGAATGACCGGGACAGAATTGGTGAGAGCTAGCTCGACGACATGGGCGGTACCCCCGGGGCCGTTGCCCGCGCCGCCGTCCCAGATGGCAACGAGGACGTCGGCCGCAGCAACGACGGCCTTGCCGACCATCACATAGGCGGACTCACCGTCATTCCTGTCGCCGGGAAGGGCGAAGATCGCCGAGGCCTTGTCCAGATGGTCCCTGAACTCCTCCAGCTCGTGGCCCTGGAAGTCCTTCGCATATTCGTCGGGAGCGAACGGAAGGAGCGCACGGATGGTGTAACCGCTCGCCCGGGCGCCGTCCGCCGCAACTTGGTCGGCGCCACTCGCGAGAGGCGTGTGAAGGCGGAGCTGCGGCGGAGCGGAATCGAACAAGTCCGCTTCGGCAGATTGAAGACGTATGGTGGCATCCCGCAATTTGCGGAACACCTCGTCCACTACCGGCCCAAGCAAGTCCGCAACCCCCTCAGGAAGGACGGTCGCGCGGTGGCCGGTAATGCCGACGTTCAGCGTCAGACGCGGCCGCGGAGGATGAAGGCCGGCGAACGACGGCTCTAGAATCGCGGAAGCCCTTGATGCTATCTCTGCGGACGCGATTTCATTACCTCGCCTCACATCGGCGGTGCGCGTCGAAGCCGTTCCAGCGACCGTCATGCAAGCACGGCCGTGAGGCGCGCCAGAAAGGCGTCAGACTTCCGCACGGGTGCGTACTTCGTAGACGAAGGAGACGTTCCCGACCCTGAGGGTCGAGCCCACGTCCAGCACCTCGGTACCGTGTATGCGTTCGTCGTCGACGTACGTTCCGTTCGTCGAGTTCATGTCCGACACCTGTACGCCATCGTCGCTCAGCTCGACCATGCAGTGCGTGCGCGACACCCTGGCATCTGAAAGGATGATGTCGGCGGGGGCGGCACGACCGATCTTCAGGCCTGTTCGGCTAATGATGTATCTCTTTTCCAGCTGGTCGCCGATGTTCAGCTCCAGGCAGTGGATCTGTTCCTCGGCTCCGTACCCGCCCGTTCCGGTATAAAATTGCGTGCGCTCGCCTTCGCCCTCGTCGGCTTCTCGGGAGCGTGTCGCCGCTTTTGCATCCGCGCGGCGATCCAGGCGCTCGTAGACCATCTCTTGGCCGCCGCTATTTGAGCCTCGGCCTTCGGCTCGCCGCGCCGGGGTGCGCTCAATCCGAGACTCGTGTGAGGTGCGGGCCTCGGGCTTGGGCCGCTCCCTGGATGCCGGTGCGGTGGCGGGGGTCCCGCCCGCGCTGGCTTTATCGACCAGACGGTGCAGGTCCTTCACGAACGATCGCCACGCTGGATCGGAGGCGTCGCCCTTCCAGCGAGTGAGGTCGGCCGTATGGGTAAGCTCGAAGATGATCGGCCGGTCGCACGGCTCGATCGTCACTGGCGCGAGCTTGTTGCGGCGGTCGGCGAGCGTGGCTTCGGCCCGGACCCACCGCGATCCTACGGAGCGCGGCGACCAGAGCACGACGACGGCCGACGCTGCCTTCAGCGCGCTCTCTATGACCTCGTCGAACGTCTCGCCCGAATGCAAAGCGGCATCCCACCAGACGGTGAATCCCTCATCCACGAAGCGCTGAGCGAAACGCCTCGCGACGTTCCGATCCTCACTGCAGTACGAGATGAAGATGTCCGGTCCGGACAAGCGCTTTCCCCCTTGTTCGAACTACTTCCCACCCATCGAAGCACCCAGCAGCCACTTCAAAGATCGTCGTGCGGAGCACCTGATGGGCGCGCTGCATCGATCCACGAATCAAGTGGTCAATAACCGTTATCTTAACCAGACCTGCGCGCAAAGGCCACGCAAGCGGCCGTCCCAGAGAGGGGCAATCGATCGTAGCGGTCTCATGGACGCCCTTCTGACCCGCTCGAGCGCTTTGCGGATTGGGTAAACAGGAGTTAAATGGACGCATGGAATTGCCTCCCGAGCTCAAGTCGCCGCTACTTCCGGAACTGAGCCTGGAGGATATCGCCGAGCATGAGCGGGATTGCGGCCACGCTTTCTTCGAACATATGCGGATGCTGCAGCGCTGGAGCTTCGATTTCTCCTCGTCTGCCGGCCTTTTCGATTTTGCCGTCAAGCCGCCGACGACGGACATGAAGGGCCAATGGTGCTTCATCGCGGCCCGCAACGGAGGGCTGGCACTGCGGAACTACGCGCGGTCACTGGAGGAAGCGCGCGAACTTCTCCCCCAGGTCGCGTGCTGGGAGGGCAAGTATGACAGCCAGGAGCTGGAGGACGTCCATCGGCAGTTCCGACACCATTTTCCCGGCGTGGAGAAGCTGCTGCACCGGCATGGCAGCGTGGGTGAGCACAGCGACGTCCACGATCACCCGGCAGCCGCGTCACGAACGAAGACGCAGGATTGCCTGTTCGGCCATACGTACATGTCCACTATCGAAGGGCAGACGGTCAGTTACGACCTCACCTTCCAGAACGCGCAATTCCTGTCCGAGCTGACCAAGTCGGCCTATTCTAGCCTGGAACCGCTTTGCGCGAGGTAGGCGGCGCGTTACTTCTAGACGCACTGCAGGTGGCTAAACCTGGCATGGATGCCCCGCGAGGATTCGAACCTCGATAGACGGAGTGAGAGTTCGTCGGGGCCACTGAAATCAAAGGCAAAAGCGCGCTGTGTTGCACTGGTGTTGCATACACTCAGCGCGACTAGCACGTTTTGGTTAAAGCGCGGGACAAGCACGAAGAGCCGCAATACATCAATGCATCAAACGCAGCAGTCTCCACGCTCTTGCTGCGTGAGCCTCTGCATAAATCCGGTCAGGATGCAGATCGAGGCTCCGAGCGCGGTGCTGTATTCAAGGGCCAACGCTTCCGGCCTGTCTTCATCGAGCACCTCCTTTTGCACGGCATCCATAACGGCGCGTCGACCTCGACTTTTCGAACAGATGCCATACGTGTCGAAGGTCACCTGGATCGAGTGATGGCCTAACCAGGTCTGGACGCGCTTGGGCTCGACATCGCTGTTCGATCCACAATGACGCAGCCGCGTGGCGAAGATCGTGTAGAGTGACGTCGCAAGCTCGGCGGCCTTCAATACTGGCCCGAGCACATTCAGGCTCATGAACCGATGGCTCATGACCTTGCCGGCCAGGAGGGGAAGACGAGTCCCAGTAGGAAGGCTTGCAGGCGAACTTCCATTGCTTGAAGGCGATGATCGTGGAGGCGGGGAGGGGGATCGATCGACGGCTGGCGGCCGACTTGGGGGGGCCGATATTGCCCTTCGCGTCGGCACGCTGATCAATGGTGACAGTCAGCTTGGCAAGGTCGAGCTGGCGCCACGACAGCCGCGAAGCTCGGAGGCCCGCAACCCTGCGAAGATACCGAGCATGATCAGAGGTGCCGCCTGCCGATCATCGGCAGCTTGTGAGGCTGCAAGGAACGCCTTGAGAGTTGCCTTGGGCGGGATGGTGGCCTTAGCGCGTTGGCGCTGCTGTCGCTTCACCCTGACGGCTAGGGCGACGTTTTGTGCGACCTGTCCGCGGCGCTGAGCCTCCGCGATGATCGACGTCAGCGATCGCAAAACCCGGATCGCCATGGGTCGGGACAGCTTGTCGACCAGCTTATCGCGATAGCCTCGACCATCGGCGTGCTTAGCTGTGAGAGCTTCACGTCTCCGCAAAGGGGATTGAGATGCAGCCTGACGTGCTGATCGTAAGCGGCGATCGTCGTCGGCTCCAAGCCTTCGACGACGCGCTCGCTCCACCCATTGCTCGGCGGCCTTTCGGAACGTGATGGAGACGCTATCCGGAGTGTGAGTGCCTTGGCTGACTGATAGGCCGCCTGGGTTGCCCAAGCCTCGGCGTCTTTCTTGCGAGCGAACTGCTTGGCCCGCCGCTTTCCAGCGCTGTCGCGATAATCGACCAACCACGCTTGCTGCTCATCGCCGCGGCGATTGGTCCAGCTACGTTTGCGGATCGCTGTCATTTTTGATCTTTTCGAGACGAACAGTTAAGCGCTCTAACGCTGCTGGATCAATGCTCTCTTCGAACTCGAAGGCACGCATACGGGCTTGATCTCAGCGTCGATCTCGGGATGGAACTCTGCAACGATATCGCGAAGTAGGATGTCAGGTCGGGTAGCGTGAGCGAGAGCAAGGACAAGTCTGAGTAATGGCTGAAGCTGAATGACGACGTGACGGTATGGGCTACCAGTTGATCGCGGGTCAGTGTCAATAGCTTGAACGAACTCGCTCAGAGGAGCCACGTCAGACAAACGTTGTTCTCAGCAGTTCCGCTCGGGTTGCGGAGGGCTTCAAGGCTGAATATAGAGGCAAATCGATTGTCTGGCACTGGGGGTCGAGAGTCGTCTATTAACTGCGCTTCCAAAATCGAGAGAAAAAACGACTCCGCTAGATCTGGCCAAGCGTTATTGACCGTTTCGACGATGCGTTTTGGTGCCATCCCGCTCTGTGCGAGTTCTGTAGCTAAGCACATCTGGAGCAGCATCTTGAAGGTGTAGGTTGCTCGCCGTCCGGTCCCGTATTCGCGCCAGGAGGGAAGCCGAGCATGCAAGTGCTTAAGCTTTGAACGAAATGCAGCGCGCTTATCGGGTGCGACCCGGTTCAGCCCAGCTACGATCGCCTCGACGTCGCCAAAGCTAAATATGGCAAATTTCGTCACAACGGATCCTAAAGAGTAAATCTGGACTTGCACGGCAATGCACGTCATGGCAAGAGACCGAAGTTTGGAATTAGTCTTTCAAAGTAGGAGGCGGAAATGCTCGCTGATGATGTTCTCGATGGGGTGAAGGAGATTGCCGAATTCATCGGCAAGTCCGAGCGTGCCACGTTCCACCTGATCCACGGAAACCAGCTGCCGGTCTTTCGGCTCGGCAAGAAGATCCACGCCCGCAAGAGTGAGCTGGAAGCGGCCTTCCGCAGCGCGGCGGCCTGAAACGATGAGGGTAGCGCCCCTATGCTACCTGCAACCTCTTTAGGAGAGACAGAATGCTGAGCAACGTTACACGCTTACATCCCGGCCCGCAATTTACACCGGAACAGGCAAACGCCTTTGCGGCAACTCTCGGCGCAATGATCAACGCCGGCCTCGAGCTGCTCGATGTGCTCGGTAGCGACCCAGACGTCGAACTAGAACGGAGATGAGGGAGACAACTGCTGCGACGAGGACGCCACGCTGATCGACGGCGAAGCGGCTGAAGACTACGGCATGGGGCCGGGCTGCACGATCTCTGACCCTGACTATGGCGCCGAGGAAGGCGGAGAGCGGGAGGAGTTCTGATGGCCCGCGCAACTCAAGAGGCGATCGAGCAGAAGCTTGGCGAACTGGCCGAGCGCGTCAGCAACATGGAGACCATGATCTGAGGTGGTCACGCTGTACTTCGGAACATCGCATTCAATGGAATGCTTGAAGCACTGCTGGAAGACGAAGGGCTCCGCAGGCAACACGAACACGCAACGGAGATGCTGGAGCTTGTCGAAGAGGGCCTTCGATCGCTCACCGCTGGGGCCGGTCTGGACGGCAGCGTCAGCGGACAGCTGTTCGACCTGCAGCGAGGCGTCATCTGATGGCGTCAAAGGCCTCTCGCCAAGCCGATGGCAAGCGGCACACCCGCAAGCCGTTTGGGCTTGGCAGTGCCTTCGATCGGCACTCAAGCGGGGGCTAATCGAGAAAGAGCCCTGCGCAGTGTGCGGCGAAGAACAGGTCGACGCGCATCATCACGACTATAACAGACCACTTTCAATTGTCTGGTTATGCCGTCGACATCACCGCCGCGTCCACGCGCGGGAGCGGGCCAATGGCTAGCACCTTCCTGACCGGCCGAGCTGCCGACGGCTGCACCCGATGGGCCTGCATCGACGAGATGAGCCTGTGCACAGCGCCGACTGATCGAGGACCGGCGTTTCGCCGCGTACATGGCGCCGTTCGTCCTGGAGAAGGACGCTCGCCAAGCACTGATCGAAGCTGGCGTTGTGATCCTGCGACGCATCACCGCGAGAGTCCGGCCTAAGCGGGCGCGGCGTGGCCGGTAGTCGTGATTTCTCGACAGTGCCGGTGAGGATCTTCAACGATCCGCGACCATCGGCGCTCGATTTTCGCACGCTCGCTTGCGTGTCGATGCACGATGGCATGTCGCTCAAGAAAGGGACCGGCCGCGGCTGCTACGCTCGCTTCGCGACACTGACAGCCGAGATAGGAACCGACCCTTCCAATCTATCGAAGTCGCTCAAGCGCCTGGTCGAATGGGGCTACCTGTCCGAAGAGCGCCAGAGCGATCGGCGCTGCAAGGCATACCGCGTCATCTTCGACCCTGTAACGCCGTGTAACGTTACCCGAGATAGTTGGCGAAATGACCAACAATCGTCGCCCGAGATAGTTGGTAATGGCGAGTCAGGAAATGGCGGAAATCCGCCACAGACTGAGCAACACTATACTTCCTTAAAGGGACTAGACTTCTCTGAAGAGAAACTAAATTCCTCTGAAGAGGCGCGCTTTGCAGCGCGTCGGCATTCCAGATTGGAATTTGAGGACAACGTTGGCGCTCAACTTGCCAAGCTGGAACGTGCTCTGAAGTCCGGCGAAAAGGTCGACTGTCTCTCAACATACGCATGGCTGGAAACCGTCGAGGATGACGAGCACAGGCATTGGGCATTGCGGATCTGCGAGAGCGTCATCGATGCGATGAGCGATGCCAGGAATACCGCACGTGGGGCGAGCAACACGGCTGGGTTGATGGCGACGGCAAGTGGCACCCGCCACACCCTCGCGAGGATGACGAGCCTGCAACTGCAGAGCAACTAGCGGAGCTGCAGCGGACGCTAGCTCAGGCTGGGAAGCGCCTGCGTGCATAGGTCCGGGATCGCCACAAAGCGTCCCGGACGTTTGGGGCCGTCCGGGACGCATTACGCGCTAGACGAACACTGTTGGGTCGAAGGAGAAAAGGCCCGGACGAGAGTGGCTCATCCGGGCCAATTCGGTCATCACCCGAAGGTGGGATCGGCGCCGCGGAGGTGTCGAATCAACACGGCAACGAGTCCCGACGCCGCGTGTACCGAAACGGGACACTGCCCGACCCTTACCTTTCGATAGGGGCCTTCGAAAAAAGTGCTCGGGAGCCGGCAGCGTCAGGATGGCGACCCGATGGACAGGGGATGCTGGCACCGGGCCGCCGACTCCGAGCGGGACTCGCCGAACAACCGGGATAGGGAGTAAGCGAGTCCCAATTCGCTTTCTACACCCGGCGACCCATAAAATCACGTTGTTATTCAATAACTTGGGTTACGCGAGTACGGGGGGCAGCATCCAAAAATGGCGGACCGCGGTTCGCCTACACCCGCCTGCCTTTCACGTGGAGATTTTCGTTGCGGCTTTGATTTTTGCCCAGCCTAATCAAGGCGGGCGCCGCTAAGCAGGATGAGCCGCGCGTCGATCCAACGTGAGTGGCGAAAGCGCCGAGCGCGAGGCGAGCGCCTGTGCCGCGTCCTGGTGAGCAATCGAACGATCGAGCGCATGATGAACGCCGGCAGGATCTCGGATGACGCGACGGACGGTGAAATCGCTGTCGAGCTGGCGGCGATGATCGAGGAACGCGCCAGCCTCTTCCCCTGAAAAAAAGCGTTACCGGTCTACAAAAAAGCGCCCCGTTCGCAGGCATGATCCAAGCCAGTAAGAACGAGGAGCGAGCCTTGCAGGACCTACTTACGCCCGATCGGCTCAGCGGCGCCGAGAGTATCTATCGAGCCGTTACGGCAATCGCCCTGGGCAAGGCGCGGGAGAATGGCGAAGCCAACTATCTTCGCAAGTTCGCCGATGACCGGATCACTCGGGCAACCGACACGATCATCAAGGCGGCAACGTCGCCGGCTACTATCGGGAACTGGGGCGGAACGCTCGCAGAGTCGCTCTGAGGGATTTCTTCGCCAGTCTCGGGCCTCAGTCCGCAGCTTCGCAGATCATGGCTGCATCGCTCAACCTGGGCCTGACCGATGGCGACAACCGGCTAACGGTCCCGACCATTCAAACCGAGGCGGTGAGCGGAGGGTTCGTCGCCGAAGGCGAGCCGGGCAAGGTTCTGGCCAAGGCGCTCGAAAGCGAAGAGATCACGCCCAAGAAGGTCCTGATCCTGAGTGTGGTCACGCGCGAGCTGGTCAAGCGGGGCAATGGCGAAACCATTATCCGCCGCGCGCTGCGCAATGACGCTTCGCTGATCTTCGACGCAGCCCTGTTCTCGGATGATGCGGTTTCGGCCGCTGCGCCGGCAGGCCTGCTCAACGGCGTAACCGGGATCACGCCCGATGCCGGGACCGATGACGAAGCAATGCGCCGTGACCTGATCGCGCTGCAAGTGCGGTGGCACTGATTGCGGGCGGAAGGATCGTCTTTGCAGCAAGTCCTGACATGGCCGTTCGCATCGCGCTTGCGCCTCGCGAGTTCGCCTATGCGGTCTATCCGACGTCGGCACTTGCGGCCGGGACTGTCGTGGCGGTGGCACCAGGCGCAGTCGCGTTTGCGGCCAATCCGGTTCCTGACATCGATGTGAGCGCGGAAGCTGTGCTGCACATGGAAGATACCACGCCCCTCGAAATCGTTTCGGGAACTGGCCCCACTACCGCGGCGCCAGTCCGCTCGATGTTTCAAACCGACTGCCTCGCCATCCGGCTTCTCGCGGACTTTTCGTGGGTGAAGCTCCACGAGGATGCGGTCGCCTTTGTGGAGGACGTAAATTGGTAAGCGGCCAAGCCCCCACAACGCTGGACCCGGCTAGCTCCAAGGCTTGGAACCGTTGGGCCGATGGGCGCATCAGCCGCGCCCTCAAAGAGGTTGCGAATGTCATCGGAGACAAGTTCGCGAGCGAGCGCAAAACCATGCAGGCGGCGCTCGACAGCCGCGACCTACGCATTGCTGCATTGGAACAGCGCCTCGCAACAATCGAACGCGCCACGATGGGCGAGAAGGTGGTGGAATGGCCGATCAAACCCAGAGCCGCCTAAGCCCCGCCGCAATCGCCAAGCTGATGAGCGCAACGCTAGCGCCTGCACCTGGTCTGACGCTTTCAATTGACGAGATAAAGAGGGCGTTTGCGGCCGACGTTAGACGGAGGCTTGGCCAATGAGGAGCAAGCCGCGCCTAAGCTTTGCCGAGCAGATCGCCGCCCTAATTCATGACGGTATAGGCCACGACGCCCAGCACAATGAGACCGAGCACGAAGAGAAACAGCATTCCCCGTTCGATGCGCACAGGAAGCTCCTCAATGGCACGACAGGCGAACAACTCCCGAGGAGCAGCAGGGGGGGCATTTCGGAAATCGAAAGCGCTTCGAGCGGACACCGGCGCCCAAGCACGCAAACGCTAAACGTCCAGAATTTCGAGCGCAGTCATGGCTAAGCGCGGCCGTCAGAGCGCGGCTGCGCTGGCCGTTGTCCCGGTCGCACTGGACGCTCGCCGACCCGCACCGCCTGCGCACCTGACCGAAGCACAGGGCGAAGTCTGGCGAGATACCGTGGCCACGATGCCGGCGGGCTGGTTTCACCGATCGCATGAGCCTTTGCTTGCCGCCTACTGCCGCCACGTCGTTCGCGCCGTCGAGCTGGACAAGGTTCTGCAGGAAACAATGGCGCCGGGCAGCGACGCGTCGGTGAAAGACGCTGACACGCTCTTAAAGATGGCGGAGCGGGAGACGCGAGCCTTGATTGCTTGCGCACGGACCCTGCGACTTACTCACCAGTCACAGATGCACCCGCGGACAGCCGGCCGAGCGCTCGATAGCGCGCCGATCGGACCCAAGCCATGGGAACGCCCCACAGGGAGGGCCGCGTCGTGACCCGCGACACCAGCCCCCCAGGGGAGGGCGGCGGTCGGAATAACAGGCTCCGGCCGTCGCCTTTCACTGCAACCGACACCTGAACGATGAACGGAGACCTGTAGGTGATCTATTTCAGCGACTTTGGAACGGGCGGCGGTGGCGGCGGCATTCTCGCAGAACGCTGGCGCATCCTGATTTCGGCAACCCAAGGCGGCGGATGGCCGACCCTTCGCGACATCGAATTGCGCGATACGCCGGGCAGCGCCGATCAGGCGACTGGCGGAACAGCGAGCGCCCTGCACGGCAACGGAATTGCGGGCAACGCCTTCGACGACGACACGGCGGTGCTTTCTGTTTGGCAGGGCCAGTTCTGGTCGTCGCCAACGTGGATCGAATACAATCGGAGCGGTTCACCCTATCATGTTGGGGAAGTCCGGCTGCGGATCGCAGATGCCGTAGGTGACGGCCCCAGCGCCTTCACGATTCAGTATCATGACGGTTCGGGTTGGGTGGATTACTGGAGTGAGAGCGGCGTAAGCTGGAGTTCCAACTACGAGGCCAAGGTGTTCACCAAGCCGTAGGTAGGTTTTTGCATCATCATTAGGGGGGCGAAGCATGTTGAAATGGCTCGTCTGTATCGCCGGAGTGTGGCTGCTGTTCGGTGCGGTGGGAGTTGGTTTAGCTTCCGACTATAGGTCGGTTGGTTGGCGCGACTTCGCCGACGGGCCGATCAGTATGGGCCGAGAGATCCACCGGTTGATGAGGTGAGCACAAAGACGGGCCGCGCGAACCGAGGTACGCGCGACCCGCCGAAGTCAGGAGGCCTAGCCTCCTGTCGCTTACTTGCAGTTCGAACCGTTGCTGCTGATGCAGTCGCTGGCTTCGTTAAGCGACGTCGAAATCGTGCCGCCCAGGAAGATCGCTGCGAGAGCAATCGCCGAACCGACGATGGCGAGGATCAGCGCGTATTCAGCGGCCGACGCACCCGAGTCATCACGTAGCATTTTGATCATTGTGTTCATGGTAAGCCCCATTTCCTTTGGCGAGCAGGGGTTAGTACGCAACGCCGTTGCTCGCCCGCAGACTTGCCCCAAAGTTAATGAAAAGTAAATCAAACCCGCTGAGAGCGTGCCAAAGAGGGACTGCCTGAGACAGATGCGATCAGGCCGGGCGCTCAGGTGTCGCGGCTAACTTTTGGTAAGTGACCCTCGTCCGATCGGCTCCTTACAAAAGACCTCAGACCTACCTCGGTCACAGCGGCTCGGCTCCCCAAAGGCCGGGCCGCTGATTTCCCCGCAGTCCACAGGGCGCCGGGTTGGCGAAGGCCTCTCCACAACCTATTTAACGCCAAATGAAGATAAGGACTGCCCGGCATCCTCGCGCCTTCGCAAGTTCATCGGCGGAGGAGTTTGTCACGCTTATCGTGGTGGCGATGCTGATTAGCATGACCCTTGTGCTTTCTGGTGCTGTAGAGCTGGCGGAGAGGGCGTTCATCGTCCTGCTTTAGCCCAGCCGATGCCCAAGCCTCCGCCGCAAGGGAAGCGCCTCAAGTCGCTCGATGAGTTCGAACCGCCGCCGTGGCATCATAAGCGCAAGGTCCGACTGTGGCCGTTCATTGCGATCGGCTTTTCAATTGGCATCTGTGTCGGCTGGCTGTTTGTAAGAGGCTGAACAACGAAAAGCCCTGCTTCGGTACCTGGGGAGGCGAGTGAAGCAGGGCCTTAGTTCGTTCCGGAGCAGCCCATCCGGGTGTGGACGTTGCGGGCCGCTGAGCTTGAATTAATCCTGTGCTCGTGAATCCTGGCTCAAGAAACATGGCAAACGAGTGAGAAGGATTTGTTCTCGAATCGTTCTCTATGCGCTAACCGGGCGAATGCCCAAGCCTCCCGAGCCTCCCGACCTGAAACACTGCAGCGAATGCGGGAAGGTCATGGGCGATCACAAGGGCTGGTTCGGGCCCCAATGCTTCTGCGATCGACCGAAGAGCACTCGGAAAGGTAAGCCGGGCGACCCTTGGGGGCCACCGCCGAGCTAGACGCCCGATGGATAGCTTGGGGCGTTTACACCGACGTGAGCCATATGACCCCGAACACCATCGCGCCAACACGGTTACAATGCCGACGACCACTCTGCCGTAAAACGTGCTGGTGTGCTGGGCTTCCTTGGAGACGATTATCCAGTCGAAGCCACGCATGGCGATGTAAAAGCAGATGGTGAGGCCCATCAAAGGTATCATCGGACGAACTCCTGCCTGAATGCCGCGGCGTCTTCCTCGCGCTCGAACCCGATCACAGTGGCCCGCGCCTTCGAGTTCTCAGGCCCCTCCGGGCATCGTCAATCGAAGAGCTGAAACAATTTCCGTAGGTCGGGCACCACCTGACCCACGATCGCGCCGATCAAAAGCAATAGGATCGCATACAGGAGCGGCCGGCGGTCTTTCCAGGGCTTTGCAACGGGGGCTGTCCACCCGCCTCTAAATTCCGCCAAGCGCCCGCGCAGTCGTTCGCCGACAGAGTTGAGCCGTTCTTTTACTGCGCGGCTGACCGAGGAGCCTGAAGCGCGACCGTCGACAACCTGGCTAACCTTTTGCATATAATTAGGCGCTGCGGAAATGTGCGTGTTCAGCGCTTCCTCGATCCAGACATCGCTGCAGACCACTCGCCGCCTCTATGATCGATCAACTTGCCAGCTTCGGCTGAACCTGGTCGAGTGCTTGCTTTGAATGCTCCTCGAACAAATTAATTGCGGCTTTGATAGTGGCGCCGCTTTGCAATCTGCCCTTCGCCGAATGATCGGCCATCATCGCGGTCGTAGCGGGTTTGAGGTCCGCAACGGCACGCGCGAAGGCTTCCTCCGCTCGAACCCGGTACTTGGATGCGGTCTCTGCTCTTCCCATGGCGCATCTATGTTGCATGGAGCCGCCGCGAGCGAATCGTGAAACGGCGGAAATCTGGGGAAAACGACGGCAACACGATGCAACACGCAGCGGCAGCGGGATCGAGCGCCGCGCCATGGATAAGTAACTGCTAATAAACAGGAAATGGCTGGATGCCCCGCGAGGATTCGAACCTCGATAGACGGAGTCAGAGTCCGTAGTCTTACCGTTAGACGACGGGGCAATGCCGGAGGCGGGCGAGATAGAAAGCAGCCTCTCGACTGTCAACGCCGCCGCTTCGGACCGCCTGCTTGCTCTCCGAGCCATTTGCCGGTTTAATGCGCCTTAAGTCAGCCGTCAGTTTGCGACGGTGCAGGATAGAAACGGGCGTTGTTCATGGCGAATATCATCGCCAGTGCGCCGGCCCCGTCGTTGCGGCATGGGCCGGTCGAGAAGAGACCGCCGGAACGGCGGTTTCCGTGCCGTCACACCTATGGCGCAGTGGACCTCGGCACCAATAATTGCCGCCTCCTCATCGCCAAGCCCGTCGACGGCGGCTTCACGGTCGTGGACGCTTTTTCACGGATCGTCCGTCTCGGCGAGGGGCTCGCCCATAGCGGGTCGCTGTCCGCCGAAGCGATGGACCGGGCCGTGGGCGCGCTCTCGATTTGCGCGGAGAAGCTGCGGCGCCGCAACGTTTCCCTGGTTCGTTCGGTCGCGACGGAGGCGTGCCGGCGCGCCGAAAATGGCGAGGAGTTCGTCGAGCGAGTCCGCCGCGAAACCGGCATCGTGCTCGACATCATCGAGCCGCAGGAGGAGGCCCGGCTTGCCGTCCTGGGCTGCCACAAGCTTCTCGAGCCGGGCGACGGACCGGCGCTGATCTTCGACATCGGCGGCGGTTCGACGGAGCTTGTCCTGGTCGACCAGGAGGAGGGCGTTCCAAAGATCCGTAGCTGGTGGAGCGCGCCTTGGGGCGTCGTGTCGCTGACCGAAAGCGAGGGGAAGATCGCGCTCGAAGGCCCGGACCGGCTGCAAGCCTATGGCCGGATGCGGGAGCGCGCGCGGCGGGCCTTTGCGAGCTTCGCTTCGACGCTTCCAAGCGATGTCGACGGCATCAGGCTGCTCGGTACGAGCGGCACGGTGACCACGCTGGCAAGCGTCCACCTCGCTCTGCCTGCTTATGATCGGCGCGCGGTCGATGGCCTCCACGTGCCCGTCGACGCGATGCAGAAGATCAGCACGATGATCGCCGAGATGGATCATGAGGAGCGCTCTGCGCTTCCATGCATCGGCCGGGATCGCGCGGACCTTGTGGTTGCCGGCTGCGCGATCCTGGAGGCGATCGTGGAGATCTGGCCGGCGCAGAAGCTTGGCGTGGCCGATCGCGGCATCCGCGAAGGCATTCTCCGATCTCTCATGGCGCGCGACGGCCACCTTCTGTGAAGCGCATTCGGACCGCCAAGGGGCGGAAGCCGTCATCGACGCGCTGGCTAGAGCGGCAACTGAACGACCCCTACGTCAAGCGCGCCAAGGCCGACAATTATCGCAGCCGCGCGGCCTACAAACTGCTCGAGCTCGATGAGCGCTTCGGGTTTCTGAAAGGCGCGAAAGCCGTCGTCGATCTTGGCATTGCTCCCGGAGGGTGGAGCCAGGTGGTCCGCCGCCGTGTGGCACAGGGCAACGTGGTCGGGATTGATCTGCTTCCGACCGATCCGATCGAAGGCGTGACCATCCTGCAGATGGATTTCATGGACGATGCGGCGCCGGACCGGCTGAAGGAGGCGCTAGGCAGCGAAGCCGACCTGGTGCTGTCGGACATGGCAGCCAACACGGTGGGACATCAGCAGACGGACCACCTGCGGACGATGGCGCTTGTCGAGGCGGGACTGCAATTCGCGACCGAGGTGTTGAAGCCCGGTGGCGCCTATGTCGCCAAAGTCCTGGCGGGCGGGGCCGACAATCAGCTCGTGGCCGAGATGAAGCGCCACTTCACGAGCGTGAAGCACGCCAAGCCGCCAGCCAGCCGCAAGGATTCGTCGGAGTGGTACGTGGTCGCGCAAGGCTTCAAGGCCGCCAGGGACAACTGAATGGCGGTTGCGACGAGCGACCGAACCGCGCTCGCGAACGCCAGCCGGGCGATCCTCAGCTCTTCTTCTGAGCGTCCTCGACCGCCTTCTTGAGCGCTTCGTACCCGACGGCTCCGCTCAGCACTCGATCGCCCACTACGAACAGGGGGGTACCCGTCGCGCCGAGCTGGCTGGCGAGCTGGAAGTTTTTCTTGAGCTCGGCCTCGATCGCCGCGTCCTCCGCCGGTGTTGCCGGGATATTCGCAATCCGGGCAGCCGCGGCATTGGTGTCCGGGGCCGGCCGGCCGGCGGCATAGAGGGCGTTGTGGAATTGGTGGAACCGCCCCGCCTTCGAAGCCGCCAGCGAGAGACGGGCAGCCTCGACGCTATTGGGACCGAGAATGGGGAGTTCGCGATAAACCACGCGCAGCTTGGGGTTCTCGCGGACGAGCTGATCGACGTGCGGGTTGCTCGCCTTGCAGTAGGGGCAGGCGTAATCATAGAATTCAACGAGCACGACCTCGGGCTTCTCCGCGCCCTTCCAGGAGCTCGCGAACGGCGTTTCGATTTGGGCCCGGGCATTGGACAAGGTTGGGGCATATTGCCGGTCGCGCAGCACATCGGCCGCGTCGACGAGGATTTGCGGATCGTCGAGCATCGCCTGACGGACGACTTTCCCGCTGATGAGCTGAGGCGCCGCAAGGAGTAAACCGACGGCGGTAATCGCCGATCCGATAATTCCCCCCACGATCGCCGGAAATATTGGCGACCCCTTATTCTCGGTCACGATTGCCCTTCTTGTCCTTCTTGAGCTCGGTCTTGGACACCATGGCGATGTCCTGGGCTCGAAGATAGTCCGGAGTTCCCGACGGAATTCCGCGCATGGCCATCTCTGCGCTGGCGAGAGCAAGCTTGGGATTGCCTTCCAGATTGTTGCGTTCCGCAGTTGCGAGCGCTGCGCGCGGCGTGTCGCCCTCGCGGTCGTAAATCATTCCGAGCTGATACCAGGCGAATGGGTTCTCGTTATCCGACGACACTGCATTCTTCAGGATGTTCTTGGCTTCGGCATAATTCTTCGGGTCTTCCGTCGAGATCAGCGCGTGGCCGAGCATGGAAGCGATCAGCGGCGCGCGGCCGGAGCGCTCGGTTGCTTCGCGCAGTGGCGCCACGGCCTCGGCAGGCCGCCCGCCTTCGAGCAGGATCTGGCCCTTGAGCTCAAGGAAATAGGGATCGTGCGGGTTGGTCTTCAGCAGCGCGTCCGCTTCCGAAAGCGCTTTCTCCGGATAGGCGCCGAGATGGTAGGCATAGGCGCGGGCGTAATGCGCGGGCACCGTCTGGTCCGTCTCCGGATATTTGTTGATGGCCTGCCGCTGGTTGATGAAGCCCAGGAGCTTGGCCTTCACTCGCTGGAACTTCGCCTCAAGCGCCGGGTCCGGCTTGCGATCCCAGGCAGGATCCTTCTTGTAGAGGTTCTCAAGGATCGAGATGCGCTCGCTGGATAGCGGGTGGGTCCGGTCGTAACTGTCCTTGGCGTAGATCGCGAGCCGATATTCCTGGTTCTGCAGCTTCTTGAAGAACTCCAGGCTGCCGCGGCCGCTGATGCCTGCTTTGGAAAGATAATCGACGCCGGCAAGGTCGGCGCTCGTTTCCTGGGCGCGGGTGAAGGCAAGGAAGCGGTTCATCGCCGCCTGCTGACCCATCATCATCAGTCCCATTCCGGCATCGCCCGCGCCCGCGGCGATGGCGATCGCGCCCAGAACCATGGTGGCGAGCGTGATTCCGGTCGCTTCCTTCGCGCCTTCGCCCATGCGGATCGCGTGGCCGCCGGCCACGTGCCCGAGCTCGTGCGCGACCACCGCCTGCAGCTGGTTGACGTTGTCGGAGTTCGTGATGAGTCCGGAGTTCAGGTAGACGTTCTGGCTACCCGCCACGAACGCGTTGATCTCCGGATCGTTGAGAAGGACGACCTTGACGCTCTTCGGGTCGAGCTTGGCTGCCTCCACTAACGGCTTCGCGACCTCGTCGAAGAGGGCCTCGGTCTCCGTGTCGCGCAGGATCGAAGGACCCCGTTCCTGCGCTGCGGCGGGCCTCGCCATGGCGAGGCCCAGCACAAGCGCCAGCATCAGCATCCGCATCAGGCGGGAAAGCGGCGAGATCATCGCTCGCCCATCCCATCGACGGCCTGAACGCTGGATGAAAGCACCGGCGTCAGCAGGTTAACCGAACGTGCGTTGCCACCAGCCGCGACGAGGGCCTTCGCCTGAAGAATCCTCAGCTTCATCATTGTCAGCTGTCGGCGTCGAGGCCTGATCCGCATCGGCGTCGGCTTCGGCCGCTGGAGCCTCGTCCTTGGCCTTCTTCGCGCGGGACTTTCGAGCGGGTTTTGCAGGCTTCGGCTCCTCGGCGATCGCAGCGGGTTCCGGCGTCACCGCGCTGGCGGTCTCGACAGCTTCCACTGTTTCAGCGCTTTCAACCGTCTTGGCCTTGGCTCGGCTCCTGCGACGCTTCGGCTGTGGCTCCGCGGGTGCTTCGACCTCGCCGATCGGCGGCTCGTCTTCCACCGGCCGTTCGACCATCGGCGAGCTGTCGGGTTCCACCACCGGCGTTTCGTCGATGGCCACCTCGGTGGAAACTTCGGTTCGCTTGCCGCGACGCCGGCGGCGCTTGCGATCGGCTGACGGAGCTTCTTCCTGCTCCGTCTGTCGAGGCTGCTCAGCTTCGACTGCGGTGGAGACCTCGTCGGCAGGCTCTTCGCCCGCGGGAGATTCGGCGGCAGAGTCGCTGTCCTCACGACGGTTGCGTCCGCGTCCACCGCGCCGCCTGCGGCGACGGCGACGGCCGGGACGGTCGTCCTGCGCCTGCGAAGCCTCGCGCTCTTCCTCTTCTTCGTCTTCCTCTCCTCGTCCTCCGCCTCGTCTCCGAGAAGGGCTTCGACCTCTTCCAGATCCTCTTCGATCGGGGTGGGCTCGGGTCGGCGCTGTTGAGCGGTGGGACGCGGACCGGAGCTTTCGACGCTCATGCGGGCGCCTTCGAAGCTCTCGTCGATGGCGACGTCGATCGAAACGCCGTAGCGACCTTCGATTTCGGCAAGCTCGGAGCGCTTACGGTTGAGCAGATAGATTGCCGCTTCGCGTCCGGCGCGGAGCAGGATCTTATCGCCGCGACCGCGGGCCGCTTCGTCTTCGATCATGCGCAACGCCGACAGGCCTGCCGATGACGCGGTACGCATCAGGCCGGTGCCCTCGCAATGCGCGCAGGGCTTGGTCGAGGCTTCGAGAACGCCCGTACGCAGGCGTTGGCGGCTCATTTCCATCAGGCCGAAGCTGGAGATCCGGCCCACCTGGATACGAGCGCGGTCGTTCTTCAGCGCCTCCTTCATCGCCTTCTCGACCTTCCGAACATGGCTATTCTGTTCCATGTCGATGAAGTCGATGACGATGAGGCCCGCCATGTCGCGCAAGCGAAGCTGGCGGGCGATTTCATTCGCCGCTTCGAGATTCGTTGCGAAAGCGGTCTGCTCGATATTGTGCTCGCGCGTCGACCGGCCCGAGTTGATGTCGATCGACACCAAGGCTTCGGTCGGATTGATCACCAGATAGCCGCCCGACTTCAACTGAACGACCGGCTGGTACATGGCGGAAAGCTGGTCCTCGACGCCGTACCGCTGAAACAGCGGAGTGGCCTCGGAGTGAAGCGCAACGCGCCGAACGTGGCTCGGCATCAGCAGCTTCATGAAGCCGCGGGCCGCCTTGAAACCGTCCTCACCTTCGACGATCACGTCGCTGATGTCGCGGTGATAGAGATCGCGGATGGCACGCTTGATGAGATCGCTGTCGCGGTAGATCAGTGCCGGAGCGCTGCTTTCCATCGTCCGTTCGCGGATCTCGTCCCACAGTCGGGCGAGATAGTCGAAGTCGCGCTTGATCTCGGTCTTGGTGCGCGAAAGGCCGGCGGTGCGGACGATCAGGCCCATGGTCTTGGGCAGGTTGAGGTCCGACATGATCGACTTCAGCCGCTTGCGGTCGGCGCCGTTCGAGATCTTCCGGCTGATCCCGCCGCCATGCGACGTGTTCGGCATCAGGACGCAGTAGCGGCCGGCAAGGCTCAGGTAGGTCGTGAGGGCCGCGCCCTTGTTGCCACGCTCTTCCTTGACGACCTGCACCAGCAGGACCTGGCGACGCTGGATGACGTCCTGGATCTTGTAGCGGCGGCGCAGGTTTTGGCGCTTCTTTCGAAGCTCGTCCGCAGCGGATTCATCGACCGGCGAGCGGTTCGAACCGGTGCCAGCCTCATCGGCGCCATTTTCCTCAGCGCTGTCCGTTGCGGATGCCTCGTCACCCTCGGCTTCGGCAGGCTCGTCTTCCGAATGGTCGTCGTCGAAGTCGTCGTCCTCGGCGGCGCGAAGGCGCTCCTCCTCGGCAGCGTGCTCTGCTTCCTCGCGGAGAAGGGCTTCGCGATCCGCCTTCGGGATCTGGTAATAGTCAGGGTGAATTTCGCTGAAGGCGAGAAAGCCGTGACGGTTTCCGCCGTAGTCGATGAACGCCGCCTGGAGCGACGGTTCGACCCGCGTGACCTTGGCTAGGTAGATGTTTCCTTTGAGCTGCTTGTGCTCAGCGGACTCGAAATCAAATTCCTCGATGCGGTTTCCGGTCACGACGGCAACCCGGGTTTCTTCCGGGTGGCGCGCGTCGATCAGCATGCGCGTTGACATTGAAAATTCTCCGGGCGCGCGAGCCGCTCCATGACGGGCGGGGGCGCGCATTTGAATAGGCCATTCCAGTCGGATGTGAGCCGACGGTCATGGCAAACTGGTGTGATGTTGCCTCTGCTGCATGGACCATCCCGGATTGCTGTACGGGAGACGCGACCCGCCGCTCTTCAAGGAGCAGGCGAGGGGCGTTTCTTGGCATCATTGCAGCGTCAACCTGTGAAGCCGCGTCCTTTGAAGAGCGGCGCTGGATCCTTCTGCCGCCATGTGGGGCCATCGGATTAATTGGGGTTAGCATCCTCCAGCGAGTGCCGCAACTGCCACAGTCGCGGTGGAACCGCTGAAATCCACCGATAATTGCGCGTTAACCATGTTCCCGTGATAGGATGCCTTCATGGCACCACGGTCGAAGCGGGCACGAGCGACTGCGGGCGCGGCGATCATCCTCGCCGGCGTCGCGCTGGCCGCTGCCGCACTGGCCGCCACCCATCGCCAGTCGTCCGGTGAGGACGAACAGGACCAGGTGCTGATAGGTGAAGCCCGCTCGGGCACCGTCACCGTCGAACTTGGATCGGCGGTGGGCGAGGTAAAGTTGACCGAAGCGGCTTCGCCCGGACGACCGATCGTTGTGCTCGATGCCGGTCACGGCGGGCGGGATCCCGGTGCCCAGGGTGTTTCCGGCTCGACCACCGAAAAGGACCTGACGCTCGCACTGGCGCGAGAGCTGCGGGATGAGTTGGCCGAACGGGGGCGCGTCCGTGTCGCTTTGACTCGCGACGACGACCGTTACCTGACGCTCGATCAGCGCGCTGAAATCGCGCGGCGCCTGGGGGCGAGTGCCTATCTGTCGCTGCATATCGATAGCGCGCCAAATCCGCTCGCGCGCGGCGCAACGGTATACTCTCTCTCGGACGTGGCATCGGATGCCGAGGCGGCGCGGCTCGCGGCCAAGGAGAACATGGCCGGCGAAGGTCTTTCCAGCGAGCCCGACGGGTCGGTGCGGGGAATGCTTTCCGATCTTGCCTTGCGCGAGCAGATGAACGCATCGGCATCGCTGGCCGAACGATTGGTCCGCAAGTCGGCCGGGCGCTATCTCCTGCGGCCCGAGCCGCATCGCTTCGCTGACTTCCGGGTCCTGCGGCATGCCGAAGTCCCGGCCGTCCTGTTCGAGGCGGGGTACATCAGCAACGTTGAGGACGAAGCGCTGCTCGTCCGGCCGAAGGAGCGAGCACGGATCGTCCTGGCTTTGGCTCAGGCAATCGAGGCGGACGTCGCCTCCCGCCTCATTCGGTGATCCGCGGCCTTTCGGCTTGGCAGCATAGGCGCTAGAGGCAGGGGTTCATGCGTTCCGAACGTCTCAGCGCTTCTTCGTCCCAGCTTCCGGACCTTGTCGCTTTCAACGCGCGAATCCGTGAGCGAATCGATCCCTTGCTCGACCGCAAGTGGGTCCGCAGGGCATTGTACGTGCTCGTCGCCGGCTTCGTCCTGTTCGCCGGCATGTGGCTTTATTTCGCGAGCGGCCTGCCATCGTCCGAGAAGCTGCTTGCCTACCAGCCGTCGCTGCCCACCAACGTGCGCGGTTACGACGGAACTCCGGTGCAGACGTTCGCCCGCGAACGCCGCGTGGAGCTTTCTTACGAGGAGTTGCCTCCCGTCCTCGTGAACGCCTTCATATCGGCCGAGGACAAGACCTTCTTCAGTCATGGAGGCCTGGACTATCCGGGTCTCGTCGGAGCGGTATTCGATTTCACGGCCAAGACGGCCACTGGGGGCGGTCGAGCCCGCGGCGGCTCGACGATCACTCAGCAAGTCGCGAAATATCTGCTTCAGGACAGCAGCTATTCGATTGGCCGCAAGGCGCGCGAGGCCATCCTTGCATTCCGGCTGGAGTCGACCCTTTCCAAGCAGCAGATCCTCGAGATCTATCTCAACTCGATCTTCCTCGGCCGGAATGCCTATGGCGTTCAGGCCGCGAGCCGCGCCTATTTCGACAAGGACGTCAATGAGTTGACTTTGCCGGAGGTGGCCTACCTCGCGGTGCTACCCAAGGCTCCGTCCAATTATGATCCGGTTCGCGCCACCCAAAGGGCGCTGGACCGCCGCAACTATGTTCTTCGGGAGATGGAGAGCAACGGTTACATTACCGCGGACCAGCGCGCCGCCGCCGCCTCCACCGCGCTCGGCACGATTCGCTACGGCAGTAATGAGAAGTTCCGTCAGCAGGGCGGCTACTTCATGGAGGAAGTCCGCCGGACGCTGATCAAGGAATATGGCGAGAAGGCCGAGGATGGCCCGAACAGCGTCTATGCGGGCGGGCTATGGGTTCGTTCCTCAATGAACCCGGTCATGCAGGACGCGGCAGCGAACGCGCTTCGCGAGGGCCTTGCCAAATTCGACGGCGGACGCGGCTGGCGTGACCTCGGCAAGAGCGTCGACCTTAGCGGTGATTGGGCCGCAGAGCTGGATCGGACACCGATCGGAACGGGCTTCCCCGATTGGAAGAAGGCTGTCGTCCTGTCGAAAGATTTCGAGCCAGGCGAGCATCGGCTTCACCAATGGCTCGACCGGCATATTGCCGCGCTCGGTTGCGGAAATGCCGAAGCGCGGGGGCGGCGGGACGGCGTTCCAGAACCTCCGCCCAGGCATGATCATCGTCGTGAAGCAACTCGGGGCCACAAGCTACGCGCTCCGTTCAATTCCGGAGATCGGCGGCGGCTTCCTCGCCGAGGAAGTCCGCACGGGACGCATACTCGCGATGCAGGGCGGCTTCGACGTGCTCGGGTCCGACTTCAACCGCGCGACCCAGGCCCAGCGCCAGCCTGGGTCGGCATTCAAGCCGATCGTCTACCAGGCAGCGCTGGAGAACGGCATGACGCCGGCCTCGATCATTCTCGATGCGCCGTTTTGCGTCTGGCAGGGCGCGGGCCTTGGCAACAAATGCTTCGTCAACTTCGACCGTCGATACGCGGGTGCGAAGACGATGCGCTGGGGCGTTGAGCAGTCGCGCAACCTGATGACCGTCCGCGCGGCATCGCAGACCGGCATGGCCAAGGTCATCGCCAATGCCAAGAAGCTCGGCGTGGGCGACTATCCCAATTATCTCTCGATCGCTCTCGGCGCTGGCGACACCACGGTCCTGAAGCTGGTGAATGCCTACGCGATCCTCGCAAACCAGGGCCGCTCCGTTCGGCCGACGATGATCGACTACGTGCAGGACCGGACGGGGAAGGTCATTTTTCGCACCGACAACCGCTGCCAGGTGATGACGAATTGCAGCGCCGCCGATTGGGACGGCAAGCCCATGCCGCGACCGCCTTCGCGCGACCGGCAGATCCTCGACCCGATGGCGGCGTTCCAGATGGTTCACATCCTCCAGGGCGTAGTCGAGCGCGGCACCGCGACGGTTTTGCGCGACCTCGACCGGCCGATGTTCGGCAAGACGGGCACCACGTCGGGGCCGACCAACGTCTGGTTCGTCGGCGGCACGCCCGAGGTCGTTGCCGGCGTCTACCTCGGCTACGACAAGCCGCGGAACATGGGCGGCTACGCCCAGGGTGGGCGCATAGCCGCGCCGATCTTCAAGGATTTCGCGCAAGCCGCCTTCAAGGACATGCCGAAGGTGCCGTTCGTTGCCCCCAACGGCATCCGGTGGGTCCGTATCGACCGGGCGAGTGGCCGCCGGGTCTTCGGCGCCTTCCCGGTGCAGGAGGATCCGAAGTCCGCGGTTATCTGGGAAGCATTCCAGCCGCAGACCGAGCCGCGGCGCTTCTATCGCCGCTCGCATTCGCTCGGCTTGCCCGGTGACGAGAGTGATCGGGAAGGGCGAGACCCGGATGAGGTCGCGGGGCTTCAGCGCCGTCCCCGCGTGGTCCGACCACGTCAGGCGCAGCCGGAAACCACACAGGCGAGCTTGCATAATCAAGCCGGCATCTACTAGCTCGCCTGAACACTCACGTTTCCAACGAAAGCATTTCCGATGCGCGCCGAAGCGCAGGCCCATGCCGACCAGATCAATGCCGCGCTCGCGCTGCTTCGCCGGTTCCTCGACTGGGACCGGGCGCTGAAGCAGCTCGAGGGCCTTAATGCGAAGGTCGAAGACCCGACGCTCTGGGACGATCCCAAGGGCGCGCAGGAAGTCATGCGCGAGCGGCGGCGGCTCGAGGAAGCCATTAACGCCACCCGAGCGATCGAGCGTGAACTCGCAGACACAACCGAATTGCTGGAGATGGCCGAGGCCGAGGGCGACTCGGCGCTAGCGGACGATGCCGTTCGCAGCCTTGGCGAGCTCGCCGAACGAGCGGAGCGCGACAAGGTCGCCGCGCTGCTCGCCGGAGAAGCCGACGCCAACAGCAGCTATGTCGAGGTCAACGCCGGCGCCGGCGGGACGGAGAGCCAGGACTGGGCCGAAATGCTTCTCCGCATGTACAGCCGCTGGGGCGAGCGGCACGGCTACAAGGTCGAAATGATTGACCATCACTCAGGCGAGCAGGCCGGCATCAAGTCGGCAACGATCCTGGTGAAAGGCGAGAATGCCTACGGCAATCTCAAGACCGAGAGCGGCGTGCACCGTCTGGTCCGCATCAGCCCCTATGATTCCAATGCCCGGCGGCACACCAGCTTCTCCAGCGTTTGGGTTTATCCGGAAGTCGACGAGGACATCGATATCCAGGTCGAGGACAAGGACCTTCGGATCGACACCTACCGAGCGTCAGGCGCGGGCGGGCAGCACGTGAACACGACCGACAGCGCCGTGCGGATCACTCACATCCCGACGGGCATCGTGGTCGCATGTCAGAACGAGCGCTCGCAGCACAAGAACCGCGCATCGGCGATGAAGCAGTTGAAGGCACGCCTTTACGAGGCCGAGCTCCAGAAGCGCGAGGCCGAGGCGAGTGCCGCGAACGCGAGCAAGACGGACATCGGCTGGGGCCATCAGATCCGCAGCTACGTCCTCCAGCCGTACCAGTTGGTGAAGGACCTTCGGACCGGCGTCACGTCCACGGCGCCCGGTGACGTGCTCGACGGCGATCTGGACCGGTTCATGGCAGCCGCTCTTTCCCAACGCGTGACCGGCGAACGCGTCGAGGTCGAGGACGTTGAATAGGGGCCTGACTGCCCTCCTGTTGCTGATCGCGCTGGGAGCTTGCCGCGAGAGTTCCGACGAGCCTCGCTTTCCGAAGGCGGACCGCGAAGTCGCTTCGATCGTCAGCGACTCTTTCTCGACCGAGGATGCGCGCGATCGCCTTGGAGAGGCGGAGCAGGTGATCCAACTCGCCGGCGTCCGACAGGGAATGTCCGTCGCCGACATCGGCGCCGGCGAGGGCTATTATACCGTCAGGCTCGCCCCCGTGGTCGGCCGCCGCGGGCGGGTACTCGCGGAGGACATCGTGCCTGAGGTCGAGGAACGCTTGGTGCAGCGCGTGCATCGCGACAATCTGGACAATGTCGCAGTCAAGCTCGGTGAGGCCGACGACCCCAAGCTCCCACCGCGGTCCTTCGACCGCATCTTCCTCGTTCACGTCTATCACGAGGTCGAATCGCCCTACGCCTTCCTGTGGCACATGCGCGAGGGATTGAAGTCTGACGGCGAGGTGATCGTGGTGGACGCCGACCGGCCGCCGAAGCGGCACGGAATGCCCCCCAAACTGCTCACATGCGAGTTCGCGGCCGTCGGCTTGAAGCTCCACCGATTGGAGCCGCTTGCGGGCGGGGAAAGCTATTTCGCGGCCTTTCGTCTGGCCGGTCCGCGACCTGAGCCGAGCCAGATCCGGCCCTGCAAGGCCAAGAGCTAAAGCAAACCCAGTTCGCGGAAGCTGGTGAAGCTGGTGCCGCCGAGAATGAGATGGTCGATCAATCGGCAATCGATGGCCTCGGCGACCTGGCTTAACCTGCGCGTCGCAATGCGATCGGATCTGCTAGGGCGGGTGTCGTCGCTCGGATGATTGTGCGCGAGCAAGATACCCGTGCTGCCATAGATGACCGCATCGGTGACGATCGAGCGGATGGGGAAGGGGGCGTGGCCTGTCGCGCCCTGGTGCCGCGCTAGATGTAGGCAATGCCGTTGATCGTCCAGATGGGCGACCCACAGGCACTCTCGAGCCGGATCGGACTCGGCAAAGCAACTCGCGAAGAAATCGCGGGCCGCTGCCGGTCCGTCCAGCTTGAGAGGCTGTTCGGCACGCTGATAGCGCATCCAATCCAGCTATGCGGGTGAAGCATCCGCACGATCTCGACCGAGTCGGTGTCCATCTTGATGATCATCCATCAACGGATGACAGTTTGACCTAGGCGCTTGTAAGGCGGCCCGAGCGGACTAGTCTTTCCTCGCATGCGCCAATATCTCGACCTCATGCAGCGGATCCTCAACGAGGGAGTACAGCAGCAGGATCGCACCGGAACCGGAACGCTGTCTCACTTCGGCGCCCAGATGCGCTTCGATTTGCGCGACGGCTTTCCGCTACTGACGACGAAGAAGCTGCATCTGCGGTCCATCATCGTCGAGTTGCTCTGGTTCCTGCGCGGCGACACGAATGTCCGCTGGCTCCAGGACCGCAAGGTCAGCATCTGGAACGAATGGGCTGACGAGAACGGCGACCTTGGCCCCGTCTATGGCAAGCAGTGGCGGCACTGGGAGACTGCGGATGGCCGAGAAGTGGACCAGATCCGCAACCTGGTCGATCTCATCCGCCGCGATCCCTCCTCACGGCGGCAGATTGTCACGGCCTGGAACCCGGGCGAGATCGACAAGATGGCGCTGGCGCCCTGCCATTGCCTCTTCCAGACCCATGTCGCCGGTGGGCGCCTGAACCTGCAGCTATACCAGCGCAGCGCGGACTTCTTTCTCGGCGTGCCTTTCAATATCGCGAGCTACGCGCTCCTGACGCACATGCTGGCTCGGGAGACTGGGCATGAGCCAGGCGTATTCGTCTGGACCGGCGGCGACGTCCACCTCTACTCGAACCATCTCGAGCAGGCGCGGCTCCAGCTGACGCGCGAGCCTCGCGCGCTTCCGCAACTGATCCTCAAGGACCGCGGCCAGACGATCTTCGACTACGAGCCCGAGGATTTCGTGTTCGAGGCTTACGAACCGCACCCGCATATCTCGGCACCTGTCGCGGTCTGACTACCGACTCGCAGCTAACGCGTGTGAAAATTGCGGGGGCGGAATGGAGCGCTTCTGCTGAAGACGCGTTTGTAGGAACCGTCAGAGGAGGAGTAACCGGATGATTCATAAAGTCGTCACGGCCGTATTGATCACGGCTTCTCTCGCCACTGCTGCGTGCAATACCGTTCGCGGCGCGGCGACAGACGTGAATTCTGCCGCGAACGCGGTCGACAACGCGACTTGATCCTCTGGTACTCCACCCCAATTCGGGAGATTGAGAATGGTCCAGAAAATCCTCACCGCTGCCTTGATCGGCGCTGCAATGGCCACGGCCGCCTGCAACACCGTTCGCGGGGCCGCCACTGACGTGAATTCTGTCGCGAACTGCACCGAGAACGCGATCGAAGGTCAGAACTGCTAAGCTGAGGCTAAACTGCAACAGTTGGAAAATGCTTCGCCGGCCTCGCTCGGCGGGGCATTTTTCTTGTCCTTCGCTCCCCTGATTCATCCGGGATTCAGTCGACAAATGCGCAACTTGACGTCATCTCGTTTCGGAGACGTAAGGGAGGGTGAAGATGAAATCGAAGGTGACGACTGCGCTCCTGATTGGAACGTGTGTGGCGCTTGCCGCTTGCAACACGGTTCGTGGCGCTGCCGCGGATGCTTCTTCGGCTGCGAATTGCACCGAAAGCACGATCAAGAACGGCCGTTGCTGATCTGATCAGCAGCGTGGTCGAAAGAAAAGCCCCGCCGGTTTGCGCCGGCGGGGCTCTCTTTTTGCGCTTCGGCGCTAGCGACTATTCAGTGAGATAGTCGCCCGCATCTGCATCGGTGCCGTGGCCGCTGGGAACGACCTCGGCCAGCGGGTCCTCGCCCGTACCAGCCGTATCGTCACGCGGTGTCCGCGCGAGCTCCGCGGCACGCAGTTCCTCCGCCGAGTTCGGAGCCACCAGCGCCTCCTGCATGCGGCGGTGCGTCGCACGCAGGGCGGCGTCGCGACTCGACGCCGCAACCCGGAGTTCCTTCATGCTCGAGCCGGTGCCGGCCGGGATCAGGCGTCCGACGATCACGTTCTCCTTGAGGCCCGTGAGCGTGTCGACCTTGCCCTGGACGGCCGCCTCCGTGAGGACGCGGGTCGTCTCCTGGAACGACGCTGCCGAGATGAAGCTGCGGGTCTGCAGGCTGGCCTTGGTGATGCCAAGCAGCACCGGCTTGCCCTGCGCAGGCTTCTTCCCCTTGCCGAGACGGGAGTTGACCTCGTCCATCTCCTCGCGGTCGACCTGCTCGCCTTTCAGGAACGTCGTATCGCCGTCATCGGTGATCTCAACCTTCTGCAGCATCTGGCGAACGATCACCTCGATGTGCTTGTCGTTGATCTTCACGCCCTGCAGTCGATAGACTTCCTGGATCTCGCTCACGAGATATTCCGCGAGTGCTTCGACGCCGAGCGCTTCCAGGATGTCGTGCGGATCCGGCGAGCCGCCAACGAGGTTGTCACCCCGCTTCACGTAATCGCCTTCCTGCACTTCAATCACGCGTGACTTGGGCACGAGCTCCTCATGCGGCGGGGAACCGTCGTCCGGGACGATCGCGATCTTACGCTTCGCCTTGTAGTCCTTCAGGAACTGCACACGACCCGAAACCCTGGCGATGATGGCCTTGTCCTTCGGCGTGCGGGCCTCGAAGAGCTCGGCGACCCGCGGCAGACCGCCGGTGATGTCGCGCGTCCTTGCGGCTTCGCGCGGCATGCGGGCGAGCACTTCGCCGGCCTCGACCTTCTGGCCATCCTCCACCGCGACGATCGCGCCCGGAGCCAGGCGGTACACGCCTGCTTCCTCAGCCTTGTCGCCGGTCAGCGTCAGCCGTGGCTGAAGCGCGTCCTTCTTGGACTTGGCCATGTCGTCGGTGACGACGCGCTGGGCGATACCGGTCGAACTCGTCGATCTGCTCGGTCATCGTCCGGTTCTCGATGAGGTCCTGGTACTTCACGATACCCGCACGCTCGGTGATGACCGGGCTGTACGACGGATCCCACTCGGCGATGCGGTCGCCCTTGCTGACGATGTGGCCGCTCTCGCACAACAGGTGGGCGCCGAACGGCACGCGGTGGGTCGATAGCTCTCGGCCGTCCATGTCGAGGATGGCGATCTCGCCCGAGCGCGACAGCGAGATGTGCCGGCCGCGCGGATCGGTGATCGTCGGCATGTCCCGGAACTCGATCGTGCCGTCGACCGGCGCTTCGAGGTTCGACTGCTCGTTGAGCTGCGCCGCGCCGCCGATGTGGAAGGTCCGCATCGTCAGCTGCGTGCCCGGCTCACCGATGGACTGGGCGGCAATGACGCCTACAGCCTCACCGATGTTCACCGGCGTACCGCGAGCAAGGTCGCGGCCGTAGCACTTGCCGCAGACGCCCTGCTTCGAAGCGCAGACCAGCGGGGAGCGGATCTTCACGCCCTGCAGTCCGGCGGACTCGATCTGGGCGACCATCGCTTCGTCGAGCAGGCTGCCCTCCGGGATGATGACCTCGCCAGATTTCGGATCAACCACGTCTTCAGCCATCGTGCGGCCGAGCACGCGCTCCGCAAGCGAAGCGATGGTGGCGCCGCCCTGGACGATCGCGCGCATTTCCAGCGCACGGTCGGTGCCGCAATCTTCCTCGATGATGACGGCGTCCTGCGACACGTCGACGAGACGGCGGGTCAGGTAACCCGAGTTCGCCGTCTTGAGCGCCGTGTCGGCCAGGCCCTTGCGGGCGCCGTGGGTCGAGTTGAAGTATTCAAGGACGGTCAGGCCTTCCTTGAAGTTCGAGATGATCGGCGTTTCGATGATCTCGCCCGACGGCTTGGCCATCAGGCCGCGCATGCCCGCAAGCTGCTTGATCTGAGCCTGCGAACCACGAGCACCCGAGTGGGCCATCATGTAGATGGAGTTCAGGTCGGCCTGACGCCCGTCCGGACGCTTCGGCGTTGCCGAAATCTCCTTCATCATCGCCGTGGCGACCTGATCGCCACAACGCGACCAGGCGTCGATCACCTTGTTGTACTTTTCCTGCTGGGTGATCAGACCATCCTGGTACTGCTGCTCGTAATCCTTCACGAGCGCGCGCGTTTCCTCGACCAAGGTTTCCTTGTCCGCCGGGATGACCATGTCGTCCTTGCCGAAGGAAATGCCGGCCTGGAACGCGTGACGGAAGCCGAGCGCCATGATCGCATCGGCGAACAGCACCGTCTCCTTCTGGCCGGTGTGGCGATAGACGATGTCGATGACGTCGCCGATCTCCTTCTTGGTCAGCACACGGTTCACGGTCTCGAAGGGCACCTTGTGGCTCTTCGGGAGTGTTTCAGCCAGGAGCATGCGGCCCGCAGTGGTCTCGAACCGCTTCATGTAGGTGTTGCCCTGCTCGTCCGTCTGGGGGACGCGGCTGACAATCTTCGTGTGAAGAGTGACCGCACCGGCAGCGAGCGCCTGGTGAACCTCGTGCATGTCGGAGAGCATCATGCCCTGGCCCGGCTCATCGTCCTTCTCGAGGCTGAGATAGTAGAGGCCGAGGACCATGTCCTGCGACGGAACGATGATCGGCTTGCCGTTGGCGGGCGACAGGATGTTGTTGGTCGACATCATCAGGACGCGTGCTTCCAGCTGGGCCTCGAGGCTCAGCGGCACGTGCACGGCCATCTGGTCGCCGTCGAAGTCGGCGTTGAACGCGGCGCAGACCAATGGGTGAAGCTGGATCGCCTTGCCCTCGATCAGCACCGGCTCGAACGCCTGGATGCCGAGACGGTGAAGCGTCGGAGCGCGGTTCAGCAGAACCGGGTGCTCGCGGATCACTTCGTCCAGGATGTCCCAGACTTCCTTGCGCTCCTTTTCGACCCACTTCTTCGCCTGCTTCAGCGTCATGCTGAGGACCCTTGGCGTCGAGGCGCGAGTAGATGAACGGCTTGAACAGCTCGAGCGCCATCTTCTTCGGCAGGCCGCACTGGTGCAGCTTGAGCTCCGGACCGGTCACGATGACCGAGCGGCCCGAATAGTCGACGCGCTTGCCGAGCAGGTTCTGGCGGAAGCGGCCCTGCTTGCCCTTGAGCATGTCGGACAGCGACTTCAGCGGACGCTTGTTGGCGCCGGTGATGGTGCGGCCGCGGCGGCCGTTGTCGAACAGAGCGTCGACAGCTTCCTGAAGCATGCGCTTTTCGTTGCGGACGATGATGTCCGGAGCGCGCAGCTCGATGAGCCGCTTCAGGCGGTTGTTGCGGTTGATGACGCGGCGATAGAGGTCGTTGAGATCCGACGTCGCGAAGCGGCCGCCGTCCAGCGGAACCAGCGGGCGAAGCTCCGGCGGAATGACCGGAACGACGTCGAGGATCATCCACTCGGGACGATTGCCGGACTCGAGGAAGCTCTCGACGACCTTGAGCCGCTTGATGATCTTCTTCGGCTTCAGCTCGGACTTGGTCTCGGCCAGTTCCTTGAGCAGGACTTCCTTCTCGCCTTCGAGGTCGAGGTTCATGAGGATCTGCTTCACGGCCTCGGCGCCGATGCCGGCCGAGAAGGCGTCTTCGCCATACTCGTCCTGTGCCGCGAGAAGCTCGTCCTCGGTCAGCAGCTGGTGCTGCTCGAGCGCGGTGAGGCCCGGCTCGAGAACGACATAGCTCTCGAAGTACAGGATGCGCTCAAGCTGCTTCAGCTGCATGTCGAGCAGCAAGCCGATGCGGCTCGGCAGCGACTTCAGGAACCAGATGTGCGCGACGGGAGCGGCCAGCTCGATGTGGCCCATGCGCTCGCGGCGGACCTTGGAAACGGTCACCTCGACGCCGCACTTCTCGCAGACGATGCCCTTGTACTTCATGCGCTTGTACTTGCCGCACAGGCATTCGTAGTCCTTGATCGGGCCGAAGATGCGCGCGCAGAACAGGCCGTCACGCTCAGGCTTGAACGTGCGGTAGTTGATGGTCTCCGGCTTCTTGATCTCGCCGAACGACCAGCTGCGGATCTTTTCCGGGCTCGCAATGCCGATCCGGATCTCGTCGAAAGTCTCCGGCTTGGCGATCGGATTTGCGAAAGGCGTCAGTTCGTTCATCTCGTCTCTCTTCCTCTAATCCCCTCGGTTGCTCGGAGGGGCAGGGATGGGGTGTGGCGGGGCACGAAGCCCCGCCGATCTCTTCCAGTTATTCGGCTGCGAGGGCCGGCGGGTCATCCTCCGATGCGACCGAGTCCAGCTCGACGTTCAGGCCGAGGCTGCGCATTTCCTTCACGAGCACGTTGAAGCTCTCCGGAATGCCGGCCTCGAACGTGTCGTCGCCCTTGACGATCGCCTCGTAGACCTTGGTGCGGCCGATCACGTCGTCCGACTTCACCGTCAGCATTTCCTGAAGGGTGTAGGCAGCGCCGTAAGCCTGCAGCGCCCAGACCTCCATTTCGCCGAAGCGCTGTCCGCCGAACTGCGCCTTACCGCCCAGCGGCTGCTGGGTGACGAGGCTGTACGGTCCGATCGAACGCGCGTGGATCTTGTCGTCCACGAGGTGGTGGAGCTTCAGCATGTAGATGTAGCCCACGGTCACCTTGCGGTCGAACGGATCGCCGGTGCGGCCGTCGAAAAGCGTTACCTGGCCCGAAGTATCGAGCCCGGCCTTCTCCAGCATCGCGGAAACGTCGCTCTCGCGGGCGCCGTCGAACACCGGAGTGCCCATCGGGATACCGCCGACGAGGTTCGAAGCCAACTCGACGATGGCTTCGTCGTCGCGGGCATCGATGTCCTTGGTGTACGTGTCGCCGTAGACGTCCTTGAGCTTGGCGCGGAGCGCCTTCACGTCCTTGTCGGCAACATCCTTGCCGCGCTCGTGCATGCCGTCGAGCATCTCTTCGATCTGGCGCCCGAGGCCGCGCGAAGCCCAGCCAAGGTGCGTTTCGAAGATCTGGCCGACGTTCATGCGCGAAGGCACGCCCAGCGGGTTCAAGACGATGTCGGCATGCGTCCCGTCTTCGAGGAACGGCATGTCCTCGATCGGCAGGATGCGGCTGATGACGCCCTTGTTGCCGTGACGGCCGGCCATCTTGTCGCCCGGCTGAAGCTTGCGCTTCACGGCGACGAAGACCTTGACCATCTTGAGCACGCCCGGCGGCAGCTCGTCGCCGCGCTCCAGCTTCTCGACGCGGTCCTCGAAGCGGCGGGTGATGACGCCGACGGCGTCGTCATACTGGCCCTTGAGCGCTTCGATGTCGGCCTGGCGGGCGTCGTCCTTGACGGCGATCTTCCACCAGTCGTGCTTGTCGGTCGCTTCCAGAGCCGCATCGTCGAGGGTCGCGCCCTTCTTGATGCTCTTCGGAGCGGCCGTGGCGACCTGGCCGAGCAGCATCTCGCGAAGACGCGCGAAGGTCGCGCGGTTGAGGATGCCGCGTTCGTCGTCGGCGTCCTTGCGAAGGCGATCCTTCTCCTCGGCCTGGATGGCGCGAGTACGGTCGTCGATGTCGATGCCGTGACGGTTGAAGACACGGACTTCGACGATCGTTCCGCTGACGCCCGGCGGCAGACGGAGCGACGTGTCGCGAACGTCCGAAGCCTTTTCGCCGAAGATGGCGCGGAGGAGCTTTTCCTCCGGCGTCATCGGGCTTTCGCCCTTCGGCGTGATCTTGCCGCACAGGATGTCGCCCGGCTCGACCTCGGCACCGATGTAGACGATGCCCGCCTCGTCGAGGTTGCGAAGCGCTTCCTCGCCGACGTTCGGGATGTCGCGGGTGATGTCTTCCGGCCCAAGCTTGGTGTCGCGGGCCATGACCTCGAACTCTTCGATGTGGATCGAGGTGAAGACGTCGTCCTTCACGATCCGCTCGGAGATGAGGATGGAATCCTCGTAGTTGTACCCGTTCCACGGCATGAACGCGACGAGCACGTTCCGGCCGAGCGCGAGCTCGCCGAACTGGGTCGACGGACCGTCGGCGATGATCTCGCCGGCCTCGACCGGGTCACCGACCTTCACCAGCGGACGCTGGTTGATGCAGGTGTTCTGGTTCGAGCGCTGGAACTTCATCAGCGTGTAGATGTCGACGCCCAATTCACCGGCGCGGAGATCGCCGGTGGCGCGCACGACGATACGGGTCGCGTCGACCTGGTCGACGATACCCGAACGGCGAGCGGCAATGGCGGCGCCGGAATCGCGAGCGACGGTCTCTTCCATGCCGGTGCCGACGAGCGGCGCATCCGCCTGAAGCAGAGGCACAGCCTGACGCTGCATGTTCGAGCCCATGAGAGCGCGGTTCGCGTCGTCGTTCTCGAGGAACGGGATCAGCGAGGCCGCAACCGACACCAGCTGCTTCGGCGAGACGTCCATCAAGGTGATCTGCTCGCGCGGAGCGATCAGGAAGTCGCCGTTGCGGCGTGACGAGATGATCTCCTCGGCGAACGTGCCGTCCTTGTTCAGCTCGGCGTTCGCCTGGGCGATCGTGTGCTTCGCCTCTTCCATCGCGGAGAGATAGACGACGTCCGTCGTCACCTTGCCGTCGACGACCTTGCGGTACGGAGTCTCGATGAAGCCGTACTTGTTGACGCGGCTGAAGCTGGCGAGCGAGTTGATCAGGCCGATGTTCGGGCCTTCCGGCGTCTCGATCGGGCAGATGCGGCCGTAGTGCGTCGGGTGAACGTCGCGAACTTCGAAGCCCGCGCGCTCACGCGTCAGACCGCCGGGCCCGAGCGCCGAGACGCGACGCTTGTGCGTCACTTCGGATAGCGGGTTGGTCTGGTCCATGAACTGCGACAGCTGCGAGGAGCCGAAGAACTCACGCACCGCGGCAACCGCCGGCTTCGCATTGATCAGGTCGTTCGGCATGACCGTCGATACGTCGACGCTGCTCATGCGCTCCTTCACGGCGCGCTCCATGCGGAGCAGGCCGATGCGATACTGGTTCTCCAGCAGCTCGCCGACCGAGCGAACACGGCGGTTCGCGAGATTGTCGATGTCGTCGATCTCGCCCTTGCCGTCCTTGAGGTTCACCAGCTCCTTGACGACCGCCAGGATGTCCTCGCGGCGAAGCGTCGTGACCGTGTCCTCGACGTCGAGCCCAAGACGCATGTTGAGCTTCACGCGGCCAACCGCGGAAAGGTCGTAGCGCTCGGAATCGAAGAACAGGCCGTAGAAGAGTGCGTCCGCGGTCTCGCGCGTCGGCGGCTCGCCGGGGCGCATGACGCGGTAGATGTCCGACAGCGCCGAATCGGCGTCCTCGTTCTTGTCGGCCTTGAGCGTGTTGCGGATCCACGGACCCGTGTTCACGTAGTCGATGTCGAGCAGCTCGAGCGTCTTCACGCCGGCCGCATCGAGCTTCTCCAGGTTCTCCGGAGTGACCTCGTCGCCGGCCTCGATGTAGATCTCGCCGGTCTTCTCATTGATAAGGTCGTGCGCCGAGTAGCGGCCGAAGATTTCTTCGGTCGGGACGACGAGCGCCTTGAGGCCATCTTTGGCTGCCTGATTGGCGCGGCGCGGAGTGATCTTCTCGTTCGCTTTGAAGACGATCTCGCCGGTCTCGGCATTCGCCAGGTCGTGGATCGGCTTCTGGCCGCGCCATGCGTCGGCGACGTAGGGAATTTCCCAGCCGTTCTTGCCGCGGACGTAGGTGACCGTGTTGTAGAAGAGGTTGAGGATTTCCTCCGGCCCAAGCTGCAGCGCAAGCAGCAGGGTCGTCACCGGAAGCTTACGCTTGCGGTCGATGCGGACGTTGACGATGTCCTTGGCGTCGAACTCGAAGTCGAGCCAGCTGCCGCGATAGGGAATGACGCGGGCGGCGAAGAGGAACTTGCCGGACGCGTGGGTCTTGCCGCGGTCGTGGTCGAAGAGGACGCCCGGCGAACGGTGCATCTGGCTGACGATCACGCGCTCGGTGCCGTTGACGATGAACGTGCCGTTCTGCGTCATGAGCGGCATGTCGCCCATGTAAACGTCCTGCTCCTTGATATCGATGACCGACTTGGTCTCGGTCTCGGGATCGATCTCGAAGGTGGTCAGGCGCAGGGTGACGCGCATCGGCGCGGCATAGGTCAGGCCACGCTGGCGGCACTCGTCCGTGTCGTACTTCGGCGGCTCGAGCTCATAGCGGTCGAAGTCGAGGTGCGCGGTGCCCGCGAAATCCTCGATCGGGAAGACCGAGCGAAGGGTCTTCTCCAGGCCCGAGACATAGCCGATGGACGGGTCGGAACGGAGGAACTGCTCGTAGCTTTCGCGCTGAACCTCGATGAGGTTCGGCATTTCCGAAATTTCGTGAACGTTGCCGAAGATCTTGCGGATGCGCCGCGAGTTGGTCTTGAGCCCGCTCGTCGTCTTGCGGGGTGCGTCGATCGCCTTGGTTGCCATTGTCTTCCCTGCGCTGGAGCCGAAACTCACGCAGCGAAGCGGGAGTCCGACTCGGTTCTTCGGCGTCGGCCGAAGTGAGTTAGGAGCGCTTCCCCCCGTTTTTCCTCTCCAATGCGTGCGGCCCGTGCGCTGGTTCGGGCCCTGTCCCGGAGAGGACGGGAAAGGCTCCGGGGCGCACGTCACCGTGCGGCGGAGCCGTCTATTTGTTGGATTGAGCCGATATAATCCTATTTTTCCCCTTGTGAAGGGGGGATGTAGGATTTTCTGGGAACCCGTAGCCGCGGCCTTCGGTTGGCCATTCGCCGAGCTGGATCCGCATTGCGAATTCCCGCGAGACGGGAATTCAGCGGGAATCTGGTTCATGACGGGCGCAGATGCCCAATTCCGACGGCTCTAACGCCTTCATCCGTCGTCTTTTTCCACTGCAATTCCCGTAAGCGGTTGACGGGAATACTAGCCAAGCCAACGCGAATTTTTCAGCACACGCCGGGACAGTCGCCCTAGAGGCCGTGCGCGCGACTCTACGTCAAATCAATGACTTACGAAGGCTCGTGCACTTGCTGGGGGCGGATCTGCCATGCTATTGAACCTTCGCGCCGTCGGGGAACTGCGGCGCTCTTACGAGCAGAAGATCGAACGCTGACCCAAGGTCAGTGCGGCAGCACGGAGACGGTACCCCCAGAAACTTAGTTCTGAGCGTGCTTCTTCCTGCCTGCCCCGGGGCTCCCTTGAGGGAGACCTCTCAAATGACCACCAAAAACATCCGTCCTCCGACGCGCACTCGCCGCCGGCCCCCTTCCGTCACGGATCCCTTAAGCGCTGCTGAGCAAGGCCGACTTCCATGAACGCATCATGGAGATGAGGGTGCGAGTATCTTCCGATTGATGACCTCGTGGAGCCGGCTCGCAAGTATCGTCTGAATCACGGCAAGAGCCAGATTGCGGCGCTGAAGACGTCAATCCTGACAGTTCGACATCACCAAACCGATCCTCATCAACAAGGACAAGATGATCGTGGCTGGGCACGGCTGTCTGGAAGGCGGCCAAGGAGCTTGGTCGCGAGACCATCCCGGTTCTCTTCCTCAATCACCTCACGCCCGAACAGATTCGCCTCTATCGTCTCGCCGACAACCAGATCGCGACAATGTCGACGTTCGACGATGAGCTCATTCGTCTCGAGATCGGCGAACTCTCGATTATCTGCGCCGATCTTGACCTCGACATCGAGCTGACGGGCTTCAGCGGCGCCGAGATCGATCAGTTCCTCCTGCCCTCTGAGCCAGGCCGCGGCTAACCAGAGTGACGAAGCCGAGGAGGACATCGAACCCGTCGAGGGCGATGCGATCAGCCGCGCTGGCGATCTCTGGATCCTCGGCAAGCACCGCCTCTTCTGCGGCAACTCGCTGGAGGAGGCGAGCTACCTGGCCCTGATGGCCGGCGAACTCGCGCAGATGGTCGTCGCGGATAGCCCGTACAACGTTCCGGTACGCGGACACGTGAGCGGACGAAAGGAGGCGCGCGAGTTCGCTTTCGCCAGCGGGGAGATGAGCTCTGCGGAGTTCATCGACTTCCAGCGATCGATCTTCCGACACTCGGTCCGACACAGCATCGACGGTTCAATCCACTACCAGTTCATGGACTGGCGCCAATCTTCGAGATCCTGGCCGCGGGACGAGAGGAGTACACCGAGCTCAAGAACATCCTCGTCTGGAATAAGACGAACGCCTCGCGCGGCTTCTACCGGAGCCAGCATGAGCTGATCTGCGTCTTCAAGAGCGGGACAGCAGATACACATCTGCACGTTCGGTATCGAAGAGGGCGCTCGCTACCGCACCAACGTCCTGACCTACCCCGGCTGCAACACGTTCCGCAGCGGCCGCGACGAGGATCTCGCAGCGCATCCTACGGTCAAGAACCTGTCGTTAATCGCCGACCTCCTTCGTGACTGTTCCAAACGCAATGGCGTCATCCTCGACCCGTTCGGCGGCTCGGGAACGACGCTCCTGGCGGCGGAGCTGACCGGCCGTCGCGCGCGACTGATCGAGATCGATCCGCTGTACGTGGATGTGACCATCCGACGCTGGGAGAAGCGCACCGGAAGCCAAGCAATCCTTGAAGCGACTGGCCGGACGTTCGCTGAGGTCGCGGAAGAGCGTGCGATTGAAGCTTCCGATGAGGAGGGCTCGACGGATGCCTAAGCGTCAGAAGGCGAGAGCCCTCCGGCGATTATGAGGTCGGCTACGGCCGACCTCCCAAACACACCCAGTTCAAGACAGGAGAGAAGCAGAACCACAAGCGTCCACGCTCGAGCGAGCGTCAGCTGGGCGACTATATTCAAGAGGAGCTCGCCGAACAGCTATCCTTCACCGATGAGGAGGGACGCCGTCGCAAGATGCCGAAGGGCAAGGCGCTGGCAAAGCAAATAGTCAACCACGCTGTGAGGAACGGCGACCCGCGCCGCCTCCATGTTTATCTACCCAAGGTGACCCCTGAATCTGAGGAGCCTTTCACTGAGGCGGAGCTCGAGACGATCGCGCGTTTCCTTGAGAAGTTCAACCGCAAGGGTGAGCAAGGAGAGGGCAAATGATCGAGCAGGCTCGGATCTTCTTTTACGGCCTGCTCCGCCTCCACTTTCTAAGCTTCATCGCGAAGTGCATCGAGACCGTGGAGCCGGGCACCACCTATCGCGAGAACTGGCACGTGCTGGTTCTCGCGTTGAAACTCGAGTTGGTGCGGACGGGCAAGATCCGGCGGCTGATGATCAATCTGCCGCCGCGATCCTTGAAGACGCACATCGTCAGCGTCGCGTTCACCGCCTGGATCCTGGGCCACGATCCAACACGTCGGCTGATCTGTCTCACCTACAGTAACGAGGTCGCCAAGGAGCAGGCGAAGCTCTTCTCAAAGATCGTCAACAGCTCCTGGTTCCAAGGGGCCTTTCCACAATGCAGAGCGGACAAGCCGAACAAGCTGATGGACTGGCACACCTCAAAGGGAGGGTATCGCCTCGCTACGTCGGTTCAGGGCAGCATTCTCTCGCGCGGCGCCGACGTCATCATCATCGACGATCCGAACAAGGGGCAGGAGATCTACTCGAAGGTGTCTCGGGATAAGGTGAAGTCCGCCTACGACCACACCATCCAAACGCGGGAGAACAACCCCAAGGAGAGCGCCATCGTCTGCGTGATGCAGCGCCTCCATCCCGACGACCTGGCCGGGCACCTGCTATCGCAGGAGCCTTGGGAGCAGGTCGTCATGCCTGCTGTCGCCCTCGAGGACGAGATCTGGGACCTCGGGGACGGTCGCGTGAAGCACCGCGCGAAAGGCGAGCTGCTCCAGGACGTTCCACATCGGGCATGAGGAGCTTGCACTCAAGCGAAGCAAGATGGGTCTCATGATGTTCGAGGCTCAGTACCAGCAGCAGCCGATCGCCGAAGAGGGAGCCATCGTTAAGCGGCGCTGGCTGCGCTTCTACGACTCTCCACCCGAGCCGCTGTGAGTTCACGCTCGCAAGCTGGGATGCCGCATCCACTTTAGGCGAAGATGCAGACTGGAGTGTCGGCACCGTCTGGGGCGTCTCTAACGGCCATTATTATCTGCTGCACGTCGATCGCGAACGGCTTGAGACGCCGGATCTTCGACATCGCATCGAAGCTGTGCACCGGGAGTTCGGCGCTGACGCGACCTTGATCGAGGACGAGAGCGTCGGTCGTGGGATCGTGCAGGATCTGCGTCGGACCTCGCCGCATTGCACGCCGCTGCTAATCAAGCCTCGCTACGAGAAACTGGCCCGAATGCAGGGCCGCGCGGTGATGTTCGAGACCGGGAAGGTGCTGGTGCCCCGCTCGGCGGAATGGCTCACCGACCTACCTGGAGGAACTGCTGTCGTTTCCCAACAGCCGAAAGGACGACCAGGTGGATAGTACGTCTCAAGCCCTGGATTATCTTCAAAGACGCTTCTCTGCACCGGAGCGGGAACGGCCGGAGGGGCGAACTCGGCCGACTGGATCGAAACGACCGAAAGGCGCCTCGCAAAAATGCCGGTGAAATCATACCGGCTTCAAAGAAGCGACCTAAGAGCAAGTTCAGACTGGACTTGGCGCCGCGGAAGAGCGGTAGTGTCTGGACCTGCAGGAGCGGGTCGCGCCTCGACCGGCACAAACGGCGGGGCTTCGGGTGGTGGGGCAGCCTGGCTGTCTCCAGCAGGAGGATCACCCGATGAATACACATGTGACCGTCACAAACCCGGCGGCTGCCGGCAGGAGCAAAGACCATGGTCGGAGGCACAGGCCGCCGGCCAATGATCTTGAGCGGTCGGTTCCAATTAAATGGCCGCGACTTGATGACCTGGCACTCACCCGTGAGCGGCTTCAAGACCGGAACAGCGGAATCGGCGGAAGCGATGCGAACATCATCCTCTCCGGCGATGATGAGCGTCTTCACAGACTATGGCGAGAGAAGCGGGGCGAGATCGAGCCCGAGAACCTCAGCGGCAAACTCTCCGTAGTGCTCGGCAGCTGGACCGAAGAGCTCAACCGGCAATGGTATGAAAAGCTCAGCGGAAATCGCGTCATCGACGCTGGCTCGCGGCGCAGATGCGCTGAGCTCCAATGGCGCACGTGCACGCTTGATGGCCTGATCGAGGGCAGCAGCGCCGTCTTCGAGGCCAAGCACACCAACAGCTTCGTCAGTGCCGACGATGTGCTCGAGCGCTACATGCCACAGCTGCAGCACAACATGGCCGTAACCAACGCCGACCGGGCGGTTCTCTCGGTGATCTTCGGCAACGCCAAGTTCGAGATGTTCGAGGTGGCGGCGGACTGGCTGTATCAGCTGGACCTCCTGAAAGCGGAAAAGGCGTTCTGGAACGCAGTGCTGAGCGGCGAGCCGCCGATGATCGTGGAAGCGCCTCCGGCTCCACGTCCCATCGCAACGCGTGAGATCCGATTTGATGGCAATAATGCCTGGGCGTCGGCTGCCGCGGATTGGCTTCAGAACGTCGGGGCAGCGAAGACCCACGCCAACGCCTGCAAGACAATCAAGGAGCTGATCGAAGAAGACGTAAGCCGGGCCTTTGGCCACGGCATAGAAGCAAAACGCAGCAGGTCCGGAGCAATCACCATCCGGGGACTCAAATGAGCGCGCCGCACGTCTACAAGGCGATCAGTGCCGTTTCACGGGGATTGTCGGGCGAAGGCATCGCCAAGTGTCATCGCAACGAGCGTGACGACTACCGCTACCGCTCGATCGACGACGTTCTCAACCGCCTCTCCCCGTTGTTCGCGAAGCACAAGCTGTGCGTGCTTCCCCGCGTCCTCGATCGAACGGCGCTAGACCGGGTCGGAGACGGCGACCTGCTTCTGGTGAGTGTGACGCTGAGGATCGCGTTCGACCTTGTCAGCACGGTTGATGGGTCGAGCCACACGATTGAGGCGTTCGGCGAGGCACTCGACGCGAGTGACAAGGCCACCGCCAAGGCGATGTCGTCGGCTTACAAGCACGCCATGCTGCAGACCTTCTGCGTGCCCGTTTCGCAGGTAGGGGATGCCGATGCCGGCAGCCACAGGCTGAAGCGCCAAAGAAGCCACGCGAGCGAACCTGTCGAAGGTTGGCAGACGTGGTCACACGGGATCATCGACATTGCAGCCAGCTGCGCCAGCCTTGAAGCGCTGGAGAGGCTGCAGGACCGGCAGCGACCATTGCTGAACGCCATCAGCCGCGAGCGGCCTGATCTCTACACGCAGCTAGGCGCGGTTTTCGCGAAAGGCGCGGCCGCTTTAAACGCCGAACAATGCGCCAGCTCTGCTCATGGAGGTGGTGCAGAAAGCGACATCGCTAAGACTGTAGCTCGTGCGATGGCGTCGGAGCCACAACCGCGATTTGATCGTGGGGCGAAAAGCAGCGAAAGCGCATTTGAAAATAGTACTAAAGCCGCGCGTACCCGCGCGGCCCCGTCTAAAAGGACGGAGCGAGCCAGACATGACCCGGTTGCGGTTCCCGAACCGGCTTGAGCGCGAGAGATTGCGCCAGCCGAACAGCCGCGAATGCCCTGTTCATCGTGCGTGGGTGCGCCGCCATCAATGCTGTGTGCCAGGCTGCGACAATCGTACCATCGAATGCGCCCATGTGCGGCGTGACACCGACGGAGGCATCGCGCTCAAGCCATCCGACCGATGGACGATCAGCCTCTGCCGCGACCATCATTGCGAACAGCATCAAGTCGGCGAAGCCGCGTTCGAACGGTATTACGGCATTGATTTGCGTGAGCTTGCTCAGGAGTTTGCGAGGCGGTCGCCGCATCGGTGGAAGCTCTAAGAGCTGGCTCCGTGGCTTATTCTCCGCAAGAGTTCACTCCAAGAGTGGCTTGTTCGACCCGGATTGGGCTGTGTCCGCATGGTGGCAGGCGAAAGTACCGGGACGTGGGCTAGCCTGCTCAGACAAGTTCGCGGACAAGCGCGGCGAACTTGTAGAACCTGTAAATGCCGCCGGGTGCGTAGAGGTAGGAACGCAACAGGATAGGCAGTGACAACGAAAAAGGGCGACCCCTTGCGAGGCCGCCCTTCCCATCCACGGGCGCTTCAAGACACCCGCGAAAGACGTGAGAAGCTTACTTGAGCTCGACGGTTCCGCCGGCTTCCTCGATCTGCTTCTTGATCTTCTCGGCTTCGTCCTTGTTGACGCCTTCCTTGACGGCCTTCGGAGCGCCTTCGACCAGCGCCTTTGCTTCGCCGAGGCCCAGGCCGGTGATGGCGCGGACTTCCTTGATGACGTTGATCTTCTTGCCGCCGTCGCCCGTCAGGATGACGTCGAATTCGGTCTTCTCTTCAGCGGCCGGGGCAGCGGCAGCAGCGGCCGGAGCGGCGGCAACAGCGGCGGCGGCGGAGACGCCCCACTTCTCTTCGAGAGCCTTGGCGAGATCCGCGGCCTCGAGGACGGTCAGTTCGGAAAGCTGGTCTACCAGCTTAGCAATGTCAGCCATTTGATACTCCTTTGCGGGGACAGCGCCCCAATTGTCGTGCGTTGTGAAAAGTGACGTGCCTTATGCAGCTTCCTTGGCCGCATAAGCACCGAAGACACGGGCAAGCTGTGCGCCGGGCTCGTTGACGGTACGGGCGATCTTGCGTCGCGGGCGCCTGGATGAGGCCCACGAGGGTCGCGCGCAGTTCGTCGAGTGACGGAAGGGCGGCGAGCGCCTTGATCCCGTTCACGTCGAGCACGGTGTCGCCCATGGCGCCGCCGACGATTTCGAACTTGTCGTTCGTCTTGGCGAAGTCGACGGCCACCTTGGCGGCCGCGACCGGGTCGACAGACGTTGCAAGCGCGGTCGGGCCCTTCAGCAGGTCTCCGATCGGGCTGTAACGCGTGCCGTCCAGCGCAATGAGTGCAAGCCGGTTCTTCGCAACTTTGTACTGGGCGCCGGCGTCGCGCATCTTCAAGCGCAGGTCCGTGGACTGCGCCACCGTGAGACCGTTGTTGCGGGTGACCACAACGACGCTCGTCTCGGTGAAGACGTTCTTCAGCTCGTCGACCAGATCGGCTTTTTGCGAACGATCCATGCCAACTCCAAATATTCGGCCGGACGAGTCCAGCCGAGGTTCAACAAAACTTGAGCGCAAGCGCCCAAGCATTCTGGTCCGTGGGGAGTTGGTTTCGATGGCGTTGCATGCAACGCACGACGGAACACCTTGAAGTGCTCCGAATGATTCCTGTCCCCGTCTAGGCTGCGAATTAAGGGGCAAGCCCCAGCAACTGTCTCGGACGGTTGCGAACGGCCGAAGCCGACGCGAGCCGCGCCCTATACCGATTTCGGTCCGGAGTATCAAGGCGGTGCGGCAAAGTCGTTCAGAGCGTGGTCTTGGTGACGACCTTTTTCCTTCACACCTAATCGGTTAGCTTTGAACTGGGGACCGGGGGCTTGATTCGCTTTGAGGGAAAGCGGCGCTATCGCAGCAGAGGTCAGCGCGCCAAAGGCAGCTCTCATACCTCGTCTGATACTTCGGCCCAGGCGCTGAAGCTGTTTCTCGGATGGTGAGCAGCAGGACGGAGCAGGTCCTCTCCTGGGGACGGTGCCACAGGTTCGATCACACTCGGCTTATTCCAGGGTCGATCGAGGAAGCTCGCGCGGCCGTTCGCACGAGCGGGCCGATCCTGCCGTTCGGTCTCGGACGCTCGTACGGCAACTCCTGCCTCAACGACAATGCGACGCTGATCGATACGCGGCGGCTCGACCACTTCATCAGCTTCGACGAGGGCAGGGGCGAGCTGGTCTGCGAGGCCGGAGTCACGCTGAAGGCGATCCTCGAATTGCTGCTGACGAAGCCGCGCCCCGGCGGAGGAGACTGGTTTCTGCCGGTCGTCCCGGGCACCAAGTTCGTCACCGTCGGCGGAGCCATCGCCAACGATGTCCATGGCAAGAACCATGAAGTTCAAGGCACATTCGGCTGCCATGTGGAATGGCTCGAGCTGGCGCGTTCGGACGGCGAGCTACTGCGCTGCTCCGCCGAGGAGAATGAGGAGCTTTTCCGCGCGACCATCGGCGGGCTGGGGCTGACCGGCCTGATCACCCGCGCGGCCCTGCGCCTTATGAAGATCCCGAGCCCGATGCTGGAGGTCGAGCATATCCGCCTTCGCAATCTCGACGACTATTTCCGCGTGGCGCAGGAGAGCAGGCGCGACTGGACGCACCATGCCGCCTGGGTTGACGTGCTCGCCAAGGGGAGTTCGGTCGGCCGCGGCATCTATACTCGCTCGCGGTTCACCGAATGCGACGCGCGACCGCCTGCACGAAAGGCGGGGCCGAGTGTCCCGTTCGAAGCGCCGGCGAGCCTCATCGCCTATCCGACGATCAAGCTGTTCAACGCTTTCTACAGCCGGAAGCTGTTCGCGCAGGCGCGACGAGAGAATTGCGTTCCCTACGATCCCGTTTTCTTCCCGCTGGACGGGCTGCAGAACTGGAACCGCATCTACGGTCCCAACGGCTTCTACCAGTATCAGTGCGTGGTCCCGAAGGATCAGGCGCCGGAATCGATCCGGGCCCTGCTGAATGCCATGGCGGAGGACGGGCAGGGGTCCTTCCTCACCGTCCTGAAGGAGTTCGGCGACGTGCCCAGCCCGGGCCTGCTCTCCTTCCCGGTGCCCGGCACGACGCTGGCGGTCGACTTTCCCAATCGGGGCAAGCGAACGCTCGATCTCCTCGACCGCCTGGACGCGATCACGGCGGCGGCGGGGGGCCGCGTCTATGCCGCCAAGGACGGCCGCGCCCGGCCGGAAATGCTGGCGGCGGGCTATCCGGAACTCGACCGCTTCCGCCAGTCGATCGACCCGGCGTTCTCATCGACCTTCTGGAGACGCAACTCTGTCGGGTGACGCCACAGTTGCGCAGGGCGTTTGCACTGACCCGTGGCTCACCCGGGACGGATGCTGGTGCGCGGTTCGAGGAAGCGGATTATCGGCGAGTTAAATACGCTTATCGATGGAGCAAGCGCTTCAACTACATATCGATTTATCACTCCGGAGCCTCGGTCAATCCCTTCCCCGAGTTCTTACGCCCGGCCCGTACCGGCTCGTTCTTCACCATTGACCGGACCAGTAATGCAGGGGCGCGGGACAGGCCGTGCCCTAGTTTCTCGAAATGAGATTTGGGATTTCCGTTCGATTTCGAACTCCTCTCGATCTGCCGGAGGATTAACAGAATGATGACCGCCGCCGCAATTGGTACGGCAGCGCTCAGCAGGTAGGCTGTGAGACCCGCCACAACGCAGGCCGCAAAGAGCGCAATGCAGTCAGGCATGGGCAAGTTAGGATTATCCCGAAGGAGCAAGAGCGCTGCAGCGGTCAGCGGAACGGCGTCGTATGCATAGAGATAAGGCGAAACGAGGAGGGACGCTGGAATCAACAGGGCGGATTTCAACCAGTACGACGTGCGAGGTTCGCGCCAAGTCCTCCAGACCAACCAACCGACAAACGCAGCTACAATCCCCTGAATTGCATAGGCACCGATCTGGCCCAGGATCGGCAGGGTGAGGGCGAAGGGCGTCTGCATCTTGAACCACAGAGACCCAGCTTCAAGAAAGTTTTTCGTCTGCATCATGGACGCGAGGAATGCGAGCCATATGCCGGGACCGAGAAATAGCTCGGTAACGAGCGCTAGCGCGAGGAATGTCCCCGCGGCCCAGGCGAAGGTGCGCCAGTATCCGCCCGCAGCCAATGCAATCGGAACGAGCAATCCTAGCTGGGGCTTAACGGTCAGTATGCCGAACAGGACGCCGGATAATGCGGGCCGTGCCGGAAGGAACACGAGGCCTGAGACGAGCAATGCTGCTGTAAGGAATCCGTTCTGGACCCAGAGCATGCAGATATATGCCCCTCCACCCGCGATGGCGGCCGGCAATGCCTTCAGCCAATCGCGAGCGATGAGGTTCAGCGCGGTCGCATACAAGACGATGGTTCCGGCAAGGAAAGCTAAGTAGGCCTGCACCGGCTCCAACCACGCGAATGCGGGCGTCGCGAACAGGAAATGCGGCGGGTATAGGAAGTAGTACTCAACCGGCTTTGCGGCGCCGATCAGCTCGGTCTGAAAAGCGACATGTTCGGCCCAATCGTATACCGATGACGATTGGTCGCTGAGCACACGAAAGCCTGCAGCCCATTGCGCGATATAGTCATGGGTATATATTGACCAATCGCTTCGGTAGAGCCACCCGCCCCGGAGCCATTGAAAGTACAGTGCGACGAGGTTCGCACAGGCTGAACTACCCAAATGACACGCTGGTTGATCAGATGCCGGCCTGGGCGGGTCACGTCGAAGCAGGCTTTCTAACTCGATACATGATGCTGTCCCCGCCGCGGAAGATTTCTGTCAAACTCGCTCGCGGCATAAACGATGAGTCGGGAGGTTCGATCAGCCAGACATAATCGAAGGCGTCGGCGGGAAATACATCGAGTGCCTCCTGGGTCGTCTGAACGGGTGGCGCGTTCGGTCCTCGCCTATTCAACATGTCGGCGCAGTGCGGCGAGAAGACGAGAGTGGATTTCACGTCAACAAACGGAGCCGCAGCGGTATATTTTACGCTTAGGAGTTGCGCACCGGCTGCCTGCCATTGATCGTTGGAAAAGCCATTCTTTCTTGCCACGACCAGCGCGCCCACATGCAAATGGCGAGGGAGCGGCCAGTCTGTTTCGCATCGAGCGCCCGCAAGTGTCAGGACCGCTGCGCCGTCGGGGATATGGTTGAGCGCGGCAAGTTTTTCGTGCCAATCCTGACCTTCGATGAAGTAGCTGGCAGTGTTCCCGGCCAGGCGGAGCAAAAGGAACGCCAGTCCGAGCGCGACAAGTCGAAGTCTTCAGCTTTGATGAGGGTGAGTCGACACGGATCGCAAGGACAGCAATCGCAAGGACATACGGAATAATGCGCATGTCTGCGTGCGCGGACCCAAAGAGACGGAAGGGCAAGAACGCAAACGCGATTCCCAGAGCCGCTGCCGGGATCCCGAGCCTTGCCGAAAATCGGAACCGTTTTTCGAAGACTGCCACTCCGATAAGCATGAAGACCACCGCAAGTCCTAAGGTGTCCCACCACAACCATTGATCGCGCAGTGAATAAAGTAGCGCCCGCAACTTGGACGCAAATACAAAGAACTCGGCGGTTGAGGTCACAGCCCCGGGACCCCACTCTCTCGTAACCAAGATAATCGGAATCGAAAGCGGTACCATCCATGTCAGGGTCAACCTGAGCGTGGAAATCCAGGCTAGTCGCTCTGCGCGTAATCGAATCAATTCGGCGGAAAACGCCAGCAGTCCAAGAAAACCCCAACCGAAAGCGTGGACGACCCAAAGCACGCACGAGATCGGAACGAAAAGAACTGCACAGGTCCGGAATTTGCCTATCCGGCTTAGTCGGAGCCAGAGCGCAAATGCGAGCAACGACAGTCCAACCGATAGGGCAAAATTGACGAATCCGTAGCTGAAGGGTTGCGAATATACGAACGGCACCGCGAACAAAGCGGTTGGCGGTACATGCCCATGGATTTCTTGCGCGACAGCGAAGAAGCCCAACACGGTCAGGATCGGGATGCAGATCACTATCAACTTTACGGCCGGCTCGAGCCCGATAATGGGCGCCAGCGGGACTATCAGGAGATCGACGCCGAGATTGCCGATTAAGGCCCAATTAAACTCGTAATAGCGTTGAAGGTCGGTCGACGAATGCAGGTCTAGTTCGACGCGATAGCGCCCGATATGCCCTGGGAGGTCAATCAATGGCGGAATGTCAGGCCAGAGGAGCGGCAACGCGCTGAGCAACGCGATCGCGAAGAGGAACTGCCTTCGCTCCCACCATGGTCCATATTGTTCGCCAGAATTGCGAACGTTGTTCGGAGATACCGATCCTGTATTATTCATTCTGATCGAAGCCCGTGGCTACTTCTAAATTCACCTGCCATCGCGTCGCCAGCAGAAGCCCAACGAAGGGCGCGAGCCAGACGACGCGGCTTTGATAGCGGGCATTCACCGCCGAGAGGCCGCCACCAAGCGCCGCATTGGCGAACAGCCCGACCGCGACCGCCGTCAGCAGGCCGAGCGCGAGCGGGTCCTTCCTCCGCCAAGTCCAGAAGAAGAGGAGGGGCATCAGCAACAGGCCGATGAATACGACCGGAGTGTGAACGGCGCGGATCGCCTGCTTCGGCATTTCGTCGCGGACCTGCCTCGAACCCGAAGCGCTGACCTGCGGCCGGAGATCGACCGGCACGGGACCGCTGCATTCGAATGGGCACAGGTCGTCGAGAGTATGGAACGTCACGAACTGACGGGCAGCCCCCGAGACGACCGAAGTAGCGAAGGCCAGCGGCTCCTCCCGGATGCTGCCGGAAGCCGCCTGCGACATCATGTCCGCCCAGCGCCAGGTGACGGGCGACCCCCTTTCCTTGTGGATGTAGGGGTGGAGCGGCGAGGCCTTCGACCAGAGCAGGATCTGGCTGTCTCGCGGCAGCGCATGGCGGATTGCGCAGAGCTCTTTCGGCCCATCCTTCCCGCAATGCCTGTCGAACCAGCGCGGAACCAGCCCGTCCTCGTGAAGCCGCGCGAAAAGGAACCAGGAACCGAGGGGGGAGGTGGTCCAGCGGCCGAGAAGTAGGCCGTTCGCCGCGACATGGGCGCTCGTGACCGCCGCCAGCGCCAGGGCCAGGGCGACGAAGCGCTTGCCGATCTCCCGCAGCGGAACGGTCAAGGCCATGCAGGCGAGGGTGGCGATGCCGACCGCAGCCATGAGCGGCAGGTGCGTGTAATGGGTCAGCGCCAGGACGGCTGCGAAAAGCCAGAGCAGGGGCGTGCCCGATGCACTGATGTCTCGTGAAGCCGCCAGCCACACGCAAAGGATAAGCACCCCGGTGAATGCATCGGGCATGAGCTGGGCGGAATGCCAGGGCAGGGACGTCAGCAAGGCCGTCGCGAGGATCATCCCGCCGACCGCGGCCGGCAGTGCGGCCGGAGCCATCTTCCGGGCGACGGCGATCAGGATGCCGGCGACAATCGCGGCCTGTGCGGCGATCACGAGCCAGAGGCCGAGCGCGGTCTCGCTCGGGCGGAGGATCGGCTGATAGAGCAGGCCGTAGAAACCGGACCGGTCGATCGTCCAATGACCGCCGTAGCCGACCTTCAGATAGGCCCCCGTATCCGGGAAGATCAGGGGGAAGCGATTGTAGATTGCGGGCAGCAGCAGCGTTGCAAGAACGGCAGCGAACACGCCGGCCGTCTCGACCGAAGTCCAGCTGGTCGGCTGGGCCGCCATGCGATGCCCCGCCGAAGTGTCCCGGCGTATCAACGGCCGGACCCCGCTGGCGACGGAGCCGCCTGCCTCCGCCGGCTGAATTCCGCGAGCAGGCTCACGATGAAGGCGGGGAGGATGGTGATGCTGTAGAGCGCGAAAAGCGGGACCGAGACGAGAACGCCGCGGAGCGTGCCGCTGAGCAGGCCCATGGTGAGAACCGGCGCAAGCGTCGCGAGGTCGTAGCGCATGCCATGAGGTGACGCGAACAGGCTGCCGACGACGAGGGCCAGCAGGCGCAGTGCAATGTCGTCGGACTTGAAGGCCCACCACACGGCCCCCGCTCCGGCAACGATGCTCGCAAGATGGAGCAGGGAGATGATCAGGGGATCGAATCCAAGCGTCTCCCAGGCCATCGAGGGCGTCGCGCCGAGCCTGTGCAGCGCATGCCAGTCGACTGTGGCAGGAAACTCCGACAGGGCCGCGAGCCAGGCTCTCCAGGCCTCCGTGCCGAGGACGAGGCTGGCGAGCGCAAAAAGGAGGAGGGTCACCCCCGCGGCCACCAGCGACTTCCAGTGACCGCCCGACACGAGCGCGATCGGCGCAAGCAGGACGGTATGTGGTTTTATGCCCGCGGCGAGGCCCAGAAGGATTCCGGCGAGGATCGGCCGATCGCGAAGCAGCGTCAGGCTCCATATGACGATCGCCGCGACGACGAGGGTCAGCTGGCCGAGTATGAGCGCGAGCACGACGTGGGGCGTGGCGAGGGACAAGGGTATGGCCCATCCCGTGGCGACGCGTCTCACCGCGCTGAAGAAGGCCGCGAGCCCGAGAGCCAGCCACGACCAATATGCCAGCCAGAATGGCAGCAGGCCGAGCGGAACGAAGAGAAGCAGGGTCGTCGGCGGATAGGGGAACGGCCTCGGCCCGTGCTTCGCATCGACGGCCCACGACTGCTCGCCCGTCAAGGCGGCGATGTCGTAAACCCGCGCTGCATCGACCGGTGCGATCCGCCCCGCCGTCCAGAAGATGGTGAAATCGGGAAGGACGTCCCACAGAAGGAGTCGAGGGTAGAGCAGGAGCAAGCTTACGGTCAGGCAGAGGGTCGCACCGACGACGCCGATCGCCTGATACAGCAATCTCGACTGTAGCATTGAGCGCCCCCCGCGCGACGTTGTGCCAGCGCCTGCGCGCGATGGGAAGCGGAACCAAAATCCCGAACGGCTCTTTACCATAACGAAAGGTGGGCCGGCTTATCCGGCTCACATGCTGAGTTTCGAGGCAGACGTGATCACTCGCTACCAGGACCGGCTGCGCGCAAGGGCGGCCGGACTGCTGATTTCACTCGAAGGCCGGCTCGACCGCATCATGCAGGCCTGGCTTCTGCTTGCGGGGCTCGCCTGCGCCGCCCGCATTGCGGCAAGCCCGATCCGCGCGCCGCTCGATGTCGGGACCTTTGCGCCGTACCTGCTGCTCATCCTGGCGCCGTTCGCCTCGATGGTGCTCGCGCTGCGCTGGTTCGCGCAAGGCCAGACGCTGCCGCAGCCGCAGACGCGTCTGGCAAGGCTCGGGCGCTGGCGGCACGTCGGGTTGGACGCGGCGCAGCGGCATCCGCTTTACGGTGCAGGCGGGATCATGGTGTCGCTGCTCATTGGCATATTGCTCAACGTGCCGATCCGTGCGGCGGAATATCTCGCGGCCATGCCGGCGCTGTCGGGCCCCATTCCCGCGTGGTTGTCGACACTGCAAATGCTGATGACCATCGACGTCGTCGTGTTCGCGAGCCTCTACACGATTGCGTTCGTGGCCGCTCTTCGGCGGGTGCCACTGTTCCCCCGGCTGCTGGCCGCAATCTGGATCGCTGACGTGGCGATGCAGCTGGTCATCGCCGAGATGGTCGCGGCGACGCCGGGCCTCCCCGCCCAGGTCGGGGGCGCGCTCCACGCATTGCTCGACGGCAATGTGACCAAGGTGCTGATCAGCGTCGGCCTGTGGCTTCCCTACCTGCTCCTGTCCCGGCGGGTGAACGTGACTTACCGGCACCGCGTAGCCATCTGAAACCGATTCGGCCCAGAGTCGCTTAACAAGCGGAAAACGTGGTAAATTTCCGGAGGCCCCGAGCGCGTGAATCGCGTTTCGGAGGCGACATTTTGTCCAAATACGGGACAGATCGCGTCAGTCAGTCGATAGCATCATCCGAAAAATAACAGCCTATTTTCAAGAACTTAGGCATGAATGTCATGGCTCATTCCGTTAACGAAAATTAAATTCCAATGCTTGACAGGTTGTTAAGGTGAGCGCAGCCCTTGTCTCAGCCGAGCGGCCTTGGGGGGCAGTTTGACGGTGCCGAGTTCGTGGGTGCTTATCACGCCACAGACACCGCGAATGGCGTCAGCCACTTTCCTCAGTCGCAATGGCGGTCCGCGTGAAAGCGCGGGCAGTAAACCGAGGGAAGGAATGAACATGAAGACTTTCATCAACATGCTGAAGGACGAGTCCGGCGCGTCTGCTGCCGAGTATGCTCTGATCCTTGCGATCGTCGGTTCGGCGATTGCGCTTGCAGCCATCTTCTTGGGCGGCACGATTTCGACGGCGCTCAACGAAGCCAGCACCTGCATCAGCAGCAACGGCACGACCTGCAACTAAGCAGGACGGATGGGGCCGGCCTTCGCGCCGGCCCCGTCATTTTCTACCTGTGTTGAGTCAGTGGCTTAGCAGAGGCATTGTTTTAAGTTAGACTGACGGTCGTGGGGGCCTGACATGATCAAACGCCAGACGATGATCGCACTTGGAGTTGCACTCGTCCTCGGCCTCGTGGCCGTCTATCTTGCAAATACATTCCTGTCCGCCAGCGAACAGCGAGCCGAGCAGGCCCAGGTGGGTCTCACCAAGGTCGCGGTCGCCGCCGTGCCGCTTGAATACGGCGTCGATCTGACACCCGACAAGGTGAAGTTCGTGGACTATCCGGCAGCCAGCATCCCAGCCGGCGCCTTCACCAATTACAACCAGCTCGCACCCGCCGGTAAGCGGCGCGTCGTGCTCCGCGCGATGCAGGTCAACGAGCCCATCCTCCCGGCGAAGCTCGCGGGCGAGGGGCTTGGTCCGTCGATCTCCTATCTGCTTCCGGATGGAATGCGGGCGGCCGCGGTTCGGATCAACGAGGTCTCCGGAGTCGCCGGATTCATCCAGCCGATGGACACCGTCGACGTGCTGATCACGCGCGCGCTGCCGGAAGGCAACCGCCAAGTCACGGATGTTCTGCTGCAGGCGGTCAAGGTCATCGCCATAGACCAGAACGCTGCCGGGGCAGACGGGAAGCCGGTCCTCGCCAAGACGGCGACGCTGGAAGTCAATCCGATGGACGCGCAGAAGCTCGCTCTCGCCCAGCAGGTCGGCTCGCTCAGCCTGGTATTGAGGAAACCCGGCGAAAACCAGGATCTTGGTCGCGTCGCAACGGTGAACATGAATGACCTGCGCTACTCCTATTACGGCGGGCCGAGCATGATGCCCGCCGTCGCAACGAGCCAGCCGGTTCGCCCGCGTGCATCGATTGCAAGCGCGCAACGCCGCGCCGCGCCCCGCCCGGCACCTGTCCAGCCGCGGTCGAAGAGTGTCGAAGTCGTTCGGGGAACCACGGGCAGCAACTATGAAGTGGGGGGTTATGGGTCGTGATCTTTTGGGGAGGGTCGCGCTCGCCGCGGTAGCCCTCGCGGCCATTGGCGGCGCCTCGCCGGTGGCAGCTCAGACAAGCGCCGTAAGCGTCGCTGATGGCGTTCATGCCGGCGAAGTCGCCGTGCCTGTAAACAAGAGCCAGGTGATCCGGTCCGACCGGCCGTATTCCAAGGCGTTGATCGGCAACCCCGAGATTGCGGACGTCCTGCCGCTGACCGACCAGTCGCTTTACGTCCTCGGCAAGAAGATGGGGACGACAAGTCTCACGCTCTACGACAGCGGCAACATGCTGATCGCAGTCGTCGACGTGGTCGTTGGCCCTGACGTCATCTCGCTTCGCCGACAGCTTTCGGAGCTGATGGCAGTCGACGGGATAGGGGCTCGCATTTCCAACGATTCCATCGTTCTTGAAGGTATCGTCCCGGATTCAGTGGCCGCGGATCGCGCGGTCCAGATCGCCGAGAGCTATGCACCGGGCAAGGTGATCAACCTGCTCTCGGTCGGCTCGTCGCAGCAGGTCATGCTCGAAGTCCGCTTTTCGGAGATCAAGCGCTCGGCCCTCAAGCAGCTCGGCGTCAGCAGCTCCCTGACCGGGAGCGGCGACAACAATTTCGCGGGCGTCATCGGTGGCAACGCGAGCCTCGGACCGGACGTTGGCGATTCTGACGATGACGGCGATACGGCCGAGGGTGTCCTTCGACTGGGCGCGATCACCGGCAGTTTCGGCATTCTCACTCGCACATTCAACATTCTTGGCCTCAATATCAACGCTGCACTCGATGCGCTCGAGCGAAAGGGCGCCGTCAGCACGCTCGCCGAGCCGACCCTGGTCGCACTTTCGGGCGAGACCGCGAGCTTTCTGGCGGGCGGCGAGTTTCCAGTCCCGGTTGTCCAGAATGCCGGCACAGCCTCCAACAACTCCTACACGGTGGAATGGAAGCCGTTTGGCGTCAGCCTGGCCTTTACGCCGACGGTGCTTGCCGATGGTGTAATCAGCATGGTGGTCGCTCCCGAAGTGAGCTCGATCGATCCAAGCGCGTCCATCGTCATCAACAACCTGACCATCCCGGGGCTGCAGACGCGGCGGGCTAAGACGACGGTCGAACTCCGCGACGGTGAGAGCTTCGCGCTTGCGGGCCTACTGCGCCGGGATTTCCAGGACACGGTCCGCCAGTTTCCCGATCCTCGGATCGATCCCGATCATCGGATCCCTGTTCCGCTCGACCGGCTTTCAGAGGGAAGAGACAGAGTTGTTGATGATCGTGACGCCGCGGCTGGTCCGCCCTGTGCGGGCAGGAAGCATCCGCGGACCGAGCGATCGCGCGAAACAGCCGAATGAGGCCGACCTCTTCTTGCTTGGACGCACCGACACCGGAGTCCCGGCCGTTCAGGAGATCCAGCCGCCGTCTCCGCCTCCCGTTATGGCGCCGCCGGCGCCGGGATCGGCAAACCGCAAGCCCACGGGATTCGAAAAGGAATACGGCCATGTCCTATAAGCTGATTGCCATCGGCCCGGCGGTTCTGGTCCTGGCGGGTTGCGCCGTGAACCCGGTCAGCGGTTCCTACGACCCCGGTTTTGGCGAGACGGTCGCTTACGCGAAGGCGATCCAGACCATCGATCCGGACCCGGTTTACGCCGCGGACGGAGCCCAGCCTGGCGATCATGGTGACAAGGGTGCTCGGGCCGTAAAGCGCTATCGCAGCGACGCTGTGAAAGCTGTCGAACAAGTGCAGACCACAGGCTCCACCAGTGGTGGCGGTGGCCCACAATAAGGATGAGGAGTGATGCGACGCTTGCTTCGGGACTTTCCTCGTAACGACAAGGGCAGCGTCGCTCCGACTGTCGCATTGTCGCTGGTCGCCCTGATCGCGGCCGGCGGCATCGCATTCGATTATGCCCGCGTGGCGTCCATGGACACCGAACTGCAGAACGCTGCCGATCAGGCAGCGCTCGCTGCAGCGAGCCAGCTCGACGGTCAGGCGGGGGCCTGCGCCCGGGCCGCCGCGGCTGCGGCGGGCCTCCTCACGAACAATACGTTGTTTGCAAATGAGGCGGGGGGAACTCGCCCAATCGTCGTTGCCACCGAGAGCGCATGCGACGCGACTGGCAATGTCCAATTCTACCAAAGCTATGACCAGGCTGCCGACACGTTCGGTCCGGCGGCAACCACCGATGCCAACGCGAAAATAGTGTTTGTTGCCGTCAATCCGCGCCAAGCCTTCTATGCGCTGACGCCGGTCGTTGGCGCTTTCAGCTCGGGCAGCATCGGCGCGCAGGCGATCGCCAGCATGGGTTCGGCGATCTGCAAGATGCCCCCGATCATGATCTGCAATCCGGACGAAGTGGCTGGCAATCTGCTGTTCGATCCCAGCCTCTATGTCGGGAAGGGTTTGAGACTGACCTCGGTCGGCGGCGGCGGCGGAGGCTGGGTCCCTGGCAACTTCGGCTATTTGGATACGGATATTGACGAAGTCAGCGGCCAGGTGAATCAACTTCGAGCTGCGCTGGGCTGGGACACACCGCCCGGCGACTGCGTCCAGGCTGACGGCGTCACAACCAAGCCCGGCGCGACCGTGACGGTCACCGACGCGATCAATACGCGGTTCGATATTTACGAAAACCAGAACACGTCCTGCTACGGCACGGGAACCTGCTCGTCGTCGCTGAACGCCCGAAAGGACGTCATCAGGCCAGGCAATGCTAATGGCGGCAACGCCTGCAGGATGCACACTCAAGGCTGGCAGCTGGCGTCTGGCGGTCAATATTATGGGTCTGGAAGTTACCCCGTGGCGGGCTCAACGCCGGCTGCACTTCCGACAACGTCCACGCCACCGGTCATGGGTTTGCCACGTGACATGTGCCATGCAGTCAGCGCCGCCGGGAGCTGCGTCAGCGGCTACGATGGCCGCATTGGTGACGGCAATTGGGATCGCGACGCTTATTTTCGCGCCAACTACAAACGTTCCGACGGCAGCTCGTGGGATCACAGCGCGTGGATGACGAACACGGGCCTGTCCGCGAATGCCACCCGGTACCAGGTATATGTGTGGGAAATGGCCAACGCCGGAATAGTCGTGGACGGCGTGCAAGTACTCGGGCCCCGCGTCGTTAGCGGCACTGGGGCAGGTGCGCTCACCGATTACGGTTCCCCTCAGTGCGGAACCGGTGTCATGCCAGGGCCGACCACTCCGGACCGCCGCAAAATTACGGTCGCCGTGGTCAATTGCCAGGCGAATAACGTCGGCGGCAGCTCAAGCGGCGTGCCGGTCTTGAAATGGATTGACGTCTTCCTGACCGAACCGTCGGTCAACCGTGAGCGCACCAACAACGGTGATATCTACGCGGAGGTCGTCGGTGAAACTCAGTCCGGCGCAAACCAGACCGTGACCCAGATTATCAAGCGTGACGTGCCGTATCTGATCCGATGATTCGTTCCCCTCGCCATGTCGTTCGTGATACCGGAGGGTCTGCCGCCGCCGAAATGGCGATGGTTCTTCCGCTACTGCTCATCATCATGTTCGGCACGGCGGAGCTCGGAAACTATTTCATGAATCAACATAGCCTCGTGAAGGCTGTCCGCGACGGCGCTCGTTTTGCGGCGCGGCAGAACTTTTCGAACTATACAGCTTGCAGCGGGTCCCCTGGCGGTACGGTCGTCGCCGATACTCAAAACGTTGTGATGAGGGGCTATCTCACCGGCGGCACGATCATCACGCCGAACATCCAGACTGCGGACGTTTCCGTCACCAATAGCTGTGCGACAACCGTGGGCGGTCAGACCATGGGCGGCATCTACTTGGGCCGGACCAACGGTGCACAGATCGTAACCGTCACCGCGGCCGTCACGTATCGGCCGATATTGGGGGTAATTGGCTTCCAGGGTTTCGGGATCCAGCTGAACGCGTCCTCGCAGGCTGCGGTGATGGGGGCATGAGAATGTGCCGACTAACACGGAACACGAGCGGCGCTGGGGCGGCGGAGTTCGCTCTCGTACTGCCTTTGCTGATTCTTCTGCTGTTCGGCATCATCGATGTCGGCCGGTGGTTGTGGCTGTACAACACGGCCGAAAAAGCGACGCAGATGGGCGCTCGCATGGCCGTGGTCACCGACCATCTCTCCACTTCGGTCGGCGCGAGCTATGTGAATGTCACGTGCGGAGGAACGACACTTACCCAGGGCGATTCCATTCCCGCGGGCTGCCTTACGAACGTCACATGCGACAGCGCGGGCTGCAATCCCGGCGGTTCCGTCGCGAACTACACGGCGAACTTCAACCAAATCGTGGCAAGGATGCAGGCATTCTTGCCTCAGATTCAGGCCTCCAACGTCACCATCGAATATACGCAATCGGGCCTTGGCTATGCGGGAAATCCCATTGGTCCCGATTTGGCACCGATCGTGACCGTCCAATTGTCAGGGATCCAGTTCCGACCGACAATCGCGCTTGCCATGACGACGATCAACATGCCCGAATTCCATACCTCGCTGACGCTCGAGGATGGCACCGGGACCCAATCCAATTGACGCGGTGAAAAAGATGTCCGTAATCAATCCGAACGAAACTGCTGGAACGTGGAGGGCCCATAGGCGGGAGACTGCTGTCCAGTTGTACTTGACCGGAGCGGACGGCGACGCGGCCGGGCTGGTCAATGCCCGGGTTGCTGGATTCCCCCTCAGTCTTTCGTTGATCTCTTCGACAGATCCAATTGACGTGGAGGAATTGGCTGGCGCGGCCGCGGCGGTTGTCCAAGTCGACCCGGTAGAGCCCGGATCGATGAAGCGCTTCGAAATGCTCGCTGCGTCCACCAAGACGCCGCTGGTTGCTGCGGCCTACGACCCGCCACTGTCGTTAGTGCGCGCCTTAGTGCGAGCGGGCGCTCACGACGTAGTTCCGCTCCCGCTCGACGTCACCGATCTGGAAGCTTCGCTGCTTCCCATTCGAGATCAAATCAAGCGGCGCACGGCGGCAACGGACTCCGCGAATGGCAAGCTGGTTTGCGTGATCAAAAGCGTAGGCGGTATTGGCGCAACCTCACTTCTCACCCAGTTGGCCATCCGGGCCGCTGAGAACGAAGCCAAGGTCGGCCGCGAAGTCTGTCTGCTGGACCTAGACCTGCAGTTCGGCAATGCCGCATTCCAGCTAGGGCTGCGGCCGAACCTGACCCTGTTCGACCTGGTCGAAGCTGTCGATCGCCTTGACGGGGACCTGCTTCGCGCGACGATGACGGACCATGCGAGTGGTCTCAAGGTCGTCAGCGCGCCCTTGTCGCTGATGCCGCTTGACGCTGTGACCAGCGAGCAGTTGCTCGAGATTATAGAGATCGCGAAACGTGAGTTTGGCACTGTCTTGGTTGACATGCCGGCGAACTGGACGAACTGGTCATTGTCGCTTCTTGCTCAGGCAGACCTCGTCCTTCTGATCACGGAACTGAGCGTGGTCGGGCTTCATCGCGCCAAACGGCAGCTTGATCTGCTCCGTGAACAGGATCTTGCCTCTGTCGATCTGCGGATTGTCGTCAATCGATTTGAGAAAGGCCTGTGGCGAACCGTTAAGCCATCGGACGTGCAGAAGGCGCTAGGGCGCGACGTTGCATATACAGTCGCGAATGAGCCGGCGGTGATGCATCCGGCAACCGAGCGGGGCGTCCCGATTTCGGAAATCAAGCGCAAGAGCGCGGTCGGCAAGGACATAGATTCACTTGAGGCCGGTGTCGCAGCCGCTCTCGGTTGGGGGCGTTGAACATGTGGCAGGTACGCAAGAAAGCCGGAAATGCGGCAGAGGCCGAAACGGCGCGCTCGGCGGACGAACTCAGGATCGTCACGGTCGGTGATGCGGGGGCGTTTGCCAATCGGGACTCCCATACCGAGCTGAAGGTCGAACTCCACAAAAGGTTACTTGACCTGATCAATCTGCAGGCGCTCGAGCAGATGTCGCGCAGTCAGATTGAGGCCGAAGTCGGCGACATCGTCTACGAGGAACTGTCAAAGCAAAACCAGGCGCTGAACAACAGCGAGCGCAAGGCGCTCGTTAGTGACGTTCTCGACGAATTGCTTGGGTTGGGGCCAATCGAGCCGCTGCTGAAGGACCCGACGATCACCGACATCCTGATCAATGGCTATGCGCAGGTTTACGTAGAACGGTACGGTGTGCTCGAGGTAACGAACGTCCGGTTCAAGGACGAGAAGCACCTTCTTCGGATCATCCAGAAGATCGTTTCGGCCGTCGGTCGCCGCATCGACGAGTCCTCTCCGATGGTCGACGCGCGTCTCGCCGACGGCAGCCGCGTCAATGCGATTGTCCATCCGCTGGCGATCGATGGCGCGTCCATGTCCATTCGTAAGTTCGCACGCGTGCCGATCAGCATGGACCGTCTCATCGAGATTGGCAGCGTTCCGGCGCAGGTCGCCGAAGTGCTCAAAGCGGTGGTGATAGCTCGGCGCAACGTCCTGATTTCAGGTGGTACCGGCTCAGGTAAGACGACGATGCTGAACGCAATGTCCGCATTCATCGACGGCCGCGAGCGTATCGTGACGATCGAAGACTCAGCCGAACTCCAACTGCAGCAGGACCATGTCGTGCGGCTCGAGACGCGTCCGCCGAACATCGAAGGCAAGGGTGAGATCACTCAGCGCGAGCTGGTGAAGAATGCGCTGCGTATGCGCCCCGACCGTATCATCGTGGGCGAGGTGCGCGCCGGAGAAGCGTTCGACATGCTCCAGGCAATGAACACGGGTCACGACGGGTCGATGACGACGGTGCACGCCAATACCGCCCGCGACGCATTGTCGCGCGTCGAGCAGATGATCGGCATGAGCGGCATCGACATACCCGCGCGCTCTGCTCGTGCGCAAATCGCGTCCGCAATCAACGTCGTGATCCAGATCGGCCGTCTTTCCGACGGGCGCCGCAAGTTACTCAGCCTGTCCGAGCTTACCGGCATGGAAGGCGACGTGGTGACGATGCAGGATATTTTCCGCTTCCGGCAAACGGGCGTGGCAGCCGATGGACAGGTTCTCGGCAAGTTCGAGGCGACTGGCATCCGGCCCAAATTCATCGAGCAGGTGATGTCGCATGGCGTCACCCTCTCGGCAGATCTGTTCCGTCCGGATGCGAAGCTCGAATAATGAATGAAACCTGGCTGAAGGCACTGATCCTTGGATGCACGTTCGGTGCCGTGCTGCTCGTCGTCGAAGTGCTTGCAAACTGGTTGGCCACGCAGCAGAACCGGGGGCAGGGCGATCAACCTGCGGCTCAAGATGATCGCGCAGGGCATGGACCGGGAGCATGCGATGGGCCTCCTGCGGAGGCGCGAGAGCGCCTTGCCTTCCAACCTGCCTCCTGTCCTTCTGCATTTCGGCCGGAAACTGGAAAGCACGCTGATTGCATGCTCAGGTCACAATCCCGACCGGGCGCCTGATGCTTGATCATTCTGCTGGCTCCGGTGGCCATCTTCTTCGCCATCCTGCTGGTAATGATTCTGCTGGACATTCCCGTTGCCTTTGGTCGCCTATTGATGATCGCCGCGTTCGCCGGTGCGGTCGGCGCCTTTCTCCCGATGATGTTCCTGCAGGCAAAGGCGAGCAGGACCCGCAAGAAGATGCAGGATCAATTCCCTGTCGCGCTTGACGTCTTTGTGCGCGGACTTCGCGCCGGACACCCGATCGCCGCCGCGCTCGATCTGCTTACGGTCGAGATGCCCGATCCGATCGGAAGCCAGTTCGGCGTCGTGGTGGACGAGGTCACCTACGGAGCGGAGTTGCGTGATGCGCTTCAGGCGATGGCCGACCGGTGGGACCTCGACGACATGCGGATGTTCGTCGTATCGCTTTCAGTCCAGAGCGAGACGGGCGGAAACCTCGCGGAAATTCTTGATAATTTATCGAAGGTCATTCGCGAACGTCAGTCGATGATGCTGAAGGTACGTGCGCTGTCCAGCGAAGGCCGAATGACCGCAATCATGCTGACAATCCTTCCGGTTTTCGCATTTTCATTCCTGTTCATAATGAATCCGGGCTTTTATCTCGATGTTGCGGATGATCCGGCATTCGTTCCTGGGTTCGTTATCCTGATCGTGATGTATGTCATTGGGTTAATCACCATTCGCCAAATGGTCGATCTGAAGGTTTAGGCGATGGTGCAGCTAGTTACAGAATATCCGCTGCTAAGGTTCGGGATCCTGCTCGGCCTTTTCGCACTCGTCGCCGTCGGGGTGTATTTTGCATTTTCGGCCGTTGTAGCCAGGCAATTGTCGCGACGCAGGCTGGTCGACGGCACCGACTATGCGGACCGAGCCGTCATCAGCGCCTCGCTTCGTTCCCAGAATACTGAAAGCGCCTGGCTGAAGCTGGTCAACGGCATCGAAAAGGCAGGCCTGTCCCTCGTGGACACGCGCGACGACTCGCTTCGGCAAGAAGCTCGTCGCAGCAGGGTACACGGCCCCTTACGCGCCTCGTGTCTACACGCTTCTTCGGGTTGTGCTCATCTTCGGGCTCCCGCTCCTCGTCTTCGGACTGATGTGGCTGGACGGGCTCAATGCCCAGCGTTTTCAAGACTGTATCTTATTGTCGTCGTTGCCGCGCTCGCCGGGCTCTATCTTCCGTCCGTTTTTATCGCGGCCAAGGCGGACAGGCGGCAGCGCGATATCATCAATGGCTTCCCCGATGCGCTCGACCTGATGCTCGTCTGCGTTGAAGCTGGTCTGGGAATGGACGCGGCGTTTGCGAGGGTCGGCATGGAGATGGCCGATTCCCATCCCCGCCTGGCTGAGCAGTTCGGCGCGGTTGTGCTCGAGTTACGGGCTGGTCGCAGCCACGAGGATGCGCTGCGGCGCATGGCGGATCGAGCGGGCGTCGAAGAAATCCGGGCGTTCGCGACGCTACTGATTCAGTCTTCGAAGCTGGGCTCGTCAATCGCGCAAACGTTGCGCGTCTACGCGGCAGAAATGCGCGAGCAGCGTCGCATGCGGGCTGAGGAAAAGGCGCACCGACTGCCGGTTCTGCTTTCGGTTCCGCTGGTTGGCTGCATGCTGCCGGTCATGATCGGCGTGCTGATGCTTCCGGCGGTCATTCAGAGTGCTTCGGACACATGATCCCAGCAATGAACGGATGAGGTGAATATGAATAGGGGGGCGAAATTCCTGGTTTCGACGACCATTCTGGCGGTTGCTGCTTGCGGCGGCCAGGATGGCAAGCTCGAGATCCGTGCGACGCCGACGCCGCTGGCCCAAGGCAAGCGGCCCGTTCCTTACCGGATCGCGGAGGCTCGTGGACAACTTGCGCTCGGGAATGTGGCACTTGCGCTCGAGGCGTTCCGCGCTGGCCGCGCGCGAGGACCCGAACAGCATCGATGCGCTAACCGGAATTGCCATCTGTTACGATCAGATGGGCCGATACGATCTGTCGCGCCGCAATTATGAGACCGCGCTGGCGTTGGCCCCGGCCGACGTTTCGCTTCTCGGCGCCTTCGCAGCCTCGCTTCAGCTCCAGGGGCTGACTGCTGAGGCGCTCAGCGTTCGGCAGGAAATCGCCGCACGAACTGCAGCTTCTGCCGGATCCGGAACAGCAGAGGCTTGCGGAAATTGCTCCCGCACCCGTTGTGACGACACCGCCGAAGTTCGAAGAGGTGCGGTCCGCCGCGTCTCGCGCCGGTGCAGGTGGCTGCGGTTGAGCCGAAAGCCGCTGCAACGCCATTGCCGGCCGTCGCGCCTATTCGGGCGCCCGAACCGGCGCCGGTCAAGGTGGAGGCCGCTGCCCCCGCGTCCGCTGGCCCTGCCGCGTCCCCGAAGGTTGCGCCGAAACCAGCGCCACCGGTCGCCACGCGAGTAGCAATGGTTGAGCAGCCGAAGGCCGCACCCACTCCGGCGCCTGGGCAGCCTGTCCAGACGGCGGCACTCGGCCCGTCCGTGACCATCAAGTTGCCGCCTGCACGGCCGGTGCAGAGCGCTCCCGTTCCTGTTGTCCTCACGTCGGCATCGAAGCAGGCCGTGGCCGTGGCACCTCGCCTCGCGCCCGTGCCAGGCAACCCGGAACCCGCACCTGCTCCGACGCAGCCACCCATGCCGGTCGAAGTCCCGATGGAGTTGGCGAGCGTCGCACCGATGCGGCTCCTACGCGCGGCCGATACAGGAGCCCGCAGTCATCGAGGAAAAGGGGCCGCGCCTCGAGCGGATTTCGATGGGCGAGATCGCATTGATCACGTCCGTGGCACCGACCAGTCTGGACATCGACGACGGTTGCGCGGACCGATCACAGCACGACATTGCGCTTCGTGCCGCTTCGCCAGGCGTCCATGCAGCCGGTGAAGGTACGTCTGCTTAACGCTGCCCGAGTGAACCGTCTTGCGGCCCGGACCCGCACCTGGCTCAACGCCCGCGGTTGGCGGGGCATGTCGATCGGCAATGCAACGGCGACGCGGGCGCGTAGCGTGATCCTTTATCCGGCGGGCAAGCGGGCATTCGCGCAGCGTCTTTCTGCACAGTTCGGCTTTCCGCTCGCGCGCCGCGCTTCGGGCGCTCATGTGACCGTGCTGCTCGGTGCAGACGCGGCCCGCCATCGCGCGGTCAGACCGTCCAGGGCATGATCTCTCTCCTGCTGGCCGCCGCCATGGCGGCTGCGGAGCCGCCGGCTGCCGCCGCAGCGCCGGTCCAGCCGCTCAGCGAGGTGGCCCATGCGATCAAGGCAGGCCGGCTGGAACAGGCCCGCCTGATGATCAGCAACTCAATGAAGGCGGGCGTCACGGGCCCGGAGCTTGATCGGGCCATCGCCGACTTGGCTTATGCTTCGGGCGACTATCAGGTCGCACTGCCGCGCTACCTGCAACTGCTGGTCGGCAACACGACCGACGGTCTGATGTACGAGCATGCGGGCATCGCTGCGATGAAGGTCGGCGACAGAATGCAGGCGACGAAAGCTGCTGGAGCGCGCAACGAGCTTTCCGGGCGCCGAGCACGTCGTGCGCGCGCGAGGTGTAGTTGAGCATCACGTACGGATGCGCGGACGGCACGGTGTACGAGCAGAAGGCGCCACCGCGCTTGCCGGGCCGCGGCGGGCCGTCCATGTAGCCGCCCGTGAAGAACTCGGCCGCGGTGTCGCCGAGCTCGGGCGAGAAGGTGCGATAGCAGTCGAGCACGATCTCCTCGGCCTCGCCGTAGGGGATGCGGTCGTCGGAGTCGGACACCGGCGCCATCCGGTCGTAGTGGGCCAGCCGGTCGAGACCGAGCAGCCGCGCCTTCAGGCCGTACCAGCGCCGTGCAAGGTCGTAGCGGCCCTGCACGGCCTGGATGAGCGCCTCGACCGACTCGTCGCTCGCCTCGTTCGCGAGGTTCCGTGACGCGAGCCAGTGCGGATAGCCGCGCAGGCGGTCCTTCGTGGACTTGTCCTGGAGCAGCGTGTTGAAGACGAACGCGCGCGTGCGGAGGTTCGGCCGCAGCGACTCGGTCACGGCGGCGGCCGCCTCGGCGGCGCGTGTCGCGGTCCGGGTGCTGGAGGCGCGAGAGGCCCTCCTCGAGCGACGCGGGCTCGTCCTGGTCAGGGAGCGGCACCTCGAGCGCCGAGGTCTGCTCGGTGAAGAGGCGCTGGAAGGCGGAGCCGCCGGTGACGTTCGTCTCGGTGAGCACGCGCTCCTCGGGCTCCGAGAGCTGGTGCGGGCGGTAACGGCGCAGCGTCCGCAGGTAGTGCGAGTAGAAGTCGAGCCCGTGGCCGCCGAGCAGCTCCTCCGCCCGCTCGTCGGGCACGAGGTTCCACTCGAGGTCGAAGAAGAGGAGATGGGTCTCGATCGCGGCGCTCAGCTCGCGCGCCTTCTGCATGAGCGCGCCGCGCCCGGGGTCGGCGGTGTCGAGCGAGTAGCTGAGCATCGCGTAGGAGCCGGCCGGCCCGCGAGGTCGTGGATGGCCCCGAGCTCGTCCATCGCCTCGGCGAGCGCGGATGAGCCGAGCTCCGCGACGCTGCCCCTATAGCGGCTCGGCGAACGCCTGGCGCGCTCGGCGGCCTCGGTCGAGCATCGTCTCGACCGCCTCGGGCCGCCGTTCTCCACCAGCGGCTCGAGGTCCCAGGAGGCCGCTTCCAGCTTCTCGTCGAGCGTCGCGCTCACAGGCGCGAGGCTAGCTCGTGCGAATGGCGTTCTCGCTCTCGCAGCTCGATCACCCGATCGTGCAGGCGCCGATGGGGGGCGGGCCGTCGACGCCGGCGCTCGCGGCCGCGGTGTCGAGGCGGGCGGGCTCGGCTTTCTCGCGGCGGGCTACCGGACGGCCGGACGGGTGCGCGAGGACATCGACGGAGCTCCGCGCGCGCTGACGCGCCGGCCCGTTCGGCGTGAACCTGTTCGTGCCCGGAGCGCCGAGCCGGCGACCGCGGCGGCGCTCGAGCGCTACGCGGCGGCGCTCGCGGGCGAGGCCGACCGCTACGGCGTGGAGCTCGGCGAGCCGCGCTACGACGACGACGGCTGGGAGGCGAAGCTCGGCGCTCGTGCGCGAGGAGCGCGTGCCGGTCGTGTCGTTCACGTTCGGCTGCCCGGAGCGCGGGCGTGCTCGAATCGCTGCGCGAGGCGGGCTGCGCGATGTGGGTCACCGTCACGACGCCGCCGAGGCGCGGCCGCGGCGGCGCGCGGGCGCCGACGCGCTCGTCGTCCAGGGCGTCGAGGCGGGCGGCCACCGCGGGTCGTTCGAGCCGGCGCGCCGGGCGACGCTCGGGCTGCTCGCGCTGCTCCAGCTGGTGCGCGCGGTGACCGACCTGCCGCTCGTGGCGACCGGCGGGATCGCGACCGGCCGCGGGGTGGCGGCGGTGCTCGCGGCGGGCGCCGCGGCGGCCCAGCTCGGGACCGCGTTCATGCTCACGCCCGAGGCGGGCACGTCGCCCGCGCACCGCGAGGCGCTCGCGCGGCGACGCGCCGACCGCGCTGACGCGCGCGTTCAGCGGGCCGGCCGGCGCGCGGGATCGTGAACCGCTTCATGCGCGAGCACGACGCCGACGCGCCGCTGCGCCTACCCCGAGGTGCACCACCTGACGGCGCCGCTGCGCGCCGCGGCGCGCGCGGCGCGGCGACGCCGACGGCTTCCACCTCTGGGCCGGCCAGGCCCACGCGCTGGCCGCGAGCTGCCGGCGGGCGAGCTCGTGCGGCGGCTCGCCGCCGAGGCGCGCGAGGCGCTCGGCGTCAGCCGAAGGAGCCCTCGCTCATCGGCCGGAAGGTGGTGGTGAGGATGCGTAGGTTGCGCGGGCGGGTGACGGCGAACAGGACGACCTCGGCAACGTCCTCGGCGCTCATCATCTGCTCGAGCTCGGGGTCGCCGTGCTCGCGGCCCGTGCCGATGGCGAACTCGGTGTTCACGCCGCCGGGCGCGATGTTCGTGGCGCGCACGCCGTGCTCGCGGAGCTCGTGGTCGAGCGCGCGCGTGAAGCCCACCTGCCCGAACTTCGACGCGTTGTAGACGGCCTCGCCCGGGAACGCCCGCACGCCCGCCACGCTCGCGAGCGAGACGAAGTCGCCCGCGCCCGAGGCGATCAGGTGCGGCAGCGCGGCCGCCGCGGTGTAGAGCGTGCCCTTGAGGTTCACGTCGATCATCGCCTCGAGGTCGTCGGGATCGAGCTCGAGGAAGGGGCCGTAGGAGCCCACGCCGGCGTTGGCGACGGCGATGTCGAGGCGGCCGAAGCGCTCGACCACGTCGTCGGTGGCGCGCGAGACCGCGTCGCGGTCGCGCACGTCGCATGCGACGCCGAGCGCGCGCTCGAGGCCGAGGTCCTCGCCGCGGCGGGAGATCAGGCCGACCGACGCGCCCGCGTCGTGCAGCGAGCGGGCGACCGCGGCGCCGATGCCGCCGCTCGCGCCGGTGACGAGGGCGACCTTGCCGTCGAGCGGAGGTCATCCGAGCTCCTCGACCAGCTCGGCCACCGAGTCGACGATCCGCGAGGGCCGGTACGAGTAACGCTCGGCCTCGCCGGGCGTCGTCACGCCGGTCATGCACGAGGATCGTCTCGAGGCCCGCCTCGAGGCCGGAGACGATGTCGGTGTCCATGCGGTCGCCGATCATCGCCGTGGTCTCCGAGTGCGCCTCGATCGCGTTCAGCGCCGAGCGCATCATCAGCGGGTTCGGCTTCCCGACGTAGTACGGGCTCGACGCCGGTCGCCCGGCTGATCGAGCGCCGCCACGGAGCCGGTGGCCGGCAGCGGGCCGTCCGGCGTCGGGCCCACGTTGTCCGGGTTCGTCGCGATGAAGCGCGAGCCGGCCGCGACGAGACGGATCGCCTCGGTGATCCGCTCGAAGCTGTAGGTGCGCGTCTCGCCGAGCACGACGTAGTCGGGCTCGCGCTCGCTCATCGTGTAGCCCACGCTCGTGCAGCGCCGTGGTGAGCCCCGACTCGCCGACCACGAAGGCGGTGCCGCTCGGGCGCTGGTCCTCGAGGAACTGCGCGGTGGCGAGCGCGGAGGTCCAGATCGACTCCTCCGGCACGTCGATGCCGGTGCGCGCTGAGCCGGGCGGCGAGGTCGCGCCGCGTGTACATCGAGTTGTTCGTGAGGACGAGGAACGGGCGGCCGAGCTCGCGCAGCCGCGCGAGGAACTCCTGCGCGCCCGGGATCGGCGTGCTGCTCGCGCACGAGCACGCCGTCCATGTCCATCAGCCACGAGCGGATCACGCGGCGGGTCATGTCGCGTAATTCTCGCTGCCCATGACGTGTAGAGATATGTACGGCTCGTTGCCGACGACCCAGCTGTCGTGCCCGGGCGGCACGTAGAAGAGGTCGCCCGGCTCCATCACGCGCTCCTCGCCGTCGTCCATCTTCACCGCCGCGCGGCCGCTGACCACGAGGCCCGACGTGCTCGACCATGCACGAGCTCGCGCCCGCCGGGTCCCCGACGTGCTCGGACCACTTCCAGCCCGGCTCGTAGGTCGCGCGGCCGATCGTCATCGGGCCCGACCGAGTAGAGCTCGAAGCGGCCGTGCTCGAACGTGCGCGTCTCGGTGGGCGAGTCGAGGTTGAGCAGCGTGAGGTCCATGGGGGAGAGTCTGCGCGCGTTCGCGGCTTCGGCCTGTCGTGGAGGCGCTCGACGACCTGGCGGTGGCGCTCTGCGGGCGCGGCTGATCGAGCGGGCGCGCTGCGGGGGAGGCCGGCGGCGTCCGGGCTGGAGGCGGAGGTGCGCGCGCTGGTCGAGCGCGAGGCCGGCTCGCTGCCGGAGGCCGAGCGCGAGGGGCTCTGCCGGCGGGTGCTGCTCCTCGCCACCGGGCTCGGGCCGCTCGAGCCGCTGCTGTCCGACCCGTCGGTGGACGAGGTGATGGTGAACGGGCCGGGCGAGGTGTACGTGGAGCGGCGCGGGCGCATCGAGCCGGACCGGCGTGTCAGTTCGCCGGGCGAGGCGGAGCTGATGCACGCGATCGAGCGCGTGCTGGCGCCGCTGGGGCGGAGGGTGGACGAGGCGTCGCCGCTGTGCGACGCGCGGCTGCCGGACGGCTCGCGCGTGAACGTGGTGATCCCGCCGCTGTCGCTGTCGGGGCCGTGCCTGACGGTGCGGCGCTTCCGGCGCGAGGGCTTCTCGCTGCGCGCAGCTGGTGGCGGGCGGGACGCTGCCGGGCGAGCTCGCCGAGCTGCTGGCGCTGTGCGTGGCGGCGCGGGCGTCGGTGCTCGTGAGCGGCGGGACCGGGCTCGGGCAAGACGACGACGCTGAACGCGCTGTCGGGCGCGATCCCGGGCGAGGAGCGGATCGTGACGATCGAGGACGCGGCCGAGCTGCGGCTGCGCCAGCGCCACGTGGTGCGGCTGGAGGCGCGGCCGGCGAACCTCGAGGGGCGCGGCGAGGTGACGATCCGCCAGCTCGTGGTGAACGCGCTGCGGATGCGGCCCGACCGGATCGTGGTGGGCGAGGTGCGCGGGCCGGAGGCGCTCGACATGCTCCAGGCGCTGAACACCGGCCACGACGGGTCGCTGACGACGGTGCACGCGAACTCGCCCGCGGACGCGCTGCGGCGGATCGAGACGCTCGCGCTGATGGCGGGGGTCGGGCTGCCGCACGCGCGCGGTGCGGGACCAGGTGGCGAGCGCGCTCGACGTGGTGGTGCACCAGGCCCGCCTGCCGGACGGCTCGCGGGCGGTGGAGTCGGTGAGCGAGGTGCTGCGCGTGGCCGGCGGAGCGGGCACCCGCGAGCTCTGGACGCCGCGGCGGCGCGCTGCGCGCGGCCGGGACCCGGGCGAGCTGGCGAGCGGCTGGAGGCGCTGCGCGGCGGGGAGGCGCCGTGAGCGCCGCGCGCTCGGCGCCTCGCCGCGGCCGCCGGTGCTGCCGCGCTCTCGCTCGGCGCGAGGTGCTCGCGGCGGCGCGTCGCAGGCGTCGCGCTCGCCGCGGCGCGTGACCGGGCTCGCGCTTGCGGCATCGGGCGCGCCCGCGCCGGGCTTCGCGTGGCTGCGCGGCGGTCGCTGCGCTGGTGGAGGCGCTCGTGCGGGCCGGGCGCGAGGGGCGCGACCCGGGTGCGGTCGAGCGGCGGCGGCTGCTGCTCGCGTGGCGCGGCGGTCGCCTTCGTGGCCGGCGTTGTCACGTTCGGCCCGCTCGCGGGCCTGGCGCTCGCGGCCGGCGGGCCCTGGCGCGGTGGCGCGCCTGCTCGCCGCGCGCCGGCGGCGCTACCGCGCGGCGGTCGAGGCGGGCGTGCCGGAGCTGGCGGTGGCGATCGCGGACGCGCTCGGCGGGCGGCCGCTCGCTGCGCGGCGCCGCTCGGCGGAGGCGGCGCGCCGGCGTGCGGCGGGGCGCGCCGGGCACGAGCTGCGGCGCACCGCCGCCGAGCTTGCCGCGGGCGCGCGCCACCGAGGACGCGCTCGAGGCGCATGCGGCGCGCGCGCGCGCTCGCCGCGGATGGACGCGCTCGTGGCCGCGTGCCTCCTCCAGCGCCGCGCCGGCGGCGACCTCGCCCGGCTGCTGCGCGACAGCGCCCGGGCGATGGAGGACCAGGCGCGGCTCGAGGACGAGGTGCGCTCGGCGACCGCCCAGGCGCGCTTCACCGCCCTGCTCGTGGTGCTGCTGCCGCTCGGCGGCGCGCTCCTGGCGGAGCTGGCGAGCCCGGGCTGGTTCGCCGGCCTCTGGGGCTCGTTCCTGACGGCGTGGCTGGTCGGGATCGCGCTCGTGCTGCAGCTCGTGGCGGCGGTGCTCATGCGGAGGCTCGGACGAGTCCGGTGGTGAGCGCGCGCGCTGGTCTTCGTCGCGGCGCGCCGCGGCTGCGGCGGGCGTGCTCGTGCGCTGCGGCTCGCGCGCTGCCCGCGCCCGCTGCCGGCGCGGCACCCGGCGGCACGCGTCGGCTCGCGGCTCGTGCCTCCGTGCTTGCGCGCGCCGGCCGGCTGCGTGCCGGCCGCCGGGCGCGCCCGGCCGACCTGCGCGCGCCGCATCGAGGCCGCCGGGCGCGCCCGCCGGGCCTCGGCGTGCGCGAGCTATGGCCGCGAAGGTCGCCGCGGCCGCTCCTGGCGGGGGCCGCGGCGCTGCCGGTCGCGGCGCTCGCGCCCGGCCGGCTCGGCCTCGTGCTCGCGCCGGCCGCGCCCGCTCGCGGGCTTCCTCGCGCCCGACCTCTGGCTCGGCGCGGCTCGCGGCGGAGCGGGCCCGGCGGGTCCGCCGCGAGCTGCCCGCGCTGCTCGACATGCTGCGCGTGACGATCGAGGCCGGCGGCTCGCTTGCGTGGGCGCTGCGGGCGGTGGGGGAGCGCGCCGACGGTCCGCTCGCGCGCGAGTGGCGCGCGGTGGCCGGGCGAGGTGGACGCTCGGGCGTGCCGCTCGGCGACGCGCTCGACGGGCTGGCCGTCGCGGCTGCCGCAGCCCGAGGTCCGCGCGTTCGTGGCCGCGCTCCACCGCGCGCGCCGCCACGGCGCGCCGCTCGGCGAGACGCTCGCCGCCCAGGCGCGCGCCGCCCGCTTCGCGCTCGCCCGCCGGATCCGCGAGGACGCCGCGCGGGCGGGGCCGAAGATCCAGCTCGTGGTGGCGCTGCTGCTGGTGCCGTCCGTGCTGCTGCTCGTGGCGGCGGCGCTGGCATCGGCGCTGCTCGATGGCAGCGCCGATGCCCTGCCGCTATAGCCGGGCGTCAGCAGGAGACGAGCAGGTGGAACGGGCGGTCGGCCGCGCGCCGGCGCTGTCGCGGGTGACCACGCGCACGCCGTTCGTGTTGCGTCGCCGCCGAGGTCACCGCGATCTCGCCGTGCCGGCGGGGCGCCGGCCGGGTCGCCGAGCGTCGCGGAGTAGGTGCAGTTCTGCACGTCGGCGTCGAAGACCACCAGGTACTGGCCTACGCCCGTCTTGGAGGCCGAGTGCAGGCCGCGGCCACGCACGCAGCGCGCCGGCTTCGAGATCACGGCGTGCCGGGTGAGCCCGTCGGCCACGCCGACGGCTTCTTGCCGACCTTGCGTCGAGCTGAGCTGGCGTCGAGCGAGCTCTCCTTGATCGCGCCGCCGCCGAAGCCGTTGCGCTTGGCCTCCTGGCCGCGCAGGGTGCCGTCCTTGAAGTCGCGGTTGCGGATCGAGCCGTTGACGATGTCCTCGGAACCGATCGTCGCCGCCGCGTATGCGACGCCGCCCAGCGCCACGAAGAGCGCGAGGCAGGCGATGACCAGTGCGGGTGAGGGTGTGCGTATTCGGTTCATGTCTCCCCCAACAGCGGCCGCCCCGGCTCGGTTGCGGCAGCCGTGCAAGCAACCCACCAAACGGCCGATCTGCACGCAGGATTGCGTTCAGAAGCGCGCTCGTGCAGGCGAAACGGCGGTTCGAGCGGGCCGCCGTCCCACCGTCTCGCCACCGCGCAATCCCGCTCTGCAGAGCCAAAAACCGGCGCTCGCCGGCGCGACTCGCAGCGACCGTCGGACGGAAAAGTGGGGAATCGTGTTGCAGAGTGGGAGAAAGTGGGGTACGGTGGCACTCAGCAATCGACCGGAGTGGCGGGGCTCCTCCCACTCCGCCACTCCGGTCTGAACTCTCTCCCGGGGATATGACCGTTGGCGTTTCGAGGCCACTTCGAGCACTCGCTGGACGCGAAGAACCGGCTCAGCATTCCGGCCCGGTTCCGCGCGGCGTTCTCCAGTGGAACCGTTCTCGCCAAGGACCCCGAACCCTGCGTGGCGGTGTGGACGCCGGAGACGCACGAGGCGATCATCGAGCGCGCGCTCGGCGACGCTGAACCCGATGGGCTCGGAGTACCGCAAGCTGTCGCGCTTCTACCAGGGCAACTCCTTCGAGATCGAGCTCGACGCGAGCGGCCGCGTGACGCTGCCGCCGCCGCTGCTCGACGCACACCGGCATCGAGAAGGAGGTCGTGGTGGTCGGCGTGGGCGACCACCTCGAGGTCTGGGCGAAGGAGCGCTGGCAGCGAGCAGCAGGACGCCCTCGACGCGGAGATCGGGGAGGTGACGGAGCGCCTTGGCAATCCTTCTTGACATGACGCGCGTGCACGTACCCGTGCTGGCCGGCGAGCTGATCGAGCTGACCGCGCCCGCGCCGGGCGAGACGGTCGTGGACTGCACCTTCGGCGCGGGCGGCCACGCGCGCCTGATCGCCGACCGGATCGGCCCGTCCGGCACGCTCGTGTGCATCGACCGCGACCCGCTCGCCGAGGAGCACTTCGACGAGCTCGCGCGCGAGGTGGCGTGCGAGACGCGCTTCCTGCGGATGGACTACGCGGACGGGCCTCGCGCTGCTGCGCGAGGAGGGCCTGCGCGCCGACGTCGTCTACCTCGACCTCGGGATCTCCTCGATGCAGGTGGACGCGCGCGAGCGCGGCTTCTCCTACTCCTACGACGCGCCGCTCGACATGCGCATGGACCCGGGCCAGGAGCTCGACGCGCGCGAGATCGTGAACACGCTGGGACGAGCGCGCGGCTGGCGCAGCTCTTCCGGCGGCTCGGCGAGGACCCGAACGCCGGCCGGATCGCGCGCGAGATCGTGCGGCGGCGCGAGCGCGCGCCGATCGAGACGACCGGCGAGCTCGTGGCCGCGATCGAGGCGGCGCTGCCGGCCGCCGTGCGGCGCAGCTTCGGCGGCGGCAGCCCCGCCAAGCGCGTCTTCCAGGCGATCCGGATCGCGGTGAACTCGGAGCTCGACTCGCTCGACCGCGCGCTGCCGCTGGCGTGGGAGCTGCTGCGCGAGGGCGGCCGGCTGGCCGCGATCTCGTTCCACTCGCTCGAGGACCGGCGCGTCAAGCGCTTCCTCGCCGAGCGCGCCCGCGGCTGCGTCTGCCCGCCCGACTTCCCCGTCTGCGTGTGCGGGCGCGAGCCCGAGGCCGAGCTGATCACCGGGCCGCGCCGTGGTGCCGACGCCGGGCGAGGTCGCCGACAACCCGCGCGCGAAGTCGGGCCGCCTGCGCTCGGCGCGCAAGCTCCGCGCGGAGGCGCGCCGGCCTGATGGCGCGCGCGCCGCGGCAGCTGCGCGGCCGCGCCCAGCCGCGCACGCCGGCGCGCAGGCCGCGCTGCCGCCGCGGCGCGCCCACGCGCGCGGCAGCGGCGCCCGCGCGCCACGCCGGCCCGCCGCCCGCCGCGGCCCCGCGGCCGCGCGCTCCGCGCGCGCCGCGCCCGGCGCCGCCGGCGCGCCCGCGGTCGCGCTCCCCGTCCGCGTCCTCAACGCGCCGTTCGCGCGCGCCGCGCGGCGGCGCACCAGCGGCGTGCTCGACGCCCTGCTCTCCGGCCGCGGCTGGATCGCGCTCGTCTTCGTGCTGCTCGCCGGGATCGTCTTCTTCAACGTCGACCTGCTCCGGATGAACCGCGAGATCGCCCGCAACGCCGAGAAGATCTCGGCGCTCAAGCGCGAGATCGCGCGCAACCGGCTCGGACGTGGCGCGGCTCGCGCTCGAGCGAGCGGATCCAGGAGGCGGCGGCCGCAGCTCGGGCTCGTGCTGCCCGCCGCCCGGCGAGGTGCGCTACCTGAAGGCGCGGCCGGGCCGCGACGCGCGCCAGGCCGCGAAGCGCATCACCGCTCCGAACACGCCTACGTGGCCGCCCGCGCCGATCGAGACCGCGCCCGAGCCGGTGCACCGATCGTCGACCGACGCCCGCCGGTCGACCGACCCGGCGCGCGACCGATCCCGCCGCCACGGATCCGGCCACCGCCGATCCCGCCGCCACCGACCCGGCCGCCGCGACCCCGCCCACGACCGCGACCGCCCCGGCGGGCTAGCCGTGCCCGCCACGCAGCGCCGCCCGCCGACCCGTGCCCGCAGGCGCGGGCCGGGCCGTCCGCCGACGCGTCTCGTCGAGCGGCGGATCGGCCTGCTGTTCGCCGTCTTCCTGCTCCTGCTGTCGCTCGCCGCCCTGCGCGCCACCTGGCTCGGCACCGTCAAGGTCGGGCTCGCTCTCCGACCGCGCCGTGAGCCAGCAGATCGAGGACATCGAGGACCCGGCGCGGCGCGGCACGATCTTCGACCGGAACGGCGTGGAGCTGGCCGTGTCCGAGGACTCGGTCACCGTCTTCGCGCACCCGTTCCTGATCGACGACCCGGTGCAAGGTCGCCGGCGCGGCTGGCGCCGCTGGTCGGGCGCGACCGAGGACGAGCTGCTCCGCAAGCTCTCGGACCGCGAGACGAGCTTCGTCTACCTGCGCCGCAAGATGGACGCGTCGCTCGGCGAGGAGATCGAGAAGCTCGAAATCGAGGGCATCGGCACGGTCACCGAGCCGAAGCGCGTCTACCCGCAGGGCTTCCTGGCCTCGCAGGTGCTCGGCTACGTGGGCACCGACAACATCGGGCTGTCGGGGCTCGAGTACTCGCAGGACGACACGCTCGCCGGCGAGGACGGCGAGCGCCGGCTCGTGAAGGACGCGCTCGGCGAGCCGGTGAGCCTGGTCGAGACCGAGCGCGCCAGCCGGGCGAGAACCTCGGGCTCACGCTCGACGCGCGCATCCAGGAGCGCACCGAGGCGGTGCTCGGCGAGGTCGGGCCAGACCTACACGCCGCAGGGCGCCACCGCGGTCGTGATGGACCCGCGGAGCGGCGAGGTGCTCGCGCTGGCCAACTGGCCGCGCGTGGACGCGAACAACGTCGACGGCGCGCCCGACTCCGCCCGCCAGAACCGCGCGGTCGCAGGCGAACTACGAGCCGGGCTCGACCTTCAAGGCGTTCACGGTCGCGGGCGCGATCGAGGAGAAGCTCGTCGAGCCCGGAGACCACGCTCGAGGTGCCGCCCGAGATCCAGGTCGCCGACCGGACGGTGGGCGAGGCGCACGACGGCGGCGGCGGCATCAAGACGCGTCGCGCAGATCCTCGAGCGAGTCGTCGAACGTCGGCTCGGTGATGATCGGGCTGAAGCTGGGCGCGACGCGCTTCGACAAGTGGGTGCGGCGCTTCGGCTTCGGCCGGCCGACCGGGGTCGGACCTGCCCGGCGAGCAGTGCGGCATCGTGCTGCGGCCCGAGCACTACTCGGGCTCCTCGATGGGCAACATGCCGATCGGGCAGGGCATCGCCGTCACGCCGATGCAGATGGCGACGCGCCTACACGGCGATCGCGAACCACGGGGTGATGCAGCGGCCGTACATCGTGAAGGGCGAGCGCGCCGGCGCCGAAGCGCGTGCTCTCGCGGCAGGACGGCCGACCAGGTCTCGCACATGCTCGAGGGCGTGCTCGCCGCGGGCGGGACCGCCGAGGAGGCCCAGGTCGAGGGCTACACGCTCGCCGGCAAGACCGGCACCGCCGAGAAGGCGATCAAGGGCGGCTACTCGAAGACCGACTTCATCGCCTCGTTCATCGGGTACGCCCCGGCGAAGGACCCGCGCCTGCTGGTGGCGGTGATGGTCGACACGCCGCGGGGCGACATCTACGGCGGCACGGTGGCGGCGCCCGCGTTCGAGCGGATCGTGGAGTTCGCGCTGCCGTACCTGAAGATCCCGCCCGGCTAGGCGGGCCGGCTGGTCGTCGCCGATCACC
>CAWAQT010000012.1:0-12933 GCA_963784245.1 uncultured Alphaproteobacteria bacterium
CGGCGAGTATGGGTTGGCCGCACCCTCGGCCCACCGCCTGAGAAGGTTGCTGTCCCGCCAAAGCTCGCGACTGTCGCCATGATACATGCGGTCGACTTTTCCGATCGCCTGCGCGTCGTCACGCGCCTCGATCTCGCGCATGCCGCTGACGTGGCCTCTCCGGTCGCGGAAATACAGACGGTAGAAGGACATTCGACACCTCCGCCTTCCATATAACTTTTTGATAGAGCGCGAAGAATCCGGACTAGCCTGTAGGTGGCTGGCGCGTCCCGATCCCCGCTCCGTGAGCGCCGCGCGGTGCTGACAACTCTGCCGGGGTTTCCCCCGATAGCGGGCTGGAACGTCAGCCTATTATGCCCGGGATGTCGGAGCCAAGGAGACGGGTATGAAGTATCTTCTGTTAGCATCGCTTGCGGCCAGCGCCGCCCTGGCATCGGCGTCACCGGCGTATGCCGGCAAGGCGAACGTGCAGACTTTGCCCATGGTGGACGCTTGTTCCATGGTCTGTGACGGTCCGGATACCGTCGGCTCCCAGACGACGATCGGTTTTACCGAAGCCGGTCTGGACAATCCGACTTTTACAGAATGGCTAACGTTTACCAACGATCTGGCCGGCGTCTACTCTCTGACTCTCAACAGCAGTTCGGTGGGCATCGACTTCACCAGCGCGATCCTGACGGGCGCGGGCGGTCCGTATGAACTCATGGAAGAGTTCGACAATGGCATTGCTGAGTTCTGGAACCTATCGGAGCCTGACCCTCGCTGCCGGAACCTACCAGCTGACAATCAATGGCAATAATAGCTCGACCGGTTCCCTAGGCGGAACCGTGACAATCAATACGGCTGTTCCGGACCCCCAAAATACGGTTGTTCCGGAACCCGCGACTTGGGCGATGATGCTCCTAGGCTTCGGCGCAGCTGGCTACGCAATGCGCCGTCGCCGGCGGAACTCGATCCCACAGGTAGCATAGGCAGAGGGCGGACGCCCTCCCCCACATGCACTGAAGTCGCCCGCTCCTTGCTGAGCAGCTACGCTTGGCGAGGAGTGGGCCTTTTATGGGGGTCGCGGCCTTGGCCACTCCAAGGCTGGCGGCCCCCGCCATCTGGCTTCCGCGCGGGCCAATGATTGGGCCTCATCCCCCCCGATTAGGGCGCCGCTAGGCCGCTCCAGCCGCCCGCAGAGCTCGCCAGGAAGTCCGCTGCCGCTCGTTTCCCGACACATAGGTGCCACGCCCGAGGCGCCATCGGTGCATTGGCCGAGGCGCTTGACGGCCCTCTTGAAACCCACTTCCTTCGGCGGCGGTCCCGAACCCTGCAGCCAACCTGAGTGCTGGGTCGGTCGTTATGGCTGAATAGAGAGGTCGAGAGCAGCGTGCCCTTGCTCGAACGCGAGGAGGAAAGGAGGGACGCCATCACCGCGCGCAGCCGATTACCCAAGACTTAAACGCCGTCTTCATTTCGAGCGGCAGTCCCCTGGTCAGTTCAACTTGCTGCTGTAGCAAGTTCCCTTCTTCAGGACTGAGAGGCGTGTCGAACTCTATCCCGGCTTCCCCGTGGTCACTCCAGACCACGGTTCCAAATGCCTGAAGGTCGTCAATGTTGACGACAAGTTCCTCGCCCATCCTAGGTAAATCTGAGCCGCTCAGCCGAGCACCTGTAGTGGAGACGTTGACGACAACGGCTGAGTGAGACCGCGACAAAGTTGTAATGACGGCCACTAAAGGTGCAGCGGATCGCTCTGACGAGCGACGACCGCCACCTCTGGATTTTCCGAACGCAACCATACAAGGCCCTTTCAACAAAGGCCCCACCGCAGGAGGAATTTACTCGCCAATGGTTAGGTGGGAGTTCCCGCGAATGCTTAACGCGGCGCGTTCTATCCTGAGTTACCGTTGGTCTCCGCCTCCGTGCCCGGCTGCAGGCAACTGCCGCAAGCTCACGCCGGAACGCGTCGTCGGTGACCCCCAACGGTAACCTGATCGTAAGCGCAGCCACTTACTGGCTAGCGAACCGAGTTCGAGATTGGGCAGATGAAAGCACTAGCTATCGTCTTTGGGATTGCCGCCAGCTTGCTGCTGGCGTTTCATCTGCAATCACTCGGTACGGGCGCCAGTGAGGCGTCTACAGTCCGCATGCAATTGCCTCCTGCGCGTGCAGCAAAGCCGGCGCCAGCATTCTCTATCAACGCGAAGCCCACGGCGTCGTGAACTCAAAGAAGGCTGCTCAATCGTGGGATGCGGCCGTGTTCAGCAGCGAATTTCTTGAGCTTGTTTCGTCACCGCAAAATCGGATTGCCTAGCGAAGCACTCGGGGACTGCGTGCAAACAAAATCTCCCGATCGGCAAACAGTCTTGACTGCCCTTCGGCGCACGAGCGGATCTAGGTCCGGGATGCAGATTTGCCGCCGAACGATCTCAGGCCGACACGGCCGCTGATCGCCGGCGGGCGCGATTCTTTTGTAGTTCAAATCGCAGCTTTGTCGTTAGTCAGACACAAACGACCGTTCGGGGGAATGAACGCATGGGTCAGCAGCCGTTAAGCCGCGCAACCCGAACGCGCGACTTATGAGTAGTTGTAGCCGTTTGTTAGTTTTCGCTGGGCCGACGGCAACTGCGCTGGCCCTCGTCCTCGCCGGACCCGCCTATGCCCAAGTGCAGGAGCCGCCTCCTGAGGAGGTCACCTCGCCTGCCGGAGGCGCGGTGGAGCAGCCGGCGGCGGACCCGGCAACCGCCGCTGCAGCCGACGAGTATGATGACGAGGGCGAGGCGATCGTCGTGACCGGCGTCCGTCGTGGGACTGTGATCGGCGATATCCCGCCCGAGAACACTCTCACTTCCCGCGACGTGCGCGCCACCGGCGCCACCGACATTAATGAGCTGCTGGAGGCCCTGGCCCCCCAGATCGGCAGTGCCCGCGGCCGCGGCGGCGAGCGGCCAATCCTGCTGCTAAATGGGCAGCGAATCTCCAGCTTCCGCGAGATGCGGGACATCCCGACTGAAGCCATCGAGCGCGTCGACATCCTGCCCGAGGAAGTCGCCCTCAAGTACGGCTATCGCGCCGACCAGCGCGTGGTGAACATCGTGCTGCGCCCACGTTTCCGCTCCACGGTCGTCGAGCTTGAGGGCGGCGGCGCCACCGAGGGTAATTACGGCCGCGGTGAAGTCGACCTCGACCGCCTCATGATCGGGCAGAACGGGCGCACCATGTTCAGCATCGACGCCGATGCGAACGATTGGGTGACCGAAGCCAACCGCGATATCGACCTCGACCCGGATTCGACCGGGCCGGACGAGCGCGGCTTCCGCACCCTGGTCGGATCGCGGCAGTATGTTCGTGCGGGCGCGACCATCAACCGTCAAATTCTCGGCGACGTCTCCGGGACGTTCAACGGCGAAGTCGAGCATAACGTCGGCCGATCCCTGTTCGGACTTTCCGACTTTGCCTTGGATCCTTTGGTCCGAAACAGCACGAGCGACACAGCGCACCTCGGCGCCGCGCTTAATTGGAACAAGGGCAAATGGCGCTGGTCGGCGACCGGCAATGCCGACCTCGAGCGATCGGTCACTCGCAGTGACCGAGCCGATGAGACGGAGAGTGACCGGTCGAGGACGTTCACGAGTTCGGCGGACGCAGACGTGACGGCCAACGGTCCCCTGTTCAAGCTGCCCGCCGGCGATGCGAGCATGACCGTTCGCGTTGGAGCGAGCACGTTCAATCGCGACATCGACCAGCGCATCGAGAGCGAGGATTTCGAAGCCGACCTGAGCCGGACGCGCGGCAGCGGGAGTGTGAATGTCGACCTGCCAATCTCGCGCAGGAAGCGCGGCTTCGACGCGCTCGGCAACCTCACGTTCAACGGCAACGCGGAGGTCGAGCAACTCTCGGATTTCGGGACGCTGACGACGATTGGAGCCGGATTGAATTGGTCGCCCGTGGATCGGCTGAGCTTCCTCGCCAGCTGGACGCGCGAAGAGGGGGCGCCCAGCGTCTCGCAGCTCGGCGATCCGATTCTGGAGACCCCGGAGACCCGCGTGTTCGACTTCACGACGGGCGAAACCGTGCTCGTCAACGCGATCACGGGCGGCAACCCCGAACTTCTGGCGGACAAGCGCAACGTGATGAAGATCGGCGGAAATTGGAAGCCGTTCGAGGAGACCGATCTGCGGCTTCGCGCGGAATATGTCCGCTCGCGGCTCGACCGTCCCGTCTCGAGCTTTCCGGGAGTAAGCGAGGAGCTTGAAGACGCTTTCCCCGAACGGTTCATACGCGATGAGGACGGCCAGCTCGTCACCGTGGACTTCCGCCCGGTCAATTATGAAGACGCGCGACGGGACACGTTCCGCTGGGGCTTCGACTTTACCAAGTCGCTGCAGTCGGCTCGGCCGTCACAAGCCGCCATCGACCGTCTCCGCGCCAGGCGAGCTGCGGGGACCGGACAGACCGGGCCGACACAAGGTACCCCGGGCGGTCCACCGCCCGAGAGCGGCCCTTCACCAGAAGGCGCTGGTCCACCTCCCGGCGGAGCAGACGCCGGCGGGTTCCGTGGCGGCGGCGGAGGTGGCTGGGGTGGCCGCTTCGGCGGCGGCGGACGCCAGGGCGGACGTCTGCAATTCTCCCTGACCCACACTCTCAATCTGGTCGATGAGGTCACCATCCGACCGGGCCTGCCTGAACTGGACTATCTCGACGGCGACGCCGTCGGATCCACTGGCGGACGCTCGCGCCACGAACTCGAGGCCCAGGCCGGCTATTTCAACAACGGGCTTGGAGCGCGGCTTTCCGCGAACTGGCGGAGCGCCACGCGCGTCGACAGCACGACGGGGGACGATCTACGCTTCTCGTCGCTGGCAACCTTCAATCTTCGGCTTTTCACCAACCTCGGCGAGCGGTTGGACCTCGTGTCAAAGCATCCGTGGCTCCGCGGCACCTCGGTTCGGTTCGAAGTGAACAATCTGTTCGAATTCCAAGCCGAAGGTCAGGGACGCCGCCGGGGAGGTGCCGTTCAGCTACCAGCCCGATCTCCTCGATCCGCTAGGCCGGACAATATCCATCTCCATCCGCAAGCTGTTCCTGCCGCCGCGGGGCTCTTTTCGCCGGCAGGAGAGGCAGTCGCAAAATTGAATCGGCGGAATGCAGCCGTTGCGGAGGGACGGTCAACGATCTGGTAAGCCTCGCTTGATACGCCTCAGGGTATGAAGGCGCCGCCCCCGGAGTTTCGCGTGGAAGAACAACCGGTTGAGACAACGCTATATTCGCTGTCCGATCGAACTCCGGACCCTGTCGAGCGGCGTGAGGGCGAGCGATTCCTGACTTTGTTCCGCGTCGGCACCGTGCTGGTGGAAGACCGGCGAGAGCTGTGCCTGATCAAGAACATCTCGGCAGGTGGCATGATGATCCGCCCCTACTGCAAGCTGGAGGCCGGCACGCCCCTTTCGGTGGAGCTGAAACGCGGCGAGCAGATTCCGGGGATCGTCAATTGGGTCCGCGGGGACTCAGCCGGCATTTCCTTCGACAAGAGCATCGACGTCGTCGAATTGCTCGCTTCGTCGATGGAAGGCCCTCGCCCGCGCATGCCACGAGTCGAGGTGCGCTGCATCGCATCCGTCCGGCAGGGGTCAAACGTCTACGGCATGCGCGCCCATGACGTCTCGCAAGGCGGGCTGAAGGTCGAATCCAGCCGTGACCTCGACGTCGGCGCGGAGGTCCTTGTGACCCTGCCCGGTATGCCCTCGAGAGAAGCGATCGTGCGCTGGAGGGACGGCCGCACCTACGGCATCACCTTCCGCCGGCTCATTGCCCTGGCCGAGCTTGTCAAATGGCTCCGCGATCAGCGTGAGCTGTTGCGGACGATGAACTAAGCGGGCTTATTCCCCCGGTCGCGACGACGACGGGCTCCACATCCAGCTCTCCGCAAGGCGCCGCTGCTCGGCATTCAACTGGGCGGTCGTGATTCCTGGCCGCCAGTAGCGCGCCTGAATCTTCGGACGCGGAGCGGGGATGTGGCGAAGAACCTCGGACGGATCGAGCTTGTTGGAAAAGGCAATGCCGGCATAGCGCCCGCTGACCCAGACAACGCGCCCGACGGCGTTGAGCTCATTGCGTATGAAGTGGACGGTCGTACCCTCGATCGGAAGCTTGTCGCTTTCGACCAAAGCTCCCTCCTCGGAAAGGTTGCGGAGCTTGACCCCTTGCGAGCCACCGCCGTGTTCGAGCGTAGCCGAAAGCAGCACTTGCGAGCGGCGCGACTTGCGATTCTGGCTGTTGGTGCTCTGGTCCATGGCCGGCAAGATAAACGGCCACGGTAAAACTTTGCTTAAGTGCGTTCGCCATCCGCCCTTCGAAAGAGCAGCATCAGGTTGTTCGCAGGCATCTGCTGCCATTCGACAAGTTCAAAGTTCTCTTCGGCAGCCGCGGCAGCGAAATCCTCCACCCTGCGAAGACCCCATTCCGCGTCTCGCGCTTTCAGGTTCTCGTCGAACGCGAGGTTGGACGGCGCGGTTTCAATGTCGTCCTTAAACCACGGTCCGTAGAGAATAAGCAACCCGTCGGCTGGCAGCAGGCGAGCCGCACCAGCGATCAGCCCGAGCGAGGCTTCCCACGGACTGATATGCACCATGTTGATGTTCAGTACGGCGTCGGCGCGGTCAAGCGACCAGTCGGTGGATGTGGCATCGACGATGATCGGGGCGCGCAGGTTCGAGCAGCCGGACTCCTCACGCCAGGCGTTGATGGAAGCGAGCGCATCGGGATGTGTCTCGCTCGGTTGCCATGTCAGATCGGGAAAGCGCTCGGCGAACCAGATTGCGTGCTCGCCTGTCCCGCTGGCGACCTCCAGCACCGTGCCCCTCTTGGGCAGCCATCCCGCCAAAACGTCGGCAATCGGCTCGCGATTGCGTAACGCGGCGGGCGCCGAACGCCTGGCATCTTCACCGGCCGAACCCTCGTAGAAGCGCCGGTCGCTCATGCGCTCGCCCCCTGAGTAGCACGCGGCAGAAACGCGACGGCGTTGATCAGCGTGAAAGTCGCCGACCAGGACATACCTATTCGGCTGCCTGCGCCGCTTCCGGCTCCTTGTAGACGAGAACCGGCTTCCGCGCGGCCAGGGTCTCATCCAGGCGCCTGCGCGGTGCATAGATGGGCGCGGCCTTGAGGCTCTGGTCGCCGGCCTTCGCCCGTTCGGCGACCGACCTGAAGGCGGCGATGAACTGATCGAGGCTGGCTTTCGACTCCGTCTCCGTCGGCTCGACGAGCATCGCGCCATGGACCACCAGCGGGAAGTACATCGTCATTGGGTGGAAGCCCTCGTCGATCAGCGCCTTGGCGATATCGATCGTGCTCAGCCCGCCTCCGAAACCGCGATCGGAGAAGATCGCTTCATGCATGCACGGTCCGGTTTCGCTGAACGGGGCATCGAGCACGTCTTCCAGCGAACGCAGGACGTAATTGGCGTTCAGCACCGCGTCCTCCGCGACTTGACGAAGGCCGTCCGCGCCGTGGCTGAGCATGTAGGATGCTGCGCGCGTGAACATGCCCATCTGCCCATGGAAGGCGACCATCCGGCCGAAGTTCTGCGCGTGGTGCTCCCCGGCGGTTTCCTCCTCGACGAGGATAAATCGATCGCCCTCCTTGTCGACGAACGGAAGCGGTGCGAATGGCGCCAGCGCCGCGCTCAGCACGACCGGCCCGGCACCGGGCCCGCCGCCGCCGTGAGGCGTCGAGAAAGTCTTGTGCAAATTGATGTGCATCGCATCGATGCCAAGGTCGCCGGGCCGGACCTTGCCGACGATCGCGTTGAAGTTGGCGCCGTCGCAATAGACTAGCGCTCCCGCCGCATGGACCGCGTCGCTGATGGCCTTCATGTCCGGCTCGAACAGTCCGCAGGTATTCGGGTTGGTGATCATTACCGCCGCGACGTCGGGTCCGAGCCGGGCCTTCAGCGCCTCCAGATCGACTCTGCCCGCTGCATTCGCCGGAATGTTCTCCACTCGGTAACCCGCAAAGGCGGCCGTAGCCGGGTTCGTCCCATGAGCGCTTTCCGGCACCAGGACGACTTCGCGAGCGTCGCCGCGCGCCTCCAATGCGGCGCGGATGCACAGCAATCCGCACAGCTCGCCATGCGCTCCGGCCTTGGGGCTCATGGCCACGGCGGGCATGCCGGTCAGAGTCGTCAGCCAGCGGCCGACGAGATCGATCAGCTCCAGACCACCTTGAACCGTGTCGATCGGCTGCAGCGGATGAATGTCGGCAAAACCCGGCATTCGGGCGACCTTCTCGTTCAGGCGGGGATTGTGTTTCATCGTGCACGACCCGAGCGGGAAAAGGCCGAGGTCGATCGCATAATTCTGGCGCGACAGGCGAGTGTAGTGCCTGACCGCCTCCGGCTCGCTGAGCCCGGCAAGCCCGATCTCGCGATTGCGCTCCATTCCACCGAGACGCGACGCGTTCGGCTTGAAGTCCGGGAAATCGACGCCCGTCTGGTCGACCGACCCGATCTCGAACAGCAAAGCCTCTTCGAGCATCAGGGCCCGATTGCCGGTGACGGTCTGCGCCTCCCCCTGCTCATTCGCGGGGGTGGAGGGCCGCCAGCCGGAAGGATTGACGGTCACTGGCACACCTCCTTCAAGCCCGCTTCCAGCGCCGCGATGTCCTCATCGGTAGCGGTCTCGGTCACCGCGACGATCAGTCCGTTCTGCAGATCCGGTTCGTCCGGGTAGAGGCGCCCGAGCGATACGCCGCCGAGTATGCCCTTGTCGGCAAGCGCCCGAACGACCGGACGCGCCTCGACTGGAAGCTCGACGGTGAACTCGTTGAAGAAGCTGTCGTTGACGACACGTACGCCCGGAATCGCGGCCAGCCGGTCCGCGACCTCGCACGCGCGCGCGTGATTCAGCTGAGCAAGCTGGCGCAGGCCCTTCTCGCCGAGCAGGCTCATGTGCACCGAGAATGCGAGGGCGCAGAGGCCGGAGTTGGTACAGATGTTCGACGTCGCCTTCTCACGGCGAATGTGCTGCTCGCGCGTCGACAGCGTCAGGACGAAGCCGCGCTTGCCCTCCGCATCGACGGTTTCGCCGGCGAGACGTCCCGGCATCTGACGCACGTACTTCTCGCGGGTGGCGAACAGGCCCACGTACGGACCACCGAACTGCAGGCCGACGCCGATCGACTGGCCTTCGCCTACCACAATGTCTGCGCCCATCTCACCCGGCGAGCGGATGAGGCCGAGCGCCACCGGCTCGGTGACGACCGCAATCAGTAGCGCGCCGTTCGCGTGACAAGCGTCAGCCAGCGGCGTCAGGTCGCCAATGCGGCCCAGCACATCGGGATATTGCACGACGACGCAGCTTGGGCTGTTCGCTTCGACTTCGGCGATCAGGTCGTCGTAACCCGGATCGGCGCTCAACGTCGGCGCCCAATCGGCGATGTCGTCGCCGGTGAACCGCGCCATCGTGTTCACCACCGACACGTAATGCGGGTGAAGACCCTGGTGCAGGATCGCCAGCTTCCGCTTTGTAATGCGGCCCGCCATGACGATCGCTTCCCAGCAGGCGGTCGAACCGTCGTACATCGAGGCATTGGCGACTTCGCAGCCGTACAGCCGCGCGACCTGCGTCTGGAACTCGAACAACACCTGCAGCGTGCCCTGAGCGATTTCCGGCTGGTACGGGGTGTAGGCGGTCAGGAACTCGCCGCGCTGGATGATGTGATCCACGCTCGCCGGGATGTGATGCTTGTAGGCGCCGCAGCCGAGGAAGAACGGAGCCTCGCCGGCTGACAAATTCTTCCGCGCGAGAGCCGAGAGTTGGCGCTCGACCGACAGTTCAGACGCGTGCGCGGGCAGCCCTTCGATCGGGCCTTTCAGCAAAGCTTCCGCCGGCACGTCGCGGAACAGATCGTCGATTGTCGCGGCGCCGATCGTCTGCAGCATGGCGCTGCGATCAGCCTCCGACAAAGGCAAGTAACGCATTTAGCTGGGCTTCCTCATGATGAAGCGAAGACGGACATAGTCGGCATTGTCGACGCCGATGGTCTCGGCGACTGCCTGGCCGATTTCGGCGCGCTCCTCCTCAGGAACGCCGGCGCGATCAAGCCAGCCGCGGCGGAAGGTCGTCACCCAGGCGGCAACGCCGTTAGGGAGCGGCGTGGGCCGCTCAATCAGGCGCGCGTCGATCTCGGTGAAACCCGCCTGCTCATAGACGCTCGCGAACTCCTCCACGGAGGGATACCAGTTCGAAGAGTTCGAGCGGCGGCGGATAGCCGCGCGCCACGAGCTCGGCATCAAGCGTCTCGCGCAGAAGCTTGAGATTGCCCTCCCCGCCCATCTCGCCGGCGAAGCGGCCGCCGGGTTTGAGCGCGCGGAAGATGGCGCTAGCCACCCGCTCCTTGTCGAGCATCCAGTGCAGCGCCGCATTCGAGAATGCCGCATCGAATTCGCGGTCGAACGTCATGTCCGCCGCGTCGACGTGGTGCACGTCGATGTCGGTCGCCGCGGCAACAGCGACCAGCTCCGGCGAATCGTCGACCCCCACGACGTCCGCGCCGCGCTCGATGATCTTGTGGGTCAGCGCCCCGTCGCCGCAACCGACGTCGAGAATTCGCTCGCCAACCTTGGGATCGAGCAGGTCAAGCGCTGCCGCGCCGAGGTCGGCGACGAAGCGGCCGACGCGCGCATAGTCGGCGGCATTCCAGCGACTGGTCGAGGCGATGGTGGCGCTCAGAGCGTCTTCACCCAGTCGCGATACGTAGGCTCGTCCATGAGGCTCTCGATCGCCGCGGGGTCATCCAGCTTGAGTTTGAAGAACCAGCCCTCGCCCTCTGGGTCGCGATTGATGAGCGCGGGATCATCGGCAACGGCTGCATTGCCTTCCACCACTTCGCCCCCGACCGGCGCATAGACGTCCGACGCGGCCTTCACCGACTCCACGACGGCCGCCTCCTGGCCCTTGTTGAGCTTTCGGCCCGCTTCGGGGACTTCGGCGAAGACGATGTCGCCAAGGGCCTGCTGGGCATGATCGGAAATGCCGACGGTCGCCGTGTCGCCTTCGACACGGATCCATTCATGCTCACGGGTGAAATAGACCGTCATGCACTTGCTCCCTTGCGGTGATAGCGGTGGGGTACGAACGGAAGCGCGGCCACGCGCGCGTCGAACAGCTTGCCGCGCTGCTCCAGCTTCAGTGCCGTTCCGACTTCGGAAAGACGCGTCGCGACATAGCCCATGGCGATCGGCCGCTGCAGCGAGGGCGAGAAGCCGCCGCTGGTAAGCCGGCCCACCTCATTGCCTTCACCGTCGAGAATGAGCGCGCCTTCCCGGACCGGCTGGCGGCCGTCGATTTCGATGCCGACCCGCTTCTGCGGCGCGCCGTTCTGCATCTCGGCGAGAATGCGCATGAAGCCAGGGAAGCCGCCTTCCGACCGGCGACGCTTGCCGATGGCGAACGTGAGGCCAGCCATAACCGGTGTGGTAGTCCGGTCGATGTCGTGCCCGTAAAGCGGAAGACCCGCCTCCAGCCGGAGCGAGTCGCGGGCGCCAAGGCCGATCGGCTTCACCCGCTCATCGCCGACCAGCCAGTCCGCTAACTGCTGCACGGCGACGGAGGGAATCGAAATCTCGAATCCGTCCTCGCCGGTATAGCCGGAACGGCTGATCCAGACGGGATGTCCGACTGCTCGGAACGGTCCGCCCTCCATGAAGCTCAGGTTCGAAACACCCGGGGCGACTGCCTCCAGCACCTCAGCCGCCTTGGGGCCCTGCAGCGCCAGCAGCGCCTGTTCCTTCATGTGATCGACCACGGCACTGCGTGGAAGGAGTTGCTCGAGAACCTCGAGGTCGCCCTGCTTGGTCGCGCCGTTGACGACGAGATAGAATGCCTCGCCACGGCGCGTCGCCATCAGGTCGTCGATGATCGTGCCGTCCTCGGCCAACAGCAGCGAGTAGCGGAGCTTCATGTCGCCCAGCAGCTTCAGCTCGCCGGGAAGGAGCGTCTCCAAGGCGCTATCGACCTGGCTTCCGTGGACGAGGATCTGGCCCATGTGGCTGACGTCGAACAGGCCGGCATTTTCCCGCACCCACAGGTGCTCGGCCATGATGCCTTCGTACTGGACCGGCATTTCATAGCCGGCGAACGGGACCATCCGGCCGCCTTGTGCGCGGTGCCACTCATCCAGCGGCAGCTTTTGAGGCTGAGCTTCGGCAACGCCCGCGCCACCTTCCGGATCGCCGCTGTACGGTTCGCCCCGTGCCTGAATCTTGTCGGTAGGACCGTTGTGGACTTCTCTGCTCATCATGCGCTCCGGTTGCGACAGCCGCACGGGATCCTCCCGTCCAACTCCGTCGCCCCCGTCTGTCGCGCGACCTGAGAGCTTTCACCGGCCGCGGCCGGCTTACCCCTTCGGTGGCCCGCCATGTCGTGACGAGCACTTTCCAGACTGTCAGGCCCGCGCGGTCCATTTGCCTGAGAGATTCCGGGGGCGGTTGCTCCTTCGGCGCCGAGACAACCCTTTGAAGGCTATCGCGAACTCTCCCGCGCGGCCTTCCGGCAGACAAGCCGCCGGAGACGAGGCGAAGCCTCGGCCACGCGCGCGCACGGAGTGAAAGGGAAATAGGGCGGGGCGTGAGCGTTAGGGCACTCATAATAGGACGCTCGGAGCGTAGCGGCTGGAGTCGCGATCGCAATCGCCCTGATGATGCTGGTCGAAGGCCTGGCGACATGGCCTTTCCACCGCCTCGGATCGACCTCAACAATCCCAATGCGCCGGCTGCCTTGCCCTTGGCGAATCAGCTTTTCGATCTCGCCCGGTTCCTTGCAACGCTGGTGGGTGGCTGGATTGCGATCCAGCTTTCAGAACGCGACTGGACGGCATGGCTAGTTGCAGCGTCAGTGCTGGTCGGAGAAATGCTCGATTTTCTGCTCGGCCGGCATGCAGCTTGGGTGA
>CAWAQT010000013.1:0-139326 GCA_963784245.1 uncultured Alphaproteobacteria bacterium
CGCTCGAACACGATGATGCCGTGCGACGGGTTGCGCAGCTTCATCGAGATCGCGAAATAGAGCCCGGCGGGACCGGCGCCAACGCAGGCGATCTTCATTGGAGTGACGCGCCTAAGTCGACAAAACTGGCGAAGTTTACGAAGTTGCTTGTTGGTGCGGATTCAACTTCGCTTGATCGCACTATCATCGGTGAGCCGCGAAATCGCATTGCCGCAGCATGGCACAGCAGCCCGGATGTAGGACAGGGGAATGTCTGCTTTGGGTGGAAAGCGGACATTCGGATCTTACAGCTTCGACCGGTCCGAAGGCGTCCAATCGGCCGGCTCGACGTCCCTGCGAATGAGGCGCAGCGCCAGCCCCGCTACAGTCCCGACAGCGATAGCGATCGTGAGGTCGGTGACGACGGTCAAGGTCATGGTCACGAACAGCAGCGTGCGATCGCCGGTCCGGATTTTCATCCGCTCTGCCCAGCGTCCGGGCTCGCTCATAATCCATGCGGTCACGATCAGAAGGCCGGCGAGGGCCGGCAGGGCTAGGTAGCCGGCGAGTGATGCAGCTCCGAGGGTGATCAGGAGAATGACCAGCGCATGCACAATTCCAGCTACCGGCGTACGGCCGCCGGCGCGCACGTTGGTCGCCGTTCGCGCGATCGCACCAGTGGCTGGCAAGCCGCCGAAAAGGGCGGAAGCGATGTTGGCTACACCTTGTGCGAGCAACTCGGCATTGGAGCGGTGACGCCCACCAATCATGCGGTCCGCGACGATTGCGGAAAGAAGCGACTCCACGCCAGCCAGGAAGGCAATGATAAAGGCCGAGGGCAGCAACTCACTTACTCGCGCGACGCTGATGTGCGGCAGCGATGGAACCGGCAACCCGGCGGGCAGCGCACCAAAGCGCGATTGAACCGTGTCGACCGGCAAGAATAGCAGGGCCACGGTCGCGGACGCTGCTGCGACAATTAGGAGAGATCCGGGAAACCAAGGGGCGATGCGCCGGAGTATCGCGATGCCGGCAATCGAGCATAAGCCGACCGTCAATGCTATGGGGTTGATAGCTTCACGAGCGGCCCAGAGCGCCGGCAATGCTTCGACGAGGTCAGCAGGCACGTTCGCCGTCGAGAGGCCGAGCAGGTCTTTGAGTTGGCTGACCACAATGATCAGCGCGATGCCGACCGTAAAGCCTTCGATCACCGGCTCCGGAACCAACGCGATGAAACGGCCGGCGCGTACAAACCCGCCGATGACAAGGATTACGCCCGCCATCAGCGTCGCCAGAAGCAGGCCGTCGAACCCATGCTGATCGATGATCCCGTACACGACGACGATGAAGGCGCCAGTAGGTCCGCCGATCTGAACCCTGCTGCCACCGAGCAGAGAGACTAGAAATCCGGCGATGATTGCTGTGACAAGGCCGGCTTTCGGATCGGCGCCAGAGGCAATTGCGATCGCGATGCTTAAAGGGAGAGCGACGAGCGAGACAGTAATGCCAGCAAGTGTGTCCCCGAGGAACATGCGCCAGGAGTAGTCACGCATGGTCGTAAGAAGCTTGGGTTTCACACCTTCGCGCTACGCGGCGAGCCGAGGCAGTTCAATGACGTGCCAGACTGTTCGCAATCGGTTGCTCCGGCTGGAACTCGGCCACACAATCGCTAAATCGCTGCCATGGCCAAGAACCCGCTTGCTTGTACAACTTGCCCCGTGCGCGACAGAGCTGCCTGCTCTGCTCTGAGCGAGGAGGAGCGGGCTGAGCTGGCGCGACTTGGTCGCCATCAGACGATCCGCCGCGGCGACACACTGTTCGCTGCCGGCGACGACAGTTTTGCCTGCGCGACACTGATCTCCGGCGCTCTCAAGATCAGCAGCTTTGGGGAGGATGGAACGGAGCGCATCCTCAGTCTCGTGCACCCTGCGGGCTTCGTCGGCGAGATGTTCGCGCCTGTCGCTCACCACCACGTCATTGCGCTGACAGACAGCAGGCTCTGTGTATTTGGCCGGGTCGATTATGAGAACGCATTAGAACGCTTTCCTGCCTTGGGTCGGGCGCTGCTTCGGCGTTCTGCTGAAGATCTGTTCGAAAGCCGGTCGATCATTGACCTTATAAGTCGCAGAAGTGCGAGGCAGAAGGTCGCGGGCTTCCTGCTGGCGATGGCACGCGCCGCGTCCGATTCTCCATGTCATGCTGGGTCTCAATTTGATTTGCCGCTGAGCCGTGAGGAGATGGCTGGAGTTTTGGGGCTCACAATCGAGACGGTGAGCCGTCAGATCGGCAACCTCGAAAAGCATCGCGTGATACAACGCAAAGGCCGGCGCGGGATCCGGCTGCTGGATCCCGGCCGGCTCGACGCGCTGGCCGCTTAGACCCCGTTAGACCAGCGCGACGATCGTCGCGATTGCGATCGCCCAAAGGAAGATGAAGGCGGGGAGCATCAGCACGAGCACAGCGGCCTCAGGGCCGCCACAACGGCCATGCTCCGTGGCAATTCCGCGCTCGAGAAAGTCGGTCCAGCCGATTGCGTGCGATCCCTTGCTCGGGGAAGCCTTCACAAACACGGTCGGCACCGCGAAGAAAGCGATGATGAAGGCAGCGAAGATGCCGAACGGCACCGCCAGTCCGGGGCTCGCCAAAGCCATGCACAGCACGCTGACGAAGCCAAGGAACAGCGCACCCGTCATCAGGTGAATGGCCGGAGGCAGCCCGAAATTGTGATCCTCGCAGGCCCGTTCAACTGGCGCGGCGACAATCTCTTTGCGGGCGATCAGGGCTTCATGCGAAACGCGACGGGTCATTGCAGCCTCCTTGATGGATGCGGCGGCACTACGGCTGATTCGGGCCTTAGACTTTGACCACGGTCAAATCGCGGCTCTCGCGGATCTGACAGACGGGTGCCGCCTGAGTGAGCCTCAATAGTCTACGCGTTAGATTGCCCCTTGGCGGAATAGGTTACGGCGCCCCTCATCCCGACCGCGCGACTGCGTCTAACGTCTGCTTTGGGTGGAAATCGGACATTAGCGCTGACACGAAACGGGGGTCCTCAACGCCGTCGGTAGGTTCCAGCGAACGAAAGACCGGCAGCGCACATTCTCTCGGCGAAACCAGTCTCAATCCGAAAAGCTCGGTCGCCCATCGGCTTCACGATGAAGTGGATGCCTTGAAGGTCAGTCGCATCCACCTCCATCGTTTCCGACCTGAACGGAACGAAGTGCCATGAGCGATGGCTTTCCACTGCGCGGAGTTCGCAGTCTGCCTGCGTTCCGGCACCCAGCATCGGGTCGCCGCTGACGGTGACTGAAAGTGACCTGCGCCCTGATGCACCCGTCAGGCTGGCGACCTGTCGCTCGCTTGCAATGAAAGTTAACTCATTGGGGGAAGCGATTGCCAGCGCATTCAGAAGAAGCGCCGAAACAAAGACTGTCGCTTTCAACATCGACGGAGAATGTAACAGGCGGCTATGTCCGCAATGGGTCGGAAGCTGCCATTCGCCTGAATGGCTGAAGACATGCGTGATCAATCACTCACTCAGTCTCACAGCGATAGATCACTACATCCGAGTGCGACCCAATCTTCTGGATGCTCTTGAAGCGCCCCGTTTTCTCCAAGCTCAGCTGCAGCGGCTCATAGAAATAGAGCATGTGATTAGCAGTTATCTTATCGGTCCTAGTTTCATATCCAGACACAATCAGTGTTCGGTCCGTCTTACTAGCAAGGAAGGTGATCAAGGCTTGATAATCGGCCTCGGTAGGCTGGTGGATGGCAACCTCCAGGCAAAGCACCATCTCTGCGCTCGCGACTTTAGGTGCCGGAGCTTCATGAAAGGTCCAAGATGGACGACGCTCAGCGGCACGAACAAGGCTGGCCTGGGACCGGTCGACGCCAACATAGCATTTCAGGTCCAGCGCATGCACGACTTCCAGATCTCCACAGCCCACATCGAGGACGGAGGCTGCTTCCTCTGCGCCAGCTGCTTTCAGGAGATTGCGCTTGTATTCCAGGTTCGCTCCACGCGAGCCAACGCCTGAACCTCGTTCAGGAAAGCGATGGTAGCGAAAACCCCAGAAGGTTTCGGTCTCGAAGTTTGCCTTGATCTGTTCATTAGCCTGATCGACGGCTGCCTTCTCCCGTGCTTCAAGCTCGCGTTGAACTTCGATAAGCCCAACCACGTTAAGCGAGGGCGTGTGGTAGTGCAGTAGGTCGAGCGAGCCCGCTTCAACGAAGCGCTTCGGGCCCGCGAGGTGCAGCGGGTAATTCAGGTTCGTCGGCAGATCAGCAAAGGGCAGCTTCGTCTCATGCATGGCCATGCAGAACGCGATTTGGTCAACATGGCTTTCCTTTTTTGCTGCCTTCAAAGGTTCCAGGTCGGCTAACAGACCCACAGCATGTCGACGCCAAGCTTCGAACAGGGTCTCCGCAAGCGCCTTCGGAACCGAGTAAAAGCCACCATTGCAGTTCGCCCTGAACGTCTTCCCTTGCCGCAGGTCGACGTCAACGATCTCCGGGCGGTCGTCAAAGCCGGCCCGAGCGAACAGGACGTCAAGCAGAGGCAGTTGTGGATTTTCCAGATCCACGACTTTTCCTCCCACCGCGTTTGCTGGCAAACGCCTAATGAAATCGTCGACGCAGATCACGTCCGTATCAAGGAACACCAGGTGTTCCGCAGGGACGTCACGAAGGTTGTCCCACTGCGCCAGCTTGTTGCAGTAGCGCCCGTCGCCGAACCGCTCCAGCACATGACTGCTACAGCCAAGCGTGCGAAATGCTTCGACAGTGCGGCTTGGCACTTCCCTCGTACATTGGACGTGAATGCTCTGCCACGGAAGCTTCAGACGAGTCGCAAGTGAGTGAGCAAGGTGCCAGCCCATGTATGCATAGGTTGGGTCTACATCGACGATGAAGGAGACAGCCAAGCCTTCGAGGGCGACGAGACGATTAGGGACCATCGTGGGTGCCCTAGATACCGCCGTACGGCGGTTCAACACGGTCCCATCAGCATGCCTAATATTGGGCAAATGGTTTCACGGGCCGTTGAAGCCAGTAGTCCTCTTAGCGGCAGGAATGGGTCGAAAGCAGACACTACGCTAATGTCTGGAATGGGTGGAAAACGGACATTCGGCGCGCTCGCGATACCCGTACTCGCTGCTGCTACAGTGCAAGCCGGCCTGAGAGCACGACACGGTTGTCGTAAGCCTCGCCCAGCTCGCCCTGAGCCGTGTCGTAATAGCGCAGGTCCATCGTCATCTTCTTGAAGAGCGTCTTGCTGACGCCGGCGTTGAACGACGTGTAGTCGTCGCCGTTGACTCGGCTTCGGTGACCGAGGTTCGAAGACAGACGAATGGTTTTGGTCAAGTCGAACGAAGGCCCTCCTTCGGCGTAGAGCGAGCGTCGCGCCCCGCCGAGATCATCCGGGCTGTAGATCACTGAAACCCTCATCGACAGCTTGCCGAACCTGCGGCTGACGGTCGTCGTGAATTCGAAGGAGTCGTCGTCGGTCTCGCCCTTCACATTGGTCTGAAACTTGTAGGCCGCGCCGAGCGTCAGCTGGAAGGGACCGAGCTTGGGTGTGTAATTGACGAATGCTGCTGCTTCGCCGTCGGCGACTGGCGAGCTCACGTTCTTCCACTGGCCGCCGACCTGCACCTTATCAACCTGCAAAAACGCCTTTGGAATGACCTGGACACCGTCGGTTTGGGAGATGCCCTTCGACATGCCGCGGCTGGCGACGACGATCTCAAATCCCGGATCGGGAGGCGGAAGGTCCCACATGTTATGCTGCTCCTCGAGATGGAAATGATCAGACCAGCGCCCGGTAGACGCCATAGGCGCTGGTCAGGCTCAGCACGATTCCGACGAACACCAGCAGCGCCTTCGGCGGCGCGATCTTCGCGGCCCAGGCGCCGAGCGGTGCAGCGAATACGCCGCCGATCAGAAGCCCCAGTGTAGCGACGGTGAAAGCGGCCCATCCAAGCGTTGCGATGAAAGTGATCGAAATGCTGACGGTCAGGATGAACTCGGCCGTATTGACGGTGCCGATCGTCCGCCGCGGCTCCGTCCCCTGCACGAGCAGGTTTCCGGTCACGACGGGTCCCCAGCCACCGCCGCCTGCCGCGTCGAGGAAGCCGCCAACAAGTCCGAGCGGCTCGACCACCCTCGGGGCTTTGTGCTCCGGTGGATAATGAAAGCCGCGCCAGATGAGGAAGAGGCCGATTGCGGCGAGATATGCGAGAACGAACGGCTTTACGGTTTCAGCGTCGAGTTGGGTCAGGAGGTAAGCGCCGACCACGCCTCCCAGGACTCCGGGAATGGCGATTCTCGATAGCAGTTTCCAGTCGACGTTGCGGTGCGCGATGTGGCTGATGCCTGAAACGCCCGTCGTGAAAGTTTCCACGGTGTGCACGCCGGCCGAGGCGGCCGCGGGTGGCACGCCTATGCTCACGAGCAAGGTCGTTGAGATAACGCCAAATGCCATTCCAAGGGCGCCGTCGACCAGCTGGGCAGCAAAACCCACGGCGACAAAAGGTAGTATGTCGAGCACGGTTATCGTCGAAAGGTCGAGCACGGCTTCTCCCCTTGTTGCCTCGGGTAAAGGCCCCGAGTCGGAGCGCATCTAATCTCTAGTTTTTGACTAGACAATAGGGGAAAGGCAATTTAGCCAGTCATCGTGGTTACAGCTTCACCCTCCGAAACACCGGGAGCGATCTTCCTCCGCTTCCTGCGGTTCGGATTGCTCGCCTGGGGCGGGCCGGTCGCGCAGATCGCGATGATCAAGCGCGAACTGGTGGAGGAGCAAAGATGGGTCGAGCCGGGGCGCTTCAATCGCCTGCTGGCTCTCTACCAGGTCCTTCCCGGACCCGAGGCGCACGAGCTATGCGTGCATTTCGGCATGATGAAGGGGAAGCGGCTCGGTGGCTTCCTGGCGGGCCTCGGATTCATGCTCCCTGGCCTGTTGCTGATTCTCGCATTGGCTTGGGGGTATGAGCGGCTCGATCTCCAGCAGCCGCAGATTGCCGCCGTCTTTCTCGGCATCCAGATTGGTGTGATCGCGCTGATCGTACGCGCAGTGCACAGAATTGCCGACCATAGTCTGATCAGTCCATGGCTGTGGGCTCTTGCGCTGGCGAGCGCCGCTTCCGCCTCCGTCGGTGTCAGCTTCTGGATAACGCTTCCGGCCGCGGGTCTGGCTTACGCTGCTTTGGCAACCAGGCGATTCGCGCTGGCCGGCCTCGTTCTGGCCGGTGCGGTGGCCCTTGCCCTCTCGGTCGGCGATAATTCGGCTCTCGGTGGACCGCTGGTGTCCGCCGGCATTGTCCCCGAGGTCGAGCTCGGCAGCGTCGGTCCTCTCGCGCTCTTCTTCACCGGCTTGAAGGCGGGTCTGCTCACCTTTGGCGGGGCCTATACGGCGATCCCGTTCGTGCGCGACGACGCCGTCGAAAAGGGATGGATCAGCGAGAGCCAGTTCCTCGACAGCCTCGCCATTTCCGGGATCATTCCCGCGCCTCTCATCATTTTCGCGACGTTCGTCGGCTATCTCGCCGGAGGGCTGGCGGGAGCGTTGGCCATTACCGCCGGAGTCTTCCTGCCGGCCTTCGCCTTCACCCTGCTGTTCTACGACCAGCTCGAGCGCGTGATCGAAGACGAGCGGTTGCACCGGTTCCTGGAAGGGGTGGCGGCGGGAGTGGTCGGCCTGATCCTGGTCACGGCCATCCAGCTAGGGTGGAACCTCGCCCGCTCCGTTCCAGTCCTCGCCGCCGGAGTAGCTATCTTCGCCGGGGCTCTCGCACTGCTTTACCTGTGGCGTTCTAAGCTGGGTGTTCCCGCGGTCGTGCTGGGGTCGGGGCTCGCCGGAGCGCTTGCCTTCGGGTGACGGTGATGGTCGCTGCTTCCGCGCCCGCAACGCGTCGAAACGGGAACCCGTAGGGAGGCCTCGGCACTTGCCCCAGTAGGCTGGTGTTCGGAGGCCCGTATGACTCGTCGTGCGGCTCGCTGACATCCTCCCCACCCCTCCCGGCGAGCCGCGTCTACCCCCCGCATCTTCTGAGCCGCTCAATCCTCTGGCGCGACCGTCACGCACAGGCCCTCGAGAGCGTCCGTGACCTTGATTTGGCAGGACAGGCGGCTGTTCGGCTCGCGCCAGTCGGAGAAGGCGAGGATCGTTTCCTCGTCCGACTCGATCGGCGGGAGGCGCTCGACCCAGTCTTCGGCGACGTAGACGTGGCAGGTTCCGCAGCTGGCGCAGCCGCCGCAGATGGCCTGGATCTGGCCGCGCTTGCGGATGTTGAGCATGAGCGACCGGCCGGACTTCGCCTCGACCTTTTCGGTCGCGCCATCGCGGCGGGTGAGCCAGACCGTCGGCACGTCAGTTCAGCGCCTCCACGACCGTGACGTTGGCGATTCCGCCGCCCTCGCACATCGTCTGCAGGCCGAAGCGTTTGCCATGGCGGCGGAGCGAATGGATCAGCGTCGCCATCAGCTTGGCGCCGGACGCCCCGAGCGGGTGACCGAGGGCGATCGCACCGCCATGGACATTGAGCCGGGCCGGGTCGGCTTCGAGCTGCTGCAGCCAGGCGAGCGGGACGGGCGCGAAGGCCTCGTTCACCTCGTAAAGGTCGAGCTCGCTCATGCTTCGGCCCGAGCGTTCGAGAGCGACGCGCGTGGCGCGAATCGGTTCGTCGAGCATGATGACCGGATCGCCGGCGGTGACCGTCAGTTGATCGATGCGTGCGAGCGGCGTGAGGTTGTGTGCCTTGAGCGCGCGTTCGTTGACGATGAGCACGCCCGATGCGCCGTCGCAGATCTGCGAGGCGTTGCCGGCGGTGATCACGCCGTCCGGAACGAGCGTCTTCAGGCTTCCCAGGCCCTCGAGCGAGGCGTCGTAGCGGATGCCTTCGTCGGTACGGTGGTCATGGCCGTTGACGGGCAGCGGGACGATCTCGCTGTCAAAGGCGCCGGCCTGCGTTGCCGAGGCCGCCTTGCGGTGGCTTTCGAGCGCGAACGCGTCGAGAGCATCGCGCGTGAAGCCGTACTTCCTGGCCATCATCTCGGCGCCGCGGAACTGGGTGAAGTCGTTGACGCCGTAGCGATCCTTGATCGACTGCGGCCAGGGGCCGATGCCGATGCCCGCCTGCATCGGGAGGATGACCGGCGTGCCCATGGGAACGCGAGTCATGCTTTCGACGCCCGCGGCGATGACCATGTCCTGCGTGCCGCTCATCACCGCCTGGGCGGCGAAATGCACCGACTGCTGCGAGCTTCCGCACTGGCGGTCGATGGACACTGCGGGAACACTGTCGGGAAGCTTCGAGGCCATGACGACGTTGCGCCCGATGTGAAACGACTGCTCGCCGATCTGGCCGACGCAGCCGACGATCACATCGTCGATTGCCGCGCCGTCGATGCCGGTGCGGTCGACGAGGGCATTCAGGACGGCCGCGCCGAGGTCCGCCGGATGCCAGTCCTTGAGAGCGCCTTCGCGCTTTCCTCCGGCAGTGCGCACCGCGTCGACGATATAGGCTTCCATGCTCTCTCCGATCGTTCGGGAGCTTTCTAGGCCTGCCGATCCACGTCGGAAAGGAAATCGTCGATGGCGCGGTTGAACTCGGCGGGCTTGTCGAGGTTGGCGAGGTGGGAGGCGCCCGCGATGACTTCCAGGCGCGCACCTCGAATGATCTGCGCAAGTTGCTCTGAAAGTGTCGGCGGAGTCACTGGATCGAGATCGCCGACGAGCACGAGCGTGGGGACCCGGACGGCGGCGGCTCGGTCGGTCTGCTCGGCGAGCCAGACGGCCTCGGCTCCGATGCGATAAGCCGCGGGATCGATGCGGGCCATCGTTTCGATGACCTCGCTCCGGATGGGCGGCTCTTCCGACGCGAGCAAGGCGCTCACGCGCGCTTCGGCGAGGACGCGCATTCCGTTGTGACTCGCGGCGGTCGAGCGGTCGAAGATTGCGCGGCCGTCAGGATGAACGGCGAAGCTGTCGGCGATGATCAGCGAGGCGCAGCGGTCGGGCGCGGCCGCGTGCATCGCGACGGCGACGACACCGCCGAGCGAGAGGCCGCAAACGTGCGCGTCTTCGATTTCAAGCGCGTCCATCGCCGCCAGAATTGCGGCCGCAAAATCGTCGCGGGTGGCGCCTTCGGCGAAGTCGCTTTCGCCGTAGCCCGGATAGTCGAAGGCCAAAGTCCGACGCGTCGCTGCGAAGTGGTCGAGCTGCGGCCGCCAGACGGATTTATCGGAGCCTACGCCATGGAGGAAAATGATCGGCGTTCCCGCGCCCGATCCTCGTTCGACGAAGCCTATCCTGCCCCGATTTGTGACGACGGCGGCCATCGTGTTGGCGTGAACAAGGGCGATGCGCTTTGCAACAGTGGATTCGCGGGCGAAACGTTAAGCCACGGCTCATCTGCCAGGGCGCACGGGTCGTCGGAAACTCAAGAGCGCCGAGGTTCTGGCCATGCGTAAGTTGATGTTCGTCCTGCTCCTTGCCGGAGTTGCCGCGCCGGCCGTTGCCGCCGACCGCGAGGGCAACAACCGTTCGGTGTACCGCGAACGCCGCGCCGACCGTGACCAATCGAGCGACGATGCTCCGCGCCGCGAAGCCCCGCCCGCTCGCAGGCAACCAAGTTCCGAGCCCCGCGACAATCCCGGCCGCGGAGATGGTCCCGCGAGGGCCGTAGTCGCTGGACCTGCTGTCGAGCAGCCTCGAGCCGCCCGCCCCGAGCGCCGCGCGGCCGGCGATACCGTGCGCAACTTGCGGCAAAGCTCCGACACGTCGTTCGAACAGCGTGCGCGGAAGGTAGAGGGCACGCGTCCGACGCTTCCGGACCGCCCGGTCGGCGAGCACGTCAACCGCGCCGGCGATAGCGACACGGTCCGCAACTGGCGCGGCCGCGGCCGCGACGGCCAGCAGCCCAATTCCGGAAGGACGATAGAGGAGCGCAACCTGCGCACCGCGCCGAACGTCCGCGAGGGCCGCCTGGTGCAGCCGCGAGGTTCCACACCGCGCGTTTTCGATCCTGGCGAACGGCGGGTTAGCCCAACGCCTGTTTGGGGAACGGAGCCGCCGGCTCCCCGCACTGCTGGCAGTTCGCGCGGCCATACGGACAGGCGCTGGAACGGCGACTGGCGGCACGACCGCCGGTACGACTGGCGCGACTATCGACGGCGGCATCGCGACCGCTTCAGTTTCGGATTCTACTACGACCCCTTCGGCTGGGATTATTTCCGCTACGGCCTCGGCTGGCGGATGTGGCCCACTTATTATCGCAGTAGCTATTGGCTCAACGACCCATGGCAATATCGCCTGCCGCCGACCTACGGACCGTACCGCTGGATCCGCTACCACAACGACGCTCTGCTGGTGAACATCTACACCGGCGAGGTGGTGGACGTGGAGTACAACTTCTTCTGGTAGACAGCAGAAGTGCATTGGACGAAGGGGCGTTGCGGCCGATCCGCGGCGCCCCTTTCGCGTTCGCCCTGCCTGGTATGAAGGTGTCCCGATGAAGTACCGGTTTCGTAGCGCTTTTCTCTGTGCGTCCATGGCTGCGCTCGCCGCCTGCGCGACGGCTCCCGCTGCGCAGACGGAAGCGGTGACGCCCATCGCCGAACTCGCCGCCGCGCCCGCCTCGGAAAAGAGTGCGCACGACCGGCTGTTCGAGCTGTTCAAGGCAAGCGACGAGTCGTCGCTCCAGCGCAATCCGCTGAACGCCATTTTCCGCGGCGACCTGCGCTACGCGGACCGCCTCGGCGACAGCATCAGCGAGGAATATTATGCGGCGGAGAAGGCAGCCGCCGAAGCGGACCTGGCGGGCCTACGCGCCATCCCGCGCGAGCAGCTCGATGCAACGGACCAGCTTGCCTACGATACCTTTGAATTCACGACCCAGGACACGCTGCGCGGATATCAGCCGGACATTCTGAACCTGACCAAGGTCCGGCCGCTGAACCACTTCTACGGCCTGCACACTTTCTACCCGACCTTTGCCAGCGGGCAGGGCGGCGCGCCGTTCAACACGGTCCAGGATTATGAGAACAATTTGAAGCGCCACCGCGACTTCGTCATCTACATCGATCGGGCAATCGGCCGTTTCAAGGAAGGGCAGGCGGCAGGCGTCGTCGAAACGAAGATGACCGTCCGCAACATGATCGAGCAGCTGAACAGCCAGCTGAAGATGAAGCCCGAGGACTCGCCCTATTTCGGGCCGGCCAAAGATTTTCCGGACGCGATCGGCGCCGCGGATCGCGAGCGGCTGACGCAGTCGCTGCGCGCCGCAATCACCGACGGTATCTACCCCGCCCTGACCAGGCTGCGCGACTATCTGAAGAACGATTATCTCGCGTCGGCCCGCGACGGCTTTGGTCTCATGTACATGAAGGGCGGCGATCATCTGTACCGCTACCAGATCCAGTCGACGACCACGCTGCCGATGACTCCGGAAGAAATCCACGACATCGGCCTCAGGGAAGTTGCGCGGATCAGGGCCGAGATGGAAAAGATCCGGCAGGAGGTCGGCTTCAAGGGCAGCCTTCACCAATTCTTCGAGCACCTGCGGACAGCGAAGCAGTTCCAGCCGAAGAGCCGGGACGCGCTGACGCAGGCCTATTATGCCATCGGCAAAGAGGTCGACGCGAAGATTCCGCAATATTTCTCCGTCGTGCCGAAGACGAAGCTGGAAATCAGACCGTATGAGCCGTTCCGCGAGAAGTTCGAGGCGGGCGGGTCCTACGAGCAGGGAACGCCGGACGGCTCGCGTCCCGGCACGTTCTACTTCAACGCCTACGACCTTCCGGCGCGCAGCCTGTGGGGCGTGAACACTCTTTACCTGCATGAAGGTGCGCCGGGGCATCACTTCCAGATCAGCCTGGCGCAGGAGAATGAGGCGCTTCCGTCCTTCATGCGCTTCGGCGGCAACACCGCATTCGCCGAGGGCTGGGCGCTCTATGCCGAGACGCTGGGCTACGACATGGGCGTGTTCGAGGACCCGTACCAGCGCTTTGGAACGCTCAACGACGAGATGCTCCGCGCGATGCGGCTGGTGGTCGACACCGGCATCCATTCGAAGGGTTGGACGCGCGATCAGGGCATCAAGTACATGCTCGACAATTCAGGGCTGGGCCGCACCGACGTGACCGCCGAAGTGGAGCGCTACATCGCCATCCCGAGCCAGGCGACGGCGTACAAGGTCGGCTCGCTTACCATCCAGCGGCTGCGTGACAAGGCGAAGGCGGAACTCGGCGAGAAGTTCGATATCCGCGAATTCCATGCGCAAGTGCTGAACACGGGCGCGCTTCCGCTGCAGATCCTGGAGCAGAAAATCGACGGCTGGATCGCGGCGAAGAAGGTTAGCTAGCTTCGCTGAGCTCGACGAACGGGGCGAACTTCACTTCGCGTTTGACGAAGTGAGTCTCGTATCGGCGAACGGTCGGCGACGATGTCAGCAGCTCGTCCGCCGCATCGTTGAAAGCCGACATGCTTTCGCAGTCGAACAAGGCGACAATGTCGTGCGGGCCCGCGATTTCGTAGCAGAACTGCACGCAAGGAGCGGACAGCAGCCGTTTCTCGAGCGCGTTCTTCCCCTTGATGTCCGCATGCTCGCTGAGCTGAATCAGGACCATAGCGCGCAGCCTGCGGTCGACGAAGCGCGGCGCCAGGAGTGCGATCGTGCGAGCGATGACTCCCTCAGCGCGAAGGCGGCGGAGACGGCGCGCAATGGCCGATGGCGACAAGGCGACCTCGTCAGCGAGCGACTCGGCAGTCCGGCCGTCGTCGCGCTGCACGAGGTTCAGCAAGGCAATGTCGAAGCGGTCCAGCATTTCCTTGTGAGCCTGCCAAATTCTGGCACAAAGTGAAGTAAAATTGCGCACAACAGGCGCCTGCGATCGCTTACTGTATTAAATCAGCAACACAGTAGGTGAGTTTCCAATGCAATTGAGATCCCTCATCCTGGCAGGCATCGTCTGCGTTTCCTCGCCCATCCTGGCCCAGGCGGCGCCTTCCGCCGTTCCGGCCGCGACAGCGACCAAGCCCGCCTTCGACAAGGCCGACGCAGAAAAAGCCGTTACCGACCTGGCGGCGGCTCTCGAAGACAATTTCGTCTTTCCGGACGCAGGCAAGGCCTATGCCGTGATGCTGCGGGCGAACTTGGCGAAAGGCGCATACGCCAGCTTCCCGGACGCACAGGCGTTCGCCGACAAGGTGACTGAGGATTTGCAGGCCGTGCACAAGGACGGGCACCTGCGGTTGCGTGTCGCTCCGGCCGAGCAACGCGGGCAGGCGCAGGCACCGAACGGCGGCCCGGCCGATGTCAATGACGTGACCAAGTCCGGCTGGCTCGCACCGGGCGTTGCCTACATCGACTTCAACGGTTTTCCCGGAAACGAAACGACGATAGCGGCCGTCCGCGAGTTCCTGGAGACTCACAAGGACGCGAAGCATCTGATCATCGACGCGCGCGACAATGGCGGGGGCGGACTTGCGGAGATGAACCTCATCTTCGAGCAGATTTTCACCAAGCCGACCACGCTCGTGACGATGGATATACGGCAGGCGGTCGAGGAGAAGCACGGGACGCCGTTCGACCCGAACGATCCGCTGATGCGCAAGGTAGACGGGCCCGCGACCATAATCCGGCGCGAGCATGTCGCGGTGCCAAGCGCCAAGCAGAGCGCGCTCAAGGACGCCAAGGTGTACCTGCTCACATCGAAGAAGACGTTTTCGGCCGCGGAGCATCTATCGCTGTCGCTGAAGCGGACGAAGCGCGCGACCCTGATCGGCGAAGCCACCGGCGGAGGCGCTCACTTCGGCGGCATGGGCCCGATGGGCGCGGGCTACGCGGCGTTCGTGCCGGTCGGGCGGACGTTCGATCCGGACACCGGAAAGAGCTGGGAGGGCACGGGCGTGACGCCGGACGTTGCGGTTCCGGCCGACAAGGCCCTCGACGAAGCGCTCAAGCTTGCCGGGGCCGGCATCACCGGTAGCGCGGCATTGGCCTCCCTCAAGTGAGGCAAGCCCGTCGTTTGCCGAAATTTGGCAGGCAGGTCATCGAACTTGCATAAAATAGGTTCTGCCTCCGCATTAGAATGCGAGCAACGAGGGAGCATTCCGATGTGGAGGCATTCACGTAATCTGCTGGTGATCGCCGCTTTGTGCTGGGTTGCGCCGGCATCGGCGGAATTCGCGAACCCGGCAGACGGAGAATGTCACGCTGGCGCGTCACAGAGTGTCGTCGTCCTTGCCGACACCGCTCCCGGCGACGTTCCCGTTTCCGCGGGACGGCGTGCGCTACTTCCCTAGGACAAGGCCTCGGCGATCAGCCGCCGGCTGTTGTCGATCCCATAGAGCGCGATGAAGCTGCCCATGCGCGGCCCCTGGCTGGAGCCAAGCAGGGTTTCGTATAGCGCCTGGAACCAGCCGCGCAGACTTTCGAACTGATGGCGCTTGCCGACCTCGAACACGATGTTCTGAATCGCTTCGCCGCCCGCATCTGCCGGAAGCCTGGCTAGCTCCGAATCGAGATCGCGTAGCGCGGCGGTTTCGACCTCGTTTGGCGCCCTCCGCTGGAGCGTCGGGACGACGAAGTCGCGCGCGTAATTTACTGCAAGGCCGATCAACTCGTCGAGCTCCGCGTGGGTGTCGGCGGATGTGCCCGGCGCATAGCGTTGCACGAACCGCCACGCGGTCTCCTTGTCATGGACTCCGGGCAGGCTGACCAGGTTGAGCAGCAATCCATAGGTCAGCGGCAGGCTGTACGGCTCCGGCACCTTCCCATTGTGGATGTGGTGAACCGGGTTGCCGAGCTTCTGCTCGATCGGCTGGTTCGGATAGTTCCCGCGGAATTGCCAATATTCGTCCACCGCGCGCGGGATCAGGCCGAGGTGAAGGCTCTTCGCCTTCTTCGGTTCGCGGTAGATGTAGAAGGACAGGCTCGGCTCGCTGCCGTAGCGCAGCCATTCCTCGAGGCTGAGGCCGTTGCCCTTCGACTTGGAGATCTTCTCGCCCTTTTCGTCGAGGAACATCTCGTAGTTGAAGCCCTCCGGCGGACGGCCGCCGAGCACGCGGGCGATCTTGGAAGACTGCGTCACGCTGTCGATCAGGTCCTTGCCGGACATTTCGTAATCGACGCCGAGCGCGACCCAGCGCGCGGCCCAGTCGACCTTCCATTGCAGCTTGGACATGCCGCCGAGCGCGGATTGCTCGACGCGGCTGCCGTCCTCGTCGGTGAAGGCGATGGTGCCGGCTTCGGCGTCGACGACTTCGACGGGTACCTGAAGCACCCGACCGCTGGTCGGAGAAATCGGGCAGCACGGGTGAGTAGGTCTGGCGCCGTTCCTCGCGCAGGGTCGGCAGCATCACGCCCATGACGCCGTCCCAATTGCGCAGGACGGAACGAACGGCCTCATCGAAGCGGCCGCTCGAATAGCAATCGGTCGCCGAGAGGAATTCATAGTCGAAGCCGAAGCGGTCGAGGAAATGGCGGAGCATCGTATTGTTGTGATGCGCGAAGCTCTCGTGGCTTCCGAACGGATCGGGGATCCGCGTGAGCGGCTTGCCGAGATGCGTCGTCAGCATCTCCTTTTCGGGCACATTGTCCGGCACCTTGCGCAGCCCGTCCATGTCGTCGCTGAAAGCGATCAGCCGCGTCGGCGCTCCGCCGGTCAGCTCCTCATAGGCGCGGCGAACGAAGGTCGTGCGCAGCACTTCGTTGAAGGTGCCGATGTGCGGCAGGCCCGACGGTCCGTAGCCGGTTTCGAAGATCATCGGCTCGCCGTTCGGCTTCCCGTCGGGCCAGCGCTTCAGAAGCTTGCGCGCTTCCTCGTAAGGCCAGGCCTTTGAGGCCATTGCGGCTGTTCGAAGCGTCTGCGCGTCCAAATTCGTTGCTCTTCTGTTCTCGTGGCTTAAGTGTCTGGAGATGGCCGCTCCTTTGCCTCTTCCCGCGCTTCACGCAACCCACGCCGGAATCTGGATCGCCGGGCGAGGAGAGGAGCGCGCGCGCGAGGCCAGTCGCGGCGAGGCGATCGCGCGGGCGGCTGAGACTCCCCACATCATCCTCAACGCACCCTTGGTCGGCCAGCGGCTCGGCTATCCGGACCTCTCCGGTCTCGATCTGCTGGAGCTGTTCGCCTTCATCCATCCGGCCAAGTTCGCCGTTCCGACCGTATCGGGGATGTGCCGTGCGGTCGGGATCGAGCCGCCGGCGAGCGAGGCGGAAGCGGCTGGCGCTTTGCGGGCAATCGCCGATGCATTGCTTCATATGCTCGAGCAACCGGACTGGTCGGAGCGCGAAGGCGCGTGGACGTCGAACCAGTCGCTGGCGCGGATGGGCTGGGGCTGGGCGCCGTTGGTCAATGCCCGGCTCGAGCAGCCGGAACGCGGCGAGCGCATGCTCTACTCTCGGCTCAAGCAGTGGGAGGAAACGGCGGACCGGCCGCCGCCGCGGACGATCATCGTCCCACCGTCCGCCGCGAGGGACCGCTTGCGCGAGCTGACTGGAGCGCAATCGGAATTGCGCTCGGGCCAAGCCGCGATGGCCGAGGAAGCGACGGCCGTCTTCGCTCCGCGGCGGCAGAAGGATGTGCCGAACATGCTGCTTGCCGAGGCGGGCACGGGGATCGGCAAGACATTGGCCTATCTGTCGCCCGCCTCGCTCTGGTCCGAGGCGTCCGGCGGGACGGTCTGGGTCTCGACCTTCACCAAGGCGTTGCAGCGGCAGCTCGACGCGGAAGGGCCGCGCCTGGTTGCGGATCCCGCCGAGCGTGCGCGGCGCATCGTCGTGCGCAAGGGGCGCGAGAATTACCTGTGCCTGCTGAACCTCGAGGACGCGCTGCAGGGTGCGTTCGCAGGGCGGGCGGCAATCCTCGCCCAGTTGGTCGGACGGTGGGCCGCTTATTCGAAGGACGGCGACATGGTCGGCGGCGACCTGCCGGGCTGGTTGCCGAGCCTGTTCCGCCGTGCCGGAGCAACGGCGCTGACCGACCGTCGCGGCGAGTGCGTCTATGCCGGCTGCCCGCACTATCGCCGCTGCTTCATCGAGCGCGCGGAGCGGGCCGGGCGCGAGGCGGACATCGTCATCGCCAATCATGCATTGGTGATGATCAACGCAGCGCGCTCGCGCGAGATCGCGCCGCAGCGGATCATCTTCGACGAGGGCCATCATTTGTTCGATGCCGCGGACTCGACGTTCGGAGTCACGTTCGGCGGGCAGGACGTGATCGAGATGCGGCGCTGGATCGTGGGTCCGGAAGGCAAGTCGCGCGGAAGGCGGCGCGGGCTTGCGGCGCGGCTGATGGACGTCGCCTCCTACGACGATGAGGGCGCGCAGGCGCTGGAGGCCGCGATCGAGGCGGCGCGGGCGATGCCGTCGGATGGCTGGCTGCAGCGGATCATCGAAGGATCGCCGTTCGGGCCGGTCGAGACTTTGCTCGGCGAGGTGCGCGGCATGGTCTATGCGAGGGCCAAGGCGCAGGACGCCGGCTACGGGCTGGAGACCGAGCTGGCCGAGCCGGACGGCGCTTTGGTATCCGCCGCGGCAGGGGCACTGGAAAGCCTGGAAGCGCTGCAAAAGCCGCTGGCCGCGTTGAGCCGGCGGCTTGAGGCGGTGCTCGAGGATGCGCCGGACTGGCTCGATTCGCAGGCGCGCGCACGGGTCGAGGGAGCGATCAACGGACTCGCGTGGCGCCGCGAGATCCTCTCCGCCTGGATCGCCTTGCTGGCGCGGATCGGCGGGTCGGCGGATCCGGAATTCGTCGACTGGCTGGCGATCGAACGTGCCGAGGGGCGGGAGTATGACGTTGCGATCCACCGCCGCTGGCTCGACCCGACGAAGCCGCTCGCGAACGTCGTGCTGAGCCAGGCGCAGGGCGTGCTGGTCACGTCTGCGACCTTGCGCGGCGGCGACGAGTCGTGGGCTCGGGCGGAAGCGCGCACCGGCGCGGCTCACCTCGACTGCAACGTCGGCCGGTTCGAGGCCGACAGTCCGTTCGATTATTCGGCCTGTTCCGAAGTGCTGATCGTCACCGATGTGAAGCAGGGCGATCTCGCCGGCCTAGCAGGTGCCTATGCCCGCCTGATCGAGGCGGCGGGCGGCGGCACGCTCGGGCTTTTCACGGCGATCCAGCGGCTCAAGACCGTGCATTCGCGAATTGCGGACCGCCTCGCACGGGCCGGGCTTCCGCTTCTCGCGCAGCACGTGGATCCGATCGATGCCGGCACATTGGTCGACATCTTCCGCGACGATCCGCGTGCGTCCTTGCTTGGCACCGACGCGCTTCGCGACGGCGTGGACGTGCCGGGCGAATCGCTGCGTCTGGTCGTCATGGAACGCGTGCCATGGCCGCGTCCGACGGTGCTTCACGGCGCGCGGCGCATGGCGGGTGGCGGAAGCTCCTACGATGACGCGGTCGTGCGCGCGCGGCTGGCACAGGCATTCGGACGTCTGATCCGCCGGGAAGGAGATCGGGGTACGTTTGTCATCCTGTCCGCGGCCATGCCTTCGCGGCTCCTCTCAGCCTTCCCGGCAGGCGTGCCGATCCGGCGAGTGCCGCTCGACGAGGCTATTGCGCATGTGGCCGCTGCTGTCAGTGTTGCGCCGGTGGTCATGGGGGAGCCGGTGATTTGAAGACGCTCTACGTGCTCAGGCATGCGAAATCGGACTGGGGCGATTCCTCGCTGCGTGACTTCGATCGGCCCTTGAACGAGCGCGGCTGGAAGGCGGCGAAGTCGATGGGCCGCGAGATGCGTGCGCGCGGCCTCGCGCCGGATCTCGTTCTGGTCAGCCCGTCTGCGCGGACGACGGAAACACTCGCCCGGGTGGAAGAAGGCTTCGGCGAGAAATTCGAAGCGTTTGAGGAACGCAGCATCTACCTCGCTGAGACCGAGACCCTCGTCGGCCTCGTTCGCGGAGCGCCGGCCGATTCCGATCGCCTCATGATCGTCGGGACATAATCCGGGAATGCACGAGCTGGTGCTCGTGCTGTCGAATGGGCCGCAGGAACTGCGCGCCGATGCGGCCGAGAAATTCCCGACCGCGGCCTTGGCGGAGATCAGCTTCGATGTTCGGGACTGGACGGATGTGGCCGCCGGGACCGGGCAGATCCGCAGCTTCCTGAAGCCCCGCGACCTTTAGTCTTCGAGCAGCGCCGCGAGCTGCTGCCGCACCGCCTTGAGCCGATCCACGTCGACGCCGTTGCCGGCAGGGCGTTGAGGCTCGATCGCCACCGTAGCATCGCCGACGGGGACGGTCGCAGGCTCGGCAGGCGCGTCCTTGCTGCGCAGCACCTTCTGCACGCCGCGAACCGTATAGCCCTCGCTGTTGAGCAGGCGGTGAATCGTTCGTGCGAGCTCCACGTCGGCAGGGCGGTAGTAGCGCCGATTGCCGGCCCGCTGCAGCGGGCGCAGCTGGGGGAATTTCGATTCCCAATATCGCAGGATGTGCTGAGCGACGCCGAGCTCGGATGAGAGCTCGCCGATCGTCTTGAAGGCGCCCGGAGCCTTTTCGCCGGTCGCCATTGCGCTTCTTATCTCGCGATCCTGTCGCGCATGATCTGGCTTGCGCGGAAGGTCATCACGCGCCGCGGAGCGATCGCGACTTCGATGCCAGTTTTCGGATTGCGCCCGACGCGCTCACCCTTGTCGCGCAGGATGAAGCTGCCGAAGCCCGAGATCTTCACATTTTGCCCCTCGGAAAGTGAATGGCACATGTGGTGCAGCACCCGCTCGACGAGCTGCGCCGATTCGGCGCGGGACAGTCCAAGCCTGTTGTGCACGACGTCCGCGAGGTCCGCGCGCGTCAAAGTTCCCCCCACACCAGCTTCCTTGCTCATCCGTGCGATGCCGAGGTCGGCCATCTGCGTCTCCCGCCCAAAAAAAGCCGCACGCCCCGTCGCGGCATATTACAGTTGCGTAACGGAAATCGAACGTGTCGGCAATCCGACTTTTCGTTCGATTTCATAACAATATCAATACCTGAGGACTGCAGCCCCCCACGTGAAACCACCGCCCATCGCTTCGAGGACGACGATATCGCCGCGCTTGATTCGACCATCCTTCACAGCAACGTCGAGTGCAAGAGGCACGGATGCCGCAGACGTGTTTGCATGCCGATCCACGGTGACGACGATCTTCTCGTTCGGCAGGCCGAGCTTCCTGGCCGTGGCGTCGAGAATTCTCGCATTCGCCTGATGCGGGACGACCCAGTCGACGTCGTCGGAGGTAAGGCTTGCGGCCGAAAGGACTTCGCCAAGCACATCGGCCAGATTGACGACCGCGTGGCGGAACACCTCGCGGCCCTTCATCCGAAGCTTGCCAACGGTGCCGGTCGAAGAGGGGCCGCCGTCGACGAACAGCAAGTCGTTATGACGGCCATCCGCGTGAAGCTTAGTGGCGAGGATGCCACGCTCCCCGTCCTCGGCGCGAAGGATGAGAGCGCCTGCGCCGTCGCCGAACAGGACGCAGGTCGTGCGGTCTTCCCAATCAAGGATGCGGCTGAATGTTTCCGCGCCGATTACGATGGCGGTGCGGCCGGTTCCGGCGCGGATCATCGCGTCGGCGACGCTGAGGGCATAGAGAAAGCCCGTGCACACGGCATGCACGTCGAAGGCGACGCAATCGTCGATCCCGAGCGCCGCCTGCACCTTGGTCGCTGACGACGGAAAGGTCTGGTCGGGGGTGGCGGTGGCGAGGACGATGAGATCGACCTCGCTCGCGGGAATGCCCGCGTCTTCGAGCGCCTTTCGGGCCGCCTCGGTGGCGAGGCTCGCGGTCGTCTCGCCTTCCCCGGCGATGTAGCGGCTGCGGATCCCGGTGCGCTCGACGATCCACTGGTCCGAGGTGTCGACCTGCTTGGCCAGTTCTTCGTTGTCGACGCGGCGCTTCGGAAGCGCGGAGCCCGTGCCGGCCACTACTGAGCGGAGGGTCACTGCGCGGCCTCGTTGAAGGCGTGGGCGCGGAAATTGTCGAGGTCGTCCTCGATCTTCCGGATGATGTCGTTTCGGACCATGGTCGCGGCGACGTTGATCGCATTCGCGACACCCTTCGGATTGGCGCCGCCGTGGCTTTTCACGACGATGCCGTTGAGCCCGAGAAAAACCGCGCCATTATGGTTGTTCGGGTCGAGATGGACCTTGAGCAGATTGAGCGCCGGCTTGGACAGAGCGAAGCCCGCCTTGGACCGCAGCGAACTCTTGAACGCGCGGCGAAGCAGGTCCGTGACGAACCGGGCAGTGCCCTCAGCGGTCTTGAGCGCGATGTTTCCGGAGAACCCGTCGGTCACGACCACGTCGACGTTGCCGCGGGACAGCTGGTCGCCTTCCGTGAAGCCGTCGAATCGCAGGGGCAGATAGTCTGCCTCACGCAATAGGCCGGCCGCTTCCTTCAACTCGTCCGTGCCCTTCAACTCTTCCGTTCCGATGTTGAGGAGCTTCACGCGCGGTTTCGGCAGGGAAAGCACGGTACGAGCGTAAGCGGAGCCCATGACCGCGAACTGAACGAGGTTCTGCGCGTCGCATTCCGTGTTCGCGCCGAGATCGAGCATCACGAGATCGGTATCGCCAAGAGTAGGCAGCAGTGCGGCCAGCGCGGGGCGGTCGATGCCGGGCATGGTGCGCAGTGCGAGCTTGGACATGGCCATTAGCGCGCCGGTGTTGCCGCCAGAGACAGCGGCGTCGGCCTGGCCGTCCTTCACGGCATTGATCGCGACGCCCATGGACGTGGTCTTGGCGCGGCGGATGGCCTGGCTGGGCTTCTCGCTGGAAGCGATGGATTCGGGCGTGTGGCAGAGCGTCACTGCGCCGGCGAGCCGGTCGTGCTTCTTCAGCTCCTCGCCGACCAGCTTCTCGTCGCCGAACAGGATGAACTGGAGCGAGGGGTCCTTGCGGCGCGCACGGGCAATTCCGGCGACGATTGCCGCCGGCCCGGTGTCACCCCCCATTGCATCGATCGCGATCCGCGGGCCTGCGTCCATATTCGACCGCCCCGCGCCTCCTCTAGCCGTCAGGCTTCGGTCGAGACGATCTCGCGGCCGTTGTAGTGGCCGCAGGCCTGGCACAAATTGTGCGGCAGCTTGAGCTCACCGCAGTTCGGGCATTCCTGGAACGTCGTGGGCTTCAGCGCATGGTGGCTGCGGCGCATGTTGCGCTTGGAGGGCGAGGTTTTTCTTTTCGGAACGGCCATCGAGGCACCTGTCTTGGAATTCGATTACAAAAAAATTGGCGACGATCGGTGCCTCTTCAACGGGGAAGCCCCGCGGCGGCGGCCGCATCGTCGCGAACGCGGCTCCTATAGCGAATAGCCGGCCAAGCGCAAGGCGTTCGGGGACCTTATAGACGCCGCGACCCGTTTCATTAGAGAACGGATAGCCGGAGGTGTCGAGAAGTATGAAGCGCTTGGTTCTGTTAGCAGCGTTCTCGCTGGCGGCTTGCACGAGCGCCGGCGCTGTCAGTGACCCATCGCCCGCCATTGCGGCCGAATTGCCTGCCGACGCTCCCTTCCGGGATGAAATCCTGCGCTTTGCCGAATTGGACAGGGAGGCCCCGCCGCCCGAATGCGCGGTGCTGTTTGTCGGCAGCTCTTCGATTCGGCTTTGGTCGACCCTCAAGGAGGATCTAGCACCCCTGCCGGTCCTCAACCGCGGCTTCGGCGGATCGACGATCGCGCAGTCCAACATGTACTTCGACCGCATCGTGGCGCCCTACCGTCCACGGGCGATCGTGCTGTACGCCGGGGAGAATGATCTCGACAACGGCCAGTCGCCGGACGCCGTCGCCGCGGAATTCCGACGCTTCCTCGAAATGAAGCGCGCGAGGCTGGGCAAGACGCCGGTCTTCTACATCTCGGCCAAGCCATCGAAGCAGCGGTTCGGCCAATTCGCCCGACAGTCCGAGCTGAACGCGGCGATCCGCCAGTTAGCAGCGTCGAGCACGGACCTGACCTTCATCGACGTGGTCACGCCGATGTTGCGCGACGGCCGGCCGCAGGACCTTTACGTCGAGGACGGGCTGCACATGAACGCGGCAGGCTATGCGATCTGGCGCGGTCTCGTCCGGGATGCGTTGGCAAAGAAGGGGATCGAGCGGATGCGCTGCCGCTAAGCGGCCAACGCCCGGTCTCCCACCAGAGGGTTGGTCGCGCGTTCGTGGGCGAAGGTCGACATGGGACCGTGGCCGGGGATGAAATTCGTTTCCCCGCCCATCGGCCAGAGGCGCTGGGTGATTGAATTCGATGAGCTGCTGGTGATTGCCCATGGGGAAGTCCCACCGGCCGATCGAGCCCTTGAAAAGGACGTCGCCGACGATGGCGAGCTTCGATTCCGGATGATGGAAGACGACGTGGCCGGGGGTGTGGCCGGGGCAATGGCGGACATTGAAGGTCAGCTCGCCGACCGTGACGGTGTCGCCGTCCTCCAGCCAGCGGTCCGGCTCAAACGGCTTACCGGTGATGCCCCAGCGCTGGCCGTCTTCCTCCAGCTTGGAGATCCAGAAGATGTCGTCCTTGTGCGGACCCTCGATCGGGACGCCAAGCTCAGCCGCGAGGATTCCCGCCGACCCGCAATGGTCGATATGACCGTGGGTCAGCAGGATCTTCTCGATGGTCACGCCCGCGTGGCTCGCCGCCGCCTTCAGCTTCGCAAGGTCGCCTCCCGGATCGGTGAACGTCCCGCGCATCGTCTTCGTGCACCAGATCAGGGTGCAGTTCTGCTGCAGCGGCGTCACCGGGATGATGGCGGCGCGAAGGGGCGGGGTCGCCTGGTTCACTTGGCCAGCAAATTCTTCTGCCAGAACATGAGCGTCGACCAGAACTGATAGTCCTGGTTCTCCTTCTTGGCGAAGCCGTGACCCTCGTTCTCACCGACGAGATACCAGACGTCCGTGCCGCGGTCGCGAACGGCCTTCACGATCTGGTCGGCTTCCGACTTCGGGACGCGCGGGTCGTTGGCGCCCTGAACGATGAAGAGTGGCACCTTGATCTCCGAAATCCGGCGCAGCGGCGAGATTTCGAGCAGCTTGGCGCGCTGCTTCGGATCGCGCTCGTCGCCATATTCGACGCGGCGAAGATCGCGGCGATAGCTTTGCGTGTTCTCGAGGAAGGTGACGAAGTTGGAGATCGCGACGTTGCAGAGAGCGCCCTTGAAGCGGTCCGGGTACATGATCGCCGAGGCATAGCACATGTAGCCGCCGTAGCTTCCGCCGGTCACCGCCATGCGGCTGCCGTCAATGGCGGGATCGGCCGCCAGGCGGTCGAGGAAAGCACCGATGTCCTTGACGCTATCCTCGCGCTTGAACGGCCCGTTATCGAGGCTGACGAAGCGCTTGCCGAAGCCCGACGAACCGCGGACGTTCGGGAAGAAGATGGCGATGCCCTGTTCATTGATCAGATAATTGTTGCGGCCGAGGAAACCGGCCTGGGCCTGGCTTTCGGGGCCGCCGTGGATGTTGACGATGAGCGGGCGCTTGCCGGGGAATTTGGCCGGATCGGGCCGGTAGAGGAATCCGGAGACGGGCTCGCCATCGAAGCTTTTCACTTCGACCAGCTCGGGTTCGACGTTCGCCTTCGGGTCGAGGCCGCCCGTTTCGCTTTCGGTCCAGCGCGTGAGAGCCATGGTCGCTGGGTCGAGCGAAAAGGCGTCGGCAGGACTGCGCGCCGAAGTCAGCGTGAAGCCGAGCGGACCCCATGGCGCGAATTCCAGGCCGCCCATCACGCCGGCCGGCAGGCCGGGCACGGCCCGCGACTGGCCGCTGGCCACATCGAACAGGAAGAGCTTGCTGCTGCCGGCCTCGTTCAGCGTGTAGGCAATCGTCCGCCCATCCTTGCTGACCTCGAACTCCTCCACGTCCCAGCGCGAGGCCGGCGTGACGGCGGTGAACTTGCCGGTCTTGGGGTTGAGGCGGCCGAGACGCTGCACGTCGCTGCCCTCGTCGGACGTGGTCCACAGCGTTCCGTCCGGCGCATATTCAAGTCCGCCGTATGCGATATCCTTCTTGTGATTGCCGATCGGCGTGAGCTTCCCGCTCGCGACATCCAGCAGATACGGATTGCTCTTGGTGATGGAGATGATATTCGACCACCGCCGCCGTGGCCCCTCCGGGCGCGAAGTCGGTGATGCCCCAGCCGCCGCCCTTCACCTCGGCGACCTTGCGGTCCGTCTTCGGGTCGCGCGGATCGACGACGTAGAGGTCGCTGTCGGTGCCGTTGCGCCGCGTCGAGCTGTAGCCGACCAAGCGGCCTTCCTGGTCCCAGCTGCCGAATTCGTTGCGGCTCTTGCCGTCGGTCAGCAGGTTCATCCGGCCGTTCGCCAGCGTGTAGAGCTGATAGAATTCGCCGCCGCCGATGTGCATGGAGGTGACGAGCACGTCGCCCTTCGGCGACCATTCGCCCGCCGACAGGTTCGACCTCGAAGCTGATCTGGCGCCGCGCGCCGAGCGGCGCCGCGACCGTGTGAAGCTGGTTCGTGTTGCCGAACCGCGTGGCGACGAGCATCGATCGGTCCGCGGCGTTCCAGCCGGCGAAGCCTGCCGTGCGATATTCCATGTAGGGCCGGCTTTCGGCCGCGAGCTCATCGGGAACGGCCGGCATTCCGTCGGCGGTGAGGGCCGCGGGCTTCGGAACTTCCGCGACTGCGGCGCTGGAAATCAGTGTGGCGGCAAGAAGGACGGCGCGGAACGGACGCAAGGCGGGACTCCCCCAAATGGATCGGCAGGTTCAAGCAGAGCCGCCGTGACGCGGCAAGGGAGCTTTATTTGCTTGCGGCGGGTTCGAGCGTCGCCATCGACGGAGGCTCGTCCTTCATCGACGAAGCGACGGATTCGGCCTTCCGCAGGGCGCGAAGCACGTTGCCGCCCGCAAGCTTGGCGAGGTTTGCGTCGCTCCAGCCGCGCCGGATCAGCTCGGCGAACAACAGGGGATAACCCTCGACCCCGCCAAGCCCTTCGACGCCATACGGGAATGCCGTCGAGGTCGCCGCCGATGCCGACATGATCATGGCCAGCGACCTTGACCACATGCTCGATATGGTCGGCGACCGCGCCGACGTTGACCGGCGGGCGCGGATGGGCGGCTTCCCAGGCCTTCAAGCCCTGCCTCCTGCTTCGCCTTGCTGTAGGAGTAGAGCGACTTCAGCCGCGCTTCCTCCGCGGACTGTTCGCGCGACCAGGCCCAGACGTCGGGCGACAGGAAGCCCGGGACGAAGGTGATCATCACCACGCCGCCGTTCTCCGGCAGAAGCTGCAGTACGTCGTCGGGCACGTTGCGCGGGTGCGGGTTGAGCGCCGCTACGTCGGAGTGGGAGAAGATCACCGGAGCCCGGCTCGCGGCGATCGCGTCCTTCATCGTCGCTGGCGCGACGTGGCTGAGGTCGATCAGCATGCCGAGCCGGTTCATCTCCTTCACGACTTCCAGGCCGAACGGGCTCAGGCCATCATACTTCGGCTCGTCGGTCCCGGCGTCGGCCCATTCGGTCGTCTGGTTGTGCGTCAGCGTCATGTAGCGGACGCCGCGCGCGTAGAATTGCCGGAGCGCTGCCATCGAGCCGCCGATCTGCCGACCGCCCTCAACGCCCAGCAGGGAGCCGATGCGGCCCTTGCGATGGATGCGCACCATGTCGTCGGCGCTCTCGGCGAACTCGAGGTCCTTCGGATAGGCGTCGATCAGGCGATGGGCGGTGTCGATCTGCTCGATCGTGGTGCGGATCGCCTCGTCGCCGGTGATGGTGCCGCTGATATAGACCGACCAGAACTGCCCGCCGACGCGGCCGCGATGCATCCGCTCCATGTCGGTCATCAGCGGCGGCGTGCGCATGGTCGTCCCGCTGGCGAGATCTTCGACGCTTTGCTTGTGAGTCCTCACGCAAGCGCCCACGGCAGGTCGTTGTGCCCGTCGATCAGCGGCGTGCGCTTGAGGATCCGGTCGATCCTTTTCTGCACGGATCGCGGGATTTCCTGAGCGATGGCGGGGGTAGTGACGAGCAGCGCGGCTGCGGCGGCGAGGACGCGGGTTTTTACGGACATGGCGGGGACGTCTATGGGCACCGGCGCCGCTGCGCAATCGGCGGGACTTGTCCTGAGGCCTCGCTGCCGTGGATAAGGCAGTGATGAGCCAAGCCCCAACGCGACTTGTCGGTCACGATGCGCTTCGATCCCGAAGAGGGCATCGCCGAACCTCGACGTCTACCTCGACCAGTTGAAGCGGGACGCCGACGCGGCGGGGTTCAAATTCGACCATCATACGGCGCGCAACGAGCTTCAGGCCGCTACCTTCGGGAAGCGAACCGCTTCGACGGCTCGGCTGGTTCTGTCGCCGACCGGTACGATGGCGATCGAGGTTCGCCCCGCCTGAGCCAGTGCTCGATGGTGTCGGCGATGCGATCCGAGGCGCGGCCGTCGCCGTAGGGCAGGCAGGGCCTGCTCATCGATTGCAGCGCGTCCTCGTCGTCCAGCAGCCAGTCGACCGAGCTCTTGATCGCTGTCAGGATCGCGGCCGACGAGCTTCAGGTTGCCGCTCGCGATGCCTTCCGGCCGCTCGGTGCGGTCGCGCAGGATGAGCAAGGGCACACCGAGCACCGGCGCTTCTTCCTGCATCCCGCCGGAATCGCTCAGGATCAGGTCGCTGTCGCGCATCGCTTGGAGCATTTCGTGGTGCCCGAATGGATCGTGCAGCTGGATGTTGCGCACGCCGCCCAGCAGATGCCGCATGCTGTCCGCGACGCGCGGGTTCGGATGAAGCACGAAGGTCAGTGTCTACATCGTCGCGGCGGGCGATCTCGCGCATGCAGGCTGGCGATCGCCTCCAGTCCGTTCGCCCCAGCTTTCGCGGCGATGGCAGGTGACCAGCAAGCGCTTTCGATCCGCCTCTTTCGTGCGGGGTCGAAGCAGCGGCAGGCGTTCGAGCAAGGCGTCGATGCCCGTGTTGCCGGTCACTTCGATCCGGCCGCCGACGCCCTCGCGGCGAAGGTTCGCAGCGCTCAACTCGGTCGGCGCGAAGAGCAGGGTGGCAATGCCGTCGATGGCGATGCGGAAGTCCTCTTCGGGCCACGGATTCAGGCGATCGTGACTGCGCAGGCCCGGCTTCGACATGGGCCACCGGGATATTTGCCTGGGCAGCCCCGAGAGCCCCGCCGAGCGCGCTCGACGTGTCGCCCTGCACGACGACCAGTCAGCGTCTGGGCGACCGCTGCGCCGATGGTTCGGGCGACATCGCGAACGTGAAGCTGCGGGTCGGGCCGACCGGGGCAGCCGAGCTCGACCGTCGGGACCGAGCGGCATGCCGTAATCCGCCGGTTGAAGGTCGGGATGCTGTCCGGTGAGGATGAGGCGCGGGCGGATGCCGCGATGGAGGAGCGCTTTGGCTAAGGGAGCGAGCTTGATGACTTCAGGACGCGTACCGGCGACTAGCGCAACACTTTGATCGTTCAGTCTTCCCCCTGGCTCGGCGCGCTATCTGTGGCGGCCGGCGGTCAGGCTGGCAAGCGCCTAGCGGAAGTTGTCGGCGTAGGCCTGGATCTTCATCGTCACCTTCGCGGCCGGGATCAGATGGTACTGAAGGCCCTTGCGCTCGCAGAAGGCGATCGCCTCTTCCTTCGTCTTGAAGTTGATCTTGACCTGCGTGTTCGTATCGCCGGAACCGTTCCAGCCGGTCAGCGGATCGGGCCGAAGCGGCTTCTGCCGCTCGAACTCCAGCAGCCACAGGCCGTTGTTGGCCTTGCCGGACTGGGTCGTTCTGCGGTCGAGCTCGGAGATGCGGGCAATCGTCATCGGAGGTCGACTGGCCTAGCCCCGCTCCGGAATCAAGCTGCTTTGCTGCGGGATCGGCCTGCACTCCCGGAGTTCCGACGGATCGCCCGGGACGTAGCCCGGCGGATCGACGTCGCCATATTCACGCCGAAGCTCTGCTAGACGCGCCCTGAGCTTCGCCTCCTGCGCGGCATGTTGCGGCAGACCGGAAAGGTTGCGGTCTTCGCCCGGATCGGAGGCGAGGTCGTACAACTCCCATGCCTCTGGATAGTCCCAGTGAATGAGCTTCCACCGGTCGGTCCGCACACCGCGATGCTTGCGCACGCAATGGGCCGCCGGGAATTCGAAATATTCGTAGAGGAAGTCCTTGCGCCAGTCGGCAACGCGCCGGCCGCGCGCCACGTCGAGCCAGCTACGCCCTTGCATTGCCGGCGCCGCCGCCGCTCCGCCGGCGTCGAGGAAGGTCGGCGCGACGTCGATATTCAGCACCATGTTCTGCCGGTTCACCTGACCCGCGGGGATCGACGCAGGGTGGCGAACCAGCATGGGAACACGGATCGACGGCTCGTACATCAGCCGTTTGTCGAAGAGTCCGTTCTCACCGAGGAAGAAGCCGTTGTCGCTCGTGTACACGATCAGGGTGTTCTCGCTGAGCCCTTGCCGGTCCAGATAATCGAGGAAACGTCCGACATTTTCGTCGACGCCGAGCAGCACGCGATAATAGTCCTTGATGAAGTGCTGCCAGTTGAGCCGCGCGCGCTCCTCTTCGGGCATGTCGGCGCGGACGCCGCGGTTGCGATAATCGGGCATGTCGGCGAGGCGCATGTCCGACATGCGCAGCGCCAGCGGGCGTGAGGCGAGGCTTTCGTTCAGATCCGCCGGCGGCGGGATTTCGATGTCGGAGAAGGCATTGGCGAAGCGCGGTGCCGGCTCCCAGCCGCGGTGAGGTGCCTTGAACTGATAGAGCAAGGCAAAGGGTCGGTCCGTAGGCCGCCGGTCGAGGAAGCCGATCGCTTCTTGCCCGATCACGTCGTCGGTGTGGCCCTTGCCGCGCGACATTTGTCCCTGAATCAGGATCGGCGGGTCGAAATACATGCCCTGACCCGGGAGGACGGCGGTGTAGTCGTAGCCCATCGGCGGGTTGTTGACGTGCCACTTGCCGACGACGCCGGTGTGATAGCCCGCGGCGCGAAGCAGGTTGGGCCAGGTCGCGGCATTGTTCAGCCGCGGCTCGTTCATGAAGCCCGATTCCTCGCCGTTGGTCATCAGGCCGTGCGTGTGGGAATAGAGTCCGGTGAGGTAGGTCGCGCGGCTTGGCAGGCAGAGCGAGTTGGTGACGAACGCCTCGGTAAAGCGCACGCCTCCTGGCCGATGCGGTCGAGGTTGGGCGTCTTCAGGATCGTGTTGCCGTAGGAGCTCAGCGCTGCCTGCGCGTGATCGTCGGTCATGATGAACACGATGTTCGGGCGGGCCTTGCGCGTTTGCGCCGGCGTCACGCAGCCGGAAAGCGCGAGCCGCTGCGGCTGAGCCTCCGAGCCCCTGAAGTACGTTCTGCGATCCAAACCTACCTCCTAGTACGCGCGGGAGATTGCGAACTCGACTGCCTCACTGAGTGCGGCCTTGGCCTTGCCGGCGGGGAATGGCGCCAGCGCATCGAGAGCGCGCCGGCCGTAGTGGCGGGCGCGCTCAACGGTTTCGGACAAGGCATCGCTGCTGCGGAGCAGTGCGATCGCGTGCGCCAAGTCTTCGTCGGAGGTTCGCTCGCCCGCTGATCAGCCGCGCGCCAGAAGGAGCGATCGTCTTCCGAGCCACGGGCGTAGGCGAGGATGACGGGAAGGGTGATCTTGCCGTCGCGGAAGTCGTCGCCGACGCCCTTGCCCATCACGTCCTGGTCCGATCCATAGTCGAGCGCGTCGTCGACGAGCTGGAAGGCGATCCCGAGATATTTCGCCGTACTTCTCCAAAGCGATCTCGGGCTCGTCGCCGGCTTCCGCCACGACCGGCGCGATGCGGCAGGCGGCCGCGAACAGAGCGGCGGTCTTGGCGGAGATGATCTTGAGATATTGCTCCTCGTCCGTCTCGATCCGGCGCTGCGTCGTCAGCTGCTCGACCTCGCCCTCGGCAATGACGGCGGAGGCGTGGCTGAGAATCTTGAGGACGCGGAGGCTGCCGTCCTCGACCATCAGCTCGAAGGCGCGGCTGAACAGGAAGTCGCCGACCAGAACGGTCGCCGGATTGCCCCAGATGAGGTTCGCGGTGCGCTTGCCGCGGCGGAGGCCGGAGCCGTCGACGACGTCGTCGTGGAGGAGTGTCGCCGTGTGGATGAACTCGACTGCTGCAGCGAGCTTCTGGTGGCGCGTTCCGCTGTAGCCAAGCAGAGCCGCAGACCCGAGCGTCAGCATGGGCCGCATCCGCTTCCCGCCGCCAGCGATGAGGTGACCGGCGAGCTCGGGGATCAGCGCGACCTTGCTCTGCATGCGGTCGAGAATCACGGCGTTCACGCCGTGCATGTCCTCGGCTACGAGCGCCATCAACGGGTCGAGGGACGGCGCGGTCGAGGTTTTGAGATCGTGAACGGTCGCGGACACGGCGCCCCACTAGCCGGGCAAAGGGCTGATTTCCTAGCCCGCGGGGAGGCTCAGCCGCGCAAGGAGCCCGCCGAGGTCCTCGCTCTCTTCCAGCGTGATCTTGCCGCCGTAGATCTCGGCGACGTCGCGGACGATGGCGAGGCCGAGTCCTGTGCCCGGCTTGTCCGTGTCGAGCCGAGCGCCGCGCTGGAAGATCGCCTCGCGCTGCTGCTGCGGGATGCCGCGCCCATCGTCCTCGACGAGGATATCGACCACGCTGTCCCTGCGCTCGACCGTGACGAAGACACGGCCGCCGCCGTATTTGGCGGCATTTTCGACCAGATTGCCGATCATCTCGTCGAGGTCCTGCCGTTCCACTCGCACCTCGGCGGACTTGTCGCCGGCGATATCGACGGTGGCGTTCTCGTAAAGACGGTCGACGGCGCGCTGAACGGCATCGACGCTGTCCCATACGCGAGAGCGTGCTTGAGCCGAAGCGCGGCGGCCGATGGCGCGGGCGCGGGCGAGATGGTGATCCACCTGACGCCGCATCACGATCGCCTCGCGGCACACCGTGTCGGCAAGGTCGGGCGCGTTGGCCGTGGCTGCATTGGTGATGACCGTGAGCGGCGTCTTCAGCGCATGGGCGAGGTTGCCGGCGTGACGCCGCGCCTCTTCAGCCTGCTCCTCGCTGTGCGCGAGCAGCTGGTTGATCTCTTGCGTCAGAGGCTGGACCTCGTTCGGGAAGTCGCCGGCGATGCGCGACTTCGCGCCGGAACGGATCGCGGCGACATCCTGCCGGATCCGGCGCAGCGGCCACAGGCCGTAAAAGGTCTGCAAGGCGGCGAGGATCAGAAGCCCGACGCCGAGCGCGAGGAAGCTCCAGAACAGGGTCGAGCGCAGGTCGCGGATCTGGTTGTCGATCATCTCGCGCGATTGCGCGACCTGATAGCGCCAGCGAACCTTCGACCCCGGGAGAACGACATCGCGCTCGGTTACGCGCAGCGGCTCGCCGTCGAATTCGTTGCTGTCATAGACATGGACGTTGATGTCCTTGTGGCGGTCCTGCACCGCCAGCCGCCGGTCCCAAAGGGAGCGCGAGGGGAAGGTGTCCGCGCCCTCTCCGCTGATCTGGAAATAGATGCCCGAATAGGGCTCGACGAATCTCTGGTCGGCCGGTTGGCGAGTGAACCGGACCTCGCCGTCCGGCCCGATCTCCGACGCCGCGACCATCGCGTTGAGGACATATTCCAGCTGGTCGTCGAAGTTCTTGACGATGCCCGCTCTGAGGATCTGGTCGAGCGCGAAGCCGCCGGTCAGCAGGAGCGCGGTTATCCAGAACGCCGCGACGACGATCATGCGCCGCGTCAGCGATCTCTCGCGAGATTGCTTGAGCGGCGGCGCTACGGCTTGCTCATCCGCCGCCGTCACCGGGGCGGTCTGGTCATTCAAGCGCGCTTTTCCTCCGGCTCTTCGAGCGTATAGCCAAGGCCGCGGATCGTGGTGATCACGTCCGGGCCGAGTTTCTTGCGGATACGCGTGACGAACACTTCGATCGTGTTCGAATCCCGATCGAAGTCCTGGTCGTAGATATGCTCGATCAGCTCGGTGCGGCTGACGACCTTGCCCTTGTGGTGCATCAAATAGCTGAGCAGCTTGTATTCCTGCGCCGTCAGCTTCACCGGCTCGCCGGCCTTGGTGACCTTGCCAGAGCGCGTGTCGAGGCGGATGTCGCCCGCGATCAGCTCGGACGAAGCATTGCCCGAGGCGCGGCGGATGAGCGCGCGCAGGCGAGCGATCAGCTCCTCGGTCTGGAAGGGCTTGGCCAGATAATCGTCCGCGCCGGCGTCGAGGCCCGCGACCTTGTCCGACCAGCTGTCGCGGGCGGTGAGAACCAGCACTGGCATGCGCCGGCCTTCCTTCCGCCAGCGGTCGAGCACGGTAAGCCCGTCGACTTCGGGCAGCCCGAGGTCGAGGATCACCGCATCATAGCTTTCCGTTGTGCCGAGATAATGCCCGTCCTCGCCGTCCGTGGCGAGGTCGACGGCATAGCCCGCGCCCTCCAGGGTCGAACGGAGCTGCCGCCCGAGATTGGGCTCGTCTTCGACGATCAGGACCCGCATGTAATTCTGTCCCCTAAAACCGTGTTCACCGCGTCAAACCAACGCCAAGCTGAACGGTTGCTTTAGCGGAATGAACTGGGACGGCGCACGGAAATGTCAATGCGGGCTCCTTCGACCAGATCTCCGTTGGGCAGGGATCTGAAATCCGCTCCTCTACGCGCGCGCGGTTTGGCGAGCTCATTCTGCTTGAGTGGAGGGCAGTCCGCGGTCACTAGGCCTGAGGCAATAACGGATGTAAGCTTGCGATCTGCGAGTGCCTGGGGGGCTCATGCTCGTAACGCACTGCCTGGCCGTCCTCGCCGCCCTTGCGCAGCCAGAGGCTATGCCGTCCGCCGAGACGGAGAGCGAAATCATCGTCACTGGCGAACGCGTTCCGCGTACTCTTCGGGAAACCCCCTCGAGCGTGGCGTTGGCGACAGAGTCCAACATGGCCATATCCGATCGCATCGACCAAATCCTTGAAATGGTGCCGAACGTAACGCTCGGCTCCGGCGGTGAAGGACCGACGATCCGCGGTCAGGATACAACGGGACCAGCGCGCGACCTCTACTCGTTCCTTGGAGGCACGAGGCCACGAACTACGCTGATCGTGGACGGCCGCCCTGTCAGCTTCAATGAGTTCATTTTCGGGATTGCGCCGCTCTGGGACGTCGAGCGGGTCGAGGTCTTTCGCAGCCCGCAGACAACGACCCAAGGCAAGAACTCGATCGCCGGCGCCATATTCGTCCATTCACGCGATCCTGAAATGGAACCGGAAGCTCGCGTTCGAGCCATCCTGGGCACTTACGACACGATGCAATACTCCGCCGCCTTTACGTCTCCGATCATTTCGGACCAGGTCGCCGTCCGTATGTCCGGCGACTATCGCTACAGCCGGCCCTCGGCCGACATCCGGGACGAGGTTCCGGGAGCAGACGCTGACCGTGATGAATATGGAAATATTCGAGTGAAGCTGCTCGCCACGCCCGAGGCGCTACCGGGCGCGCGGATCCTGCTGACCTATTCGCATACACAGTCCAAGATGCCGGGAAGCGAGTTGATCCGCGGTCCCGATTTCCGCAAGCGACAGGACCTCACCGGGTTCGCGGCAATATTCCGGACCAATGTGGACGCCCTGACTGCGAACATCAGATATGAACTTGGCCCCGCTGTAACTGCAACTGCTGTCGTAAGCCGAGGGAACAGCGACGTCCGGAGATTTGCGCTGCCTGGATTCGGCCAGACCCGAATTGGCGTAAAGGACTGGTTCGGCGAAACAGTGCTCCGCTGGTCCCCTGACGGACCGCTGACCCTGGTGGGCGGTGTTTCCCATGCGCGCCAGCATCTTCGGCAGCACATCGCGCCGCTGTTCTTTTTCGGAGAAGGACAGTTCGACGACCGCCAGACCGGCACGGGCCTGTTTGGCGAGGCGCAGATCGCACTGTCGGCGCAAGCGTCACTGACTGCCGGTGTCCGGTATCAGCAGGACAGCCAGAGGCGGGTGGGTGCATTGGGGAACGGTGCCTTAGCTACCGACCTGGACTTTGACGGTACGTTCAAAGCCTGGCTCCCGAAGATCTCATTGGCCTATGATTTCACGCCGTCCGTCCGCGCGGGCGTGCTGGTCCAGCGTGCTTACAATCCCGGCGGCGTTACGCTTCGGGGCGATATCGGCGAGGCCGACCCGTACGGAGCCGAAACGCTGTGGGACTATGAGCTTTTCGGTCGTGCGAGCTTTGCAGACGGCCGGATTCGGGTGAGGACGAACCTGTTCTTCTACGACATGCGCGATGCGCAGCGGGCGCAGCCCTATGCCGTCCTGGGCGTTGGCTTCGCCGACATGTTCAACGTCCCAAAGGCCAGCAGCTACGGTGCTGAGGCACAGATTGAATGGCGTCCCGACAAGCGCTTCTCGGCAGTTGGCGGCATTGGACTTCTCCGAACCAAGATCGTGAAGACTGGAGCAAACTATGTCCGGTTCGAGGGTAATGAGTTCCAGCGCGCGCCGCACGTGACCGCGACTGCGTCAGTCGACTGGCGGCCTGTGGATCGTCTGCTCGTCTCTGCGCAGGCGCGATATTCCGCCGACTACTGGAGCGACGAGGCCAACAATCCGCTGCGGCGGATCGACGATTGGGCCAAAATCGATGCGCGCGCAGAGTGGACCGCCGGCCGCTTCAAGATCTTCGGATACGTCCGCAATGTTTTCGACAGCTTCTACTTGACGTCGCTCAGTTCGCCGACGTTGGGAACGGCCGGCGATCCGCGTGAACTGGGATTGGGCATGGAAGCGCAGTTCTAGGCAGAGACTCGAAAGTCGGGACGGAGGTTGCGGGTGTCCCAGTAGGCGGTCAGTCCAATCTCATCGACAAGCGTCTGGAACCGGGGATCGGCGCGCATAGCCGCGATCGGTGGGGTGAATAGCCAAGGGGCGAAGCGCCAGGCGGTGCTTTTCGCCGGTAACTTGGGATTGCGCGGGCCCGTCCCTGCCTCTCCTACGGCGAAAAATGTGTTTGTGATTTCGAACGCGGCGTCGAGGTCGCCAAGCGCGGACATCACCATCGCTGCTTGGGACGCGAGCCCTTCTTGGGTCTTCACTGCCTCCAGATTGGCTCTTCTCGCGTTCCCTATCGTCTCAGGGGTTCGTTGATCCAATGCCGGCAGAGAGACGCGCCACAAGGCCAGCGCCTCGGGCGTATAATTCTGCGGGGCGGTTTCACGCTTCTCGATCATGGCCAGCGCCGCCCGCGGGCGGCCGGTGAAGGCGAAGATGGTGAACCGGGCAAAGCGCACGAAGCGGTGCTCGGGCCAATATTAAATCGACTTTGCGATGATCCGATCCGCCTCCGCCGTCCGCCCGGTTATCCATAATAGTTGTGCCAGCGGATAGTGGCTCCCCGAGGCGAGCGGGTTAATCCTGAGGGACCGCTCGACGAGGGCCAAGGCATCGCGACTTCTCCCAACGCATTGAAGCATGCTCCACAACAAACGCATGGCCTGCATATTGTTGGGGTTGGCCTCGAGGATCTGTCGCAACCGATCTTCGGTACTACCGAGGTCCAGGGTGCCGCTTCGAAGCGAGAGGCGCGCAAGGTGCGCATGCGGCTCATTCGGATCGATTGCCAGCGCCGCCGCGATCGCTCGTTCAGATTCTTGCAGGGGATTCCCGTCCGACCTGCCGTTGCCCGCGCGCGATGCTTGAGTGTAGGCAAAGCGCCCTTGCGCCATCGCGTCGTCGGGACGCAATGCGATCGCCCGACGGAAATACTGACCTGGGTTCTCGCCTGGATCGCCCGTGTTCATTGCCTGTTCGCCACGCGCCATGAGCTCTTCGAATTCGCGGTCCTCTTCCGCGCGCAGCCACCAGAGCCCACCGCCGGCCAGCACCGCTGCCGCGACGGCTGAGCCGGCGACCAGCGTACGTCTCGATATCGGTTGCTGCGGCCGACGCTCCGGGGCACCATCCCCCGTGCCGAGCGACTGGAGGATTTCACCGGTCAGCCGGTAACCGGTCCGCGGGATGGTCTCGATTTCGAAAAGGCCGGGGCAGATTTGCCCGCCGGTCCGGCGTACTCTCGCAATTGCCCGGTTGAGGCTGTCGTCGCCGACGATCACGCCGCCCCAGCATTGATCGAAAAGTTCGGTTCGAGTGACCACCTTGCCGGCGGCATCGAGCAGCAGCAGGAAAACCTGCATGATCAACGGTTCGAGGTGGGCATGACCGCCGGGGCCTTCCACAAGCCGCCGCGATGGGCTGACGAGCATGGGGCCGAGTTGAAAGTCGGGCCGGAGCGCCAAGTCGCTCAGCTTCAACATCTGCGCCCCCGTACCTCCGCTAAATGAACGAAGATCAGCAAATGATCATAAGATCATCGGCAAACCTTCATCGCACATCGCAATGCCCGTTTCTACGCCCCTTCAGTCACTCTTGAACGGAGCGAGGGAACGTCATGAACAGGAACGTTTACATCTATGCGGCGACCGCTGCGGCGATCGCCTATGCAAGCGCGGCGGCCGCGAAGAATTGGGATGACTGGTCTACGCCAGTGAATCTCGAAAGCCTTCCGGGCTCCAGCGCCTCAGTGAATACGCCTGCCGTCGATGGATGCGCGAGCCACTCGCCAGATGGCCTGAGCATCATCTTCAACTCGAACCGGGCGGGCAATCAGGACCTCTACATCGCGACCCGATCGAGGACGGACGAAGGTTTCGGAACGCCGGTGCGGCTGCCGGAACCGGTCAACAGTTCAGCCAACGACGCCTGCGCGACAATCGCCAACGGTCATCGTTTGTACTTCTCGAGCGACCGGGACGATCCGTCTTACGACATTTACGTCAGCAAGCGCGGGCCCAACGGATGGAGCGAGCCGGAAAATCTAGGCCCGAACATCAATACGCAGGGCTGGCTGGATGAAACTGCGACCTTCTACGAGGACGCAAACGGCGACCAGGTCATGATCTTCTCGAGCCGGCAGGCGGGCGGTTCGGGCGACGGCAATATCTACCAGAGCGTCAATGGGGCACCGAAGAGCCTGGTCGCTGGCGGCGTGAACAGCTCCGCATCTGACAATCGACCGAGCGTCGCACGCGACGGGCTGACCATCTTCTTCGATTCGACGAGAAGCGGTGGGCTGGGTGGACCGGACCTCTACTATGCGACCCGTTCAACGACTTCGGAGCCCTTCGGTACAGCCATTCACTTGAGCGGATTGAGTTCGTCGGTCTTCGACGGTCGCCCCTATGTCAGCAAGGACGGGACCTTCCTCACCTTCTCGTCACAGCGTCCGGGGGCAGAATTTGCAGCCCCTGACATCTTCTACGCGACGAGGGACAAGATCACTGGCCAGTAGCAGCGGGGGACGCCTGTGCGGTCGCGAACAGGAAATCGTCGGGACCGATCCTGCGTTTTCGCCAGTAGTCAGTCAGGCCAAGGCCGTCGGCTAGATGGTGAAAGCGAGCATCTAGACGCATGGCTTTCGTTGGCGGCGTGAAAAGTCCGAACGTATTGCGCCATCCGGGAGTGTGCACGGGAGGGCTGCCTTTTTCAGGTCGCGGGCGGACTATGATTGATCCGCGTCCCAGCAGAAAACCCTCAGCGATCTCGAAGGCAGCATCCAATTCCCCGAGGGCCGAGAGCAGAAGGATTGCCCAGGATGCCGTTGCAGGCACTGCCTTGGCCCCTTTCAGGCTTGCATCACGCGCTGCCGCGATCGCCGGTGCAGTCCGCGTTTCCAGCGCAACGAGTGACGATCGCCATACCGAGGCAACCTCCGCAGACATAAGAATGGGCTTGGCTTCTTCTTCTTCCACCAGCGCCATCGCTGCCCGCGTCCGGCCGGTGAAGGCGTAGATCATCAGCCGCCCAAGTCGCACGAGACGGTGTGTCGGCCAGAGTTCGATCGCGCGGCCAATCACCTGATCGGCTTCCGCAGTCCTTCCAATCACCCAGAGCCGCAAAGCCTTTCGCAGTTGCAGATCGGGCCATAGGGGTTCGATCGCCAATGCTTGCTCTGCAATCCTGAGTGCCTCCCGGCACCGGCCGACGCTGTGCAACAGCTGACCAAGGTCCTTCATGGTCAATGTGTTGGAGATGTCGATTGCCAGGATCCGGCGATAGGCTTCTTCACGCGCATACCAGTCCATCACGTTCCACTGCAGGACAGTCATCGCGAGTAGCGCGTTCGGCTCGTTGCGATTGATATTAAGCGCGGTCTGGACCGCTCGCTCCACCGCTGCCGCCGTCAGGCCGTCCATGTCCACAGGTCCATCGCCGACGCTGGAGCCGATCGAGTAGGCCAGCAACCCCCAGGCCCGAGCATCGCGCGGTTCGATTTCGACCGCCTGCTCGAAGTGCTTCCGGGCATCCGGTTCACCCAGCCTTAGCGCCTGTCGGCCACGATCGATCACCGCACCGACGCGGTTCTCCGTGAGATCCCTTTGTCCCCACCACAATCCGCCGGCCAATGTCGCTGCAGTCGCGGCTCCGCCGCCGATGAGCGCGCGTCGCGAGACCGGAGCTTTTAGCGTTTCCTGCGGAGGTGGCGCAGGAGATTCCTCCTTCAAGTGTTCAAGGATTTCGCCGGTCAGGCGATAACCGGTCCGCGGGATGGTCTCGATCTCGAACAGGCCGGGGGCGACCGTTCGGCCGGCGTTCCTGAGCTTCAGGATTGTCCGGTTCAAACTGTCGTCGCCAACAGCTGAGTTGCCCCAGCATTCGTCGAACAGCTCGGTGCGAGAGACGACCTTTCCGGCGGCATCCACCAAGAGAAGCAAAACCTGCATGACGAGTGGTTCGACCTGCACACGGCCGCCCGGCCCTTCGATGAGCCGGCGTGACGGGCTTATATGCACTGGGCCTAACTTCAGATCCTGCTTCAGCGCCAAGTCGCCCAGCTTCAGCATCTCGCCCCAAGTCCGCCTGAAAACTGACTATGGTCAGTAATCCGTCATAAGATCGTCAGGAAACGACCATCGCATAACGAAAGGCCCGTTTCTACGCCCCGAAGCATCTTCTAACTTGCGTGGGGGCAAACATGATCAACGTTACTGCAAAGCCGGTCGCAGGCGCGATTGGCGCAATCAGCCTTATGGCACTCGCAACTGGCGCCGCCGTTGCAATGCCGCCCTTTGGTGATTGGTCGGAGCCGGTAAACATCGAATCGCTCCCCGGGTCCTCGACCGACGTGAACTCGGATTCCATCGACGGCTGCGCCAGCATTTCGCCCGATGGACTGACCTTGGCATTCAACAGCTTCCGAAGCGGCAACCAGCAGATCTACCTGGCGCGGCGAAAGAGTACGTCGGAAGGCTTTGGAGCACCGGAAATGCTGTCCGCACCAGTCAATGGCCCCGCCCAGGAATTTTGTCCGACCATAATGCAAGGCAATCGCCTGTACTTCTCGAGCTCACGGGACGGTGAGCCGGGGGATATCTATGTCTCAAAGCTGGGCCCGAAGGGCTGGAGCGAGCCGGAACGGCTCGGACCTGCCGTCAACACCGCAGGTGCGGTTGAAGAGTCCGCGAGCTTCTACGAGGACGGTGACGGGCGCCAGGTGATGCTCTTCTCGCGCCGTCCGCCTGGACCCCTAGTGGGGCCGAACGGAAAGGTATTTCAAAGCGTGGATGGCGCACCGGCAACGCTTGTCAACGGAGGCGTAAACAGTTCGTCGTCGGACAATCGTCCAAGCGTCACCCATGATGGACGGACGATCTTCTGGGACTCGCAGCGGACTGGATCGCTGGGCGGACCGGACATCTGGTACGCCACACGATCGAGCACCTCGGAAGCCTGGGGCCAAGCTGTCCAACTTAGCCAAGTCAGCACCAGCGGGGCCGATACCCGACCTTACGTCAGCTGGGATGGCGAGACGATGATCATATCTGCCTCGAACGACATGTGGGTTTCTTCGCGCGAGCAGGCTGCTGGCCAGTAGCAACGGGTTAGCGCCGTGCCCGTGGTCTTTGGGGAGGCTACGGGCGCGACCGGCCGAGAATTCGGCCAGTCGCGGCGTCAACGTCGACCCAGATGACGCGGCCTTCCTTGACGAACTTCAGCCGGTAGCGGTCGCCGTTGAACTCTGGGCCGAGATAGTCGGCGCCGCCCATGAAGGGCATGACCCGGCGCTCGATCTTGGGGAGCGGCATTGCGCGACCCTGGCGCTTGGCGTCGAACGCGCGATCGGCATCGCGCGGCGGGTCCGCTAGCGCGGGTGTCGTGAGGAGGCCTGCGCAAAGCGCGGCCAGAGCAGATTTACGGAACAGGCTCATGGCGTTTCTCTGGGGGCAGCTTTTATCAGAAGCCATTGAATGCCTTATGAATGGTGCCGACCAACGCCGTTAAGGTACGAAGACTGCCGTAAAATTTGCGTTCACGGAAGTGGCCGGACGGTCACACCCGGTTTCCTCCGCGAAAACGACTGGCTAGGGCCCGCCGCATGGCCGCGGCTATTCTTTCTTACGAAGACCTTGGGCTGGTCCAGGGCGAAGGCTGGTTGTTCCGCAACCTCGACGTGCACATACGTCCGCGCGACCGGCTGGCACTGGTCGGCCGGAATGGTGTGGGCAAGACAACCCTGCTGAAGTGCCTCGGCGGCCTGATCGATACGGACGAGGGGCGGCGCACGATCGTTCCAGGGTCCCGAGTGGTGCTGCTGGAGCAGGACCCGGACATGGGCGATCACGCGACCCTGTTCGACTGGGTGCTGGACGGAGCGGACGCCCCGGAGACGCATGAGGCCGCGGCGATCGCCGACCAGATCGGACTGGACCTCTCACGGCCGGTGGCGACCGCAAGCGGAGGCGAGCGCCGCCGAGCCGCGATCGTCCGTGCAATGGCGCAGGAGCCGGACGTGCTCATGCTCGACGAGCCGACCAACCACCTCGACCTGGCCGGCATCGAATGGCTGGAAGACTGGCTGAACCGCTTCACAGGCGCGTTCATCGTCATCAGCCACGACCGGACCTTCCTAACGCGGCTTACGAAGAGCTGTCTCTGGCTCGACCGGGGCGATCTGCGCCGGGCGGAGATCGGCTTCGGCGGGTTCGAGGCCTGGATGGAAAAGGCCTATGAGGAAGAGGCGCGCGCGGCCGAGAAGCTCGATGCCAAGCTCGCGCTTGAAGCGAGATGGCTGGAGCGCGGGGTCACCGCTCGCCGCCGCCGCAATCAGGGCCGCCTGGCCAAGCTGCACGAAATGCGGGCGCAACGGGCCGCGATGATCGGGGCGGCGGGTGCGGCGAAGCTAGCCATCTCCAAGGATGACGTTCGCTCAAAGGCGGTCATCGAGGCGACTCACGTGTCGAAGGATTTCGGCGAGCGTCCGATTATCCGCGACTTCACGCTGCGTATCCAGCGAGGGGACAGGATCGGCATCGTTGGACCGAACGGGGCCGGCAAGACGACCATGCTCAAGCTCCTGACCGGAGAACTTCAGCCAGATCAGGGCACCGTCGAGCGGGCAAAGACCCTGTCGGGCATCGTCATCGACCAGCAACGCAAGCTGATGGAGCCGACCAAGCGGGTACGCGACGTTCTCGCGGAGGGAGGCGACTGGATCGACGTCCGCGGCACGAAGAAGCACATCAAGGGGTACCTCAAGGAATTCCTCTTCTCACCCGAGCTGACGGAGGCGCCGGTGGGATCGCTGTCTGGAGGCGAACGGTCACGTTTGCTGCTCGCGCGGGAGTTTGCCCGTGAAGCGAACCTGCTGGTGCTCGATGAGCCGACCAACGACCTCGATCTCGAGACGCTCGACCTGCTTCAAGAAGTCATCGCAGACTATGAAGGAACGGTGCTGATCGTCAGCCACGACCGCGATTTCCTCGACCGCACGGTCACCGTGACGCTCGGGCTCGACGGTTCGGGCAAGGTGGACATCGTCGCCGGCGGCTATGAGGACTGGGCCAAGCGTAGAGCAAGCGCTCCTGCGAATGCTCAATCCCGTCCGAAGTCGGAAGAGAGGAAGTCTGGACCTTCGCCTTCGCAGGGGAGCACCAAGCTCAGCTACAAGGACCAGCGTGATCTCGATCGCCTGCCAGCCGAGATCGAGCGCTTGGAGGCTGAAATCGCTGCCACCGAGAACGCGCTGAACGACGCCGACCTGTACGCGCGCGATCCGAAGCGGTTCGCGGAGTTGACTGACCGCTCCGCTAAGCTGCGCGGCGAGAAAGACGCAGCCGAAGTGCGCTGGCTGGAAGTCGCGGAGATGGCGGAGACCCTCGCACGTTAGGCCTTTCGTTCCGCGCGACGCGGTGCGATGCTGTCTCATCGATCGAGGGGGCCGAAATGAAACGCATCATCGCAGGCGGCGCCATGTTGCTCATGTCCTCAATGGCCGTGGGCAAGGACAACGCGGAGCCGCGGGTTCAGGCCATTCTGGCGTGCGGTGCGATCGCTTCAGATCAGGAAAGGCTCGCGTGTTACGACAGGTCGATCGTTCCGCTTAAGGACGCCCTGGCTCGCGGAAGCATGGTCCTCAAGGAGAAAAACGCCCCTCTCGCCCTTGCCGGAAGGGTCAACGCCTCCGGCCGCTGGGGCGGGAACAGCCTTTGGGTCTTGCTCGACAACGGCGATCGCTGGTCGGTTCAGCCGACCAAGTCACGCCGCGATCCGCCTCCGCCCGGCACCATCGTCCGCCTCAAGCGCACTTTGATGGGCACATATTGGATCTCGGGACCCAGATGGCCCGAGAGCGAAGCGGAGTTCCTCGGGCGCGAAGACCCCGTTACTGGCTCGTAGGGCTGCTAGGCCGCCAGCTTCGCCTTCACGCGCTCGTCCACCCGCCGCGCGAAGATCGTCAGCGGCATGGCCCCTTCCTTGAGGATGTCGTGGAAGTCGCGGAGGTCGAACTTCGGCCCGAGCGCCTGCTGCGCCTTCTGGCGCGCGCGGGTCCAGGCGATGTGCCCGATCTTGTAGCTACAGGCCTGGCCCGGCGAGGCGCAGTAGCGCTCGATCTCGCGCTGAACGCGCGGGCGGGCAAAGCCGGTCGCGGCAGTCATGTGATCGATTGCCTGCTCGCGGGTCCAGCGCTTGTGGTGCAGCCCCGTGTCGACGACCAGCCGCTCCGCCCGGAACAGGAATGACTGCAGGTAACCGGCGCGTTCGATGCCCTTGTAGGAACCGAGCTCGTCCGCGATCTGTTCCGCGTAAAGCGCCCAGCCTTCGCCATAGGCTGAATAAAAGGCGATGCGGCGGAGCATCGGGATGTCGCTAGATGCCTGCGTGACGCTGTTCTGCAGGTGGTGGCCCGGATTCCCCTCGTGATAGGTGAGCGCCGGCAGAGAATATTTCGGCCAGTCGCCGGTCGACTTCAGGTTGATGAAGTAAATGGCGGGGCGGGTGCCATCCAGGGATGCGGGCCGGTAATAGCCGTTGGACGCGCCATCCTGAATCTCCGGCGGCACGCGGCGGATCTCGAGCGGATCCTTCGGCGGATTGTGGAAGGCGCGCGGCAGGCGGGCCGTCATCTCCGCCATGCCTGCATTCAGGCTGGCGAGCAGCTCCGTGCGGCCAGCGTCCGTGTTCGGATAGAGCTGCTCAGGCGACTTGTTCAGCGCCGTGAGGCGTTCGCCGACGCTGCCGCTCGTGTATCCCGCGCTGCGCAGAATCTTGTCCAGCTCCGCCGTGATATCGGCGACTTGCTGGAGGCCGATCTGATGGATTTCGTCGGCGGTGAAGGTGGTCGTCGTCGCTTCCGCGAGCGCTGCAGCGTAAATCTCCGCGCCGTTCGGCACGCGCCAAATGCCGTCGCCTGGCTGGCTCTTCGAACGAAGCGCGGTCACCGCCGCGATCTGGCGGTCGAGCGCCGGATAGACCTTTTCCGCCACCACCTTCGCCGCCCGTCCGCGCCAATCGCCACCGATCTGCTTGGCCGCGGCCCGGTCGGCTAGGGAGCCGGCCATGTTGCTTTGGGCAGCCGCGGGTTCACGCAGGGAGCGCATCTGGCCGAGCGCCAGGTCGAGCGACCATGCCGGAGCAAGAAAGCCGCGCTCCGCCTGCCGCTGCTGCTCGGCCGTCTCATTGTCGAACACGGTCGCCAATTGCGAGAGGCGGGACAGATAGGCCTCGGCGTCCACGGCCGTCTCGATCGTGTGCGCGGAGTGCAGGAAGTCGGGATAAAAGAAGTAGGCGCCGTCCTGCTGGCTGATGACGTAGGGACTCTGCGGGTTCGAGACGTCGAACCGCTCGGGACCGACGTTGCTCGTATTGAGATCCCAGATCACCACCTCGCGATTGAGCTTGGCGAGGTCGGACAGACCCGCCTCCGGAACGGCAGTGAGCCAGCCGATGAACTTGTTGGTACGCGCGACTTCCTCGATCCGCGCCTGCCGGTCGGGCCGGGTGTCCAGTTCGGCTTTGAGGTGGGCAAGCTCGCCTTTGTCGAGACCAGTGTAGGTCGCGAGCACGGAGTTGGTGCGGACCTGCTCCTGGAAGATCCGGTCGAAGATCTGGTTGATCGCCGCATCCTGCGGACCTGTCGCGCCCTGAGCAGTCGCCGCGAAGGCGAGGCCGGGCTTTGCGAAGGCACTGACGAAGGACACGCCCGCGGCTGCGCTGGCGGTCGAAAGAAATTGACGGCGATCCACGAAGCTCTCCCCTTGGCACGGACTCAGCCGTGGACGATTAGAGCCCGGCGACCGGCCCGCAAGTCCGTTCGTCGAAGCAACCGGCTGTTGGTCGGATTGCCGCCTGTCAGGCGCTGAGCTGATATTGCTTGATCAGGTCGTAGAGCGTGGGACGACTGATCCCCAGCAGCTTGGCGGCACCGGAGATATTGTTGTCGGTGCGGCTCAGCGCCTGTCGGATCGCCCGGCGGTCGGCCGTCTCGCGCGCAGCCCGAAGATTGAGCGCCAGTTCCGTCTCCTCTGCCGCGCTGCTGTTGCCCGGCAGGTCGAGGTCTTCGGCGCTGACAGACTTGCCGTCGGCCATGATCACCGCTCGCTTGATGCGGTTCTCCAACTCGCGCACGTTGCCGGGCCAGGTGTAGGCGTCGATCGCTGCGAGCGCGTCGGCTGACAGCGACTGGACCTTGGTGTTCAATTCCTTGCCGAAGCGGTTGACGAAGTGCCGGGCGAGCAGGACGGCGTCGCCCGGGCGCTCGGCCAGCGAGGGGATCTTCACCACGATTTCGGCGAGGCGATAGTAAAGATCCTCGCGGAACCGCCCGTCGGCCGTCATGGCGTCGAGATTCTGATGCGTGGCGCAGACGATGCGCGTGTCTACCGCGATGGGCTGGCGTCCGCCGATCCGCTCGATGACGCGCTCCTGCAGGAAGCGCAGCAGCTTGACCTGCAGCGGAAGCGGAATGTCGCCGACCTCGTCGAGGAACAGGGTGCCGCCCTGCGCCATCTCGATCTTGCCGATGTTCGACTTGACCGCGCCGGTGAAGGCGCCGCGCTCGTAGCCGAACAATTCGGCCTCCAGCAGCGTCTCGGGAATGGCGGCGCAGTTGATGGCGATGAACTCGCCCTTGCGGCCGCTCTTCTCGTGCACCGCGCGGGCGAGCAGTTCCTTGCCGGTCCCGGAAGCGCCCAGCAGCATCACGGAGACGTCGGCGGTCGCGACGCGCTCGATGGTCTTGCCGACCTTCAGCATCTCTGGTGCGGAACTGATGATCGAGCCGAGCACCTGGCCACCACCGGTCTGCTCGAGACGGCGGTTCTCCGCCTCGATGTCGGCGACGTGGAAGGCGCGAGAGACGATGAGGCCAAGCTCGTCGATGTCGACCGGCTTGCGATAGAAGTCATACGCGCCGAGGCCGATCGCCTTAAGCATGCTTTCGCGAGCGCCGTGGCCGGACGCGACGATCACCTTTGTGTCGGGCTTCAGGCGCAGGATCTGTGTCAGCGTCTCGAACCCCTCGGTCGTGCCGTCGGGATCGGGCGGAAGGCCGAGGTCGAGGGTGACCACCGCCGGCTCATGCAGGCGTACCGCCTCGACGGCGGATGCGCGGTCGCCGGCAAGCACGACCTCATAGCCCTCATATGCCCACTTCAGCTGGCGCTGCAGGCCTTCATCGTCCTCGACGATGAGGAGAACGGGGAGCTTCTGGTCGGTCATGCGATTTTCCGTTGTGGTTGGGCGGCTTCGTCAGCCGCAGGGAGGAAGATGGAGAATTCGGTGCCGACGCCCGGCGTCGAATCGACGACCAGCCGTCCGCCCATGGCGGCGATCAGCGATCGTGCTTCGAATGAGCCGATGCCGAAGCCTCCGGGCTTGGTGGACGCAAACGGCTGAAACAGGCGATTGCGAACGAAGTCGCCGTCCATGCCAGTGCCGTGATCAACGATGGTGATGCGCACTTCGGAATCGACGCGATCGACCCCGACCGTGATCGGAATCTGTGGCGAGCTGGCCTCGACCGCGTTCTGGATGAGATGTCCGATCGCCTGCTCCAGTCCGGCCGCGTCGGCAGTGGCCCACAAGGTCGTGTCGCCGAGCAGCTGCACTTCGTGGTCGCGGCGCTTGGCCGCGATGGCGTCTGCAAGAATGGTCCGAAGAGGCTGCGGCTCCGACCGGTGAGCGCGCGTCGGTGCCTGGGGTGAGAGACGAGCGAGCAGCTCGTTCATCTTATCCACCGAGCTGCGCAGGGTCGCGACCATGTCGGCCCGAAACTCGGGATTTTCGGCATGACGCTCGGCGTTGCGCGAGAGCAGCGACAGCTGGCTGACCAGATTCTTGATGTCGTGCAGGATGAAGGCGAAGCGCCGGTTGAATTCCTCGAACCGCTGCGCGTTCGACAGCGCCTCTTGGCCATGCGCCTCCGCGAGTGAGCTCGCGGCCTGGCGCCCGGCGGTACGCAGGAGGTCGAAGTCTTCCCAGTCCAGCACGCGGCGATATTCGGGGGATGCGAGGAGGATGAGCCCGAACAACCGCTCGCCGTGAATCAGCGGCACGCCGACCCACGCGCGGCGCTCTTCGAGCAGCCATTGCGGCGGCAGCGCCTCGCAATCCTCGGGCCGCGCCCACCCGTTTCGATGCGCGTCGAACTCAACGATCCGGCCATTGGCTTCGAGTGCCGCCCAGAAGTCGCGGATGTGATCCAACTCTCCAACAGGCGGATTGCGGCCCGCCCAGTTCCACGAGGAAGCGGTCGTAATTGCCCCTGAAGAGTCGGTAGCCAGCAGCAGGCCGCCGGGCGCTTCCAGGATATCCGCGAACGCCTTGATCACGCGTTCGCCGAGCGGAGCGGAATAGGCATCGCTCTTGCCAACGGTCTCGGTGAAGCGGAGCCACTCCGTGCGATAGTCGTAGCGATGCTCGAACAGGTGCTTGGACACTTTCACCTTGGCCCAGCTGCGCGCCTTGGCGCTGGGCAGGAGCACCATCGCCGCGACAGTCATGGCTGCGAGAACGCCGACCACTAGGCCGCGCGACCAGTCGACGCCCGTGCCGCGAAGCGCGGTGGCCAGGATCGCCATCAGGGCGAAGTAACCGCAAATGGCGAGCAGAGAGAGCGACTGGAATGTCGCCGCGCGCGACAGGCGAATACGCCAGCCGTCTTCCCGCCGCGCCGCCATTGCGAACATCGGAGCGGTGGCGGCGACGATCGCCCCACGCCAGTCTAGGATGTCCGGCGTCAGGCGACTGTCGAGATAGGCGATCGTGTAGAGGTTGAGATCGTAGCTCCACGTGAGCGAGAGCCCGAGCATCGCCAGCCGAATGTTCGAGCGGCTGGCGGGAGACGCCTGCCCATAGAGGTTGTGGACCAGCACGAGCGCGCCGGCAGCGGTGGTGATCCGAAGCAGGGTCGCCGTGTCATCAAGCGCATGCGACGGCTCGAAGTAGCTCAGCGAGGTGACAACGAACTGGAAACCGATGACGACGGCGACTGCAAAATAGACCAGCCTGACGCCGTGCTGCCGCTCGTCGCTCGTTCTGGACAGGCTATGGATCAGGCCGATCCAGATCAGATTTCGCGCCGTCTCGGCATAGGACGCGAGTGGATCGCCCGGTATGATCGCATTGAGCCAGGCCCAGCAGGCCGTGACCGCGAACCCGGCCAGCAGAAGCCGCTGATCCGGCTGGCGGATCGCACCGAGGCGCCAGACCGAGAGGCCAAGGAAGGCCGCCGCGCAGATCGCGTGGCTCCAGAAGCCGATCAGCGCGTGCACGGACGCCCACCTGTCAATTCCACCGACATGAGTGGGGGTGTCGCCAAATTTTACAAATATCTGGTGAACGGATCGGCTAGGGCAGGCCCATGACGGTGGAAATGCGGCCGCTGGGAAGCAGCGGAATCGAGGTGGCGCCGCTGGCGCTTGGCGGAAACGTGTTCGGCTGGACGGCCGACGAACGAACCAGCTTCGACGTCCTCGATGCATTCGTCGCGGGCGGCGGCAACATGGTCGACACCGCTGACGTCTATTCTGCCTGGGTGCCCGGCAACACAGGCGGCGAGAGCGAAACCGTCATGGGCAATTGGCTGAGACGCGACGCTACCAAGCGCGAGAAGGTCGTCATCGCCACGAAGGTCGGGTTCTTCGAGGGTCTCGCGCCCGACAAGATCGACGCCGCCTGCGACGCGTCGCTGCAGCGGCTCGGGATCGACACCATCGACCTCTATTATCATCACAAGGACGATCCGGACGTGCCGCTGGCCGACAGCCTCGGTGCGATGGACGCGCTGGTCAGGGCAGGCAAGGTCCGCGCGATTGGGCTTTCGCAGTACAGCGCGGAGCGGCTGGACGAAGCGATGAAGACTGCGGAGGCGGAGGGACTGACCCGGCCCTGCGCGCTGCAGACCTGGTACAATCTCGTCGAGAGGCCGAAGCTGGAAGGCGAGCTCCGCGAAACCGCACTGGCTCGCGGCCTCGGCCTCGTTCCTTTCTATGGCCTCGCCAATGGATTCCTGACCGGCAAGTACCGGAGCAAGGAGGACCTCGACAAAAGCGCGCGCGGCCTGCGGAACGTCGAATATCTCGAGGGGCGGGGCATGCGAGTGCTCGAGGCACTGGACCGGATCGCGACGGAAACGGGAGCTGCGCTGGCGACCATCGCCATCGCCTGGACCAACGCCCAGCCCGGCATCACGGCAACACTGGCGAGCGCGACGAGCGTGCGGCAACTCGAGGAATTACTGGCGGCGCTTCGGCTCCGCCTCACTCCCGATCAGATCAAGCTCCTCGACGAGGCCAGCAGCTAGCTCTTCTTCAGCACGTCCAGCGCGGCGATGGTCAGCGCCTCGGTCGCGGTCGAGATCACCGCCTCAGCATCGGGCGCCCAGAAGGGGCTGTGCAAGGACGGCAGCTTCTGCGGGTCGCCATTGGCCGCATCCCATTTGGCCTTCGGCGTGCCGCCGACCCAGAAGAGGAGGCTTTCAATCGACTGGTCCGCAAGATGAAAGCGGCTGAAGTCCTCTCCGACCATCGCCGGCGGCGGGCTGGCGAGACGATCGGCACCGAAGTGGGCGGTGAACAATTTCCGCGCGTGTGCCGAAAACCCGTCCGTGTTGAACGTCGCGGGAGTCGATTGTTCCTCGCGGACCGTGACGATCGGCATCCTGTCCTCCGGCACACCTGCCGCGATGGCTTCACCGCGCGAAATGCGGGCGATGCCGTCCAGCAGGGCCTTCCTCACCTGGGGCTTGTAGCTCCTGACTGTCAGCTGGAGCTTAGCCTCGTCCGAGATGATGTTGTGCTTCGCCCCGGAGTGAAAGCTGCCAACGGTCACGACGGCGGGATTTAGCGGGTCGTTCTCACGGCTGACCAAGGTCTGGAGCGTGGTGACGATCCGGGCAGCAAGGACGATAGGGTCCTTGGTCGTGGCCGGAAGCGCCCCGTGGCCCCCCACGCCGCGAACCGTAATGTCGACGCTATCGACATTGGCGAGCGCATAGCCGGGTGTGATGCCGATGACTCCGGCAGGGAGCACGGCGGCGTCGTGAAAGGCGAGCACGTAGTTCGGTTTGGCGAAGCGAGTGAACAGGCCGTCTGCGAGCATGGCTTTGGCGCCCTCGCTCGTTTCTTCCCCCGGCTGAAGAATCATCATTAGGATGCCCGACCACTGGTCCTTCATCGCCGAGAGGCGCCTGGCGGTCGCTAGCCATGCGGTCACGTGCGTATCGTGCCCGCACGCGTGCATCACGCCAGTTTCAACGCCTTGGGCAGTCGTCGCGCGAACCTTGGACGCGAAGGGCAGTCCCGTCTGCTCAGCCACGGGCAAAGCGTCCATGTCCGCACGCAGCATGAGGACGGGCCCCGGCCCGTTCTGCATCATCGCGACCACGCCGGTCTTCCCAACCTTCTCGGTGACCTTGAAGCCTAGCTTGCGCATTTCGGCTGCGAGCTTCGCCGGGGTGCGGACCTCCTGCATCGAAAGCTCGGGGTTGGCGTGCAGGTCGCGATAAAGCGTCATCAGCATCGGCATGTCCGAGCGGATGGCCTCTGATAGTGTCGCCGCGTTGGCTGGTGTGGTGATCGTCATGGCTGCGACTGCTAGTCCAAAGCTCAACTTCATCAACGCACTCCTGATGATGAAGGCACAAGCTCCATCACGTCCATCTGAGATTCAAAGTGAGGGCGTGGCATTATCAGACGCCAGCGATTGGGCTCGATCCGCTCTACGTAACCGGCAACGTCCCGCTCCGTGTCGCGGCCGTAGCGCATGGCGCGGGCCTCATCACCAAGGACGATCGTGCCCAGGAAAACCTGCCGCAGCTGATCGCCTGGAAAGATCGAGCCCACTTGACGCTGCGAACCCGTCAACTTTGCGAAGTCCTGCACGTCCCGGTCTTGCCGTATGCTGCAGTTGAAGGCCGGGTACGCCACGAAGTGCAAAGTGCCTGTGCCCTTGCTGCCCAGCTTGATGACCCGGCATCGATAGTCCCCGTTGGGGATCGGTGCGCCGCCGAGCGCGGCATCGGGATCGAGCAAAGCGCCTTCACGAGCGATGTCGGCCGAGCGGCCCGCAGCCTGCGCCGATCGGAGGGCATCGACGAACGATGAGCGCCAATCCCGAAGGCGGTCGCGGTCGGAGACGGTGACGATCGACCGCCAATCGCGGGTGGTTTGCGCAATGACCTCGGACGGGCCTCGCAACTGGGCGCATCCCGAGAGACCCAGGATCACGACGGCAAGAAAAGCGCGGCGCATCGAAAGAGCCTAGGCGGCTGTCCAGCCTCCGTCCATGCTGAGGTTGGCGCCTGTGATCGAGCCTGCCTGGTCGCGGCAAAGGAAGAGCGCGAGGGCGGCAACTTCCTCGGGGGTGACGAATCTTTTGGTCGGCTGAGCGGCCAGGAGCACATCGTTCATCACTTGCTCGCGGGTCAGGCCCCGCGCCTTCATCGTGTCCGGAATCTGGTTCTCGACGAGGGTGGTCCAGACGTACCCGGGCGAGATACAGTTGACGGTCACACCGTCCCTAGCGGCCTCGAGCGCCACCGCTTTCGTGAACCCCGCGACGCCGTGCTTTGCCGCGACGTAGGCCGACTTGTTGGGCGAGGCGACGATGCTGTGCGCGGACGCCGTGTTGATGATGCGTCCCCAAGCCTTCTCTTTCATTGCGGGTATGGTCAAGCGGGTCGTGTGGAACACCGCCGACAGGTTGATGGCGACGATCGCGTCCCACTTTTCGGGCGGAAAGGTCTCGACCGGCGAGACGTGCTGGATGCCGGCATTGTTGACGAGGATGTCGGGCGCTCCAAGCTCGTCGGTGCAGTGTCGGACCATCTGCTCGATCTGCTTGGGGTCGGACAAATCCGCGGCGTCATAGCCCGCGCCCAGTTCGCTCCTGATCGTTTCGATTTCCGCCGGATCGCCGAAGCCGTTCAGCATCACCTTCGCACCCTCCGCGGCGAAAGCGCGGGCGATGGCCAGCCCGATGCCCGATGTTGAACCCGTGACGAGCGCGACTTTGCCTTCGAGAATCATGGCGTCTCCTTTGCCGCGCTAGTCGCTGCCGCGAGGATGTTTTGCAACCGGTCCGAGTTTCGCGCATTTGGCCCACACAAAAGGGGAATATGCATGGTTCGGCTCGGCGGCGAAGGCCCAAGCGGCAATTTCGAGGACCGTACGGGTCAGGGTGGCGGCTTCGGCTTCGGCGGAGGCGGCGGCAACATGCTCGGCTGCCTGCTTCCCTTGGTACTCAACAGGTTCGGGCTCGTCGGTGTGCTCATTCTGCTGGTCGGCTATTGCGCGCTTACGCAGTTGGGTGGCGGCGGAGGTGGCATCCTTCCGAGCGGGCCATCGACCAGCACGAGCGCCCCGTCCGGGCAATCGACCCTCACGCCGGAAATGCGGGACTTCCTGACGCGGGGCCTCGGCTCCACTGAGGAAACCTGGGAAGAAATCTTCGCCAAGAGCGGCGCTCGCTATCAGCCGGCCAGAATGGTCGCCTATACCGGCGGAACGCAAACCGCGTGCGGCCTGGGACAGGCGGCGATGGGGCCTTTCTACTGCCCGAACGACAATACGATCTACATCGACCCGGAATTCTTCAACGAACTGTCGCGGCGCTTCCAGGCGCCGGGCGATTTCGCCGCGCTCTACGTCATCGCGCACGAGGTCGGGCACCATGTGCAGAACCTCGAAGGCACACTGGAGCAGGCGCAGCGGGCGCAGCAGAGCGTCGGGCGCACAGAAGGAAATCAGATCCAGGTGGGCGTCGAGCTTCAGGCCGATTGCTACGCGGGCGTGTGGGCGGCCAATGCGCGCGATGCGCAGGGCAACATCCTGGAACCGGGCGACGTCGAGGAAGGCATGCGCGCCGCCGAGGCGATCGGCGACGACATGCTGCAGAAGCAGAGCCAGGGCGTCGTCGTTCCGGAGAGCTTCACGCACGGCTCCTCGGCGCAGCGGATGCAGGCGCTCCGGACCGGGCTGGAGACCGGCAATCCGGCCTCCTGCAAGTTCAACCGCTAGAGCCGGACCAGCATCTTCCCGAGATTGTCGCCGCTGAACAGGCCGCGGAAGGCGTCAGGCATTTTTTCCAGGCCGTCGACGACCGTCTCCTGGGACTTAAGCTTGCCGCTCGCGATCAGCTCTCCCACCTCGCGATAGAATTCTTCCATCCGCGACTGGAAGTCGAAGACGATGAAGCCCTGCATCCTGATGCGCATGGCGATGACGCGCATGATGAAGCGGAAGCTTGCGGGCTCGGCCTTGTTGTAGCTCTCGATCATGCCGCAGATGGCGAACCTGGCGCGCATCCGGGCAAGCGCAAACGCCGCATCGAGATGCTCGCCGCCGACATTGTCGAAATAGACGTCGATGCCCTCCGGAGCAGCTGCGGCGAGGCCCTTCAGGATGGGCTGGGCCTTGTAGTCGACGACCTGATCCGCCCCGAGCGAGCGGACGAACTCGCACTTTTCGGGGCCGCCTGCCGAGCCGATCACCGTCATGCCCTTGGCCTTCGCGATCTGCACCACCGCTGAGCCAACGGCACCCGCAGCGGCGGATACGAAGACGATGTCGCCGGCCTTCGCCGACGCCACGTCGAGCAGGCCGAAATAGGCGGTCGCACCCGTCACTCCGAGATTGCCGAGAAATGCCTGCGGCTCAGCGCCGAGGTTCGGCAGCTTGTTCACGGTCCGCGCATCGAGCACCGCCTCGTCGCGCCAGCCGCCCATGTGCAGGACACGATCGCCCACGGCGAATCCCTCTGCCTTGGACTCGACGACCTCGCCGACCGCTCCGCCTTCCATCGGCTGGTCGATCTGGAACGGCGGAACGTAGCTTTTCACGTCGTTCATGCGGCCGCGCATGTACGGGTCGACCGATAGCCAGCTGTTGCGCACGCGGACCTGCCCCTCACCGAGCGGCGGGAGGTCGATATCCTTGAGGGCGAAATTCTCGTCGGTGGGAAGTCCTTGCGGACGGCTCATCAGGTGCCAGGCGCGCGCCATACTCGTTCTCCCGCTTTGGGTCGCCGCATAGGCCGGGGCTTGCGCATAAGAAAGGCCCGGCCGCCGAAGCGACCGGGCCAACCCCCAGCCCCCGGAAGGGCTGAAGAAGTGCGTTACCGGTAAGTGCCGGAGAAGCTGCGGTCGAGAATGTGCGGCCCTGCGTTCCCCTGGTCCTCACGCTCGAACAGAGCACGGCTGCGGTTCTCGTCGCGCCAGCGTTCCCGCGCCTTCTCGGCGCTGCAGTCGAGGATCACGCGATCGCCTTCGACTCGTTCCACGTCCGTGCAGCTCAGGGAGTGGTGCACACCGCCGGCCTCCGGATCGCTCTTGGTCAGGATGATGCGATCGCCGGCGACCCGGTCGACCGTGCCCACGCGCTTGTCGTCGCTGCCGACGACTTCCATGTGCTCGCGAATGCCGCTCAACAGCTGACGCTTCGACTGGCGACGCTCGCGCCAGCCGCCGAAGTCGTCTTCGAAGTGCGACTGCCGCTCGCGGCGATAATCGTCATAGTCGCGGTCCAGCCCTTCCATCTGGCGCCGGCGCCACTCGGAATAATGCAGGTCGTCGTGGTTCGAGCGCTCGCGCGAACCGGCGAAGCTCGTCCGGCGATAGGGGTCGCGTTCGAACTGATCGCCCGAGCCGAACTGCCGATGCTGGCCGCGATCGTCATCACCGCTCCGCGCATAATCGCCAGCCATCGGGCGATAGCCACGGTCGCGGTCCTGCCCATATCCGCGGCGATGCTCTTCGTCGCCACGGGTCCATTGCGTCGGGCGTGAACGATCCTCGAAGCGCGAACGGTCGCCCTGGCCGCGCGACTGCCAATCCTCGCCGCGCCCACGTCCATAATCGCGCCCGCGTTCGTCCTCGTCGCCGAACCAGGAGCGGACCTCCTCGCCCATGCGATCGAAGAAGCCGCGACCTTCGCCGCGCTCGCGGTCATGGTCGCTCCCGCGATCGCGGTCGAAATCACGGTCGCGGCCCCAGCTTGCGCGTTGTCCCCGCTCTTCGGAGAAGTCGCGGCGGTCGTCTCGCCAACGTCGTTCGGAATCGTACCGATCGTAAGCCATGCATGCCTCCTGCCGGAAAGTGCGCCGGCAAGATGCCGGCCGCTCCCCGAAAGAAACGAACTCGGGGGCGCGGCCGTTCCGGTCTGAAAGCAGCCGTAAGACGAGCCGAAATAGCCGTAAGGCGGGTCATTGCATGGGGGATGAGGCGTCGCTATGTGGGCCGCCTTGCCGAGGCGCGGGGCTGTAGCTCAGATGGGAGAGCGCTGCAATCGCACTGCAGAGGTCAGGGGTTCGATTCCCCTCAGCTCCACCACCGCCTGGCCAATGAAATCAATAATTTACTACTGAGCCGGCTCAAGCTAACACTTTGCAAATCGGCCATTTGGTATCGCATTGGTATCGCATTCATTGACAGCAAGTGAGAGCTGCCGGGCCTTAATCAGCTAGGATCGACCCTAGTGCGTCCACCAGCCTTCCCCATGAGTGTCTCGGAGGGAGTGCCTGGGGTTAGGCTCGCGTCTGCAGAAGCATTGTCGACCAAACCAACCCTTTTATGCGCCGATGATCTTGCCGTAGGCGGCCGCCGTGTTTCAGGTGCCGCTTCGGCATCGTCGATGGCTAAGGCTGCTCATCGACCCGAAATTCAGCGGCTTGCGCCAGCTGCCATTCACGATAGTCGCACGCTTGGTAATACCATCGCTCCAGGAGCTCCTGTAACTCGCTCATATGGTCGCGCAGGACTTCGACATTGATTAGCTTGTGTTCCGCAAGGCAGGTCGTGGACTCCTAAGGGTCCGCAAGGCTCGGCGTACGTGGCCTTCGCGCTTCCATAGGAATTAGCGATGGTCATTCTCTCCCACTGCTCCTGAACTGCTAAGGCGCGTATTCGCAAATAGAGGTCCGCTTTCGACCCAAATCGGACATTGGTGGCTTGCGCGACGTCTGGCTCGAAGCAGGTTTATTCACTGGCGTGAGAATGAGTGTTGCCAGACAGCCCTGTCTACGGCACCATGCGATTCCGGAATTGAGAGACCGGAAGGGGGAGATCATGACAGCACATCGGCTTTTTTTTGCCGCGACGGCTATGACAGTCGTCTGCGCCGCGCCGGCTTACGCCCAGGACACACAGGTCGAACCGCAGACCGAGCCGCAAACCGATAATGAGCAGGCTGCTTTGACGGAGGATTCAGGCGAGGCGCCACTCATCATCACGGCGCGTCGCCGCAGTGAAAATCTGATGCGGACGCCGACGTCCGGTTCCGTGCTCTCAGGTGACGACCTGGCGAACAAGGGCGTGGTCAACGTCGACTCGCTGCAGTTCGCCACCCCCAGCGTGGTGGTCAACAATTTCGGTCAGGGCATCGACTTCAACGTTCGCGGCATCGGCAAGGGCGAGCACAACACCCAAACGGCAACCGGCGTGATCACCTATCGCGACGGCGCGCCGACTTTCCCGGGCTATTTCCAGCTCGAGCCGTACTACGATGTCGCCAACATCCAGGTTCTTCGCGGTCCGCAGGGCACGATCGTCGGCCAGAACGCCACCGGTGGCGCGGTGTTCGTCAACAGCAACGATCCTGTGATCGGTGGCGGCTACCGCGGATATGTGCAGGCACAGGTCGGCAATTATTCGGAGTTCGGTGCGCAAGGCGCTGTCAATCTTCCGGTGAGCGATACCTTTGCTGCGCGCGTCGCGCTCTACGGTCTGCGCCGCGATGGCTTCTACGATATCACCGGTCCAGGCGGCGGCGACTATGACGGCGACAACGGCGACCAGCGTCACCTCGCCGGTCGGGTCAGCTTCCTGTTCAAGCCAAGCGCGCAGCTTACAATCGTGTCTAAGACCGACCTCGTCTATCTCGACATGGGCGCCTATCCGGCCAGCCCGTTCCGGAACTACTACAAGAACTTCCCGATCGGCTCGAACACTTCCAACCCGACGTACAGCGACCTGTACGACATTACCGCCAATTCGCCGCAGGAGGCGCGCGACAAGTTCTGGCGCAGCATTCTGCGCATCAACTATGAGTTCGACGGCGGCCTACAGCTGCGTTCGGTCAGTGCCTACGCCAAGGGCAATACGAAATACCGCGCTGATCTCGACGGGACGGCGACCGGCAACTCGACCTTCTTCGACTCCGTGGACGAGCGGCAGTATTCGCAGGAACTGAGCCTGGTTTCGCCCGACAACGGGAGGTTCACATACCTCGCTCGGTGTGTTCGGCGCTGTGGAACAAGTATGACTTCCTTTCGCCGTTCCAATTCGTGATCGGCGTTCCCGAGCGGAAGTCCGTTCACCGAATATCGGCTGGAGGGCATCAACCCAAACCGATCGATTGCAGCTTTCGGCCAGCTCGGCTTCGCGATCACTCCAACCCTGAAACTCGAGGCCGGCGGCCGCTACACCAAGAGCCGAAGCCGCAACGATGTCGACGTCCTGCAGTATCGGCACTCCGATTGTCGCGGAGCAGACGACCAAGTCGAACAACTTCTCGTACAAGGTCTCGCTCGGCTGGGAGGCGACGCCGGACCATTACCTGTACGGCTTCGTCGCGACGGGCTTCAAGCCGGGCGGGCTAAACGTGCCGGTCGGCTTCGGCCAGCCTGATCCGTTCGGTCCGGAAGAAGTCACGTCTTACGAAGCCGGGTGGAAAGGCAATTTCGCGAACGGCCGCGTGCGCACCTCGGTCAGCGGCTTCTACAATCGCTACGAGGACTTCCAGGTCATAATCGGCAACCCGACGCTTCCGATCTTTGGGCTGGAGGTCAATGTCCCCGGCAACCACCAAAATCTACGGTGTCGGAAGCCGAAGTCGAGGCGCGGTTCGGCCGCTTCGGGGTCGACCTTGGCATCAGCATGCTAAAGAGCAGCATCGGGCAATTCTATGCTACCGATCCGCGCGGAGCTGACGTTCACCCCCTGCGATCCTGAAACTGGGCCGGTCAGCACAACCTGCCTCGATCTTAAGGGACAGGACCAGACCTACGCGCCGAAGTTCACGTTCAACGCGAGCGCGCATTATGACTTTCCCCTCGGCGGCGACATGACGCTCACACCGCGCGTCAACTACGGCCATGTCGGCCCGCAATGGGCGACCTTGTTCCAGAACAAGGCGCGCGGCGATCGCATTCCGGAACGCAACATCTTCAACGCGCAGCTTGAACTCGCGATGGGCAGTGTCGCAATCACTGCCTACGCCACCAACCTGACCGACCAGCATTACCCGGCGGCCCTGAACAGCGGGCTCTATTTCGCAGGATCCCCGCGGCAGTACGGCATCAAGGTGCTGAAGAGTTTCAAATAGTCGCGACATGGCCGGCGGACGCGCCACGTTCGCCGGCCACTCGCCCTTCGCGTGAACGGCGCCCGATGCAAGAATATCGACTGACGGTCGACAAGTTCCTCGACCACGCCGCCAAATGGTTCAGCGGCGCCAGCGTGATCGAGGGCGATGCGGGACGCCGGTGCGCGAGCCGCGACTATGCGGAACTGAGAGAGCGTAGCAACCGGCTGTCGGGTGCCCTTCAGCAATTGGGCGCCAAACCCGGCGATCGGGTAGCGACCCTGGCCTGGAACACGCTCGCGCATCTGGAAACCTACTATGCCGTCATGGGCGCGGGGATGGTCTGCCATACTCTGAACCCACGAATGGCCGCCGATCATCTAGCGGCCATGGTCGAGCGAGGCGGATGATCGTATCGTCGCAGTTTCGCCGGACCTGTTGCCCTTGCTGGCCGAAGTCGCTGGAGCGCTGTCCGGCGATCGAACACGTGATCCTTCTCGGTAGCCCCGCAGATGCGCACTCGGCTTTTCCGTCGCACGTCCGACTGTGGGCTACGAGGCGCTGCTCGTGGATTGCGGCCGTAGGACCGAATGGGGTCGATTCGACGAAAACGAACGCGGCGGGACTTTGCTACACTTCGGGCACGACCGGCGCGCCGAAGGGCGTGCTCTACACCCATCGCTCCAACTATCTGCACACGCTGCGCGCGCTTGCAGGCGGACGCCGTGGCACTGACCGCGCGCGGACACGTGCTGCTGGTCGCCGTGCCGATGTTCCACGCCAATGGCTGGGGCACTGCCGTTCGCGGCCCCCGCGGTTGGCGCCAAGCTGGTCCTGCCTGGCCGGCACACCGACGGCGCGAGCCTCGCCCGCCTGATTCGCGACGAGAAAGTCACCGTCGCGGTCGGCATCCAGACGCTTTGGCTCGGGGTGGCCGATCATCTGGACTCGCAGCGGCGAGACTCTTCCGGACCTGCGAGCGGATCATCATCGGCGGCTCGAGCTGTCCCGAGAGCGCTGATCGATCGGATGGAGCAGCGGCTTGGCGCGCGGGTCCAGACCAGCTGGGGCATGACCGAGCTTTCGCCGCTCGGAACCATCATCGCCGCTCGCCGCTGAAGCGGCCGCCGGTCGGCGCCGGGTCGGCCGCCGATGGGGCTCGACCTCAAGCTGACCGACGAGGCGGGTGCAACGCTGCCCGAGCAGCGCGGCGCGCACGGCCATCTGCAAGCGTCAAAGGCGCGAGCGTGGTCGACCGCTATTTTGGCGACGGCGGACGACGCGCTCGACGACGAGGGCTATTTCGACACCGGCGATCTCGCGACGATCGACGCTGCGGGCAATATGACCATCTGCGGCCGGTCGAAGGACCTGATCAAGTCGGGCGGCGAGTGGATCAATCCGGCCGAGATCGAGGCGATCGTCGGCAGTGCATCCCGGCGTCCGCCACGTCGCCGTCATCGGCATGCCGGATCGCGAAGTGGGGCGAGCGCCCGCTGCTGGTCGTCGAGCCTCAGCCCGGTCGGGAGCTGGACGTCCCGCGGATGCTAGCTTGCCTTGCGCGAGCGGTGGTGCCGACTGGTGGATTCCCGACGATGGTCGCGCAGTCGCCGCCATGCCGCTCGCCGGCGACCGGCAAGATCGACAAGAACCGGCTGCGCGCGGACTTCGCTGCCGGGAAGATCGCGACCGAACCGCTCAGCCGCTTAGGCTTGGCGGACGCGCAATTCGCAGCCGGCGGCAATGGCGGCGACGCCAGGCCCGACGTTCCAGTTCCAGCCGACCTTGCCCGCCGCGCTGCGCCGGCACATCGACCGCCTCGTTGAGCTCGAACATGCCCGGCATCAGGCCGCGCGCGACCGCGCGGCGTCGTCGCCGAAGTGCATGTAGGTCGCGCGTCGAGCCATAGGCCGGCCAGGCCGGTGCGCCTTGCGCGCCGCGGCGGCCCGGCGCGCGAAGCTCGCCCAATAGTCGATCATCGCGTCGGACAGCGCGCGTTCTCCCGGCGTGTCGGGGATCTTGGGCCACGCGGCGGCGTCCGCTCGAACGTGCCGAAGACGTAGGGCAGCTCGCTCGCGTGGAAGGCGTGCAGCCCGGCGTCGTCGGCTGCCGGATAGCCATGGTCGAACAGGTAGAGATAGGATGGCTGGCCTACCGCGGTCTGGCTTGCGAACCAGCCGCTCGGCGGTCCAGCCGTACAAGCGCGTCGCGCGTCGTCGCGAGGATGCTCTCCTTGTATCGGTCGGCCGGATAGAGGCGCAGGAATGCATCGGCGAGTTCGCCATATGCAGCTCGGATCTTGCTCTCATATTCTGCGGCAGTCGCCGGCGCGTGGCGGCGCGAGGATCTTCAGCGAGCGAATCTCGCCCTGGTTGAAGCCGGCAAGCAGCGGCACCGGCGCCTGCTCGCCACGGTCGAACACGTCGACCATCTGACGCGGCAGATACTTGCCGTCGACCACGCCGAACGGCGGAGAAGCCGGCCGCTGCCGCGCCGTTCGTCAATTCGTCCGCAGGCATGGCGCGAAGCTTGGCAAGATCGGGTGCTCGAGCTCCTGGCCCACGAACTGCGCCGATCTGCTCCGCCGGCGGCGATCCGTAGCGCGCGCGGCTTCAGCTCGGGCATCGAGATCATGTAGGCGCTTTGGGCGATCGCCTTGGCGAAACAGCCCGCGAGCGGGCGGCGAGGCCATCAGGTACATCACGCTGAGCGCGCCCGCGGATTCGCCGGCAATTGTGACGTTGGCGGGATCGCCGCCGAACGCCGCGATGTTTCGCTGGACCCAGCGCAATGCGGCAATCTGATCCATCAGGCCGTAATTGCCGGAAATGCCGTCCGTCGATTCCTTGCTGAGCTCGGGATGCGCGAGCCAGCCGAGCGCGCCGAGCGCGGTAGTTGATCGAGACCACGATCATCCCGCGCTCGGCCAGGCGCCGCCCGTCGTACAGCGGCTCGCGGCTGGTGCCGCTCCACAAGGCACCGCCATAAATCCAGACGAACACCGGCGCCTTCTTCGCCTTCGCGGGCGTCCAGATGTTGAGCGACAGGCAATCCTCGCTCATCGGCCACGGTTCGTTGGCATAGATGTGGTTCAACTTGCTCGGCCGGCTGATGGCAGGCCGGCCCGAAACTCTGTGGCATCGAACGCTGCCTTGCAGTCGCGACTTGGGAACTGGCGGCTTCCAGCGCAGCGAGCCGATCGGCGGCTCGCGCAAATGGGATGCCCTTGAACACGCGGATGGAGCCGTCGTCGACCCCACGGATATCACCTGCCGGCGAGCGCACGACGGGAGCGACTGAGTTGCCGACATTGCTGCTCCGGAAAACGCGAGCGCCAGCGCCAAATGCGAGGCACGCAAGGAACCGCGCCCTCACGCTGCCGCTCTCCAAGGCGTTGCTCGGTAGCAAGGCGCCGCGCGAGAAACAGGAACAGGATGATCGCGATCACGTAAAAGGGCGTCAGCGTGTAGAGCGCGAGTCTGAAGCGGCAGTTGGCATGCCCGTGCGCCGCGAACCAGTCGCTGGCCGCGCCGACCCAGGTCGGTCCGAGTCCGAGCCCGATGAAGTTCATCACCAGCAGCAGCAAAGCTCCCGCCATCACCCGCTGGTTGGGCTGCACTTCTTCCTGCACCAGCGTGACCGAGCAGGAGAGGTAGAAGTAATTGCAGCGACATCACTACCGGTCAGGAACACCAGCGAAAGCTGCCAGCCCGGCGCCCAGACGAAGGCGAGGTAGAACGGGATCGCGATCGTCAGCGAGGCAGCCGGGATCAGAGCGTAATAGCGTGCTCGACTTGCTGACGTCAACCGGTCGATCGACCCGGCCCGAAACCAGCATTCCTGCCACCCATTCCGAACAGCGACGACGAGCGCGTACCAGATCGCGACCTCCTGGCAGCGTCATGCCCTTCTCGCGCATCAGGAACAGCGTCGCGAAATTGCCTAGGCCGTAGGTGACGAACTGCGTCGCCCCGCTGCCCAACGCGGCGAGGCACGAGCGTCGGCTTGCGAAAGAACGGCCGACACCGTTTCCCAGAACGGCCCGACCTTTCGTGTCCCGCCTTGCTCGGGCGGATCGGACGCGCCGCGGGGCGGCTCGCGTACGATGAACGGCACGGCGACGGCCGCGACGATCCCGATGACGCCGATCGCGATGAAAGCGTCGCGCCAGTCGAATGCGGCGGCGATCGAGTCGCGCCGAACGCGATCCCCAGCGCCGCCCCGATCGGCGGCCCGAGATTGTAGATGCCGAACGCCATGCCGCGGCGTCCGGGCGGGAAGGTATCGGTGATAAGCGCATAGGACGGCGGCACGCCGCCCGCTTCGCCGAACGCCGACGCGTCATCCGTGCAACCACGAGCTGCGGATAGGTTGCGCGCAAGCCCGCAGGCGATCGTCGCCGCGCTCCAGATCGCGCAGGCGAGGCGACAGCACGCGCGACCCGGTTGGTCCGGTCCGCGAGCCAGCCGACCGGGATCGCGATGAAGCAGTAGAACATCGCGAAGTAGAGCCCGCCGATCAGCCCGAGCTGCCCGTCGGTGATGTGCAGCTCGTCCTGGATCGGCTTGGCGAGGATGCCGAGCAGCTGCCGGTCGAGGAAGTTGAGGACGTAGACGAAGGTCAGCGTCGCACAGCACGAGGCGCGCGCGCGGCAGCGGTGCGGGCGGTGCGGCGACGCCGGTGGACTGCGATGAAATGGCTCCGTCGGCGCTCTGCTCGCTCAACGCATGTCCTCCCTCTCCCTTGTCGGACTGCATGCATGAACTGTCAGCTTGGATCGCGCCTGTGTCAATGCACACTATCTCGTGTGTGAATAATATTAGTGCAGTGGCGCCACTTGTTGTAAGGCATAGGACGAACCCGACCGGACGCACCGCACAGGAAAGATCGTGACCGTGAACAAACATGTCCCGCAAACGCCCGGACGCAAGGCCGAGCAGCGCGCCGAGACGATGGAGCAGATCTCGATGCGGCCGAGGAGCTGTTCTCGAAGCACGGCCTGCACGGCGTCACGCTGAAGGACGTCGCCAAGCAGGTCGGCGTCCACCACACGCTGCTCAACTACTATTTCAGCGACAAGAAGACGCTGTTCGACGCGGTGTTCGCCCGGCGTGCGGTCGTCACCAGCGACCGGCGGATGAGGGCGCTCGACGAATATGAGGCGGCAGTCGAGCGGCAAGCCGACGGTCGAAGGCGCGCTGCACGCCTTCCTCGACACCGACCTCGACATCTACATCAACGGCGGCGAGGGCTGGAGAAACTACGCGCAAGCTCGGCGCGCAGGTCGCCAACACGCCCGAATGGGGCGCCGAGCTGATGGACCAGCATTTCGATCCGGTCGTCTGCGGCTGATCGGATCTGCTGCAGCAAGGCGCTGCCCGGACTGCTCGCGCGGCCGACATCTTCTGGGGCTATCACTTCGTGACCGGCGCGCTGATGCTGACGCTGGCGCGCACCGGGCGGATCGACAAGCTTTCGGGCGGGCTTTGCCGGTCGGAGGATTTCGCAGCGGTGAAGGAGCGGATGGCGACCTTCATGGCCGCGGGTTTCATCGCCGTCTGCAAGCAGACAGTCGAAGAGCCGCGGCTGACTCGCATTTCAAAGCCTATCGACAAACTTCACTTACTCACTAACGTGTGAGTTAGTTTACTTGGCATTGGAGAATGCAGTTGCTTGAGGGTCGAATTGCCATCGTCACGGGCGTCTGGGAGCGGCCTCGGTCGTTCGCACGCAAAATTCCTTGCCCGGCAGGGTGCGAAGCTCGTCGTCAACGATCTGGATCGTGACCGCTGCCGAGGCAGTGGCAGCGGAAATCCACGCCGAGGGCGGCGAGGCGATTGCCTGCGCGGATCGGTGACCGACGAAGCGGCCGTAGCTGCAATGGTCGGCAACGACAATGGAGCGCTGGGGCCGGATCGACATCCTCGTCAACAACGCCGGGATCCTGCGGGACAAGAGCTTCGCCAAGATGTCGCTGGATGACTTCCGGCTGGTCGTCGACGTCCACCTGATGGGCGCGGTGATCTGCACCAAGGCGGTCTGGGAGATCATGCGCGCAGCAGAACTATGGCCGGGTCGTGATGACCACTTCCTCTTCCGGGTTGTTCGGCAACTTCGGGCAGGCGAATTACGGCGCCGCCAAGATGGCGCTGGTCGGACTGATGCAGACGCTCGCGCTTGAGGGCGAGAAGTACGACATCCGCGTAAACTGCCTTGCGCCGACGGCAGCGACCGCAATGACGGCAGGTGTTCTGGACCAGGCCAGCCTCGAACTGCTCGCGCCTGAGAAGGTGTCACCCCGGGCTGCTGGTGCTGATCACGGGCGACGCCCCGACCCGGACGATCCTGTGCGCCGGCGCAGGGCATTTCGCGGTGTCGAACGTCACGCTGACTGAGGGCGCCTTCATCGGCACTGGTGATGAAGGCGGTGCCGCCGTCATTCGCCACCTCGACGAGATCTCTTCGCGCACCGGTGAAATGGTCCCGGACTACGGTTTCACGCAGGCAGAACGTGAGGTCGCCAGCGCGGTGGCGTCCGAATGTGGGATTTACGGCCAGGAGCGGCGCGAGGTCGGTTGATCCTCACCTCTAACGACATCTAATGTCCGCTTTCCACCCATTCCGGACACTTGGACCCAGCTGCCCGTAGCTATCCAGCAATCGCTGGAGGCTCCTCATGCTCAACTTCTCACCACCGCGCCGTCTCGACCGGAAGCCAACAGGTGCGAAGCTGGCTCTCAAGCCGGTGCACGTGTGGGGCATCCGGATACGTCTGCAAGTTGCCCGGAAGGCTCATGACCTTGCTCTCTTCGACCTGGCGTTGGACAGCAAGCTGCGCGGCTGTGACCTCGTCAGGCTTAAGGTTGCGGATTTGCTTTCGGCCGGCGGAGTGAAGCGGCGAGTAGTCATCCTACAGCGGAAGACTGGTCGACCCGTGCAGTTCGAAGTGACCGAGCAAGCGCTCCGCTCGATTGCACAGTGGATCGATGCCAAACGGCTGAACTCGGACGACTGGCTCTTTCCCAGTCGCATGAAGCGCGGCGTCGTGCTCAGTCGAGAGGAGCAGGCAGTGTTACATGCCGAAATTCAGCAGACGTGCGAGTTCCTGGCCAATCTCACCCGCCACCCTTAGTCACCTCGGCGGGACGATCTCCACGGCGTCCGAGAAGGGCAGGTATGCACAAGCTCGCCGCTCTCGGTCACGACCTCAATGCGGTAGTTGAGGTCGATCCGCCCGTTCTTGACGTCGCCAGCTATGCAGTCACGCGCTGACCTCCGCGCCGCATCCGGCACCGCCGCCGCAGGCATCTCCACCCCATGAGGATCAAGAACCTCGTCCGTACTGTCTTTCAGGTGCAGGAAGTAGCGGGAAATGCTCGGCTCCTCGTTTGTGGCGGGAGCTCAAAGCCGTCTCTCAGTCGGCACCGCCAAGTTACCCATGGGTGCCAATTCAGGCTCAATAGGCCTTTCAGGGGGAGGGGCGCACTAACTCCAGCAAGCCTATCGGCTAAGACATAGGTTCCATGGCTCAAGGTCCGCAATGGGTCGGAAGGCGACATAAGCCGCTAGTGTCCGCAAATGGGTGGAAAGCGGACGCATTCGTCGCTGACTAACTGCAGTTGATTCTCGAGTGGCATCTTGCGCAGAGGTCATCATCGGATGGACGGTCCGGTCGAATCTCAAAGTTGCGCGTCGGATACCGGTCACACTTGGCACTGAAGTGCCAGAGTTTCTGCCAAACCATGCCAGCTTGGGTGGACACCAGTCCGCGTCGGTAATCCAGTCCCTTCACCGGGAGACGCTTCGCAAACCTTGCCAGATGTCCGCCACGACCTGTTCGAGTTCTTCGATGGTGCGGGCCGTTGCATCAGTTCGATCAAGCGACCACAGTTTGCTCTCGATGGTCATCAGAAGCACTTCTGCTTCGGACATTGACGGCGATGGGCCTGACGTTCCTCCAGGCGGCTGCGTGGCCATGACTGCTCCTCCTCGAGGATACGCGGGCTCGCGCTCGGGCGGCTCGTACCGCGGACCCATCAATTGCGGCTTTTAAATCATCACCCACCTCCCAGATTCATCGGAGCGGCTGCGCCCCCTATCGGCGCCAGTACAATTCAATAGGTCGTAAATTTGCGCTCGGAATTCGATCTGTGGAATCTACGGTATCAATGCGATGCTTGCGTCCGGCCCAGGCGACCATGTCCAGCAAGGCAAGAATCGGAAGTTCGCAGCCGCGATCGGCAACCCGGCTTGGGTTACCGCCGCCAACTCGCTTGCTAATCCGCGCCGTCCGCATCTATGATTATCGGGGCTGTATTTTCTCTAATGAAAATATGAGGTTAGAATGTATATTTATATCCTGGATGATGATCCGGGTGTAATTCACACACTAACCGCCATGGCCGAATTACTCGGACATCAAGTGAGGTCATTTACGTCGCCCGACGTTTTCCTCAGCAATATTCTCGAGCTCGAATTAGGCTGCACCATTCTCGATTACTCAATGCCGGGTATGGACGGGCTTGAGGTTCAAGAGCGGTTGGCGGCCATGAACTCCATGCATCCGATTTTGCTCTTGACGGGCGTGGGGGACATTCCCGAAGCGATGGCCGCAATGCGCGCCGGCGCCGTCGACTGCCTCCGCAAGCCTCCAACCATGGACACGCTCTCCGCAGCTCTCGCGCGCGCCGAGGACAAGCTTGCCAAAGCCAGGCGACAACTCTCTTTCCGGCGCCTGACCGACCGTGAACGCGAAGTCCTGAGGGCGATGGGGCTTGGCAAATCCAGCAAGATCATAGCCTATGACCTTGGGATCAGTACGAGGACGGTCGAAATGCACAGGGGGAGCGTGCTTCACAAGCTGGGTGTCGCCAACACCGGTGCTGCAGTCATGCTAGCCGAACAATATGGCCTGATCGAATAGGTGAGATGGCTTGCCGCGATCGCCCCGGTGCTCCTGGTATCGGCGACATTCGCGAAAGCGCAGGAAACGGATGCTTCCGCCAGTGATGGCGCAGCGCGCTCCCTGGAAATCATTGTCACAGCCCAAAAACGCTCGGAGAAGCTGCAGGATGTCCCGTTCGCAATAACTGCGGTTACCCGCGAAGCTCTCGAGAGCGCGAACATCACTGCGGTGACAGACATCAAGCGCTTGGCCACCAGCCTTCAATATTCCGAGAACCAGAGCGTGCGCGGTACCAGCCTGCAAATCCGCGGCGTTGGCACGCAAAGTTTTTCCAACGGTCTCGAGCAATCGGTCGGCACGGTTGTCGACGGTGTGACGATGGCCAGAAACGGCATGGGCAACGGTGACCTGCTTGACGTCGACCATGTCGAGGTCATGCGCGGGCCGCAGGGCACGCTGTTCGGTAAGAACGCTTCGGCGGGCGTGGTGTCGATCGTCTCGAGGCGCCCTACCGACGAATATAGCGCCGAAGGCCGGGTTTCTTTCGGGACCTACAACGAACTCCACGCCACTGCCGTCCTGAATATCCCGATCACCAGCCAAACGGCGTTCCGGTTGGCAGGCTTCTCCAACAGCCGCGACGGCTTGGTCAGAAATGCCTTCGGTGGCGGGAAGCTCAATGATCACGACGAAGCCGGCTTCAGGGCGCGACTGCTGTGGCGATCTGACGATGACGGGTTGCAGGTCTATGTGAGCGGCGACTTGTCGAAGATCGACGGACACTGCTGCGTCCCCACTGTTCGCAACGTCGTTGCGGGTAGTCCACTTGCCATGGACCTGGCTTCGGCGGGAATTGTCCCTGGCCCGCGCAATCTAAAGGTGGACCTCGACGCGGGCGGGTTCAGCCGCTCGACAAATGCGGGGGGCTCGGTGGAAGTCACGTGGCGCCTGGGCAATCATGACCTGACATCGCTGACCGCTTGGCGAAGCTGGGAACTGCGAGAGAATACGGATAGCGACGGCACGTCACAGGAGGCTCTCAGCATCAACTTCGGGAGGAGTGACGTCGACCAGCTGACGCAGGAACTTAGGCTGGCTTCACCGACGGGCAAGCGTGTCGAATATGTGGTCGGTCTTTACTACTTCAACGCCGAGCTGGACGGTCACAACGGGCAGATCGGTTCGCTCAGCCTGACCAGCGCTACTCCAGTTTCGAGCCGCTATTTCGTCGCAAGCAACCGAACCAAAAGCCTCGCGGCGTTCGGCCAAGCAACTCTCCGCGCGACCGACAAGGCACGACTGATCCTTGGCGCTCGGTTCACGCACGACGACGTCTCGATGGAATATGTCCGTTCCTTCTATCCGGGTACCGCGCCTTCTTCGCCACCACTTACCCTCCGACCTTCGACCTCCGCCTCCAATCTTTCCGGGCGAGTGGGAGCGCAGTACGATTTCGAGCCGGACCTGATGGCATATGCGACCGCGTCGCGCGGCTACAAGGGCCCAGGCTTCAACGCTCTCCAGGGGGCGACCGTTGCCGCCAACAAGCCAGTTCGGCCCGAGATTCCGACCAGCTTCGAGGTTGGATTGAAAGCTTCTTTATTGGACCATCGGCTGGCTCTGAACGTGGCAGCGTACGACATGCGCTTCAAGGATTTCCAGGGGCAGTTCAACGATCCTACTATTCCGCCGCTGGGCGCATTCGTCGTTGGGAACGCCGGAGAGATGCGCACGCGAGGCGCGGAGTTGGAGTTCAATGCGCGACCGACGGCGAACCTCGGTCTTTCTGGTGGCGTGACCTATGCCGACGCCGAATTCTCAAGCTTCAGGCGCGCTGCCTGCTGGGGATCGCCCGACAGGCAGCCAAGTTGCTCGGGTGGCATCTTCGATGCGAGCGGCGCTTCCCTGACAAACTCACCGAAGTGGACGGTCGGCCTTCAAGGTTTCTACAATCGAGAATTGGGCGGTCGCCTGCGCGGCTTCGCTTCGATGGATTGGTACTGGCGAAGCGAGGTCAACAATTCCCTCGGCGACCCGAACATGAATCGCGGCGCCTATGGCCTGTTGGGCGGCTCGATCGGGATTTCGAACGTTTCGGGCCGTTGGCGCTTGTCGGCATGGGCGCGCAACCTGCTCGACCAGCATTTCACGGGCACGATCGTGCCCACTCCGCTGAGCCTGGGCAGCTATTCGCAATTTCCCGTCGAGGACGCTCGGCGCATAGTCGGATTGAAGCTTTCCTATGGAACCGGGCCATAGCCCGCCCCTGCAACGCACTTTCGGCGCGTTGGATCAACGCGGTCAGCTGGCTACCGTATTTCCACTGTGATGGGACGCACTTTGCATGTGAGATATAGTGAATAGCCGTGGGCCATCCTGACTTGGACTTTGTTGGAGAAAAGCACGCAGGCGTGCGGCGTTTCAACTTGCCCGAGTTGAATTTGCGTCAGGTCGCGTTGCCGCCGCTTCTCGGGTTGGCGGTATTTATTGTCGCTAGCTTCTCGATGCGCTTTCCCCACTGGACTGACCAGACTTCAAGCCTGTGGCTGGCCACCGGGGTGTCGCTTGCGGCACTCCTCAGGACCCGTCGCACTGAGTGGCCTGTGCTGATTGCGGCGAGCATGCTCGGGACCGTCGCGGCCTCGCTCTACGCGATGAACGAGCCATGGGCCGTCGCACTCAGCCGTTCCGCCAACAATGCTGTCGAATATTGCCTGTGCGCCTGGATCGTCCGCCATAAATGCGGATCCTATTTCGATCTGACCGAGCCGCGCCACCTCGCGTGGCTCGCTGCATCGTCCACACTGGCGAGCCTGATCAAACTGTTTGGCACCTTCACCATTACGCACACGCTCCGGACCAATGTCTTGCTGAGCCTGCCGGAGGTCATGACCTGGGCGCCGCCTGCGATTTTCGGAGTGTTCGTCCTGGCTCTGCCGATCCTTGCGATCACTTCGCGGAACGCGGTTCAAACGGCGAAGCTGGATTTTGGGACGCTGGCCCTGTTTGCGCTGCTCGCTGGTGAGCTGGCGCTGGTTTTCGGGGCAAGCGCCTATCCGATCATGTTCACCGTAATGCCCGTAATGATGGTGCTCGGCTGGCGGCACGGACTGCTGGGTGCTGGGTTAGGGACGCTGTTTACTATTGCCCTGTCGCTTGGGCTCTCGGTTCAGGATGTCGGCATAGTAAGCAAGTTACGGGGGATGGGTTATGGCACCGCCTTTCGTGGCAGCTTTCTCGAGCTCTTTTTTATAATCGTGATCCTGTCGAGCTTGCCGCTCGCGATCCTCCACGCCCGGCAGCGTAGGACGGATACGAAACTCGCCGAGGCGTTTAGCGCAGCAGAGCTTCGTGCCGAACAACTTGCCGTCAGCGAAGCTGCCGCCTTGCAGGCACGGCAGGAACTTGGGCGAGTAATCGAGACTTCGATCGACATCATCTGCACGCTCGATGTCGAAGGCCGCTTCATCAGGGTGAGCGATAACTGCCTTCAGATGTGGGGTTGGCGTCGTGAGGAATTGATAGGCCGCGCCTGGTTCGATTTCATCCATGAGGACGATCGCGCTTTGGCTGTTCGGAATTACGGGTTGAGGTCGTCAGGAAAGCTTCTGCAGCCGGTTCGGTATCGCCATGTCGGGCCCGACGGAAACATCGTCCCGATGTTCTGGTCTGTGACCTGGGTCGAAGAAGATCAGGCCTCCTATTGTGTTGGCCGCGACATGACCGAGCAGGACGAGCTCCAGGAGCGTGCAGCGCAATCGCAGCGCATGGATGCGATCGGGCAGCTCACCGGCGGTATTGCGCACGACTTCAACAATCTGCTCACCGTGATTCTTGGTAACTGCCAGGTCCTCGCAGCAACGCTCAAGGAACCCAAGCTGATCGAACTGGCGTCGATGTCGGCTCGCGCGGCCGAGCAGGGTGCGGGGCTTGTTGGACAGTTGCTCGCCTTTGGCAGGCGCCAACCGCTCAAGCCGAAGAGCTTTGCATTCGACGACCTGCTTCAATCGGCAGCGCCTCTCATCACCCGCACGCTCAACGAGAACATCGAACTCTCAATATCATGCAGAGAGGATTTGTGGCCGGTTCATGCCGATGCTCTGCAGACAGAAACCGCCATTCTGAACCTGTGCATCAATGCGCGTGACGCGATGCCCCAGGGCGGAAAGCTTTTGATTGAGGCATGCAATGCTTCGGTAACCGAGGCGGATGTCTGCCGGGATCCCGAGTTGCGGGCAGGCGACTATGTCAGGATTTCCATTACGGACACCGGCACCGGGATCGCCCCCGGGCTCGCTGAGCATATCTTCGAACCGTTCTTCACGACGAAGGGCGTCGGAGAGGGATCAGGGCTCGGACTCAGCATGGTCTACGGCTTTGTCCAGCAATCCGGCGGCCATATTGCCGTGGAATCCGAACTGGCCAAGGGCACGACGTTTAGTCTCTGTCTGCCTGCGGCCCGGGCTCAGCTCACCGAGGAAGTCGCCAGGCTCGGGTGGCGGGCTCATTCACCCAGGCATCGGCACCGTTCTGATCGTGGAGGACCACGAGCTTGTCCGCTCTCACGCGCAGGGGCAGTTCGAAAGCCTGGGGTACAGGGTCGTGACCGCTGAAAATGGCAACGAAGCGATCTCAGTGCTGAAAGCCAACAATGAGGTCGATTTACTGTTTACGGACGTGGTTATGGCCGGCGGACTGTCCGGTTTTGAACTAGGCAGGATCGTCCGGGAACGATGGCCCTCCATTCGAATACTGTACACGTCAGGCTATACGCAGGAAGAAGGCGACGACCTCGTTGGCGATCTCCTGCCGAAACCCTACTCGCTGCAATCGCTGTCGCAAAAGGTCAAAGAGACCCTGGGAGCCGCCTGACCATCTTTGCGGTAGGGCGACAGATCGATGCCCGGCGCTGAGCCCGATTGACGGACGCACCCAAGTCTCATCCACGCGCCGGGCAAAGTTAACGCGGCTCCCGCAGGCGACGTCCAAGTTGGCTGTGAAATCCAGCGGTGGCTCCTCAGGAAGGCCAGCAGGATCAACGCCTTAGCGGTCGCGCTGGGCGGCCGGGGCGGCCTTCCCAAGCACCACCCAAGTGCCGAGCGGGCGCATCGCGGCGTTCCCTTCGGGGGCGCTTTGGCGGCCCAGGGGTTTCGCGGAAACCGGCCTCCTGCGGACCCACTGAGAGGCCGGCCGGCGGACGTGCCTTGTTCCCAGATAAGGTTGAAAGCGGATTTGGTTCTCTATTTGGGCGGCCAGCAAATCAGGGAGCCACGAGCCCAGCCTTCTTGCGACGCCGGATCACAAACCCGACTGCTGCGAAACCGCCGAGCATCGTCATCCACGTACTTGGCTCAGGGACCAGAGCCAGGTTGGCGCGTATTTCACCGCCTGGAAATGTACTTGAGTGGATGTTGAAGTAGCCGCGGCCTTCGAAGAGGGCGGTCAGCAGAGTCATCTCGGCCGTACTCGTATTACCCAAATTCACGCCGTTGTTGAGAAACGCGGGATTGTAGCTGGAGGCCAGGGTCATATCGAACGTGTTGGTGAATGTGCCGCTTGTTACTCCGAGCGGGAAGCCCGGGAAGCTCGGAGTGGTAGTCGCGACGCCACCGTTTGGCGTCAGGAGGTCGGGACGCACATGAACATGCGCCGCCGTTGTCCCCGCCACCAATTGGCTGAAAAAAACTTCGTAAGTCATCGTGTGGGCGACGTCGTCGTAAGTCACCGAAACGCTGCCCGTCCCGGTGGAGCCAGACGGCGGCGATTCCTGGTCACCCGTGGGATTGCCATGGAAGACGTAGATCGTTGCGGAGACGGGAGAGCTTGCCGCGCAGGCTAGAAGAAGCGCGAGCGTGACGTGCGAAAAGCGGTCCATGGATTCCTCCATCGACCCTCCACGAACTACCTGTACCATGATTCACTCTAACCGCGATACAGCCCATTGATTGAACCGGCAGTCCCATCATTCGGATCGACATCAAATACGATGACGTATCCTAGGTCTCCGTCCCACCAAGAGGATTTCCCCTAGAAGTCCCGAGTAATCGCCGAATACGATCATGCGATCCAGGAGGTGAAGCGTCCTGTCCCCAGCCGTCTTGCCGCTCGAACCCGTAGCCGTTCTGACCCAGGATTACTCTTCGCGCTCCCCGCTTAGCTCATGGCCTCCAGTACCCGCGGAGGATCTCCATCAAGGCGAGATGCTTGCAATCCATACCTTCGTCACTGTTGGAGGACATCCGCTCGCCACGGCACATCTAGTTCGCGGCTTGGCGAGATCCGGATCCTCACAGCTATCTCCCGGCGGAGCAGGATAAGCCTCCGACCGGCATTCTCTTCGCGGCTTAGTTCGGGGTCGCGCCGTACGAAACACCTACATCCCTCCTCGACCTCGCGAACATGTTCAACCTGCTTGATAGGGCTCGCCAATCGGTGAGAGCCTTGGCTACGGCCCGCCAATCGGTGTCGAAGAAGCCATGGCAGTGATTTCGAAGGGCATGAAAAATGCAGCTTCCAGCAAGCACAAGATGGCATTCGCAGTCGTCGAACCATCCGGCGAACTCGTTGCCTTCGCGAGAATGGACGATACGCCCTACGCTTCCATAAGATTGGCGCAGCAGAAAGCGCGAACCTCCGCCCGACTTCGAGTATCGACGGCCGAATTGGAACGGCGCGTCCAAGGCGGGCGAACAGTTCTCTTGTCCTCGGACGAGGTGCTCGCCGTTGCTGGTGGCCTACTCATCATCAAGCACGGTCGGATTGTCGGAGCTCTAGGTGTTTCGGGTGCCACCGCCTCCGAGGACGCATCCGTCGCAGAATCGGCTCTGATTAGCCCCTGACAGAAGAGCACTCGCCGAATCCATTTACTTCGTCATGGACCGGTCGCGATTGTGTCTGTTTTGGGTCGAAAGCAGACACTTCAGCTGGCGACGTTTAGGAACTGAAGGTTATTACGCAGCCTGAGGGCCCGGTATGATGAAGTCCTCAACGGCTTTCCACGCTCCGTCCTTCTGCTTCTGCCACACAGTCAAATAGCTGCCCCTGGCAGTTGCCGGCTTTTTAGTCGCCGGATCGGTCATCGTCATGGTGTAGTGGCCGCGCGTGTAGGCAAGGTCGCCTGAGGCAGCGACTTGGACGCGGTCACTCGAACGCGACCCCAAGCCGCCTTTAGGTGTTTGCCCGGATTGTATCTGAGGAAACGACCGCTCACATCGAGCGCTCTACTTTCACGTCAACAGCGTAACCAAACTTCCATTCTGGAAAGGCGGGACGATGATGCGCGGCATCTTTGCCGAACGGGTTCATGCGCCCCCGTGACGGGACGGTCGCCTGTCGTTCGATCCCAAAGAAGGAAATCAAAAATGACTCCCCTCCCGTCGAACATCGCGGAATTACAAGACTTGGCACAGCGCATTCAGGAAGATGCCGAAGCCGTCCGCACCGAAGCTCGAGACAAGCTCGACGCTCGCCGTGAAACGATCCGCACCCACCTTTCCGAGCGGATGGAGCGGCTCGATACGAACCTGCAGAAGGCTGCCGACAGGGGCGGTCAGGACTTCGTAGCCTTCCGTGAGAAGGTGAAAAGCGACCGCCAGCGGCTGAAGGACAAACTTGGCGAGCGCAAGGAAGCTTATCGCGCGTTTTTCGCCGATGCGGACGACGAAGCGCGGCAGCTAGGCGCTGCTATTGCCATAGACTATGCGATCGCCACGGTTCAGCAGGCTAGGCTCGCGGTGCTCGACGCCGTGTCCGATCGAGCCGAAGCCCGGACGGCACAGACCGAGCCAGTCGGCTAATCGGGTCATCAATGATCGGGGCAGGTGCCAACGCCTGCCCCGTTTTCGCGAAACCACGGCTAGCCCCGTAAGGCGCCGCCGCTAACCAGAGATGAAGGGCATTGAAGGGGCACGAGCATATCGCGTCAACGCGGTTGGGCCAGTTCTTCGGCCCGGCGGTCGCCGCCCATCCTGGCCTCTCCGGCTTCAGCCTCTTGAGCCAGGCGCGCGAGGCTTTCATCACCCGATTGGCGCTGGCCGACCTGGCCGAGCGAAGCCTCGACATGCAATACTATGTCTGGGACGGCGATACGACGGGCCGGATCATCGTCGACCGGATGATCAGGGCGGCCGATCGCGGGGTCAGGGTGCGGCTCCTCGTCGACGATCCCTATTACAAGGCCAGCGATCAGGTCAAAGCTGCCCTCGACGCCCATCCCAACGTCGAGATCCGTCTGTTCAACCCGACAAGAAGCCGGAGGTGGTCCAGGCTAAACTTCCTTTTCGACTTCCGCCGGCTCAACCGCCGCATGCACAACAAGCTGATGGTGGCCGACAATTCGGCGGCGATCGTTGGCGGTCGCAATATCGGCGACGACTACTATGGCGTGAACAGCATCGCCAATTTTCGTGATCTGGATGTGCTGGCGGTCGGGCCTGTTGTGGGCGAGCTGTCGGAGGTATTCGACCGATACTGGAACAGCGCCTCGACCGTGCCGATCGCAACTATTGTTGCGCGCGCCTATGGCGCCGCCGATCTCGATGCCATCCGGAGCCGCTTGCGCCAAGAGATCGCCGCCGCCGACTACCCCTACCCGATCGACCAGGATCTTGGGGAGCTGGCGGCCCAGAGCGCCGAGCTGCGCGACAGTCTCGTGTGGTCGACAGGCCGGATCGTCGCCGACGACCCGGAAGCAATCGCCGGCGGCAGGGCGGCCGATGACGTGGTCGCCTTCATACGAGGACGGGTTGCCGAGCTGAAGGAGGAGCTGCTCGCCGAGGCGCCATATTTCGTCTTGCCTACCGGGGCGCAGGCGACTGTCAAGGCGCTGCACGAGCGAAGTGTACGAGTGCGCGTGCTAACTAACTCGCTCGCTTCGAACAACCAGCTCGCGGCGCATTCGTGCTATGCCAAGACGCGCAGGCGCCTGCTCGAGAACGGCATGGAGCTCTACGAGTTGCGCGCGGACACCGACGCCTTCCGGCCGGGCTGGTCGCTTCGTTCCGAGCGGTCGCGGGCCGCCTTGCACACCAAGGCCATGGTCTTCGACCGCAGGGCCGTGTTCATCGGCAGCTTCAACCTCGATCCGCGATCTGCAGTGATCAACACCGAAGCCGGCCTCTATATCGAAAGCCCGGAGCTCGCCGAGAGGCTGACGGCCTACATGGCGACCGGAGTCGCGCCCGCCAACAGCTACCGCGTCTTTCTTGACCCGAATGGTGGGATTGCCTGGGAAACAGTGCGGGACGGCGAGATCGTCAGTTATCGGGACGAGCCCGAAACCGGGTTCGGCCGGCGGCTCGTCGCCGACCTCGTGAAACTCCTGCCGATCGACTCGCAAGTCTGACACCGATCGCTTTATCGATGATCGACCGGAGACCTGCGCGCTTGATGGGGTTGGGCACCACCAGCATTACTCGTAGTTCCGGGTCCATCGGTAGGTCGCACTCCCACTACGTAGAGTCATCGAACAACTCGCAGTTGCTTTACCGCATATCAGCGAAGGGTGGCCAGCAGCTCATGATCGATTCAGCGACGCTCGTTTCGAAGGTAAGCGTAGGCGCAAAGGACTGGCGACCTTAAAGCGCGTCACCGTGAATGAGTACTTCAAAAAAGGCGGCCACTTGAACTGACCGCGAGACGGCGGCGAGCGTTCGCTTAGTGTCTGCTTTGGGTCGAAAGCAGACATAAGGCGAAGCTCCAATTCCTCAGTCAATTTCTGGTATCGCACTGGTTTCGCAAACCGCTACATTTGCGCTGTTTCAGGCGTTTTTCGCTTCGATAAACTCCTAGTTTTCTGCGATTTCCTGCTCCGGTAGGAGCAATCGCACTGCAGAGGTCAGGGGTTCGATTCCCCTCAGCTCCACCATCCTAAGCATCTGAAATCATTAAAACTTTGCTAGGCTTCTCCGCCCCAGATGCTAAGGCGCGGCTCCCGGTGTGGCCGAGCGATTTCCCCCGTTGATCTAACGTGGGTATCATCGCGCGGTGAGTGAGGCTTAGAACGACTGCATGAAAATCGCGGGCGTGGAAGTTCCGAAGGATATTGCGGAGGCCGTTGAGGCCTGCCGCCCGCACTTCATTGCCGCCGCCGTTTTCAGCCTGTTCATCAACCTGTTGTTCCTCGCGCCGGCGATCTACATGCTTCAGGTCTACGACCGCGTCGTGGCCACGGGCGGCAAGACGACTTTGCTGTTCGTGACACTCGCTTTGGCCATTGCACTGCTGACGCTGTCCGCGCTGGACGCAATCAGGAATCGGCTGCTGGTCCGGGCGAGCATGCGGCTGGACGCACTCCTCGCGCCGAAGATTCTCAAGCGCATGATGGCGCGCAATTCGAACGCGGCCGTGCAGGCCATGCGCGACTTCGAGACGATCCGGCAGGCGATCGGCAGCCCGGTCGCCGGCGCATTGTTCGACGTGCCGTGGTTCCCGCTATTCCTTTTGGTCGCTTTCCTTCTGCACTTCTGGATCGGCATGCTGGCGGTCTTCGCCTCGGCACTTCTCTTCTTCGTCGCCTGGCGCAACCAGCGGGCGACGGCGGAAACGATGCAGACCGCGACGCAGGCCATGGCCGCGTCGCAAGGCGCGGCGCAGACCGTCGCCCTGAACAACGATACGGTCCGCGCCCTCGGAATGGTCGGCGCGATGGTTCACCGCCAACTGGAACACCGCTCCTACGGCCTTTCGCGCATGGCCGACGCGCAGTTTACCGGCGGCCGCTATTCGGCGCTTAGTCGCTTCCTGCGCCTGTTCGTTCAGTCGGCCGCGCTCGGCCTTGGTGCGCTGCTGGCGATCGCCGGCTACATTTCGGCGGGAGCGATCATTGCGGCTTCGATCCTGCTGAGCCGCGCGCTGCAGCCCGTGGAATCCGTCATCGGCGGATGGCCTATGCTGTCCGGAGCCCACGCTGCCCTGAAGAGGCTCTCCGACGTCATGGCCGGTGCGCCTGCCGAGCGTATCTACACGCGCTTGCCGGAGCCTGCGGGGCGGATCGAACTGGAGCAGGTCGGAGTGCGCGGGCCCGACGGACGACCGGTCCTGTTCGGAGTCACGTTCGACGTAACCCCGGGCGAGATGATCGGCGTCATAGGACCAAGCGGCGCGGGCAAAACGACGCTTGCCAAGGTGCTCGCGGGGGCCATGCCGGCCGAGGCGGGAACCGTCCGCATCGACGGCGCTGCGTATGACGATTGGGAGCCGGACGAGCTTGCCCGGCACATCGGTTATCTGCCGCAGGAGCCGAGCCTGTTCGAAGGCACTATCAAGGATAACATCTCCCGCTTCTCCGACACGGCGAACGGCCAGAACGTTGACTTGCTGGCAGTCGAAGCGGCGCAGGCGGCGGGCGTGCACGAAATGATCCTGCGGCTTCCGAAGGGCTATGACACGCCTCTGGGACCGCTCGGCCACGGCCTGTCGTCCGGCCAGGCGCAGCGCGTGGCGCTTGCTCGCGCGCTTTACGGCGAGCCGGTCCTGCTGGTTCTCGACGAGCCCAATGCCTTCCTGGACGGGGAGGGAGAGGCCGCCCTGATGCAGGCGCTCCTCGGTTCGTTGAAGCGCGGTGCAGCCGTGGTCCTGATCGCGCACCGCCGATCGGTTCTCGCCTCGGCCAGGCGCCTGCTGGTTCTCGAGGCGGGCAGGCCGAAACTGTTCGGGCCCGCGCAGGAGGTCGCCGCCCGGCTTGCGCAAGCGGGAACGGTTCAGTCCGCAGACGTGCAGGCAGGCAAGGGGAAGGCCGGATGAATCTCCTCGCGCCCATCGTCGAACCCTATTCGCCGGATGCCCCGGCGGACGATCCGAAGCGCGACATCCGCATCGGTGCCGGCATCGTCATCTTCTTCTTTGTCATCCTGCTCGGCTGGGCAGCGCTCGCGCCGCTCGACGCCGCCGTCCCTGCCCAAGGCGTCATCGCCGTGTCCGGAAACCGCCAGTCGGTGCAGCATCGGGAAGGCGGCGTCGTCACCGCGATCAACGTTCGGGAGGGCCAGCGCGTCAATGCCGGCGACGTGCTGATTGAAATGGCCGCGCCGGATATCCGCGCTCAGGAGCGGGCGCTGACGAGCGACTATCTCATCAACCTCGCTCAGCGCGCGCGGCTCATGGCCGAACGTACGGGGCAGCGGAATTTCGCGCCGCCTGCCGAGTTCGCGTCATTATCCGCCGAGGACCAGCCGCTCGCGGCGCAGGCGATGCAGTTGCAGCGCGCGCAGCTCAGCGCTCGCCTCAACTCCATGTCGGCGCAGCAGTCGGTGCTCGGACAAAGATCCAACCAGCTTGGAGAGCAGCAATCGGGCTATTCGCAGCAGATACTCTCCCTCCGCGAGCAGCAGCGGCTGCTCTCCGACGAGATTGGCGGCTTGCGCAAGATCCAGGAGAAGGGTTTCGCGTCCGAGAACCGCATTCGCGCGCTTGAGCGGGCGCTCGCGGAATTGAAGGGCCGTGAAGCGGCCATGGCCGCCGAAATTGCGCGCGCCGGCGAAGGCAAGGGCGAGACTCGCATGCAGTCCGTCTCGATCCAGAGCTCGGCGCTGGAGCAGGTGGCGACGGAGCTCCGCGACACGCAGGCCCGGTTGTCGGACGTCCTTCCTAAGCTCATCGCCGTTCGCGAGCAGCTGCAGCGTGCCCGCGTCCGGGCCCCGGCATCGGGCCAAGTGGTCGGCCTCAGCATCTTCACCGTCGGTGGCGTGGTGTCCCCGGGGCAGACGTTGATGGAGATCGTCCCGGATCACCGCACCCTGGTCATCCAGGCCCAGGTCGCGCCGGGCGCCGCAGACGACGTGTACAAGGGGCAGACCGCGCAAATCCGCTTCGTCAGCGTGAACGACCAGACCCTGCCTTTGCTCTCCGGCACCGTGCGCACCATTTCCGCCGACAGCTTCAATGACGAGAAGAGCGGCCAGTCCTTCTTCCGTGCCGAGATCGAGGTTCCGCCGGATCAGCTCAGCAAGGTCCGCGGTGCGCTTGGCCGAGGCGATCTGCGCCCCGGCCTGCCCGTCGAGGTGCTGCTGAACGTGCGAAAGCGCACGGCCCTTCAATATGCGCTGGAGCCGCTGACCCGGAACTTCTGGAAGTCTCTGCGCGAGCAATAGGGGCGTGAGATTTGCACGCGCGGCTGGACGGTCCGGCCGCTCTGGGGCAAAGGGGCGGCGTCACTCCGAACAGCACAGGCAGCCATGAAAGCGCGCGTCTTCGTCACTCTGAAGCCCGGTGTTCTCGACCCGCAGGGCAAGGCCATCCATCATGCCCTCGAAGGGCTCGGCTTCTCGGGCGTCCAGGACGTCCGGGCGGGCAAGCTCATCGAGCTGGAGCTTGCCGACGGCACCTCGGATTCCGACATCGAGGACATGTGCCGCAAGCTGCTGGCCAACACGGTCATCGAGAATTTCCGCATCGAGCGGCTGGAGACGGCCGCTTGAAGAGCGCCGTCATCGTCTTTCCGGGGTCGAACTGCGACCGGGACATCGCGGTCGCGATCGAGCAGGTGACCGGCCGTGCTCCGGCAATGGTCTGGCATCGCGACACCGAGCTTCCCGACGGGACCGACTTCATCACCTTGCCGGGCGGCTTTTCCTACGGCGACTATCTCCGTTCCGGCGCAATGGCGGCGCGCTCGCCGATCATGCGCGCCGTGTCGGATGCCGCCCAGCGCGGCGTTCCATTGCTCGGCATCTGCAATGGCTTTCAGGTGCTGACCGAGGCGGGGCTCCTGCCCGGCGCGCTGATGCGCAACGCGGGCCTCAATTTCGTCTGCCGCCCCGTATCGCTGAAGGTCGAGAACAGCCAAAGCCTGTTCACCTCGCAATATGATGCGGGCGAGAACATCGTCATTCCGGTTGCGCACCACGACGGCAACTACCAGGCGGACGCATCGACGCTGGATCGCCTGGAAGGCGAGGGCCGCGTGGCTTTCCGCTACCAGGAGGAGGTCAACGGTTCGGCCAGGGGCATCGCCGGCATTCTCAACGATGCGGGCAATGTGCTGGGAATGATGCCGCACCCCGAGCGCGCTCTCGAGGATGCGCATGGCAATACGGACGGTCGGCGGCTGTTCGAAGGCCTGCTGGAGACCGTCGCCGCCTAGGCCTTGCGCTTCACCGGCACCTGGTGACAGCCCGCTTCACCCGGCGGGAGCATGCACATGAAGAGCCGGTCGGGCCCGTCGCGGTCGACGACGATGGTCTTGCGCTCGAGCGTTTGAGGATTGGTGAGGACGACGATGGTGGCGGCCGCCGCCGGCTGTGCGGCGCCGAAGCCCGCCACACCTGCGACCAAGAGGAACGCTACGCGCATCCAGATCCCCTGTTACCCCGCAAGATGGATCGCCCGCGGCTGTTGAACGCAAAGTGAATGCAGGCTTTGAGCGGCAAGCGCAATCCAGCTAACACGCAATGATCGCGCGCCCGTAGCTCAGTCGGATAGAGCACGAGCCTTCTAAGCTTGGGGTCGCAGGTTCGAATCCTGCCGGGCGCGCCAGCATTCAACTTCGCTGCACTTCCGCTTGTTGAAGAAGGACTTGACTCGTCCGGGGCGACGGGCCTCCAATCCCGTTGAAGTCTTGGGGAGTTGGGCCTGTTGCTGTTGGCGTTGATCAAGCAGCCCTTGGTGCGGGGCGCGACTGCGGCCCTAGGCGCGTTGATGCTGGCCAGTGGATGCTCGACGACGGGCGCCAGTTCGACTGCTCCAGTCAACGAAGCGGGCTTCGATAGCCAATCGAAATATATCGTGCAGGCGGAAGCGCGCGGGCGTCCGCTGCGGCTGAAGGTCGATCCCGGCGCCCCCTTCTTCATCCTGATCAACGACAAGGTCGCGAAGGAGCTTCGCTTCGTCGGCACCAAGGCGGCGACGCTCGCGGTCGGACCGATGCGGCTCAAGGGTAGCACTCGGAACGAAAAGTTCACGATCAGCGGCGTGACCGCCTCCAAGCCGGTGATGTGGGTGAAGGGGCAGTCGATGTCCGACGCCGACGGCCTGATCAATCCCGCCAATCTTCCTCAGGATCGCATAACGCTCCGCCTGCGTGCTCCGGCTCCGGGCGAGCAGTTGATTCAGCTTCCGATGCGCTTCGATCGGCAGCGCGGTCTCTATCACGAGTTCGATTACGGCGGTAAGCTCATCCTGACCCGGTTTACTCTAGCCGAGAATCTAACGACAACCACCGCCGCGACAGCGTCTGTCATCGCAAAGCGGAGAGGCGGGCTATGGGAAGGTGGAGCGTTCACCTACCCGGTGCGCTTCGGGGTAAGCCGCCCGGTGCGTAAGATGGTCCTTGGCGAGACGCTTTCGGTTAAAGGTTTCCAGGTAAAAGAGTTTGCCGTCCGTATCCTGGACGATCGCGGGAGTTATCTTCTCCCCGACAAGGAAGTGCCGAACGACGAAATCGAGGAAGTCGAGGAAGTCGAGGACGGGATCGTCGTCACCGGCAAGCAGCGCCGCAGTTACGGTGCGCCGCATTTCTGGATGATGATCGGCAGCGATGATCTCTCGCGGTGCAGCAGCATCAGCTACGATACCAAGGCCCGGCGCATGACCCTGAGTTGCTCGACTCCGCAGACCTGAGATCAAAAGAGGGAAGAGACCATGACCCATACAATGCTGCTTGCCGCCGCAGCTACTGCCGCGGCCCTCGTTCCTACCGCCGCAGCAAAATCTGCTTTGCCCACTGCCGCCTCTGTGGAGCAGTTCGCCAAGTGCGCAGTGGACAATTATGAAGGGGCCGAACTGCTTGCGACTCAACCGGGCACACCCGAGGAGGCGGAAGTCATTGCGGAATTCGGTCGGCGTGCGTGCATTGCTCCTGCAGTAGAATTTGGAGTCCTTAGAGGCGCCGTTGCGGAGCAACTGTTCAAGGCTGACTTCGGGTCTATCGGCGCGCAGCCGCGGCGCGACCTGATCGAGGTTTTCACCATCGACCTCAGTGAGCTCGAGGCTCTCGACGAGAATGCGAGGAAGCGGATCGACTATGTCGCATTTGGTACCTGCGTTGCAGCGTCGGATCCAAAAAAGTCTTCCACGCTGCTGACTACGACTGTCGAGAGCGCCGAGGAAAAAGCGGCATTGACCGAGCTCGTCCCCCATTTTTCGTCGTGCCTTGCGCAGGGTGAGCGATTCTCCTTCACACGCGGTGATCTGAGGAGCTCGCTCGCGGAGGGTGCCTATCGACTTGCGCTGGCTCAGACTCTCGACGAAGAGGTCGTGGTCACCGGGACTCGTGATCCCTCGAAAAGCGTCCAGTGCAAGAGGGTGGCAGTCACCGGATCGCGGTTTCGAGACAACGTCTGCTTGACGGAGGCACAATGGACCAAGCGCGCACGCGCTGCGGAGTATGCGGCTGAAGAAATTAAGCGCCAAACGCGGGAATATGAGGAAATACAAACGACCATTGAAACGCGATCGCGGTTTGCCGGGTCACAGTGATGGCGGCGGCGGGAGTGCCCGCTTGACAAACTCGCGAAGGATTCGCCGGCACCGCCTTCTGCCTTGCGGATGAAGGCAGTCGCATGGAGGCTTCGATCGCGCCGCCTGCCTCGAACGCCTTCCAGCTCTTCGCGCCGCTTCGCCTTGGCCCCTAGCGAAGCTGCGCTGCAACTGGCCCTCGCCATGGGCAAGGCCGAGTGATCGTCGTCGATGCGGTAGATCAACTCGCGAGGGAAGGCGTCAAGGAATCGATGTTAATCACGATCATTTAACCTGACGCCACTATATCGCTGAAGAATGAAGCCTGATCGTACTAACTGCGTTCGACAGAAAGAGGGTCGCGACGGCCGCCCATCTCCTTTGGTAAGAGGGAAGACACGCGTACCCGGCTCGCCGCGAAATCTCACGGAACTCGAAATCACCAGATCCGATTTGCTTTCGAACGAGAAGCGGCACGAGGATCGTCGGCTACTAAGCAATTCCAGCGCAACGCTGGCGTATGCCCGGAAGACCTACAACGTGCTGGTCCTCAACATCTCAGGTGGCGGGGCATTGGTTGAAGGACCAGTTCCTGCACAACTCTGGGATCCCGTCACGCTCGTGCTTGGAGACTTCGGGGAGGTCGAAAGCATCGTCCGCTGGATCAACGACCGCCGGCTCGGCCTGGAGTTTGCTCATGAGACGCAGCTGATTGCCGACCTCGCCACAAGTACGACAGTTCTCCGTGAGGCCGCGTCACGTGTTTCAACCGGCCGACCAACGGGTGCGCCGCGACAAGTTTCAGGCGATCCATCGGAGGCCAGTGCCGCTCCCCGAGACACTCGGCATCCGTTGATCTGGTCGGGTCACGTCTGGAACGAGCAAGGGCGCATCGACGTCAGATTGCGCAACATCTCGGACCGTGGAGCGATGGTGCAGACTTTCGGGCCGGTCACCACGGGCGCGCGAGTTATCCTTGATCTTGCCGACGCGGGCTCGGTGCGCGCGGTCGTGCGCTGGTCAATCGGTGATCAGGCCGGATTGGCCTTCGATCGCGCATTCGACATACGCAAGCTTGGTCAATGCAGACCATCCGTAACAGCGGATACGTGGGTAAAGCCGGATTACCTCCGCGATGACGGTGATACGTCTCCGTGGGCAGCCAGATGGAATAGGCTGACGGTAGCGGAGCTTAGGCGCACAGCCGGCCGGTAATCTTTGGACGTCGCGACTGTCGACGCTCTCCTCCGCCAAAGGCTGATATTTCGCGGTATTGCGGCTGGCGAATCTCACGTTCTGGAAATTTGTGCCGTGTTAACGTATGTTTAACAGCCCTGAAGCTGTTCAGGACGAAGGCCCTTTGTTGAAGTTCACCCCTTAGGCCGGGAGCGAATGATGGCTTTCTTCAAGTACGGGCACATGCTGATGCTGAGAGACGGCAACGCATTCGACAAGCAACTTGCGCCGGGTCAGAGAACGCTGCGATCGGGAATTTACCGGTGCACCAATTGCGGGTGCGAAGTCGTGGCCCGAGCCCATGACCACCTTCCACCCCAGGACCACAGCCAGCACGGCGACACTGGCAGGCCAGTTCGTTGGAGGTTGCTCGTTCAAGCCGACGAGCGGGTATAGCGGCCCGGACCGGCGACTCTCAGTTAAGATCGGAAGCCGTACGCCGCCGTTTCCGAAGCCTCTGCCAGCTTGTCGTACAGCTTCGCCATGGAAAACAGGTGGGACTTGATGTCATTGTCCGTCAGGCACTCGGCAAGCTCACGGTTCAGTCTCGCGTGATCCCTGTACGGGCAGGACGCTTTGATACTCACCGGGCGAAGCCCATCGACCAGTCGTCGAACGCCGCCCTGATTGCAGCCGGCATCGCCCGGAACTGCGCGACCTTTTGACGCAGGAACTGTTCGTCGCGGGCGCTTAACGGCGCATCGAAGGCAACTCCACGTTCGTTCCCGTCCGCCCATGCGACCGTTCCGAACGCGCTGATGCCTTCGACGGTGACCAGCGGGTCTTCGTGGCACTGCGGGAGATCATGGCCCCGCAGGCGCGCGCCGGTGGCCGACACGTCGATCAGAACCGACGAGTGAGCCCCCTTCATGTTTTCACCATCGCGATCAGCGGCACCGGCGATCTTGTCGCCGAACGCCTGCCGCCGCCTTTGCGCTTACCGAACGTACTCATACTCAGGCCCCTACATCGGACCCCCACGCAGAAACCGGTTAACCGGACAGAACTTAAGAGTTCGCTGCGCCGAATACTTAATCGAAGGTGCATTAACTTAAGTAGGAGGGACGAGCCGGCCTCAAGAAGCGCATTCGCAAGAAGATGGCGCGCCGACCGGGGTTCGAGACGGGGAGCGACCGGTGCCTTAGCTAGCAGTGAGCTAACTTCCGATAACAAGCACGAGCGGCACATCTGGCGTAAAAGGTCCCGGGGCTCGCTCTTTGGATGAGCGACGTCGGAGGGTGAGCCCCAGCTAGCCCGGAACCGCAAAAACTCTCTGGTGCAGAGTGCCTCGTTGCGCTTAGCTTCCTGTCTTGAACAAGCGGGGGACGGGGATGCTCAAGAAGTGGATGTTGGGTGCGGCGGGCCTGGCGGCCTTACTGCCGGCGCAATCGCACGCGCAGGAACAAGCCCCGACCGAACTGATCATGTTTTCGCAGGGGAGGTACAAGGGACACAATTATGCGGTGGCGGGGGCATCCCAGTCCATGCGCATCCCCTTCACGGTGAAGAGCGTCCAGATCCCTGAAGGCCAGGCGTGGGAGCTTTGCTCCGGCAACACCTTCAGCGGCTGCAAGGAGTTCACGAAGTCCGACCCATCGACCGTAATCAACGTCCGATCGGTGCGGCCGATTGCGCCGCGCATCACGACAGTGGCGCCGACGGTGGGTGCCGTCGTCACCGGACCCAATCCCTCGCTCCGCGGCATGGCCAGCGAGTATTTCGTCGCTCCGGACGATCGGGGTGCGCGCATCGAAGTGACGCCGGGCACCAACGAGGCGATGTCAACGCGCGCCCGCGATTTCTGCCGCACGCGGGGCTGGCGCAATTCCGCGTACGCTCGGCTTCAGACGATCGACGGCCGGACTTTCCTCGCCGATGTACTCTGCGCGGACACAAACTAACGAGCTGCCCGCGGCATTGCTGTCCTGCTTTGGGACACGCGAAAAATCCTCATTAACTTGGCGCATCGACCAAAGTGGGTTAATATCGCATTAATACCGAGTCGATGCCATGTTTGGAGGTGCGTTCATGAAGAGGATTCTTCTCGCCGCGGTGATGTCGTTAGCCTTGACCGGCACGGCCGCTGCACAAACCTGCTTAGGAAATTGCGGAACCCTGGGAGCGGACGGGGTCGTCACCGCACCTCCGGGTGGTACAACCTATTCCTATGTCTCCACTAACGGCGGCGTGGCCGGCGGCGGCCAGCTACCCGGCGAAGGGGGAACGGACGGATCCACGTATACGACGTCGGTTTTCAGTGCTGCGGCGGGCGACCCGCTGAACTTCTGGTTCAACTATGTGACCAGTGATGGATCGGGATTCGCGGACTACGCTTGGGCCGCGTTGCTCACCGCGTCCCTCGATCCGGTTGCGATCCTGTTCACGGCGCGGACGCAACCGTCAGGAACAATCGTGCCGGGCCAGGACTTGCCGGGTGTCGAAGCGACCCTCGATCCGGCCTCCGTACCGATTATCCCCGGTGGCCCAGTCTGGAGTTCCCCTGGGCAGCAACTCCGGTGATTGCTACGCTGCCGGCTGCGGTTACACCGGATGGATCAATTCCACTTACAGCATCGCGGATGCCGGCAATTACGTGTTGGCTTTCGGTGTGTCGAACTGGCTTGACACATCTTACGATAGCGGAATGGCATTTAGCGGCATCACGGTGGCGGGCGTTCCGGTGGACAACGCAGTTCCCGAGCCCGGCACCTGGGCGATGATGCTGATGGGCTTCGGTGCGGTCGGATTCGCAATGCGTCGCCGCAAGCCCGCGCCCAAGGCGCTGCTTCGCGCCGCCTGAATTCGAGGCTTGTCGCGTGAAAGTGCCGTCGGCCTTCGCCGGCGGCATTTTTGCATGGATGCCGTCCTGTTCGATCGGCGTGAGAGGCCGCAACTTTCAAGTCTGGTAGAGGCGCGACGGGCAAGCTAGACGCCGCGGCCATGCATCAGTTCGAACTCACCGAGGACCAGCTCCAGATCCAGGAGATGGCGCGCAAGTTCACGGCCGACGCGATCACTCCGCACGCGGCTGAATGGGACGAGAAGCACATCTTCCCGCGCGACACGATCCGCGAGGCGGCGGAACTGGGCTTTGGCGCCATCTACGTCAGCGAGGAAAGCGGCGGCATCGGTCTGGGGCGGCTCGAATCCGCGCTGATCATGGAGGCGATGGCCTACGGCTGTCCGTCGACCAGCGCCTTCATCTCGATCCACAACATGGCATCGTGGATGATCGACCGCTTCGGATCGCCCGAGGTGAAGCAGAAATATCTACCGTCGATGATCACGATGGAGAAGATCGGCAGCTATTGCCTGACCGAGCCCTCGTCCGGATCGGACGCGGCCGCGCTCAAGACCAAGGCGGTGCTCGACGGCGACCATTATGTGGTCAGCGGCTCTAAGGCCTTCATCTCCGGCGGCGGCGAGAATGAAGTCTATGTGACCATGGTCCGCACCGGGGGGGAGGGGCCGAAGGGCATCACCGCACTGGTCATCGACAAGGACATGAAGGGCGTCAGCTTCGGGGCGCAGGAGAAGAAGCTCGGGTGGCATTCGCAGCCGACCGCGCAGGTCAATTTCGACGAGGTCCGCGTTCCCGTCGCGAAGCCGCGTCGGCGGCGAGGGTGAGGGCTTTCGCATCGCGATGATGGGCCTCGACGGCGGGCGGCTGAACATCGGCGCCTGCTCGCTCGGCGGCGCGCAACGCTGCCTCGACGAGGCCATCGCCTACACCAAGGACCGCAAGCAGTTCGGCCAGGCGATCGCCGACTTCCAGGCGACCCAGTTCACATTGGCCGACATGGAGACGGAGCTGCAGGCGGCCCGCTACCTGCTCTACGTCGCCGCCGCGAAGGTGACGGCGAACGCCGCCGACAAGACGCGCTTCGCCGCCATGGCCAAGCGCCTTGCGACCGACACCGGCTCGTCGGTGGTCGACCGCGCGCTTCAGCTGCACGGCGGCTATGGATACCTCCAGGACTATCCGATCGAACGCTTCTGGCGCGACCTGCGGGTCCATTCGATCCTCGAGGGCACCAACCAGGTCATGCGGATGATCGTCAGCCGGGACCTGATCCGCCAATGACCGACGACATCCTGATTTCGGTCGAACGAAATGTCGGCCGGCTGCGCCTTAACCGGCCCAAGGCGATCCACGCGCTGACTCGCGACATGTGCGACGCAATGAGCGAGGTCCTTCTCGCTTGGCGCGAGGATCCGTCGATTCAGGTCGTCGTCATCGATCATGCCGAGGGCCGCGGCTTCTGCGCCGGCGGCGACGTGGTGATGCTGGCGCGAAGCGGCGCCGGGGACGCGGAAGACGCAAAGCATTTCTTCTTCAGCGAATATCGTCTGAACCATCTCCTCTTCACGTTTCCCAAGCCGACCGTGGCGATCATGGACGGAATAACCATGGGAGGCGGCGTCGGAATCTCGCTGCCGTGCGACTATCGGGTCGCTACGGAGAACACCCGCTTGGCGATGCCGGAGACGGGCATCGGCCTGTTCCCGGACGTGGGCGGCGGCTGGTATCTGTCGCGTCTCCCGGGCCGGGTGGGCCAGTTCATGGCGCTGACGGGCGCACGGCTCGATGCGAGCGAATGCCTCTATCTCGGCCTTGCCACGAATTACGTGGAGCAGTCATCGCTTGAGGAACTGCACGAGCGTATCCTGAAGGCGCCGAGCAGGCTGAAAGGCACGCTTGGTTCCGTGTCCTCGACGCCGCCCGATGCGAAGATCGAGCAGAACATGGGCCTGATCACCCGGCTGTTTGCCTCCGACCGGTTGGAGGAGGTGCTCGCGGCGCTGGAAGCCGAAGAGAGCGATTGGGCGCAAAGCGAACTGGCCACGCTCAGGTCCAAGAGCCCGCTGTCGTGCAAGGTCTCGCTGCGGCTGCTGGCCGAAGGCGCGGATCGCGCAAGCTTCGCCGAGGAGATGCGCGCCGAATATGCGCTCGCGGGGCGGATCGTGCGGACCCACGACTTCCGCGAAGGCGTGCGCGCCTTGCTCATCGACAAGGACAACGACCCGCAGTGGGACCCGCCTGTGCCGGAGCTCGTCGACGATGAGATGCTCGACATCCTCTTCGCGCCGCTTCCGCCCAACGAACAATGGACGCCGTTCCCGGAGACCGGAGAATGACCGAGTACAACACCATCCTTGTCGAACAGCGCAGCGCAGTGACTCTCGTCACGCTGAACCGCCCGCAGGCGCTCAACGCGCTCAACAGCGAAGTGCTGAAGGAGCTGATCGACGCCTTCGCCAATTATGATGCCGACGACAAACAGCACTGCCTCGTCCTGACCGGCTCGGAGAAGGCGTTCGCCGCGGGCGCCGACATCAAGGAGATGCAGAGTCAGGGCTTTGCCGACATGTACTCGGCCAATTTCTTCGGCGGATGGGAGCAAGTCACCTCGACGCGCAAGCCGTGGATCGCCGCGGTCGCTGGTTATGCGTTGGGCGGCGGCTGCGAGGTCGCGATGATGGCCGACTTCATCATCGCTGCCGACACGGCCAGGTTCGGCCAGCCGGAAATCAAGCTCGGCGTGACGCCCGGCATGGGCGGGTCGCAGCGGCTCGCGCTCGCGGTGGGCAAAGCCAAGGCCATGGAAATGTGCCTGACCGGCCGAATGATGGACGCGGCCGAGGCCGAGCGTTCGGGCCTAGTCGCTCGCGTCGTCCCGGCCGGTGAATTCATGGCCGAAGTCATGAAAACCGCCGAAGCGATCGCCGGCATGGCGCCGCTCGCTGCGATCGCCACCAAGGAAATGATCAACGCCGCGTTCGAAATGCCGCTTAACCAGGGCATCCGCTTCGAGCGCCGCCTGTTCCACGGCCTCTTCGGCACCGAAGATCAGAAGGAAGGCATGTCCGCCTTCGTCGAAAAGCGTCCCGGCAATTGGAAGGGGCGCTAGACCATGGCGAAGATCGCATTCATCGGCCTCGGCCACATGGGCGGCGGAATGGCTCCGAACCTCGTTAAGGCGGGGCATGAGGTCCGCGCTTTCGATCTTTCGAAGGACGCTATCGACAAGGCGGTCGAGGCGGGCTGCTCGGCCGCTCCGTCGGCCGCCGATGCGGTACGCGAGGCCGATGTCGTCGTCACCATGCTCCCGGCTGCGCAGCATGTCCGCGCGGTCTACGAGAAGGACGTTGCGCCCAACGCGACCAAGGGCGCCCTGCTGATCGACTGCTCGACCATCGACGTCGCCAGCGCGCGCGAGATCGGCGAGGGTCTGCAGGCGCAGGGTTTCAACTTCGTCGATGCGCCGGTCTCAGGCGGAATCGCCGCTGCCGCTTCAGGCAATCTCACGTTCATGGTGGGCGGCACGGAGCAGGCCTTCGCGCTCGCCGAGCCGATCCTCGAACCAATGGCCAAGGCGGTGATCCACGCTGGCGGAACGGGCGCGGGGCAGGCGGCGAAGATTTGCAACAACATGATCCTTGGCGCGACGATGATCGTGACCTGCGAGGCGTTCGTGATGGCGCAGAAGCTCGGGCTCGATCCGCAGGTCTTCTTCGACATCGCGTCCAAGGCCTCGGGGCAGAGCTGGTCCATGACGAGCTATACTCCTGTGCCGGGCGTCGGCCCCGACACGCCCGCTGACCATGATTATGAAGGCGGGTTTGCCGCGGCGCTGATGCTCAAGGACCTGAAGCTGGCCATGGACGCGGCGCAGCATGCCGGCGCTTACACGCCTCTCGGCGGAGAGGCGGAGGAACTCTATCAGCGGTTCGTGAATCTCAGGTGGAGGCTCGAAGGACTTTTCCGGGATCATCAAGATGCTGGACGACAGCTGGAAGGCCCCGACACAGGAATAGGAGACCGCATGCGCCTCGTCGCTCTGACCGCCCTCGTAACCCTCTCCCTCCTCACCGCCTGCAATCAAACCTCGGACGAGGCGAACGCGCTCGCCGAGGCGAATGCCACGGGTGTCGAAGCCAGCAATGTGGTCGAGAATGCCATCGACCAGGCCGCTGGAACGCCGCTCCAGAAGGAGCAGGCGCTTAAGCTGATGAAAGACCGGCACGAGAATTACGAGAAGATCGGCGATGCGATGAAGGTCATCGGCCGCGAACTGAAGGGCGATAGCCCGGACCTCGCCCAGGTCCGCCGAAATGCCGACGTGATCGCCACCCTCGCTCCGCAGGTGAAGACCTGGTTCCCGCAGGGCACCGGTCCCGACGTCGGCAAGACTCACGCGAAGGCCGAGATCTGGCAGAAGCCGGACGACTTCGCGGCCAAAGCTCGCGATCTCGAAACGGCCGCCGCGGCATTCAAGACGGCGGCGCACGGCAACGACGTGGCGGCCATACGCACGGCCCAGGCCAACCTCGGCAAAAGCTGCAAGGCCTGCCACGACCTTTACCGCCAGAAGGATGACTGATCCGGAAGCGGCGGTGACTTCCGCTGCTGCCCCGTTATCTCGGCTCGCAGTCTGGGACCTGCCTACGCGCCTCTTCCACTGGATGCTCGTCGGCCTGATCGCTTTCAGCTGGTGGACCGGCGAACAGGGTCCCGAAGACCTGCACATGTACTCAGGCTATGCAGTCCTGACGCTGCTGATCTTCCGCCTGTTATGGGGCGTTTTCGGCAGCTCGACCGCACGCTTCTCGAATTTCGTCAAAGGTCCCGGCGCCGTGGCGGATTATCTGCGGAGCATGAAGAGTTGGGCCGGTGTTGGCCACACGCCGCTTGGTGCGCTGAGCGTCCTGGCTTTGCTTGTGCTGCTGTTCGTGCAGGTCGGGACGGGCCTGATCCAGACCGATGACGACGGACTGGTCGAAGGACCGCTCGCTCCACTGGTTAGCTACGACACGTCGGAAGCGGCTCACGACCTGCACGAGACGACGTTCGACTTGCTGCTCGTGCTGATCGGGCTGCACGTCGCCGCGATCATCTTCTACCGGCTGGCGCTCGGAAAGAGGCTCGTCGGACCGATGATTACAGGGAAGGCGGAACTCGGGTCCGCGACCGAGCCGATGCGGCCGGGGAAGGGATGGGTGGCCGTCCTGTGCCTCCTGGTCGCGCTCGGCTTGACCCGCTGGATCATTGCCGGGGCGCCGCCGCTCAGCTGAGGCAATCACGGAACCAGCGTCAGACCCGGCAGTTACCCTCCTGTTCGGTAGATCTCCTGATTGCGGGTGCTGTCATGCGGCCAGAAGACTGCGATTACTATCGCGCGAGGGCCATCGAGGAACGCTGGCTCATGAAGGATGCCGGAGAACCCAAGATCGCCGACATCCACGCGAGGCTGGCTTCGGAGTATGATGCCCTCGCGAACAGGCTAGAACTCGGCGACCAGTTCACCGACAAGCTGTTCCAGTCCGCCTGTCACACCATCCCCTGACACGGCCACCTTGATTAGAGGCCGCGCGAGAGCCACATCGCGCGCATGCTGATCCGCACCGAGCAGACTCCCAACCCCGCCACACGCAAGTTCCTTCCGGAACAGATCGTCATGGAAGCGGGCACGCGCGACTTTCCCGATGCGGAAGCAGGGGAGGCATCGCCGCTCGCGTCGGCACTCTTCTCGAGCGGCATGGTTGAAGGCGTGTTCTACGGCCGCGACTTCATCTCCGTTACCGCCGCGCCGGGGGTCTCGTGGGGTGATCTTGAGCCGGTCGTGCTTGAGACCCTGCTCGACCATTTTCTCAGCGGCGCGCCTCTGTTCGCGCAGGGCACGGCATCGGGCATCCAGATCGACGATGCTCCGGTCTTTGAGGAAGACCCCGCGGACGCCGACATCATCGACCAGATCAAGGATCTCATCGAAACGCGAGTTCGGCCGGCGGTCGCTCAGGACGGCGGCGACATCGTTTATCGCGGGTACAAGGAAGGCCGGCTCTATCTCGGCATGCAGGGCGCCTGCTCCGGCTGCCCCTCTTCGGCCGTAACCCTGAAGCGCGGGATCGAGAACCTCATCCGCCACTACGTTCCCGAAGTGGAATCCGTCGAAGCCGTCTGACCGGGACGATTCCCGCTTGCCGCCCGACGCCTCATGTGAACACACTCGCGTCCAGCGAGTTGAGGACGGAAGGTGATCCTTGCCATCGACACATCGACTGCCGCATGCAGCGCCGCGCTGTTCGACCGCGACGGCGCCTGCATTGCGCACAGGGATGAGTTGATTGGCCGCGGCCATAGCGAGCGTCTCGTTCCGATGCTGGACGAGATGCTCGACGGTCGCCGGGCGGACCGGATCCTGGTCGGGGTTGGTCCGGGGAGCTTCACTGGCATTCGCGTTGGAATCGCGGCCGCGCAGGGGCTTGCGATCGCCTGGAACTGCGAACTTCGTGGGATGTCGTCGATCGCACTGCTCGCTGCCGCCGTCGAAGGCGACATGGCGGTCGCCGCCGCCGTCGACGGCGGACATGGAGAACTTTTCGTCCAGCAGTTCGACGGCGGGACTCTAAGATGCACCGGCGAGCTCTTGAACCTACCGCCAGCAGAGGCGGCCGCCTCCATCGACGCCGATCTCGTCATTGGTCCAGCGGCGAAGACATTGGTCGAGGCGCGGGGCCACGGCCAAGCTGTCGAGGGCTGGCCATCGGCGAGACACGCGCTGCGCCTTCCCGAAGAGCTGCGGACGCTTGCGCCGAAGCCGGTCTACGCGCGCGCCCCTGACGCTCGCGCGAAGGATGCGGCATGAACGCGAGCGTGGCCTCAAGCGCGGAGCTCCTGCTGACGCACGGCGGTTCAGCCGACCTCGATGCAGTGATCGAGGTGATGAACGCGGCGTTCGATGAGCGGTTCGGGGAAGCCTGGACGCGGTCGCAATGCGCGGGAATCCTGCCAATGCCTGGCGTTCGGCTGATCATTGTCCGCTTCGGGAACGGTCGGATGGGGGGCTTCTCGCTGCAACGAACGATCAGCGATGAGGCGGAGCTTCTCCTGCTCGCCGTTTCTCCCGAGTTCGCGACGGCGTGGCATTGGCCGGATGCTTCTTGACCAGTTCATGGACAGTGCGCGCCAACAGGGCGTGAGCCGCGTTCACCTGGAAGTTCGCGAGGGAAATCCGGCAGTTATCATGTACCGGTCCGCCGGTTTCAGCGTCGCGGGCCGTCGCCGGAAATATTACCGGGGGCGTTTTGGCGGTGAGTTCGATGCACTGACTCTGTCGCGCGACCTCTAATCTTAGTTAACAGAAGACAATAGCCGTGTGCTATTGCTGCCAAATAAGGGATAACGTAGTCCTGTTCGAGTAGCGCCAATGTAGCTTGGCGCTGATCCTTGCTCGGGGAGATAGTTAAGATGAACGGCAACGAAGGGGCTGAAGACACGCTCCTTACTCTTACCGCAGACATTGTCGCGGCGCATGTCAGCAACAACAGCGTGGCAGTAAACGACCTGCCAACTCTTATCCAAAATGTGCATTCGGCATTGACTGGTATTTCGTCGAACGGCTCCGCGCCTGAAGCGAAGCCGGAGCCGAAAGTCTCGATCCGATCATCCGTAAAGCCGGAATACATCGTCTGCCTCGAAGACGGGAAGAAGCAGAAGATGCTGAAGCGGCATCTGATGACCAATCATGGAATGACCCCGGACGAATATCGCCAGAAGTGGGGTCTTGCGGCCGATTATCCGATGGTCGCACCAAATTACGCGGAGCAACGGCGTGCGCTGGCCAAGTCGATTGGCCTCGGCACCAAGCGGCGCAAGACCCGGGGTCGCGCCAAGACCGCTTGAAGTCGAGGGAGCGGCGCAATCCGCTCCCTTTCCTTTGACGCTGCGGCGCGCGCGCCTTAACTGAACAGCATGCGGAAGATCGACATCGAGGCGCTGTGTGCCGACAAGGGACTGCGGATCACGGAACAGCGGCGCGTGATCGCGCAGATCCTGTCGGAAGCGGAAGATCACCCCGACGTCGAAACGCTGCACGAGCGCGCGGCGGCGGTGGATCCGAAGATTTCGATCGCCACGGTGTATCGGACGGTTCGCCTGTTCGAAGAAGCGGGCATTCTCGAGCGGCATGAGTTCGGCGACGGCCGCTCGCGCTACGAGGCTGCTTCGGACGCGCATCACGATCATCTGATCGACGTGGAGACGGGCAACGTCATCGAGTTCGTCGATGAGGAACTCGAAACCTTGCAGAAGCGCATTGCCGAGAAGCTCGGCTTCCGCCTCGTCGACCATCGCATGGAGCTGTACGGCGTCGCACTCGAACGCAGCCGCTAAGGCCGGCTCGAACAGCTCGCAGGTGCGGGCCGCCGTTCGCAGCCTTCTGCTTCTTCTCCTGTTCGCGATTATTGGCCCGATCCACGTCGTCACAAAGCTTGTTTTCGGCCGATCCGGCTGGCCCAGGCATTTCCTGGCCGCCTCCGCCTGGATTGTCGGCGCTAGGCCGAGGGTTCGCGGAGGGCCGCTCGACGGCCGCGCTCTGCTGATCAGCAATCACGTCAGCTGGCTTGACATCCTGATTCTCGGCGGATCGGTGGGGACAGCCTTCGTGTCGAAGGACAATCTCGGTCACGGCGCGATCCACTGGCTCGCCGACCAGAACCACACGCTCTACGTCCGGCGCGAGAACCGAAAAGGTTCGAAGGATCAGGCTCTGGCGATCGCCCGCGCGGCGGAACGGGACCAGCCGATCACCCTGTTTCCCGAAGGCACGACCGGGCCGGGCGACGAACTGCTGCCATTCCGGTCCTCATTGCTGGAAGCTGCCTTCCATGCCTCGGCCGACGTCGCGATCAGGCCGGTCGCGCTCGACTATGGCGATGCGGCGAGCGAGGTCGGGTGGCACGGCGAAAGCGGCAAGGACAACGTACTGAGGATTCTCGGCCGCAAGGGCAGCCTGGCGGTAACCGTACATTTGCTTCCGGCGCTCGACCGGACTAGCGACCGCAAGGCTTTGGCGCAGGCGGCACGACAGGCGATCGCGGAAACGCTCGCTTCAAGTCGGAGCGGCGCTACCCTATACTCGGCTGACAGATGACCTCCGTTCCAAAAACCTTTCGCATCAAATCCTTCGGCTGCCAGATGAACGTCTACGACGGCGAGCGCATGGCCGAGCTTCTTGGCGCCAACGGCATGAGCGCGGCGCCGGACGGCGCGGACGCCGACCTTGTCGTGCTCAACACTTGCCACATTCGCGAAAAAGCGGCGGAGAAGGCCTATTCGGATGTCGGGCGGCTGCGGCGGGAGGACGGGTCGAAGCCCCTGATCGCGCTGGCGGGCTGCGTAGCCCAAGCGGAGGGACCCGAAGCGCGGCGCCGCTCGCCGATGATCGACATGGTCGTCGGGCCGCAGGCCTATCATCGGCTGCCGGAGATGGTGGCGCAGACGCTTCGCGGCGGCCGTCCGGTCGACACCGACATGCCGGCCATTTCGAAGTTCGACGCTTTCCCCAGACGCCGCCGAGCGAACCCGAGTGCGTTCCTGACCGTGCAGGAGGGATGCGACAAGTTCTGCACCTATTGCGTCGTGCCCTACACGCGTGGCGCCGAGATCTCTCGGCCATGGGGCGACATCGTCACCGAGGCGCATCAGCTCGTCGAGTCCGGCGCTCGCGAGATCGTTCTTCTCGGTCAGAATGTGAATGCCTGGTCCGACGGCGACCGCGGCCTGGCGGAGCTTATCCGCGAGCTCGACGGAATCGATGGACTGGAGCGCATTCGCTACACCACCAGCCATCCGGCCGACATGACGGATGCTCTGATCGCCGCGCATGGCGACGTCTCGAAATTGATGCCCTATCTGCATCTTCCGGTGCAGTCGGGAAGCAACCGTATTCTCAAGGCGATGAATCGCAGCCATACGGTTGAGACCTATCTTGCCACTCTCGACAAGGTTCGTGCGGTCCGTGCCGACATCGCCTTGTCCGGCGATTTCATCGTCGGCTTCCCGGGGGAAACCGAAGAAGATTTCACGGCGACGCTGAATCTCGTTGACGAAGTGGGCTACGCATCGGCCTACTCGTTCAAGTATAGCCCGCGGCCCGGGACTCCGGCCGCCACGATGGAGGACCAGATCTCGCCCGACGTGATGGATGAGCGGCTGCAGCGGCTGCAAGCACGGATCACAGAGCAGCAGGTGGCGTTCAACCGCCTGAGAATCGGGAAGGAGACCGAAATCCTGATCGAACGTAAGGGCAGGTTTGCCGGCCAGATGATCGGCCGTTCCCCTTGGCTGCAGTCCGTCCACGTCGAAACGGACGCGGTCGCTGGCGACATCATCCCCGTGACCCTCCTGTCCGCCGGCCCGAACAGCATGCAGGGCGCCGTCCTGACGAGAGCAGCCGCCTGATGGCCCGCCGCGATCCCGCCGTCGCCAACGATGCCGGCCGTGCACGCCTCGAGCTGGAGTTCGAGCAGCCTTACCTGCTCGGCCCACTGTTCGGCGATTACGACCGCCACCTGATCACCATCGAGCAGCGGCTGGGCGTGCACATCGCCGCCCGTGGGAATCGGGTGCAGATCGAGGGCGATGCCGACGCCGCCGCCCGTGCTCGCGAGGTGCTGGTCGGCCTCTACAATCGTCTAGACCAGGGGCATGACGTTGACGCCGAGGCGGTCGAGGCGGTGCTCGGAATGGCGGTCCAGCCTAACCTCGACGGCATCGTCAACGAAGAGGTCGCATCGCCGCCTCGCGTGATGATCCGCACGCGCAAGAAGACCATCGTCCCGCGCTCGACTACGCAGACTGCCTACATGGAGGCCCTGTCGCGCGAGGACATGATCTTCGCGCTCGGGCCGGCGGGTACGGGCAAGACCTATCTGGCGGTCGCGCAGGCGGTGTCGCAGCTCATCACCGGGTCGGTCGACCGGCTCATCCTGTCGCGTCCGGCGGTTGAAGCCGGGGAGCGGCTCGGCTTCCTGCCCGGCGACATGAAGGAGAAGGTCGATCCCTATCTCCGGCCGCTGTACGACGCGCTCTACGACATGCTTCCGGCCGAGCAGGTCGAGCGCCGGATCATCAGCGGCGAAATCGAAATCGCGCCGATCGCCTTCATGCGCGGGCGCACCTTGAACGACGCCTTCATCATCCTCGACGAGGCGCAGAACACCACGCCGCAGCAGATGAAGATGTTCCTGACCCGCTTCGGCATGCGCAGCCGCATGGTCATCTGCGGCGACCCCAACCAGACCGATCTTCCGAACGGCGTGAAGTCCGGACTCAACGACGCGGTGGGCAAGCTCGAAGGTATCAAGGGCATCGATTGCATTCGCTTCGGCGTGGCCGACGTCGTCCGCCATCCGCTGGTCGGTCGCATCGTCGACGCTTATGAAGGTCCCGGGGCGCAGCAATGATGCTGGAGATCGACATCGAATCCGATGAGGAATGGGACAGTAGCACCGACTGGTCGCTGCTCGTCCGCCGCGCAGCCGAATCCGCGCTCGCGGAGAGCGCGTTTCCGCAGCTTGTCGACGGACCCCGTCCGGTAGAATTGAGTGTTCGCCTCACGAATGACGATGAGGTTCGCGCCCTCAACGCCGAGTGGCGCGGCAAGGACAAGCCGACCAACGTTCTGTCTTTCCCGCTGACCGACGCGGCGCAGCTGGAGGCTGTCGGCGGTGAGGGACCGGAGCTGATGCTCGGCGACATCGTCCTTGCGCGCGGCGTGTGCGAGCGCGAGGCCGCCGAGAAGGCGATCCCGATGGAAACTCACGCGACCCACCTTCTGGTTCACGGCACCTTGCACCTGCTCGGCTACGATCATCATGACGACGATCAGGCGGCCGACATGGAGGGCCGCGAGGTCCGCGCGCTCGCCCGTCTCGGCATCGCCGACCCGTACGAAGGCGCCCGCTGATGGCGACGAAGCACGAAGAAGGCGGCTCTCGCCTCTGGCGCGGCATGCGCTCGCTGCTTTTCGGCGAGGACAGCGAACAGACTCTGCGCGACGAGATCGAGGAAGCGATCGACGAGGCGGAGGATTCGCATCCGGTCGCTGGGCGACCTCTCGTCCGCCGAGCGGCAGATGCTGCGCAACCTGCTTCACTTTCGGCGAGCGGACCGCGGCGGACGTTGCGGTCACTCGCGGGGACATCATCGCCGTGCCTTCGACGATCAGCTTCGACGAATTGATCGCGGCCTTCGCGGAAGCCGAGCACAGCCGCCTGCCGGTCTATGGCGAGAGCCTCGACGAAGTGGTCGGCATGATTCACATCAAGGACGTCTTCAAGGCGTCGTTCGATCCGTCTCGCGACCGCTCGCTCACGGCGCTCATGCGCGAGCCGTTGTTCATTCCGGAATCGATGGGCGTTCTCGACCTGCTGGCCCGGATGCGGTCGCAGCGGATCCACCTGGCGATCGTCGTCGATGAGTTCGGCGGAACCGAGGGCCTCGTCACGATCGAGGACGTGGTCGAGGAAATCGTCGGCGAGATCGAGGACGAGCACGACGACATCGAGGAAGAGCGCATGCTCACCTTGCTCGACGATGGAGTGTGGGAAGCCGATGCCCGGATCGAGCTCGACGAGCTCGCCAAGACCGTCGATCCCCGGCTGACCTGGGAAGAGGATGAGGTCGATACGCTCGGCGGCCTAGTCTTCCTGCTCGCGGGCCATATCCCGGCGCGAGGCGAGTGCGTCGAGCACCCGTCCGGCTGGAAGCTCGAGGCCGTCGATTCCGACCCGCGCAAGATCCTTCGCGTACGCCTCCACGCGCCCGACCAACATCCGGCCGAAGGCAAGTAGCCCTCACGAAGATGGACAAGGCGGCTTCGCGAAAGACATTGATGCTCGCGCTGGCCGCAGGCGCGATTTCCGCGTTCGCCTTTAAGCCGGTTGGCTTGTGGCCGCTGATGCTTTTGGCGTTCGCATTGCTTTGCCACCTGCTCAACGGCGCCGAGACGCTGAAGCGCGCCATGCTCATCGGCTGGCTGTTCGGCCTTGGCCAGTTCGTCATCGGGCTCAACTGGATCGCGACGGCCTTCACCTATCAGGCGGCGATGCCGGCGTGGCTGGGCGGGATCGCCGTCGTCCTGCTGTCGCTCTACCTGGCCGTCTATCCGATGCTCGCGGCCGGCGTCGCGTGGACATTCGGGCGTAACCGACCGCTAGCGTTGCTGCTCGGCCTGGCCGGAGCCTGGGCCATTACGGAATGGCTGCGGGCCGGGATTTTCACCGGTTTCGCCTGGAACCCGCTCGGCGTGACCCTCGCCGACACGCATCTCATGAATGCGGCTACAGTCATCGGCACCTACGGATTGTCTGTGCTCGTCGTGCTTGCCGGTGGGATGCTCTGGTTCCTCGTGCGCAAGGAATGGCGGATCGCCGGCGCGTTGCTCGCGCTGATCGTCGCCATGCACTCCCTCCCGTGGCCCGAGACGGCGGCGGCGAAAGGCAGCATTCGCATCGTCCAGCCGAACATCGGCCAGCAGGATAAATGGCGGCCCGGCTATTCCGAGATCGCCGCTCAGACGCTGGCGAAGCTGTCGATGCAGCCGGGCGGGAGCCATCCTCGCCTGCTCTTCTGGCCGGAAGCAGCAGTCACTAACCCGCTGCAGGACCAGCGCGGAACTCCCTACGACGCCTATGCCGATTTCGAACGTGCGCGGGCAGCGTCGATGGTTGGACCTGGAGACGTTCTCCTGACGGGCGGGATCGCGCTCAATTCCAGCGACGGCACGCGCGTTACCAGTGCCGCGAACAGCGTGTTCGTCTTCGGCCAAGGCGGGAAGCTGCTCGGCCGCTACGACAAGGCGCATCTCGTCCCTTACGGCGAATATCTGCCGATGCGGCCGCTGCTGTCGACACTCGGCCTGTCGCGGCTCGCGCCCGGCGATGTGGACTTCATCTCCGGCCCGGGTCCGCGGACCATCAGCCTGCCCAACTGGGGCAAGGTCGGCTTCCAGCTTTGCTACGAAATCATCTTTTCCGGCGAGGTCGTGGATCGCCGCAACCGCCCCGATTTCATCTTCAACCCGTCGAATGACGCGTGGTTCGGCTCATGGGGCCCGCCGCAGCATCTCGCACAGGCGCGGCTTCGTGCGGCGGAGGAGGGGATACCGGTCATCCGCTCGACACCCACGGGGATCAGCGCCGTCGTCGATGCGCACGGTCAGGTCGTGGAGGCACTGCCTTGGCGCGAGGCCGGTATCATCGACACCCAACTACCAGCCGCGGCGGCGCCAACATTATTCGCCCGTTTCGGCAACGTCATCCCGCTGCTACTCGGCTTCGCGCTCATCATCGCGGCCATTGCCCTCGGGCGGTCGCGACGCTATCGGCACGACACATAAAGTATTCTTTATATGAAGTTCCGGCGTTGCCGGGCCCGACTATCAAGGACCCCAGCAGACCCATGCGCAACTCGTATCTCTTCACGTCCGAATCCGTTTCCGAAGGCCACCCGGACAAGGTCGCCGACCAGATCAGCGATGCCGTCGTCGATCTGTTCCTGTCGAAGGACCCCGAAGCACGCGTCGCTTGCGAAACGATGACGACGACCAACCGCGTCGTGCTGGCTGGCGAGATCCGCGGCCGCGGCATCATGGACGAGGCCGGCAATTGGGCGCCGGGTGTCCGCGAAGAGATCGAATCGACCGTCCGCGGTGTCGTGAAGCAGATCGGCTATGAACAGGACGGCTTCCACTGGGACCGCCTCGACTTCGCCAACCATCTGCATCCGCAGTCCGCGCACATCGCGCAGGGCGTCGATGCCGGCGAGAACAAGGACGAGGGCGCGGGCGACCAGGGCATCATGTTCGGCTTCGCCTGCGACGAGACCCCGGACCTGATGCCGGCGACTCTCCACTACAGCCAAAAGATCCTCGCCGAGATGGCCGCCGACCGCCACGCCGGCCGCGCCCCGTTCCTCGAGCCGGACGCCAAGAGCCAGGTCACCCTGCGCTTCGAGGAAGGCAAGCCGGCCAAGGCCACCGCGATCGTCGTCTCCACCCAGCACAAGCCGGGCTACGATAGGGGCGAGAAGCAGGCGGAGCTTCACGCTTATGTGAAAGACGTGGTCGCCAAGGTCATGCCGGCGGAGCTGCTCGGCAACGAGACCGTCTACCACATCAACCCGACCGGCAGCTTCGAGATCGGCGGACCGGATGGCGACGCGGGAATCACCGGCCGCAAGATCATCGTCGACACCTACGGCGGCGCTGCCCCGCACGGCGGCGGCGCCTTCTCGGGCAAGGACCCGACCAAGGTGGATCGCTCCGCTGCTTATGCCGCACGCTACCTTGCCAAGAACATCGTCGCTGCGGGCTTCGCTCGCCGCTGCACGATCCAGCTCGCCTACGCCATCGGCGTGTCGAAGCCGCTGTCGCTCTACGTGGACACGCACGGCACGGGCACGGTGGGTGATGCTGAGCTGGAGCAGGCGATCAACAAGATCGAGAAGCTCGGCGGCCTGACGCCGCGCGGCATCCGCACGCATCTCAGCCTAAACAAACCGATCTACCAGGCCACTGCCGCTTACGGCCACTTCGGCCGCAAGGCGGATGGCGATCTCTTCCCGTGGGAAAAGACGGACCTGGTCGACGACCTGAAGGCCGCCGTCGCGGCCTAGCTTCGTGCCACAGAGACGATGACAGCCATCGTCTCTTGTGACAGCATCCCCCGCGCCGAGTTGATCGAGTGTGGGGGTGTTATGCGTGCATTGTGGTTCGGACTGGCGGCTGCCAGTCTTTGGTCGGCTTCTGTCACGGCAGCGACGCCGGTAGAGTCGAAGCCCGGCAAGCCCTGGAAGCATAAGGCGACTGGCACTGCGTTTCCGCCTGCTCTTGCCGGACTGCCTCGTACTGGCGTCGCCTATTTCACCTCTCCTGACGTCGACGTCTCTGCGAACTACCAGAACGCAGACGGGTCCGAGATCGTTACGCTCTACGTCTACCGTGATGTGTCCGGCAGCGTCCCCGTCTGGTTCGACCGGTCCCGCTTCTACATCCTGAACTTGCCTGACAAGTTCGGGACCGCCACCTCGACTGGCGTGCGACCCTTCACGCCACGCGGACAAAAGGTCGCGAGCGGACTGGTCGATAGCTTCATGGTGACGAAAGGACCCAAGACGACCGGGTTGATGATCTTCCCGTTCAACGGTTTCTACGTGAAGTTGCGGGCAAGTTCTGAGACGCGAGACATTCCGGCTCTGGAAGCTCTGATGATGGAAGCGGCCAGCGCGATCGACTGGTCGAGCAAAACCTTGGTAGCCGCGGCCCAGCCCATGGCTGACTGCCCTCAGTCGCTGGCCATCCGGCCGGCAGCGAAAAGGGCCGAGGGCGACGACATGTCCAGCATCCTGTCGGCCCTGCTCGGCGGGGCCGCTGCCCAGGTTGTCGCCAAAAAATCAAAGGACGAGGAACCCGCGCCAGCGCCGAACTATTGCCGCGAACCAGGATCCGCCAGTTCGACCTCGACCCTGTATCGGGCGAACGGCGATACAGACCGGTACATGCTGGCGATGGGTGACGGGGGAACGGCGATTTACGCCGGTCGAAACGACTTGCTAGCGCTGGTTGAGGAGGCGAATTCGAAGGAGGACGCCAAGACCCCGGCAAAATATACGGTGACCTATTCGCAACTCGATCGAACGGGCACCTACGGCGACTTCGAAGGACTGCCCTTGCCGGAACAGGCATTAGAGGAAGTACAGAGCGGATCGCCGTCGTCCGTCGCGACTACCTGGGGCAAGAAGAGGGACATCTCCATCGGCTCGAGGTGAGGTCGATGTGGACGCCGTGACGGTGCGGGGCTAGCGGCCCGCCCATGACTGCGCACAAGCCCGGCGATCCGACCACTCTCAACCGCCTGTACGGACGGTCTAGCGGGCACAAGCTGCGCAAAAGCCAGCAGGATCTGGTCGACAATCTGCTCCCGCAGATCAAGGTGCCGGAGAAGGGCGAGGTCACCGCCGTTTCCCTGTTCGGCGAGGAGCGACCGCTTCACTTCGAAATCGGCTTCGGCTCGGGCGAGCACCTCGCCTATCGCGCGGACCTGTTGCCCGACCATGGCTTCGTCGGTTGCGAGCCGTTCCTCAACGGCGTGGCGACCGCGCTGGGGCATGTCCGTGACAAGCACTTGCCAAACATCCGTATCTGGATGGGCGATGCGCTGGAGGTGCTTCGCCGCGTTCCCGACGGCGCGTTGAGCTTCCTCTATCTGCTTCACCCGGACCCTTGGCCGAAGGCGCGCCACGCAAAGCGCCGCATGGTCAACGACGGCCCGGTCGACCTGTTCGCGTCGAAGCTGAAGCCGGGCGGAGAGTTTCGGCTGGCGACCGACGATCCAACCTACCTCAACTGGGCGCTGATGGTGATGCAGCGTCACGCGCATCAGTTCGAGTGGCTCGCGAAAACGCCGCAGGATTTCCTGGAGCCGTCGGGCGGCTGGATCGAGACCCGCTACGGCGCCAAGTCGCGGCGGGAGGGGCGGCGTCCTTATTATCTGCGCTACCGTCGCGCTGGCTGACCATGTAATCGCGGGCCGATGGACATCCGCGACACCGTCCTCGCCGCGATCGGCCATACGCCGCTGATCAAGCTTCGCCGCGCGTCCGAGGAGACGGGTTGCACCATCCTCGGCAAGGCCGAATTCATGAACCCCGGCCATTCGGTGAAGGATCGTGCGGCGCTCGGGATCATCTCCGACGCAATAGCGAAGGGGCAGATCGGCCCCGGCGGAATCGTAGTCGAAGGGACGGCCGGCAATACCGGCATCGGCCTGACCGTCGTCGCCAATGCGCTGGGCATGCGCACGGTCATCGTCATTCCGGCAACGCAGAGCCAGGAGAAGAAGGACACGCTCCGCTCGCTCGGCGCGACTCTCGTCGAAGTTCCCGCAGTGCCGTACCGCAACGACAATAATTACGTGAAGGTCGCGGCCCGAATGGCCGAGCGGCTGTCGCGAGAGCACGGACAAGGCGCCATCTTCGCCAATCAGTTCGACAATGTCGCCAACCGCGATGTGCACGTCCGCACCACCGGACCGGAGATCTGGGCGCAGACCGATGGCAAGGTCGACGGCTTCGTCAGCGCCGTTGGTACCGGCGGGACGCTTGCGGGAACGGCGATCGCGCTGCGTGAGCTCAATCCGGGCATCGCGATCGGACTCGCCGACATCCCCGGCGCGGCGCTCTACAGCTATTACACGACGGGCGAGCTGAAGGCCGAGGGCAGCTCGATCACCGAAGGCATCGGGCAGGGTCGCATCACCGCCAATCTCGAAGGGCTGAAGGTCGACGAGGCCTTCTTCATCCAGGATCAGGAGAGCCTCGACGTGACGCTGTCCCTCGTCCGCGATGAAGGACTGAACGTCGGGCTATCGACGGGCGTGAATGTCGCCGGAGCGATCCGCCTCGCCCGGAAGCTGGGGCCGGGAAAGACGATCGTGACAATGCTCTGCGATCCCGGCACGCGATATCAGACGCGGCTGTTCAACCCTGAATTCCTGCGCTCGAAGGGTCTCACGCCGCCGGATTGGCTCGAACATCCGCAAGGCCTTGAGCCCGACTTGGTGTAGGATGACCCGGTAATGCTGGACTCGCTGCGAAGACCGATATCGCTGACCGTCCTGATCGCGGGCGTGCTTGCCGCCGCTTTGCTCGTCGCTCTCTATTGTGTCGGGTACAGCCGCCTCTCCGGGCAGGACGAGACGCTGGCAGAGTCGCTCGGCTGGGCGATCGTGAACATCTGCCCCTGGCTCGTCGCGCTCGAAGCGGCAAAGCGCGCAACCGGCTGGGCGGGCGCCGCGGCGATATTGGTTGCGGCAGGCTGCGTTTCCGTCCTGCTCGGCTTGCTCCTCGGCATCGGCGGAGACCAGCTGGAGTTCGAGATCTGGCGCAGGGTCCCGCCATTCGGGGCAGTCGCAGCCATCGTCGCGCTCCTTCGGTCCGGGGTATTCGCGAGGCAGCCGTCCGCTGAGATCCCGCTTCTACCGCGGCAGATCGACTGGGTCCGAGCTGCCGGTAACTATGTCGAGATCCGAGCAGCCGAACGGACCGTCATCCACCGCAGCCCGATCGGATCCATCGAGCGCAAGCTTGCCGACCACGGCTTCGTCCGCATTCATCGCTCGACCCTTGTGCGCCGCGACCGGATCGCCCGCGTGCGTACCGAGGACGTCGTCCTGCATGACGGCACGCATCTGAAGATCGGGAAGCGCTACCGCGCCGCTCTAGCGCACTGATTTTTCGTCCCTTCGTCACCCGGCACGCCGTGGTGACAACCTCGCCAGCTATTGCGGAGGCGGAGGTGACGCATGCTGCGATGGCTTGTTGGCGTTTCTATCATTCTGTCCGCCGGTGCCGCACAGGCGCAGGCTAGGCTCGTCGGCGACCTGCCGCGCAAGGACGCCAAGGCGCTCGTCGAGCTGCCCGGTCGGGAGACCGAATATGGACAGGTCCGCACGACGGAGGGCTTCAGGCTTCGATCCATCCTGACGAGGCCAACTGGCACAACGGGCCGCCTTCCGGCCATCGTGCTCACGCAATGGGTATCGTGCGGATCGCTGGACTTCGCCGCCGACCGGCAAAACCAACTTCGTCAGATCGCGGACCGTTCCGGAGCAGTGCTCGTGCGTATTGAGCGCTCGGGCACAGGTGACAGCGAAGGTCCTCCATGCAGCGCGCTCGATTACGACACTGAGGTTCGTCACTATCGCGAGGCGTTCGACCAAGTCTCCAGCCACCCTTGGGTCGATCCGCAGCGTATCATCATCTTCGGTAGCAGCCTCGGTGCGACGACCGCGCCGCTGGTCGCCGAGGGCAAGCCGGTAGCGGGTATCGTCGTCCAGGGCGGCGGCGCGCTCACGCATCTCGAGCGCATGATCAATTTCGACCGGATTTATCTGGAACGGTCAGGCAAGTATTCGCCCGCGCAGGTCCATGAGGAAATGAGCCGGCGAATTCCGTTTCATGTCGAATATCTCATGCGGGGCAAGACGCCGGAGCAGATCGAAAAAGAGCGGCCCGAGTTGAAAGGCGTGTGGGCGACTATTCGCGGTGGAGCGGAGGCACCGCCTCATTACGGACGTCCCTATGCCTGGCATCAGCAGGCGGCGAAGCGGGATTTCCTGGAAGCGTGGACGAAGGTCCAGGCGCCGGTCCTCGTCTTCTACGGCGGGTATGATCAATTCGAGACGCGGCACGGGCATAAGCTCATCGTCGACACGGTGAACCGGCTACGCCCGGGGACGGCCACTTTCATTGAATTGCCCGGCGGCGATCATGAGCTGGAACTCTACCGCTCGGCCGAGGACGCCTACGCTTATCGCGAGGGACGCGTCGACCACGACGCCTTCATCGTTCCGCTCCTAGACTGGCTGCGGAAGGTCACGGCACGCTAGCGCGCGGACTCGAGCCGGAGCAGCTTGGCGCCGTCGCCGTCCTGCAGCAGATAGACCTCGCCACGCGGACCCTGATCGACCGCCCGAATGCGAGCATCCATCCCCCACTGGTCGGCCTTGCTGGCCTTGTCGCCATCGATATCGACGCGGATGAGCGCTTCGCCGGAAAGCGCCGGGATCAAGGCGTCGCCCTTCCACTTCGGGAACAGGTCGCCGGTGTAGATCATCAGCCCAGCCGGCGAGATGGCGGGATTCCACCAGACCTTCGGCTCCTCGAAGCCCTGGCCCGCGTGATCGTCGGGAATGTCTTCGCCGCCGTAGTGAGACCCATAGGAAGCGCGCGGCCAGCCGTAGTTCTTGCCGGGGAGGATCAGGTTCACCTCGTCGCCGCCCTGTGGTCCCATCTCGCTCGCCCAAAGCCGCCCGTCGGGCGCAATGTCGAGGCCGAGCACGTTGCGGTGTCCCATGCTGTAATAGCTCGTCGCGCGGCCTCCGCGGCTTGCCCACGGTCCTGGGATTGCCTGACCCTCGTCGGTCAGGTGCACGATCTTGCCGAGGTCGCTGTCGAGATCCTGCGCCGGGGTCATCTTCTGCCGGTCGCTCGACGACAGGAACATCGTCCCGTCGCGGGCGAAGACCAGCCGGTGACCGAAATGGCCGTTGCCCGTGACCTTCGGCGTCTGCCGCCAGATAACCTTAAATCCCTCGATTCGAGGGTCGCCCTGACCGAGCACCAGGCGACCATAGCCAAGCGCGGCTCCGCTCGTGCCGTCAGGGCCTGGCTCGGCAAAGCTCAGATAGACCCGCTGGTTGCCGGCAAAATCCGGATGCACCACCACGTCGCCGAGGCCGCCCTGGCCGGCGTCCTGGACCGCCGGAACGCCGGAGACCGCCTGCTTCCTACCCGTCGCCGTATCCAGCAGCCAGAGCGCTCCGCCTTTCTCCGTGACGAGGGCCATTCCGGTCATCGGCACGCCGCTCCCGGGTAGGAAGGCCATAGCCCATGGCCTGTCGAAGGTCGTGACTTCGCTCACGGCGAAGGGCCGGCCCGAGGCGCTTTCCTGCGCAGGTTCCTGGGCGGCGGATTCGCTGGGAGCGGCACCGCAGGCGGCGAGGGCGGCAACGGCCGCGAACGGCATTAAGCGAAGGGTCATTCGACTACTCACAAAGACCATGACACCGGCAAGCGGCCGGCGCGCTATAAGGCTCAACGTGCAACCGTGCAGCCTTCTTTCCCTGGCGACGGCCGTCCCGCCCAACAGCATTGGGCAGGACGAGGCTAAAGAACGCGCTCGGCGGGCTTTCGGTGGCAAGAAAGCCTTGTTCGACAGACTGTCGGGTGTTTTCGACAATGCGGGCATAACGAAACGGCACCTAGTCGCTACGCCGGACTGGTACGAGGATAGCCACGGCTGGGCCGACCGCAATGCCGTCTACCTCCAAGCTTCCGAGTTGCTCTTCGAGGAAGCGGCTCTGGCGGCAATCGAACAGGCCCACCTGACGCCGGACCAGATCGACGGTATCGTGACCGTCTCCACCACCGGGATCGCCACCCCGACCCTCGAGGCGCGGGTCGGGCCGCGGCTCGGTTTCAGGCCGAACGCCCGGCGTGTTCCGATATTCGGCCTCGGCTGTGCCGGCGGCGTCAACGGCCTTGCAACAGCCTCGCGGCTTGCCGCATCCGATCCCGGAACCCGCTGGCTGTTCGTCACGGTCGAAACCTGCTCCATCTCGATCCGCCTTGATAGCGACGACCCGGCGGCCGTGGTCGCAACCGCAATCTTCGGCGACGGAGCCGCAGCCGCCGTGGTTCAGTGCGGCGGCGACGGCCTCGCGACCATCGTCGACGGAGCGGAGAAGCTGTGGCCGGACACGCGGCGGATCATGGGGTGGGATGTCGAAGACCCAGGGCTCGCCGTCGTGTTCGATCGGGCGATCCCTCCGTTCATCGAGTCGAAACTCGCGGATGCGGTGGACGAGATGCTGCGCGCGCTCGGTCAGCCTCGAGACGCCATCGCGCGGCTGTGCTGCCACCCGGGTGGAGTGAAGGTGATCGAGGCCATCGAGACCTCGCTCGGTTTGACTTCGGGCGCGCTCGACGTCGAACGCGATGTCTTGCGTGAATATGGCAACATGAGCGCCCCGACTGTTCTGTTCGTGCTTGAGCAACTGATCGATCGGGGCCTGCCGAAGACGGTGCTGATGACCGCCTTCGGTCCGGGCTTCACCTGCGGCGGTCTCCTGCTCGAGGCGGCTTGATGGGCGCGACTGCGGCCGCCTACCTGATCCTCGGCTTCGTCACGCTTCAGCGGCTGGCCGAACTCTTGCTGGCGGAGCGCAATCGGAAGCGGCTGATGTCGCGGGGCGCGTCAGAACATGGCCGGGGTCACTATCCCCTGATCGTTATCGTCCATGGACTCTGGCTCGCCGCACTCTGGTGGTGGGCGCCGGGGCGGCAGATCCACATTCCGCTGCTGCTATTGTTCGCAGTGCTGCAGGTTGGGCGTCTCTGGGTGCTTTCGACGCTTGGCGAGCGTTGGACGACACGGATCATCATTCTTCCCGGCGCTCCGCTCGTCACGCGGGGACCATATCGCTTTGTGGACCATCCCAATTACCTGATCGTCGTTCTGGAGATTGCGGTTCTTCCGCTAGTGTTCGGACTGTGGGAGATCGCGCTCGCCTTCAGCGCCCTGAACGCCGCGGTCCTTGCGATCCGCATCCGGGCGGAGAACCGGGCGCTGGCGTCCTTGGCAGCGGCGCCCTAGCGTCGCGGCATGAAGCCGAGATTCCTGGCCGCCCTTTTGTTCCTCGCTGGCTGCACCACGGTGCCGCCCGCAACTCCACAAGACACCTTCTTCGCCCGGCTCTCGAGTTTCTGCGGCCAGGCGTTCGAGGGGCGCATCGCCAGCCCGCCGGTCGATGCGGACGCCGATTTCGCTGGCAAGCGGCTCGTCATGCACGTGCGCGACTGCTCGCCCGAGATGATCCGCATACCTTTCCATGTCGGCGAGGATCGTTCGCGTACCTGGGTGATATCTGGGACTGGCGCCGGGCTGCGGCTCAAGCACGATCACCGACACGAGGACGGCACCGAGGATCGGGTGACCCAATATGGCGGGGATACGGTCACGCCCGGCACTGAGGCGAGGCAGGAGTTTCCGGCCGACGCATTCACAAAGGAATTGCTGGTCCGCGAGGGCAACACGGCCGGGGTCGACAACGTCTGGGCGGTAGAGGTCCAGCCCGGAAACATTTTTGCCTACGAGCTGGGCCGCCCGAACCGCTTCTTCCGGGTCGAGTTCGATCTCACCCGGCCGGTGACGCTTCCACCGCCGCCCTGGGGCAGCTGAGCCCCGAACGGCGCTTGCGCCTTTTCGACCATCGGCCTATATCGCACTCCTCTCCTCGACATCGTCAGATGCCTGAGGCTGGGGCCCCACGGCTCCGGTCCCAAGGGGTTTTGATCATCGTCGAGGCGATACGTCCGAAGGATCGCATGACCGATATCGCCGCGCTGAATGCACTGCTGGAGCCCGAGGTGGAAAGCCTCGGCTATCGGCTGGTGCGCGTGGCGATGATCGGCGGGACATCTGATCCGACGCTCCAGGTGATGGCCGAGCGGCCCGACACGCGGCAGCTCGCCCTGGCCGACTGTGAGGCCATTTCGCGCAAGCTGTCCGAGAAGCTCGACGCGCTGGAGGCGGAAGGCCGCGATCCGATCGATGGCGGCTATCGCCTGGAGGTCAGCTCGCCGGGCATCGATCGACCGCTGACCCGTCTCGCCGACTACAACGACTGGAAGGGCCACGAGGCACGAGTGACGCTCGCGGAGCCGCTCAATGGCCGCAAGCAATTCGCCGGAGTGCTCGCTGGCACTGGCGAGGGCACAGTCAATCTCTCTGGCAAGGACGGGCAGGATTACGCCATCCCGTTCGCATCCATTCATTCGGCCAAGCTCCTGCTGACCGACAAGCTCATCAACGCAACCGCGCCTCTCAGCACTGAGGGCGCCGACACCATTCAGACTGTAGAGGACTAAACTCATGGCAACTGCCGCCCCCGCCGTCGCATCCGCGAACAAGGCCGAGCTGCTTGCGATCGCCGACGCCGTTGCGCGCGAGAAGCTGATCGACCGCGGCATCGTCATCGAGGCGATGGAGGACGCAATCCAGCGCGCGGCCCGCGCCCGCTACGGGGCTGAGAACGACATCCGCGCCAAGCTTGATCCGAACACGGGCGACCTCCGCCTGTGGCGCGTCCTCGAAGTGACCGAGGAAGTCGAGGATCACTTCAAGCAGATCGATCCGAAGGGCGCTCAGAAGCTGCAGAAGGATGCCGCCGTCGGCGACTTCATCGTCGATCCGCTGCCGCCGATCGAGTTCGGACGCATCGCCGCCCAGGCCGCCAAGCAGGTTATTTTCCAGAAGGTCCGCGACGCCGAACGTGAGCGCCAGCACGAAGAGTTCAAGGACCGTACGGGTGAAGTCATCACCGGCGTGGTCAAGCGGGTCGAGTTCGGCCACGTTGTCGTCGATCTGGGTCGCGCGGAAGGCGTCATTCGCCGCGACCAGCAGATTCCGCGCGAGATGGTCCGCGTCGGCGACCGCATTCGCTCGCTCATCCTGCGCGTCAGCCGCGAAGCCCGCGGCCCGCAAATCTTCCTGTCGCGCGCGCACCCCGACTTCATGAAGAAGCTGTTCGCGCAGGAAGTGCCGGAGATCTACGACGGCATCATCGAGATCAAGGCCGCCGCCCGCGACCCTGGCAGCCGCGCCAAGATCGGCGTCATCAGCCACGACAGCTCGATCGATCCGGTCGGCGCCTGTGTCGGCATGAAGGGCAGTCGCGTCCAGGCGGTCGTCCAGGAGCTTCAGGGCGAGAAGATCGACATCATCCCCTGGTCGGAGGATCTCGCGACCTTCGTCGTCAACGCGCTTCAGCCCGCAACGGTCAGCCGCGTCGTCATCGACGAGGAAGAGAGTCGTATCGAGGTCGTCGTTCCCGACGATCAACTTAGCCTGGCGATTGGCCGCCGCGGCCAGAACGTGCGCCTGGCGAGCCATCTCACCAGCTCGCAGATCGACATCCTCACCGAGGCCGACGCGAGCGAGAAGCGCCAGCGCGAGTTCCTGGAGAGGACCGAGATGTTCCAGACGGAGCTCGACGTCGACGAGACGCTGTCGCAGCTGCTTGTCGCGGAGGGCTTCACCAGCCTCGAAGAGGTTGCCTACGTCTCGATCGACGAGATCGCCTCGATCGAGGGCCTCGACGACGAGATCGCCGGCGAGCTTCAGAGCCGCGCCGCCGAAGCGCTCGAGCGGCGTGAAGCAGCCGCCCGCGAGGTTCGGCGTGGTCTTGGCGTCGAGGACGCCTTGGCCGAGCTTCCGCACCTCAACGAGGCGATGCTGGTGACGCTGGGCAAGGCGGGCATCAAGACGCTCGACGATCTCGCAGACCTTGCGACCGACGAGCTCATCCAGAAGAAGCGCCAGGAACCACGCCGACGCGCCGAAACCGCGACCAAGCGCACCGAGGACAAGGGCGGAATCCTGGCGGACTACTCCCTGACCGAAGAACAGGGTAACGAGATCATCATGGCCGCGCGCGCACACTGGTTCGAGGACGAGGACACGGCGCCCGCAACCGAGGAGGCCGCCGATGCGGAATCCTCGCAATGATACTGTAGTTGGCAGTTCCCCGGCGCAGGCCGGGGCCCAGGGTGATGCGAAGCAGCGCTCACGCGCTTCTGGACCCCGGCCTGCGCCGGGGAACAGCACTCCGGAACGCACCTGCATCCTTTCGCGCCGCACTGCGTCGCGCGAGGACCTGATCCGGCTAGCGCTCGGCCCCGACGGCGAGGTCGCGCCTGACGTCCGTGCCCGGGCACCGGGCCGCGGCGCGTGGATCGGCGTTTCGCGCGCAGAGCTCGACGAGGCCAACGCCAAGGGAAAATTGAAAGGCGCCTTGCAGCGGGCGTTCAAGACGAACGACGTAAAGGTCCCCGCCGATCTCGGCGACAAGATCGCTGCGGCCTTGCGTCAGGCAACGCTCGACCGGCTCGGGATGGAGGCACGCTCGGGCAATCTCATCAACGGTTCGGACCGAGTGGAAACCGCCGCCAGGAGCGGTGCGGTTCACCTCCTCATCCACGCCGCGGATGCGGGCGAGGACGGCAGCCGCAAGCTCGACCAGGCCTGGCGCGTCGGGAGCGACCCCAAAGTTCTTGCGAACGGCAACGGCCAAGGTCTTCAATTTCCCGAAGAACGCACCATCTTGTCCATGGCGCTTGGCCGCGAGAATGTGGTACATATCGCCCTGACTGATCGTGCTGCCGCAGCGCGTGTTCTTCACGCGCTCTCCCGGTGGCGCGCTTTCATTGACCCCCGTAGCGGTCTAGAGGGCGGCGTTGCCGCCTCTGGGCGTGGCTCGGCTGACGAAGATTTGACGAAGGAATAGAATGGTAGACCAGACCGAAAAACCGAAGCTTGGAACCCGGCCGCCGCTGGGCCTCAAGCGCACGGTCGAGACCGGCAAGGTCAAGCAAAGCTTCAGCCACGGCCGCTCCAATACCGTTGTGGTCGAGGTCAAGAAGCGGCGCATCCTTGGCCGTCCGGGCGAAGCTCCGCCCGCTGAGGCTCCGAAGCCGGAACCCGTTGCCGAGGCGCCCAAGCCCGCGCCGAAGCCGGTCGCTCCGGCTCCGCAGCCGAAGCGCACGAGCCCGGCCGACGACATTGCCGCGCGCAAGGAAATGCAGGCTCGCCTGCTGCGCGAAGCGGAAGAGGCACGCCTCACGTCCCTCGAAGAAGCCCGCCGCCGCGACGACCGTGCGCGCGTCGAGCAGAGCGAGGAAGAACGCCGTCGCGCGGAAGACAATCGCAAGGCCGAAGAGACTGCGGCCGAAGAAGCTCGCCTCAAGGCCGAAGAAGAGATCAAGCGCGCCGAGGAAGAAGCGGCCGCCGCTTCAGCCGCCGCTGCTGCTCCCCAGCCGTCCATCGCCGACGATGACGACCGCGGAACCCGTCGTCCCGCCGGCGGTCACGCGCCGGCTCCGCGCCGTCCCGAACCGGCTCGCCCAACCCGCGGCCGCGGCGACGATCGCCGTCACAGCGGCAAGCTGACCGTCACTCGCGCTCTTTCGGGCGAAGACGATAGCCGCGCTCGCTCGCTCGCCGCGCTTCGCCGCTCGCGCGAGAAGGAAAAGCGCGCCCACCAGCAATCCGGCCCTGCCGCGAAGCAGTATCGCGACGTCGACGTTCCCGAGGCCATCACGGTCCAGGAACTGGCCAAGCGCATGGGTGAACGCGGTGCGGACCTGGTCAAGGCACTGTTCAAGATGGGCACGCCTGTCACGATCACCGAGACGATCGACCAGGATACGGCCGAACTGCTGATCGAAGAGTTCGGCCACCGCATCAATCGCGTGAGCGAGGCGGACATCGACATCGATACGTCGACCGACGTCGATTCCGACGAGACGCTCCAGCCGCGTCCGCCGGTGGTCACGATCATGGGTCACGTCGACCACGGCAAGACGTCGCTGCTCGACGCCATTCGCGGCGCATCCGTTGTGTCCGGCGAGGCCGGCGGAATCACCCAGCACATCGGTGCCTATCAGGTGCAGCTGCCCGACAAGGCGAAGGTCACCTTCCTCGATACGCCGGGCCACGAGGCTTTCTCGGAAATGCGCGCGCGCGGTGCGAACGTCACCGACATCGTCATCCTGGTGGTTGCCGCCGACGACGGCCTGCGCCCGCAGACCATTGAGGCGATCAATCACACCAAGGCGGCCGGCGTTCCGATGATCGTCGCGATCAACAAGATCGATAAGCCGGACGCCAAGCCGCAGAAGGTCCGCGAGGAACTGCTGCAGCACGAGATCATCGTCGAGGACATGGGCGGCGACGTCCAGGACGTCGAAGTTTCCGCGACCAAGAAGACCAACCTCGACAAGCTTCTGGACGCCATCCAGCTGCAGGCCGAAATCCTGGAGTTGAAGGCCAACCCGGACCGCGCCGCCGAAGGCACGGTCATCGAGGCGAAGCTCGACAAGGGCCGCGGACCGCTTGCGACCGTCCTCATCCAGCGCGGCACGCTGCGTGTCGGCGACGTGTTCGTCGCCGGTGCTTCCAGCGGCAAAGTCCGCGCGATGATCGACGATCAGGGCCGCCAGGTGAAAGAAGCCGGTCCGTCCTTCCCGGTCGAAGTGCTCGGCCTGTCGGCGGTTCCATCGGCCGGCGATCCGTTCACCGTCGTCGAGAACGAAGCGCGTGCTCGCGAAGTCGCGGTCTATCGCCAGAGCGTGCTCGACAAGAAGCGCACGACCGCTGCGCCGGTGAGCCTGGAGAACATGTTCGCCACGCACGCTTCGACGATCAAGGAAGTGCCTCTGGTCATCAAGGCTGACGTGCAGGGATCGACCGAGGCGATCGTCAATGCGCTCAATCGCCTGTCGACCGACGAGGTGCGCGTGCGCATCCTCAATTCGGGAGTCGGCGCGATTACCGAAAGCGACGTCACTTTGGCCGCCGCGAGCGGTGCGCCGATCATCGGCTTCAACGTCCGTCCGAATGCCAAGGCTCGCGAAGTGGCGAACCGCACGAAGGTCGAGTTCCGCTACTACGACGTCATCTATCACCTCACCGATTGGGTGAAGGGTGCGATGGCCGGCGAGCTCGGTCCGGAGATCATCGAGACGGTCGTCGGCCGTGCCAAGGTCCAGGAGGTATTCCCCGCCGGCAAGAGGGACAAGGCCGCCGGTCTGCTCGTCCTCGAAGGCGTCATCCGGAAGGGCCTCAACGCCCGTCTCACGCGCGAGGACGTCATCGTTTCGAAGACGACGATCAGCTCGCTGCGGCGCTTCAAGGACGACGTGGCGGAAGTCACCTCGGGCCTCGAGTGCGGCGTCCTTCTGGCCGACACGAACGACATCAAGCCGGGCGACGCGCTCGAAGTGTTCGAGGTCGAGGAGCGCGCGCGGACGCTCTAGCCTATGCGCCGTATCGAAACGCGCCGAAGGCCGCTCCGTCCGTCTCCTCCGCGTGGGTGAGCAGGTGCGTCACGTGCTGAGCGAACTGCTCCAGCGCGGCGAGGTGCACGATGACGTGCTTCAGTCGCACCTTGTCAGCGTCACCGAAGTGCGCATGTCGCCGGACCTCCGCCACGCGACCGTGTTCGTTAAGCCTCTGCTCGGCCAGGACGAGGAAGTGGTGCTGAAGGCGCTGCGTCAAAACACCGCCTTCTTCCAGCGCGAAGTCGCCCAGCGCGTGCGTACGAAATATGCGGCCAAGCTGAAGTTTCGCGCCGATGAAAGCTTTGACGAAGGCAGCCACATCGATCGTATTTTGCGAACGGGCCACGTGGCACAGGACCTCGGCGAGGAATGATCGCGTTGGCGCGGCTCGCGGAGCCCATGACCGGAGACGGTTGCCGCGCCGAACTGTTCACCGAAGATCATCGCGAGGCGCTCAAGTCCGCCTGTGCCGAAGAGGTCGAGGTCTGGAAGATCTATTCCACGCCGTTCGATCCGGAGCATTTCGACGCCAGCATCGACAAGCTCGCAAAGGCGCCGATGAATCGCACTCTTCGTCCTGTTCGAAGGTGACGAGATCGCCGGCATGTCGAGCTTCCTTGGAATCGACGAACCCCGCCAGACGCTGGAAATCGGCGGTACCTATTACCGACCGCATCTGCGCGGCAGCGGCTTCAACCGGCGCGTCAAGGACATGATGCTCAAGCGCGCCTTCGACTGCGGGATTCGTCGTGTCGAATTCCGCGTCGACGTCCGCAACGCGCGCAGCCAGGCGGCGATGAAGAAGCTTGGCGCGGTCCGGGAAGGCGTTCTTCGCGCCGACCGCATCACGTGGAACGGCCACGTCCGCGACACTGCGCTCTTCTCGATCCTCAAGGACGAATGGCCGGTATGAGGTTCGCGGCGGCGCTCCTGCTGCTCGCGACTGCACCGGCGCAGGCGGCCGGCCTGACGGTCCGCACCGGCGAAACCTGGTTCTTCACGATCAAGGACGGAGAGCCGGCCAACGCCCGGCGTGTCAGCCCGTCCGCCAAGATCCCGAAGGGGCAAATCAAGGTCGCCGTTCGGCCCTTGCTCGGCACGTCGATGGTCGTCACCAACAATAGTCCGATCGCCTACAGTTTCCGTGCCGAGTTGCTGTTGGAAGGCAAGGCGATCCTCGCGCGCTCCTGCACGCTTCCCGCAAATGCCCGGCCTACTTTCGAGCAGTGGCAGGAAAAGGCCGAGGCGGTGCGCATCGGCAGCTTTAAGCCCGCAAGCGCAGACGGTCGCTGCTGATGGCCAAGCTCTATTTCTACTATGCGGCGATGAATGCGGGGAAATCGACGACCCTGCTGCAGGCCGACTATAATTACCGTGAGCGCGGCATGGAAACGATGCTGTGGACTGCTGCGCTCGACGACCGCGCGGGTGCCGGCACCATCGGGTCGCGGATCGCACTGTCCGCCCCGGCGCACACCTATGATGAGAGCAGTCGATCTTTACGAGGCGATCGGCGAGGAACTGAAACGGCGAACGCTTGACTGCATCCTTGTCGACGAGGCGCAGTTCCTGACCCAGCGCCATGTGCTCGAGCTATGCGAAGTGGCCGACCAGCTCGGCATTCCGGTTCTCTGCTACGGGCTCCGCACCGACTTCCAGGGCAAGCTGTTTCCCGGTTCGGCCGCATTGCTTGCGCTCGCCGACTCCCTGATCGAGCTGAAGGCGGTCTGCGATTGCGGGCGCAAGGCGACGATGAATCTCCGCGTCGACGAAGAAGGCTATGCCGTTGCTGCCGGCGCACAGACCGAAATCGGCGGCAACGACCGCTATGTCGCGCTCTGCCGCCGCCACTTTTTCGAACGGCTGAGGGAAGGGGAGGCGAGGCAGCTCTCGCTTGGCCTGCCGCGGCGCTGAACTCCTACTCCTCGTCCAGATCCTCGTCGTCCGCCGCGTCGCTTCCGTAGCGCCACCACATGAGCACGGTAGCGCCAGATGCCGCCAATCGCGCGAAGGCTGCGGCGCCGAGCACGGTCGAAGGTTCGCGGCTGACGAACAGGAAGATCGCGGCGACCACGGCCGTTCCCAGAGTAAATAGGGCGAAGCCGGACTTCTTGCGCGGAACCAGCTTCGCGAGCCGGCTGTCGAGCCGCCCCATCTCCCGGCCCGTCCTTGCTGCAAGGTTGCCGAACGGACCGAGGAGTAGGCTGGAGATGGAACTGATCAGGCGATAGCTCAGCTTTTGCCGCGCGTTTGCTTCGGTCCGGCGGGCCACCTCCTCGAAGGTGACGGGCGTGTTCCGCGGGTGCTTGTTCTTCCGCTTCGGAGCGAAGACCAATGTTGCGATCAGCGCTCCCCATTCGCGCAGCGCGAGCACGACGGCTGCCGCAATCCAATCTCCCCCGAACAGAAGTACGGCCGCGCTTCCGGCCGCGAAGGTCAGGCCCGAACCGATGCGCCAGATCGGAAACCGCTGGCGGTGCGCCACTAGTAAGGCCGCAGGCGTGCGCGCCGGTATGGCGGCCGCGGCGATGGCGACCATCACCGCCACTTGCCCAAGTTCGCGATACTCGAGCAATCCAACTAGCAGGAGGACGCCGACAACGGACGCCGCCAAACCTGCAAGTTCGAGGCGTGTCGCCGCGCGTCGAGCTTGTCGGAACGTCTGGGCGGTCCTTTCGCGCAGCCCGAACAGCGGCATGGCTTCGAGGGTGCAGACGTGGCGGACGGCCTGGACGAAGGCGTTGGCGGCCAGCAGGCGCACGGCGTCCGCGTGACCGATCGCAATGCCGATCATGAACCAGCTGAGGATCCAGCTGGCGAGCGGCAGATACTCCCGCACTGCGAGACGCTTGGCAGTCCCGACCGCCTTCGTCCTGCGTATCCTGGCGCGGCTGTGCTGCTCGTTCACTTTGCGGACATTCCGTCCACGAGGTCGGCATAGGCCTTCAGCGCCACGTTCCGGTCATACGCCCGCGCACGGTCGTCCGGAAGCGTCGCATGGGGACCGACCTGCTTCAGAATGGCCGCAGCCAGTTGCTCCGGGCTGCCGGGATCGACGAGCAAGCCATATTCATCCTCGCCCAGAATCTCGGCTGCATTGCCTGCGGTCTTCGATGCAATGACCGGCGTGCCACAGGCGATGGCTTCCAGGAGCACGTTCGAAGAGCCCTCCCACCACGACGGGAGGATCATCGCCGCCGACCTTTTCATGATCGGAAAGGGGTTGGGGACCGGATCGATCATCTGGACAGCGTCCGATATTCCCAGCCCTTCCGCCAGAGCAAGCAACCCGGTTTTCATCGGTCCGGTACCGACGAGCAGCAGCCGAACGTCCTTCGACCGGCGGGCGATTGCGAGCGCTTCGAGCAGGGTTGCGAAGTTCTTCTGCGGTACCAGCCGCCCCATTGCGAGGATCGTCGGTGCCGAGCCGTCGAACAAGCGCCCGTCCGGCAATTCGCCCTTGGACTGCTGCCGCACCGCCGCCACATCCACGCCATTGGGAATGACGATCGCCTTCCGCGCCAACCCAGGATCGAGCGCCATTACCTGCGCAAGGAGGCGGTTCGAAACCAGCACCGAGCGATCCGCGAGCGTGAGGATGGCCCTGAACTTCAGCTTCCGTGTCCATCTTGCCCAGGCACCCGCCTCGTGGTCGGTGCTCCAATGGTCGAGATCGTTGCTGATGCGGACGATCGTCCGGCAGGGCAGGAACCGCGCACCCGCAAGGACCAGCAGGTGCCCGTGATTGCCTGACGAAAAGACGATGTCCGGCTTTTCCCTTTTCAAATAGGTGCGGAAGTGCAGGAACGACCGGCGCATGACTGCCTTCCGGCTGCCTTCCTCACCGGGGTCGTTGAGGGCAACGGTGACTACCGTCGCCGCAACGGTTTCGCGGAGCACGCCGTCTGGCTTCGCCGCCAGTAGCGTGACTTCGTGACCGATCTCCGCTAGGCGCGTCGCGATCGCAATCGCGTTCCTGACGACGCCAGTTGCTCCAAAATCCTCAACGAAAACAAGAATTTTCATGGGGACCTGTCAGTCCGCGTCCGTTTCGATGGCGGCAAACTGCTCGCGGCCGTTCATGCGTGCGTAACCTGGGAAGTCCTCTTGCAGTCTCGCCTTGCAAAACACGGAGCAGGTTCCTTGCTGAAATCTGGCCACTCGCCGGGCAAACAAAGGAGTAGCCGCAACATTGAGGCAAGCTGTGAGTTCTGTAGATGGTAGCGTCAGACCAGCGTCAAGGCCGATGAAGATCGTATATCTTGCGCGGCGGCCCATTCCATCGGTCAATGCGCACTCCGTGCAGATCGTGAAGATGAGCGAAGCCTTCGGAAAGCTCGGTCACGACGTGCTGCTTCTTGCCAATGATGGGGATGACGATCCCCGGCACGTCTATGGCCGCTACGGCGTGGACGAGACCTTCTCGATCGAGAGCTTCCCCAAGACCTCCAAGTCGTTTCTGCCGAAGTGGCGCTTCGGCGCCCACTTGCTTCGTCATCCTAGCGTTCGCACGGCCGATTTGTTTTTCGGCCGTGACATCTTCTCCCTTGCCGTCGCCGCACGGTTGGGGAAGCCAGTCATCTTCGAAGCGCACGCCATCCCGGCCAACGGCTCGCTTGCCTGGCGGATGCTCCAATTGCTCTTCTCGTCGAAGCATTTCTCGCACCTGGTCTGCGTGACCTCGACCTTGGCCGACACCTACCGGTCTAGCTTCGGCAACCTGGCCGGCAAGACGATCGTCGTGGTGCCCAACGGCGCTGGCGAATTCCAGCCCGTGGCGGACCTGCAGGACTGGCCGGGCCGGCCCGGCGCGACGCAAATCGGCTTCGTCGGCCGTCCGTTCGCAGGCAAGGGTATAGAATTGATGGCAGCCGCGGCAGGACGGATGCCGGAATGCGATTTCCATATCGTCGGAGCGGGTGAGGAAGACGTCTACTGGGTCGAAGGTCGCCTACCGTCCAACCTTCATTTTCACGGCTATCAGCCGCATGCGAAGCTCGGCGCCTATCAGCGCCGCTTCGACATCGCAGTCGCGCCTTATTGCGAGCAGGTGATGAATTCGAGCGACAGGGAAAGCGCCGCCATCACCTCTCCGTTGAAGCTGCTCGAATATATGGCCGCCGGCCTTCCCGTGGTCGTCTCGGACCTTCCCGGCGTGCGCGACATCCTGGCCGGTGGCGACGCGGCGACGATCGTTCCGCCGGGCGATGTCGATGCGTTCGTGAAGGCCCTGCGCCGTCTCGCCCGGGATCCGGACTTGCGCCGGAAGCTGGGCGCAGCCGCCCGCCAGCGCTATCTTGATCGCCACACGCTGGAAGCGCGGGCTCGCAGGGTTCTGGAGCCGGCACTGGCCGCAACGGCCTGAATCCCGCATCAGTCTGTGCGATGATCGGGGTTGAGGAACAGCGAAGGCCCTCGCGCGAGCGCATCTGCGTCATCGTTCACGCATGGCCGCGCCTGTCGATGACCTTCGTCGCGCAGGAACTGGTTGGGTTGGAAAAGGAGGGCCTGGAACTCTGGATCGGCACCTATGGAGCGCCGGACAAGATCCGGCATCCGATCCACGAACAACTGAGGGCCGATGTTCACCGCTTGCCGGGCGGAGGACCGGGTCTGGGGCGCTTTTTGCGGGCATGGCGTCAGGTCCGCCACAATCCAAGCTACCGCGACGCGCTGCGGCTCTTTCGGCGTGAATTCCGAACCGGCCGCAAGAAGCGGCAATGGCGCGCTTTCGCCCGCGGCGTCATCATCGCGGCGGAAATGCCGAGCGACATCCGCACGGTCTATGTGCACTTCATCGGCTCGTCGGCGACGGTCGCCCGTTACGCCGCCATGATTTGCGGACTTCCACTCGCCGCGAGCGCCCACGCCCGCGACATCTGGACGTCGACCGAGGCCGACATTCGCGCAAAGCTCGCCGCCATGAGGTGGTGCACGACCTGCACGACCGTTGGTGCGCACCGTCTGCGCGAGCTCGCAGACGATCCCGACAAGGTGCACCTCATCTATCACGGCCTCTCGTTCAACCGTTTCCCGACCGACCCACCGGAGCGATCGAACAGGGACGGCTCGGACTCCGCCAATCCGGTGCGGCTCCTTTCAGTCGGGCGCGCGGTCGAGAAGAAGGGGTTCGACGTCCTGTTGGATGCACTCTCGGCTCTTCCCGCGGATCTGCACTGGCGTTGGACGCAGGTCGGGGAAGGCAAGATCATCGACGATCTGCGTCGCCGCGCGGAGGAACTGGGTTTGTCCGGCCGGATCGAATGGCTGGGTGCCCGCGACCAGCAGGCGGTCATCGAATTGTACCGTGCGTGCGACCTGTTCGTGCTTCCCTGCCGCGAAGCCAGCGACGGAGATCGCGACGGTTTGCCGAACGTCCTGATGGAGGCGCAAAGTCAGGCGCTCGCTTGCCTATCGACGAACTTCTCCGAGATTCCGGAACTGATCGTCGACGGCGAGACTGGCATACTGGTCCCGCCGGGCGAAGCTTCCCCGCTCACGGCTGCGCTCGAGCGGCTGATGCGGTCGCCTGAAGAGCGCGAAAGATTAGGAATGGCCGGTTACCGCCGGGTCCGATCGTCCTTCGAATCCGATTCCGGAATCCGGCAGATTGCCGGGCTTCTCCGGCAGATCGTCTGATGCCGATCAGCGGCTGGATCATTCTCGACAAGCCGATCGACCTGGGATCGACGCAGGCGGTCTCGGCAGTGAAGCGCGCCCTTCGCGAAGCTGGCGAGCCGAAGACGAGGGTCGGTCATGGCGGGACGCTCGACCCGCTAGCCACCGGCGTCCTCCCCATCGCCATTGGCGAGGCCACCAAGGTCTGCGGTCGAATGCTCGATGCGACCAAGCAATATGCCTTCACGGTCCGCTTCGGCGAGGAGACGGATACGCTTGACGGCGAGGGGCAGGTGGTCGCGACGAGCGATGTGCACCCGACGACCGACGAAGTCGCAAAGCATCCTCCAACAATTCACCGGGCCGATTGAGCAGGTCCCGCCTGTCTACTCGGCGCTGAAGATCGAGGGGAAGGCGGCCTACGCCCGCGCCCGCGCCGGTGAAGAAGTCGAGCTGAAGCCTCGCCAGGTAACGATCCAAGAGCTTCGGCTCACCTCCGCCGCCGGCAACGAAGCGTCCTTCCTCACGACCGTATCCAAGGGCACCTACATCCGCTCGCTGGCCCGCGACATCGCCCGCGCGTTGAACACGGTCGGCCATGTCACCATGTTGAGGAGGACCCGCGCCGGCCCCTTCTCTCTGGAACGGGCCATTTCGCTGGACTTTCTCGCCGAAGCCGCTAAGGCGCGGCGGCTGATTGGGGCGGTACTTCCGCTGGAAGCGGCGCTGGACGACATCCCGGCCCTCCCCATCACTCCCGGTCAGGCTCAACTGCTCCGCTTCGGACAGCGCCTTTCCGGTTTCCCCGAACAGCCGGGGCTTCAGCTTGCGACAGAGGACGGACGTCCGGTCGCTCTCGTTGAAGCGACGGCCGACGGCCTGACGGTCGTCCGGGGGTTCAACATCTAGAGACAGGAGTAAAGACGATGTCGATTACTGCAGAGCGCAAGGATGCGCTCATCAAGGAACACGGTCGTGGTTCGGGCGACACCGGATCTCCGGAAGTCCAGGTGGCGATCCTCACGGAGCGCATCAACAACCTGACGCAGCACTTCAAGGGCCACGCCAAGGACAACCATAGCCGCCGCGGCCTGCTGATGATGGTGAACCAGCGCCGTTCGCTTCTCGACTACCTCCGCAAGAAGGACGAGCAGCGTTACGTCGATCTCATCGCGAAGCTCGGCCTCCGCAAGTAACACGAAAGGCGCGGCAATCCCGCGCCTTTTTGTCATCCTGAACTTGTTTCAGGATCCATGAACACCGCCATTCCAAACTGAAAAGCGGCCAAGTTCATGGATTCCAGCTTTCGCTGGAATGACGAAGTAAAAGGAACCTCTCGCAATTCGGCGGGGCGTCCATGGGGCTCATTCGACGCCCCGAACCGCAGCAGGCCGGATTGCCTGCAACAGCTGAACCCAGCGGCATCCGGCCGGTGGGCAAAGGAAACGAAATGTTCGATATCAAAACTGTTGAAACCGAGATCGGCGGCAAGACGCTGAAGCTCGAAACGGGCCGCGTGGCCCGCCAGGCCGACGGCGCGGTTCTCGCGACCCTTGGCGAAACCGTGGTGCTTTGCGCCGTCACCGCCGCAAAGTCGGTCAAGCCGGGGCAGGACTTCTTCCCGCTGACCGTCCACTACCAGGAAAAATTCTCCGCCGCCGGGCGCATCCCGGGCGGCTTCTTCAAGCGTGAGCGCGGCGCGACCGAGAAGGAAACGCTGACCAGCCGCCTGATCGACCGCCCGATCCGCCCGCTCTTCCCCGAAGGCTTCTACAACGAAGTCCTCGTGATCGCGCAGGTCCTCTCCTACGATGGTGAGAACGAGCCCGACATCCTCGCGATGATCGCCGCTTCCGCCGCTCTGACGATCAGCGGCGTGCCCTTCATGGGCCCGATCGGCGGCGCCCGCGTCGGCTTCGTCGATGGCGAGTACGTCCTCAACCCGACCCAGCAGCAGATCGCTGAAGGCAGCCTCGACCTCGTCGTCGCCGGCACTCCGAACGCCGTGATGATGGTCGAATCCGAAGCCAAGGAGCTTTCGGAAGACGAGATGCTCGGCGCCGTCATGTTCGGCCACAAGGCCAGCCAGGACGTGTGCAAGGCGATCATCAGCCTCGCCGAAAAGGCCGCCAAGGACCCGTGGGAACTCACGCAGAGCGACGACAAGTCCGCGGTCAAGAAGAAGCTCAAGGACCTCATCGGCAAGGACATCGACGCCGCTTACCGCCTGACCAACAAGTCGGAGCGTTCGGCCGCCCTCAATGCCGCCCGCGAAAAGGCGAAGCTCGCCCTCGCCGACGCGGAGCCGCAGGAGCAGCTCGTCGCCGCCAAGGCCGTCAAGGGCCTCGAAGCCGACATCGTCCGCACGGCCATCCTCAAGGAAGGCCGCCGCATCGACGGCCGCGACACCAAGACGGTTCGCCCGATCGAATCGATGGTCCACTTCCTGCCTCGCACGCATGGCTCGGCCCTGTTCACGCGCGGCGAGACCCAGGCGATCGTGACCACGACGCTCGGCACCAAGGAATCGGAGCAGATGATCGACGGGCTGGAGGGTCTCTCCTACTCGCGCTTCATGCTGCACTATAACTTCCCGCCCTATTCGGTCGGCGAAGTGGGCCGCTTCGGCGCTCCGGGCCGCCGCGAAGTCGGCCACGGCAAGCTCGCATGGCGCGCGCTGCACCCGATGCTCCCGAGCGTCGAGGAGTTCCCGTATACGATCCGCGTCCTGTCCGACATCACGGAGAGCAACGGCTCCTCGTCGATGGCGACGGTCTGCGGCGGCAGCCTGGCCATGATGGACGCGGGCGTTCCGCTGAAGTCGCCGGTCGCCGGCATCGCCATGGGCCTGATCCTCGAAGGCAAGGACTTCGCGGTCATCAGCGACATCCTTGGTGACGAAGATCACCTCGGCGACATGGACTTCAAGGTTGCGGGTACCGCCAACGGCGTCACCGCGCTGCAGATGGACATCAAGGTCGCCGGCATCACCGAGGAGATCATGAAGACCGCTCTCGCCCAGGCGAAGGACGGCCGTGCTCACATCCTCGGCGAAATGGCCAAGGCGCTCGATCACACGCGCGAGGAGCTGTCGGCTCACGCGCCGCGCATCGAGACCATGTCCATTCCGAAGGACAAGATCCGCGAAGTCATCGGCACGGGCGGCAAGGTCATTCGCGAAATCGTCGCGGAGACCGGCGCCAAGGTCGACATCGACGACGACGGCACGATCAAGATTGCTTCGTCCGATCCGGCGAAGATCGAAGCCGCTCGCAACTGGATCCGCGGCATCGTCGCGGAGCCGGAGCCGGGCACGATCTACACCGGCAAGGTCGCGAGCCTCGTCGACTTCGGCGCGTTCGTCACCTTCATGCCGGGCAAGGACGGCCTCGTGCACGTCTCGGAAATCAAGAACGAGCGTGTCGAGAACGTCCGCGACGTCCTGACCGAAGGCCAGGAAGTGAAGGTCAAGCTGCTCGAGGTCGACCAGCGCGGAAAGGTTCGCCTGTCCATGCGCCTCGTCGACCAGGAAACCGGCGAAGAGATCCCCGACACCCGCCCGCCGAGGGAGCCGCGTGAAGGCGGCGACCGCGGCCCGCGCGGTGACCGTGGCGATCGCGGCGGACGCGGCGACCGTCATCGTGGCGGCGGCGATCGCGACCGTGGCCCGCGCCGTGACGGCGGTGGACGCGGCGGCGACCGTGACCGTGGCCCGCGCGGCGAAGGCCGTGGCGAGGGTCGCGGTGATCGGGGCCCGCGCCGTGAAGGCGGCGAGGGCGGCGGCGAAGGCCCCGCGCCCGAGTTCGCTCCCGCTTTCCTGACGGGCGACAAGGAAGACTAAGCGCTTTCTTCGTCATTCCCGCGAGAGCGGGAACCCAGTGCCAGCAAAAACGACAAGGCCCCGCAGCGATGCGGGGCCTTTTTGTTGGGATGCTTACGTCTGCTTTCGACCCAAAGCAGACATTAGTTGGGAGGCTGTCACGGGAGTAAATCCCGTGACGTCGGACGCGTCTCGCAGCGCGGCTTAGGCCGCTCGCTCGCGCGCCGGCCGAGCAGTTTCCGTCTCTTCTCGCTGGCTCCCGTTTGCTTTCGCAAACGCTCACCTGCGCTCGGCGGAAACTGCTGTCCTACAGCCCCTCTTTTGTGCCTTAAGCTGGCGGATGAATCCGCGGCCAAGCTCGTCTCCGCCTGCCTCCGCGTCCTGCGGCGCGCAAAGGTGACGAAGTTTACGAGCGTCTTGCCGAAGGTGACACTTTCCGGCGCCCCGCGTCTCCGTGGAAACCGCGCGGCACAGTCAATTTGGTCAACATCCCCTCGGGAGAAATCCAACAGCTTCGCCGCCGATCGCGGCTCCCCGCGCGTAGGCGCATGCGCGTTGAGGGGAAGTTGCGCCCAAAGGGGGCGACTGGCTTGGTACTACAGGACTCCAAACGTCCACCCCTCGGTCCGCGCGATCTCCCGGGTCAGCCCCTCAGGCTCGAACGCCCGCGGCTCTTCGCTGGCCAGCGCGCGCATTCCCGCCGCGGTGACGAGGGCGTCGGTCTGGTGATCGTTGGGCTCGAACGTGAGCCGCACGGGCTTGCTGCCAAGGCCCCGGAGCGCCTGGTTGAGGTCGGCGCGGGTGCGCAGCTTGGTGCCGGTCATTCCCGCCCGACGAAGATAGATGCGCGTGTAGATCTCGACGACGGCGCTGCCGCGTTCCGGCAATGGGTCCATGGGGAAGATCGCGACCCTGCCGTCGAGGCGGTGGAGCAGGCGCATTCCGGAGAAGCTCGCCTTGGCCACCTGCGCCGCGCCGATCGCGTCATAGGCGCTCGCCGTCTTGCGCCCGCCCTGAGCATTGAGCCGCGCATCGCATTGGCGGAAGCGCACGAAGTCCGCTTTCACGCCATCGGCGATGCCGAAATAGAAGTGCCGCCGGTGCGCGGTCTCGAGAAAGCTCGCGGCGCCAAGATCCTCGTCGTCGCACCTCGATTCGACATAGGCCCAGAATTCGCGCGCGGTCGTCGGCACGTCGGGTTCGCCAATCAGATATTCGCCGCGCTCGATCAAAGGCGGAGCGAAGCTGAAATCGAATCCGAACAGGGTCGGCTCCTTCGCCGCGCGTTTCAGCAACCAGTGAAGCACTTCCTCCCGCGACCACACATGGCCGGGTCGTACCAGGCGGGGCGGCGCATCGTGCCGCGCCTCGGCAATCGCGATGCCCTTGTGCCGCCGCCCCTTCGCGCCCGACCAGTCGATCGCAACGTAAGCGTCGAAGCGATCCGTCACACCAAGGGCGGCTGCCGGTCGTCCTCACCTTCCGTCGGCTTGCGCAGCCGTGGCGGAACGGGGCGCCGGGTCTGCGGCATCTGCTCGTCGGTCCAGCGTTCGAGCACCCGCGCCGCCGCGTCGCGGCCGCCGAGGCCGAAAGCGATGGCCGTCGCCACCGCCGCGGAGCCGAGGATCAAGCCAAACGCCATCATCACGATCTGGTCCGCAAGGCCCATGAAGGTGAGGCCGATCGCCGTGAACAAAGCGATGATCGCATACTTCACGATGGTCTGGGCGTAGCTCGACTCGCCGGTGGAACTGCCCACCAGGTTCGACAGAATGCGGGCCAGGAAGATGCCGGCGACGATGATGATCGTCCCGAAGATCACCTTTCCGCCGAGCTCCGTGATCTGGAACAGCAGGACCGCGATGCTGTCGCCGCCGAGCTGCCGCGCAGCCTCGATCGCTGCTCCGAGCAGGATGGCCGTCATTGCGACGGCGCCGACGAACTTCGACGGGTTCGAATTGGGCGGCATCACGCCGAGCGCACGGACGCTGTTGTCGAAGCCCAGGCTGGGAAGGACGGTCTCGATCATCGCCTTCACCCAGCGGCCGATCAGGAAGGCAATGGCCAGCCAGACGAGCGCCGCAAGCACTCGCGGAATGGCGAGCGCGATGGTGTTCAGCATGTTCGTCGCGGGATCGGAAATGGCGGAGATCTGGAGGATCTGCAGCGCGCCGATCGCCGCGAAGATGATGATGATCGCCGATACGGTGACTCCGACCGCCCTGGCGATGGAGTTGCGGACAGGGGCGGCGCCTTCCGTCGCAGTGCCGCTCTCGTCGACGGCCAGCGGCGCCTCGCCGATCGAAATGCCCGCCCGGCTGAACAGGCGCTCCAGGTTGAGCGCTCCGAGCGCCGCCTCGATCACGTGGCGGACGATGCGGGCGAGGATCAGGCCCGCGAAGAAGAATACGCCCGCGCCGAGAAGTCTCGGCAGGAAGGCGAAAACCTCGTTGCTCATCGTCGTGACCGGGGTGAGCACGCCCGAGAGGCCGAGCGGCTGGAGCGCTGCGATCAGACCGACCAGCCACACGAGCCAGTAGGCAAGGCGGCCGAGTTCGGTGCCGACGGAATCGACGCCCGCCTGCGGATGGCGCTTGAGGACGGGCATGCGGTCGACCAGCTTGGCCACCCCCCACTGCACCGCCTTGGCGATGAAGTGCGTCGCGATGAGGATGAGGATCGCGAAGAGCACGCGAGGCCCCCACTGAAAGGCCTGGTCACGCCAGTAAGCGGCGGGCGGTTCCGTCTGATACATTCTCAAGCTCCCCTATTCGCTGTCCGTGTTTCGCTTCTGACGAAGCTCGTTCCAATAGGCGATCCGCTCGCGGATCTTCGCCTCCAGACCGCGATCGGCCGGCTGATAGAAAATCTGCGGCTCCATCTCTTCGGGCCAATAATCCTGGCCTGAAAAGCCCTGGTCGGCGTCATGGTCATAGGCATAGCCCTTGCCGTAGCCGATGTCTTTCATCAGCCGCGTCGGTGCGTTCAAAATATGCGCGGGTGGCATCAGAGAGCCGGTCTCCTTCGCGCTTCGCCACGCGCTTTTTTGAGCCATGTAGGCCGCGTTCGATTTGGGCGCCGTCGCGAGATAGAGGCAGGCCTGAACGATCGCGAGCTCGCCTTCGGGCGAACCGAGGAAGTCGTAGGCGTCCTTTGCGGCAAGGCATTGCACCAGCGCCTGCGGATCGGCGAGGCCGACGTCCTCCATCGCTGCACGAGTTAGCCGGCGGAGGACGTAGAGCGGCTCCTCACCGGCCACCAGCATACGCGCGAGATAGTAGAGCGACGCCTGCGGGTCCGATCCGCGCAGACTTTTGTGGAGTGCGGAGATGAGGTTGTAATGCCCCTCCCGGTTCTTGTCGTAGACCGGAACGCGGCGGTGCAGCAACGCGGCCATGCCGGCCGGATCAAGCGGCTCATTGAGGTCGACGTCGAACAGGGTCTCGACCTGGTTGAGCAGGAAGCGCCCGTCGCCGTCGGCGCTGGCGATCAATGCTGCTCGGGCGTCGTCAGTCAGGGGGAGGGGGCGTCCAACCTCCGTCTCGGCTCGGCTGATGAGCGTGCCGAGGGCGTCTTCGTTGAGCCGACGCAGGATCAGCACCTGGCAGCGGGAGAGGAGAGCTGCGTTCAGCTCGAAGCTTGGGTTCTCGGTCGTGGCACCGACGAGGGTGACGGTGCCGTCCTCGACGTAAGGCAGGAAGCCGTCCTGCTGGGCGCGGTTGAAGCGGTGGATCTCGTCCACGAACAGCAGGGTACGCTGCCCTGCGCGGGCGGCAGTCTTCGCCTCGGCAAAGATCTTCTTGAGGTCCGCCACGCCGGAAAACACCGCCGAGATCGGCACGAACCGTAGCCCGACCGCGTCCGCCAGGAGACGCGCGATGCTCGTCTTGCCGGTGCCGGGCGGTCCCCAAAGAATCATCGAGGATAGCTTGCCGGCTGCGACCATCCGCCCGATCGCGCCGTCCGGGCCGGTCAGATGTTCCTGTCCGACGACCTCGTCCAGCGCGGCGGGCCTCAAGCGGTCGGCAAGCGGTGAATGCGCTGCCACTTCCGGCTGGGCGCGCTCGAGATCCTCGTCGCTGAACAGGTCTGCCATCGCGGAGGGCCATGGCGCAGCGCGAAGAAAATTGCATCACCCACTTGCTGAAGATGTGACTAAGATATATCTTAGATGCATCTAGAGGAGAGGCTGCATGAAACACAGACATTCGGGTTGCCACCCGCGCGGACGGATCGAAATCGACGTTCCCGAAGCTCTCTTCGCCATGGGCCGCGGTCGGTCCGGAGGCTGGGGACCGTTCCACTTCGAATTCGACGACAAGAGCTGGGGCGGCGGAGGCCGTCGCAGTGGACGTTCGCGCCGCATGTTCGAATCCGGCGAGTTGCGGCTCGTTCTCCTCAAGCTCATCGCCGATGAGCCGCGTCACGGTTACGACCTGATCCGCGCCATCGAAGATCTGACGGCGGGCGAATATGCGCCGAGCCCGGGCGTCGTCTATCCGACGCTGACGCTCTTGCAGGACATGGGCCTGATCGAAGAAGCGGCCGGCGAAGGTTCACGCAAGCCGTTCCAGGTGACGGCCGAGGGCAAGGCGCATCTCGAAGAGAAATCGGATGAGATCGACGCCTTGTTCGAGCGCCTCAACGACCTCAAGCCGCGCGAATCCCATGGTGGGGCGACGATCGGCCGAGCAACCCAGAACCTGATGGCGGCTATCCGCAACCGTGTGTCAAAGCATGGTTGGGACGAAGAGCTGACTCACGAAGTGACGGCCATCCTCGACGAGGCAGCGCAGCGGATCGAGCGGCTGAAGTAGCTAGCGGCGGAGTAGCCGTCCGATGCGTTCGCGGCGTTCGATGACTCGCCGATAGACGTTGAGGACGGCTCCGTTGATGCGGTCCCAATCCATGGTCTTGGCGAATGCCAGTCCCGCCTCGCCGTGACGTCGGCGTAGCTCCGGGTCGCGGACATAGCCTTCGAGCGCGTCGGCGAAGCCGTCGGTGTCGCCCGGCTCGACCAGCACCCCGGTTTCGCCATCGCGTACCAGGCTCGTCGCTCCGGTCGCAAGGGCGGCGACCACGGGCAGTCCGCACGCCATCGCCTCCAGCGTGACGTTGCCGAAAGTCTCCGTGACCGACGGATTGAACAGCACGTCCGTGCTCGCCAGGGCGCGCGCGAGGCCTTCCTTTTCCTGGTGCCCAACGAAGATCGCCTCGGAGCCCATCCGCTCTTCGAACCAAGGCCGGGCGGGTCCTTCACCAATCACGAGCGCGCGGTGCGGAACCTTGCGCGCGGAAAGTTCATCGATCGTGTCGGAAAAGACGTCGAGGCCCTTCTCCATCACGACCCGGCCGAGAAACACGATCACCAGCTCATCGTCGCCAAGGCCAAGCGATCGCCGCCAGTCCATGTCCCGGCGCTCGGGACTGAATTGCTCCCGGTCGACGCCGCGGCTCCAAATCGAGATGTGGCGGTTCATGCGTTGCGCGCGGAGGACTGCTGCGATCGACTCCGCGGGCACAAGCAGCGCGTCGCAGCGAAGATAGAGGCGGCGCATGATCCCGCGCGCGAGCGGCTCGAGCGCCTGCAAATGGTAATAAGCGAGATAGGTATCGAAGCGCGTGTGCACCGAGGCGACGGCCGGAATCTTGTTTTGCCGCGCCCAAGTCACGGCGCGATGCCCGATGATGTCGGGTGACGCGATATGGACGATGTTCGGCTTGAACTCGGCGAGGTCGCGACGGACGCTTTGGTTCAGGCCAATGCCGATGCGGTATTCCGGACGGCGGGGAACCGGGACCGAGGGCACGCTGACCAGCTCGCCCGTCGGCTCGAACGCCGGAGTGTCGGTCGTTGGCGAATAGGTGCGCACCTGGACACCCTGGCGCAGGAGGTAATCGACGAGGCGGTTCAACGCCTGGTTCGCACCGTCGCGCACATAGTTGTAATTGCCCGAGAAGAGGGCGATCCGAAGGTCGCTCGGTTCCACGGGCAGAAGCAATTAATGGCGGGAGCCGCAAAGGCAATGCACGCAGCGGTATGACGGACGAAGTGAAGACCGGATTGCCACCGATTGCGCGTGCCGATGCGCGGCTTTTCATTCTTGGCAGCTTGCCCGGCGACGCGTCGCTTGCTGCCCAGCAATATTATGCCCATCCGCAGAACCAGTTCTGGCGGCTCGTGGGCTCTGTAGTCGGCGAGGACTTGCAGCGTATGCCTTATGCGGTTCGGTTGGAACGCCTTGCCGAGCATCGCATCGGCGTGTGGGACGTCATCGGATCGGCCGTGCGCCGAGGGAGCCTCGACCAGGCGATCCGCGACGCCAACCACAACCGGATCGAGCATCTGGTCCACGACTTCCCCGACCTTCAGGCGATCGCGTTCAACGGAGGCACTTCGGCTGCGATCGGTCGCAGGCTCATTGGCGGCAGGGCACGCGCTGCGGCTCATCGATCTCCCGTCCTCCAGCCCCGCGAACACGCGGCCGTTCGCCGAGAAGGCTGCCGCATGGGCGCATTTGCGGCCGTTCTGCACCCCCGCCTCTTGTGCCGCGGGCCAATCCGCCCAAGATGGAATCGATGACTGAAGAAGACGAAATCGAGCTGGACGAGAGCGACAGCGACAAGAGGCTGTCGATGGTCGACGAGGCGCTGGTCGCCGGGACCATCGCGAATACCAATGGCCTTCTGGTGATCCTCGCCAAGCTCGTCGCGAGAGGCGTCTTCGATCGCGACGATCTCAAGGCCTTTTCCGACAGCTATTCCAAACCGCTCGACCATGTCGGGATGCGGGAGAATGAACTGGTCACGCAGATGCAGGATCAGATGGAAGCGACACTGGCCGAACTGATGCGCTACCTCAGCGAGCGGGACGCCCCACGCGATTAACTCAAGGCCGTTCAGTCCACATATGCGCCACGCCTTGAAGCAAGGCCCCTTCGTCTAGCGGTCTAGGACGTCGCCCTCTCACGGCGAAAACACGGGTTCGAGTCCCGTAGGGGTCACCAACAAAATCATAGACATAGGGGTCTTCGGCGCGCCGAAACTCAAGACTTCGGCAACGCATCGGCAATATCAGTTGGCTGGTATGCATGCGCTAGTGTCAGCTTTCGACCCAAAGCAGACATAAGCGGTTCGCCACCTTCAGCGGTCAAAGCCCGAATAGTGATGGTCGGTCGGCTACGGGTGAGTCCGGATTGGATTGCGCCGATGCGCCGATTATGCCCATATGTCTTTGATGCGCCTTGAGAATATGATCTCTAGCTCTGCCTAGGAGAGGCCAATGCCTTTTGCCGCCGCGCTTCGTCAATCATTGCAGGAGCGCGGCAGCGAAGTTCCTGCCGAGTTCAAGCGCGGGGATAGCCTGGAGGACGTCCTTAATAGGCATCTCAGGACCGTCGAGCAGATGGGTGAGGATGATGTGTTTACATGCATCCTCCTGCTGAGTCCTGATGGGAAGCGGCTGTCGGTCGGTGCCGCTCCGAGCATTCCAGCGTCCTATTGCCGTGTCGGAGACAGCTTTGAGATTGGCCTGTCCCATGGGTCTTGCGCAGCAGCGGCTTACCTCGGTCGGCCCGTGTACTCGGTCGACATCGAGACGGACCCAATATGGGCCGACTTCGGCGACGTCGCACTTCAGCACGGCTACAGGTCGTGCTGGTCGACGCCGATCCAGACTCGAGCGGCGCGATCATCGGGACGTTCGCCATCCTTCATCGAACGGTGGGTATGCCGACGGATGAAGAAGTCGAAGCCATCGAACTGATTACCGGGCACGTCGCGGACGCCATAATGTGGTCTCGCGGTCCGCAGTTCTTGGCCCGACCCGATCGGCATCAATCGGGGGCGCCCATGCTGAAGCTCGTCTCCAACAATCAAGAGTCTTGCGATCCGGCAGCTCGGCTGGTCGCGCTCGTCGAAACGCTCCAGTCGAAGGCAGCCAACCTTGGTCGTTACGCGGATCGCGCGGAGTCTGAAGCCGATACGCAGATGCTAAGGAACACGGCTGAACTCAGCCGAAAGCTGAGCGCCAACATCATGTTGCAAATCGAGCTTGTCCGATCCGGAAAGCCAGCGCAATGAGCACATCCCCACGCCAGCAAGAACCGACACGCGAACCCCCGGAGCCTCCCGCATCCGAGATGGAGGCCGTCGCGAACCAGTTGGTTGCTTTGGTCGAGGAGTTCGAAGCAGCACTTACCGAGGGACACGTTCCCCCTGCCTTTGCCGAGCGCCTAACCGAGCTCCGTCAGACCGCCGAACGATTGATTTGACCCGTAGGTAAACGTCAGCTTTCGACCCAAAGCGGACATTAGACCTCAAGGGACTTGAAGCATTGTGCAGCCATGGAAATTGAACCGGAGCAGGAGGCCTTGTTCGAACTTCAGGGCCCCGACGAGGACGGCTGCGTGTGGGCGTGCTCCCCGGACGGGGCGCGATGTTTGGTGTCAGAACCTCGGTCCTGCGCCCAAGGTCGCAGAGGTCATGTCCCGGTGGCTCGGAACGATCGACTATGATGAGGTCGAGATGGCGGCGGTGAAGCTGCACGGTCCCTCCCTCAAGCAGCGTCTCGAGACGAAAGCTACTTTGCGCCGGCTTTACGAGGGTTCCGAGATTGTGTCTAACAACGTCCAGATCGCTGAACGATATGGCGTCAGATCCTCGCAAATCGTCAGGCTCATGACTGATTGTACGAGACATTCCCCGGCCCGCACCACGAGGCGCGGGCGGAGACATGAAATTGAGTGAGATGTTGAGGTGGTCGCCAGCAAAGCCGCGAACGCGTATCAAGGTCATCGAGTGCGGTGCCGGCCATTGGGACGAGCAGGACCACGGTCTGGACATCCCGCATGGCATTCACACCGTCGACTTCAAAGTGACCGGCACAGGTCACAAGCGGATCGAGCGCGCTTACACAGAAGGCTGCAGAAACAACTGGCAGCTGGTCGCCTTCGAGAAGGGTCAGCGCGAGTTGGAGATTGCCGCCTGGCTATGTCAGCACGCTTGCTCGTTCGTGCTGTTCGACACGAAGGCACGGGCGACTGTGGTCGGGTTTGAGCATGATGAGGACGCAGAAGCCTTCAAGCGGGAGTTCGTCCAATAAATCCGGAGCAAAGGGCAAAAACCGCCGGGCTCCTAATTGTGCTGGTCGTACCGCGGCGCTCCTAAAGGGTTAAACTATCGCCTCGGCGGCCTCTCTTGTCCCGACGCCGCCACATCTCACGATCCGCATCGTCGATCGCCAAAAGCAATCCTTCGAAGCTAGGCGTCTTATCGATCGGCCACTCGGTCAAATCCGTCGCCAAGCAGTCGCAGCCGTGCTCAGTGAGCAAGCCAACAGCAATGATCTGCCGTTCAAACATACGCTGCAAAACGAACGTGCGGTCGGCTCGTGCCTTCCGTTACGGCCACGGACTGTTGTCGCCGACGTCACGGGGGCTCCTCTTCTTTTCGATGGAACTCCTGACCAGGCCGCCGCACCTAACTTCCGATAATTTGTCGTCCTTGCACAATCAGATAGCGTTCCCTGATAGTCGATTGCCGGGGGAGTGTGTGAACGAGATCAAAGTCGTCTGCGGCACGTGCAAGGCCGATGCCGAGATTGTCTCTGACACGAATAGCAAAGTCGCGTTTGCCCGACGTGGGCAGCGACAGTCTCGAAAGGGCGGAACAGATTGCGGCCGAGCACATATGCAGGACGCGATAGCCAACCTGCCAAACGGCACTGACAAGGTGCTGAAGGCAAGGATGCGCTAAAGGTGACTCCGGAACGCCGGCCGCGGCGCAGCTTCAAGTGGCATGCCGCGCCTTCCTGATCGCAGAAAAAGAAGCGGCCCGACCGTCGGGGTGCCACCCTAGGCCGAGCCGCTGAGTACTCGCCGGAGGAATGCTGGCTCAGCCTAAAGATTAGTAGGGGACGGCAGTTTCCATCGTCTCAAATCGAGACCGCGGCGAGGCAGGGCAGTTTGAAGTTCGGTCGGCCCTGCGCAAGTCTACCGAAGGTTTGTCCTAACCTTGGATAGAGCGCGCCGCGTTAAGCATGCAAGGCAACCGTCTAGGGTAAGTCATTTCACGTAAACGCATTTCTGCGGTGTGGG
>CAWAQT010000014.1:0-19697 GCA_963784245.1 uncultured Alphaproteobacteria bacterium
GCGTCACCAACCAAAGCGTCGAACTTGCCCCTTCGCTCCAGGTGCACGCCCGGAGTGAGCACTTGCCAGCTCTGCATCCGCCACGACTTTTCGTCCTTCGCGGCCGGGGAGGATCGGAAGAAGCCCCATGCCGGCGCCGACCTCGGCAAATCGAACTCGGCGACGAAAGCATCTCCGCTGCGCGTGACATCGACGCGCACCGGCTCCCCCTGCGCCGCGGCGGCCGGCGGCGCCGCGGCCAGCAGGATCGGCAGCAGGCCGCCGATCATTCGCCGCCGACCTGCGTCAGGACGAAACCGTAGGTTTCCGCCACTTCGTGCAGGCGCTCCCAACGACCGGACTTGCCCCCGTGCCCGGCACCCATGTTGATTTTCAGCAGCAGCAGCCTGTCATCGGTCTTGGTCGCGCGGAGCTTGGCGGCCCATTTCGTCGGCTCCCAATAGGTCACTCGCGGGTCGGTGAGCCCGCCGGTGATCAGCATCGGCGGGTAATCCTGCGCTTTCACATTGTCATAAGGCGAATAGCCGCGGATCGTTTCGAAGGCCGCCTTGTCGGTTATGGGATTGCCCCATTCCGGCCACTCGCCGGGAGTCAGCGGCAACGTGTCGTCGAGCATGGTGTTGAGCACGTCGACGAACGGCACGTCGGCGACCACCGCTCCCCACAGGTCGGGGTCTGAATTGACCACCGCGCCCATCAGTTCGCCCCCTGCAGATCCGCCGTTGATCCCGATCCTGCCCTTGGCCGTGAAGCCCTGAGCGATCAGCCCCTTCGCGACGTCGACGAAGTCGTTGAACGTGTTGGTGCGCTTCTCGAGCTTCCCGTCCAAGAACCATTGGTAGCCCAGGTCGTCGCCCCCGCGGATGTGGGCGATGGCGCAGGCCCAGCCGCGATCGAGAAGGCTGATCCGGTTGGTGTTGAACGACGGCGGGATCGCATGGCCGTAAGCGCCATAGGCGTAGAGGAACAGCTTACCGTTGCCGTCCTTCGCGAAGCCCTTGGGATAAACCACCGAGACGGGGACCTTCACGCCGTCGCGCGCGGTGACCGTCAGCCGCTCGGTCTCATATTTCGAAGCGTCGTAGCCCGAAGGGATCTCCTGGACCTTCAGCACTTCGAGGCGGTCGTCTTCGGGATGGTAGTCGTAGATCGTCGCGGGCGTGACCATTGACGAGTACGCCAGCCGGTAGGCGTCGGGCGCATATTCAGGATTGCCGAGGAAGCCCGCGCTGTAGCTTGCTTCCTCAAAGGGAATGCGACGCTCATCGCCCGCGTAGGTGCGCAGGATGAGCTGGTCGAGGCCATCGACCCGTTGCTGGATGGCGAGATGGTCGCGGTAGGACGTGACGTGGCGCAGGTAGACGCGGTCGGAGCCCGGAATGACGGTGTGCCATTCGCCCGGGCTCGCCGGGTCCGCTTCCGCCAGGCGGAAGTTCACATGATCGTCGTTGGTGAGGATCCACAGCTTTCCGTCGGCCGCGTCGAGCTCGTACTGCCTCTTCTCCTTGCGCGGGGAGACGAGCGTCAGCGGCTGGGTCGGGTCGTCGGCGGAAACGAAGCGGACCTCGCTGGTTGCATTGTCGCCCGTGCCGATGACGATGAGGGTCCGGTCCTGCGTCCTGCCGACGCCCACCGAAAAGCCGAGCTCCTCGGTCTCCTCGTAGAGCGTGACATCCTGGTCGGTCGGCGTGCCGAGCCGGTGGAAGCGCGCGCGATAGCTGCGCCACTGGTCGTTGACCTCATTGAAGACGATCCCGTCCGAGCCGTTCGTCCAGACCGGATGGCCGATCGCGACGTTCGTGACGGTCTCGATATCCTCACCGGTTGCGAGATCACGGATGCGCAGGGTGAATTGCTCAGCCCCGCTGTCGTCGACATGGATGGCGGCGAGCCTTCCGTCGGGACTCACCTCGAGCGCGCCCAGGCGGAAATATTCCTTCCCCTCTGCCTCGGCGGGTTCGTCATAGATGATCTGGTCGTCGCCGCCCGCGAACTTGCGCCGGTACCAGGTGCGGTACTGCGCGCCAGGCTTGAACGCCCACCAGTAGAGCCAGTCGCCGTCGCGGATCGGCACGGAGGACTCATCCTCCTTGATGCGGCCCTTCATCTCTTCGAACAGCTTGTCGAGCAACGCGCGGTGCTGGCCGGCCCAATGCCCGAAATAATCGTTCTCGGCCGTCAGATAGGCGAGCACGTCCTCGTCATCGACCTGCGGATATTTCTGGTCGCGGATCCAGTGCCAGGGATCCTGGATCGTGACGCCGTGGCGTTCGTAGCTGTAGGGCCGTTGCTCGGCCTGAGGAGGGGCGGGAATTGCGGTGGGTTTGTCCATCCCCAAGCTCTTAGCGCGATGGCGGGCTACGGGAAGTGGAAGCCAGGGATGAATGTCCCCTTCGGGCGAAAAGCGGACATCAGAGCCGGAGCCGCTCAGCGCTGAGCCGCGGTCAACTCAGCTGACGATGGATCACCCTCGCTCACTTCGCGCAGTTGACGTCCGATCTGCGCGATCAGTTCTTCGCATTCGACAATCGGAGCCCCGAATTCCTCCGGTCCCTGTCGCTTCAAGCGGCCCAGGTTGAGCTGAACGAGAGCCAAAAGTTGGAATGCGCCGTCGTGAAGTTGCTGCCCAATGCGCATCCGTTCGGCAGCACGAATGGACACAAGATACTCCAGTGCGCGATCATCGCTCACATTACCTGAGAATACGGGAGCCGGAACTGAAGCGCCCCCAATTCTTCCCGACTGTGCACCGGCTTTATCGACCATCGAACGGACCCCCGGATTTTCCTCAAGTTACGGTGGAAGCGATCGCAAGTCATTCATTTAATTTTTGGAAAATCAGTAGGTTAGTAACAGGACCGATTGCGTTCGGCGCAGCGGCGGCTCATGTCCGGATGGCTCGTTGCGCCGATATCCGGAATGGATGGAAAGCGGACATTAGGACTCGCTCGGTCCACGACGAGGACTGATAAGGCGAACGAGGCTGAAGGGACGCGCGCATGGCCGGGATAAAGACCAAGCCCACCGGAGTGCGCGTCGATGCTTTCCTGGAGGACATCCAGAATCCCGTTCGTCGCGCCGACGGCAAGGCGCTGCGCGCGATGATGGAGCGCATCACCGGCGAGCCTGCGATCATGTGGGGCCCGTCGATCGTCGGGTTCGGCAGCTATCATTACCGCTACGACAGCGGGCACGGGGCGGACATGTGCCGAGTCGCCTTCTCGCCGCGCTCGGCCAACCTCGTGCTCTACGTCGGCGGCTTCTCCGAATATGAAAAGCTGCTCGCGAAGCTGGGCAAGCACAAGCGCTCCAAGGCCTGCCTCTATCTCAACAAGCTAGCCGACGTGGACGCGGGCGTGCTCGATGAGATCATCCGGCGGACCTATGCGGCAACGGAGGGCGTCGACCGCTGTCCGGCGTGCTGAGGCGAGTTCGCTAATGTCCACGAATCCGACAGTCCGAGAAGCGCACGCTGACGCCCGAAGTTAGCGGACTCGAGTCCAGATCTGCGACTTGCATCCCATGCCTGCGATCAGGCAGCCGCGGGCGACGATCGTGTTCTGGTCCTTGATTGTCCCGGTTCCGGTGAAGACCTTGTTGATGTCCGGGACGAAGACTTTTCCTTTCCAGACCTTGGGGCTCACCTCTCGAAACTCCCGGAAGAGCTCGATGCCGACCAGGTTGGCCGTGCCGCCGCGCGCGGAGTCCGCCTTCGCCTTGGCGTTCGCCCAGACCACCGTTCCGCAGCGGCCCTTACCGCACGGATGAATGCGCACGTGCACGCTGTTCTGCGGGTTGCGGAAGACGTTCGCCTGGCCGGGCGTCTGGGAGAAGGCCGGAGCCGGTCCCAGCAATAGCGCGGCCGCAACGGTTACACTCGTGCACTTGACGAGCTTGTGCATTCCCCGTCCCCATCCTGGCTTACCAATTCAGCCCCGAAGCGATTACTTGGGAGCGCTCTGGAGGCAGGCGTCGTAGCTCTTCTGCCACGCGTCTTCGCCTTGCCTGTCCTGCCGCCGGTCCTGGCGATTGCGCGATCCCGCTGCGGCCATGCCGACTGCGGCACCGCTCTTCGCCTTGTCCTCCCGGTTGGCATCTCCCAGCGCATCGGGGGCATTGTCGTATTGGTTGTTCTGCACTCCTCCGACCACCGCTCCCGCCGCGGCACCGCGTGCGGCTCCAGCCGCCCGGCTGCCATCCGGGCCGGAGCTGGTTCCGGGCGTATAGCCCGTCGCCTGCGTTGCGGCCGCGGAGCATTGGGCTTCCGGCGTCTCCTGGGCGATCGCCGGCACGGACATGACTCCCAACATCCCAAGGGCTGCTGCTGCAGGGTAAATTCTCATCTTCGCCTCCTTTGGCATCCGAACGGCCTAGGCTCGTCCCGCCGAAGGCAACATCGGGATAAATCTCGGGTGTCCGCTGCGGGTCGCGCGCTTCTCGCCTGTTGGTTCGGGAACCAGGCAGGGACGCTTGTTGAGGTCCGCGCGCAGGCCTAGATGACACGCATGTCCACCTATGCAGACCGCCTGAAAGCACTTCGCGAGCAGCTGAAAACCGACCAGCTCGATGGCTTCGTCGTCCCGCTCACCGACGAGCATATGAGCGAATATGTCGGCAGTTATGCCCAGCGGCTGGCCTGGCTCACCGGCTTCGAGGGCTCGGCGGGATCGGCCGTGGTCCTTCCGCAGGAAGCGGCGATCTTCGTCGATGGGCGCTACACGCTCCAGGTTCGCAGCCAGGTCGACGCCAACCACTGGTCGTACCAGTCGGTCCCCGAGACGAGCGCCGCCGACTGGCTGAAGGAGCACGCGCCGCAGGGCGGGCGGATCGGCTACGACCCCTGGCTTCACAGCCGCGACTGGGTGAAAAAGGCGAGCGAAGCCCTCGCAAGTCGGGGAGCCGAGCTGGTCGCGGTCGAGCAGAACCCGATCGACAAGGTCTGGGCGGACCGGCCTGAAGCGTCGAAGGCGCATCTGATCGTCCAGCCGGAAAAGTACACTGGCCGATCCTCCGCCGACAAAAGGCAGGAGATCGCCGACTGGCTCGTGTCGCAGGAGGCCGATGCGGCGGTGCTTTCTGCGCTCGATTCGATCGCCTGGGCATTCAATGTCCGCGGTCAGGACGTTTCGCGGACTCCAGTCGCGTTGGCGTTTGCGCTGGTTCGCTCGGACGGCACCGCCGACCTGTTCGTGAATCCGGAGAAGATCAGCCCCGAGGTGCAGCAGCACCTCGGCAACGGCGTCCGGCTGCACGACCGCAATGACTTCGAAGCTGCGCTCGGCGAATTGAAGGGGCAGACGGTCGCCGTCGATCCGGAGCGGGCTGTCGCGGCAATCTTCGAGGCGCTCGACAAGGCTGGCGCGAAGATCATCGCGGTCCGCGATCCGACCATCCTACCGAAGGCGGTCAAGAACGCCGTCGAGATCGCCGGGCAAAAGTCGGCGCAAGGTCGCGACGGTGCGGCGATCGCCCGCTTCCTCCGCTGGGTCGAGACCGAAGCGCCGAAGGGTGAGGTCGACGAGCTGAAGGCCTCCGACCATCTCGAAGCGCTGCGCCGCGAGAACCCCGAGCTGCGCGACCTTTCGTTCGACAGCATTTCGGGCGCCGGCCCGAACGGCGCCATCGTCCACTATCGTTCGAGCGAGAAGACCAACCGCAAGCTCGAGGATGGCACGCTTTACCTGATCGATTCCGGCGGTCAGTATCTCGACGGAACCACCGACATCACGCGCACGGTTGCGATCGGCGAGCCGACGCAGGAGATGCGCGACCGCTTCACCCGCGTTCTGAAGGGGCACATCGCGGTCGCGACGGCCATCTTCCCCAAGGGCACGCGCGGGAGCCAGCTCGACAGCTTCGCCCGTCGGCCACTGTGGGAAGCCGGCCTCGACTACGCCCATGGCACCGGCCACGGCGTCGGCAGCTTCCTGTCGGTCCACGAAGGGCCGCAGCGCATCTCGCCCGTCGGCAGCGCCCAGTCGGGCGGTGACGAGCCCTTGCGCGCGGGGATGATCCTTTCGAACGAGCCGGGCTATTACAAGACGGGCGCCTACGGCATTCGCATCGAGAACCTCGTGCTGGTCGTCGAAAGGCCGATCGAGGACGCGGAAAAGGAGACGCTCGGCTTCGAGACCCTGACCTTCGCGCCGATCGAGCGGCGGCTGGTCGACGTGTCGATGCTAAGCGAAGCCGAACTGAAGTGGCTCAACGATTATCATGCCGAGGTGCTGGAAAAGATCGGCCCGCGGCTGGAGGGGGAAGACAAGGCATGGCTCGAAAGGCAGTGCGCGCCGCTAAGCCGTTAGGCTGGATGGCGCTCGGCGGTGCGATCACCGCAACCTGGATGCTGGGGCCGCGGGTGGCGGTGAACCGCGCGCTGGACGCCGGCTATTCGCTCGCCGGCTGGGTGGGATCTTTCTTCGGCTGAGCGGCGGTATCGCGCGCCTGCGCCTTCCGGCGCCGGATGTTCTCGCGCAACGCAGCGGCAAGCCGTTCCTCGCGCGACTTGTCCTTCTCACCCATGCCGCCCAATTAGGCGCTCGTTCGGGCACCGGGCAAGGTTGACGCGGCCAAACCGCTTGGCCATAGCGCCCGCTCCTCCGGTCAGTGCTGCCGTAGCTCAGTGGTAGAGCGCATCCTTGGTAAGGCTGAGGTCGTGAGTTCAATCCTCACCGGCAGCACCATCGCCGCCCGCCGGCATGCCGGGGGATGCCGAGGACGGCGATCCCGTGGCGGGGCGAAGGCCGCGCGCCCTCCCCAAAATTGCCCTTCGACATTGTCACGAGGCTTCCACAAAGCGCCGGTACGGCTCGACGAATGCATTTGAGGGTGGAGACCTGCCTCCGTAAACGACGGTTGTGAGAACGAGTCGCAAGTACAGTTGCGTCGCTGTGCCGCTTGCCCTGGCGCTTCTGGCCGGATGCACGCAGTCGGATGCGCAGAACCAGCGAGGCCAGCGGGGACCTGCAGAGGTCGGCTTCGTGGTCGCCCAGCGAACGGCCGTGCCCGTCCAGTCCCTGCTCGGCGGAAGGACGGTCGCTTTCGAGACGTCCGAAGTGCGCCCGCAGGTGAGCGGCCTCATCCGCCGCCGCAACTTCACCGAAGGCTCATACGTCCGCCAGGGGCAGCCGCTCTTCCAGATCGATCCGAGCCTCTACCGCGCCGCGGTGAACCAGGCCCAGGCCAACGTCGCAAGCTCCCGGGCCACGCTCGACGCCGCGCAGGTGCGGGCCAACCGCTATCGCCCGCTTGCCGAGATGGAGGCCATCTCCAAGCAGGAATATACGGATGCGGCCGCGCAGGCCCGTCAGGCTCGCGCCGCGGTCGCGCAGAACAATGCGGCGCTGGAAACGGCGCGGATCAACCTTCGCTTCACCAGCATCCCCGCGCCGATCAGCGGCCGGATCGGCCGCTCGCTGTCCACCGTCGGCGCTCTGGTAACCGCCAATCAGGCCGAGCCGCTTGCCGTCATCCAGCGGCTGGACCCGATGTACGTCGACATCCAGCAGTCGAGCGCGGACCTCACCACGCTGCGCCGGGCGCTTTCGGCCGGTGGCGTGACCGCGGGAAGCACTCAGGTCCGACTGAAGCTCGAGGACGGAACCGACTATGGCTACACCGGCTCGGTCCAGTTCTCCGAAGTGATGGTCAACGAGAGCACGGGGACGGTGACGCTTCGCGCCCGTTTCCCGAACCCGCAGAACGTTCTCCTTCCCGGCATGTTCGTGCAGGCGCTCTTCACCCAGGCCGTCGACCAGGGCGTGTTCCTGGTCCCGCAGGCAGCACTGCAACGCGACATCGGCGGCGACGCCTTCGTCTTTCTCGTCGGCGCGGGGAACAAGGTCGAGCGCCGCAAGGTCGTCGCCGAACGGACCTTCGGAACCAGTTGGGTCGTGACGGGCGGCCTCCAGCCCGGAGACAAGGTGATCACGCAGGGCACGGCGAACCTGCGCAGCGGCGCTCCGATCAAGCCGGTGCGGGCGAACGCGCGCCAGCGGGTCGAGCCTCGGCAGGCCGGAGCAGGTGGCGGCCGAGCCCGTCAGGGCGGCTAGGCCATGTCCCGCATCTTCATCGACCGGCCGATCTTCGCCTGGGTGCTGGCGATCGTCATCATGCTGGCGGGCATCGGTGCCATCAGAGCTCTCCCGATCGAGCAATATCCGGACATCGCCCCGCCGCAGGTGAACATCCGCGCCAGCTACCCCGGCGCTTCCGCGGAGACCATTGAGAATAGCGTCACGCAGATCATCGAGCAGCAGCTGACGGGCATCGACGGGCTGCTATTATTTCTCGTCGACGTCCAGCTCGCGCGGTCAGGTCAACATTTCGGTCGTGTTCGAAAAGGGCACCGATCCGGACACCGCGCAGGTGCAGACCCAGAACCAGGTCCAGCAGGCAATCTCCCGGCTTCCGGCGCAGGTCCAGCAGCAAGGCGTCCGGGTCACCAAGTCGAACCCCGACTTCCTTCTGATCGTCGGCCTCTACGACGAGACCGACCAGCGCACGAACATGGACGTGTCCGACTATCTGTCATCCAACATCCAGGACCCGCTGTCCCGCGTTCCCGGCGTCGGCGACGTCAACGTGTTCGGCGCTCCGCACGCCATGCGCATCTGGCTCAATCCGCAGAGGCTCGCGGCCTTCTCGCTGATGCCGGGGGACGTGGTAAGCGCGATCCAGGCGCAGAACACGGAAGTCGCCGCAGGCGAGGTGGGCGGGCTCCCCGCACCGCAGGGACAGATGCTCAACGCGACCGTCACGGCCCAGTCCAAGCTGCAGACGCCCGAGCAGTTCCAGCAGATCGTGCTGAAGACCGATCCGACCGGAGCCTCGGTACGGCTCGGCGACGTGGCGCGCGTCGAGCTCGGCGCGGAGAATTATTCGGCGGTCGTGCGCATCAACGGCCATCCCGGCGCGGGCATCGCTATTTCGCTCGCACCCGGCGCCGACGCACTGGAGACCGCCGACCTGGTCAAGGCTCGCGTCGAGCAGCTTTCGGAGAATTTTCCGGAAGGGCTGAAGCTCGGCTACGCGAACGACACGACCAACTTCATCAAGCTGTCCGTCGAAGAGGTCGTGAAGACGCTGATCGAGGCGATCATCCTCGTCATCCTCGTCATCTTCGTCTTCCTTCAGAACTGGCGCGCCTTGCTGGTGCCGGCGATCGCGATCCCGGTCGTCCTTCTGGGGACGTTCGCGGTTTTCTACGTGACCGGGTTCACCATCAACACGCTCACCCTGTTCGGGCTGACGCTGGCGGTCGGACTGCTCGTCGATGACGCGATCGTCGTCGTCGAGAACGTCGAGCGCCTGCTGCACGAGAATCCAGGGATGACCCCGCGCGAAGCGACGATCGAGTCCATGAAGGAAATCCAGGTCGCGCTGGTCGCCATCGCGATGGTCTTGTCGGCGGCGTTCCTGCCGATGGCTTTCTTCGGCGGATCGACGGGAGTCATCTACCAGCAATTCTCGATCACAATCATCGCCGCAATGACCCTTTCGGTGCTCGTCGCGCTGATCTTCAGCCCGGCCCTCACCTCGACCTTGCTTCGTCAGCGCAGCATCGACCCGGAAGGGCCCAACTGGCTCGACAAGCACGCCCCCGCGGTAGGCCGAGTGATCCAGACAGGTCGCGACAAGTTCAACACAAACTTCGAACGGGTCGTCGTCGGCTATCGCGGAGCCGTCGTCGCGGTGGTCGACCGCAAGTGGCTGTTCCTGGGCATCTACGCCCTGGTCGTAGCCGCGCTCATCGTCATGTTCCTGCGCCTGCCCACGGGCTTCCTTCCGACCGAGGACCAGGGCGCGGCGAGCGTCCAGTTCCGCCTCCCTCCGGGCGCCACGCAGACGCGGACGCTGGAGGTCCGCGACGGGATCGAGCGCTATTTCGCAGAGCATGAAGCGAAAAACGTCCAGACGCTGTTCACCGTCGCGGGCGGCGGCGGTGGCGGCGGAGCGGTCGGCCAGAACACCGGGCAGGGCTTCATCAACTTCGCGCCATGGGACGAGCGGAGCGGCAAGGAGAATACCGCCGACGCCATCGTCGAGCGTGCGCAGGGCGCGTTCCGCGGGTTCCGGGACGCGCAGGTCTTCGCGCTCGTGCCCGGCGCCATCCGTGGGCTCGGCCAGTCGAGCGGCTTCACGATGCAGCTCCAGAATCGCAGCGGAATGAGCCGTCAGCAGTTCATCGAGGCTCGCGAACGGCTGCTCCAGCAGGCGAACGCCAATCCGAAGCTCACGTCGGTCCGTATGAGCGATCTTCCGGACGTCGCCACCTACAAGATCGACGTGAACCAGCAGAAGCTGACCGCCCTCGGCCTCAACCAGGGCGACATCAACAACACGCTGTCCACCGCCTGGGGTGGACGCTACGTCAACGACTTCGTCGATCAGGGGCGGGTGAAGCGCGTCTACGTCCAGGGCGACGCGCCCTATCGCTCCGATCCGTCCAGCCTGGGACAGTGGTACATCCGCTCGCAGAACGGCGAGATGGCGCCCTTTTCATCCTTTGCGCAGGCGGGATGGGCAACGGCGCCGAGCAGCCTGTCGCGCTTTCAGGGCGTCCCCGCCTTCGAGTTTCAGGGTCAGCCCGCGCCGGGAGTCAGCTCGGGCGAAGCGATGGACGAGATGGAGCGGCTGGCGAACGAGATTCCGGGCACCAGCGTCGCCTGGTCCGGCCAGTCCTACCAGGAACGCCTGTCGTCCGGGCAGGCGCCCCTGCTCTACGCAATCTCGCTGCTGGTCGTCTTCCTCTGCCTCGCGGCGCTCTACGAGAGCTGGTCGATCCCCGTCGCAGTCCTGCTCGTCATTCCGCTGGGTCTCGTCGGCGCGATCTTCGCGGTGACGCTGAGGGGGCTGGAGAATGACGTCTATCTGCAGATCGGACTCCTCACGACCATGGGACTGGCGGCAAAGAACGCCATCCTGATGATCGAGTTCGCCGAACGCGGCGAGAAGAAGGGCATGCGCATCATCGACGCAGCGCTCGAAGCCGCGCGGATTCGCCTGCGACCGATCCTGATGACCAGCTTCGCCTTCATCTTCGGCGTTCTTCCACTCGCGCTATCGACGGGAGCGGGCGCGAACAGCCGCATCGCGATCGGCACTTCCGTCATCGGCGGGATGCTGACGGCGACCATCCTCGCCATCTTCTACATCCCGCTCTTCTTCGTTCTGGTTCGCCGCGGTGTCCGCGACGGCCTGGTCGTGATCAGGGAGCGCATTCGCCGGCGCCGGGCTGCCCGGGCTTGAGGAAAATCGCAGCATTCATCGCATTGCTGGCGAGCGGCTGCGCCTCGATGCAGCCCCCCTACGTTCGCCCCGGGCCGGCGATCCCCGCCTCATGGCCCCAAGGCGACGCTTACCTCCGGCAGACGGAGGCTACGCTCCCCGCGGTGACCTATCGCGACATCTTCCAGGATGCCCGGCTGCAGCGGCTCATCGAGCAGGCGCTGATCAACAATCGGGACCTGATGGTCGCCGCCGCAAACATTGCCGCAGCGCGGGAGCAGGTGCGGATCCAGCGCGCGCAGCAGCTGCCGCAGGTCGACGCAACGGCGAGGGCGAGCGCCGATTCGGGCAGCGACGGCGAGAACGTCTCGACCCGATATGAACTCGGCGTCGGGATCAACGCGTTCGAGATCGACCTGTTCGGCCGCCTGCGATCGCTGACCGACGTTCAGCGCAACCGCTATTTCGCGACCGAGTCGGCAGCTCGCGCGACGCGGCTCGCGTTGGTGGCGGACATCGCCACGGCATGGCTGACCTACGCCGCGGACGCGAGTCTGCTGCGCATCGCCGAGGACACTGTCGCAAGCGCTGAGAAGAGCGTGCGCCTGACCCGGGCGCGCCTGCAGGGCGGCATCGCTCCGCGCACGGACCTTCGCCAGGCGGAGCAGATCCTGGAAGGCGCCCGAGCGGACGCGGCGGACCAGAAGACGGCGCTTGCCCAGGACGTGAACCTGCTGCGCCTGCTGGTCGGTGCGGAGGTCGATCCGGGATTGTTGCCGCCATCGATCGATCAGGCCGCGCCGACGGTCAGGGAGCTTCCCGCCGGGCTGGATTCGCTCGTCCTCCTGCGCCGCCCGGACGTCGTCGAGGCCGAGTATCAATTGCGCGCAGCCAATGCGCAGATCGGGGCCGCCCGCGCCGCTTTATTCCCACGGATCACCCTGACCGGCCTGCTCGGGCTGGCCAGCACATCGCTCGCCGGACTGTTCAGCGGCGGAGCCTTCCAGTGGAGCCCGGGAAGCGACGTGACCTACACCATCTTCCAGGGTGGCGCCGGCCGCGCCAATGTTCGTCTCACCGAGGCGCAGCGGGACGCGGCCGTGGCGGAATACCAGCGCACGATCCAGCAGGCGTTCCGCGAAGTTGCCGACGCCCTCGCCCGGCGCGGTACCATCGGCGAGCAGCTCCGCGCGCGCCAGTCGCAGCGCGAAGCGGCGGCCGATACCTATCTTCTGACCGAAGCGCGCTATCGGAACGGCATCGAGAGCTTCCTCGGCAGCCTAGACGCGCAACGTTCCTATTATTCGGCGCAGCGCACCCTGGTGCTTAGCCGGCTCGAGGCCGCGACCAATCTCGTCGATCTTTACCGTTCGCTCGGCGGCGACTCTCTGCTTGGGACGTCCGATCAGCCGTAATCAGGCTCCAGCAGTCCCTCGATCACATGGTGCTGGATCACCTGCTCGAGCTGGTCGGCGACCCGGTAGGTCAAATGATCGCGAACCCGCGGCGGAAGCGATTCCAGATAGGCGCTGGTGACCTGCAGATCGTGATGCTTGGCGTTGATTGCGCCCGGCGCATCGGCGCCGACGACGAGCACCGGCCGAGCCTCGTTCGAACGGTTGGCCGTGCCGCGATGGATGGTCAGCGCGGACCGCGCGGAAATGTCCCCACGTTGCGGCATCTTTTGTACCGCGCGCGAGATGTAGCGGTCCCACAAAGCCTTATCGGGGAACATGCCGTCCTTCGCGCCCTCTATGTCGTCCCACTGCGTGCCCAAAGCGATTTCAAACGGACCATGCTCAAGCCGGGTGTCGACGGTCGTCAGGTTGAACGCCAGGCTATTGAGGCGCCGCCCCTTCAAGGTCGCTTCGGGTGCCGGGAAGTCGCGGTGCCAGGGCTGGTCGGCTGCTCCGGGAAATGGAATGTCGAACCCGATTTCGACGATCCTGTAGTCGGGTCCGAGCACCGCCTCGCACACGGCGACGAACCAGGGGTGCGTGGCGATGTCGACGAAGCCGCTGATGCGCTCCGGCTGGACCTCGACGTAGAAGCGCTCCGGTCCGCGCGGCAGGACCCCGCCCGGGATCGCCCTAGCTTCTTCGAACAAGGCCATGATCTCGCCGTACATGCGGTCGGCCCACTCGGGCGCGAACGCCTGCTTCAGGCCGATGATGCCCTCGCCATAGAGGCCGCCCATGATGGCGGCGGGATCATATTGGTCGGTCACAACCCTCTCCGAGTCCGGGTCGTCAAACTATCACCGGTGGCTTGCCACGCGAGCCGCAATAAGCTTGGGGAACTGCCGAAATGCGCTTTTTTTCCGACAATGCGGCAGCCGCGCATCCCGCGGTGATCGAAGCCATCGCGCGGTCGAACCGTCTCGACACTGCGTATGACGGCGACGCGCTGAGCCAGAAGCTCGATCGGGTCTTTTCGGACCTGTTCGAGACCGAGGTCAGGGCTTTCTGGGTGCTTACAGGGACGGCGGCCAACTGCCTGGCGCTCGCGGCACTTTGTCCTCCCTATGGTGGCATCATCTGCCACCGTGACGCGCATATCGAAGTCGACGAGGCGGGGGCGCCCGGCTTCTTCGCCGACGGCGCGAAGCTCATGCTGGTCGACGGGCCCGGGGCGAAGGTCGCGCCGGATGCCGTCGATGCCGCGGTGGCCGGCATCCGGCAGGACGTGCATCAGGTCCAAGCCAAGGCGCTGTCGATCACCAACGCGACGGAATACGGGCTCACCTACTCGGCCGCGGAAGTCGCGGCGCTCGGCGAGACCGCAAGGCGACACGATCTGGCCTTCCATCTGGATGGCGCGCGCTTCGCCAATGCGGTCGTCAGCACAAACGCGTCCCCGGCGGACCTGAGCTGGCGGGCGGGGGTCGATGCCATGTCGTTCGGGTTCGTGAAGAACGGCGGCCTGAATGCCGAGGCCCTGATCCTGTTCAGGACGGAGCTTGCAGACGAGTTCGCGGTACGGCGCAAGCGCGCGGGCCACCTGGCATCGAAAGGCAGGATGTTCGCCGCGCAGATCCTGGCCATGCTGGAGAACGATCTCTGGCTCGACAATGCGCGCTCTGCGAACGCGGCAGCCCAGACGATCGCCGGAGCGGCGGGCGAGCGCCTCGTCTATCCGGTCGAGGCCAACGAGATTTTCGTCCGTGCGACGCCGGAGGAAGCGGAAGCGCTCCGGGCGCAAGGCTTCGATTTCTACGATTGGGGCCCGGGAGAAATCCGGCTGGTCACCAGCTGGGACCAGAAAGGTGAGCCCCTGGATCGGCTCGCAGCGGCGATCGCCGCGCTGTGACGGATAAGCGCTGGACGTTCAGGGAAGTCACCCTTCCCTTCATCATCTTCACTGCCATCTGGGGTTCGACCTGGATCGTGATCCGCGACCAGCTCGGCGCCGTTCCGCCGCAATGGTCGGTCGCCTACCGCTTCGTCATAGCGGCCGTGGCAATGGCGCTGGTCGCGAAGTGGAAAGGGGAAAGCCTGAGGCTCGGCGGCAAGGCCCTCGGGGCCGCCGTCTTCCTCGGCTTCGCGCAGTTCTCCATCAACTTCAACGCGGTCTATCTGGCCGAGCAGCACATCACATCAGGCGTCGTCGCTACGGTATTCGCGCTGCTGCTGATCCCGAGCACCTTGATGGCCTGGGCGTTTCTCGGACACCGTCCGAGCGGTCGGTTCGTGTGGAGTTCGCTGATCGCCGTTCTCGGCATCGGGCTGCTGTTCGTGCACGAATTTCGTCAGCATTCGGCGCGCGCGGACGAGATTGCGCTTGGCATCGGGCTGACGCTTATCGGAATGGTGGGGGCGTCGGCCGCCAACGTCTTCCAGGCACGGGAGGAGATCCGGCGCTTTCCGCTGTTCGCCATGCTCGCCTGGTCGATGGCCTTAGGCGCGGTCATGGATGCGGCGATCGCTTTCACGATGACCGGCCCGCCGGTGTTCGACAGCCGCCCCGGCTACTGGCTCGGTGTCGTCTACCTGGCGCTCCCCGCCTCGGTGCTGACCTTCAGCCTCTATTATCCCGTCGTGCGCAAGATCGGTCCGGCGAAGGCGGCTTATTCGAGCGCGATCATCCCGATCATCGCCATGGCCTTCTCGACCGCGCTCGAAGGATATCGCTGGTCGCCCCTCGCGATCACCGGGGCATTGCTGGCGATAGGCGGCATGATCGGCGCGCTCAGGCGTGAAAAGGAAGTCGTGGCTCCGCCGGATGCGGCCTAGCGGCGATAAAAAGTCTTCACCTCGGCATCGGTAAGGCGCCTGACGCTGTTCACGAGGCAGCGCTGAGGGCCAAGCCCGGGGTTGGGCACGACAAGCTCGGCATCGAAGCCTTGGCAGATGAAGGAGCCGCCACTGCGTGCGACCAGAGCAACGCCAGTCGCCCAGTTCACGTTAAGGCAGACACCGGCCGTCTCCAGCCGGTAGTAGCGGCGCGAGCCTACCTGCACGTCCACCGTATCGTCGTCGACAGCGGTGAAGCCGCTGACGCTGCGCGCGCTGAAACATTCGCGCCCGCCCGAAGCAGCGACGGCAGGCGGGCCCGCGGGCTGCTGGGCGCACGTCGGCCTTGGGGCAGCGGGCGAAGGGTTCGCCGGTCGCCGGATTGACGACGTCGAACGATCCCGCCCCCGGTTGGGGCTGGCCATCGATCAGCAGGCTGAACTCGCGGTCGATCATTCGCCTTCTCCGCTCAGGCCGGCTGCCGGGTCCGCCAGCTGTCGGCATAGCTGTCGCGCGCGACTTCCGAATACGGCACCGGGCGGACGATCGCCTTGATCTCGGTCTGCACGTGCGGCTCGACGGTCGGCTTGGTGGTGCCGCCGTTGGGCTCGCCCCACACCAGCGTCACTTCCTTGCCGATCTCGACGTAGTCGGGATCGATCATCGCCAGCGTGAGCATCTTGCCCTCGTTCGAGCTGTAGCCGATCCAGGTCGACACGCCGATCGCCTTGCCGTCGACCAGTGACCTGCGTCGAACGGGTGCATCGAGTAGACCGCGCTCGGGAACTCGAAGAACTTGGCGCGGCTCGCCCTTGGCGAGCATCGAGCTCATCACGCGCATCACGTCCTCGTTGTCGAGCGCCAGCGTCACCTTGGTGCGGTGCGTCTCGTCCTTCATCCGCTCGAGCGCCTCGCGGCCGACGAACTCGTGGTCGAACTTGACGAATGTGGCCGTAGCCGATGTCCCACGGCGTCAGGTAGTAGCCCTCGATGCTGTCGGGCACGTAGCTGCCGCCGATCGAGCACTTGCCGGCGTAGGACTTGGCGCCGAGCCCAGGCGCGGTAGTCCTTCATCATCTGGCTGTCGCCGGTGTAGACCGCCGGCAGCGGCGAAGGCAGCCAGCCCGATTCCAGCGTGTTCGACGAATAGGCGCGGCCGCCGACCAGGGTGCAGGCCGAACGTCCTTGCCCGCCTCGACCAGCGCCGAGTGAACCGCCTGGTAGTCTTCCCACGGACCGAACAGCTCGTAGCCCGGCTGGCCGGCCATGCCGTGGCGCAGCGCGATGCACGTCCTTACCGGCGATGTCGATGTGCGCCATGTTGAAGAACTTGAGGTCGGGCGCGGGTCTGCGCCCATCGCGCTGCTCGAGGATCTTCATCGCGTTCGGGCCCTGGAGCTGGAAGCGGTAGTTCTTGCGCTTGCCGTCGGTGCGCAGCGCGGTGCGCTCGTCGCGCTCGACGGTCACGTTCCACTTGCCGCCCGGCTTGCGTACTGGGCGTGGAATTCGACCCACTCGATCGCCGGCGCGCGGCCGACCAGGCTGAACTCGTTCTCGGCCAGGTAGAACAGGATCACGTCGCCGATCACGTAGCCGTCCGGGCGTGACCGGCACGAACTGCTTGGCCTTGTTGACCGCGAAGTTCTTGAAGCTGTTGATCGCCGAGGTACTCGAGCAGCTGCGAAGGCGTCCGGCCCGCGCACGTAGAGCTCGACCATGTGGTAGCTCTGGTTGAACAGCACCGCGCTCTTGGCCCAGGCCGCCTGCTCGTTGCGCCAGTTGGAATATTCGGCCGGCACGCCCGGATAGACGTTCGGGCCGACCTGCTGGTTGCGCAGGAACTCGACGATGTCGCCGCTGGCATCCAGCAAAGATTGCAGGTTCGGTTCAGACACTAGGACACTCCCTGAGCGTGGGTGGGCCACGTCAGCCAATCGGCGATGGTGGCATTGAGAAGATCGGGGGCTTCGGCCGGAAGCATGTGTCCGGCGTTCTCGATGACATGCAGGTGGGCGTCAGGCAGCGCTGCCGCGATCTCCAGATGCTGGGCCGGCGGGCTCCAGCGATCCTCGCTGCCGACCGCGACCAGCACGGGGCATGTGATGTGCGGAAGGACGGGCTCCACCGCCGGCCGGCTCAGCAAGGCATCGACCTGCGCGGCAAACACCTCGACCCCGACCTCGCGGCACATCGTCCGCAGCGGGAGCCATCAGGGTCTCATCGTTCTGGCGCTCGGGCGCGACCATCGGAGGCAGCCACTGGTCGACCAGCGCGTCGACGCCCTGCGTCTGCCCGAGGTCGCGTAAACGGTGCCGGGCCTGCTGGCCTCACCCGGACGCACCGGATGGATGCCGGTGCTGAGCAACGCGATCCGCTCGATCCGCTCGGGTGCCAGCCGGAAGGCTTCCAGCGCCACCCGCGCGCCCATCGAATGGCCGACCAGCGACAGCGGGCCGGACACAGTCTCCAGCGCGCGCCGTGCCATGTCGGTGATGGTCCGCAACAGGCCGTAGCCGTTCACCGCGAGCGATCCGGGAAAGCGGCGAAGCTGGGCGTTAAAAGATGCGGGCGTCGCACATCAAGCCGGGAAGGAAGAGCAGTCTTGCTGCCGGCGCCTCCCCCGCATTGTTTGCCACCCGCTCTTTCATCCTTCCGAAGTTTTCGAGTACATGAACATTTCACGACGAATGATCCGGTTTGGCAAGCGGAAAAGAAGGCGTGGACAGGCGGCGTATTTTCCGGTCGCTTCGGCGGGCGGAGATGTGCTCCGGCAAGGCGGTCGAAAGCGGTGTTCGTGCGGGTCGGTCGAGCCTCACGGTTTGGGTCTTGAAAAAGAGGATAATTGAATGGCGATCACGTCGGCCGGCACCCAAACCTCCCAGCTTGCGGCCATGCTCGCGCAGCGGCCGATGAGCCGGCTGCAGATCTTCGCGGTGGCAGTGTCGGTGGCGCTCAATGCGCTGGACGGGTTCGACGTGCTGGCGATCACCTTTGCCGCGCCCGGGATTGCCCGCGACTGGGGGATCGGGCCTGCGCAGCTTGGAGTTGCCTTGTCGTCGGGTCTGGTCGGGATGGCGCTCGGATCGCTGCTGCTCGCACCGTTCGGCGATCGCCATGGCCGCCGCCCGCTCATCCTGCTCTGCCTGGCGCTGATGGCCGGCGGCATGGCGCTGACGGCGACAGCCACCGGCATGGTCAGCCTGTGCATCTGGCGGGTCGTGACCGGCCTCGGGATCGGCGGAATGGTCGCCACCATCAACGCCTATGCGGCCGAGTTCGCCAACGAACGCCGACGCGATTTCTCGGTCGCGGTGATGACCATCGGCTACCCGATCGGCGGGCTGATCGGCGGGTTTGCGGTCGCCGATCTGGTGGAGCCTTATGGCTGGCAATCGGTGTTTATCGTCGGTGCGGTCGCCACCGCAGCCTTCATTCCGCTCGTCTGGTTCAAGCTTCCCGAGTTGCTGGAATATCTGGCCCGGCTCGGCACGCCCGAGGCGCAGTCGCGGATCGACGTCCTGCTCGACCGCATGGGCCACCCCCGCCTGACCGGAAGCCTTACCCCGCCGGCCGACAAGGCGCGCGGCGGCAGCTTCGGGGAGCTCCTCGGGCCGCGCTTCCGCAAGCTCTCCTTGATGCTGGTGGCGGCCTACTTCCTCCACATCGTGACCTTTTACTTCTTCTCCGGATGGCTGCCCAAGCTGATGAGCGACCTGGGGTTCACCACCCCCGACGCCATCCGCACCTCGGCACTGATGAGCCTGGGCGGCGTGATCGGCGGCTCTGCCCTGGGCTGGGCGGCACCGCGGTTCGGGCTGGTGCGGCTGGTGATACTGTCGATGATCGGCACGTCGGTGACCTTTGTCGCCTTTGGCTGGTTCTCGAGCCTCATCGCGCTGCAGGCGATCGCCTTTGTCGCCGGGTCGTGCGTGTTCGGCGGGATCGTTGGCCTCTACGCCCTGCTGGCCCGCGCCTTTCCGCCCGAATTGCGCGTCACCGGAACGGGCCTGGCGATCGGTGTCGGCCGTGCGGGTGCGATCGTCGGGCCGTTGGTCGGCGGCTTCCTGATCGCCGCGGGCCTGCGCATTCCGCTGGCGATCGCGATCATCGGCACGGCGGCGCTCGGCGCGGCACTGATCCTCGCCTTCCTGCCCCGCTCGCCAGATGCGTCGGCGGCGGACGCATCGCCGCAGCGCTGAGCAGCCCGGTGCGGCTCAGCGGCTTGGGGGGAGGGGG
>CAWAQT010000015.1:0-229859 GCA_963784245.1 uncultured Alphaproteobacteria bacterium
CGAACTATTGCTCATCGGCAAGTTATGGCCAGTACCACAGCCGATTTCGAGAATCTGAAGGTTGGAGGCCGCAGGTGCGACGAAGCGCTTGATCAATTCTGACAGAATCTGCCGTCGAGCAGCGAACCACCAATGCTCCGCATCGATCTCCGCCATGCGCTGGTAGACTTGCCGGTCCATCAGGAAAGCTCGCCGATCTTTTCGCGTACGACATAGATTGGCCGTCGCTTTACCTCGACCATCAGACGACCAACATACTCTCCCAAAATCCCGAGCGACATCAGCTGCAATCCGCCAAGGAAAAGCACTGCAACTAGGATTGATGCGTAGCCCGGCACATCGATGCCCAGAAGTGTCGTTCGGATGATGATGAAAGCAGCATACATGAACGACAGTATTGCGACGGCTGCTCCTACGTAGCTCCAGATGCGCAGTGGTATCGTTGATGTGGAGGTGATTCCGTCCAGCGCAAGCTTCCACAAGCTTGCTCCATTGAACTTGGTGCGACCGATCTGGCGCGACGAGCGGGTGTATCGAACAGATGTTTGCTTGAAGCCGGCCCATGCGAACAGACCCTTCATGAATCGAGTACGCTCCGGCATCGATCGGATCACGTCGACAACTTTGCGATCCATGAGGCGGAAGTCTCCGGCGTGCGCCGGGATTTTGTCATGGGTCAAATAATTGTGCGCTCGATAGTAAAGGTCGGCTGTCAGCCTTTTCACCGGATGGTCACTCGCTCGATCGTCTCGGACGCCGTAGACGATCTCAAAACCTTCGCGCCAGGAGCTCACCATTGGCCCGATGACTTCAGGCGGATCCTGAAGATCAACATCTAAGGGAATGACGGCATCGCCGCGAGCATAATCCAGACCAGCTGTAAGAGCGGCTTCTTTTCCGAAATTGCGCGAAAAGGAGATTGCCGCAATCCGCGTGTCTGCAGCACTCTCTTCGCGGATACGCTCGAGTGTTTGGTCGCTGCTCCCATCATCGACGAAAACAATTTCGAAGCTCTCGCTGGCCGGGTCATCCAAATTCTCGAGGGCCGCGCGGACGCGGCCTACAAATGACGCAATTGCCTCCTCTTCGTCTTTCACGGGGACGATTAGCGATAGGACAGGAGTCATAAGTCGAGCGAATTCCGCAGGGGCCGCACCTCAATACCAGCATTCGGTATCTTAGATGCTAACGCCTGTGGCGGCGGGGGCAATGCTACGTCACCGGAGCAGATGAAAGAATGCGCCGCCAGATCGCGCCAACGACCCGACGGCGTTCTTTATGTGATCGCACTCACTGCTGGCTGCTTCCGTGGCGTTCCAGCAGTAACCGTCTGCGGGGTCTAGGCGCCAGCGATCTCAGTGCTGTCGATCTTGACGCCCGGGCCCATGGTCGAGCTCACCGCGATCTTCTTGACGTACTTGCCCTTGGCGCCCGACGGCTTCGCCTTGACGATGGCGTCGAGGAACGCGTCGAAGTTCGCCTTGAGGTCGCTCTCGGTGAAGCTCGCCTTGCCGATGCCGGCATGGATGATGCCCGCCTTCTCGACGCGGAACTCGATCTGGCCCGACTTGGCGTCGGTGACCGCCTTGGTGACGTCCATGGTGACCGTGCCGAGCTTCGGGTTCGGCATCAGGCCCTTCGGACCCAGCACCTTACCGAGGCGGCCGACGACACCCATCATGTCCGGGGTCGCGATGACGCGATCGAAGTCGATCTGGCCGCCCTGGATGGTCTCCATCAGGTCTTCCGCACCGACGACGTCGGCGCCTGCCTTGGTGGCTTCCTCGGCCTTCGCGCCCTTGGCGAAGACAGCGACACGCACCGTCTTGCCCGAACCCTTCGGCAGGTTGACCACGCCGCGAACCATCTGGTCGGCGTGACGCGGGTCGACGCCAAGGTTCAGGGCGATCTCGACGGTCTCGTCGAACTTTGACGGTCGCGTTCGCCTTCACGATCGCGAGCGCCTCATCCACCGCATAGAAGCGGTTGCGGTCGACGGTGCCTTCCTGGGCCTTCTGCTTCTTGCTCAGCTTCGCCATGTCCTTAGCCCTCCACAACCTGGAGGCCCATCGCGCGAGCGGAGCCTTCGATGATCTTCGTTGCCGCCTCGATGTCGTTGGCGTTGAGGTCCTTCATCTTGGCCTCGGCGATTTCCGCCAGCTTCGAGCGCTTGATGGTGCCCGCGCTGACCTTGCCCGGCTCCTTCGAGCCCGACTTGAGGTTCGCCGCCTTCTTCAGCAGGAAGCTCGCCGGCGGCGTCTTCGTGGTGAAGGAGAAGCTGCGGTCCGCATAGACGGTGATGACCGTCGGGATCGGCGCGCCCTTCTCGAGATCCTGCGTGGCGGCGTTGAACGCCTTGCAGAATTCCATGATGTTCACGCCGCGCTGACCCAGCGCCGGACCGATCGGCGGCGACGGGTTCGCAGTGCCCGCGGGCACCTGCAGCTTGATATAGCCGGTAATTTTCTTTGCCATGTCACTCTCGTTTCAAGTTTAGCGGTCCAAGCGATCGCATTGAGGCGATCTTCCGCAGCTTTCCGTCGATGTGTCGGAAGCTGGGGCCATAGCAGAAGCACGCTTGGGAACAATGAGAAAATCCCGAAGTAGTCCGCGGCGGACAATTGGAGCACCGCTGCGACGTCCTATGTTGGAGCGGAAGGAAAACCGCGCATGACAATCCTCGGCCTCTTGATAAGTTGACCACGGTATCAGGGGGGACATAGTGCACCTTTCGCGCTTCTACGCGATTCCGATTATTGGGCTTGCGCTGCTACTCACGTTGCCGGCGATACTGGCGCCGCAGTTCACGCACGATTCCTTCTGGATCAATTGGGTGTGGGCTGATCAGTTCACTGCCGAATTGGCTAAAGGCAATTTGTACCCTCGATGGCTTCCGCAATCCCATGGGGGACTCGGATCGCCTGTCTTCTACTATTACCCACCGCTCGCTTTCCACGTCACGGGCCTGTTTGGCCTTCTCGGCATGTCGACTTACGCGAGCATAATCGCCGCCTTTTTCGCTGGCCTCGTCGGTTCCGGACTTGCGATGCACGCCTGGCTTCGACAGCATGCTCCGCGACCGCTTCTTGGGGCGGCGATTTACATGGTCGCTCCTTATCACATCATAGACTTCTACATTCGGGGCGCACTGGCGGAGTTTACGGCAATCGCGCTGATACCGGCACTCGCCTTGGGATTGCGCCGCGCAGTGGAAGGTCGTTACATCCTCGGCGCCCTCGCCTATGGAGCTATGATACTCACGCATTTGCCCTTGGCGCTGCTCGCAAGCCTGTTTTTCGTCGGACCATACACCATCTATCTTGCCCGCACGCATCGCAGGGTGATCTCGCGGCTCATCATCCCGCTGGCCGTCGGACTGGCGCTGTCCGCAGTCTACCTTCTACCGGCCTTCGCACTGGAGAGATACCGGGATGTTCGAGTTCTCTGGAGCACGGAGGCGATGCAACCGGAAAGCTGGAGCGCCGTTCGTTGGTTAGCGGAAGGTGCTCCATCGGGATTGCGCCTAATGTTCACGTCCGTAATCCTCGTCCTTACTCCGCCAATCGTCCTGTTGCTGGCGACTAAGCAGAAGCGGTGGGGTGCTTACGCTGCAGCATGCTGTGGCCTAAGTGCCGGGCTCATTCCGGGGTTCTGGACGCTGCCCCTTCTTGAGTCGGTACAATTCCCTTTCCGGATGCTTCCTCTCGCTGAGTTCGCAATCGCGACTGGTGCCGCCTCATTGGCTTGGAACCGGCCATGGCTGGTGCTGCTGGCAACGCCCGCGATTGCTCTTTCCATAGTGTTTGTGACCTTCCAAAACGTCCCAGTAAAGATTTCCCTCGAAGAGATGCTCGAGCGCCCCGACGTTCCCGAAAATCTCCCTCCGGGCGATCGTCCGTTTAGCTGGCCGTCTGAATGGGCTTTGCAGGTCGCAGCGAGGTATCGTGAGCCAAAGCGAGTTCGAGGCTTATACAATTGAGCCAGTTTTCTACTTTCCCGCCTGGCGCGTGACATGCGAGGGGCGGGCGGTACCGAGCTTCCCGGAACCTAGCCTTATGTTGCTGATGCACAGGCATGGGCCTGGCTGTGAACGCCGGCTCGTGCGGACAGTCCCGGAAGAGATCGGCGGAGCAATCAGTGGTTGTGCGCTTTTCATCCTTCTCCTGCTAATGACCCGAAATGCTTGGTCACACCAAGCACGCCGCTGCCCGACGGCAGTCAGCAGTGGCGATCGGAACCCCTCGGGACGCCCGCTCTGACCCAGCTTTCGTCAGTCGCGGGCAATGTCTCCGCTAGAGTCGGATCACTACCGAAATCCCGCTGCCAACTACTACTGGTCTGTTGCATCGCACTGTGGGCATTTGAAATCAGGCGGCCCCTCAATAGCGATGCCATATGGCTGCTCGATGTCGGATCGGGCTAATCTTACCCCGTTCGGGCGAGGAGGGGCTGTGCAAGTCATCCCGTACGCGTGGATCGGGTTGCTCGCCGCCGCGCTCGTTTTGCCTACCGCTGTTGGGCCAACGCCGCTCCATAATTCGTGGTGGATCGATTGGGTGTGGGCGGACCAGTTCACCGCCGAGTTGAAGGCGGGGAACATGTATCCGCGCTGGCTGCCAAAGTCTCACGATGGGCTAGGATCGCCCGTCTTCTACTACTATCCACCGGTGGCCTTCTATGTCACCGGACTATTCGGCATCCTGGGCTTGGCGACAAGTCATGCCTTGCTCGCCGCATTCGGCATCGGCTTCGCCGCGTCGGGCGTGGCGATGTTCCACTGGCTGAAGGGTTGGACTAACTACCCCCTGCTGGCGAGCCTGTTCTTCATGGCCGCGCCATACCATATTTTCGACTTCACCCGGCGCGGAGCGCTCGCTGAAAGCCTCGCGATCGCCTTCATTCCCTTACTGGCGTTGAGTATCCGTCGAAACTTTGATCGGCAGGGTTGGGCGCTTTCCGCGGTCGCATTCGCGGCGATGATCCTGACCCACGTTCCCCTTGCACTGCTGGCCTGCGTCTTCTTGGCGGTGCCCTATGCGCTCTTTTTGACCCGAAAGCCTAGGGAGCTGGCGCGACTGGCAGTTCCGTTCCTGATCGGAGTGGGAATGTCGGCGATCTATTTGCTGCCAGCTCTGGCGCTGGATTCATACCGGGATTCCGCACACTTGTGGCTGTATCGGCCCAGCGCGTGGAGTGCGCTCGCTACCGGGACTTACAACCGATTGATCTCCGTGGCGCTAGCGATGATCGCACTATGCTCCCTCATGCTTGCCATAAAATACCGTAGCGGCCCTGCGTGTTATGCGCTGGCAATGTCAGTCCTAGCTACAGGGCTCGTTCCGCACTTTTGGTCGCTTCCACTGGTCAGTACGGCGCAATTCCCTTTCCGGTCCGCCCCGTTTGCCGAGTTCGGCGTAGCGACCGCCTTGGCGCTCCTGCCACGAGGTCAGTTCGTCGGAGCGTTGGCCTGCTTACCGGCGCTTGCTGTCTCCGCCGCTTTCCTCCCGCCACACACTGCTGATGGAACGCCGAGTCTGGAGCTTTGGCAAGTCGCCACCCTGACGTGGTCGAGAATCTCCCGGAAGGAGTGGCGCCGCTGGGGACCGACAACTGGACGGCCCGCATATCCGATGGTCGAAGTGGCGTCTTTTACTTCCCGGCCTGGCAAGTCATTTGTGGTGGCAAAGCTGTGCCCACACATTCTGATCGGAAGACGCAGACGCTCGCCTATGAGGGCGACCAATGCGAGAAATACATCGCCGCCACGCCAGCGGAACGAGCTGGACTAGCAATCAGCCTGATCGCAGTGCTTATGCTCCTAGCCTCGCGGCAAAGCAGTGTGAGCGGTAGATACGGACCTCGGCCAATCGCTCGCGACGCGTTGGGGCGGGCATAAAGAGGCGGCAGAAATTTCCGATTGCCGTGACCGGAGAGCGCACCTTGGTTGGCGCTTAACTGCAGCGATTTCCACCCTCGCCCGTGCGCCGTGCATGAAGGAAGGAGCTTCCAGACAATGGAAGTCCCTTAAGCGCCTAGTGGAGCCACGAATTAAGGTAGAGAGCAAGGTCAAAGCCGCTGCCGCTGCGTATGCGACCGCCAGTTTCCAATGCCTCATTCGCTTACTAGCTCTCACATTGAGACCGGTCCAGTGGGGCTGATATCTGTGATCCGGCAAGATACCGCTGCTCGTACCAAAAATGACCCGGCTACGAACGCACACCATCGTTGGTGGGGGAGATTGCTCGTGCTAGCGTGGACTAGCCGACATCGCAGCGCTCGGCCGGTGTTGAACGCACTTTCGTGAGTTCCTCGTACTCATCCAGGCAGTTCCCGTGCTAGTCGCTGACGTGGTCCCACTTGGCGACTATGGGGGCATGTGGCGCGCTATCACATCCAGCTGAACCTGCAGCAATCGCCTGCGCTCCAACGCTGGTATGAGTTTGAGTGGATTTTGACGGGTAATCTGGGGGTCGATCTACTTGTTCAAGTCTCGGTCCAATGTTAGGTGTTGAAAATGCAGCTCGTCTAATCACCGCTGCCATTCCCTGCCTGTTCGTGGCAGGTTTACTGGCGATTTCGAAAGCGGTTCATCAGAACATTACCCCGACAGCAATTGCGGCGACTCCGCTTGCCCATGCGCTCCCGTATCAATACGGGTTTGTTAACTACTGGCTTTCTGTATCCCTCGCATTGCTGGGCTTTGCAATATGGATTCGGTTTGCTCATCAACGTTGGCGCACCCCTCTCTTTGGTCTGATCGCGCCGAGCCTGTTCTTCTGCCACATGTACGGCTGGGGTGTGCTCGCGGTTTTGGTAGCCAGTTGGCAGTTGGCTGATGCATGGCGAGAGCGCTCAATCTATCGCATGCTTCCGTTTTGGTATTACTTACCCCGTTGTCATTACTGTTGCTCGGCTGGGGTGATGGAGCTTCCCAATTTGCAGCTGACTTCTTAAATTGGAAAGCAAAGCTCGTCTTCGCGTTGCAGCCACTACGCGACCGTTGGTTCTGGCTCGATCTTCCGAGCACCGCAATGCTCTATGCGCTGGTTGCGGTAGGCTTATACTCATCGGGTTTGCGCCGAAGCGCTGGCTTAGTGATCGCGACGTACTCTTGGCAGCCCTTTTCATTGTAATTCCGCGTATCCTTTTGGATCGCATTTGGGGACATGAGGCTGATTCCGTTAGTGCTCGCAGCAGGCCTGCTAAGTGGTGCGCCGGTGGGCAAGTCTGCATGGCTCCTCATCGGGGCGATCGTTTTCGCAGCAAGTCGGCTTGGCGCGACGACTATCAGCTTCTTAGCAAGCGGCCACGGAGCTCGCTAGCGAATTGGAGGCGCTTTCGCACATACCTCAAGGTGCTGCGCTGGTAACGCTGTACGGTGGCGACAAGGTCCGGCTGGCGAGTTTCCCGTGGGGGGCATCTGCCGTCTTACGCGCTCCTTCGACGCGAAGCCTTCGCTAGTGACCAATTCATCACCCCTTCGGCGAAGCCGCTCCGCCTAAAGGCCGCCCCGGTTGCGGGTGTCGAGAAGGACATGGAACATCACGCTTTTACGCCTGCTAAAATGGCAAGAAAGGTCGCGTTGGTACTCCCAACTGCTGTCGACGCTTTGTGGATCATCAACGATCCCCGTGGAGTACCACCAATACCGTCAGGTTTCCGGGCCGTCTGGCGATCCGGCAACAGTGCTGTGTTTGTGCCTGCGCGAAAAAATTCACCTTAAACCTGTTTGGAAGGGAAATGGGGGTAACGTAAAGAGAGAGAGAGAGAGAGAGAGAGAGAGAGAGAGAGAGAGAGAGAGAGAGAGAGAGAGAGAGAGAGAGAGAGAGAGAGAGAGAGAGAGAGAGAAGTCATAGGCGGATTTCTACGCCCGTGTGGCGCACCTTTGTTTCGAGGTGCATCTGGAGTTAGCGAGCTGGGCTTTCCCGGCCCTCAGGCTACCGGCGGCGTCCCGTGAGGCCTTCGCGAGAACTGGGGCGCTGTGACCTGAGGACGCAGTGGACAGTGAGCATCCGGTGCAGAGCCATAGATCGCGGTACTGCATCGGTCAGGATGCCCAACGAACAATCGGGAGTAGACTTGCGTGATCGTCGGTCCAGGTGATCGCGCCTCGCTATTCAGCGGGCGCCACGATTGGTGGTTAGACTTGACTAGTCGACTAAGCCTTTCAGGATCACGGGATAGCGCGACCCATAGCGACCGCGCCTGGCCCTCCGCACGTTGATCGCCGTCGGAGTGAAAGACCGAATGTATCCATGCCAGTTGCCGCTTGCCGCTGCGCCGGCGATCACAGGTTCCAAGCTCAGATGACGATTCGTGATGTGGACCAATAGAAGACCCCGGGATCCAACCAGTCTTTGGTACTCTTTGAAAGCCTCAGCTGTCAGAAGGTGCATAGGCACCGAGTCTGAGGAGAACACATCAAGGACCAGCACGTCAACGGATTTCGCGACTTCACGGAAGTAAAACGAGCATCGCCAATAACGACTTTGGCATCAGGCGCGCAGTTTGAGAGAAACGTGAATTGCTTGGGGTCGCTTGCGATCTGCTCGACTGCCGGATCGATCTCGTAAAAGGTCCAGCTTTGCCCGGGCCGTGCGTAACATGCCAGCGATCCGGCTCCCAGGCCTACGACTGCTACCTCCGCTCCGCGACCGAATATCTCCGGAACTGCGCGCATTGCGAGTCCGACCCCGGATTCAGGACCATAATACCCTGGAACTGTGCGTTGCCGTTCAGCGGAACCTAAGAGTTGAACGCCATGTACGGTAGTGCCGTGGGTGAGAACTCGCATCGTTCGGTCTCCACTAACGGTGTGGATGCCGAAGAAGCTGCGCGTTAGTTGCCCTGGCGTCGCGGACTGCTGAATTCGCTCCCATCCACTCGAAGACAGTACAAGTGCAGCGACTGCGGATCCCAACAAAAGGCGATTGCCGATTGCGAAGACCGCAATCGTGAGTATCGCGACGAACAGTCCAGCAGAAAACTCCAGCCGCCCAGATCGATGCAATCGCGAGAGCCGCTACAACAGCAATCCCGACCACAGTTACCTTGCGAGCAGTGCGGTCACTCCCCCACAGATCAGCGAAGCGCCGGAACGGGCTCAGCGCGGGCAGCAAGAACGCAGCAGTGACAAGTAGGATTGGATGCTCATACGTCCAGTCAAACAACATCGGCGCGATCAACGCACAGAAGATGCCCCCGAGCACTCCCCCCACGGAAAGGGCCAAATAGAAGTTAGTCAGATATCGTGGATGCGGTCGAAGTTCGAATAAACGTGAATGCAGTGCCACGGAAATGCAGAACAGATTCAGAACTGCAAGTATGGCTAACAAAATGACCCTATTGCCCTGCAGGCCCATTGTTCCCAGTACCGTTAGAAGCAGAACAGGTGCAGCCAGCTCACTGATAAGGCGTGCGGGTCCGCGCTTCTCAGCAAATGCAAAGGTGAAACTGAGCAAATAGGCACCGAGCGGTAGAACCCACAACAATGGCATGGCGACGATGTCGGTTGTGAGGTGCAAAGTCGTGGACAAGATCAACCCGGACGGCACCGCGGCCAAGATGACCCAACTCAGTATCTGGCGCCGGCGGGGAGCCTGGGGGATTTCGTCAGATGAGGCTTCGGAAACGCTTTTGCTTGATGATTGCCATCCGCACCACAGGACTAGCAGGCACAGAACTCCGTAGCCCGCACTCCAAAGCAAGCTTTGAAGCGTTACGGGCAATGTGGGCTCGACCAACAGAGGGTAGGCCAGAAGGCCGCTAAAACTGCCGAGATTGGACGAAGCATAGAGCGGATATGGGTCGCCACCGCCTGACAGCGTAAACCAGCGTTGCAACAAAGGTGCTTGCGCTGAGACGACGAAGAAGAGGGGGCCGATCGAGATGAGGAGAAGCCAAGGTATCCACAGGAAGGGGTTCGCGTTCGGACTTGGCAGAGCAGACATCAGGCCAATGGGAAGTGTAAGTGCGGCCAATGCGAACAAGCTTATGTGAATGGCGACCTGCCGCCGAACAGGCATGCGAACCAAAAAGTGCGCATAGGCATATCCTCCAAGCAGAAGTGCCTGATACACGAGCATCGCGGAGTTCCACACCGCCGGCGCACCCCCCACCCGAGGCAATGCCATCCGCGCAATCATCGGCTGGACAAGGAAAAGAAGAAACGAACCGAGGAAGATGGTAATCACGAACCGAAGCCGCTGCGATCGCGTTGGCTCGATGCTCCATTCGCTACGGCGATCGTCGCCATGTGGCCTTCCCCGAAGAAACCGTCACCGCCTACTCAGGGCAGCAGACAGATGCTAATCGAAACTAAGGCAGGATTACACGACTGAATGGGGATGTATCGCGGCGGTACAGTTAATCGCTCGACCCATCAATCAGCGCGGTCTGCTGCCGAACGAAGATCTTGTCTCGGTAATGCATCACTCGCAATACGTCAAAAGGAAATATCAGCACTGAAAATCAGTAACACGTCAAGTGTTCGGCAATGGAATGGAAGAGGGATGCTAGTCACCTGCGAGCGAGGAGTTGGTTCCAATGGGACCCGGAATGATTGCTCCGCAATCCCGGAACGAGGGGTCGGAACGGCTCTAAGCCGTTGCCACCGCCGCATGCCACCGCGCGATACGGTTCTTCAGCTTCTTGGCGACAAAGAGCGGTGCAACGACGGAAATCGCGATACCGGCCAAAGAGCAGAAGCCGATCCAGATAGCCATCAGAGTGCCGCCCGCTTCATACATAGCATAGAGCACTGGGGCGGCCAGAACGAAGCCTCGGACTTCGTTCGCGACGAGCAGGGCAAAGCCTGTCTTCAGAGAAGCCACCACGAAAGATAGTGCGCCGTTCATGCGGGCACTGTGCACCGGCAATGGTTAGAGAAGGGTTGAAGCGCCTGTGTCGCACCGTCTCATTTTGCCGGAACGCAACGATGCAGTCCGTCGCTTTTCAAGTGACCCGAGCGCAAATATCATTACACCGCACTGGTGTAAGCGTTGAGGTGCGATGTTAGTCGATCCGGCAAAGCTGTTTGAAAGCAAGCTGCTTTATCCGCATCCTGTCGCTCGCGAGCGGTTGAACCGGCTCGTGGGTCTGGAAGATCACAAGAAAAGACTGACCAAGGTCCTTGGACTGCTCGTCAACCAGGCCGGGCTTCGTCGCTGGGCGAGCGAACATCATGGAGGCGCGGAAAACTTGCTTGATGCCGTGCTTCACCGCCCTCCGCTCGTCATTCTCGCGGGCGACGTGGGCTGCGGGAAAGACCGAGCTTGCCGAGACGATCGGCGACGCAGTCGGTCGTCAGGAGGGGATCGATGTGATGCTTCTGCCGCTAAGTCTTGCGACGCGCGGCCAGGGCAAGGTGGGCGAAATGACTCACCTGATCTCGACGGCGTTCGATTATACGGTGAAAGAGGCGGGCTCGCTGAAGTCGAGTGGTGGGAAGTCGCAGGGCGCAGTCATCCTTCTTGTCGACGAAGCCGACGCTTTGGCCCAGTCTCGTGAGACCTCGCAAATGCATCACGAGGATGTCAGCGGAGTGAACGCGTTCATCCGCGGCATCGATCGAATTTCTAATCAGCGCCTTCCCGCCGCCGTGATCATGTGCACCAACCGGTACGAGTCGCTTGACCCCGCCGTAAAGCGCCGTGCGGCGGACATTCTCATTTTCGGTCGACCTGACGCGGAGCGCCGGCATCAGTTTTTGGAACCGAAACTTACGTGAGCTTGGATTTCAAGCCGACGAGATCGATGCGGTAGTCGAGGCAACTGGCCCGAAGAACGGGCTCACCGGGCTTCACCTTCTCGGACCTCAGGCCAACGCTATATTCCTGGATTGGTACTCGACGCCTATCCAAATCGAGCGATCACACCCGCGCGGGCAGTTGCGATCGCGAGGGAGATGGTCGCGACGCCGCGATTTGGGGACTCAAAGGACAATTGATCGCGAAAGCCGTCTTCTGACTGATGTAAGCAAGATCAGCGGCGTCGACCACGGCGATTTAACTCGACGGCCGCGATCGGCTCTGGCCGCCTGGCGCTGTCAACTCGTACACCCAGTAGAGGTCCTTGTAGATCGGCTTCATTCCCCAGCCGGCTTTCCGCAGATCGTGTGCGACGCACGGCCACGCCCATCGGTTGAGGACGACAACGTGGGTCGCCGAGGTCTCGCGCGCGATGCGATCCAGCGATTGAGACCCGCTTGCATTCGCCTTTCGTCAGCTGCTCGTGGATGGGAACAACCTGCGGACTCTTCAGGCCGACCACGTCGATGAGCTGCGCCTTCGGGCTTTCCCATGCGACCTGGCCTGCATCGTGGATGAGGATGATAGAGGAGGCTGGCAGGTCCGCGACGAACTTTGCCTGGGCGCGCGACGTGACGCGAATATTCGATCTCATCGACATAATGCGAACATCGCAAGTCGCAGCCGTGCAAATTGCCCAGCCGCACAAGTCCGAGGATCACAAAGTTTGATATTCGCGATCGTTCGGCGGCGATGCGGACGATCCCGACAGCGAGCACGGGGGTGAAAATCGCCTGATATCGAGCGAAGTTCCAGTCCGAGCATCGTCGGAAAAATGACGGTCGCCGTCGCAAGGCCGAGCGAAGACGAAAAGACGCTGCAAATCGCCCCGCCGGCACTTTGTTCAAGCCGACCAGTCCAATCATCAGCGGCAACTGGAACGACGTCAGAAGCGTCTCGCACAAGACGAGCAACTTGATCTGGGAAGGAGACATCGGGCGGATGCAACCACGCGAGCTTCGCGCCGATGGTCGAAGGGATCAGCTGACCCGTCTCGCTGAACACCCAGGCCGCCCAAGGCACGGCCGCGAGCAGCGTGAGCAGTGCCATGGTCGCATTTTCGCGGAAGCTCGAGCGCAGGCTCAGGCGAAGGAGCAGGAGCGCGCTCAGCAGCCCCAGCTCGGGCCTGATGAACGGAGCAAGGCCGGCCAGAATCGGCAGCTTGCGGCGATCGTCGCACCAGAGCAGCATCCACGCCGGCGCGGCCATGGCCAGCGAGGTTTCGAGCCCGTTCAGATAGTGGATGAGCGCGAAACCGGTGATCGCCCCGATTGTGATGCACGGCCCATTTCAGCCAGCCGCTGAGGCCTTCCCGATCGGCAATTCGCGAGAGTGCGAGGAGGTAAAGCGCTCCGCCAGAGAGGCCAATGACCAAGGGTCCCCAAAGGGGGTTCATCACGAGGCTGGCGATCGCCACCAGCAGCAGATGCACGGGGCTGGTCGCGCCGGTCAGATAGGATGTGTGGTAGGCGGGATCCGGCTGTCCGGAGAGGAAGACGCGAGCATTGCTCAGCGTGATGTAGGCGTCGTCCAGCGGATAGAGCCGCGGCCAGAACAGGATATGCCGCCGCTGCGGTCAACACGCCGAGCGCTGCTATGGAAATCCAGCGCACGTCGACCCGCGCGATCCGTTCTTGCTTCACGACACCACCCCTCGACCGAGGGTAGCACCGGCCGTTCTAAAAGAAAGTGAAGTGTACGGCTGCTATGGTTCGCACTTGAGGCAATGAGTCCCGCTGCGCATAGTGGCAGCGGTTGGGCAGGGGGTGTTGTGACAAAGGCGCGTGCAGGCCGGATTGCGGCCGTTCTGGTTCTGGCGCTGGCACTGCGCCTGGCGCTGCTGCCGTTCACCTCGGGCGGATCGCCAATGGGCGACGCGGGCAATTACATCGTCATCGCGCAGAACATCATCGCCGGGCGCGGGATCGTCATCGACGACCCGTGGATCGTGCCGAACCTGCGGGCCTTCTACCCGCCCATGTACCCGATGATCCTGGCGCTCGTTGGCTCGGTCGCGCCGATCAAGGCGCTGACGCTGATCAGCCTGAACTTCGCCATCGACGTCGCCACGGCCGGCGCGATCCTGTGGCTCGCCCGGCTGTGCGGCTCCCGTCATGGCGAGATCGCGGCCGTAGCTTGGCTGTTGTGGCCGAGCGTGTTCCTGGCCGCGCCTATTGCGCAGAAGGAGGGATTGGTCGCGCTGCTCTTCGTGCTGACGACCGCCTTGACGATCTATTCGAGCCGGTCGCAGCGGGTTTTCGGCCCGATCGCGCTGGGTGCGGCGATGGGAGTGCTCGCCTTGACCCAGCCGAGCATCGTGCTCCTGCCCGCGTTGGTCGCTCTCGTGCTGATCAAGGAGTTTGCATCTCCTCGTGCGTGGTTCGTCGCGATGGCGATTGCGGCGCTGTCGGCGGCAGCAGTCCTCATGCCGTGGTGGATCAGGAACTACCTGATATTTGATCGCTTCGTTCCGCTGACGACAGCGGGCGGGATGACCCTGTGGATTGGCATTCAGCCGGGCGGACAATGGATTCCAGCGCCCCAGCGGCTCCTTGCGCCGGAACTGGAGATGGCTCGGTTGGCCGGGGCCGAAGCCTGGGCGTGGATCATGGAGCACCCGGTGCAGTACCTCTATCGATTGCCTGATCAAGGGATTCCGGATGCTGTTCTTCAACGACGCAATCCCGGTCGAGCTGCATGAAATGAAAACGCCCCGCCCCGTACCGGTCCATGCCCTCACTTTCCTGACGAGCGTGACCCACTTCGCTCTCATCGCCGCGACTGCCGTGGCGGCTTTCACCCGGCGCGGCCTGATGTCTCGGGTCCTTGTCGCCTGTCTTGCTTATTTCTTCGCGCTGCAGATCTGGTTTGTGGGTGCCGAGCGGCTCCGAGGGCATATGACGCCGATCGCGCTGGTTCTCGTCGCCGGCTGGGCGGGCCAGCGGTTGGCGAGCCGAGTTGGGCCTGCCCAGCAAAGGGCCGTTCAAGCAGGCTGACACGTCTCGAAAAAGGGTCTTGCGCTGGCGCTACAAATGTAGCACGCTACAAAAGTAGCGCAAAGGATCACCCGAGTCTCATGCTCAGCAAACTGCCTCCGAGAGAACGCCAGATCGTCGACCTGCTTTATCAGCGGGGCGATCTCGCCGTCGCTGAGATCTGCGACGCCTTGCCCGGACAATCCGAGCGGTTCGGCCATCCGGACCATGCTCAAGCGGCTGGAGGACAAGGGGGTCGTTCGCCGGACGGAATCGGACAAGGGCTATGTCTACAGCCCCGCAGTCGCAGACTCCGTCGCGAGGAAAAACGCGTTGTCCGAAGTCGTGCGTGTCTTCTTCAATAATTCACCGGCGGGCGCGGCCACCGCGCTGCTGGGCATGTCCGAACGGCTCGATTCCACGCAGCTCGACGAGATCGAAGCGATGATCGCTCGCGCGCGTGCGGCGAAGAACGGCAAAGGAGCGAAGTAATGGCGTATCTTCTCTTGCTGGCCGCCAAGTCTCTGGTGATCGCCGGTGGCACGCTCCTGCTGCTGAAGGTCATGCAGCGGCGCTCGGCGTCAGACCGAAGCTGGGTTGCCCATCTCGGCCTGCTGGCCCTGCTGCTCTTGCCGTTCGGCGCCATCGCGCTGCCGGCAATGGAGGTTGCAGGTCCGGCCGTCCTGTCGGGCGAGCCCGCTCCAATGTCTGCCGCCAAATCCGGTATATATTGATGCGGTCGCCGCGCCGGGGGTCGCGAATGAGCGTGCGACCTTTCCCGCGGCGGCAGCCGGCTCTCGGCCTGCTCCGATCGAATGGGGCATCTGGGCTTATGCCGCTCCCGCCGCTTTGCTCCTCCTGCTCACCCTGATCGCCCTGGGTCGGTTGACCTTGCTTAAGGCTCGTGCGGAGGTCCTTGTCGACGCGCACTGGCTGCAGGCGCTGGCGCGTGCGCAGCAGCGCATGGGCTTCAAGAGCGGTACGGCTTTGCTCACCAGCGACGAGCTGCGCTCTCCGATCAGCTGGGGCCTTATGCGGCCCGTTATCCTGCTCAACACCGATGCTAAGGAAGCGCGCGAAGAAGCCGAGGCTATCATCGCTCATGAGTTGGCCCACGTTGCGGGCTTGGACTGGGCCAAGCTGATGCTGTCACGCATCACCGTGGCCATCTTCTGGTTCAATCCTTTTGTCTGGCTGCTTGCCCGCGAGGCTCATCAGCTGCGCGAAGAAGCGGCTGACGACGCAGTTCTGGCCGCGAACATCGAGGATACGGAATACGCCAACCTGCTCGTCGGTATCGCGCGCCATGAATGCCGCGGGCTTTTGCTAGGGGCTCACGGCGTCGCTCCAGGGAAAGGCTCGCTCGACTCGGCGCGTGAAGCGCGTACTCGATGCGGCGCTCGAGCGTGCTCCCGGTGGCTGGAGATGGAGCAGCGCCGCCGCCTTTTTCGCAGCAGGGATGACGGTCCCGGTGGCGGCCCTGCAGTTCGTGTCGCCGACGATCGCTGAAGCTGCCGAGCAGGGCCGGTTTGGCAATGGCCGAGTGGCCTCTGCGGCTCCGGCCGCCGAGGCTGCAACTCTCGCGACAATCGCGCAGCCTGCGCCGACGGCGGCAATGGAAGTGCAGAGCGTGGCCGGGGAGATCGTCCTCGAGAACGAATCGTCGAGATTGAGCGTCACCAAGGATGGCACGCTGGCCAGTATCGGTCCGACGGTTCGGACGGCCGTTGCCGCCGCCAACGGAGCCGTCGCTCATGCCCAGTCGTCCATCGATCGTGCAATCGCGCTCAAGGCGATCGGCGCATCGCCGGACTATGCCCGCGCGCTTCGAAACGCAGCGCCGAACCTGCGGCTGACACACGAGGACATCATGGGATTGGCCGCAATGGGCGTCACCCCGCATTATGTTCGCGATCTCGCGAACTCGGGATTCCGCGGCCTCGATGCGGAGACGATCGTCGAGGCGCGCGCCCTAGGAATCGATGGCGGCTACATCCGGGGAATGGCTGGCGCGGGATATCCGAATCTGGCTCTCGATGAGCTGCAGGAGTTGAAGGCCCTTGGCATTACGCCTTCAGACGTGGCGAGATATCGACGCGCAAATCGTGCCTTGCCCAGCGTCGATGCGCTGATCGCGGCGAAGGCTACAGGCCTCGGACCCGAGGACATCGACCCGCACGACAGCGAGTGACGCAAGCGGACTTCTTTTGAACTCCTGAAACCATCCACGACTGCCGACTTTTGACGCCCACTTTGGGCGAACGGGCGAGGCTTGCCCAGTCTCAGAGGAGAATGACCATGACGCGTTTGTTTGCTTCCGTTACCGCGCTGCTTCTCTCGGGTGTCGTCGTTTCCTCGGCGTGTACGGCCGTGGCCGCTGGGCCGGTACAGTTTCGGCTCGACGGCAACCGCAGCGACGGACAGATCCAGGCCAACTTTATCGGGGGAGGCGACCACAATACCAATCACTGGTCGAGCTCCTTTCGTCCCGATCAACTCCCAGGTCTCGATCTCGCGCGACTTCGCTCGGGAGGGGATCATGCCCTTCAGTTCACCATGATCCGCGATGCGGGTCGCCTCGACTGCGCCGGCACCGGCGGTCGATCAAAGGCATCAGGCTCGTGCAACTTCACAGCCAGCGCCGCCTTCAACGACTTTGTCGTCAGCAAGGGCATGCGCCGGCCGAGCCATGGCGAGGGACTGAGCCTCATGGCCCTCAATGCGCGCCGTGAGACGGTCGAAGCACTTCATGCCGCCCGTTACCCGGTGCCGACCGTGGATGACCTGCTCGCCCTTACGGCCTTGGGTGTGGATTCCGCCTATATCTCGGGACTGGCGAATGTCGGCTATCGGCCGAGGGATCTCGAGGCGCTCGTCCAGTTCAAGGCGCTCGATATCACGCCCGCCTTCATCCAGGGCTATGTTCGGCACGGGTACAGCAATCTCGAACCGGACCATCTCGTCCAGCTGAAGTCGCTGGGCATCGATGCGGATTACGTCGCTAGCTTCGAGCGTATCGGGTACCGGAACCTGTCCGTTGACCAGCTCGTGCAGCTCAAGGCGTTGGGAGTGACCGCGGACTTTGCTCGCGCAGCGCAGCAGGGCAGTAGCGAAAGGCTTACGCCCGAGCGTCTTGTCGAGTTGCGGGCGGTGGGGTTCAGCCCTCGTTGAGAGCCTGTGGGTTTATGCCGGGCAGGTTGCGCCGGACGTGGAGATGCAGGTCCCCGTTTCGTTCATCGAGCCGGCAATCACCTGCCCAAGCCCGTAGGATGCGAGGGCAATGCCAGTGCCGACGATGGCGAGGATCAGGGCATACTCGGCGGCAGATGCGCCGCCGGTGTCTCTACAGATCCGAAAGATCGTCTTCATGGCGATACCTCTCGGCGAGAGGAGGTCAGAGGTTGGATTTTAAGTCAATGCGGGACTGAAAAGTGCCCCGTTTGGGCACATTCGCAGAGCTACGCTGTCCAGCGGAAAACAGGAGGATCAGGCCGCTGCGGCCGATCATTCCGCTCTGCTCCACCGTCCATGCTGTCGGCAGCGTCGAGCAGCGCCTCCCGCGCTTCCTCGGTCAGGCATTCGGCAGCCATCTCGCGGCACAGCCTAGCCGACTTGCTTAGGGTGACGGACGAATGGATCATCAAGCAGGGACGCGCGACGGCCGATGGGAGTTCCGGGCGTTCCGCTCACGGAATGACCCGCTCGTGTGATATCCGCACCGATATTATCCCCAGGAATGTCGAAGAATCGACCGGCGACCCCTGTCACGATCGCCTAAAGAAGGCTATGCAAACGTCATGGCCGGACGTCGCGCTGAATCCATCGCCTGGCAGGAAATTGGAACTCCGGTTTCCGAAGACTTCGTCACGCTGATCGTCGTAGCCATGCTCACCTCGATGACGATCATTCTCTCCCTCCTGGCCTGACTGCGTAGCCCGCAGGTACGCCTCCAGTCACGCCTTTCAGGCCTGCTGCGCGGTTATCAGCCTGCTGGTGCGAAGCCCGAGCTTTGTTCATAAGCCATAGTGTGGTTGGGTGAGGGTCGTGGGCAGCAGCGGGTGGCACAGATCGGCAGCGATCCAGATTCCAGTCTCGTCGCCGCCGCGATCGCCGGCAATCGCGATGCATTCGGATCGCTGCTCGAGCGTCATTACGACCGAATCCATGGACTGGCGTGGCAGCTGACAGGTTCGCGCACCGACGCGGACGATATTGCCCAGGATGTGTGCTGTGCGCTCGTCGAGAAGATCGGCAGCTTCCGCGGCGAGGCGAAGTTCGGGACTTGGCTCTGCGGGATCACCTTCAATGCCTGCCGCGACTGGCGGCGCAGGCGCGGCTCGCTTCGATTGTTCACGGAGCGGCTGAGCGTCCTCGTTGGCATTGCGGCCGCCCCGGATGGACGCGACCTCTATGACGCAATCTGGCTGAAGAGCGCCATCGCGCGCCTGAAACCGGCGCTTCGAGACACTGCGGTGCTCGTGGCCGGCCAGCAACTCACCCATGCTGAGGCGGCGGCAATCCTCGGCGTAGCGGAAGCGACGGTCGCGTGGCGGATGCACGAGGTTCGGCGCATACTCTCGCCAAGCGGGAACGACATCTAGGCAAAAACTTTTCCACTTCCTTCAAAGGATTCCCGCGGACGGCGCGTCTCAGGATCAGGCGAGCGATTTTGCCCGCCGGATTCGAGGGAGGTTTTCATGGGGTGCAATCGCCGTCACCTGGGCTTGGCTTTGGGAGCGTTTCTGCTCGCCTCTTGCGCAGGAAGGGGTGTCGAAACGGCCGCTTCGACGCAGCAAGAGCCGGTGGCAGAGGAAGCCGTGGCCGACAGTGTCGTGGTTACTGGGTCAAAGATTGCTCGGCCCAATCTAGAAAGTTCCAGTCCAGCTGAGATGCGCGCGATGCGCGCGCCGCCGCCGCCTCCTGTTGTAGCAATGGTGGCGCCGGCGCCGGGATACTGGGTCCCGCCTTATCAGGACGTTGGACGCGACAAGTTCACGAACTTCGCCGAAAATGCGTTTCAGATCGTCCGCGACGCGCCGGTCTCGACCTTCTCGATCGACGTCGACACCGCTTCTTACTCATGGGTGCGGGCGTCGCTGAACCAGAATGTCATGCCTCAGCCCGCGGCCGTCCGGACCGAAGAGATGGTGAACTACTTCAACTACGACTACGCGCCGCCGACCAGCACCGCGCAGCCGTTCAGCACTAACGTCGCCGTCTTCCCCAGCCCCTGGTCGCCGGGCCGCAAGCTCGTTCGCATCGGCATCAAGGGCTACACGGTTCAGAAGTCGACGCGTCCGCGCGCCAATCTGGTCTTTCTAGTCGATACCTCGGGCTCGATGAACGCGCCCAACAAGCTGCCGCTGGTGCAGCGGTCGCTGAACATGTTGCTCGAGGAACTGGACGAGCGCGATACGGTCGCGATCGTCACCTATGCGGGCAGCGCAGGCACGGCGCTGGAGCCGACGCCGGCCAGCCAGAAGGAGAAGATCCGCGCGGTCATCGACCGGCTCGGCGCGGGCGGCAGCACCGCCGGCGCGGAGGGTATCCGCCAGGCATATGAGCTGGCCAAGTCCAACTATAATCCGAAGGGCGTCAACCGGGTAATCCTGGCAACCGACGGCGACTTCAACGTCGGCATCACCGACCAGGGCGAGCTCAAGGGCTATATCGAGCGCGAGCGCAGCAAGGGCGTGTTCCTGTCCGTCCTCGGCTTCGGGATGGGCAATTACAACGATGCGCTGATGCAGACGCTCGCCCAGAACGGCAACGGGACGGCGGCCTACATCGACACGGTTGCGGAAGCCCGCAAGACGCTGGTCGAGGAGGCCGGCTCGACCTTGTTCCCGATCGCCAAGGACGTGAAGATCCAGGTCGAGTTCAATCCGGCGGCGGTCGCCGAATACCGGCTCATCGGCTACGAGACGCGGGCGCTAAACCGCGACGACTTCGACAACGACAAGGTCGATGCGGGCGACGTCGGTTCGGGGCAGACGGTTACGGCGCTTTACGAGGTGGTGCCTGTCGGCGGGCCACGCACGATGAACGACCTGCGCTACGCCGATTCGACACGCGTCGCGCCGGAAGCTCGGCGGAGCGCCGAAATCGGCTTCGTCAAGATCCGCTACAAACTGCCGAAGTCGGACACGAGCCGGCTCATCACGACCCCGATCGACAGGCGTTTCGAGGTGCGCAGCTTCGAGCAGGCGCCGCGCGATGCGCGCTTCGCCACTGCCGTCGCCGGCTTCGCGGAACTGCTTCGCGGCGGCCGGCATACCGGCAAGCTCGGCTATGACGACGTGCTTCGGATCGCCAGTGCGTCGCGAGGTCCGGACGAGTTCGGTTACCGGACGGAGTTCCTCGAACTGGTCAGGGCGGCGAAGAGCGCTCGCTCGCTGGCGCAGCTCGAACGTTAGCGGCTTTTGGCCGCCGGTGCTCGCCCCCGGCACCGGCGGCCGCCCGTAGGCCCTTCGACGGGGATGCGAATATCGTTATGAGTTCGGCGATGCGGTTCTTCGAAGGGATGCGGTAGTGGCGATCGACGGCGACGATATCATCGCGCTGCCACAGCCCCCGCCGCCGCGCCCGGCGGCGCGCCGGGCCGCCATCGAGGCCGCGCTTCGCAAGTTCGACGGAGCGGAGGAAGCACCAGCAAGGGGCGTAGCGAAGTCGACCGCTCTGGGCAGGCTGGGCTGCCATGGATCGGCGTGCAATGGGCGCACTGGCCACCGCCGCGCTGATTGCGGTCGTCAGCGTTCCGCTCGCGCTGACCACGCTGCGCGACAATGAGCCCCCTAGCGTGACGGCCTCTGGCGAAGCGCTTGCCCAACCTGACGCGATCGTGGACCCCACAGCTCCTGCGATCGAAAACGCGGTGGCCAAGGCCCCGATGGACGCCGAGCCGCCGTCCGGAGCCCGCACTTCGCAACCAGCCGTTCTTGCACCCGTCCCCGGAGAGGTGACGGCCTCGGTAGCGGACGAACTCAAAGCGGTACAGGCGGCCCCGGCACCTTCTATGGCGACGCCTGCTCCGTCTCCGTCTGCACCGCCGCCACCTCCTCCTCCACCACCGCCCGCGACTCAGTTAGCGGAGGAGTCGGTGGCCGATAGTGTTGTGGTGACCGGCTCCCGCATCGAGCGACCGAACATCGCCAAGCAAGGCCGTGCCGGCGCAGTCGCTGAACGCCAGACGATGTCCGCCAGCCCCCTGGCTGTGATCGACACCTACGGCGCCTTCCTATCGCAACTACAGGAGGCGTTGAGGTCCAATGACCGTGGTGCAGTGATTGCTCTCATCGCTTTGCCGTTGCGTGTGAATCTCGACGGTCAAACCCTCACGTACCGCTCGGTTCGCGAGATTGAACGCGACTTCGATCGCATCTTCACGCCTCGGGTGAAACAGTCGGTGCTCAACCAGCGGCCTGAAACCCTGCGAAGCCGTGGCAGCAGGATGAAGGGCACGAGCAGGATCTGGTTCGGGCAATCATCGTCCGACGGCACCGTCCGCATCCGGGAAGTCACGTCGTAGACAATTATTCGGGGGGCGAGATGTGCCTGCTAGGGCTGATCGCAGTTCGAACCGGACGTTTCGATACACGTGCCGGTTTCGTTCGTGGCGTCACCAACTACCCCGCCGAACCATATGGCCGAGATCAGAATTGCGGTGCCGGTTATTGCCAGGATGAGCACATATTCGGCGTTTGATGTTCCGCTCGTGTCGCTCACGAGCCTCTGCAGGGTTTGCATCTCGACCCCGAGACGTGACGTTGTAGACCCGGCTCGCTTAATTGTTTTTCGAGTCAAGCGCCAGCAGCGTCGCCACGTATCAAATTCCCTACCAACGGCGGCAGTGTCCGCGATCCTACCGAGCGGATCTCGATGTTCGCCGCGTCGGCTTTGCGCGGGCGTGGACCATCGGTGGACGACTCGATTTCGACGCCGCCGGGACGGCGCGTGGCGGCGCCTGTTCGATCACCAGACCTTCATCCTCGGGCGCAATGACTGCACGTCGTAACGCCTTCATGAAGCCGGGCGTCGCGCGCTGCGTCACTTCGAAGTAGCTCTCGTTCGCTGCAATCCGGATCGCTCCGATGTCATTGCGGCTGACGTGTCCGTAGCGGCAGATCAGCGGCAACAGCCAGCGTGGGTCGGCATTGTGGCGGCGACCGGCGTTGATCCTGAACCAGGTCGAGCCTTCGAATCCCGCCCGAGGACCATCGACTGCGTTCTTCCCTGCCACCGGAGGCGAGAATGTCCTCGGGTGCCGGTAGATCGGTGCGCAGGGATCTGACGAGCGCAGACGCGATAGCTTCCGGCGAAAGTTGCGACATCAGTTCCTGGGCGAGTGCGCGATCGTCTTCGTCGGCCTCGACCGGCGCGGAGAGCGTTTCCAGAAGCCGCTCCCGGTCCTTCGAGCGTATCTGCTCGGGCGTAGGCGCGTCGATCCATTCGGCGTCGATGCGGGCGTTTCGAAGCATCGATTCCACGACCCGGCGTCGGCGGAACGGGACGATGAGCACCGCGATGCCCTTGCGTCCTGCCCGGCCGGTCCTGCCCGATCGGTGCTGAAGGGCCTCGGCGTCGCGCGGAAGCTCGACGTGGATGACGAGTGAGACCGAGGGCAGGTCGAGGCCGCGGGCGGCGACATCGGTTGCGACGCAGACGCGCGCGCGCTTGTCGCGCAGGCTCTGCAGTGCGCTGTTGCGCTCGTTCTGGCTGTGCTCGCCGGAGAGGGCAACGGCTTGGAAGCCGCGCTCGGTCAGGCTCGCGTGCAGGCGTCGAACCGCTTCACGGGTGGCGCAGAACAGGATCGCGGTTTCCGCCTCGTGAAGGCGAAGAAGGTTGACGACGGCATGTTCGATGTCGGTCGGAGACACGGCGACGGCCTGGTAGGCGATATCCGCATGCGCCTCGCGCTCGCCGATGGTTTCGATGCGCAGCGCGTCCTTCTGGTAGCGCTTGGCCATGGCGACGATCGGGCGCGGCATGGTGGCGGAAAAGAGCAAGGTGCGGCGCTCATCGGGCGTCGCGTCGAGGATTTCCTCCAACTCCTCGCGAAAGCCCATGTCGAGCATCTCGTCTGCTTCGTCGAGGACGACGACGCGCAGTGCGGACAGGTCGAGGGCGCCGCGTTCCAGATGGTCACGCAGGCGCCCCGGCGTTCCGACCACGATATGCGCTCCGCCTTGCAAGGCGCGGCGCTCCTTCATCGGGTCCATGCCACCAACGCAGGTGACGACGCGGGCTCCGGCAGAGGCGTAAAGCCAGTCCAGTTCCTTGCTCACCTGGATCGCGAGTTCGCGGGTCGGCGCGATCACCAGTCCGAGCGGCTCGCGCGACCAGGGTACGCGGTCGCCCTCGATCAATTGATGGGCGATCGCCAGACCGAAAGCCACGGTCTTGCCCGAACCGGTCTTGGCCGAAACGATCAGGTCGCGGTCGTCGGCGCCTTCCTTGATGACCTCCGATTGGACCGAGGTCAGAGTGTCGTAGCCGCGCGCGGCCAAAGCCTCCGCAAGGGGGGCGTGGATTCTCGAATGTTGCATGGCGTCAGCGCCTACTCGCGATTGGGGCGGAGGGGTAGACTGTTCTGATCAGAGAGCCTGCGCCGCAGCATGCGCGCTCGCCCAAGCCCATTGGAAATTATAGCCGCCCAGCCAGCCGGTGACGTCGACCGCCTCGCCGATGGCGTAGAGGCCGGGCACCCGCTTCGATTCCATGGTCTGCGAAGACAGTTCAGCGGTGCTGATGCCGCCGATGGTGACTTCCGCCTTGGCGAACCCCTCGCTTCCATTCGGAAGGAACGTCCAGGCTTTCAGCCGGAGCTCCGCCTCATCGAGCAGCCGATCCGAAATGTTGGCCAGCTCGGACCCGAGCGCCAATTGATCGGCAAGCGTCTCCGCAAGGCGTTCGGGAAGCGACCGGCCAAGCAATCGCCGAAGCGTGGTGCGGGGCTCCTCGCGCTTCGATTGCAGCAGCCAGCCTTTCGGCGAGGTCGGGCAGGAAGTCGATCGTTACCGGTTCGCCGTGCCGCCAGTAGGAAGACACCTGAAGGATGGCCGGACCCGAAAGCCCGCGATGGGTGAACAGCGCCGCTTCGCGGAACCGCCCCTTGCCGGCTCGCGCAACGACCTCCGCCGACACGCCCGACAGCGTCGTGAACAGGGCCTGGTCGCCGGAAAGCGTGAGCGGCACGAGCGCGGGCCGCGGCTCGACGATCTTGAGGCCGAAGCGGCGTGCGACGTCGTAGGCGAAGCTGGTCGCTCCGAGCTTCGGGATCGACAGTCCGCCGGTTGCAAGCACCAGCGCCGGCGCATGGGCCGCAGCGCCGCCGAAGCCGACGTGGAACGCGCCGTCTCGATGCTCGACCGTTGCCGAGTGGCCGAAGGCCGTCTCAACCGCCCCGGCAGAGCATTCGTCGAGCAGCATGTCGACGATTTGCCTCGACGGGCCATCGCAGAAGAGCTGGCCGAGCGTCTTCTCATGCCAGGCAATCCGGTGCCGATCGACCAAGTGCAATGAATTGGGCCGGAGTGAAGCGGCTCAGCGCCGACTTGGCGAAGTGAGGGTTGGCGGACAGGAAGTTATCGGCCGTGGCGCCGGTGTTCGTGAAATTGCAGCGGCCGCCGCCTGAAATCAGGATCTTGCGTCCGGGCTTCTCCGAGTGATCGATGAGCAGAACCCGGCGTCCGCGCTGGCCTGCAAGCGCCGCGCAGAACAGCCCAGCTGCGCCCGCGCCGATGATGATTGCGTCGAATGATTGAAGGCCGGGCACACACGCGGCCTAACCGGTCAGAGCGGGCAAGCAAGACAAGACCCGCGCTCCCGGCTGACCAGAAGCGCGAGTCTTCCTTGTGGGGAGGTCAGGCGATCTGCTGGAGTTCGCCGGACTGACGCCGACGCCGACGCATTGCGAAGCCGGCCGCGCCAAAGCCCATGAGCATCATCGCCCAGGTTGCAGGCTCCGGTACGGGCGGAACGCCACTCTCGGATGATGCGATACGCACCTGGCGAAGACCGTCAGCAGATCCACCATTGATGGTGTACGCCAGATTGGTGATCACCTCACCGTTGATAGCATCGAAGGCAAACCTTGCTGAACCCGATCCATCGAGCAGGTAGTTGAAGGCGAACTCCTCCGGAGTCATCCCGTCGGCGGCAAGCCCACTCAGAGTGAAGTCGATCGACGTGCCCGTCATTCCGAAGAACGCGAGCTCGATCCATTCCATTCCGGCATTGTCGGTCAGGAAAATGTCACCCGAGACGAGGCCCTCGGTGTCGTTTCCGGAAATGGTCGCGCCGGTAAGCTCGGCCTGACCAGCACCTTGCTGAAGCATGACGTCGTTGACATCACCCGAGGCAGTGGTGTCGCCGGTGAAATGGACGATCTCCGGCGCAGAGGGGCCGGCCCCTAGCGTGCCAGTTACGTCCGTGCCCACGTCAGCGGCACCGCCATTGCCGTGCACGAGCGTGCCCTGGCTGTCGGATGCGCTGGCATCGACAATGTCGGCCATAGCGGGAGTGGCACTGATCAATGCCAATGCGGCGATCGTGCTCTTGAAAACATGTCTCATGGAACGCGCCCCTTCAGGTATACCCCGGCGACTCCGAGGGCGGCGCGTAAACATCCATTAACCATGTTTGTTCCCTTATGGAGAGCAAAGGGCGCGCGAGTGTGTCATAGCGGCACAGACGGGCGGTTGGTAAAATCCGGCGAGCGGCTAACCTCAGCCGGGTGTCTTTCTCTCGTTCCCGCCTACTCGCGCTGTTACGTCTGGCTTCGTAACTCGGAACTGCGCTATTTCTGCACGCCCTTGAACATTGCGACACGGAAGGCACGCGACGATGTTGCTCAACCGACGCGGAGTGATTGGCGGTATCGGCGGTGCAGCGATCGCTGCCGCCGCGGGAGCGCAACTGGTGGGCAACCGCAGCAGCCGGAAGCTCGGCTACGCCATCGTCGGCCTTGGCTATTATGCGACACGGATGATCATGCCGCAGTTTGCGAACTGCGCGCATTCACGGCTGACGGCGCTGGTCAGCGGCACGCCTTCGAAGCTGGAGCAATATGGGTCGGAGTATAAGATTCCGGCCGGGTCACGTTACAGCTACGCCGAGTTCGACCGCATCCGCGACAATCCGGACGTCGACATCGTCTACGTCGTGCTGCCCAACTCGATGCACGCGGAATACACGATCCGCGCGGCGCGGGCGGGCAAGCATGTGCTCTGCGAAAAGCCGATGGCCGTCTCATCCGCCGAATGCGAGACGATGATCGCCGCCTGCCGCGCTGCTGGGCGAAAGCTGATGATTGGCTACCGAAGCCATTTCCAGCCACACAACATCCACGCCATGCGCCTTGCCCGCGAAGGTGCGATCGGCAAGCGGCGAGTTGTCCAGTCGGAGCACGGCTTCCCGATCAACAACCCGGCGCAATGGCGCCTCGACCGCGAGCTCTCGGGCGGCGGGTCGATGATGGATATCGGCATCTACAGCGTTCAGGCGCTTCGCTACATGGCGGGCGAGGAGCCGATTTCGGTCACGGCGACCGAGAATACGGACCGCAACGATCCGCGTTTCCGCGAGGTCGAAGACCGCATCGCCTGGACCTTTCTCTACCCGTCCGGCCTCATCGGCCAGGGCTTTTCGTCCTACAGCTCGGGCCACAATCATATCCGGCTTACCGGCGACAACGGCTGGATCGATCTCGAGCCGGGCACCAGCTACGACGGCCAGCACATGCGGGTGCGCCGCGGCTGGGACGATCCGCAGGATGTCACCCCGCCAAAAGGCCCGGGAGCCAATCAGTTCGCGGCGCAGCTCGACCATCTCGCGATCTCGATCCTCGAAAATCGCGAGCCGATGGCCGGGGGCGGAGAGGGGCTTCAGGACCTCAGGCTGATCGAAGCGATCTACCGGTCCGCGAAAGAAGGGCGCACCGTTACGCTCTAGTGCTTGCCGTCATGAGTGGGAGCGCTAACAATGAGCGCGGGGAGAGTAGACATGATGGCAGTTTCGCGTCGCGGGTTCATTGCACAGGGAAGCGCGCTGGCAGCCGGGGCGATGATCGCCGGGCCGGCGACAGCGGCGCGGCTTCGCTTTCCGCCGGGCATCCAGCTGTGGGCCGTCAAGGACGACATGGCGCGGGATCCGGAAGGGACGCTGCTTGCTCTCGGCAAGATGGGGTACAAGCGCGTCGAGGCCGCCGGCTGGTACGGGCGCACGCCCCAGCAATATCGGACGATGGTGAAGGCGGCGGGGCTCGATTGCGTTTCGGCGCACTACGGCCTCAAGGACCTCATCGACGATACCGAGGGACGGCTGGCCTTCGCTCGGGACGTCGGATGCAAATATGTCGTGGCGTCCTCACCCGCCGTGCCGAAGCCGCTCGACCCGTCCAAGCCCTGGCCCGTCGCCGTTGCCGAGGCGATGAACCTCGAAGCGTGGCGATCCAACGCCGCTGCGATGGAGAAGATCGGCAAGCGCGCCCGCGAGCTGGGCCTGCGCTTCGGCTATCATAATCACTCGGCCGAACTGCTCGACTACGAAGGCGTCATGCCATTGGCCGAGATCGTTCGAATGACGAACCCCAAGCATGTCGCGCTGGAACTGGATATCGGCTGGGTCGCCGCGGCCGGCTACGACCCGGTGACGATCATCAAGCGCTTCGCTCCGCGCATCGAGCTTTTGCATATCAAGGATCAGCTCAGCCCGGTCCGCGAGCCGGGCAAGATGATCGCCGACGACCGCACGACGGTGATCGGACAGGGCACGATCGACTGGAAGGCGACTTTCCGTGCTCTGCGCGGGTCGCCCGTCCATTCCTACTTCGTGGAGCAGGAGGATCCGTTCACGGAGCCGGCGCTCGATGCCGCGCGCAAGAGCCTCGCCTACATGCGGACCCTGTCCGATCTGATGCTCGTCGCCAATCCCGTTCGATATGCGATGATCGGTGGCGGCGAGGGCGCCTTCATCGGCCCCGTCCACCGAATTGCCGCCGCCATCGCCGGCAATTGCGAGCTCGTCGCCGGGGCGCTCAGCAGCGATCCGGACAAGGCGCGGCGGTCGGGCGCGGCCATCGGGCTTGCGGCGGACCGCAGCTACGCAAGCTGGCGGGAGTTGCTGGACGGCGAGCGCGGGCGGCCGGACGGCGCCGAGTTCATCGCCATCGTCACGCCGAACCATGTCCACGCACCCGCCGCCATCGCCGCACTGGAAGCGGGCTTCCCGGTGCTCTGCGACAAGCCGCTGACCGACACGCTCGATGCCGCGCTGGAGATTGCCGCGGCAGCCGACAGGACCGGCGGCCTGGTCGGAGTGACCCACACTTACACCGGCTATCCGATGGTCCGGCAGGCGCGCGAGTTGGTGACGGGCGGACAATTTGGCGCGGTCCGCAGGGTCGCGGTGAAGTACACGCAGGGCTGGCTGGCCAAGGCCGAGGACGGCGTCGGCAAGCAGGCCGAATGGCGCATCGATCCCGAAGCGATCGGGTCTTGCCGGAGCGTTCGGCGACATCGGCACGCATGCCTTCAACCTGGTGGAGTTTATCACCGGCGAGCGGATGACGCGGATCAGCGCCGAAATTCGCGCGGCGGTCGAAGGGCGTCAGCTCGACGACGACGGCGCGGCCATGTTTCACCTTGATGGCGGCGGACGCGGAACGCTTGTCGCAAGCCAGATCTGCACCGGCGACGCCAATGGCCTCGCCATCTCGGTCTGGTGCGAGGAGGCCGGCCTGCACTGGAATCAGGAGCAGCCGAACAGCCTGCGCGTCGCCCGTCGCGGCAAGCCCGAGGAAATCTGGACCCCGGGTGTCGACCGCAAATATCTCGGCGATGCGGCGATGGCGGTCACGCGCCTGCCGTCCGGCCATCCCGAAGGCTATCTCGAAGCTTTCGCCAACATCTATCGCGACTTCGCCGACACCGTTCGCGGCAAACCGCCCGCGCAGCCGAGCTATGCCAGCCTCGCCGACGGCCTCGCCGGAATGCGCTTCATCCAGGCCGCGCACGACAGCAGTGCGCGCGATGCGGCCTGGGTCGATCTTCAGGAGACTGCACGATGAAGGGCCCAGCAATCTTTCTCGCCCAGTTCGCGGGTGACGAAGCGCCGTTCAACAGCCTGCCGTCCATGGCGAAATGGGCGGCGAGCCTGGGATACAAGGGCATTCAGGTTCCCGACCTGGGATGCGCGGCTGTTCAATCTCGATCGCGCGGCCGAGAGCCAGGATTATTGCGATGAGGTCGCCGGGGTCTGCCAGGAAGCGGGAGTCGCGATCAGCGAGCTTTCGACCCATCTCCAGGGCCAGCTGGTGGCCGTGCACCCGGCCTATGACGAGCTGTTCGACGCCTTCGCGCCCACTCAACTCCATGGGAAGCCCGCCGAGCGGACCGAATGGGCCAAGGAACAGGTGCGCATGGCGGCCGTCGCCAGCCGCCGCCTGGGGCTGAACGCCCACGCGACCTTCCCGGGCGCGCTGATGTGGCACACCGTCTATCCGTGGCCGCAGCGGCCGCAGGGGCTGGTCGAGGAGGGGTTCAAGGAGCTCGCCCGCCGATGGGTGCCGCTGCTCGACGTGTTCGAGGAGAATGGCGTCGACGCCTGCTACGAAATCCATCCCGGCGAGGACATTCACGACGGGATCACCTTCGAACGGTTCCTCGCCGCCGCGAACGACCATCCGCGCGCCAACATCCTCTACGATCCCAGCCACTTCGTGCTGCAACAGCTCGACTATGTGGAGTTCATCCACATCTATCACGAGCGGATCCGCATGTTCCATGTGAAGGACGCCGAGTTCCGGCCGTCGGGCCGCGCCGGCGTCTATGGCGGCTATGCCGACTGGCAGGATCGGCCGGGCCGCTTCCGCTCGCTGGGCGACGGGCAGGTGGACTTCGGCCAGATCTTCTCGGCCTTCACCAAATACGGGTACGACGGCTGGGCGGTGCTCGAATGGGAATGCTGCTTCAAGCATCCGGAGCAGGGTGCGGCCGAGGGGGCGCCGTTCATCGCCAAACACATGATCCGCAAGGCGGACAAGGCATTCGACGATTTCGCTGGAGCGGGGCCGGATGCAGCCCGCAACCGGCGGGTGCTCGGGCTCGACGCCTGACACGAAGATAGAGGGGGAGAGTGCGGTGGACCTGACGATCAGAGCGCGCCTGTCGGCGATGATGTTCCTGCAATATTTCGTGTGGGGCGCCTGGTTCGTGCCCTTCGCGACCTACCTCACGCACCATGGCCTGCAGGACAGCGTCGGCACCATCTATTCCGCGCAAGGCTGGGCGGCGATTGCCGCGCCGCTCTTCGTCGGAGCCATCGCCGACCGCTATTTCTCGGCGGAAAAGGTGATGGGCATACTGCACCTGTTCGCCGGAGCATTGCTGTTCCTGCTCTCGTCGATCGGAGCGGATGCGGGCGTCATGTTCTTCGCAACGCTCGGCGTGCTGCTCGCCTACATGCCGACGATTGCGCTCTCCAATTCGGTCGCGCTCAACGCGATCACCGATACGGAAAAGCAGTTCCCGGCGATCCGCGTGTTCGGAACCATCGGCTGGATCGTCGCCGGCCTGATCGTCGGCCTTGCACTTCCGGGCGACGCGGAGCGGACGCAGATGCCGCTCTACCTCGCGGGCGCCGTGTCGCTGATCTACGGCCTCTATTCGTTCACCTTGCCGAACACGCCGCCGCAAGCGGGGCAGGGGACGCCGTCGCTCTTCTCGCTGCTCGGACTTGATGCGATCAAGAATTCGGACCGCAGCTTTTGGGTCCTGATCATCTGCTCGATGCTGATGATGATCCCCTTCTCCTTCTACAACGTCTACGCGAACCCGTTCCTCGACGACATCGGCGTGCAGAACCCGGCGGCAACGCAGACCATCGGGCAGGTGTCGGAAGTCGGCTTCCTGCTGCTCCTGCCGCTCTTCTTCCGCTGGGTCGGGATCAAGGGCGTTCTGTTCATCGGCATGGCCGCCTGGGCGGTGCGCTACGTGCTGTTCGCCAACGGCTTCAATGCCGACGGGCCGATCATGCCGATCATTTACCTCGGCCTCGCGCTGCACGGCGTCGGTTTCGACTTCGTCTTCGTCGCCGCGACGATCTGGGTCGGCAAGCATTTCGCCGCCGATTCCCGCAGCCGCGCCCAGTCCTTCCTCGCGCTGATGACCTGGGGCGTCGGCTATTTGATCGGCAGCAACGCCGCGAATGCGGTGCAGGTGGGCACGGGCGCGGGGGCCGGGCCCGAATGGCAGAGCTTCTGGCTGCTGCCGGCGGGTTTCGCGGCGGTGACGGCGGTCGTCTTCCTGATCCTCTTCCGCGATCGTCAGCCGAAGGCGGTGGAAGCGACTGTCTGAGACGAGCTAATGTCCGCTATGGGTCGAAAGCAGACGCCAGTGACCTAGTGGCAGGAATGGGTCGAAAGGAGTACATCAAAAGGAAACGGGCCGCGCGAACCGAAGGACACGCGACCCGTTAATTGAACGGCTTTCTCGGGCGCTACTCGCCCAAGATGGTCCCCGACTGCTTAATTGCAGGTCGAGCCGTTGCTGCTGATGCGGGTGCTAGCTTCGTTGAGCGCAGTCGAGATCGTGCCGCCCAGGAAGATCGCCGCAAGAGCGATGGCCGAACCGACAATGGCGAGGATCAGCGCATATTCCGCCGCCGACGCACCCGACTCGTCCTTCAGCATCTTGATGAACTTGGTCATGAGAAACTCCACCTGATAGGTGCCAAGTTCCCCAAGAACCCGGCGTGCTTCACGACTGCAGGCTTGTTAGCTTTTCATCAACCATGCTGACCCATCATGTCCCGATATGCGACAAGTTCGGTCCATCGTCCTGATCGCATAACTTTACGTTAGGTGGTCGCATTCCAGAGCGGCACCTACACAGATGTTGAACTACCTTCCTCGGTTCACAGCGGCTCGGCTCCCCAAGGGTCGGGCCGCTACTTTCCCCAATATCCACAAGCCTCCTTGTTTCTGTTTTGTTCTTGGCGCGTTGCCGCGAAGCCATCGTCCACAAAGCACGTTCGCACAACCGGTGATCTCGTCCGCTTCGGGCTAAAGCTCACGATCGAATGCGGGCAGTGCCACAGCACGAACATCGTCACCGGGGCTGAGCTGGCGCAGCTTGGGGCACGGACGACCCTAGCGTCGTTACAGCGCCGGCTCAGATGCAGTCAGGCAATGCTCGGGCGGCCAAGCTTCATGTCGGGTGAGCTGATGCCCAAGCCTCCCGAGCGCGCCGGACCTGAAACACTGCCGCGAATGCGGGAAGGTCATGGGCGATCGATAGGGGCTGCGTTTGAAGAACCGCACGTGCTTCTGCGGACGTGAGACAAAGCCGGGTGACGCGCTCAGGGGTGCGCACGGCGTAGGAACAGGAGCAATGAGGCGACACCGGGCCGGGATGAGACAGATCCCGGGCCGTCCATTCTCCGACAAGTCGGAACGATCGTCCTAGATCGCCAGCTGGATCTCTCCCCGTTTCGACACCACAGGCCGAGGATTCCGGAGGAGCTCCGTGCCACAGCCTGACAAGCATCACCGCTAACAAACGTTATAGAACGGATCGATCTTCAACCGGCCTTAGGCACTCGGAGACCTGCGCGGACCAGTTAGCGGCGCTAGCAGAGACCCGTCGGAGGGATCGTCTCGATACCACGGAACACTGCGGCGGGTCGTACAGATGCTGTTAGAACGGCGGCCATGCCTGGAATGTTGCCATGGATCGTCGAGGCAGGAGCTAGGTAGAACTCCGCACCCCTGCATCGCATTCAGTTCATCTACGCACGAAGCGGACCGCAGGTTCGGTGAATTGGGTTCCGGTCACCTGAAAGACCTGAGGGGCAACCACATCTTCTGAGCGGAGTGACGAACGACGGGCTAAGGTTGTCCCGATCGCCTTCCGGGGATAAGCCACCGAACACGCGACGCATTTGGCCATCGACCGTCGATCGAGCTCATGTACAGGACATGGGTCGAAAGGTGCCAGTGACCCGTTATGTCCGCAATGGGTCGAAAGCAGACATTAGCTTCGTCTGCTATTTGCGCTTCAACACCCAGGCCAATCCACCCGCGAGGTGGTTGAGGAAGTTGGGATCTGAATAGCTCTCCGGAGTATGGCCCATGGCCGTGTAGAACACGCGGCCGCCTTCGAATTCGTCGGGCCCAGCTGACCGGGTTTGGATTGACGTCCTTCTCGCCGATCGACTGCGGGTCCAGCGTTACCAGCAAGGTCGAGCGCGGATCGTAGTCGTCGAAATAATACCATTCGTCGACGCGGCGCATGGTCGGCGCGACGCCCTTGTTCGCCCGGTGCTTCTTGTCGATGACCGTCAGGGTCCCCTCGGGCGTTCCCGGCGGGTGCTTGGCGAAATGGCCGCCGATCATCTGCTGGTACCAGCCCCAATGATAGTGCGAGTCCGACGCCGCGTGGATGCCGACTACGCCGCCGCCGCGCCGCACGAACGCTTGAAGCGCATCGCGCCGCGGTCCCTGGAACCACTCGGACTCGGGCTTTTTCGGATCGGTGCTGTTGCTGAGGAAGATGATGGCGTCGAAATCCTTGAGGCCATCCGTGCTGAAGACGTCGGGATCGGCGCTTTGCACCACCGTCAATTTCTCCCGCGTGCCAAGCGCCTGGATCGCTGCAGCCCCCGGCTCGATCGAGGCATGGCGGTAGCCGGTCGAATGCGTGAAGAGCAGCACCCGGGGATCGCGGGCCTCAGCAGCCGATAAAGCCGATATTCCTGAAATCCCGACGAAAAGCAGGAACAGCCCAATCCACTTCCGCATAATCTCTCCCATCGAAAAGTCCTGACACCGCAGGGTGGACAGTCAGTTTTCGGCTGATACGTTAGCGCTCACAATTCGGTCTGGGGAGAGGCTGCATGAACGAAAGGGCTGGATTGCCGCGAAGTCGACCGGCGGTCGCTGTTGCGGACCGCGATATTGCTTGTCGGCGGAAGCCTTACGGGCGTGCCGAGCATCGCCCTGGCGGCCACCACGGACCAATTCTTCACGCCGGCCCAGTTCGCGATCATGAGCGAAATGGCGGAGATCATCATGCCGGCCACCGCTACGCCCGGCGCAAGGGATGCCGGCGTCCCCGATTATCTGGATGCGCTGATGACCAATTGGGCCTCCTCCGCCCGCCAGGCGGAGTTCCGCGCCTTGTTCGACGAGGTGGGCGGGGTCGGCTTCATGAACCTCGACGACGCTGGCCGGCTCTCCTTCATGCGCAACTTCGACGCCGGGAAGCTCCGCATCTGGGACCCCGCCTACGTCAAGTTCAAGGAGCTTGTGCTGACCCTATACTATCTGTCCGAAGCAGGAGCGACGAAGGAGCTCCGCTACGAGCTGATCCCCGGCAAGTGGGAACCCTGGATTGAACTCTCACCCGACGCGCCCGCGTGGGCGGTTTAGGAGCATCGTGAATGTTTGACGCGATCGTCGTCGGATCGGGAATGAGCGGTGGCTGGGCCGCCAAGGAGCTTTGCGAAAAGGGGCTGAAGACGCTCGTGATCGAGCGCGGTGCGCACATCGAGCATGGCGCGGACTACACCGACTCCCTGTCGCCGTGGGAAGTCGAGAATTTCGGCATGGTTCCGGAAGATGAGGCGGCGGCCGACTATCCGATCCAGAGCCTTTGCTACGCCTTTTCGACGGCAAACAAGCATTTCTGGGTCAACGATACCGAACACCCCTACACGGTCGAGCCCGGCAAGCCGTTCAAGTGGATCCGCGGCTACCACCTAGGTGGCCGGTCCTTGATGTGGGGGCGGCAGACGTACCGGATGTCGCCAATGGATTTCGAATCCAACGCGAAGGACGGGCACGGCTCCGACTGGCCGATCCGCTACGAGGACATGGCCCCCTGGTACGACCATGTCGAAAGGTTCGCCGGCATTTCGGGATCGACGGAGGGTCTGGCGCAGCTTCCAGACGGACAGTTCTTGCCGCCGATGGAGCTCACGGGCGCCGAGAAGGACTTCAAGTCCAGGATGGAGGCTGCCTGGCCGACGCGGAAGTTGATCATTGGTCGCTGCGCCCATCTGACGGAGGCGCGGCCGGAGCATGAAGAACTTGGGCGCATCCCATGCCAATATCGTTCGCTCTGTGAACGGGGCTGCTCCTACGGCTCCTATTTTTCCAGCCTGAGCGCGACGCTTCCGGCGGCGCGGCGGACGAACAATCTCACCGTCGTCACCGATACGATCGTGCACAGCATCGTCTACGATCCGAAGACCGGCAAGGCCTCCGGCGTGCGCGTGATCGACGCCAAGACCAATGTCGGCCGCACCTATGAGGCGAAGGTCGTCTTCCTCTGCGCTTCGACAATTCCTACGGCGCAGATCCTCTTGAATTCGAAGTCGGAAGCCTTTCCCAACGGGCTTGCCAACCGGTCCGATGCGGTTGGTCGCTACCTCATGGATCATTTGAGCGGCCTGGGCGCGAGCGGCCTCTATCATGGCTTCGAAGGCCATTATCACCGTGGCCGCCGGCCGAACGGCTTCTACATCCCGCGCTACCGCAACGTGACCGAACCTACCGAGGCGTTCGTTCGCGGCTACGGCTTCCAAGGCGGCGTGATGCGGGACAATTGGCGTCGCGGCATCAATCAGCCGGGCGTCGGGACCGAGCTGAAGGCAAAGCTCCGGTCGCCGGGACCGTGGCGTATCGGCCTCGGCGGATTCGGCGAGATGCTTCCCCGACCCGAGAACCGCGTTACGCTCCATTCGACGCAACACCGACAAATGGGGGATTCCGATCGCGCACATCGACTGCGGTCTTGGCGATAACGAGCGCAAGATGATGGAGCAGGTGAATGCCGATGCTCGCGAGATGCTGACCATGGCAGGTTGCACCCAGATCGACACGCGCAAACATTACGGCGGGCTCGGGCTCGGCATCCATGAGATGGGCACCGCGCATATGGGCGAAGGATCCGAGCAAGTCGGTCTTGAACAAATATAATCAGGCGCACGACGTCCCGAACCTGTTTGTCACCGACGGCTCCTGCATGGCCTCGGGCGGGTGCCAGAACCCATCGCTGACCTACATGGCCATGTCCGCGCGCGGCGCGCACTTTGCGACCGAATTCCTCAAAGAGGGCAAGATCTGACTTTCGGGAGAATATGATGAAGTTCGCGTTCCGCATCGGCGTCGCGCTTGCCGGCCTTGTCCTCGCCGCCGCTCCGGCCGCGGCGAAGGAATATCAGGTAAAGATGCTCAACAAGGGAGCCGACGGCAGCCTGATGGTGTTCGAGCCAGCCTATCTGAAGGTCGCGCCGGGCGATTCCGTGAGGTTTCTCGCCACGCAGAAGGGACATAATGCGGAGTCGTTGCCAGGAATGGCGCCGGCCGGAGCGGCTGCCTTCAAGGGCAAGATCGACGAAGAGTTCACGGTCAAGTTCACCAAGGAAGGCGTGTACGGCTACAAATGCCTGCCACACCTCGGGATGGGAATGGTCGGCGTCGTGCAGGTGGGGAAGGCGAGCAATAAGGCCGACGCTGCGGCCGCCGCGCAAAAGCTTCCGGGCCTCGGCAAGAAGAGGATGATCGCCCTGGTTGAGCGGGTACGCTAAACGCGCTTCTTCTATCGGCGGTTAGGCTTGGCGGTCTCCTGCGCGAAATGGAGCCGCTGCTTCATCTCCGCTGCAATCTCCGCTTCGGCTGAGCCGTCGGGCTGGGAACTCCACGCAATCCTCGTCTGCCGCGGCAGTGCCTCGACGATTCCGACCTTGCCGCGGTCTGACCAGATTTCGGCAGTGTCTTGGGACCGATGGTCGGTCGCCTGATCGATGACCTCGAGCAGATCGCCTTCGACGGTTTCGGCGCGCTTTAAAACGCTCTGGCGGAAGTAAAGGATGCGGAACGGCTGCATGTCGGACTCAACGTTCCGGAACGGCCGTTGTGCGGGCTCTGGCCTCGACTAAAGCGCTTCGGGGCCCGGTTCACCGCATCCAACCCAGATCAACTTGCGCATCCTTCCAGCGATTCAGCCGTTGTGCGCCGCAACATCAACTTATCGGAGGGACGGTTGGCATACGTGGATTTCGTCAGCCTGGGGAGCTTCCTGGGACTATTCGTAGGTCTCCTTCTGATCATCGTCGGCCTCTACTCGCGCCGGGGCGGCCGGCTTCGCCATCGCCAAGGAGCCGAGGTCCTAGCTGGTTTCGCGGCCCTGGTCGGCGTCGCAGTGCTCGGCCTTGGGATCCTCACTCTGCTTCGGGCCTGACGGCTCTCTCAGAACGGGAAGTACATCTGGATCGCGACGACCGCCGCGGCCCAGGTGATCAGGTTGAGCGGGATCCCGATCTTGACGAAGTCCAGGTAGTTGTAGCCGCCCATCTGATAAACGACGACGTTCGTTTGGTAACCAAACGGCGTGGCGAATGCCGCGCTCGCGGCAATCATGACGGCCACCAGGAATGGTCGCGGGCTGACCCCGAATGCTTCGGCCATCGACACGGCGACGGGGGTGAAAAGTACGGCAACAGTGGCGTTGGAGAGCAATTCCGTCGCGAAGAGCGTCACGCCATAGAGGATGATCAGCGCGAGGAGCGGGCTCATGCCCTCCATCGTTCCAATCAGCGCGTGGCTCGCCGATGCCGCCAGCCCCGTTTCGTCCAAGGCGATGCCAAGCACGACCATGCCCGCGATCAGCATCAGGACTTCAGGGCGAAGGCCGCTGTAGGCCTCATCAGCGGTAATGACTCGCAGGAGGATCAGCAGGACCGCCCCCGCGAACGCGCACGCCGCAATGGGTGCCACGTCGAACGCGGCAAGGGCGACAACTCCCGCAAAGACCGCAGAGGAGAGGAACGCTGCCCAGGGTCTTAGCTGAACCTGCCTGGCGAAGGGTTCCGCGCGTCCCACCAAGCCGCCAGCCAGCCCCGGCTCCTTGAAATCTTCCGCGGCCATCGCGGCTTCTTCGACGTCCTGAGCAGCCTCCTTGCTGGAACTCCTGGCAAGCCGCTTGCTGAAAAGGAAAAGATACAGTCCGCCGGTGAGGGCAACGATGACACCCACCGGCGTGATCTCGAAAATTCCGAAGCGCGGCTGTCCTGCAACCGAGGCCATGTCGTTCACGAGAAGGTTGGTCGACGTGCCGATCAGCGTGCAGCATCCGCCGAGTACGGCAGCGTAGGACAGGGGAATTAGATAGCCCTTGGGGGATTCGCCGAGTGACTTGGCAACGTCTCTCACAACTGGCGCGCAAAGCACGACAATCGGCGTGTTGTTCAAGAAGGCGGACGCGGACCCGGCGATTCCGATCAGGACCCACAGGCCGGCCTTGCCGATGTGGCGGCAGAGGTTGACGACGCCCCGGATGGCCTCGTCGAGCAGGCCCGCCAGTTCCATGGCGTAGGCAATGACGAAGAGGGAAGCGAGCGCCACGATGGCCGGGCTGGCGAAGGCGCTCTGCACTTCCACCGGCCGGACAACACCAGTCATCAGCAGGAAGGCCGCTCCGGTGAGGGCGACCACATCTGCCCGCAGCTTGTCCCAGACGAGCGCCGCTACGACCGCCACCAGGACCAGCAACGTGATGATCTGGCTCGCCGACACAGCTTCCTATGACCGCGCGGTGACGCCGATTGCAACCGCCGACCGGGCGCGGCTCGCGAAACGGCGCACCTGTGTTATCGTTTGTCGCATGCAGATCCTTCTTGCTCGTGCTCCCGTCGTTGCTGTCGTTGCGATGTGCCTGCTCGCTTTTGCGGGCTGTCAGCCCCGGGCCACGCCTTCGGCAAATGAGCAGAACGATGTTGCCGATGAAGCTCCGGAGCCGTCCCTGCCATCGGCCGAACGGCCGCTCGACCGCTCCGCGATTTTAATTGCTGCCGCCAAGGCCGGGAGTGCCGCGGCGCTGGGGCAGGACGATCTGAACGCGCAGCGCGACCTCGACGGCAAGACTTTCGAAATACGGATCCGATTTGGCTGCTCGACGGGGACCGTGTCGACGACGCCGACAGTGGCTCCGAAGCCTGGCCCATTCAATGTGCGGTTCGACTCCAGCAGCCGGACATTGCGCGTGAGGGCCGTGCCTGACCTTACACGCGACAACCCGACTGTAGCCGCTATTGCAGCTTCCGGCATCGAGCATGTGGAAGGCTTCTGGATGCGTCGGCCGTGGCTCCTCACGCCCGGCTGCCCGGCGAGTACGTCCGCGCCCGATGGCGAGCCGACAATTGCAGCCTCGGATCAGCGCGTAGGAATCGCGCAATTCTCCACCTCGGCGGATACGCGGACGGGAAGGCGCGACGGAAGGCCGTATGAGGCGACGAAGGTGCTTCCGGAAGGCGCTTTGCCGTCAGCGGAAGGCTACGACCTCGTCCTTTCTGGGAGGCTCAAGAATTTGCCTGGCGGACGGGTGATCGCATGCCGAACGCAGGGGAACGAGGCTCCGCCTGAATGCGTGATCTCCGCCCAATTCGACCGCGTGCGAATTCAGACGCCCGATGGCAAGTCTACACTCGGAGAATGGAGTTCATAAAAAGAGGGGCCGCGGAAGCGACCCCTTGAACCCGGCTCTGAGCGCGCAGCTTATTTGACGCGTTCGACCTGCTCGAATTCCAGCTCGACCGGCGTCGCACGGCCGAAGATGGAAACGCTGACCTTCACTCGGCCGCGGTCGAAGTCGAGCTCCTCCACGACGCCGTTGAAGCTCGCGAATGGGCCGTCGAGCACCTTGACCGCATCGCCGATTTCGTAATCGACGCTGATCTTCTGCTTCGGCGCCGCGGACGCAGCCTCTTCCTTGGTGGAGAGGATGCGAACGGCTTCGGCTTCGCTGATCGCCTGCGGCTTGCCGCCCGGACCGAGGAAGCCGGTCACCTTCGGCGTGTTCTTCACAAGGTGATAGACCTGATCATTCATCGCCAGCTTCGCGAGAACGTAACCGGGGAAGAACTTGCGGTCGGAAGTCACCTTCTTGCCGCGGCGAATCTCGGTCACCTTCTCGGTCGGGACCTCGACGGCCTCGACCTGGCTTTCCAGGCCAAGGCGCGTCGCCTCGGACAGGATCGCGTCCTTCACCTTGTTCTCGAAGCCCGAATAGGCGTGGATGATGTACCAGCGAGACATGTTCTCAGTGTTTCCCTGTTTCGCTCTAGCCGATCAGGCCGAGCAGGAAGCGGACGATTGCGCTGAAGAACGAATTGGTCGCGAAGAAGAAGATTGCGAGCAAGGTGGTCATGATGAGGACCATGATCGCGGTGCGCACGGTCTCGTTCCAGGTCGGCCAAACGACTTTCGACGCTTCGCTGCGTACCTGACGGATGAATTCGCCTGGGGAGGTCTTCGCCACCTGCATTGCCTCTTCGAGATAGAAAAACGCTCCGCGGACCCGGGGGCCGGCGGAGCTGGATGCGACTTAGCGATACGCCGCCGAGTCTTCAAGGCTGGCAGGAGTGGAGGGACTCGAACCCACGACCCTCGGTTTTGGAGACCGATGCTCTACCAACTGAGCTACACTCCTAAGGCCGCGAGCGACTTATGCGGCGAACGGCAGCGGCGCAAGGCCGCCGGCTCAATCTATGATTTTTCGCAGTGTCCGGACCATGAAGGCGGTCGACCAGCCGATCAGGACGAAGCCGATCAGCGCCTCGAGCGCTCCGACCAAGCGCCATTCATTCGGGAAGTTTGCTGCCGCGTCGCCGAGCGTCGCGTAGCAGGACGCCGAATAATAGAGCGCTTCCTCCATCGAGTGCATGGCTCCGACCAACCGATAGAAGGCCGCGAAGATGAAGATTTCCGCGAAGTGCAGGGTCATCAGCAGCAGACCGTAGGTACCCATGAGGATCGAGGCGCGAGCGCCGAACTCGTTTGGAATGGACCGCTCATCGTGAAGCCGGAGAGCGCGCGAGATGCCGACCAATCCAGCGCTGTGAAGGAGCACCATCATCAGTACGAAGCCGGCTACGACGGCGAGTTGCATGCCGAGTGCGGCGACTTCGACTTCGTCCGACAAATGAAACACTCCTGCAGCGTCGCCGCTCAACGCGAGGAGCTAACTTATGTTGCGATCTCCGTAGGCGAGTCCCTCGGGTGCCTCAGGCGGCGATGTCGAAAGGCTGGATCTCGCCCGACAGGTACAGGTTGCGCGCCTTCGTCCGCGACAGCTTGCCGGAACTCGTGCGCGGAAGCGATCGCGGCGGCACGAGTTCGACGATCGGCGTGATGCCCGTGATCGCACGAACCCGCTCGCGAATGTCGTCGCGCAGGCGTCCGCGCTCCAGCGGGTCCGAGACGCGGCAGTGCACGAGAACCGCCGGAGTTTCCTCACCGGAAGGCCCGGTGATCGCGAACGCGGCAATGTCGCCGGATTTGAAGCCGGGCAGCTGCTCGACCGCCCACTCGATGTCCTGCGGCCAATGGTTGCGCCCGTTGATGATGATCATGTCCTTGGCGCGACCGACGATGAAGATGTAGCCGCCGGACATGTAGCCCATGTCGCCCGTGTCCAGCCAACCGTCGTCCGACAGGCAGGCCGCGGTGCTTACAGGGTCGCGGAAATAGCTGTGCATGACGGAGCTTCCGCGAACGAAAACGCGTCCGATACCGCGGTCGGGGAGGGGCGTTCCATCCTCGCCGCGAATCTCGATCTGCATGTCGGTGACCGGCTTGCCGCAGTTTACGACCGCGCGATAGCGGCGTGGACGCCCATCGGCGCCGCTACTGCCGCCGCCCAGTACCGCTTCCTCTACGAGCTCGAGCCGAATGCCTTCTCCGGGGGGCATGAGCGACACTGCCAGCGTCGCTTCGGCGAGACCGTAGCTCGGGCAGAAGGCGGAAGCCTGGAATCCCGCATCGGCGAAGGCGTCTACGAACGCCTGCATGACGTCGGGCCGGATCATGTCGGCACCGTTGCCGGCGATCCGCCAGCGGGAAAGGTCGAACCGGTCCTCGGCGCGGGTCTGCGACGACATGCGGCGGGCGCAAATGTCATAGCCGAAGGTCGGCGAGTAGCTGCAGGAGGTACCGGGGTTGCGGGTAATCATGTCGAGCCACGCAAGGGGCCGGCGCGCGAAATCTTCGGTTTTCAGATAGTCGACCGAGATTTGAAGCGACATTGGCGACAACATGCAGCCGACAAGGCCCATGTCATGATACCAGGGCAGCCACGAAATGCAGCGGTCGGTGTCCTGGACGTGAAGACCGATTCCGTGGGCGCGCAGGTTCGACAGAAGCTGCCGATGCGTAACGGCAACCCCGTGGGGGAAGCGCGTCGAGCCGCTCGAATATTGGAGGTAAGCAACCTCGTCCGTGTCAGGCGCCGAAAGCTCGGCCGCGCCGACTGCCATGGAATCGAGGCTGTCCCAATCGCGAGCGGGAACGCCGCGGTCGGCGCCGGCCTCTTCGGCATATGACAGAAGCTCGGGCGGGCAGAGAAACAGCGACGGATCGCTGCTGTTCAGCATCACGCGAAGCTGTTCGACATAGGCTTCGCGTCCGCCGAAGCTGGTCGGAAGCGGCAAGGGCACGGGCCAAAGACCGGCGTAGACCGCGCCAAAGAAGCAGGCCGCGAATCCCGCGCCCGTCTCCGCGATGAGTGCTACGCGATCGCCGGGCTTCAGGCCCATCGCGACGAAGCGCTGGGCATGCGCGAGGGCGTCCTCGCGCAACTCCGCGAACGGATATGCGCGCGTCAGCTGCCCGCGCGCGTCGTGGAAGTTCATGCCGCGGCGCCCCTGAGCCGCATAGTCGAGCGCCTCGCCCAAGGTCGCAAAGTCCGCGATGCGCCGCGGCTGCGTGTCCAGAGTGGGAGTGGCGCCGGCAGGAGCAAGGTCGGCTACGATCGTGTTGTTCCGGTCGAGCAAGCCGTCATCCAGTCTCTTGATGCCGCCCTCTTGGCGCGGCCGAACAGCCCGCTCCGGGGCGGGCCGGGGTTGTGATGGTGTGCGAGTGTGGCACAATTTGGGCCGATGTATGCCCGGAAGCCCGATCGGCCACGCAAGCCGCTCAATGGAGAGCGGATGCACGAGCTCGCTCTCTTCTATGTCGGCAGGTTCGCGACCACCCGTGCCAAGCTTTCGACCTACCTCAACCGCAAGCTGCGGGAGCGCGGCTGGGACGGGGCTGCTCCTCCGGAGGTCGAGGAGCTGGTGGAGCGGCTCGCAGCCAGCGGATTGATCGATGACGCTCTCTATGCGCAGTCCAAGGCTCGCTCCCTCACGGAGCGTGGCTACGGCATCGCACGCGTCCGTCAGACCCTTCGCGCGGCCGGCATCGACGAGGCGGATGGAGCTGAAGCCCACGATTTGGCGGCCAAAGGAGCAGCGGATGCAGCGCTGCGCTTTGCGCGCCGGCGGAGGTTCGGTCCCTACTGCGGAGACCGTCCTAGACCGCGCTGGCCGGCAAAAGGCCTTGGCGGCAATGGTCCGTGCCGGACACGGGTTCGAACTCGCCCGTGCGGTGGTCGAGGCCGAGCCCGGGACCGAATTGGACGTTGACGATCTTCAAGAGAAAAGTCGTTAAGTCGGTTTCCCGACACTCTCAGTTTTGTTAGTGGTAGCGCGTGCAGCGCAAGAGATCCGAAACGGCAACCGAGCCGGAACTGTCGCCGGTGGCCGTGTCCAGACCTGCCTGCCGACGCCGAGCCCGAGATGGACCCGATCGTCGGACGGGTGAAATGGTTCGATGCCACCCGTGGTTTCGGCTTCGTCGTCAGCGAAGGCATCGACGGGGACATATTGATCCACTTCAGCGTCCTTCGCGAGCACGGCCGGAGGAGCCTTCCCGAAGGGGCGCTCGTCGAGTGCGTGCCAATGCAGCTCGACCGCGGCCTGCAGGCGAAGAGGGTCATCTCGATCGACGTTGGGCCGGCGGTCGTCGCCGCAGCCGCGCCCGCAACGCTCGACGAGTAAGGATGTGGACCGTAAGGCATTGACGGATTCGGCTGGTGAGTTCGAACCCGTAGAGGTGAAATGGTTCAATCGCGTGAAGGGTTACGGTTTCGTCAATCGCGTCGGGGACCCCGATTCGCACGACATCTTCGTTCACATGGAAACTGTCCGGAACTCGGAGCTGGGCGACCTTCAGCCGGGCCAGAGGATCAAGGCGCGGATCGCCGAGGGCAAGAAGGGCCTGACCGCCGTCGAACTGCAATCGGAATATTCGGACGAGCACTAGCGGCTGCGGCGATCACCGCGTCGAGCGCCTGCGGGTCAGCCACGGCGCCCGAAGCCGCCCTCGAACGTTCCTCCGCCGGACTTGAGCAAGTGCCGCTGACCATTCATTCCGCATCGGGCACTCACCGCTTCACCGTGGAGGTGGCGGAGACCCCCGAACAACAGGCGCAGGGCCTGATGAACCGCCAGTCGCTGGCGCCCGATCGAGGCATGATCTTCCCACGCAATCCGCCTGCCGACGCGAGCTTCTGGATGAAGAACACGCTCATTCCCCTCGACATGATCTTCATTCGTGCCGACGGGACCATTGCCCGGATCGCAGAAAATACGGTGCCGCTGTCGCTCGATCCCGTACCCTCGTTGGAACCCGTTGCCGCGGTTCTGGAAATTGCCGGCGGACGTGCTGCCGAACTGGGTATCAAGGCTGGCGACAAGGTCAGCTGGAAGCAATGACGCCCGGCTTGCACAACCCGGCCTGAGAGGGCAGAGGCGCGGCCCATGGGTTTCTGGTCTCGGACATTCACCTGGTGGAACGGCGCGACGTGGGGCACCGGCCTGTGGACGTGGCGTCACGGCGAGAAGGTTGGCCAGGATGACGCCGGCAACGTCTATTATCGCGACAAGAGGAATCCGGCATCGCGCTGGGTGATCTACAACGGGTCCAACGATGGAAGCCGAGTGCCGCCAGACTGGCAGGCATGGCTGAGGGGCACGATCGACGACCTTCCGGACGAGGCCCTTCCGCCAAAGCGCAGGTTCGAGAAGCCGCCGGCGGTCAACCTGACTGGAACGATGGCGGCCTTCCGCCCGGACGGTTCCCTGTCCAAGGGGCGCGTTCGGCCGGCATCTACGGGCGATTACCAGCCCTGGACGCCCGATTGAGCGTGAAGGCGCTTGCCGTCACCGCCGCGTCGCTGATGCTCCTCCTGGCGGCCGGGTGCGGGCGCGAGGAGGATAAGGCTGCAGACCAGGCCAACAACGCCGCCCGGCCGCGTGCGAATGCGGGGCCGGGACAGCAGGCCGGAGTCACTCCGATGGCGGATCGCATCGCCGTTCTCGGTATTCTCAACAAGCGCAACGGCATCACGCGCGACATTCGGGTCAAGCCGGGCCAATCGGTCCGACTGAACAATGCGATCGTTCGACTGCGCGCATGCGAGACCACGGCTCCGTGGGAAAGCGAAAAGCTTACGGGCGCCTTCATCCAGCTTGACGTCCAGCAGCCCGATTCAAGCTGGAAGCGGTTTTTCTCAGGCTGGGTCTACAAGGAGTCGCCTTCGCTCAACGTCGTCGAGCATCCGGTCTACGACGTCTGGCCCAAGAGTTGCGCGATGACATATCCCTCGGCTGCCGACGAGCCGGCGGCGCCCGTAGCTTCCAGCAACCGGTCGAGCGCCAGGAGGTCCGGAGCCGCGGAACGCAACGAGCCGGCGCCTGCCGCTCCTGCGCCTGAACCTGAACCCTCTGCCACTACTCCCGTGGCGGAGGAGCCGGCCGAAGCTCCGCCAAGCGCGCCGGACAACAACGCCACATAGGCCTTCCGCGTAACCGTCGTCGCGCCTAGCGAGGCGAGGTGCGGCGTCATGAATTGGCAGTCGAGCAGGTTGTAACCGCCGGTCTTCATCCGCGCGACCAGCCAGGCGAGCGCAACCTTCGATGCATCGGTCATTCGGCTGAACATGCTTTCGCCGAAGAAGGCGCGTCCAAGCTTCACGCCGTAAAGTCCGCCCATCAGTTCACCGCCGTGAAAGACCTCGATCGAATGGGCGTGCCCCGACGCGTGAAGTGTCAGCATGGCGCGCTCGATATCGGCGTTGATCCACGTCTCTTCCCGGTCGGCGCAGGCTCCGATGACCGCAGCAAAGTCACGGTCCAGCGTAACTGAAAATTTACCGGAGCGCAGGGTGCGACGAAGCGATCGAGACTGGTGGAAACGGTCCAGTGGAAGGATTGCTCGCGACCGCGGTTCAACCCAGAAAAGCTCGGACGCCTCGCGGCTGTCGGCCATCGGGAAAATGCCGGCCGCATAGCCCTGCAGAAGCAAGCGTGGGTCGAGACGACTCATCGCCGCGAATATGACGCGGTTTCAGCGGCTTGTCAGGACTGCCGAGCGCTACAGAATTTCGCGGACCACGTCCTGAGGACGGCACAGGCGCACGCCTTGGTCTGTCTCCACGAGCGGACGATTGATGAGGATCGGATGCTCCATCATCGCATCGAGAATCTCGTCGTCAGTCACGTCTGGACGAAGCAGCCCGAGTTCCGCCGCGATCGGCTCCTTTCCCCGCAGCCCGTCACGCGGGCTGATGCCTGCACGATCGTAAAGTCGCTTCAGTTCGGAACGGTCCGGGGGAGTTTTCAGATATTCTATGACCGTTGGTTCGAGGCCACTTTCCCGAAGGATTTCAAGCGTTTTGCGGGACGTGCCGCAGAGCGGATTATGGTAGATCGTTACGTTCATGTTACGGAAAGTTCTTACTTCCTACGCCGGCATATGCAACGGGGACGCCGCCGATGCGGTCCATTCCCGCGCCAAAGCATTGTCGCGTTACCGGAACGATGTTGCCTAATCGTCGTTTCTCGCGCGTGACATGCTTTTCGCTGGGAATTTGAGTCCTGGGGCATGGTCCGGAAGATCAACAATCGGGAGAAAGACGATGCAGAAATCATTCTTGGCAGTTGTAATGGCCAGTTCCGTCGCACTGAGCGCATGCGCAACGGATAGCCAGACGTCTGGTGATATTGCGCAGGGTGCAGCGATCGGCGCAGCCGGTGGCGTAGCCGCTGGTGCAGTCATTCCTGGCGTCAGCGTCATCGAAGGCGCCGCTGTCGGCGCAGCGATCGGCGGTCTCGCCGGCGCAGTCTGGGCTGACCAGAACAACGACGGCTACGTCGACGGCTACGTCTCGAACGGCCAGTATTATACGGGCACCCCGCAGGGCTATGACCCGACGCTTCGCCGCGTCGCGACCGGCGCTCTTGGCGGTGCAGCGCTTGGCACAGTCGCCGGCGCGGTCATTCCGGGCGTCAGCCTTCTCGAGGGCGCGGTGATCGGTGCTGCTGTCGGCGGTCTCGCCGGCGCCATCTGGGCCGACCGTGACAATGACGGCCGCGTGGACGGCTATGTCCAGAACGGTCAGTATTATGCTGGTGCACCGTCCTCGACGGCTCCGGCCCCCACCTACACTGCTCCGACCGGCGCGGGTGAGCGCGGCTAATCGCTCGGAGCACTATGTTTAGTATGCGTAAGATGCGCACCGGTCCTCAGCGGCCGGTGCGCATTTTCTCATCCTTCGGAGGCGCGGCCACGGCGATCACGCTGGCCACGGCTTCCCTTGTCCTGCCGAGCCCGGCGAACGCACAGACTGCTGTCGTCGCGGCTGGAGCGCAGGGCATTTCCGATTTCTACGCGGCACGCCAAGGCAGACCGCTTTGGTTCTCGCAGAACGGCCGTCAGGTCGATGCTCTGCTGGAGATCCTCGACAGCGCCCAGATCGATGGCCTTCGCCCCGAACGTTACCGCCTCGATCTCCTCACTCGTGCGGTCTGGGCCGCCCAGTCCGGTAAACCGAAAGCCGTTCGCCGAGCGGACATGATGCTCAGCCAGGCGCTGGTGGCCTATGTTCGCGACCTGCGTCAGCCCGGCAATGTCGGCGTGATCTACGTCGATCCGGAGCTGAAGCCCGGTCCGCCGTCTCCGCGGGCAATCCTGGAGGCCGCGGCAAGGGCGCCTTCGCTTGAGCGCTACGTTGCGCAGATGCGCTGGTCGCACCCGATCTACGGTGAGCTTCGCCGCGCGCTGATGAATGACTCCGCCATCACGCCGGAACGGCATGACCTGGTTCGAATCAATCTCGAGCGGGCGCGCGAGCTGCCCGGTGGCAACGGCCGTCACATCCTCGTCAACACCGCGGCGCAGCGCCTGTTGATGTACGAAAACGGCGAGGTCGTGGATTCCATGCGCGTGGTCGTCGGCAAGCCGATCTACCCGACGCCCATGATGAGCGCCTACATCCGCTACACGGCGCTGAACCCCTATTGGTACGTGCCGGCGGACCTCGGGGCCGAACGCATCGCTCCCAACGTCGTGAGCGCTGGCCTCAAATATCTTCGCCAGCATGGTTATGAGGTCGTCGACCACTTCGATCCCAACCCGAAGATCATCGACGCTGCCTCGATCGACTGGCAGGCCGTGGCCGACGGCCGGACCAAGGTCCTGATGCGGCAGCTTCCGGGACCCGGCAATTCGATGGGCCGGATGAAGTTCATGTTCCCCAACGCGCAGGGCATCTATCTGCACGACACGCCCGACAAGCAATTGCTGACCGAAGCTTCGCGACTGTTCAGCGGCGGCTGCGTCAGGCTGGAGGATGCGCCGCGCCTGGCCCGCTGGCTCTATGGACGGGACCTCGATCCGAAAGGCGCGCAGGCCGAGCAGAAAATCCCGCTCGAGAACAAGGTGCCGGTCTTCATCACCTATTTGACCGCCGTTCCGAGCGGCTCCGAGCTCGCTTTTTTCGATGACATCTACGGCCGCGACCGAGTTCAGTTGACTCAAGCCAACGACAGCCGGTCGCTGGCGGTCCGCTGAGCCTCAACGCGGCGACCAGTCTGGATACCAGGTGATGTCCTGCGCGACCGGTCGGCCGTCCGCGTCGCGTGCCGGGCGAAAGCGGACGTAGGCGACGGCAAGCTCACAGAAGAGCGAATCCACGCTGGTATTGCCGCTGGTGCGGGCGACCCGGCAGTTCGACGGCCGTCCGTCCGTGTTTACCTTGAGGGTGATGCCGATCCTGCCGCTGCGTTGGCCGCTCGCAGCGGTGATACGCCGATACTCTCGATCCGGGATCTTGGTGATGCGCTGCGCCGGAGTGTAGCCGGAGAAGTCGCCCGTCCCTCCGCCGCCTCGACCTGTGCCCGTGCCGCCCGCGCCGGGTCCTGTTCCATAATTCGCCGCTCCGGATCGCGTCGCGCTTCCCGTTCCCGCTACGGGAGCGGCTGGGATCGGCGGCTCGGCCGGCACCTCTATCCGCGGCTTCGGAACGACGATCGGGGAGGGTTCCGCCTTCTTTCCCGCAGCGCCTTCCTCCTCCTTCGCGCGATCCGCGCGCGGCTGAGGAGGCGGCGGCTGGGGAGGCGGTGGAGGTTCCTCGGTGATGTCGAAGGTCTTCAGCCGCTCGACTACGTGCCGGACATTTTCGACGTTCAACCCGGTCAGGATGACGGCGCCCAGCGCGATGTGCACAAGCAGCACGGCGGCAAGCGCCTTCGCGCGGTCGTTCGTCTCAGTAGCCCGGTAAGCAGCCATCGCACTTGTTCCGGGAAGGCAACGCACACGACCGTTGAAAGTTTTGCGGGCGGCCACCGCATGTCCATTTTCGACCCAAAGCGGACTTTCGCCCATGACCTTCCCGCATTCGCGGCAATGCTTCAGGTCGGGGGGCATCGGAGGCTTGGGCATTTGGCGCCGTTAGCGCAGTGAGAACGTTTCAGGAACGACGCGGGCAAACCATTGCGCCAATATCGGTATTTTCACCTACTTAACGAAGGATAAGGGGCCGCCGTGAAACTGCTTGTGGTAAACAAATGATTAACGCGAGTTGTTCGAACTCGACGGCAATAGGAGACATTCGCATGAAGCATGTCCTAAGAGCAGCGGTCGCCGCGGCGGCCTTGATGGTCTCTTCGCCCGCCTTTGCGGACATTGTGCTTCGTGATGCCTCGGACAATCAGGGCATTCTAGTTCACGGGACTGGGGAAGAGCAGATAGATACGACGGTTACCGGCGCCCTCGGGGCGAATGGTCCAGAAATCGTGAACTTCGACGCAGACACGTCAGGTCCGACCGACGACATCCGTCTGCAAGACGGAGAAGGTCAGGCTGATGTAACCGGCGCTGAGATCGAACTGGGTGGAAGCCCCAACGACACCTACAGCATGCTCAGCGGGAACATCTATCTCAACAATGGTGAGATGATGTCCTGGATTGAATTTGCGCTACGTCGGGTGACGCAGGCACGATCGACTTCTACCTTACCGACGATGAAGGGACCGTGTTCGAATTTCTCGATCAACTGATTGGTACAGGCAATACATTCTATGCCTTCGAGGCGGTTGCCGGTCAGCTGATCGATAACGTCTACTGGGAAGCGGATACTCCTCCTGGATCGATCACCACGATCAAGCAGGTCCGCATCCTGCGCGACGGTGACTCGACGGTAGTCCCGGAACCCGGCACCTGGGCAATGATGCTGATGGGCTTTGGCGCGGCAGGCTTCGCAATGCGTCGCCGTCGTCGGCAGACCGGTGAACTGAGGCAACTCGCATAAGGAGACGGCCTTTTCTGAAGGCAAAACCGAACCCGCGCTTGTGGTAATCCCGGAAGCGCGGGTTTTGTTTTTGAGGGCTCGTCGCCTCGTTGCGCGGCGCAAGGAGGTGAGCCCCCACGCTACGGGTCTAAGCTGCTCCTTGAGGGGCTCGTCCCTTTGTTTGCGACACCCGAAGGCGGCGAGCCCCACCATACAGCCGCCCACGAGCGACACCCGACCAGTAAGTCGGTGAAATTCTCCAGCTCTCGCAGAATCGTCTAGCGATTAATTCTGCGAGAGGAGGCCCGTCAGAAGGACTGCGAACTTCCCCTGACGGGCCTCGCAAGATTCCTGACAATCGCGGAGCCCAGCGCTTTGCTCCGGGCCGGCCCTACTCAGATCTCGGCTTTGTCGGACGTTGAAGTCGCGGAACATAGTTCCGCAGTGAGGCTCGTCGATGCTCACGATTCCGGAACAGCCGGCCCATACGACCTCACCCGCCGACGCCTAGGCAATGTCCGCTTTCCACCCATTGCGGACATTCGGGCGCCCCTTATTGATCAACTCATGGGACCACGCGCATCGGCCAATCGGACGTTCACCGGATCGGCATTGAGGCGATCCTTGCTGGTCGCGCTGGTCGTCGGGACGGCACTCAACCTGATCAACCAGGGTCCGGAGATGCTCTCCGGGAGCGCTGCCGGTGATCTGGAAGCTGGTGCTGACCTATGTCGTACCGTTCCTGGTGGCGAGCTACGGGAGCTATGCCGCGTTCAGGAGTTCCTGATGCTGCCAGCGGCTATTCTGCGGCCACCCGCTGCTTTTCCAGCCAGTGCTCCAGCCATTTGATCGTATAGTCGCCGGCGAGGAACTCCTCGTCACGGACCAGTGCCTGGTGCAGCGGGATGGTGGTTTTCATTCCGTCTATCACGAACTCTTCAAGCGCACGGCGGAGGCGCATGATGCAGCGTTCGCGCGTCTTGCCGTAAACGATCAACTTGCCGATCATGCTGTCGTAGTAGGGCGGCACCTTATAGCCGGTGTAAAGCCCGCTATCGACGCGAACGTGCATGCCGCCCGGCGCGACGTAATTCTTCACCGTGCCGGGTGACGGCGCGAAGGTCTGCGGGTCCTCGGCGTTGATGCGGCACTCGATGGCGTGGCCGTGCAGCTTCACCTGGCTCTGGTCGTACGACAGGCCTTCGCCCTGCGCGACACGGATCTGCTCGCGCACCAGGTCGATGCCGCTAATCATCTCGGTCACCGGATGCTCGACCTGCAGCCGGGTGTTCATCTCGATGAAATAGAACTCGCCGTTCTCGTAGAGGAATTCGATCGTGCCCGCGCCGCGATAGGCCATGTCGGCCATCGCCTTGCGAACGATCTCGCCCATGCGCTCGCGCTCTTCCGGCGTGATGACGGGCGAAGGCGCTTCCTCGAGCACCTTCTGGTGGCGGCGCTGCAGCGAACAGTCACGCTCGCCGAGGTGGATCGCATTGCCTTCGCCGTCGCCGAACACCTGGAATTCGATGTGGCGTGGATCGGCAAGGTATTTTTCCATGTAGACAGTGTCGTCGCCGAAGGCCGAGCGAGCCTCCGCTGCCGCCTGGCTCATCAGGCTTTCGAGTTCATGGTCAGACTGGACGACCTTCATCCCGCGTCCGCCGCCACCCGAAGCAGCCTTGATCAGCACCGGATAGCCGATCTCTTGAGCAAGCTTGTGCGCCTCGGCGACGCTTTCGATCGCTCCCGCAGAACCGGGGACCAGCGGCAGGCCGAGCTTCGCTGCCGTGCGCTTGGCCTCGATCTTGTCGCCCATGATCCGGATGTGCTCCGGCTTCGGGCCGACCCAGATGATCCCGTGGCTCTCGACGATTTCGGCGAACTGGGCGTTCTCGGACAGGAAGCCGTAGCCCGGGTGGATCGCATCGGCATGCACGATTTCGGCGGCCGAGATGATGTTCGGGATGTTGAGATAGGATTCGGTGGCAGGTGGAGGGCCGATGCAGACCGTCTCGTCCGCGAGCCGGACGTGCATCGCATCGGCATCGGCGGTCGAGTGCACCGCGACGGTCTTGATGCCCATCTCGTGGCATGCGCGGTGGATCCGCAGCGCGATCTCGCCGCGGTTCGCAATCAGAAGCTTCGTGATGGCCATGGCTAGCCGAGCACCACCAGCGTCTGGTCGAACTCCACGGGCTGTCCGTCGCTGACGTTGATTGCCTTCACGATCGCGGCCTTGGGCGCGGTGATCGGGTTCATGACCTTCATCGCCTCGATGATCAGCAAGGTGTCGCCGGCCTTCACCGTCTGCCCGACGGACACGAACGGCTTCGCGCCGGGCTCCGGCGAGAGGAAGGCTGTGCCTACCATCGGCGACTTGAGCGGTTCGCCGCCGACATCGTCCTGCGGCACAACCGTAGCCGCAGCCGAAGCAGCCGCCGTGGCAGCAGCAGGCGCGGCAATCGCTGGGGCGGAGACGAATGCGGTCGGCGCGTCGCGGCGAACCTTGATCTTACGGTCGCCGTCCTCAACCTCGATTTCGTTCAGATTATTGTCGCTCAGCAGTTCAGCGAGCTCACGCACGAGGGCGGTATCGATGCGCATCGATGCGCTTTTGTCGGCGCCACCCTTGCCGGTCTCGGCCATTCCGAATCCCCTATTCACACCCATGCGGGCACTTCGGGCCGCGTCTTACCGCCTGACGCGGCGGCGTCCAGTGGAAGCACCGCTCGCCGCAATTGCGTGAAGGGCCCGACGTTCCTATCTGCCCTCTGACAAATGACGGTCGATCATACCATCCAGGTCCGCATCAACGGCGAGCACCGCCGCGTCGCGGAAGGCATCAGCATCGCCGAGCTCGTCAGCGAGCTTGGTTTCGACACCGTGCGCGTCGCAGTCGAACGCAACCTCGAGGTGGTGCCGCGCTCGACCCTTTCGGACGTAAGCGTTCAGGACGGCGACGATTTCGAGATCGTGCGCTTCGTTGGAGGCGGTTGAGTGAACGTTGAAACGCCAATGACCGGCGACACCTGGACCGTCGCGGGCCGCACCTTCACATCGCGGCTCATCGTGGGGACTGGCAAGTACAAGAGCCTTCAGGAAAACGCTGCGGCGGTCGAGGCATCGGGCGCGGAGATCGTGACGGTCGCTGTTCGGCGCGTGAACATCTCCAATCCCGACGAGCCGATGCTCACCGACTTCATCGACCCTGAAGAAGATCACCTACCTGCCCAACACGGCCGGCTGCTTCACTGCCGACGAGGCGATCCGCACGCTGCGGCTGGCTCGGGAGGCAGGTGGCTGGAACCTCGTGAAGCTCGAAGTTCTGGGCGAGGCGAAGACGCTCTATCCCGACATGCGCGAGACCCTTCGTGCGACCGAGGTCCTGGTGAAAGAGGGCTTCGAGCCGATGGTCTATTGCGTGGACGATCCCATCGCCGCGAAGCAGCTGGAAGAGGCGGGCGCAGTTGCGATCATGCCGCTAGGCGCGCCGATCGGTTCGGGCCTGGGCATTCAGAACCGCGTGACCATTCGCCTCATCGTCGAGGGGGCGAACGTGCCCGTGCTGGTCGATGCAGGCGTCGGAACTGCAAGCGATGCCGCCCAGGCGATGGAACTGGGCTGCGACGGCGTGCTGATGAATACGGCCATCGCCGAGGCCAAAGAGCCGATCATGATGGCCGCGGCGATGAAAGCGGCGGTCGAGGCGGGCCGGTTGGCCTATCTCGCCGGCAGGATGCAGAAGCGCCGGTACGCCGACCCAAGCAGCCCGCTCGCAGGCCTGATCTAACTTTCCAGGAACGCCGCGCCCGCATCTCGGTTTGAGAGCCGGAGGCGAGTTCATGGCCGACTTCGCCGAGCTCCGCGAACGCATGGTCCGCCGGCAGATCGAGTCGCGCGGCATCGGCAGCTCCATGATCCTGGACGCCTTCCGGCACGTCCCCCGAGAGGAGTTCGTCGACGAGGAGCATCGGCGATGGGCCTATGACGATCATCCGCTGCCGATCGAGGCCGGCCAGACGATTTCCCAGCCCTACATCGTCGCGCTCATGATCGATGCGGCGGAGATCGCCCCGGGCGACCGCGTCCTCGAGGTTGGCGCAGGATCCGGCTACGCTGCCGCAATCATCAGCCGGATCGCCGCTGAGGTCGTCGGAGTGGAGCGGCAACCAGCCTTGGCCGAGGTCGCACGGGACCGGCTTGACCGCCTCGGTTACAGCAATGTGAAGATCGTAGAGGGGGACGGGACGCGCGGCTGTCCTGCCGAAGCGCCTTTCGACGCGATTCTTGCCGCTGCGAGCGGCAGCCATGTTCCGGCATCGCTCCTCGGACAACTTGCTCCGGGAGGGCGCCTCGTGATGCCCGTCGGCGATCGATCCGGCACACAGCAATTGGTGAAAATGACGAAGCGATCTGACGGCACGACGACCGAGCAGAACCTGGGCGAGGTTCGCTTCGTTCCGTTGATCGGAGAGGAGGGATGGCGTGAGCGTTGAAACCGAACTGGACCTGCTCCCCGAGCTCATCCGCCGGTCGGCGGAGCCTCTGCCCGAGATCGACGATCCGACCTTCGGCGCCATGTTCGACCGGTTCGCCGACGCACGCGTCGTCCTGCTTGGCGAGGCGAGTCACGGGACCAGCGAATTCTATCGCGCACGCGCGGCCATCTCGAAGCGGCTGATCGAGCGGCACGGCTTCAACATTGTCGCCGTGGAGGCGGACTGGCCCGACGCCGCGACCATCGACCGCTTCGTGAGGCACCGGCCTCGCCGCGATGGTGAGGATGCGGCGTTCGAACGATTTCCGACCTGGATGTGGCGCAATGCCGAGGTGGACGCCTTCATCCGCTGGCTGCACGAGCATAATCGCGAACGCGCGTATCAGCAGATGACCGGCTTCTACGGTCTCGACCTTTACAATCTTCAGGACTCAATGAGGGCGGTCATCGACTTCCTCGACAAGGAGGATCCGGAAGCCGCGAAGATCGCTCGCCGCCGCTATGCCTGCCTCGAGCCTTGGGCGGACCATCCAGCCACCTACGGACGAATGGCCACCTTCGAAGGCTATGCGCGCTGCCAAGTGCCGGTCATGGAGATGATGCGCGACCTCATGAAGCGCAATTTCGACTGCCTGTCGGCCGAGTGCGACGAGTGGCTCGACGCGGCGGCGAACGCCCGTCTCGTGAAGAATGCCGAGGCCTATTACCGCGTCATGTACGAGGGTGCGGCGGAGAGCTGGAATTTGCGCGACACGCACATGTTCGAAACCCTCAATCTGCTGCTCGATGCGAAAGGGCCGCGATCGAAGGCCGTCGTGTGGGCCCACAACAGCCACATCGGGAACGCCGCTCACACCGACATGGGCAAAAGGCGCGGCGAACTGAACATCGGGCAGCTCTGCAAGGAGCGGCTCGACAATCGCGCACGGTTGATTGGCTTCGGAACGCACAGCGGGACGGTCGCGGCTGCCGACGATTGGGACGAGCCGATGCGGATCAAGCAGGTGCGGCCGTCGCTGCCGGGTAGTTACGAGAGGGTCTCGCACGACAGCGGAGTCTCCCGCTTCCTGCTCGACCTGCGTGCCGGGGAGCTCGGCCGCGATCTGAAGGAGGCGTTGTCCGAAGAGCGGCTCGAACGCTTCATCGGTGTCATCTATCGACCTGAGACGGAACGCTGGAGCCACTATTCGGAATGCGTCTTGCACAAGCAGTTCGACGCATGGGTGTGGTTCGACGAGACGAGTGCGGTGACACCGCTCGCCGGCGAGCAGCGACCCGGCGCCGACGACACCTATCCATTCGGGCTTTAGCCCGAAACGATCTATACCTTCGCGCGCTCGCGGATTTTCGAGATCGTCGTGGCATTGGTGATCTGCTCGACGTCCGTCCTGCAGTGAATCAGGCGAATGCCTCTTTGGCCAATGGCGCGCTCCAGGGCCGGGCCGAAGTCCTCGGTTTTCTCGACAACTTCGGCAGTTCCGCCAAACGCTCGTGCAAAGGCGGCGAAGTCCGGGTTGCTGAGCTGCGTTGCCGACAGCCGCTTCGGATATTCGCGTTCCTGGTGCATTCGGATCGTGCCGTAGGAGCCATTGTCGACGAGGATGACGAGCAGGTCGGCACCATATTGCGCGGCGGTCGCAAGCTCCTGTCCGTTCATCAGGAAGTCGCCGTCGCCTGCCACGCAGACCACCGGTCGATCCCTGAACCGGATCGCCGCCGCGACCGCCGCGGGAAGGCCGTAACCCATCGTCCCCGAGGTCGGCGCCAATTGCGTCGGCATCAGGCCGTAGCGCCAGTAACGGTGCCACCAGCCCGAGAAATTGCCCGCGCCGTTGCAGACGATCGTGTTCTCAGGAAGCACTTCGCGCATGGCCTTGACGCAGGGGCCAAGGTCGAGCGCTACGCCATCCCGTGCGACCGGCTCCGACCATTCGAGCCATTCCTGATGCGCCTGCTCGCCGCAAGAGAAGCGGACGAGGTCGGGGTCGATCCATTCGTCCAGCATTTCGGCGAACTCGCCCATGTCGGCGCATATCGGCAGCTCGGCATGGTAGATATGGCCGAGCTCGTTGGGGTCGGGATGGACATGGACAAGCGTCTGTTCCGGGTGATCGGGCGTGATCAGCGTGAATCCGTCCGTGGTGGCTTCGCCCAGCCGCGTTCCGACGGCGATGACCAGGTCCGCCTCGCGCACACGCTGCTGCAGCTTCGGATTTGGTCCGTAACCGAGCTGCCCCGCATAAATGCCGCAGCTGTTCGGAAGCGCGTCCTGCCGGCGGAAGGCGGCAGCCACGGGGATGCCGTAGCGGAACGCGAAATTCCCGAAGTGATGCGCCGCCCGCGGGCTCCAGTCAGCACCGCCGATAATCGCAATCGGTGAGGCGGCTTCCTTCAGCAGCTCGAACAAGGCTCCGATGGCGCCGGGATCGGGTTCTTCGACGACCGGCGGCAGGCGCGGCCGATCGAGCGCTTCGACCTCATCGGTGAGCATGTCCTCAGGAAGCGCAAGAACCACCGGACCGGGACGGCCCGCCGTCGACACCCGATACGCGCGGTAGACATATTCCGGGATTCGCCGGGCATCCTCGATCCGCGCGGCCCACTTGGCGATCGGCCCGAAGAAGGCCGGGAAATCGATCTCCTGGAAGCCTTCGCGGTCGCGGTCGCCGCGCGCGACGTCACCGATGAACAGGATCATCGGCGTCGAGTCCTGGAACGCGACGTGCACACCCCCGCTGGCGTTGGTGGCGCCCGGCCCGCGGGTGACGAAAGCGACTCCGGGTCGCCCGGTCATCTTCCCGTCGGCGTCGGCCATGTAGGAGACGCCCCCCTCCTGACGGCACACCACGGTGTCGATCTCCGGCGTGTCGTGAAGTGCGTCGAGCACGGCGAGGAAGCTCTCGCCCGGTACAGTGAATATCCGATCGCAGCCCTGGATCTTGAGCTGGTCGACGAGGATCCGTCCGCCGGTGCGCTTGGTCATGGCGCGGCTCTAGCCGCTTGGGGTGCGCTCGTCATCCACGTAGGAGAGACGCTTGCGATACAATGACTTGCGTCCGTTACGGACCCTGAACTAAACGCCGCTGATGCATGAAACCGACCTCGACAGCGTTGCCTCGATCGATGCCGTACCGACCATCCTCGAGGTGATCTGCCAGGTCACGGGTTTGGGGTTCGCCGCAGTTGCCCGCGTGACCGAAGAGAAATGGGTCGCTCTGGCTGTGCGCGATACCATCGGCTTCGGACTGAAGCCGGGCGGCGAACTCGAAATCAGAAGCACGATTTGCGACGAAATCCGCCAATGTCGCGAGAAGGTCGTCATCGATCATGTCGACGAGGACCCGGACTTCAAGGATCATCCTACGCCCAAGATGTACGGCTTCCAGAGCTACATCTCGGTGCCGATCATCCTTCGCAACGGCGACTTCTTCGGCACTCTCTGCGCCATCGATCCGAAGCCTGCGAAGGTGAGCAATCCGTCGACGGTCAAGACCTTCGAGCTTTTCGCCGAACTCTTGGCGCTTCACTTGGAAAACCGCGAGCGCGTCCAGGCGACGACGATCGCGCTGCTGGACGAAAAGCGCACGGCCGAGATGCGCGAGCAGTTTATCGCCATTCTCGGGCACGACCTTCGCAATCCGCTGGCGGCCATCTCCGCCGGTACGACCATGCTCGGCAAGCTGAAGCTTGACCGGCGCGCGCGGCAGATCGTCGAGCTGATGCAGGAAAGCTCGAAGCGGATGACCGAGCTGACTGCGGACATTCTCGATTTCGCACGCGGCAAGCTCGGAGGCGGAGTGCCATTGCGGTCGGAGGCGGATGACAATCTCGAAGCAGTTTTCTCGCTCGTGATAGAAGAATTGCGGGCCGTCCATGCTGATCGGGAGATCAATGTCGAAATGGCGATCGAGAAGCCGCTGTTCTGCGATTCCGCCCGTGTCGCCCAATTGCTTTCCAATCTCGTCGGAAATGCGCTCAAGCATGGCGCAAGCGGCGCGCCGGTCGGCGTTTCGATCCGAAGCGAGGACGGCGAGTTGACCATCGAAGTCACCAATGCGGGAGAGGTGATCCCGCGGCACAGGCTGGCGGGCCTGTTCCACCCCTTCGCGCGTGGGGCGCAAAGCCCGCAGGACGGCCTCGGGCTCGGCCTCTACATCGCCTCGGAAATCGCAAAGGCGCATGGCGGCACGCTCAAGGCCAGCTCGACCGACGAGGCGACAGTTTTCACGGCTCACTTGCCTTGCGGAAGCCTCGCGCAATCCGAAGAAGCCGCCTGAACGGTACAATCGTCCGCAAGCGCCCGTCGACCCAAAAAGTCACAAAACGTCCGTCGCGCGGCGCATCCGACAATGCTATTTGCCCGCTCGTTCTCGCGACCGAGTCGAACCAGTTCGACGGACGCTTAACCGCCCGCCATTTCGACCCCATTGCGGGAGTGCGGCCCGCCCTTGTGCGCCGGGCCAAGCCGCCTGTGCGTACTGCGTCTCCCCTGGAACCTCAGATCTGGAGAACGGTCATGGTAGAAACCACGCCGATTGCACCCGGCATCGACACTCTCGCGCCCCAACCCGCGCCGACACCTGCCGGTGAGACCGCCAAGCAGACGTTCGTTCTTGGCGATGCCGCCGAACCGCAGTTGCGGCCTTTCCAATATCATGCGTCGGACGAGGACCTTGTGGACCTTAAACGGCGGATCCTCGCGACGCGGTGGCCCGACAAGGAGACGGTCAACGACGATAGCCAGGGTGTGCAGCTGGCGACGATGCGGAAGCTCGCGGACTATTGGGCCACCGAATACGACTGGCGCAGGTGCGAGGCGCGACTGAACGCCTTGCCCAATTTCCTGACCGAGATAGACGGTCTCGACATCCACTTCATTCATGTCCGTCGAAGCATGCCAACGCGCTTCCGATGATAGTCACCCACGGCTGGCCGGGCTCGATCGTCGAGCAACTCAAGATCGTTGAGCCGCTGACGAACCCGACGGCGCTACGGCGGCACGGAAGCCGACGCCTTCGACGTCATCATCCCGTCGTTGCCCGGCTACGGCTTCTCCGCCAGGCCGACGGAAGCGGGCTGGAACCCTCCGCGCATCGTCAACGCCTGGATGAACTTGATGAAGCGCCTCGGCTATTCGCGGTACGTGGCGCAGGGTGGCGACTGGGGCGCTCTCATGACCGAGATCTTGGGCGCAATCGCTCCGCCCGAACTGATCGCCGTCCACACCAACATGGCGTCCACCGCGCCGCCGGAAGTCTTCGACGCCCTGCGCAAGGGCGAGGGGCCGCCTCCGAACCTGACGGACGACGAACGCTGGGCGTACGAACGGCTCGAAGTCTTCTTCACGCACGGCCTCGCCTACGCGCAGCAGATGGGGCACCGGCCGCAGACGCTGTACGGGATCGCGGACTCGCCTGTCGGGCTGGCCGCCTGGTTCCTCGATCACGACGAGGCGAGCTACCGGTTGATCGCGCGAGTATTCGACGGGGAGACTGAAGGACTGACCCGTGACGACGTGCTCGACAACATCACGATCACATGGCTGACTAACACCGCCATCTCCGGCGCGCGGCTTTACTGGGAAGCCCTGCCGCGGACGTCCGCGGGCTTCGGCATCGAGAAAAACAATGTTCACTTCTTCGAGCCGATCGGCGTTCGGGCCCCGATCGCGGTGAGTGCCTTCCCGGACGAGCTCAACCAGGCGCCGCGCAGTTGGGCGGAACGAGCCTATCCAAAGCTCATCCACTACAACCGGCTCCCGAAGGGCGGTCACTTCGCCGCCTTCGAGCAGCCGGAATCTCTGGTGCAGGAGCTGCGGACGGCGTTCCGCCAGTTCCGCTGAGTTCATCGACGGGCGGTGTCGCTGGCGCCGCCCGTTCAACTCAAAGGAGAAATCATGCTGTCGATGATCCTCTTCGGCGCGGCCGCCGCGCTTCAGGCCCCGGCACCTCCTCCCCCTCGTCCAGCGGGAACGGCGCGCACCGACCTTCAGCGCCACGATCTCAGCGTGGCCGGCTGGGAAAGCCTTCAGGCGCTCGTGTCCTTCGCGCCCGGCTCCTCCTTTCCGAGGCACAAGCATCCGGGAGAGGAGATCATCTACGTCACGCAGGGGACCATCGAATATGAGGTGGCTGGAAAACCGGTCGTTGTGAAAGCAGGCGAAGTGCTCTTCATCCCCAATGGCGTTGTGCACGCCGCCAGGAATCCTGGCACCGAACCCGCTGCGGAACTTGCGACCTATGTGGTCCGGAAAGGCCAGCCGCTCGTTGAGCTAACCGAATGAGTAGTGGCTTCTTATGTTAGGGGCACCAATTTGAAGGGAGCCAAGATGGACGATACGACTACCCTCCAGTTCGACGTGACCCCGCCGAGCGATGTCCAACGCCACGAGCTGGAGACCGACCTCACCGAGCAGGAGCGGCACGTGCTTCTGGAGCACGGAACCGAGGCTCCCTTCTGCGGCGTTTTCCTCGACGAGAAGAGGGCGGGCGTCTTCACCTGCCGCCTGTGCGGGCTGCCCTTGTTCAAGGGCGGATCCAAGTTCGAAAGCGGCACCGGCTGGCCGAGCTTCACTCAACCCTTCTCGGCCGACCACCTCGAATACATTCGCGACACGAGCTATGGCATGGTCCGCACGGAGATCGTTTGCGCCCGCTGCGGATCGCACCAAGGGCACGTGTTCCCCGACGGACCGCCGCCGACGGGAGAGCGCTACTGCATCAACTCGGTAAGCCTGGAGTTCACCCCGAACGGGGAGCCCCTGCCGAACAAGCTTGGCCGCGGCGCGCCCGAGGGAGAGCCGGTCGCCTAAGTCGGCGCTTCCGACGAGTCCGTACTTGTAGGTATTCCTTCTCCCTCTGAAGAGTGGCGGAGAAGGGCGATGCGCCCAGGTTCCGCATGGCTTTGGACATGTGCACTGCTCGGTCTTGGTGCAGCGCATACCGACGCTTACGCCCAGCTTCCCTCGGAGAAGACGTCCGAGATCATCGGCTGGATCGCAATGTCGGGCGACGCCGGCGGTCTGCCGTTCATGGTGATCGACAAGGTTGGCGCCGAAATCTTCGTTTACGATCGTACCGGACGGTTCATGGGCTCGACACCGGCGCTAGTCGGCTCCGCGCGCGGGGATCATGAAGTGGTCGGCGTCGGTGACCGGGAGCTGTCGGACATAAAGCCCAGCGAGCGAACGACGCCCGCCGGTCGCTTCGTGGCACGGATCGGGCCGTCGCTCGGCCTTGGCCGAGTGTTGTGGATTCACATCCCCGGAGCCGTTGCATTGCACCCGGTGATCTACGACTACCCGGAGGAGAAGCGGGTCGAACGGCTCCGCTCGCCTGAACCGGGTGACAACCGCATCACCTATGGATGCATCAACATCTCGCCGATGTTCTACGAGAATGTCGTCCGGCCGCTGTTTGCAGGCACTGGCGTGGTCTACATCGTGCCCGAGAAGAGGCCGCTGGCCTCGACCTTCCCCGGCTATGCTCGCGCTCGTCGCGCAGGGCTCACGCCTGGTGGATCGCCTTGACCACCTGGTAGCTCTCAAGCCCTTCCTTGCCGCCCTCTGAGCCGAAGCCCGAGTCCTTCACCCCGCCGAACGGCGCGTCGGCGACGGAGATGGCGAAGGTATTGATCCCGACCATGCCGCTTTCGACGAGGTCGCCGATCAGGTTCGCGCGGCGGCCGTTCTCGGTGAAGGCGAAGGCCGCGAGGCCGTAGGGCAGGCGGTTGGCCTGCTCGATCACTTCCTCGAACGTCTCGAATGGGCGCGTCACGGCGACGGGGCCGAACGGCTCCTCGTTCATGATCTCGGCTTCGTTGGGAACGTCGGCGAGCAGGGTCGGCTGGAAGAAGAAGCCGCCTTCGCCGCGCTCGCCGCCGGCAAGCACGCGCGCGCCCTTGGCCTTGGCGTCCTGCACCAGCGCATCGACCGCATCCGGGCGGCGGCTGTTGGCGAGCGGGCCCATCTTGCGTGTCCGCCTCAAGGCCATTGCCGACCTTCACCTTGGCGGTGCGCTCGGTGAAGCCCTTGAGGAAGGCGTCGTAGATGCCGCTCTGCACGTAGAAGCGCGTCGGCGAGACGCAGACCTGGCCCGCATTCCGGAACTTCTGCGGCACGACCATGTCGAGCGTCTTTTCGAGATCGCAATCGTCGAAGATCAGCACCGGCGCGTGGCCGCCGAGCTCCATCGTCACCCGCGTCATGCTGTCGGCGCACAGCTTCATCAGATGCTTGCCGACATTGGTCGAGCCGGTGAAGCTGACCTTGCGGATGACCCGGCTGGCGATGAGCGTGCGGCTGATGAGGTCCGCGTCGCCATGGACAAGCTGCGCGACACCCTTGGGAATGCCCGCATCGGCAAGCGCGCGGAACAGCTCTGTCGCGACGCCGGGTGTCTCGTGCGGCGGCCGCGAGATGACGGTGCAGCCGGCCGCTAGCGAGGCCGAGACCTTCTTCGCCAGCAGATAGATGGGGAAATTCCACGGCGTGAACGTCGCGGTCGGACCGACCGGCTGGCGGATCACTCGCGAAAGCTGGCCTGCCGGACGCACCAGCGTGCGGCCGTAGTCACGCTTGATCTCCTCGGCGTACCAGTCGAACAGCTGGGCCGATCCCATCACCTCGGCCTTCGCCTCGGCGAGGATCTTGCCCTGCTCCTGCGTCAGCGTCGCGGCGATCATGTCGACCCGTTCGCGCATGAGGCTCGCGGCCTTGTGGAGGATCGCTCCGCGCTTCTCCGCGTCGGTCGACCGCCATTCCGGCCACGCGCGGTTCGACGCCTCCAGCGCCTCCTCGAGGTCGGCCTTGGTCGCATAGGGCACCTCGGCGATCGTGCTCGCGGTGACCGGGTTGACGACTTCGTGCGCCTCGCGGCCTTCGCCGCTTTTCCAGACGCCGTCGATGAAGAGCTTGAGGTCGGTTTCGTATCCCATGAAGGGCAGATAGGCCTGCCTTGAAGCCGCTTCAACGGGCGGCTAGTCGTTACTGACAAGGGAGAAAGCAAAGATGACGAAGCAGGAACTCGTTGCACGCATGCAGGAAGGTCAGGCCTGGATCCCGGGCAAGCGCGTGAAAATCGATTTTGGCGCGGACCAGGGCGCAATCCTGCTGGACGGCGCGGCTGAGCAGGTCAGCGACATCGCTTCGGACGTGAACTTGGCCGACACGACGATCAAGGTCGCCTGGGACGACTGGCAGGCAATGGCGGCCGGCCAGCTCGACGGCATGACGGCATTCATGACCGGCAAGCTCAAGATCGAAGGCGACATGTCGAACGCCATGCAATTGCAGGGCGTCCTCGCCAAGCTTCGGAGCTAGGTCACGTCGGACGGCGAAACGCATCTGGCGCGGCTCCTGGCGAGTCTCGGACCGCGCCTTGATCCGGATCGCTACGCATTCGAAGCGACGGACGAACCGTCGTTGGGCGACGCCTTCGCCCTGATCCGCGAGGACGAAGGCCTCACCGCAATCCGCGCACATCCGGAAGGCGAGTGGGCGCGGATCGGCCTTGAAGTGCATTCGAGCCTCAGCGCAGTCGGACTGACGGCCGCATTGTCCGAAGCCCTCGCCGAAGCGAACATCAGCGCGAATATCGTCGCCGCGCTTCGGCACGATCATTTGTTCGTCCCGTGGGACCGTCGCGAAGAAGCGCTGGCCCGCCTGAAGGCGCTGTCGCAGGCATAGCCGTTCGCTTGACGCTCGTCCGTGCCAGCGGCAGAGGCGCTGGCAAGGAGTGGCGGATGCAGAAGATCTATCCCAATGCCGAAGCGGCGCTCGAAGGGTTGCTGTTCGACGGAATGCTCATCGCCGCCGGCGGGTTCGGCCTGTGCGGCATTCCGGAGCGCCTGATCGACGCCATCCAGGCGAGCGGCGTGAAAGACCTCACCGTCGCGTCGAACAATGCCGGCATCGACAATGAGGGACTCGGCAAGCTCCTGCGCACCAAGCAGGTCAAGAAGATGATTGCGTCCTACGTCGGCGAGAACAAGGAGTTCGAACGGCAATATCTGGCCGGCGAGCTGGAGGTCGAGTTCAACCCGCAAGGCACGCTCGCCGAGCGCATGCGTGCGGGCGGGGCGGGTATCCCCGGCTTCTACACCAAGACCGGCGTCGGCACGCTCGTCGCCGAGGGCAAGGAGGTCCAGGTGTTCGACGGCGAGGAATATGTCCTCGAACGCGGCATCCGCGCGGACCTGTCGATCATCAAGGGCTGGAAGGCGGACGAGAGCGGCAACCTCATGTTCCGCAAGACCTCGCGCAACTTCAACGCACCGGCGGCGACCTGCGGCAAGGTCTGCGTCGCCGAGGTCGAGGAGATCGTGCCGGTCGGCTCGCTCGATCCCGACTGCATCCATTTGCCGTCGATCTACGTGAAGCGGATGATCCTCGGCGCGCCCTACGACAAGAAGATCGAGTTCCGCACCGTCCGGCAGAGGGAGGCGGCATGATGGCGACGCAGGTTGAGACCAAGGGCTGGACCCGCGACCAGATGGCGGCGCGCGCGGCGAAGGAGCTTCGCGACGGCTATTACGTCAACCTCGGCATCGGCATTCCGACCCTGGTGGCGAACAACATTCCGGAAGGCATGACCGTCACGCTGCAGAGCGAGAACGGAATGCTCGGAATCGGTCCGTTCCCGTATGACGACGAGGTCGATCCCGACCTGATCAACGCGGGCAAGCAGACGGTCAGCCAGCTGCCGCAGACCAGCTATTTCGACAGCGCGGCGAGCTTCGCGATGATCCGCGGCGGCCACATCGATCTGGCCGTGCTGGGCGCGATGGAGATCAGCCAGAGCGGCGACATCGCCAACTGGATGATCCCGGGCAAGATGATCAAGGGCATGGGCGGCGCGATGGACCTCGTCGCCGGCGTGAAGAAGATCATCGTCGTCATGGAGCACACGTCCAAGAACGGCGATCCCAAGTTCATCCCGCACTGCACGCTTCCGCTGACCGGCAAGAATGTGGTCGACATGATCATCACGGACCTCGCCGTCTTCCAGCGGCCCGATCACGAAAGCCCGTTCGGGCTGGTCGAGCTCGCTCCGGGCGTCACCCGCGACGAGGTTCGCGCGAAGACGACGGCGCGGTACGTAGAATGACCCGGATGGGGGCAGAGAAGCTGGCGCTGATTGCGGCGCTGCTTGCTGTCCTCGCCTTGCTCTTTGCGCACTTGTCGTCGCAGTTTCTCGGTACGCCGCGGTAATCAGGGGAGAGATATGCGGAAGATGATCGTAGCCGTTCTGGGCGCCACGACCCTCGCGATCAGCGCTTGCGGTGGATCCCCGGAGGACGCGCAGAACCAGTCGGCGTCGGCGAACACGACCGAGCCTGCCACTCCTGCGCTGACACTCACGCGGCTCGATTGCGGCACGGCGACGATCAAGGACTTCGACGCCTTCTTCTCCGACAAGCCGGGACTTTATTCGAAGGGGCCGCGCGAGGTTACCGATGGCTGTTACCTGATCCGCCACGGTGAGCAGACTTTGCTGTGGGACACATCTTTCCCCGCGAAGCTCGCAGGCAATGAGGAGGATATGGGGCCGCTGGTGGCGCGGCTGTCCAAGACGGTCACACAGCAATTGGGCGAGCTGGGCGTAAAGCCGCAAGACATCGACATCGTCGGCATCAGCCACATGCATTCGGACCACACTGGCCAGGCCGCGGAATTTCCCAACGCCCGCCTGATCATCGGCAAGGGCGACTTCGAGCAGACCAAGGGCAAGGACGACCCGTTCGGCCCCTGGCGAAAGGACGGTGCCAACGTGACCGCCGCGACGGCGGACGTCGATGTCTTCGGCGACGGCAGCGTAGTCGCACTGCACCTGCCGGGTCATACGCCGGATCACTTGGCCTTGCTGGTAAAGCTTCCTTCCGGGCCAGTTCTGCTGAGCGGAGACCTTTATCATTCACGCGAAGCGCGCGAAAAACGTGGCGTTCCTCCCTTCAATACGAGCCGCGAGCAGACCCTGGCGTCGATGGACAAGTTCGAAAAGGTGGCGAAGGACACCGGAGCCCGCGTCGTCATCCAGCACGAGCCGCGGGATATCGAACTGCTTCCGGCCTTCCCTCAGGCGGCGGAGTAACGTCTCTTCGACGATCCGGCGGCGCATTTCTGCCGATGGACGTGACCGTTGGTACGAGAGGCCTAAGATCTCATCGAACAGGGGAGGCGATGATGAAGGTCGCGGCAGCGATGCTATGGTTCTGGCTGCTGGCTGGAATGGCCTCCGCTCAGGGTCAAGCACCGGCGAACCTGCCGTTGAAGCTTTGGCGCCTCGACTGCGGACGTCTGGACGAAAACAAGGCTCGTCCATGGCCCTGGCAACGCGTTGCGACGCCCGTTCCATGTTTCCTGATCGCAAACGGTGACCGCTATTTATTGTGGGACGCGGGAATATCGCGCCGTGGCCTCGGCAACGCTCACCCTGTCGCCAAGCTGGACCGCACGATCTCCGACCAATTGCGCGAGATCAACGTGTCGCCGGAGCAGGTCGAGTTCGTCGGGGTCAGCCACTTTCACGGCGACCATACTGGCCAGGCAACCCAATTCCCGAAGGCGAAGCTGCTGATTGGCGCCGGGGATCTTGCAGTGCTGAAGAGCAGTACTCCTCCGGCCGGAGCGGCGCCTCCCCACATCCAGCCGTGGATTGACGGCAATGCGACCGTCGTTCCCCTGACCGAAGATCACGATGTTTTCGGCGACGGTCGGGTGACCATTCTCATGACGCACGGACATACGCCCGGTCACACGGCGCTATTGGTGAAGCTTGCAACGGCACCGGTGATTCTGGCGGGGGATCTGTGGTTCAGCCATTCCGACGCGCTGCGAGGCACGATGCCGGATTTCAATTCCAGCAGGGCCGAAACGATCGCTTCGCGCGACCGCGTCGCGCGAATGGCCGAAAAGCTCGATGCGACGATCATTCTCCAGCATGAGCCGGCGGACATCGCCAAATTGCCTGCCTTTCCTCAGGCGGCGGAATAGTCTCTCCCGTTAGCACCGTCAGACTGGTAGGGCCGTTGCATGAAAGCTCTGCTGTCCCATGAGCCCGGCGGTCCCGAAACGCTTCGACTAGACGAACTGCCCGATCCGCGACCGGGTCCAGGCGAATTGCTGATCCGGGTTCGCGCTTCGGCGATCAACTTTCCGGACGTCCTGATCATCGAGGACAAATATCAGCTGAAGCCGCCGCGCCCGTTCGCGCCGGGCGGGGAGATCGCCGGCGAGGTCGAGGCCGTGGGCGACGGAGTTGAAAACTGGAATGTCGGCGATCGGATTATCGCCGTTACGGGCTTCGGAGGACTGGCCGAGAAGGTCGTCATTCCCGCCAAGTCCGCATTCCGGTTGCCTGACGAGCGGAGCTTCCAGGAAGGCGCGGCGCTGCTTCTCACCTATGCGACGTCGATTCACGCCTTGCTGGATCGCGGCAAGCTGCAGGAAGGTCAGACACTGCTCGTGCTGGGCGCGGCAGGCGGCGTGGGTCTCGCTGCAGTGGAACTGGGCAAGGCCTATGAAGCGCGAGTAATCGCGGCGGTCTCGTCCGAGGAGAAGGCACAGGCGGCCCGTGACGCGGGCGCGGACGAGGCGATCATCTATCCGACCGGCCCCTTCGACCGCGAGGGCCAGAAAGCGCTCGCGCAGGTCTTCAAGGATGCAGTCGGACCGGCAGGTGCGGATGTGATCTACGACCCGGTCGGCGGCGACTACACCGAAGCGGCGCTCCGGAGCATCGCTTGGGAGGGCCGCTTCCTCGTCGTCGGGTTTCCCGCGGGCATCGCTAGGCTGCCGCTCAACCTCACGCTTTTGAAAAGCTGCGACGTCTGCGGGGTGTTCTGGGGTGCGTTCGCTGCACGCGACCCGAAGGCCAACGCCGCTCACGTCGACACTTTGTTCCAGCTTTGGCGCAAAGGCATGATCTCGCCGAGGATCAGCGCCACCTATCCCCTGGCGCGTGCGGGAGAGGCGATCCGGGCCATGTCGGAGCGCCGCGTGGTCGGCAAACTAGTGGTTACGCTGGACTGACAACCGCCGCGCCCTTATCTCACGCCAAAATAGCAAGGGATCCAGATGACCCAGTTCAACGACCGTGAGCGAGCGTTTGAATCGAAATTCGCGCACGACGAGGAAATGAAGTTCCGCCTGATCGCACGCCGCAATCGGCTGCTGGGAGAGTGGGCAGCCGCAAAGATGGGCCTTTCGGAGGAAGAGACCTCCTCCTACGCCAAGGACGTGGTGCGAGCCGACTTCGAGGAAGCGGGCGACGAGGACGTCATCCGCAAGGTTCTCGGCGACCTCACCGCGGCGGGAATCGAAACGAGCGACACCGAAATCCGCCAGACGCTCGAGCACAAGGTTGCGGAAGCCAAGCGCCAGCTGATCGAGGCGCAGGGCGGCTGACATGCCCATGGCCGCAAGCGAGATCGAGCGGCTGATTTGTGAAGCCATTCCCGATGCCGAAGTCGAAATCAGGGACCTTCGGGGCGACGGCGATCATTATGCAGCCCGGGTGGTAAGCGCGACGTTCGCGGGAATGCCGCGCGTCAAGCAGCACCAGCGCGTTTATGCCGCCCTTGGCGGGCGCATGGGCGGAGAATTGCATGCACTGCAGCTTGAGACTGCGGTGCCGACAGGAGACGAAGAATGAGCGATGCAAACGATCGCATCGGCGAGATCGTAAAGGCCAATGAGGTCGTGCTGTTCATGAAGGGCACACCGCTCTTCCCGCAATGTGGTTTTTCGAGCCGCGCGATCACCATCCTCGAACATCTTGGCGTTCCGTTCGAGAGTGTCGATGTTTTGCAGGACCCTGAGATTCGGCAGGGCATCAAGGAATATTCGGACTGGCCGACGATTCCCCAGCTCTACGTGAAGGGCGAATTCGTCGGCGGGTCCGACATCATGATGGAAATGTTCAAGAGCGGCGAACTGCAGCAGCTTGTAGGCGTGGAAGCCAGCTAGCTCCGGACAAACAAAAAGGGACGGTGAGCGGGACCAGAAACCAGCTGCACCGTCCCTTTCGTTGGCGTGGGACCAAGTGGACCCTCATATAGTAGCAATGCGCGTGCCAATTCGAATAAACGGCAGAAAACTGCGCTATTTTTAGAAATTGGCCTGAGGAGGTCGGACGAATGTGTAAAAAGTGCCGACAGAATTGCCCGGCTATAGCTGATGGCACTTTGTCGCTGCGTTCGTGTTGGGCCTCTCAATGAGCCGTGACGACCCCGACATGACGAGCCCGCTCGCGCCAGCGCGGCTGATCTGCGACCTGACGCAAAGCTGGTCGGACGTCGGCGGCGGCGTCGGCACTTATCTGCGGCACAAGAGGCGGCACATCCTCGGTCGAACGCCTCACCGGCACCTGCTCATCGTGCCGGGTCCGGAAGATACGGTCACGCAGGAAGGTCGCGCGATTACCGCCACCATTCGCTCGCCGCGTGTTCCCGGGAGCCCGCACTACCGTCTGATGCTTCGCAACGGCGCGGTCCGCGCATTGTTGGAGCGTTTCCGGCCCGACCTCATTGAGTGCCAGGACAGCTACAATCTTCCGTGGGCGGCGATCGGCCATCGCAAACGCTATCCGGAGACCGCGCTCGTGGGCGGCTATTTCACGGATTTTCCGACGGTCTACGTTGAGCGGCCGTTCTCCAAGTTCATGGGCGGCACTCTCGCCGGCGCGGCGGGACGGCTCTGCTACCGTTACTGCGGTCGCCTCTACAGCCAGTTCGACGCCGTCTTCGCCTTGAGCGAGAATGGCGGGGCGACAAAGCTCCGCTCTTATGGCGTCGAAGATGTCGGCATCGTGCCATTAGGGGTGGAGTTAGGCGACTTCGGACCGTCCCGGCGGGACCCGCGCCTACGCCGGTCGCTCGGGATTGCCGACAACCAGCCCCTGCTGATCTACGTGGGCCGCCTTGACGTCGAGAAGAAACCGCACATCGTCGCCGAGGCCTTTCGCAAGCTTCCAGAAGATCTCGGCGCGCGGCTCGTCCTTCTCGGCGAAGGCCCGCTACGAGAGGAAATCGCCTCGCTGGGCGATCCCCGCATCCATACGCCCGGCTTCGTCCGCGACCGCCAGCAGCTCGCGCAGTGGCTCGCAAGTGCTGACGTATATGTGTCGGGCATGGCCGACGAGACGTTCGGCGTGTCGATCGTCGAAGCGCAGGCGTCTGGCCTGCCAGTCGTCGGCGTCGCAGCCGGCGCGATGGTCGACCGAGTCACGGATGCAATCGGCCGTCTCGGTCCCGTCGACGATGCGGAAGCGATGGCTGCGAACATCCTGGCGGTGCTCAACTCCGACCTCGGTCACATGGGCGAAATCGCGCAGGCGGAGGCCCGGCAATATAGCTGGGATCGCAGCATGGAAGCCTTGTTTGGCCAGCTCTACCGGTCCGCGTTCACCGCTCGCGCCCGCCGGCTGATCGAAGCGCCGTCAGCTTCCCGGAGGACGCTCGCGGTTCCAGCCGAGTGACAATTCGAGCTTCACCCCGGCGGCTGGCCCTCTAGGCGTCAGGAAGCGACCATGGCAGAGCGGTCCCGTGGATGCCCCCTACGAACTGCTTGAGACGCTCGAGCCCAAGATCGCCCGAATGCTCGCGCGCAATCCTTCGGCCTTCACCTATTACGGCACTCAGACGTACCTGATCGGCAACGAGGAACTGGCGGTCGTCGATCCGGGCCCGGATCTGCCCGATCATGTGGAGGCGCTGCTCCGTGCCATCGACGGACGCGAACTGGTCGCGATCATGTGCACCCATACGCACCGCGATCACAGCCCGGCCGCCAAGCCGCTTGCGAAGGCAACCGGCGCGCCGATCATCGGTTGCGCTCCGCTCGCGCTGGAGACGGTCGGCCCGCGGGCGGATGCCGCGTTCGACGGGGACTATTCGCCAGACCGAATCCTCGACGATGGGGAAAGCATCGAAGTCGACGGCATCGCCATCACCGCCGTCGCAACGCCGGGCCATACCTCCAACCATTTGTGCTTCGCGATCGGTGACGCGCTTCTGACCGGCGACCACGTAATGGGTTGGTCGACCACGGTCGTCGTCCCGCCGGACGGTGAAATGGCCGCCTACATGGCCAGCCTCGACAAATTGCGGCAGCGCCAGGACCGCATCTTCTATCCCGCGCATGGGCCCGCGGTGACCAACCCGCAGCAATACGTCCGCGGGCTGATGGGCCACCGCATGCAGCGGGAGAAGCAGATCCTGCGGCTGGTGGGCGAACAGGCGCGGGAAATTCCGGACATTGTTGCCAATGCTTATCCCGGCCTCGATCCGCGGCTCGTGAATGCTGCGGGCGGATCGGTTCTCGCGCATCTGCTGGACCTCGAAAGGCGCGGCCTCGTTGTTCGCAAAGGAGAACAATGGCTCAAACTCTGAAGATCACGCCTAAGCAGATAATCATCGCGGCTGTCGTCCTCGTCCTCGTGCTGGGAGTTGTGACCTGTCAGTGGCGTGCTGCTGAAGAACGCCGTCGGGACGAGGAAATCGCGACCGCAGAAGGTCTCGCGCAGGTTGTTTCGTCCACGTTTGCCGGGCGCACAGACCTCAAGGTTTCGAACGTCAGCGGCACCATCGATGTCACGAGCGTCAACCGGGGGACAGTTTTCGATTCTAGGCTGAAGGCGACGCTTCCCTACTCGGTTGACTACTTTGTCGACCTATCCCGCCTGGGCCGCGACGATGCCCGGTACGACCCGAATTCTAAGAACCTGCTGATAGAGGTTCCGGATGTTCGCGTTGCGGAGCCACACGTCGACCTGACCAGGGGAAAAGTCGGCGAGGCGGAAGGGTTTTGGGTATCGCGACGTGCAAGTGCCAATCTTGTGAGCCGGGCTCTTAAACTGACGCGCGAGAAGGCTGATGAAAATGCTCGCAAGCCTGAGAATCTGGAACGCGCCAAGCAGGAAGCCCGAACCCGGATAGCCGCGCTTCTCGAGGTGCCTTTGAAGACCACCCGATTTGAGGACGTGAACGTAGTCGTGCGTTTCGCTGGGGAGGAACGGACGTCCGATCCTTCCTATCTCGATCTGTCGACACCATATAATGAAGCCATCGCAGAGGCGCAGCGGCGACGGTCCGCTCAGGGGCAGTAGATGACGGTTCAGACCAGCAGCCTGAAGGGCGTCGATCTCCTCGCAGAGATCGAGCGGCTGAAGCGCGAGCGCAACGCCGTCATCCTCGCGCATTACTATCAGAAGCCGGAAATCCAGGACCTCGCTGACTTCGTCGGCGACAGCCTCGACTTGTCGCGCAAGGCCGCGGCAACGGACGCGGAGGTCATCGCCTTCTGCGGCGTCCGCTTCATGGCGGAAACGGCCAAGATCCTGTCACCTCAGAAGACCGTAATCCTGCCCGACATGGATGCCGGCTGCTCGCTCGAGGACAGCTGCCCGCCGGACCAGTTCGCCGCCTTCCGCGCTGCCCATCCGGACCATATCGCGCTGACCTACATCAACTGCTCGGCCGCCGTGAAAGCGCTCAGCGACATCATCGTCACGAGCTCGTCAGCCGCGGTGATCCTCGATCAGATCCCGAAGGACCAGAAGATCATCTTCGGCCCCGACCGGCATCTCGGCGGCTATCTCGCGCGCAAGTTCGATCGCGAGATGCTGCTCTGGCCGGGCGTGTGCATCGTCCACCAGGCGTTCAGCGAAACGGAGTTGCTGAAGCTCAAGGCCGAGTACCCCGATGCTCCGGTCGCGGCACATCCGGAATGCCCGCCGCACATCATCGATCATTCCGATCACGTCGGCTCGACCAAGTCGATCCTCGACTTCGCTTTGAACTCGCCCGCGCAGACGATCCTGGTCGCGACCGAGCCGCACATCATCCACCAGATGGAAAAAGCGGCGCCGCAGAAGACGTTCATTGGCGTCCCCGGCGGCGACGGAAACTGCAACTGCAACATGTGCCCGTACATGGCGCTCAACACGCTGGAGAAGCTCTACGTCTCGCTGCGCGACCTTGAGCCGCGTATCGATCTGTCGACCGAAATCATGGACCGCGCGCGCGTTCCGCTGGAGCGCATGCTGGAGATGGCCGGGCGCACGGTGGGGCAGGGGGACGTCGGGAAGCCGATCATCGACCCGAGGATCAGCGGCGACTAGGCCGCCAGCCCAGCCGTAATGCGCTTGGCGTTCAGGAGCCGTGCCCGGTCACCTCGCCCTGCACGGTGGCGGTGTCGGGGTGGTGCTTGTCCAGGTGGCGCTTGATGATGCGCAGGTTGCGAGTGTTCGACTGGAACAGGAAGTCCGGAATGGCGCCGATCCACGGGATGAGGCCGAGCAGCCAGTCGACGCCGACATTGCCCGCCATGCGGCTCATCTGCCACTTGGACATGCCGAGGTTCCGCGCTTCCCACGCCATATAGGCTCCGATCAGCGCGCCAGCCGTGCTTCCAGCGAACGGGACGAGATCGAGGATGACGTCGAGCCCGATGCCCCGGTTGGTGCCGGGAATGACGACCAGCCGTTCCATGATCTTCTCGAGCGCTTCGACGCGCTTCCGGACCGACGCGGGATCAGTCCCCAGGCTCGGCAAAGGTGATCTCCTGTCGCTCAATCTGCGCGCTCCCGGTCCAGTCGCTGGCCCAGCGACGTTAGAGTATGCCGCGCGAAGCGGTTGGTGGCGAAGCCCCGCACGCGGTCGGAAACGAGCGACCAGCGGATCGGAGCCGCAATGGCGATGAACAACTGCTCCTCGTCCATCCGCTGTGCTGCCTGGGCAAGCATGCCGTTGCGCTGCGCCTCGACGGTCGCAGCGCGCGCGGCCTCCAGCAGCTCATCAGCCTCGGGCTCGCACACTGGGATCGCTCCGCACCGCAAATTTCGCAGGTACCAGGCGGGCGAACTGGACGGAGCGACCGCGTCGATCAGCCGGAAGTCGGCCGGTTCTCCTGCTTCGGACGCTTCGACCGTGAGTCCAAGCGCGCCCCAGTCGCCGGCCAGCTGGTTCAGCAGGATTCTCGCGCCGGGAGAGTCGGGCAGCGCAATGCGGATCACCGGCCGTTCCATATCCCCGAACAGGCCTTGGGCCGTTGCGGCCAGTTGCGCGCGGCGCTGGTCGAGAGGGGTCGCGAGCCACCCCGGAGAAGTGGGGCTGGGGACTCCGTCAAGACCTGGTTCGAGGATCGTCGCCCGAGGAAGAAGCCCCGGCACCCCGAGCGCATCGATCAAGGCCTGGCGGTCGATGGCTTCACTGAGCAAACGGCGCACTTCCCGATCGGCTGCTGGTCCGTCAGCGCGCGCCGGAACGAGCCCGAAGAGTCCGGCTGCCGGATCGAAACGGAGTGCGTCCTTGGGCATGTCGTCGACCTGCGCATAGGGCAGGTCCGCGAACGTCCCGCCGAGGACGAGATCGGCATCTCCCTTCAGAAAGGACCGGACTGCCGCCCGTGGGTTGCGGCCGGCGAGGGTCACCTCTTCCTCGATCACCACCTCTTCGTCCGGACCGGCCACCTTCCGCCGCAAGGTGAGCGGGCCTTCCGGTTTCCCGTCTCCGACAATCTGGAACGGCCCTGTGCCCTGCTGCTCGCGCACGATGCCGAACTGGGGCTGGGCCAGGACTTGCAGCAGATGGGGACGGGGGGCCTTCAGGCTGATCTCTATGACTCGATCGGTCATCGGCACGATCTGGTCGATCGCTCCGAGCGTATCCTTCAGCGAATTCTTGCTTCGGCCGGCGATCTGGCGGCGGAGCAGCCTCGCGACCTGTTGCGCGGTGACTTTCCGGCCGTCGGGCCACTCCGCAGGTTGCAGGCGGAAGATGTAGCTCAGCCCATCGTCCGTGACGTTCCAGCGCTCGGCGAGCCCAGGCACGATCTGGCCCGCTGCATCGAACTGGACGAGGCCCTGTGCGACTCCTGAAAGCAGCACGGCTTGCGGCTCGGTCATCGGCCCGGCGGCGGGGTCTACGACGGCCGGAGGGTCGCCAATCACGACCACGTCAGTCGTCCCGGAGTGAGTCCTCTCGCAGCCGGCAGCCGAAAGCGCGGCCAGGAACATCGATGCCGCGACGGTGACACGGCGGAAGATGGGCGACCGCATGCCCTGCTGTTTAGTCGTAAGCCCGCATTCAGCAAATCTCTGGATATAACAGGCGAAGTGTTTTACTGAGGTAAGGCACCTACTCATTGCGAGTGCTGGGACGAGCGTGGTTGATAACGAGGGGATCTGGGCCAGAGGCGGCTCCAACGTGGAGGAACTGCCCGACCCGTTTGCGCCGCTCCCGCCGCGGCCGGGAACGGCTCCGGGAGTTCCGGAACTGGAGGAAAAGCCGCGGCGCCGGCGCCGCTGGCCGCTCGTCCTCTACGCATTCTCGGCGGTCTTCTTCGCCACCCTCATTTGGCTGATCGTAACCGCTCCGCTGTCGCGCGCGCTTGAGCCGCTCGACGATCCCGCGATCCTGCTCCTCTCGCAGGAAGGCCGGCCCATCGCTCGGCGCGGCGCGATCAAGGAAGCGCCGGTGGACGTGACGAAGCTGAAGCCGGTCACGCCGGCCGCTTTCGTCGCGATCGAGGACCGGCGCTTCTACCGCCACTGGGGCATAGATCCTCGCGGCATCGGCCGGGCCATGGTCGCCAACGTGCAGGCGGGCGGCGTTCGCCAGGGCGGCTCCACCATCACCCAGCAGTTGGCGAAGACCAGCTTTCTCTCGTCGGACCGGAGCCTGAAGCGGAAGGCGCAGGAGGTGATCATCGCATTCTGGCTCGAAGCCTGGCTGACGAAGGATGAGATCCTCTCGCGCTATCTCTCCAGCGTCTATTTCGGCGATGGCGTTTACGGCCTCCGGGCGGCTTCGAACCATTACTTCGGCCGTTCTCCGGAGAATCTGAACCTGGCACAGTCGGCAATGCTGGCGGGCGTGGTGCAGGCACCGTCGCGGCTAGCGCCGACGCGCAACCTCAAGCTCGCCCAGGCGCGAAGCAAACTTGTCCTGAGGGCGATGGCCGATACCGGCGCCGTCAGCCGCTCTCGCGCCAATGCGGCGACCCCGGCACGCCCGATCCACCGTTCGTCCAAGATTCCGACCGGCACCTACTTCGCCGATTGGGTGTCGCCCTCGGCGCGCGACGAATTCGAGGCCGAGTTCGGCGAGGTACGGGTGCCGACCACCCTCGATGCCGATCTCCAGCGCCTGGCGGTTCGTGCGGTCTCGCGCGCGGGAATCGGAAACGCGCAGGTGGCGCTCGTCGCGATGCGTCCGGACGGGCGGGTCGTCGCCATGGTCGGCGGCAAGAGCTACAAGGACAGCCCGTTCAACCGCGCGACGCAGGCGCGGCGGCAGCCGGGATCGGCCTTCAAGCTGTTCGTCTATCTCGCAGCATTGCGCGCCGGCTGGACGCCAGACAGCAAGATCGAGGATCGGCCAATCACGATCGACGGATGGACGCCCGCAAACAATGACGGGGTCTATCGCGGCGAGATCACCCTTCGCGAGGCCTTCGCCCGCTCCAGCAATGCGGCGACCGTCCGCCTCTCGGAAAGCGTCGGCCGCGCCAACGTCATGCGTGCGGCGCGCGAGCTCGGCATCACGACTTCCTTGCCGAACAGTCCAAGCCTTGCGCTGGGAACGGCCGGCGTAAGCCTGCTCGAGCTGACGTCCGCTTATGCGGCCGTGGCCAGCGGTCGCTATCCGATCCGCGCGCGCGGCTTGCCCGGGGAAGAGAGCACGCGCCGTTTCTCGGGCTTGCTCAGGTCCGGCGGCCGGATGGATTCGCGGCGCGACTGGGCGCCGATGCTCGATCTCCTCTACGCCGCCGCAAACAACGGCACCGGTAAGCGAGCTGCGCTGGCCGTCCCCACCTTCGGCAAGACAGGCACCAGCCAGGACAACCGCGATGCCTTGTTCGTGGGCTTCGCCGGAAACCTGGTCGTCGGGGTCTGGGTCGGGCGTGACGACGACCGGCCTCTTGGAAGGAACGTCAGCGGGGGTACGGCTCCAGCTCAGCTATGGCGAAACTTCATGGTTTCGGCTCTTGCGGTGGACGGCCGTGCCGGTCCGCAGCTGCCCGAGGAGTTCCGGATTCCTGAACCTGTTCAGCCGAGGCGCGAGCGGGAGAGTCCGCTTCCCGAGGAATGGACGGAAGGCGCCGAGCCGCTGCGGCAGGTCATCAGGGAGCTCGAGAAGCTGTTCGAATAGGCAGCGAGTTAAAGTCCGTTAACTGGCCGGCTTAAGCATTTCTCAATTCCCGACTCCTATTTGGAGCATCGACCTGTCGATATTTCGCCAGGGCGTATGGGGCAGATGCTCCCGACTTCGAGGACAGGAGACCAGAGATGTTCAAGCGGTTCGTCAAGCTGATGAACGACAGCAAGGGCGCAACGGCCATTGAATATGGCCTGATTGCAGCTCTCATCGCCGTGGCGGCGATTGGTGCGATGCGTGGCATCGGCAGCAAGCTGAATTCGACCTTCAACAACGTTTCCAGCCAGCTCATCTAAGAGCGCGGCGCGTAAGCGTTACAGGAGCGGCGGTGCCGAAAGGCGCCGCCGCTTTTTTCTTGTCGGTTAATGCGCGGTAACCTCTGCGCTTAAGTCTTTTTCAACTGCCTCGGCGGTAAGTCCTTCATCGACCTCGGTGCAATCCGAAGGTGGGCGCGATTGAGCCCGAGTGGGACCAAGGAGATCGGAATATGTCGAAGTTTCTTAAGCTCATCCGCAACGAAGAAGGCGCGACGGCCATCGAATATGGCCTGATTGCCGCCCTCATCGCTGTTGCTGCCATCGCTGCCATGCAGGGTATCGGCTCGAAGCTGAATTCCACCTTCAACAACGTTTCCAGCCAGCTCATCTAAGAGCCGACGGAAGCCGAATACGAATGGCGGCGCCGCGAGGCGCCGCCGTTTTTTGTTGTCTGGAGCATCAAGCTACCAGGAATCGCGCATCCGCCGGTCGCGATCGCGGCCCATTCTTTCGGAGCGCATCCCCGGATCACGATCCTGCCAGCGCTCGCTGCGGTCCCAGCTTCCACGGCCTTTCAGCTGATCTTCCGTCATATCGATGTGATAGCCGCCAAGCCGCGTGTCGTAGGTGAGCTGGTCCCAGTCGAGCGGATAGTAGCGCTCGTCGAGCCCGAGAAAGCCGCTGCTGTGCTTGAGCACGGCATAGACCACCTGCCCACGGAACTTGTCGACCATGAAGTTGTGGATCGACCCCAGCCTGTCGCCATGGCGGTCGAAAACCGGCGTGCCTTCCACCTTGTTGGACGCGATCAGACGCTCTGTCTCGTCCGTCGCGATACCGGTGCGGTTGTCGTCGGATCCGAAGGAGCGCTCTCTGCGATCGTCCGAGCGGCCGCGCATCCGATCACGCCCGCCGGAGCTCTCGTCATTGAGCAGGCTTCCCCATCCGCCCATTCCGCCGCGCCGGGAGCTGAGTTCACCGCGGTCGCCGAACAAGGCACGCCGATCCCGGTCTTCGTAGCCGCCATAGTCGCGGCTGCGATCGCTGTAATCGCCGCGGCTGCGCTCCCGATCGTCCCGGATCATGAAGTCGTCGTCATTGCGCCAGTCTTGACGAGGCATTGTCATCCTCCTTCAATCTGTTGTCTGGGTGCGGGCGCGGCCAGCCATGCTGGTCGTCGCACTCGATGTATCAATGAGCCTGCGGCGTGGCCGTTCCCCCGTCGGTCGCGACAGCGGGGCCAGCCGTCGAGAAGGTCTTTCACCGGGTCCGGTCCAACGAAAAGCGGCCCGACGTTTCCGTTGAGCCGCTTCGATAAATCTCACAAATTCAGAAGGATGGTGGAGCCGAGGGGGATCGAACCCCTGACCTTCGCAATGCCATTGCGACGCTCTCCCAGCTGAGCTACGGCCCCGTTCCTTCGCGCCTTAGGCGATGTTTTCCGGTCTGAAAACGGGGAATTTTTGAGACCCGCTCAGACTTATCAGCTTTCCTCGTCCTCGCCGGGCTTTCCGACGCCCAGGTCGTCGTCGCCGGTCTGCAGATCGACTTCCTCGTCCGCGCTCGGCTCCTCTTCCTCAACGATCGCAAGATCCTCGGCTTCGAGATCCGCGTCCGCAGCGGGCTCCTTGACCGGGGCCGCTGCCTCGAACGGCATCGGCTGCTTGGACTTCAGCACGGGCTCGGGAACCCACTCCGTGCCGCACTCGATGCAGTGCACGGGGTCATCGGCGGTAAGATCGTAGAAACGGGTCGAGCACTTGGGGCAAGTGCGCTTGGTGCCCCATTCGGGCTTCACCATGTGGGTCAAACTCCAGTCAAAATCCGGTGGCCGCAGGACGGCGGCAGCGTTCGGGGCCGCGCCTTGCCATAGGCATTTCGCCCTGTCAAAGCGCCTCCCTTGAACGAGAATTTCGGAACTCGAGACGGCCAGCGCAAGGGGTTCGTCATTGCGGTCGATGGCCCGGCCGCCAGCGGCAAGGGCACGATCGCCCGCGCGCTCGCCGCCCACTATGGCTTGCCGCACATGGACACCGGCCTGCTCTACCGCGCCGTGGCGTTGAAGCTGTGGCGCTGGGGCGGCGATGCTTCGAACGAATTTGAGGCCTTGAGGACGTGCGACGACCTCGGCTTCGATCCGAGCGACGAAGAACTGAGGAGCGAGCCCGTCTCGCGCATCGCTTCGAAGGTTTCCTCCTATTCGTCGGTTCGCGACGCCTTGCTTCAGCGGCAGCGCGACTTCGCGGCCCAGGATGGCGGGGCGGTCCTCGACGGCCGTGACATCGGCACGGTCATCGCTCCGAACGCCGACGCCAAGCTTTTCGTTACTGCCAGCGCCGAAGTCCGCGCCCAGCGCCGCGTCCGCGAGCTCCTCGAACGCGGGATGCCCGGTCACTATGACGACGTCCTTCTCGACATTCGTGCGCGCGACGAGCGCGACGCCAATCGGGAGTTCGCTCCGCTGAAGCAGGCGTCCGACGCCGATTTGCTCGACACGAGCGACCTGAATGTCGAACAGGCGGTGGCCGAGGCCATCCGGCTCGTGGACGCGCGAGTGAAGCTTGCGCACAGCTGACTGCGCTGGCGGCTAAGCTAAAACCTCACCGAAAGTCCGATCGCTGCTCGCTTGCTGCGCTTCGGCGCCATGTCCAGCGGGACATCGCCGACATGGCCTCGTGTCTTTGGCGTCGTCTGGAAGATGCCGAGCCCCAGGACAGTGCCGGGTGCAATCTGCTGCCCCGCGATGATTCCCCGGGGCATCGGCGAGCTGCCATCCGGATTGGCATAGTCGACAATTGGGAATGCGAGGCTGGGGCGCTGGGGACGCGCCAAGACCGGCCGCCCGATGCTCGAAAGCGATGGGATCGCGCTAATGGTCGAGGACGGCTTTTCAGCGGCCGCGGGAACGGTCCAAATCAACATTGCGGCAAGAGCTATCCTCAAGCGCAAGCACATCCTCCGTCCATCCCCATAGGTAAACCCCTGGCCCGGAAAGAGGGTTCCCCGTAGTGGCAGTTGCAGCGTTGTGGGACAGCTCTCTGCAAGCGCGCTCGTGGTTATTGCGGTCGACAGGGCTTGCGCTGCCGGCTTGCCCGTTCACAAGGTCAGGCGGACATGGGCAGGTTTGGCGAAGGGCCTGTGAAAAAGGATCATTATTCCGTCCTGGGAGTGACGCCGGCATCCGAGGATGCGGTGATCCGCTCTGCGTACCGCACGCTCATGCGACGCTATCACCCCGATGCGGATTCCAGCGCCGAAGCCTCCGAACGGGCAAGGGAGATCAACGAGGCCTATCGCATCCTCGGCGACCGGGAACGCAGGGCACAATATGACGAACGGCTGAAAGAGCAGAGCCCGCTGAAGTTCGAGCCATTCCGGGCGGATCCTCCCAGGACCAGATCGTCGCGGTTGGGGCCGCTCGCCACGATCGGTTTCGCTGCTTTGGCTCTCGGCATGGTGGCCTTCGCAGTTTCTCCTGAACTGCGGGATTTCGGCTCGCTGTCTTCCTCCGAAGCCGGGACGGAGGAGCCGACGCTTTGGCCGAAGCCGCCAGGGGCCACGGCGGCTGTCGAAGAAAAGCTCGCTCCAACGGAGGATTTCTGTTCCGATGCTTCCGCTAACGGGCTGATCAAGGCCGAACTTTTCCGGCGTGCCGCCCAGTTGCGCCCTGAAGAGCATGCGCAGTTTGAACGGGTCGCGTCCCACGCGCTTCTGAGGATCGATTCAACGTCGGCGAAGCAGTCCGGGAGCAACGTGACGGGTTGCAAGGCTTGGCTGGCGATCGACCTTCCCCGCGGTCTGGTCGTCGACGGGTCCCGCTCCAATCTCAACGCAGAAGTTGCGTTCGGCCTCGTCCAAGGCGGAAAAGGGCTGCGGTTGGCAAGCCTGAGCGGGGTCAATGGACTTATCCGCTCGCTGGCGACCCTGGGACCACCACTGCGTGAGCCAGAGTCGATCACGCCGACCGATACGAAAGAAATTGCGAGTACGAAGCCTTCAGTGCGTGCTGCCGTCGAGCCGACTGCAGCTTCCAAGACCGTGATCGCCTCTCCAAGACCTTCATCGGACAAGGCCAACGCGGGCTGTGCCGCCGCTTCGAGCCGGTCGCAGCGGATCGTGTGCACAAGCGCCAACCTGTCCTTGCTCGATCGTCAATTGACCTTGCTCTACCGCCAGTCATGGAAGCAAGCCGATGAGGAGAAAAGAGCGGCTCTGATCGGGACTCGGCAGCGCTTCAACGACCGTCGCGAGGCCTGCGGGACTTCCAACTGCATGACGACTACCTATGTGTCGCGTCTGCGCGAGATCAGCGACATCATGGCCGGAAAGGGCCAGCAGTAGGAACGCGAGTTCCAGGGAGCAGTTGAGAAGTCATGCCAGCCGATCGCCAGAGCGCGCGCGACGACTTTTGGCGCATGCTGAGATGGATCGTGGTGGTCGCCCTTGCGACCGTCGCTGCCGCCTTGCTGTACCTGCATGTGACCGGTGATCTGTCGACGCACATGGTAATTGCCACCATTCTCGGCGTGTTCTTCTCTGTCCTGCTGGGAGCCGGCCTGATGGCGGCCTCCTATTTCAGCGACAAGAGCGGCCATGACCGCGACGTCCGTGACGCGACTGTCGACGATCGGGAGCCCTAGGGCTTCCGGCGAACCGCCCAGACGAGCGCCGATACGCTGCTGATCAGGGCGGCAACGGCGAACAGCGCAGCGGGATCGAGAACAAGCACTTTAGGCCTCTCCAGCCGGGTCGACCAACGGCGACTCGGCTTCTCCTTGTTCCCTATTTGTTCCCTAGATGCAATAGGAAAATGCCTATCGGGTGGAGTAGCATTATCTTCATTTCTCTCCGGTACTTGCGTCGTGAGACCCGAAAAAGAGACCAGGAAGTGCACGGAACGAGGAGCCGGGCTGTAAGGATCGCGAACAGCCATCTGATCACCAGCTGCGCCACCGCAGCTGCGATCATCCTTTTTGTAGCGCTGGGCAGCCAGGTTCTGCCGTCGGCGCTCGGCGGCTCGCCGGTCGATCCGAACGACAGTGCCCTGTCGGTCGCCTTCCTGCTCAACATCGCGATCATCCTGTTCGGGTGGCGCCGGTCCAAGGATCTGCGCGACGCGCTTGAGGCCTATGAGAAGGCCGAGCGCCTGGCCGAGTGGAACGCCAACACCGACCCCGCCACCGGCCTTGCCAACCGCCGTGAGCTGATGCGGGCGCTAGCGACTACGCTGGAGAGCCGCGGCTCGGGCGTGCTCCTCCTGCTCGACCTCGATCATTTCAAGCGGGTCAACGACCTTCACGGGCATCTCGCCGGCGACAAGCTGCTCGGCCAAGTGGCAGCGACATTGGTGGGCGAGGCGCCTGAGGGCTCCTGTTGCGCGCGCATCGGCGGTGACGAGTTCGCGATTCTGCTGGACGGCTCTTCGGCCAAGGATGCGGAGCGGTTCGCGCAGACGATCTTGTCGAAGATGTCGAAGCCGGTCGAACTCGGCAACGTGAACGCCTTCGTTTCCGCCTCCATCGGCCTCGCGCAGATACGGCGCCTGCAAAAGGAAGAAGACGTCCTTCGCGAAAGCGACTTCGCACTCTACGCGGCAAAGCGCGCGGGCCGTAACTGCTTCGCCTGGTTCGACCCGGAGCTGGAGCGAGAGCTCACCGACCGCGTGCAACTCGAGGAGGACATCCGCAACGGGATCGAGAAGGGCGAATTCATTCCCTTCTTCCAGCCGCTCATCGACCTCGCCTCGCGAGAGCTCGTCGGCTTCGAAGCGCTCGCGCGCTGGAGATCGCCGACCCGCGGTTTCCTCGAGGCCGAGGCGTTCATCGAGGCGGCAGAGAAGACGGGGCTCATCGGTCCGCTGACAATGAGCGTGGTGGAGCAGGCGCTGAAGGAAGCGCGCACCTGGCCGGCGCACCTGAAGATCGCCATCAACGTCTCGCCGATCCAGTTCCGCGATCCGCAACTCGCGCAGCACATCATGAGGATCGCGACCGAAACCGGCTTCCCTTCGCACCGGCTGGAGGTCGAGATCACCGAGGCCTCGTTGCTCGAGGACCGAGAGCAGGTGCTGGCGACCATCGGCAGCCTGAAGAACGTCGGCATCAGCATCTCGCTCGACGACTTCGGCACGGGCTACGCCTCGCTGGCGCAGGTCAACAGCCTGCCCGTCGACCGGATCAAGATCGACAAGAGCTTCATCAGCACCATCGTGAAGAGCGAGCAGACCGCGGCGATCGTCAACACCATCACCAACCTCGGCCACACGCTCAACGTGCCGATCACGGCGGAGGGCATCGAGTCCGAGCAGGTCCGCAATGAGCTGGGCAAATATGGCTGCGCCGAAGGGCAGGGCTGGCTGTTCGGACGTCCCCTGTCGGCGGATACCGTGCGCACCTTCCTGGAGATGAAGGAGCGCGAGGGAGGTGGCCGGGGGTCGGCCTCGTCATCAGCGGACGAAGCGGAAGCGAAGCGCCCGAAGATGCGCCGTAGCTGGTGAGGCGACGGGCCTAGGCGGCCTTTTCACCCCATTGCTTCACGCGCCGTCCACCGCACCACAGTTCCTTGACCGCCTCACCAAGCCGTTCGGCGTGGACGATGGCGTAGTCGTCGTCCGGCGCGGCAAAGCCCTCGACGCTCCCGAACCGCCCGCGGCGGTCGAGAAAATATAGCCTGTAGTAGGGCACGGAACTTCTCCAGTCCCAGCGGACATCGACTTGCGCTGCGGACCCGAGAAGAATCGGCCCGAAATGGTTAACGAATTCTTGCGGCTGCGGTCATCGGACTGACTTATCCACCGTTTTAGCGGTCGGAAGTCGATCCCCTTACCTTCGGGTTGCGAATGCAGGTGTTATAGCTGATCCAGTCGATGCGCCCGGACCGGCGGAAGGTCGCGCGGCGATTGCAGAACTGCACCTGCCAATTCGTGGGCTTGGCCTTCTTCCCGTAGGCCAGCGCCTGCTTCATCGCCTTCTGCTGCTTTTGGATGCACTCTTCCTGCCACTGGCAGACGAAGCCGATGTTGAGGAAGACCGGATCGCGCAGCGGGGGCACTTTGGCCGGCGCGGCAGGAGCCATCGCGCCGAGAACGGCAGCCAGTCCAACAAGCGTCAGTCTCAAAGCCGAATCCCCACGACCACCGGCACGACACCCGCACGCTAAACGCATGAACGTTGAATTTCTCCTTCAATATCCAAATCGGCGAAGAAGCGGCGGCGGGCGAAGGTCACGATTGCGGCGCCACTGTTAACTTCCGCCGAGGGGAAGTTGATGAAATTGATGGTGCCGCGCGGTTTTCGTGTGACCTTTGCGGGCCACGGAATCGCGGATGGCCGGCGGCGAATGTTCACGAATGTTCACACTGACCATGAGCGCTACTGCACCCCGCCGCGAGCGATCGAAAACGGGGGTCTTCCACTTCTTCCACTTCGTACCCTTCGGCGCTGCGGTTCGCGCCTTGGCGAGGAGCTGGATCCAAGGGTGTGGAGGAGAGCGATGCCGCATGTCCTGGCTTAAGGCACAAGAAGGGGGTTGTAGGACAGCCAAAACCGCCGAGCGCAGCGACGCCGACGCGCAGCGTCGCCGGAGCAGCGCGAAGAGACGGTGCAGGCCGGCCGGCGCGCGAGCAAGCGGCCTAAGCCGCGCCGCGAGACGCGTCCGACGTCACGGGATTTACTCCCGTGACGGCTAATGCCTGCTTTGGGTGGACAGCGGACATTCGGAAACGGCCGACACAGTCGAATGCAAGCTCAGTTGAAAGCCGTGAGGTCTTTCGGCTGGATGCCAACCTGCTTGCAATAGGCGAGGTAGCGCCGCAGGCCAGTCTTCCAGTTTTCGGAGGCGACGATGTTGTCGTTCTCGTCGACGAACAACAGATCCCCGCTTACCTGGACCAGCGTTACCACATAGCCACTTTCGCCGCCCGTGCTGACGACCTCGGGCGTGTGGGTCGATGCGGCGGTCTCGTAGACAATGCTACCGGGCCCCGCGACCCAGTCATGCTCCTTGTACTTCCAATGACCTTCGATCGTGTAGACCATGACCGTGCCGGTGTGGTGGTGCCGCGGCAGCTGCATATCGATCGGTGACTTCATCAGTACGATCCATTCGCCGCGGATGGGGTCGAGCTTGAAGTATTTCAGCAGGACGTTTTCGGCGTAAGGCGTGAACGGCACCCACGGCAGGGATTCGCCATCTATCACCGCCGTATCGACGTGTTCGTAGAGCATGCTTTCCTCCGTTTGTCGGATTAGGCCAGTGGCGTGCCGGCGAGAGTGGCGCGCAGCATCTTCCTGGGCGCGTTGCCGTAGTCGGCCACGGCGTAATGCTGGACCTGCAGATTGTCCCACATGGCAACCGTGTCGTCCCGCCACTTCAGTCGCACCTGGTATTCGGGAATGGCGGCCTGCGTGGTCAGATAGTTCATCAAATGATGAGCCTCCACCATGAAGTCCTGGCCGTACCGGATATCCTCGAAGTTGAAGAAGTTTGCGAAGTGGCTGGTGAAAGCCGAGTTGACGAACAGGACCTTTTCGCCCGTTTCGGGATGGGTGAGAACGACCGGATGCTCGGCGGCTGGGTTTTTCGCCGCCATGGCGTGACGATCTTCGATCGGCAGCTGGGCGCCGAAGACGTGTTCGGCACTGTGCTTTGCGTAAAGGCCGTCGATCCGCCGCTTGATGGCCTCTGGCAGGTTTTCATAGGCCATGACCATGTTCGACCAGATGGTGTCACCGCCGGTTTCCGGTCCCATCTCGCGGCGCAGCACTGCTCCGCGGGGCGGCGCCTTTTTGTAGGTGACATCGGCGTGCCAGAGGTTTTCGCGGCTGGCCTTCTCGACGTAGTTATTTGGCTTGTCTGGATCGAGATTGCGGTACAGCATCAGCAGCTTATCCGCCTCCGGATGACTCGGAGCCAGCGGATGAGCTTCGAGGTCGGCGAATTGGGCCGCGAAGTTTTGCTGTTCCAGCGGCGAGATGTCCTGGTCGCGGAAGAACAGGACCTTGTGTTTCAGCCACAGCCCGCGGATTTCGGCGATGCAGTCAGGGTCCAAAGCCGCATCGGCCAGGCTGATGTTACTAATCTCGGCGCCGATGGCGGGCGTGCAAAGCTCGACCTTGGTTGAATGCCGGCGCACCGATGGCCGGACGATCGCTGGCCCCGAGGACTCGGTGTACGTTGTCATTTGCTGCTTCCAGTCTGCGGGTGGTCGATTGGCGTGACAGTACAGGCTCGAGGCGCAAACCGGTTTGGGCGGCGGGACAATTTCTTCGCAAATTGGGACACGGGGGGCGTTCGCGCGTGTCAGGCTGGTCCGGTCGCACGAGGACCGGCCGTCCACTCCGATGGCGTCTTGCCGAACTGACCTCGGAACCAGCGGGAAAAGTCTCCAGCCGAGGCAAAGCCGAGCAATTCGGCCACCTCGTATTTCCGGCGCTTGCTGCTCGCCAAATACTCCTCGGCAAGTTCGGCGCGCACCGCATTGATGATGGTCGTGACGCTCTCGCCATCGGCCGCCAGGTGCCGGTTGAGCGTGCGCCGATGCATGCCGAGATGCTGCGCGACCCGCTCGACCGAACAGAGCCCACTCGGCAGCAGCATCCGGACGATCTGGCGCGCCTGCTGCGCCGGCTCGTCTCGAAGCTCGGACAACTGCGCGTCCAACAACCTCCGGACCTCGCTGTTCAACGCCGGGTCCGCGGCGGGGATTGGCATGTCCAAGTCCCGGCTGTCGCAGACAATGACATTAGCTTCCTGTGAGAATTCGACGGCATTCCCAAGCACACGGCGGTGCACGTCCAGGTTCGCAGGCCGGTCGTGAGTAAACGAGATGCCGAGCGGCCTGAAGTTATCGCGGCTCAGCACTTGCAGGGTCCGAAGCCCGATGCCGGTGGACATTTCGACCGCCTGGCGCCAGACGCCATGGCGCTGCATGTTTACGCCCACGTGCAGCAACGCGACCTCGCCTGCATCGTTGAGCCGCGCTTCCACCCCTGCGTTGTGCAGCCGCATGTATCGGATGCAGGATTGCAGCGCCGCGCGAAGCGTTGGCTCCTCCCGGATCACAAGCGCCAACATGCCGAAATTAGCGAGGCTTCTTCGTTCGGCGAGCAATAGGCCGAACGCCCCCTGACCTGACAACCGCGCCGATTCTTCCAACAGCCAGCCGACCGAACTCGCATCAATCATCAAATTTGCATCTTCGAGGACGTTGGCTGGCAGCTTGGCCATCCTCAGCATTCGGAACGGGTCGAGCCCGACCGACCGCGCAACCTCGTCATAGTCGGTAAGACTGGCACTTCGCGTCAGGGCGTGCATGGGGGCGGGGCCTGTCCCAATTTCACCAGATTATATCCCGGGACGCTTAGCCCACACAGCAGGCTTGGGCTACCGTTAGACGGAAACGTCAAACCTGAAGCAGGACATGGATATGAGTGCTGTAACGCCCATCGATGAGCGGCGCGCGAGGCCGCGGATCACCGATCCCGACGATCCCGGCGCGTTCAATCACTGCTTTGCCAAGGTCAACAGTATTCGGATGCATTATATCGACGAGGGACAGGGCCCTCTCGTCATCCTTCTCCACGGTATTCCTTATCTCTGGTACCTGTGGCGGCGCCAGATTGTCGCCTTGGCTGAGGCGGGTTACAGGGTTGTCGCACCTGACTTGCGCGGCTTTGGGCAAACCGATTGCCCGCCGACCATTGCGGCCTACGACATTCATCAATCCGTCTATGACATCGCCGGGCTGATGCGGGCCATGGGCGAGACCTCCGCGGTCATCGTCGGTCACGACCTTGGGGCCTGGGTCGCGCAATATGCGGCCATGCTGAAGCCCAAACTGTTCCGTGCGGCCGTCATGCTCAATACGCCGGTGCCTCCAAGGGGCATGGAAAAACCGAGCGTTTGCTGGCGGGCAATGGCGAAGGACAAGATGTTCTACCAATGGTACTTCCAGCAGGTCGACAAGCCCGATCGCGAGATGGGGCAGGACATTCGGAAGACCTTGCGCAGCGTCTTTTATTCCATCTCGGGCGATGCCAAGGGCGACGAGCGCTGGCGTTTGTTCGTCGAGCCCGGTGAATCCATTCTCGACACATTCACGGAGCCCGAGGTCCTTCCACCCTGGCTGAGCGAACGCGCTCTCGGCCATTATGTCGATGAATACACTCGTACGGGATTTACGGGGGCGCTGAACTACTATCGCTGTCGGGACCGCAACTGGGAAATCACGGCTGGCTTGGATGACGCCGTGGTTCGTCAGCCAAGCATGTTCATCGGCGGAGACGCAGACCCTGCCTTTGGCCACAGCGCAGCCATCTACGACCAACTCGAAAGCTGTTTGCCCGACTTGCGTAAGAAGATTCTGCTGCCCGGCGTAGGCCACAGCGCCGCGGAAGAGCGCCCCGATCTGGTGAACGAACTGCTCCTGGATTTCCTCCGGGACCTATAGCGATAGCGTTGAACAGGGCCGGCTCAGCCGCGCGACGAGTACCAAGCACAGCTCGAGCTTCGCCCCGGCCGTCATAATGTGTGCTTGGGTCAAAAGCGGATATTTGAGGTCTCACTCCGCACCTTGCCCTCTAACCCCCTCTAAGCTAAAGCGCGGCCCGTCCGGCAGGCGGCTAATCCCCTCTGGACAGCCCGTCTCAACTGGCGAGCGCGTACGGTGCCCCGGGTAACCCGGCATCGGAACGCGCTTTTTCGCATCGGACGGCTGTTCGCAAAGGAAGCCGCTCAAACGACGCCGCCTCGGCATGGTGCCGCTGCGGCAGTGCATTGAACCAGGTCCGCATGTGAAGGCTCGCCATGGTGGCGCGCTCGCGGCAGGCCCGAGAAGATACAGAGAGACTACAGACTTTATGGCAACCACGACATTTCCGTCACGCGACGATTTCGCGGCGCTCCTCAACGAGAGCCTCGGCGGTGAGAACGAGACCTTCGAGGGCAAGGTCGTCAAGGGCATCGTAACCGCGATCGAGAACGACCTCGCGGTGATCGACGTGGGACTGAAGTCCGAAGGCCGAGTGGCGCTGCGCGAGTTCGCCGCGCCCGGCCAGAAAGCCGAAATCAAGGTCGGCGACGAAGTCGAAGTCTTCGTCGACCGGGTCGAGAATTCGCAGGGCGAAGCCATGCTGTCGCGCGACCGCGCTCGCCGCGAAGCCGCCTGGGACAGCCTCGAAAAGGAATTCGAAGCCGGCAACCGCGTCGAAGGCGTGATCTTCGGCCGGGTGAAGGGCGGCTTCACCGTCGACCTCGGCGGCGCAGTGGCGTTCCTGCCCGGCTAGCCAGGTCGACATCCGTCCGGTCCGCGACGTCGGCCCGCTGATGGAAATCCCGCAGCCGTTCGTGGTCCTCAAGATGGACCGCCGCCGCGGCAATATCGTCGTGTCGCGCCGCGCCATCCTCGAAGAGACGCGCGCCGAGCAGCGCAGCGGCCTCATCCAGAGCCTCGAGGAAGGCCAGGTCATCGACGGCGTGGTCAAGAACATCACCGATTACGGTGCGTTCGTGGACCTCGGCGGGATCGACGGCCTGCTGCACGTCACCGACATCAGCTACAAGCGCGTCAACCACCCGAGCGAGGTGCTGGGCATCGGCGACACGGTGAAGGTGCAGATCGTCCGCATCAACCGCGAGACGCAGCGCATCAGCCTCGGCATGAAGCAGCTCGAGACCGATCCGTGGGAAGGCGCTTCGGCCAAGTATCCGATCGGCGGCACCTTCCAGGGCCGGGTGACGAACATCACCGAATATGGTGCGTTCGTTGAGCTCGAGGCCGGCATCGAGGGCCTCGTCCACGTCTCCGAGATGAGCTGGACGAAGAAGAACGTGCACCCGGGCAAGATCGTCTCCACCTCGCAGGAAGTCGAAGTGAAGGTGCTCGAGGTCGACGCCGAGAAGCGCCGCATCTCGCTCGGCCTGAAGCAGGCGCAGTCGAACCCGTGGGAAGCCTTCGCCGAGGCTCACCCGGTCGGATCGACCGTCGAGGGCGAGGTCAAGAACTCGACCGAGTTCGGCCTGTTCATCGGCCTCGAGGGCGACGTGGACGGAATGGTCCACATGTCGGACATCGCCTGGGGCGTGTCGGGCGAGGAGGCTCTCAACCTGCACCGCAAGGGCGAGACCGTCTCGGCGCAGGTGCTCGACGTCGACGTCGAGAAGGAGCGCATCAGCCTTGGCATGAAGCAGCTTGAGCGTGGTGGCGTTACGGCCGCTGCGGCGTCGGGCGGCGGCGTCAAGAAGGGCGACATCGTCACCGTCGAGGTCCTCGCGGTTGTCGACGGCGGCCTCGAGGTTCAGGTCGCCGAGGGCGGCGCTTCGGGCTTCCTCAAGCGCACCGACCTTGGCCGCGACCGCGACGAGCAGCGTCCGGAGCGCTTCCAGGTCGGCCAGAAGTTCGACGCGATGGTCATCGGGCTCGACCGTTCGAAGAAGCCGAACTTCTCGATCAAGGCGCTGCAGATCTCCGAGGAGAAGCAGGCGGTTGCGCAGTACGGCTCGTCCGACAGCGGTGCTTCGCTCGGCGACATCCTCGGCGCCGCGCTGAAGGAAAAGCAGGCCGCGTCGAAGGAAAAGGCGACCTCGTCGAAGAAGTAGGAAATGTAAGATACGGCGGCACTTGCGCCGCCGTATCCTTTCTGACAGCTTGACCTTGCACTCTTGGGGGAGAGGCGCGGTCAATAAAAAATGAATATCGCGGGGATGAGATGATCCGTTCGGAACTGGTGCAGAAGCTTTGCGGCGATTTTCCCGACCTGACGCAACGTGAAGTGGAAAACGTGGTCGGCGCACTGTTCGATTCCATTACCGACCAGCTGGCCCAGGGCGGCCGAGTGGAGCTGCGCGGCTTCGGCGCTTTCTCGACGCGTCAGCGTGACGCACGGGTCGGCCGCAACCCGCGTACCGGCGACCCGGTTTCGGTGAATGCCAAGCGCGTGCCCTACTTCAAGCCGGGCAAGGAAATGCGCGAGCGCCTGAACTTAGGCGAGGTTACAGCCGAGTAGCCGGGGCGCCCTACCGTACTCGCGGCTGGATTAGCGGACGTGGCGGAACGGTAGACGCTGGAGACTTAAAATCTTCTTCCCGATTGGGAGTGTGGGTTCGATTCCCACCGTCCGCACCATCGCCACGCGCAGTCATTCCGGGGGACTGGCGAGCATGGCGATCCCGAAGCGAAGCGGAGGGCGCCTGCCCGCATTCCCGGCGCTCCTTTCGCCGCCATTATGCAACGCAAATTGTTAATCTTGTCAGCGTATTCCACCCTTTGTGTTGATGCGCCGGCTCACCTTCCGCTCTGGTTCGCCGCTGGAAAGTGCGCGGCACGACTGGGTCGTGCTCGGTACGGTCATTGCGGCCGTCATACTGCTCATTGGCAACGGCACCTCCTTCTTCCGCGAGATCAGCCGCGCTGAAGTTCTAATCGGGCCTGGCGTGCAGGTCGCCGCGATCGCTCTGACGCTCAACGTTGCGCTGATTCTCTTCGGCTGGCGGCGGTACGTCGATCTCCAGCATGAAACGGAGCGGCGGCTCGATGGCGAGCGCCGGGCCGCGATTGCGGCATCTACGGATGCGGTCACCGGGCTGCTGAACCGCAAGGGCTTTGCCGACGACACGGACGAGCTTCGTGCGAAGGCCATCGAGAGCGGGGCATCGCTACTCATCGTTTCGCTGCAGCTCCATCGCTTCCGGTCGATCTACGACCGGCACGGGTATGACACCGGCGATGCGCTGCTTCGCGGCGTGGCCGGCACGATCCTTGAGAATGCGGGCAACGGCGCCGTGATCGCCCGCATGGGCGGCGACGAGTTCGCAATCGCAAGCCTTTTGACGACGGACGCTCGCGAGCAGGCGGAGAAACAGGTCGAGGCACTTCTTCGCCTGACGACGCGTCCCTTCGAGATCGACGGAAAGATGATCCAGGTGGGCGCCTTCGCCGGCATGGCCGCCGCGTCCGCGGCAGAAATCCGCGTGCCCGACCTGCTTCGCCGCGCCGATATTGCGCTCGACCATGCGAAGACGGGCCGAACCATCCGCCCGATCTGGTTCGATTCGGCGATGGAGAGCGCATTGCTGGCCCATGGTGAGATCGAGCAGGGCATCCGCTTCGGTCTGGATCATGAACAGTTCGTGCCCTTCTTCGAGCCGCAGGTGGACCTGCGCACCAGCGAGATCACCGGCTTCGAAGTGCTGGCGCGCTGGAGGCATCCGCTGGCAGGGATCATCCCGCCGGACCGCTTCATCCCCATTGCCGAGGAAATCGGCGTCATGGACCGGCTGTCGGAGCAGATCATCCGGTCGGCCCTGCTCGCAGCCCGCGATTGGGACCCGGCGATCAAGATTTCCGTCAATATCTCGCCGTCACAATTCTCGGACGGGTGGCTTGCCGAGCGCATCGTCCGCATCCTGACCGAAACGGTCTTCCCGGCGAACCGGCTGGTGGTCGAGATCACCGAGACCTCGCTGTTCGGCGACATCGATCTTGCGCGGAACATCATCACGAGCCTGAAGAACCAGGGTATCCGGCTAGCGCTTGACGATTTCGGAACCGGCTTCTCGTCGCTGTCGCACCTTCGGCAGTTGCCGTTCGACCTGATCAAGATCGACCGATCGTTCGTCACCAACATTCACGAAAGCGGTCAGAGCGCCGCGATCGTACGTGCGGTCGCAACGCTTGCTGACGCGTTGGAAGTCCCGATCCTGGTCGAAGGCATTGAGAATGAGGCGGCGCATGCGGCCGTCCTCGCCATCGGCTGCTCTAGCGGGCAGGGCTGGTATTTCGGCAAGCCGATGGAAGCGGATCAGGCGGCGCAACTGGTCGCCCGTCCGTCCTCGGCTGGCACGACGGCGTGCTCCGCCACGCGCAATCCCTCGCGCGCAGCCTAAGTTCTAGTCTCCAGCATTGTACTTCGTCCCGTTCCGAGACGGCGGGAGCGAGCCTCTGCGCGCAGGCGTTGTAAGCATGGTTAAAAGCATCTTAAGAAGTGCCCATGCGTATGATTACTCGTCCCGCGATCGCCCTGGATCCCCGTTCATTTGGCCGGCGCCTGCCGCGCCTTGGCAACGATGGCGCGAGCTCGACGATCGTCGATGACCTGAGGCTGTTCGGAACGACCTTCGCGGTCGGCTTCCTGTTCGTCTCCGTCCTGATCTTCTGAGCGCACTTACGCGCGCCTCTGACTGCAACTATGATGGTCGCCCTCACCACATCGGGAGGGCATCATGGCCGCATTCAACTCCGTCCGCTTCAAGGTGAAGCCCGGACGCGACGAGGAATTCCTGCAGGCGCATAGAAATGTGGAGCGGGACTGGCCCGGTCTCGAGAGGGTCAATCTCATCCAGACCGGCGAGCATGATTACTGTATCATCGGCGAGTGGTCGGACATGGATAGCCTCGCGGCGGCGCGACCGCACATGGCCGCTACGCTCGACAGCTTCCGCGATACGCTCGAGGATCTCGGTGACGGGCGGGGTGTGACGGACCCGGTATCGGGGCCGGTGGTGCTTCAGCTCAAATAGCAGAGATCAGTCGCAGGCCAGATGCAGCTTGTAGCCGAGCCAAGCCGCAATGATGCTGCCCACGGCCACCAGGAACAACGTCTCAGCCACTGATACGCCGAGCAAAACCAGACCGGTGAGCATGAGCGTCGCGACCACCATCGCGCCGGAATTCACGATGTTGTTTGCGGCGACGGTCCGGGCCGTCTCCGACTTGGGCACGGTCGTGGTGAGGAAGGCGTAGAGCGGCACGACGAACATGCCGCCCGCGACCGCTACGCCGAGAAGGTCGAGGACGACCGCCCAACCGTAGGGATGGCGCAGAAATTCGGACATGTTCACGAGCTCGGGCGAAGCCGGCCAGTCCCGGGTCAGCCAATATAGTAGCAGGACGAAGATCCCCATCAGCAGCGCTGACGAGGGGGCGAACCGTGCCGAGACCTCGCCCTTTAGCATGCGGTTGATGGCGATCGATCCGATGGCCACCCCGACCGAGAAGACTGCGAGGAAGAGAGTTGCGACGCTTTGGTCGGCGTAAAGCGTATTCTTCACCAGCGGCGGGAATTGCGCCGCGAGCACCGCGCCCATCGCCCAGAAGAAGCTGATCGACAGGATGGCGAGGAAAAGGCGCTTGATATGCAAGGTTGCGCTTACGAGGGTGATCGAGGCGCGGACGATGTGCCAGTCCATGCCCCGGTGCGGATAGCCGGGGATCTCGGCGTCGCTTGAGGGCGGAGCAGGGGGCACGAAGCCTCCGGCAATTCTTCCGATCACCGCGACGACCAGCACGCCCACCGCCGCCAGCTCCGCGTGGAAGCTTCCGTCCGGCCGCTGAAGGACCAGCAAGCCGCCGAGGATCGTGCCGGTGAGGATGCCGATGTAGGTCCCGGCTTCGACCAGCCCGGTGCCGCCAAGGACCTCGTCCTTCTCCAGATGCTGCGGAAGGATCGCGTACTTTATCGGCCCGAAGAAGGTTGAGTGGATGCCCATCGCGGTAAGGGCGACGAGGAGCAGCGGGACGTTGTGCAGCAGCAACCCCGCGGCGCCGAAGACCATGATGACGATCTCCGCCGTCTTTACGATGCGGATGATCTTCGCCTTGTCGAGCGCATCCGCAAGCTGCCCGGCAAGGGCGGACAGAAGGAAGAAAGGCAGGATGAAAAGGCCGCCGGCAATGGCGCTGAACGCCGCTTCCTGTTCCGCGTCGCGGTAAATGCCGTAGATGACGAGCATCACCATCGACGTGCGGAAGAGATTGTCGTTAAACGCCCCCAGGAACTGGGTCGTGAAGATGGGCAGGAAACGCCGGGTACGAAGCAGATGAACGGTGTTCTGCATCAGTCCGCCTGGCGCGAACTATGAAACAAGCTTGGCATTCGGTCTGATGGGCCTCGGCTGCCGCAATTCTCGTCAACGCCTTAGCGGCTGTGGCGTAGCGGACAAGCGGCGGATCGTCGGATGTCCGCTTGGGTGTAAAGCGGACACTCGGCTGAGTCTGCAATGGTGGAGGGGCATTTGCCTTCCTCACCTGACCTAAGCCTTCGTCGGGATTTTCCCGATTGGCGAGCACTTGCAAATAGCTTCATTCCCCGGACCCGTTTGGCCCCCTACCCGATGCGGGCCTGCAGCCGAGGATTGAGCAATGCTCAACTCCATCGTTCTAGCAATTTGCGGTGTCTTCGTTGCCGCCGGCGCGATTGGCTTGTCTCCCCATATCGGAAGTCTGGCGCTCTCGCTTTCGATCACCTTGGCGATATTCGCATTCGTCTTGTCTTGCTTAGCAACGCTGATGGGTCGCGCGCATAGACCCGCAGATCGTGGGCGAAATTCCGTTAGGTTTTGATCGTCGTTGTAGTGTCCGCTTTGGGTCGAAAACAGACGCTAACGGAGCCCAAGGTTGCGGGGTGTCTGGCTACCAAATCAGCGACAAAACTTTCCTCGAATTACGTCAGACGAGGAACCCGGACTGATAGGGCGATCAACCAGCAACTCCGATGGCTGGAGGTTTTCCACACGCCCCTGTGCGTCGATGATCATGTTCTCCATCTCAGTGAACGTCGCATCGGTGCAAGAAATATCCACGACAGATAGTGTGGTCGTCTCAGTCGGTGATCCAACGACCTTCCAGCGCGACACGACGTGATCACCTGTGCGGACAACGCGGGAGGCGTCGTAAGAATAGTCGAGCCGACCCGGATGGAAGTCTATGGAGTAAAATGGCCTCCACTGCCCTACGGTAGGGCCAGCCGCTGATATGGGTTCGCCTGGATTTGACACGCATCCGGCAACAGCCGCAGACATCACTAAGACGGGGACCGAGCGCTGCATGCACCAAACATTGCAGCTGTGCTTAATGTCCGCAATGGGTCGAAAGCAGACACTTCAGGTGACGCGTCTTTCATGGAAGTCATCCTTCCGAACGTCCCCTGAGCTTACGAACGGGGCCGCGGCCGGTTGAACGCTGGAGCGTTCGCCCATCTTTTGCTCGCCGCAAGCTTTGCGTAGAGCGGCAGCTCAATGCTGAGCATTCCCAACCTGCTGACGCTGTCGCGAATCTTCGCGGTGCCGATCCTCGTCTTCCTGCTGTGGCGGCCGACGCCGGTCGATTATGCGATCACGTTCGTGCTGTACTGCCTGGTCGCCATCACCGATTATTTCGACGGTTACGTGGCCCGGACGCAGGGGCAGATTTCGAGGCTGGGCCAGTTCCTCGACCCGATCGCAGACAAGATCATGGTCGGCGCGGTGCTGATCATGCTGATTTCCAGCCGCAAGGCGAACCCGGTTCCGGAGATCGAGGGCCTGCACATCATCGCCGCTTTGATCATCCTGTTGCGCGAGATCATCGTCTCGGGGCTTCGCGAATTCCTCGCCGAGCTGAAGGTCGAGGTGAAGGTCAGCAGGCTCGCCAAGTGGAAGACGACGTTCCAGCTCGTTGCGCTTGGAGCGCTGATATTGGGCGGAGCGGTTCCGGCGCACCCCTGGGTTCACGACGTCGGAATCGTCAGTCTGTGGGCGGCAGCTGCCCTCACACTGATCACCGGCTGGGACTATCTGCGGGTCGGCCTCAAGCACATGGATTGAGCGGGTCGCCGCACTAATCGATTTTCCAAGTCTGTCTGAGCAAGTTTAATCGTTTCTGTCGTCAGTCCGCCGCGCCTAGGGCAAGCTTCTATTTCCTTGGAGGAGAGGCTTACATGGACGCGAAAACTGGTGAGATGGGTTCCGGCTGCCCGATGGACAGCAGCCCTACGACGGTCCGCTCCCTGCTCGGTCGCCAGAATAAGGATTGGTGGCCTGACGCCCTTCCCCTCGAGGTCCTCCATCAGGGCGGCGCGTCGCCCGATCCGATGGGTGACGACTTCAACTATGCCGAGGCTTTCAAGAAGCTCGATTATCAGGCGCTGAAGAACGACCTGACGGGGCTGATGACCGACAGCAAGCCTTGGTGGCCTGCCGATTACGGTCACTACGGTCCATTCATGATCCGCATGGCCTGGCACGCGGCGGGGACCTACCGCACGGCGGACGGCCGCGGCGGCGCCAACAGTGGGCAGCAGCGCTTCGCTCCGCTCAACAGCTGGCCGGACAACGGCAACCTCGACAAGGCGCGGCGCCTGCTGTGGCCGATCAAGCAAAAGTATGGCCAGAACATCAGCTGGGCCGACCTGTTCATCCTTGCCGGCAACGTCGCGATCGAGAGCATGGGCGGACCCGTGTTCGGATTCGGCGGCGGACGCCCCGACGTGTTCGAGCCGGAACGCGATATCTATTGGGGCAGCGAAGAGCAGTTCGTCGGCCACCCCGACAACAAGACCCGCATCCTGCCGGAGGAGGAACTCGAGCTCGAGCACCCGCTGGCGGCGATCCAGATGGGTCTCATCTACGTCAATCCGGAAGGGCCGGGCGGTGTCCCCGATCCACTGCAGTCTGCGCGGGACATCAAGATCACCTTCGAGCGCATGGCGATGAACCATGAGGAGACGGTCGCGCTGACAGCCGGAGGACACACGTTCGGCAAGGCGCATGGCGCGGGCGACGCCAGCCTCGTCGGCGACGCTCCGGAAGGCGCGGACATCGCGCTCCAGGGCCTCGGCTGGGCGAGCGCGCACGAAAGCGGCATCGGTGAGCATACGATCACCAGCGGCATCGAAGGCGCCTGGGTGAACACTCCGACGGAATGGTCGGAGAATTACTTCCGCCTGCTGCTCGACTATGAATATGAGCTCGTCCGCTCGCCCGCGGGCGCCAAGCAGTGGCAGCCGATCAACCAGAAGGAAGAGGACATGGCTCCGGCGGCGCACGACCCGTCGAAGCGCGTGCCGACCATGATGACGACCGCCGACATGGCGCTGAAGGTCGACCCGGAATTTCGCAAGATCTCGGAGAAGTTCCGCAACGACCATGAGGCGTTCAAGGATGCCTTCGCCCGCGCATGGTTCAAGCTGACCCATCGCGACATGGGTCCGAAGGTCCGCTACCTCGGCCCGGAAGTCCCAGCGGAAGATCTGATCTGGCAGGACCCGGTTCCCGCTGGGAAACATGCCGTCCGCCAGCGACGTCTCGGCGTTCAAGTCGAAGATCCTCGAGCGCGGGGTTCAGCGTCGGGCAGCTGGTCAAGGCGGCCTGGGCTTCGGCCTCGACCTATCGCCGGTCGGACCATCGCGGCGGCGCCAACGGTGCGCGCATCCGGCTGGAGCCGCAGCGCAACTGGGCGGTCAACGATCCTGAAGAGCTTGGCCAGATCCTGTCGAAGATCGACGAGCTGCGCGGTGGCCTGTCGATGGCCGATGCGATCGTGCTTGCCGGCACGGCGGCGGTTGAAAAGGCGGCGAAGGACGCTGGGTTCAACGTCGAGGTTCCGTTCACCGGCGGGCGCGGCGACGCCTCGCAGGATTGGACCGACGCGGAGAGCTTCGCCGTCATGGAGCCGGTCGCCGATGGCTTCCGCAATTATCTGAAGACGAAGCATTCGGTGAGGACGGAAGAATTACTGGTCGACCGTGCTTCTCTGCTCGGTTTGTCGGTACCGGAAATGACGGTGCTACTGGGCGGGCTTCGCGTGCTCGGCGCCAATCACAAGGACCGGCCGGAGGGCGTGTTCACCAACCGCAAGGGCCAGCTGACCAACGACTTCTTCGTCAACCTGCTCGACAACGATACCTTCTGGGAAGTAATCGACGAGAGCGCCGACGAGGAGTTCATCGGACGCGATCGCGGCGGCAAGCAGGAGAAGTGGCGGGCGACGCGCACCGACCTGATCTTCGGTTCGAACAGCCAGCTTCGCGCGACTGCCGAAGTCTATGCCGAGCGCGGCAACGAGGAGAAGTTCGTCCGCGACTTCATCAAGGTCTGGACCAAGGTGATGAACGCCGACCGCTTCGACCTTCCGCAGAAGAAGGCCCTGGACGAGCCCGTCGGCATCGCCGAACCGGCTGTGGCCAAGTAAATGACGATGCGGCGGGCTTTTCAACGGGCCCGCCGCAGTTCATCATCTCGCGAAATTGGGAGGGAGAGCCCAATGTATCGCTCGGAGATTCACCGGCTCGATCCGAGCCGCGAATATTGGGTGCCGGCGGTTGTCGCACCGCATCGCGACTGGGCGGGTGCGCCGGGATGCCGCACGGGCGCTCGGTTCCTAGTCGACAATCAGACGCTTCGGCCCAACCGCGAGCGCTTCCCAGCCTTCGACAGCCAGTCCGACTGCCTGCGCTGGATCATGAAGAACCGCGCCTATCTCAACCGGACGCTTCCGCAGGCTCGGATACGGGCGGTCGCGCTCGATCGCTGGCTGCTAGGCCTGGAATGATCTCGCGGGCGATGTCGCGAAGGCTCGACGCCAGCAGCTGAAATTCCGCCTCGCGGGGGCTTGAGCGTCGCCAGATCAGCGCGACGCTTCGGAAACCATGATCCGACTTCAGCGGCCGCGCATCGACGCGCGTGCCCGACAGGATACCGGCGTCGATCGCCATTCCGGGGACGAAGGTCAGGCCAAGGCCGTTGTCGACCATCTGCACGAGCGTATGCAGCGACGTGCCCATCATTGCCGCTTCGGCGCGGAGTTCCGGCCGGTTGCAGGCGGAGAGCGCGTGGTCCTTTAGGCAGTGGCCGTCTTCGAGCATCAGCAGACGGTTCTCGTCGATCGTGGCAGGCTCGACGACGGCTTCGGGCGGTGCTTCGCCGCGCGGGAAGGCGACGAACAGGCGGTCGTCGAACAAGGGCGCCTTCTCCACGTCGCCGCACGCAAAGGGCATCGCCAGAAGGACGCAGTCGAGCTGGCCGCGATGCAGCGCGTCGCAGGCGGCCTGGCTCGTCTCCTCGCGCAGGAAAAGCTTCAGGTGGGGCCACTGGTCGCGCAGCTTCGGAAGCATTGCGGGGAGCAGAAAAGGGGCGATGGTCGGGATGACGCCCAGGCGAAGCTCGCCATGCAGCGGCTTGCCCTGTGCGCGGGCGAGGTCGGTCAGTTCCTCGGTTTCGCGCAGGACCTTCAGCGCCTTTTCCGCGATCCTTGCGCCGAGCGGCGTGAAGCGCACGACGCGGCGGGTCCGTTCGACCAGGGTGATGCCAAGCAGATTCTCAAGCTCGCGCAAACCAGCCGACAAGGTGGATTGCGTGACGAAGCAGGCGTCGGCGGCGCGGCCGAAATGGCCGTGCTGCTTGAGCGACACCAGATACTGAAGCTGCTTGATCGTCGGCAGGTGCACAGTCATCGATAATTCCAATCAGTCCCATCGATATAATCGACTTGAACGATTGCAGCCAGCCACCTAGATGCTGCGTTGCAACATGAAACTGCTGCATTGCAGCATCGAGTACAGGAGAATTGAATGCTGACCGTTGGTGACAAGCTTCCCGCCCTCAAGGTTCCCGTTCAGCAGGGCACTTCGGCGCTGCCGGCCGGCGAGACGCTCGACCTCGGCCAGGAAAATGGCCGCTGGAAGATCATCTTTTACTGGCCGAAGGACTTCACCTTCGTCTGCCCGACCGAAATCCAGGGCTATGGCGAACTGAAGAGCGAATTCGCCGATCGCGACGCCGACTTGATCGGCGCGTCGACCGACACCGACTTCGTCCACTTCGCATGGCGCAAGTCGGACGAGCGCCTCGAGGCTGCCGACTTCCCGTGGATCGCCGACAACAAGAAGGAACTGGCCGAAGCGCTGGGCATCCTCGCCAAGGACGAAGGCGTGGCCTTCCGCGCGACCTTCATCGTCGATCCGGACAACATCATCCAGCACGTCACTGTGAACGGCCTCAACGTCGGCCGTAACCCGCAGGAGACGCTGCGCATCCTCGATGCGCTCCAGACGGACGAGCTCTGCCCGTGCAACTGGACGCAGGGTGAAGAGGTGCTGCGCCCGGCGGCTTAAGCCCCCTTATCGCCGCACGTTACACCTCTGGGGGCGCGGAGACTGCTCGGGTTTCCGCGCCCCCTTCATATCTTCAGGAGATCCAAATCATGTCGCTCAAGGCATTTGCCGAGACGCTGCCCGAATACGCGAAGGACCTGCGCCTCAACCTCTCATCGATCCTCAACGACCAGACGCTTGGCGAAGAGCGGAAGGCCGGGCTGCTGCTGGCCTGCGCGCACGGGTCCGGTTACAAGCCGCTAGTCGAGGCGGCGGAGGCGGAAGTCGCCGGGAAGCTCTCGGAGCAGTTCGCCAACTGCCGCGCGCGGAGCCGCGGCGCTGATGGCGATGAACAATGTCTATTACCGCTTCGTCCACCTGGTCGCGAACCCGGAATACGGCACCATGCCCGCCAAGCTTCGCATGAACCTGATCGGCAGCCACGGCATCGCCAAGGAAGACTTCGAGCTGTTCAGCATCGCGGTGTCGGCCATGAACGGCTGCGGCATGTGCATCGAAAGCCACGAGCGCGTGCTTCTGCAGCACGGCGTGAAGCCGGAGACGATCCAGTCGGCAGTGCGTATCGCGGCGGTACTGAAGGCGGTCGCGACCGTGCACGCGACGATGTAGCGGGCGACCTCATCGCGGACGTCAGATCTACGAACGATCGACGCTTTTCCGAGCCAGCTCCGCGCCTCTTCGAGCAGAGTCCCTCAGCCGTCGCATCCGCTGGACGTCGGAGGGTGAAGTGTCGGCGAGTGATTGGATGGCGCGCTCCAACTGCTCGGCGAGCGCGTCGAAGTCGTTCGCGATTTTCGACCACAGGTGAGGCTCGTCGACGTGCGATCGTACGTCCATGACCGGTAATCTATCCGTCAGATCAAGAGGCCAAAGATAGGCTAAAAGGAGGCATGGCGGGTTTTCGTCAAGTGGGGAAGCTTCCGAATATCCTCAGTTACGGGCTATACGATCGAGCACTCGCAAAAGGTCCGATTGTCGGTTGGTCTGCGTCTTGCGAAATAATGCCTGGACGTGATTGCGCGCAGTATTCCGGCTGATGCCCAATGCCGCGGCTAGGCTGTCTATCGAATGCCCCTCCAGCAACGCGGACGCGACGCTGGTCTCGCGAGGGCTAAGCTCGAACATGTGCGAATGTTCGCTCAAGTGCTTGGGTCCCATCTCGAGCTCGATAAGCCTGACCAGAGCCGCGGGCGTCTGCGTGGGAAGATGATCGACGTACGGCGGGAACCGGCTCACGACCACCAGCATGTCGGACTTTCCGCCACGACGGTTGATCCGGACACCCCTTCCGGGGAGCTCACCGGAGCAGGGGTCAGCGGCTGCGCGGATTTCCCGCCGCAGCAGGTGATCGTCCTCTGCCCGTCGTGCAGTGAGAAGCCCGCCGCTGATCATCAGCCCGTCGGAATCGCGAAGGATGTCCTCGGCGCGCCGGCTAAGCGACAGCGGCCGGCCCACCCGGTCGATGGCGATGAGCGCGGAATCATCGTCAGCGAAATTGGGCGGCCGTGCAGCCAGCCGAACGGCGCGTTCCAGGTTTTCGAAGAGTAGGGCCTGCAGTGGCAACTGATCCGGAGACGGAGGTCCCGCATCGGGTTGCTGATGGAAGGCGACGGCGAAGGCGAGATCGTCGACAGGCGTCGAATAGAATGATCGCCAATGGGCGCTGCCGAAGCGGCCCTTGGACCATTTGATGAATGGGTGATCGTCATAATCGCCGGCTGCGACCAGCTGCGCCGATGAGTAGGTCCCGGCCTCGGGATTCTCGTGGGCGAAACTGACAGTGGGGTCGAGCGCCTGCATTTCTTCGAGATATTCCTGGGCGCCAGTCTCGATCGAGCTTTCCTGCGGTCCGTAGACCTGGATGTCGGCATGTTCCTGTCTACGCAGGTCCACTGAAGAAACGACGAACATCCGGCTTTCGCTTCGCCGCATGATTTCCGCAATGGCGGATTGCCATCCCTCTCGATCGAGCACGGCTTCGTAGAGCCCGCCAATGAACTTCGAGAGTCCAACGTCCAGCGACATGGAAGTCCCCCTGTTGTACATCAGTGTTACGCGATAGACCTGCGAAGCCAATCGCAAATTCATAGTTTCGATTTGCTATTGACTTTGGCGACTAGTGCATTTGTACCATTGAAGCAGACGCTTTCGAAGCGATCCTCAGTAACCATGGCAGAGGGGTCGGTTCCGGAACTCAGAGAGGCGCTCGAACTGATCGCATCGATCGAAACACAGTGCGAAGATCTCCGCCGGAGCAACGCCGGACCAGAGGTCCTTGCGGAGATTGAGGGACTGCTAGTCGAGATTCGGGACGAGATCTCGAACATTATCCGTTAATTTGAAGTGTCTACCTCCACAAACAGGAGGCAAATGCTGCTTTTGGATCTGGCTCAATTCGCCGGTATTAGCCCGAGCTGTTTCAGGATGCTTAGATTGTCGTAGGTCGACCATTCCTCGACGATCTTGCCGTCGGCGAAGCGGAAGAAGCTCATACCGTCGATGGTGGCGTGCTTGCCTTTACCCGGGAAGCCCGGGACGGCGACGGTGTTCGTTCCGGAACTGCTCCAATGGAGTGCGACCATATCGCCCTCCGCAATGATCCGGTCCACCTTCACCACGAGATCGGGAAAAGCGGCGCGGAGCTGCCGCCCTGACGCTTCGTCCTCCGCCAGCGTGTAGTTGCGGCCGAAGCCGTGCGCGACGAAGCCGGGCCCGTACAGCTCCGGCTGAATGTCGAAGCGGCCCTGGCCCATCTTCTCAAGGAGCACGCGGCTGGCGACGGCCTTGTTCTCGGCCGGCCCGGCGAGTGCTGCCGCCGGCAGCGAAGCAAGCAACAAGGCGGGAAACAGCGCAGACATCCTGCTCATGTTCACCTCCGCAATCGGATGCGGACATCGTACGCCTTCAGGCGAGCACTCGGAAGAGCGCATAGCCGCTGGTGAGCGTCAGGAGACCGCCGACGAAGGTCAGCAACCTGTCGGGATTCACGCGTTTCGCGATCATTGCGCCGAACGGGGCAGCTATGACTCCGCCCAGCACCAGCCCCACGATGGCTCTGAAAACGAGGATCTGGTCTTCGTCGGAGCCGGTGAGCGTCAGGGTCGCGAGGAACGTCGCCGAGATGGTAATCGTGAGGAAGAATTCGGCGGTATTGACCGAACCGATGGTCTTGCGCGGGTTGCTGCCCTGGACAAGGAGGTGCGAAGTCACGATCGCGCCCCAGCCGCCGCCGCCCGCCGCGTCCAGGAATCCGCCCACCAGCCCGAGCGGGGAGACGACCTTCGGGCGCCGTTCGGTGTGGCGGTGCATGACTCCCCGATAAAAGAGATAGACGCCTAGCACACTCAGGTAGCCGAGCACGACCGGTCGCGCGGTGTTCGCCTCGATCTGCGTGAGGACGTAGGCGCCCAGCACACCGCCGATGATGCCCGGGATGACGATCCGGAAGAACAGGCGCCAGTCGACGTTGCGGTGCGCAACGTGGCTGACGCCGGAAACGGCGGTCGTGAACGTCTCGGCCGTGTGCACGCCGGCCGACGCAACAGCTGGAGGAACGCCGATGCTGATGAGGATGGTGCTCGAAATCTGCCCGAAGGCCATTCCGAGCGCGCCGTCCACGAGCTGCGCCGCGAACCCGATGAGGGCGAAGATCAGCAGTGCGGATGGGTCGGCGAGGATCTGTTCGAGAATCGATTCCTCCACCCTGGTTCGAAGCGCATTTGCCGAAGGCGCGGCTGGTTCGCAAGCAACGCGAAAAACGGCGAAACTCTATCCGGCTAGAAATCGTTGCCGGTCGCAATTAAATTGGGGTCGTGGTGGAACAGACTGAACACAGCCGGACCGGCATTTCGGCGTACCTCGACTCGGTCAAGGCGCGCGATCCCGCGGCCCGCTCCCGGTGGGAGGTGATCCTCTACCCGGGTGTGATCGCGCTCGGGTTTCATCGGATCGGCCACTGGCTGTGGGAGGGGGAACTCTATTTCCCAGCGCGGCTGGTGAACCATATCGCCCGTTTCCTGACGGCCATCGACATCCATCCCGGGGCGAAGATCGGCAGCAACTTCTTCATCGACCACGGCTTCACGGTCATCGGCGAAACTGCCGAGATCGGGAACGACGTCACCATCTATCAAAGCGTGACGCTGGGCGGGACAAACCCGTCGACGGGAGTCGCGGGCAAGCGCCACCCGACGATCCGCGACCGCGTGGTCATCGGGTCCGGCGCGCAGGTGCTTGGACCGATCGAGGTCGGCGAGGGCGCCAAGATCGGTGCCAATGCGGTCGTCACCAAGGATGTGCCGCCCGGCGCTACCGTCGTCGGCATCCCGGCCAAGGCGGTGCCGATCGATTCGGTCCACTACAGCCCCGGCTTCATCCCCTACGGCACCCCGTGCGGCGAGGACGTGGATCCGGTGCGCGTGCGCATCTGCGAGCTCGAGAACGAGATCGCCGAGCTGCGGAAGGAAATCGCCACGATCAAAGCGACCCGGCAGCCCGCACCTAAGGCGAAAAGCGCTTGAGCGTCATTGCGCCGTTCCCGCATCCTCGGGACCGGCGCCCAATTGCCACTTTCGACCGTCTCGAAATCAAGCGCATCCTGGACCTTTACGGACGCATGGTCGCTGCAGGGCATTGGCGCGACTACGCGATCAGCATGGGCGCGGACCTTGCCGTTTTCGCGGCGTTCCGGCGCACGTCAGAACGGCCGGAAGTGCGCATAGAGAAACGCCCCGAGCTTCGCACGAAGCAGGGGGCGTATGCCTTGGTCAGCGAGCACGGCCTCGTGCTGAAGCGGGGCCACGAACTGCCGGCAGTCCTGGCCCCGCTCGAGCGGCGGCTTATGCGGCTGGTTGAGGAATAGGCGCCGCACGATCGATCAGCGGAAGCCGGTCGCGCAGGCCGGTCGGCAGCGGTTTGACCACTATCGCCCGGGCCTGATGCCAGAAGGCAGACAACATCAGCAGTGCCGATCCAATGATTAGCGCGGTCAGTGCGACGTTCAGCTCGACCGTGCCCAGTTCTTCGAACAGGCGGTTGAGGGCGTAGAGCACGTAGGCGAGCGCCGATACGAGGAGCGCGCGGCGGTCGATCGCCAAGGCCGTGAGGCCGATTACGACGTAGAGGAGCACGACAACGAGCCCTTCGCCGATGGTCGCATTGCCGTCGTTCAGTCCGAGCAGGGTGAAGACCGGGTGCACGATCATCGGGGCCGCGAGCAGGTGGAGCCAGAACGCCACGTCCGCCCGGCGGGTCAATCGAGCGCGGTCGGAACTGTCCCACCACATGGCGAACAGGAACGTGCCGACGCCAAGCAGAAGCACGATGCCCAAGATGAAGTTCTTGGCCTCCTCAACCCCTTCGCCGAGCGCGGCGACGACAAGGCCGACGACGATGGCGGCGACTGCGGCGGCACCCGTGGCAACGGTGATCGGAACGCGGAAGCGACGCCAGTGCAGCCAGGCCGCTGCGGCCGCAATTGCTGCCGAAACGGACGCCAGCACGCCGGCCAATTGCGGATTGTTATCGACGGCGTCGGGTCCAACGCCAAGGACCAGAACCATTCCTGCGGTCGCGAAAACGCTGCCGATGAATGCGAGCAGCAGGAGGATCGAGGGCAGCGCCATCCGGCGCTTCGCCGTGAAAAACAGGGCAAGCGACCAGCTGGTGATCGCGATGAGGAGCGGTCCGAGGAATGAGGGGCCATGCTCGATCGCCAGGCCCGACCGCTCGCCGACCCATTGGCCGATGAAGCCGACCGCGAACAGTAGGATAGCCGCGGCAATCGAGACGAAAATGTCGTTGAAACCGGTGATGAGCCTGAACTGCTCTTCATCGGCTGTCGGCTGATGCCGTTGTTGCTGAATATGCGTGCGAAGCGCGGTGGCGGCTTCAGGCGTCAATGCACCTGCGGCAACCGCTTCATCGATCTCGGTCTGGCTGTACATGCCTGTCCTCCCTGTCGGGGCAGGTGTACGCCTGGTGTATTAGTGTGTCAATACAGTGAGCAAAGAGGTGGCCGGCGCCAGGAGACTCGGGGAATAGCGCCGGCCGGAACTCGCTACCGGCAGCGGACCCGGCTGCGGTCGATGCTACGGCCGATCAGCGCGCCTGCGGCGGCGCCGAGAATCGTGCCCGTGGCGCGCTCCCCGCGCGTATCGATTGCGCGGCCCACCAGCGCTCCGCCGGCGGCGCCGACGATCAGGCCCGTTGTGCCATTGGGACGCTTGCAGCGATAACGGCCACGGGAATCCTGCCACACCTTGCCCTTGTAATAGCTGCTCTTGGCGAGCGCGGGAGCAGGCATTGCTACTGGCACGGCCAGAGAGGCCGCTGCCGCAGCCAGAAAAACCTTACGCATGAACTACCCTCCACTGAGTTCGATTGAGCTTTGTTTCTGCTTGCCTACCCAAGCGCTCTGTACGAGGCCTCGTTCAACAACAATTGCGCGATTATCGACGAAGCGTTGCTGCGGGCCGATACGGTGCTGAAACGGTCTTCCGACGTATACGGCGCCCTTGTTTTCACGGGATAGGAAACATGCGCCGCACCAAGGGTTGAGGCGACCAGAAGGAGATTCACCCAATGGCCAAGAAGGCAACCACGAAGGCAAGTGGCGGAGGGAAGAAGGTCGCAACCCGAGCGAAGTCGAGCAACTCCGGAAGACGGTCGAGGTCACAGTCGCAAGCCGAAGGCGTGCAGTCGGACATGGTCGACGCGCTGATCAAGCTTCTGCAGAGCCCGCTGGTGATCGACCTGCTTGCAGTCGGCGCAACGGCCGCGCTTGCGGCCATCACCGAGCAGCGCTCCAGCCGCGCTCAGGGTGCGATGGACACGCGGGGTTCGAAGAAGGTGTTGAAAGCGGCCGGCAAGGCGGCGGCAGCGGCAGTAGGGCGGCGCATTGCGACCGAGTTCGACGAGATCAAGGCCGCGTCGAAGCGTGGAAGAGAGGACCGGAAGGCTACGGCCGGCGCAGAAGCGTAATCCGGGCCTTCCCGATCTGGCGGTCGGCTTCCGGCGAAAGGTCGCCGGGGTCGACCGCGTCGCGCCGTTCAGTCTCGACCGAGAGCCAGCCGCCGGGAGCGAGCCAATCCGCCTCGGTAACGGCCTTGACCAGCGCAGTGCCGGACCCGTTCGCATAGGGCGGGTCGGAGAGGATGAGGTCGAACGGCTCGGAGCGCGGCAGAGCCAGGGCCGATCCGCCGAGCACCCGGACCTTGTCCGTGACGCCCAACTTCGCCGCGTTCGCCCTGATCGCGGCCTGGGCCTTCGGATCCGTTTCGACAAACACTGCTTCCGCGGCGCCGCGTGACAGGGCCTCAAGGCCTAGCGCGCCACTGCCAGCATAGAGATCTGCAACCCGCAGGTCCTCGAAGGTGCCCAGTCGGCTCGCAAGCATCGAGAACAGGGCTTCGCGCACCCGATCGCCGGTCGGCCGCGTGGCGGAGCCGGGCGGTGCCTGCAGCGGACGGCCGCGAAACTGCCCGGCGATTATCCTCACTTCAGCGAGGCGCGGAGCGAGTCCAGTTCCGCCTGACTTACCTCGTCGGCGTCGCCAGGCTCCATGCCCGATACGTCGAGCGGACCGTAGGCGGTGCGGATCAGGCGCGAGACTTGGAGGCCGAGGAAACCGAGCACATTGCGCACTTCGCGGTTCTTGCCTTCGGTCAGGCTCATCTCGATCCAGCAATTGCGGCCGGTCCGCCGCTCCAGATTGGCGATGATCGGGCCGTAACGCATGCCGTCGATGGTCACGCCCTCAGCGAGGCGTTCGAGCTGGCCCTGTGTGACCGTGCCGAAAGCGCGGGCGCGATATTGGCGCACGACTGCAGTGCTCGGCAGCTCTAGCTTGCGCTTGAACTCGCCGTCATTGGTGAGGAGCAACAGGCCTTCGGTCATGAAATCGAGCCGGCCGACCGGCATGACCCGCGGAAGTCCCGGCGGCAGCCGGTCATAAATAGTCGGGCGGCCCTTCGGATCGTTGGCCGCGGTGAGCGTGCCCTGGGGCTTGTAGAAACGGAACAGGCGGGTTGCCGCCGGCGGCCGCACCGCCTTTCCGTCTACCGTCACGCCGCCAAGATCGGTCAGCAAGGTCGCTGGAGTCTTCAGCGTTTCGCCGTTGAGCGCGATGCGTCCTTCCGCAATCATCCGCTCGATATCGCGCCGCGAGGCGATGCCGGCGCGCGCCAGAAGCTTGGCAATGCGCTGCGGCCCGTCCTCGCGAGGGACGGGCTTCTGTGAAAATCCGCTGTTGCGCGAGCGATGCCGCGGCACAGGTTTTCGTTTCGTTCGTTGCGGAGGCGAAGCCATTGTCTTGGGGTCTGAATGCTGTTCGGGAAGCGCAAACGCGTCGTCAATCGAATTCTCATCGTCGAGGACGAGCCGCTCACGGCATTCGACAATGAAGTGATGCTTGGAGACCTCGGATATAAGGTCGTTGCGACGCTCGACAGTTTCGAGGACGCAATCGAGCTCCTGAACCGCGAGGACATCGACCTGATCCTCAGCGATTATCATCTTTCGAGTGAGCGCAGCGGCCTCGATCTCGCCCGCGCGGCAAAGGAACATGCGATCCCGATCGTCTTCTCCACGGGCCATCGATTGCCGCCGGAATCGGCGCAGCTCGCGCTCGGCTGCATCACAAAGCCATACGGCGAGCGGACGCTGAAACTGGCACTCGAGGCGGTGGACAAGAGGCTGGCAGGCAAGAACGCGAAGCCGCCCAAGGGGGTCGAGCTCTTTATCCCCGACGAGGGCTAGAGCAGATCGGCCAGGCGCTTGTGGAAGGTGGCGATGCCGTCTTCCAGCCTGCCGACCGTAACCGTCTTCACCATGCCGGACTCGATTCCTCGTTGGCAGAGCGCCGCTGCGCGGAAGTCCTCTGCGGCGAAGGTGCCGCCGTCGAGCAGCTCCCAGCTTTTTTCCCAGTGCGCTTCCGCCTCTGGGGTCTGCGGTGGCTCGCCGATCAGCATGAAATCCTCGACCAGGCAGGTGCCGACGGTCTGCGGCATGACGACCAGCAGGTTGATGTAGTCGGGGCTGACGATGAGGATCGACGTCGGGAAGAAGGCATAGGTGTAGGTCAGTACGCGCCGAACGGCGGCCCAATCGTCGCGATCGATTTCGGATAGATAGTCGGCGCGGCCGACGACGGCGCGCTGGTGCGGTCCGATGAAGTCGGCGGCGGCAATGCCGTCGGTGAAGAAAGGTGCGATCGTTTCGGCGTGCAGGCGCTGGACGTGATAGCTTTCGAGGAAGGCGTCCATCACCTGCTTCCAGTTGGAAGCGACCTCATGCGTCCTGCGCCGATAGAGGTGCAGGCCGGACATGCCGAATGCATCCATGTCCTCGGCCAGCGCGAGGACGTCGGAGAAGTCGGCATGCTCATCGCGCGAGAACCAGATGAAGCCGCCGCTTTCGACGGCCGGAAAGCGCATCAGTGGCCGGTCGGCCTTGTCCACGCCGGGGAAGCAGTCGGCGCGGGGAATGGCCATCAAGTTGCCGTCGGAGCCGTAGGTCCAGGCATGGTACGGACAGATGATCCGCTTCGACGAGACGATCTCGTCGCTCTCGATCAGCCGCGTGCCGCGATGCCTGCAGACGTTCGCCATGAACATGGATGCGGCCATCGCCGTCGCGCGAGATGATCAGCGGAACGCCGTAACCGTCATGCGCGAGCGGCGGTGTTGTTGTCGGGCAGAAGCGCCGATGGAGCGAGCAGAAGCGGCATCTTGTCGAAGATGATGCGACGCTCGCGCTCGAAGCGCAGTGGATCGATGTAGACCGACGCATCGAGCTCGGTCACGCCGTGCTCGGCGGCGCGCTCTCCGCGAATGATCGCTTCGGCGAGCGCCCGCTGCCCCTCACTCGGACGCGAAGCTTTCGCAGGCATGTCCATGCGGCGAGAAGTGCGCTCCCGCGGACGTGTTCGCAAGCCCAAACGCTCACCCCCTGTTCAGCCGCGCAAGGGCTGCTTAAGCAAGAGCCTGGAGCGAGGAGGGACAATGGCGACAGCGGCAATCGGCGAGCATCCGAAGGGACTGCGCCTGCTCAGAACCGCGCTGGGCAATCGCAAGACGGCGATCATGCTCGTCTTCGGCTTTGCCGCGGGCCTGCCCTACACCTTGCTGATCGGAACGCTGAATGCCTGGCTCGGCGAGTGGCAAATCGATCTCGCGACCATCGGCGTGCTGTCGTGGATCGGCCTCGCCTACGCATTCAAGTTCCTGTGGTCGCCCCTGGTCGATCAAGTTCGCCTTCCGGGGCTGGAGAAGCTCGGGAGGCGCCGAAGCTGGTTGATCGTCTGCCAGGTCCTGCTGACATTGACCTTCTTCGGCCTCGCCATGTCGGACCCGCGGCTGGCGCTCGGCTGGTTCGCGCTGGTGGCAGTCATCGGCGCGTTCGCTTCGGCGACGCAGGACGTGGTGATCGATGCATGGCGCATCGACGTCGCCGACGATCAGGCGCCGGTCGAGATCCTCTCCTCCATCTACCAATTCGGCTATCGGATTGCGGCGCTGATCGGCGGCGCGCTGGCGCTGGTGCTGTCCGAGCGTGTGTCCTGGCCCACTGTCTATGCAATCATGGGCGTGTTCATGGCTATGACGGTGCTTGCGACCCTCCTGGCTCCCGATACTCCGCGCGAGGCAGTCGAGCGTGAACGCAGCGCTCTGCGCCGGGCCGGCGCGATCGAGCCGAGGCTGCGTGCGATCGGCCTCGCCATCGTAGGCCTCGGCTGGCTGTGGGCGATCTGGACGGTGGGGTCCTTCATGGTGCGCGTCCTGACGGCGTCTCCCGACGATCCGAACCCGCCGGTGGTCGGCGACTTCACCAAGAGAATGGGGCCGCTGATCGTCGCCGCGACGGTGATCCTGCCGGCGATCGTCGCGGCCGTGTTCAACTGGCTGAAGGATCGGCGCGGCTACATGCTGACCGCAGATGACCCGTCTCCGGACGCGGCCGGGCGTGCAGCGGACCATGCTTATTCGGCGCTGATCCTTCCCCTTGGGGAGCTGGTGCGGCGGATAGGATGGGGCGTGATCATCGTTCTCGGGCTGATCCTGAGCTACCGGATCACGGACAACATCTGGGGCTCGTTCGCCTTCCCCTTCTACCTGCAGGAACTGAAATATACCGGCGACGAGGTTGCGTTCGCGTCGAAGATCTTCGGCGTGTTCATGACCATGGCGGGCATCGCCCTCGGCGCGTTCCTGTTTGCCACCTTGGGGCGGATGCCAACGCTGCTCGTCGGCGCCATCGTGGCGGCTGCCAGCAACCTGCTTTACGCGGACCTCGCGGCAGGCGCGCAGTATATCGACGCCTTCGCCCGCACCTTCGGGCTCGATGCCTTCGGCCATGATCTGCGAATGGTGAGGTTGCTGATCGCCATCAGCGGCGAGAATATCGCGGGCGGTCTCGCCGGCGCCGCGTTCGTGGCATACCTCTCGTCGATCACGTCCCGCGAGTTCAGCGCGGTGCAGTACGCGCTGCTGTCTTCGCTGACGTTCCTAGTCGGATCGCTCGGGCGGGCGGCCATCGGCGAGGCAATCGACAATATCGGCTATGCCCCGGTCTTCCGCTTCACGGCGGCGATAGGCCTGATAGCGGTCGCCTTCGTCATCCTCGAATGGATGCGCGTCGCGTGGAAGGAGCGGCGGCTTGCGGGAGGGCCGGTGCCGGCATCGGATGCCGCACGTGCGGCTGAGGGCGATACGGCCTAGTCGGGCGTCTGCCCGTTCAACCGCAGCGCTTTGCCGGCCAGGTAAAGGGATCCGGCAATCAGTCGGGGGGCGGGTAAACCGGCTAACGCTTCCTCCAGCGATCCAGCGGCTCGACCACCGAATTGTGCGGCAAGCTCCGCAGGGTCATGGTGCTCGTGATCTGCAACCGGAACGAACGTGAAGGACGCAGCGTGCGGCGCCAGCTCGGCGATGATTGCCGATGAGTCCTTGTTGGCGAGGATCCCGATGACGATGTGCTTCGGGCCGTGATCGGCGAGGAGCGCGGCCAGTGCATGGGCAGCTTCGACGTTATGCGCTCCGTCGATCCAGGTCTCGATACCTTGCGTCAGCGGGCCGCCCGCTAGCCGCTGGAACCGCGCCGGCCATTGGACCGAGGTCAATCCGCTCAGGAATGAGGCTCGGCCGACCGGGACCTGATCCTGCGCCAGGAGCATTTGCCAGGCGAGATTGGCGTTACGGACCTGATGATCGCCGAGAAGCGATGAGCGAAGCGTGGGATCGGCCGTCCAGTCCCGTCCTTCGCGGATGACCGCCGCACCGCGTTCGTCGGCGGCCTGTTGGATTGCTGCCTCGGCCTGGGCAGCCTGGGCAAGCACCACCAAGGGAACTCCCGGCTTGGCGATCCCGGCCTTCTCGGCGGCGATTTCGACGAGGGACTTTCCGAGGAACTGCTGGTGATCGATGCCGAGCGCGGCAATGCCGGTCGCAACGGGCCGTTCGATGACGTTGGTTGCGTCGAGACGTCCGCCCAGGCCGACCTCGATCACTGCCGCGTCGGCGGCTGTCCGCGCAAAGGCGAGGAATGCGACGGCGGTCGTGACCTCGAAGAAGCTCGGTTCGATGTCGTCGCTCGCGTCGAGAACCTCGGTGAGCAGCGCCGAAAGATCGGAGTCCTCGATCAGCTTGCCCGCGACGCGGATGCGCTCGTTGAAGCGGACGAGGTGCGGGCTGGTGAAGGCGTGAACCGTATGCCCGCTCGCCTCGAGCGCGGCGCGCAGGAATGCGCAGGTCGATCCCTTACCGTTCGTGCCGGCGACATGGAAGACGGCGGGAAGCCGATCCTGCGGGCGGCCGAGCCGGTCGAGAAGGCGAGTGATGCGATCGAGCCCGAGACGATCTCCGCCCGGCGACAGCAGCGACAGCCGTTCCAGTTGAGCCTGGACGGCCGGATGCTCCGACCGCGCGAAGTCCGGCATCAGGCCGCCTTCTTCTTCTCCGGCGTGAGGTAGGAGATCAGCCTGGCTAGCGTAGACTTCAGCTCCTGCCGGGGCACGACCATGTCGACCATGCCGTGCTCGAGCAGATATTCGGCGCGTTGAAAGCCGTCCGGCAGCTTCTCGCGGATCGTCTGTTCGATGACGCGTTGGCCGGCAAAGCCGATTAGCGCGCCGGGTTCGGCAAGCTGCACGTCCCCGAGCATCGCGTAGGATGCCGTAACGCCGCCTGTTGTCGGATCGGTCAGCACGACGATGTAGGGCAGGCCGGCTTCCTTCAGCTCGGCGAGCGCAACCGTCGTCTTCGGCATCTGCATCAGCGAGAGGATGCCCTCCTGCATCCGCGCCCCGCCGGCAGCAGTGAAGATGATGTAGGGGCACTTGTCGGCAATCGCCTGCCGCACTCCGGCGACGAACGCGGCGCCGACTGCGATGCCCATGGATCCGCCCATGAAAGCGAAGTCCTGAACGCCAATGATGGCGCGTTTGCGCTCGACCTTACCGCGAGCGTTGATCAGCGCATCTTTGACGTTCGTGGACGTGCGCGCGGCCTTGATGCGATCGGTGTAGCGCTTGCTGTCGCGGAAGCGCAGCGGGTCCTCGCGGACTTCAGGCGCGGGCAGGACGTCATACTCTCCGTCGTCGAAGACCTGGTCCAATCGTCTCTGCCAGCCGATGCGGTCGTGATGGTCGCAGCGCGGGCAGACGTTCAAATTGTCTTCCCATTCCTTGGTGAAGACCATCGTCCCGCACTTCTTGCACTTGTGCCACAGGTTTTCCGCCGTCTGCCTCTTCGGCAGGAAGGGGATTCCGCTTCGGACCCTGCTCAACCAGCTCATTGCTGCCTCATCTCGTTTCGCGGGCGGCTAGGCCCGAGCGGTGGCGCTTGTCCAGTCCTAGAGCGTTGCCGCGATGTCGCGGATGGCGGCGGCGGGATCGCTGGAGCCGGTGATCGGACGGCCGATGACCAGGATCGACGCACCGTCGTCCAGCGCCTGGCGAGGCGTTACGACGCGCTTCTGGTCGGACACGTCGGCACCAGCAGGACGAACCCCAGGAACGACGAAATAGCCGTCGGGCCAGACGGCCTTCGCTGCACCGACTTCAGCGCCTGAACAGACGATCCCGTCCAAGCCAGCAGAGCGCGCAAGCTCAGCTAATCGCGCGACCTGCTCGCGCGGTTCGGACTGGATGCCGACCGATCTAAGATCCTCGCCGTCGAGGCTCGTCAGCACCGTCACCGCCACGACCTTTGTCGTCGGTCCCGCGGCAGCCTTCGCGGCTTCCAGCATAGCTCGTCCGCCTGCTGCGTGGACCGTCAGCACCGCGGGCTCCAGCGGGCCGAGCGCTTCGATCGCCTTGGCCACCGTGTTCGGTATGTCGTGAAGCTTCAGGTCGAGGAAGACGGGAAGGCCGAGGCCGAGGATCGACGCGACTCCCGCGGGACCATTAGCGGAGAAGAACTCGAGGCCGAGCTTCACGCCGCCGGCATTGGCGCGGACCTGTTCCGCGAGCGATCGCGCACGCTCGAGGACGGGCGTGTCGATCGCGACGAATATGGGGTTCATGCGGCCGGCAGGTCCTCGGTAACCGGCTGCCCCACCCGCAGCGTCGCCTGTCGCTCCTGGCTGTCGAGCCGCTGGCGCAAGCGCCACATCTTCGCGCGATAGAGCAGGAACGTCGGCAGCCATCCGAGCAGGAACATGAAGAGGATCAGGACCGGCACCTTGATGTCGGCCTGGATGTCCCCCCACAGGTTGAGCGTCACGTCATGCCAGTTCCGACTGGCGAGGATCGCGAGGAAAACCGCGACTACGACCCACAACAACGTCTTCAGGAAATGCATCCCGGCGCTCTTAAGCGACGGAAACGGCCATGGCCAGAGCGGCATTCGTCGTGAGGCACGCCCGCTTCGGCGCAGAGAATCGCTACAGCCGTTGAGCCTGTTGAGCATGCGGCTCACAGTTGCGTTGGGGTGAGGGGAGTAATCGTTGGAAAAGCCGCATATTTTCGGCCTCGGTGCGTTTGCGCTCCTCGCAGGGGCTGCGCTCGCCCTGCGCACGCCGGCACCTGAGCAGAAGGCTGCCGCAACGATCCCGAACTCTCACGTACGCCTCGCTGCACTTTCGACGGCCGCCCGCAAAGACGTCGATTATGCCGCGATCGATCAGCGTCTCCAGCGTCTTATCGAGCAGCGCGCGATGGTCGGCTTGGCCGTCGGTGTGGTCGAGAACGGACGGATCACGTTCCTCAAGGGCTATGGCGAAACCCAGGAGGGATCGGGCGATCCGGTGACGCCGGAGACCGTCTTCCGTTGGGCGTCCGTGTCGAAGGGCGTAGCGGGGACGATGGTCGCCAAGCTCGCGGAACAGGGAAAGGTCGACCTCGACGGACCCGTCGCGACCTACGTCCCGACGCTGAAGCTGCCTGCCGCGGCGGAATATACGGCGACGGTGGGCGACATGCTGAGCCACCGCCTGGGCCTCTATCGCAACGCCTACGACAACAAGCTGGAGGAAGGGCAGGACACGAAGCTGCTCCGCGCCTCGCTGTCGCAGCTCAACCTGATTTGCCGGCCCGGCACCTGCTGGAGTTATCAGAACGTCGCCTATGACGGCGCTTCGGAACTGGTCGAAGGCGTCACGCGCCAGTCGTACGAACGGTCCGTAAAGCAGATGCTGTTTAATCCAATCGGAATGACCAGCGCGACGATCTCGATGAACGGACTGACCAGCGCGAAAAGCTGGGCGCGGCCGCACGACGCAGCCCGCCGACCGCTAGAGCTCAACGACAATTATTATCGAGTGCCTGCGGCGGGCGGCGTCAACAGCAACATCAAGGAGTTGTCGCTGTGGATGCTCGCGCAAATGGGCGCGATGCCGGACGTCCTGTCGCGGGATGTCCTCAACACGATCCATGCACCGCTGGTGAAGACGCCGGGCGAGCGCGGGCGGCTGCGCAAGTACCTCGAGCGATTGGGCGATGCCGAATATGGCTACGGCTGGCGCAGCTACGACTATGCAGGCCATCGGATCGTCGGTCATCGCGGCGGCGTCGCCGGTTATCGGTCGCTGATCCTCTTCGATCCCAAAAAGAAGAGCGGTGTCGTCGCGCTCTGGAACAGCAATACCAACCAGCCCGGCGGCCTCGAGTTCGAGATCATGGACATGCTCTACGGACTCGAGTTCCGCGACTGGATGGAGCTGGACAAGGGCCCGTCGCGTAAACGCGGTGAGACGGCCCGGGTCGCCGCGACCGACCGACGCGGCGCGCGCCAGGGCTAGCTGCCGCGCCTGACCCGGCGCCTTCGTGACGAATGGTCGCAGGAACATCCGTCGGTCGCAGTTGGTTTATCCCTGAAACACAGGGAGTACCCCCAATGGCCAGTACCAAATCGCAGGATGCCATCGCTCTGCTCAAGGAAGATCATCGCAAGGTCGAGGAGTTGTTCGAACAGTTCGAGAAGGCGAAGGGCGAAGGGCGCAAGGAGAAGCTGGCGCTCGAGATCTGCAAGGAACTGACGATCCACACCATCATCGAGGAGGAGATCTTCTACCCCTCCATCGAAGGAAAGGTGGACGAGGACCTGCTCAAGGAAAGCTTCGTTGAGCATGATGCAGCCAAGGTGCTGATCGCCGAAATCGAGGCCGGTGGGCCGTCCGACGAATATTACGACGCCAAGGTCAAGGTGCTGAAGGAAGAGATCGAGCACCATGTCGAGGAGGAAGAGAAGCCCAAGGAAGGCCTCTTCGCGCAAACTCGTGAGGCGGATATCGACCTGAAGGAGCTGGGCGAGCGTCTGGCCGCGCGCAAGGAAGCTCTCCAGGCCGAAATCAAGGCGGGCGGCTTGCCGGCACCCGAGACAACGACGCTGGAGCAAGTCGACGTCTGACGGCGCCGCAATCGCGGCCCGGACTTGATTTTTGCGGCTCGCGCGAGCCTCTAGTCCGGATGACCGACGCACCGGGAATCCGCGGGTTCTTCGACGAGCAGACGAACACCATTACCTACCTCGTCTGGGATCCGGCGAGCCGCCAGGCGGCCGTCATCGATCCCGTGCTCGACTACGATCCGGCCGCTGGGACTGTCGATACGAGTTCGGCGCAGCGCGTGCTCGATGCCGCGGAGGAGCAGGGGCTGGCGATTACGCATGTGCTCGAGACTCACGCTCACGCGGACCATTTGTCGGCGGCGCCTCTTTTTAAGGCCAGGACCGGCGCGAAGATCGGGATCGGCGCGCAAATTCGCGAGGTTCAGAAGGTCTTCCGGCCGATGTTCTGCGCGGACGATCTTAAGGTCGACGGCGGGGACTTCGACCTGCTGCTGAGCGACGGGGATCGCATCCCCCTCGGCGAGATCGTGATCGAGGTGATCGAAACGCCTGGCCATACGGCCGCGGACGTCAGCTATCGGGTCTGCGATGCCGTGTTCGTGGGCGATACGCTGTTCATGCCCGACTATGGGACCGCCCGAACCGATTTCCCCGGCGGCGACGCCCGGCGGCTATACAGGTCGATCCATAGGCTACTCGACCTTCCGCCCGAGACGCGGCTCTTCCTTTGCCACGACTACAAGGCCCCGGGGCGCGACGACTATCGCTGGGAGACGACGGTGGCCGAGCAGCGCGGCAATGTGCACCTCGCGAATGGCGTGACGGAAGACGAGTTCGTGCGCATGCGCGAAGCCCGCGACGCGACACTGTCGACGCCGAAGCTGCTGCTGCCGTCTATTCAGGTCAACATCAGGGCAGGGCGGCTGCCGCCAGCCGAAGAGAATGGCGTTTCCTACCTTAGGATCCCAGTGCGGATTAAGGCCGGTTCGCAGCCCGGCTGAGGGCAGAATTGCAGGGAATCGCACCAATCCACCGACTTATGCACAGAAGAGTCAAACTCCCGCGAAATTCATGCTAATCTCCCGTTTTGGTACGCGCGAACTCGGGGCGTTTTCGAGAGTCGGCCTGTGGTGGTGGGGGAAATTTTCGGATCGAGCCCGCTCGTACTTGCCGGTTTCAAGATCGTTCCGCGCTTACCTTGCGTGATGGCCTAACGGCCCTTGCGCAGGCATCGGAAGGTGATGGGGCGGGAGCCTGACACCCCACCCTCCACCCGGACGGCTTTCGTTTCGTCACCTTCCGAATCCAAAGGGCCGCCGAAGCGGCCCTTTTCATTTGTTGCGGTCCGTGAAGTAGCGCTGGCCTCGGGCCTTCATTGCCCCTGTGGCCAGCCGCTCCGATGTTTCCTCGGCAGCGTCCGGAGTCAGCCGCACGTCGATTGCGTCGGGGCCGTTGACGACGACGGTGCCATCCTCGGCATCGACATCGCTGGGCTCGTTGTAGATCGTCTTGTCATTCATGTCCGTTGCTCTGCGATGGAGTGAGGGCCTGCTTCAGCGGGAACGGCCACCATCGGCAGGCATGAACAGAAAACGGCTTATTGCCCGCGTTCGTTGCTGTTGTTGCGGAGGCGAAGCGTTGCAAAGCACTACTTTCCGGTGATTTGGCTAGCCCCGGTGAAGGGGGCACCGGGGCTAGCCGCGCCGGAAGATCATCAAGCTCCGATCAGGACGGGCGTTCCAAGACCCGTGACCTGGTAGAGCTTGGCGGCGAACTTGGCGGGCAGGCGCACGCAGCCGTGGCTGGCCGGATGACCGGGATTGTGGCCGGCGTGCAGCGCTATCCCATACGTGTCGATGAACTGCGCGAACGGCATCGGCGCGTTGTCGTACTTCTTCGACCGGTGCATCGTCTTCTTGTTGAGCACGGTGAAGATGCCGGTGGGCGTATCGCGTCCCGGCTCGCCGCTCGAGATCGTCGCGACGGCCATCAGCGTGGTGCCGCGATACAGATAGGCAAGCTGGTCGGAGAGGCCGATCACGACACGTTCCTCGCCCGCGCTGGCGGGCACGTCGCGCCATAGATATTTGCCCGGCTTCAACTCCTCCACGCCGAATGCTTCGTACATGTCGTGGCGGGCCAGCGAGGCGGCGCTTGTAGCCGTCATCTGGGCCTCGACCGTCTCCATTGACGCCCGCGCGGGCGTCGCGGGTACACTGAGTGCGCAGACGGCCGTTGCCGCGAGCGCGAACGCTAGCTTCCTCATGTTTCCTGCTCTTTTATGATCTTGACTTTTGCGTTTTAATGCATTCGCACCGAGTTCGAGTTCCCTCGCTGTTCACTTCATGATCCGAAAACGTCCGGTGGAGATGGACGGGCAGACCGGTAAATCTTCAGGACCTGATCGCTGCCTTTTCATCCGCGGAGGCCGATGCGATCAGCAGCGCGCCTGTTGCAACGAAGCTGAGTGCGAGGATCCAGGCGAAGGTGGCGATGACCTCGCTGGTCGGACCGAACAGGCCGGCGACGACGAGGGCGATCGGAAGGCCGGAAAGCAGCAGGACCGCGAGCAGGAAATCCGTAGCCGCGGCCAGGACGAACCAGCTGCGCAAAGGGTCGCCGGAGCGGCTCGCGGCAAAGGCAAGTGCTGCGGCGCGAACGACCAGCCAGAGGATCACGAGGTTCAGGACCGGAAAGAACCCGGCGTTCGGGTCCAGGACGAGGCGGGCACCCGCAAGCACCGTCGCCGCACCGGCGATCGCCGCGGTCGGCTTGTGGCTCCGACGCGCGAGCGCCGCGCCGAACTCGATTGCCCCTGCCAGAAGTAGCAGCGATCCGACGACGAGACGACCGGGCAGCGCACGCTCGAGTGGCAGCAGCGCGGCGCCCAGCGCAAGCAGGATGATGAGGATTCCTGCCGTGCGAATGATGTACTTTCGGGCTTGGTCGGACATCAGAACCTTCGGTCAGTAATGCCGAAACAGCGCGATCGCGCAGGCGGTTCCTTGTCGCTCCCGAAACGACGCCTCAGGCGGCCTTTTCGAGCGTCCGATCCTGCGGCCGAATGCCGCCGAGCCAATGGCTGAGATCCCGTTCTAGCAAATGCCCGAGGCGCAGGGTGTCGGACCGCAGGGTGTCGTAAATTTCCTGCTTGAAGGCCGGGCTGAGTTCGACGGGCGGGGCCGGCACCCGGTTCCATTGCAGGAGGGCCCGACGGGCCGAGAGGATCTTGCGCGCCGCCCACGACGGCTCGCGCTGCGGCTTGGAAGCGACGCGCTGGCGGAACACCTCGCCAGCAAGGACGGTCCGGGCAATCGGAGGCCGCTTCAGGAGGCGCTGCAGCCAGCCGATCCGGAAGCCATGCCGCGCGCGATGCTTCCGCTTCTTCGGAAGCGGAGCAGCCGGAAGGTCGAGAAAATGAAGGAGCCGGTCGTACACGGCTTGCTCGTCCACCTTAAGGTCATCGAACAGGACAACTTCGCAGCGCTCGCGACCTAGAACTTCGAAGAACCGACTGATGTGCTTGCCGAGGCTTGCCGCTTCGTCGAACAGCAATTGCCGGGCGTCGAGACAGGTGCGCGGCACCTTTCGCCCGTGCCGGCGATCCTCGATCAGCCTCCAGGCCTTCTCGACGTCGGTCACCGTTTCATCGCCCTGGTAGAGCAGGCGCTGGTGAAGCGACGGGATGAGTTCCAGCGGGTCGCGTGCGGCGATGATGAACTTCGCTTCGGGCCATAGCCGCAGGAGCGGCAGCAGCCGCTCGGGAGCGTAGAGATAGGAAACGGACGCCTCGGCCATGACCGACGAGCGCGGGTTCGATGTTGGGAAAATAGCGGCCGAGATACTGCCCGGCGACGACTCTCCCGCAGGGCCTCGTCATCGAGGTCATTCAAATCCACCCGAGAAAAGAAGTGCGGCTCCTTCACGTTGGAGAAGGACACCGAGGGATGGTTTTCCAACAAGCGCGCGAGGGTCGTCGTGCCACAACGCGGAGCTCCGACGATGCAGGCGAACCGCTGCTTCGGCCAAGCCCCATCGTGCGGAGAAGTGGACGGATTCTTTCCCATTTGCTGTCCGATAGAAACGATTTTAGGCAAAAAGGGGTCAATCGTCTGACGAATTCGGACACCGACGCGCCGTATTTGACAGGCTAGACTTCAGTCTTCCAGGCCGAACTGCCTGCGCCAGGCGGAATCCAGCAGGTCATGCGTGTCCGCATTCTTCTGCATGTAGGCGGCGAAGAACGGACAGATCGGAATGACTTTCAGGCCGCGTTCGCGGGCCGCATCGAGCGCGAAACGGATAAGCATCGTGCCAATGCCCTTGCCCTCGTGCGCGTCCGGCACTTCCGTGTGCGTGAACATCATCTTGCCCGCGGGCAGCGTATATTCGGCAATCGCGAACGTCTCGTCGCCAAGGTCGATTTCGAACCGGTGGCGTTCCGGATTGTCGCGCACGGTCAGGGTAGCGGCGGTCATTTCTGCGGCTTAGCGCGGCGAGCGCGTCTCGTACTAGGGGCGCGTGCGATGCTCGGGTCCAGTGAGCTTAGTTTCTGAGGAAGCTTTCGGCCAAAAATTCGTCCGCGCGGATCGCCAGTTCGGTCCGGCTGTTGACGCCCAGCTTCTCGAACACGGCGTGCAGATAGACCTTGATGGTCCCTTCAGTCACGCCGAGCTGGTCCGCGATTTCTCGGTTGCGAAGGCCCTTGCGAACGAGGCTTATGAGCTGGCGCTCGCGCGGCGAGAGTGACGGTACCTCGCGGTCGCCAAGCGTCTCCGCCAGCTCCTTGCTCCGCTCGGAAAGCTCCGGGTCGATCCACCGGCCGCCGCGGCTCACGCGTTCAAGGCATTCGAGGAGATAGGCGGGGTCCGAATTCTTTAGGACCATGCCCTGGGCGCGCAGGGCCTTCGCTTCCATGAGCGAACCGTCGTCGATCGCCGCAGTCAGCAGGACGACGCGGATCTTGCTCCCGCTGGAGCGGATACGCCTGAGGACGTCCATTCCCGTTCCGCCCGGCATCTGCAGGTCCAGAAGAAGGATGTCGGGCTCCAGCTCCTCGACTTTCTGCAGCGCCTGCTCGCCGGTCGTCGCCATCCCGACGATCTCGAACTGCGTATCGCGCAGCAATGCCTCGATCGCGGTGCTGATCATTGGATGATCGTCGGCAAGCAATATCCGCATCAAAGCACCCTTCCGCTGAGGGGGAGCGAAACTGAGATCCTGGTCACTCCCATCCCGCGAGACAATTCAAGCACGCCGCCGGCGAGCTTCACTCGCTCGCTCAGCGATCGCGGCATTTCACCTGTCAGCGGCGAATTGGGATAACGCGAGCCGTCATTGATGAAGTCCAGCCGCAATTTCTCCGCTTCCGCCCGAAGTTTGATCGTCACGCTCTTCGCGCCGGCATGCCGAACCGCGTTCGCCACTGCTTCCCGAACGAGATGCTGAGTGTCCAGCTGCAGTCGGGTGGGAACCATCATCTCGCTCGTTTCCGCTGAGAATTCGCAGAATACGTCCCATTGTTGGGCCAGCCGCGATGCAAGCGTTCGCAAATCCTGCGCAAGGGCGTCGAGGCCAATCTGGGGAGCGCTGCGAAGCGCCGCGATGAAGGACCGCAACTCACCCTGTTCCTGAAGCATCAGCTGCTTGAGGTGATTGAGGTCAGGTTCAAGGTCGCGCCCGGCGCTGAGGTCTCGCTTGAGCGCCTCGAGCCGAAAAGCCGCGCCCGCAAGGAACTGGACGACGCTGTCGTGCAGGTCGCGCGCAAGCGTCAGCCGCGAACGCGCTTCTGCGCTCTCTTCGATGGCGATGATCAGTGCGTGTCGCTCGATCAGCCCGACGAAGTCGAGAGCGATGGAATTTCCGATATCGACATGGTCGACGGACAAATTGGGCAGGGCCTCCAGGAACAGCTCGCCGTCGCCGGAGCCGGCCTTGATCGGCACCGCCAGTCCTTCCTTGAGACTAAGCGCCGAGGCTGCCTTGGCTTCAACCAAATCCCGCGCCGACAGCGCGTGGAGGTTTCTTCGTTCATCCCGCGTAAGCGCCCGATCATTCACCAGGTCGTACAGGAACGGCGTCGTCACCGCGCCGATGGTCACGCCGGTCATCCGAGACACGGCAAGGTCGCCTTCGCGGGCGACGAAGACGTCGGCCTGACTCTTCGCCTGCTCGCGCCAGACGAGGATGCCTGTGCGCGCGTTCAAGCCATGCATAGCCGCCCGCAATCCCGCTTCGAGGGGGGATTCATCAAGCGTGGGTTCGGAGAATGATTCGCTGCTCCGCGCGTAGGTTCCCGCGCGCCACTGGTTGATGCCGAACCAGATCAGGATGAGCGCGAAGATCGCAAGATGGCCGGTCTGGATAGCTCGCTGATCCAGGGGCCCGCTCGAAATCGGCGCCAGCAAGGTCGTCGACAGATAGAGCAAAGTGAGGAGCACTGCGGTGAGAGCCGTCGCTCGCCATCCCCAGCGGATCGCCGCAGACAACAGGACGAACATGAAAAAGCTGAAATAGGGGGTAGCCGAGGCATCCTCCGAGGCGACGAGCAAGGTGAACACCAGGATGTCGGCGGCGTGCGCGGGTCCGGCTAGCCTGGCGTCGAGCCACCAGTTCCTCCACGTCGCGGCCAGTAGCCCTAGTGCGAAGATCACGTAGGTCCCGAGAAGCGCCAGGGTGAGAGGCAAGGCCCTGGATGCGTGCTTCGCGTCGACCCAGAGGGCGAGCGCAAACAAGGCCGCGAGCATGAAGCGGCCGACCGCGATCACGCGGCCAGATGGTAGTCGAAGCCCCCTTTGCACCGGCTATTGATAGCCCAGCGGGCGAAAAGCGCACAGTCTGCGCTGAGAATGCGCCGAAACGGCACAGATCGCGGCCCAGCTAACTTTGGATAGCTAGGCCGGCCTTCGGCGGGACCTAAGGTCGATTGCGGGTGAAAACCCTTCCTTCGGCGAGGGGCGCGAGCTGTAATTCGCGTCCCTCATGAAGATCATTCCCTCAATTCTGGACGAGACGGAGCAGGCTTCCGTCGGGATCGACCAGATAGCCGATCGTCAGCCCGCTATGTTCGACCCGTGGCGCCTTGAGGCGTGGCTGGCCGGTTGATGTCTCCGGAATGCCGGCGTCACGGCAGGCGGAGTAGAATCCTGCGAGATCGTCCAGGCGGAAGCAGCTTCCGAACGAGCTCTCCAGTGGGTCGAGGTCGGGGTAGGGGAAGAACTCGAGCGCGAGGCCGCCTCGCTTGAGAATCATCCAGCCGCGATCCCGCCATGTCTCCTCGAAGCCAAGTCCTGCATAGAATTGCGACGTCGCGCCGAAATCCCGCGAGGGCAGGTTAGGTGTTGCGTGATCCATATGCCCGGCTCCGCCCAAGTCATGCCATGTCAATAGCATGTTCATGTTCGCGCGACGTATCGACTGTTGTTCGCGACGAACGTGGAGCCGCCGTCGAAAGTCCGTTCGTTGAACAGGCATCAGAAGGCTCCTTCATCTTGAAAGGAGGATTAGAGCCATGCGTACCATGACGAAGATCCTTGCCGGCGCCGCCGGCATCGCGGCGTTTGCAGCGGCCAGCCCCGCTACCGCGCAATATTATTATGCACAGCCCTACGGCTATGGCGTGAATTCGACGCAGATTGCCGCGCAACGGTGCAGCGCGGCCGTTCAGAACCGCCTGAATAGCCGCGGTGGACTGACCGGCATTCTCGGCGCGGTTCTTGGCGCGCAGAGCTCTGGCGGCCGAGTGCTCCAGGTGACGCAGGTCAACCCCCGCCGCAGCACGGTCCGCGTACGCGGTCTCGCCAGCAGCGGCGCCAATTACGGCTATGGCCCCTACGGCGTCGGCGCCTATGGCGCTGCCGGCTACGGCTACGCACCGGACCTCTCGTTCCGCTGCGACGTCGATTATCGCGGCTATGTCCGGAACATCGACATCGACCGCCGCCGATAACCGAAATCGGCATTGTAAATGGAGAGCGCCGGCGCCAGTCGCCGGCGCTCTTCCCATGTGCGCGGGGGAACCAAAAAGCTAAAGCGGCATTGCGCGGGCGAGGTCCGCTCGGCTCCCCTGTTCATCGGGCGCGTCGCTCGGCCTCGCCCCCCGGCGTCCCTTCATGGGGCGACAGGGAGGTGGCTCGGCGCGCAGTCCACGCCCCGCCGAGCCACCTTCTCCTGGCCACGGCTTTACGGATCCGAATGTTCACGAATGTTCACGGTCACGACGGCATTCGACGGTGGCGGTTCGGCCAGCGTTGCTGAAGGCCGACGGCAGTTGACGTGCTCCTTTGCGCGATGCTCCATGAAAGCGTTGGAACATAGAACCGGCGGTGTAGGACAGCGAAATCCGGAGCGAAGCTCACCTCAGGGGATTTGCTCCCGCGACGGATTGCTCTCGTCGAACAGCCATCGCGCAAGCAGTGCCGCGACAGCCGCGCCCGTGAGTTGCGCGGCAATGAAGAGCGGCACATCGCGCGGAGCGATTCCGGCGAACGTGTCGGAAAGGCTGCGAGCGACGGTGATTGCCGGGTTGGCGAAGCTGGTCGAGGAGGTGAACCAGTAAGCGGCGGTGATGTAGAGCCCGACCGAGGCCGGCACGGACTGGGGGCGGAAGCGAACCGTTCCGAGAATGGTGAGGATCAGCCCGAAGGTCGCAACCGCCTCGCCGATCCACTGGCCTAGGCCCGTTCGTGCCTTAACCGACAGCTGCAGCGCGGGGAGATCGAACATCAAATGGGCGGCCCAGGCGCCGAGGATTCCGAAGCACAGTTGGGCAAGGATGTAGGCCGCAGCGTCCGGCCATGGGAGTTCCCGGCGCAACACGGCGACGAGGCTGACCGCCGGGTTCATATGCGCGCCGGAGATCGGCCCAAGCATGGTGATGAGGACAAAGAGGATCGCGCCCGTCGCCAGCGTATTGCCAAGCAATGCGACGGCGTCGTTCCCGCCCGACAGATGCTCGGCCATGATGCCCGATCCGATAACGCAGGCGAACAGGAAGAAGGAGCCGAGACCCTCCGCGACAATGCGGCGCGCGAGGGGCGGCTGATAGGTTAGCGCTGCGGTCATCTGCCTCGCGACTCGGCTAGGCACTAAATGTGACAGCTTCAGGACAGGGATTGCGAAGGGCGAGCGAGCGGCGGAGCAACGGTCCGAGACCTTGTTCGGCGGGAATGTCCTCCTGTCAATCAATGTTTGGTAAGTCCGAATTCGATACTACTTTAGTGTCCGCAACGCCTCGTAATCTGACACTTGCCTCCCCATATCGCTACCATCGCTGACAGGACTTCCGTAGGCATCAGCGGCTGAGAGCTTCCGTGCTCCCGCTTACAGCAGGGGAGTCGCCAAGTGGACCTCAACGAGTTGCTACGCCGCCACCAAATATCCTTGATGCAAGGCGACCGGTCGCGGGATCCTGAGGAACGAGACGCGCACAAGCAGTTCGCTTCCGACTTTGCTGAGAGGATTCGGGCCACGCGCGCTGGTCTCGGTGCTCCAGCTTCACTACGTGGGCCTGTAAACGAGACTGCCGTTAAGGAGGCCCACGAGAAGGCGGCTTCCGCCGCTTGTATTACCGCTCGTGTAGTTCTGATTCCGTCAGAAGCGCTGACCTACACGGTTGTGATGGACCGTGCTGGCGAGGAAAGCTCCCGTCTATCGTTTGAAACCATGCGAGAGGCTGAAGCGCACGTTCGGCAAGTGATGCCAAGTTCCAGTCCCCGCTCTACTTTGTATGATCGGGATCCGGATGAGGCGTAAAGAGCGGGCGCGGATTAGCCGCCGTCACCTTTCGGGAACGATCCGGATGGAATCGATCGGGCTGGCGCTTGCTCGCATCAATTCGGTGGCCTCATCGATCAGGACAGAAAGCCTGTCTAAGTCAAACCCTGAATAGCCTGGGCGCATCTCAAGGCGGGTTTCCACGCAAAGTATGATCCGGCGTTCGCTGCCAGTGATTTCCCATTCCTGCCAAGACCTGAGCGCGTCGCGGTCGTCATCCGCGTGATCGACCGCGTGTTTCATGGTGATGGCGGGTCCGATCGATCTTGCTCTGACGCCGATCCGCCTTTGATCAAGCCTGACTCAAGCTGCAGCCGAAGCCTGCCGGCCTCAGCTGCGGTTCGGCAGACGATTTTCGCTCGGCCGTTCGGCAAAGACTCGATTGAGCCGATGCCGATTTTGTTCGCCAGGCAATGCGCCACCAGGGCGCCTTCACCTACGTTGACGTAAACGGCGGGTATCATTTGCGGGCTGCGCGGGTGGCGGCTGCAATGGCGTCAGTCGCGTTCGTGTATTTGTAGCCGCCCCATTCAAACCGCGTGGACGGGACCGAAACGATGCCGAACTTCACCAGGCTGCTTTCCAAACTTGCATCCACGGTCGTCGCCGCGGGTAGGGAGGGACCGCCTTCGTTTTCCAGTCGTGATATCCCAGACTGCTCGGATCCGCTTCGAGGGCGCTTGGAAGAAATGGGCATTCTCGTCTCCTACCTTGGAAGCTGAAGGCTGAAGTCTCGCCTCTAAATCCGGATGTGGTCGATTTCGTATTCACGCGAGGCCGCGTCCAGGACCCGTCGCTTCTCGAAGCTCTTCTCCATGCGTTCGAGCATGACCGCGCGAAGTGTCCAGCTTTCGGCACTACGCTCCAACGAAATACGCTGGTTAGCGGTGATCATCGTCACCGATCTCAAGAGATCAGCCGAAGCCCGTTCCCGGCAAGCGGCGCCAGTGTCCTTGATAAACCCGCCTTTCGCAGATGCGCTGGGTGTGGCGACGTCCAGGGAGTTTGCGAGCTTGTTCATGGGGAGGCACCTGCTGGCAAGCGGGAGCACGTAGACCCTCAGTCACTAAATGCCTGCTAAGAAGGATAGTGATAGGCGTTTATTAGCATGTAAAAAGCAAAATCGCTACGAATTATATCTAAGATGTCATTGAACTATTTATTGTCATTCATCTATTGAATATTCTTCGCAATAAGACCACATCATTATCGCTACCGGTATTATCAGTGATCGCTGTCGCTTTTTCATACATTTCATATACTTTTTAGCGGCCGTGTGCATCGCGCCATCAAAGGAAATCACCATCAAATATTTTGGAACCGTCAAGTCTTTCGACAGCGCTGCCGGCAATGGTCAGATCAAGCCCGAGACGGGCGGCAACGCAATCCGCTTCGAAACGACTGCCATCATGTGGGACAAGAACACTGATCCCGTGAAGGGGCAGCGCCTTTCCTACGACCTCGGAAGCGACAGAGGTCAGCCTCGCGCTCTGAACCTGCAGACCATCTAAGCCAAACGGGGGAGCTCGACGGCGTACATTCGTCGCGCGGAAGGACGCCTGGCCTCGGCCGGGTGTCCTTTTCGTTTGTGAACGATCCAGCCTCGCGGCTCATGCCGCCACAGCAGATGCGGCACTACAGCTCGGCTGGCCGGGTAGAGCCTTTGCCTGTATCGCGGAACAATGAACGAAGAACTGGCAAACCGCATTATCGATCTACAAGCGGAGATCACGGCACTTCGCGGAGCGGTTCGGATGCTTCTCCACAACGCGTACAATGCCGATGACACTGCCTTGGCAATCATCCGCGAGAAGGCTTTCCAAGACGATCGCTTCGAGAGCGGCATTCCGAATGAACGCTCGAACTCGATACCGGGAAGGCGTGCGCGAGGCAGTCGCCAGTCTGCTGGACCCGTTTCAGCCGGACAGTGATGAAGCCAGCCGCCTCGCCAATCGTGCACCTGCAAGGACTAGATCCCCAACCCTGTCGCCCGAAGACGACGCGCTCTGATTGATCTCACCCGAAAGCGGACACGACGCTAATGTCCGGAATGGGTCGAAAGCGGACATGAGTGTCCAGCCTCACGCCACAGTCACGAGGCTTATCCAAAGTTCGTCTGCCCCGCATGCTCGAAGTGGATCTCGAGCTTGTTACCTTGCTGCGCGACGATCTTGCTAGCCCTGCGCCGCCGCTGAGTTCACACCCGCCCGAGGGTTCGTGACGGTACCCCAATCAACCCCGGAGGCTCTCGCGCGTTGATGCGGCGATGGAGGACTGGAATGGCAGATCGTGACGAGAACCGGCGCGACAATGACGCAGGGGCCAACCCGAAGCTCGACGAGGACTTGGAGCGCAATCCGGGCATCGGCCAGTCGAAGGGCAGCTTCATGACCGGCATCCCGCCCGAGGAAATCGAGGGCGAGAATACGGTCGTGGGCGACACGGAGAACAATGCCGGCCGTGCCGGTCAGGTGAAAATCGGCAAGGAGCGGACGAACGAATAGCGGCCGTCGTTAGCGGCCGTTGCGGGACTGAATTTCCAAGGAGATGCATGATGTTGAGGAAGATATTGATGGGCGCCGGCATGGCTTACCTCGCGCGCAAGTTCATGGGCGGGCGGAGGACGTCGGACGGCTATTCAAATCGGGGAATGAGCCGCCTCGGACTTGGCCGCCGCAGCTGGTAGGCGTCACGGGAGTAAATCCCGTGACGTCGGACGCGTCTCGCTTCTCGGCTTAGGCGGCTTGCTCGCGCGCCGGCCGGCTTTCACGCTCTCTTCGACATAAGCTCACCTTTGCTGGCGCAAACGCTCCCTTATGCTCGGGCGCTCAAGACGCGCTGACGAAGGAGTCCAATACCTTCTTCAGGCCGGCATGCTCGAACTCGATCTCGAGCTTGTTGCCTTCCTGCGCGACGATTTTGCCGTAGCCGAACTTGCCATGGAACACGCGCTGGCCGAGCTCCAGGTCGGTGCGGCCCTGGTTGCCTAAGGACACCGTCGACGCCTTGGCCTCGATCACTCGGGCCGGATCGCGGTTGAAGCGGCCGCCTTGGCTTGCGCGCTGCCAGCCCGGACCGCGCGTGCTGGCGCGCATCGATTGCGCGGGGCCGAGGTGGGCGAATGGGTCGGCGCGCTCGCTCCATTGCGCGCGCCACAGGCTCTCGCCGCCGGACATGGTCGTCTCTTCCTCGATATGCTCCTTGGGCAGCTCGCCGACGAAGCGGCTGGGGAGCGAGCTGGTCCACTGGCCGTAGATGCGGCGGTTGGCGGCGTGCATCACCGTCGCCTTTTTCCGCGCGCGCGTGATGGCGACGTAGGCGAGGCGGCGTTCCTCCTCGAGGCTGGCGAGGCCGCCTTCGTCGAGCGCGCGCTGCGACGGGAAGATGCCTTCCTCCCAGCCGGGCAGATAGACGATGTCGAACTCCAGCCCCTTGGCGGCGTGGATGGTCATGATGGTGACCTTCTCGCCGCCGCGGTTCTCGTCATTGTCCATGACCAGGCTGACATGTTCGAGGAAGGCGGGGAGGCTTTCATATTCCTCCATCGCGCGGGCGAGCTCGGCGAGGTTTTCGAGGCGGCCGGCGGATTCCGCGCTGCGCTCGGCCTGGAGCATGGCGGTGTAGCCGCTTTCGTCGAGCATGATGCGCGCGAGCTCGGCGTGGGGCAGCTCGTTGGCCATCGTCTTCCAGCGGGCGATGTCGGCGACGAAGCGGCCGAGGCTGGAGCGGGCGCGGGACTGCATCTCGTCGGTATCGAGGAGCTTTGACGCGGCGATCAGCAGGGGCTCTTCCGTTGCGCGCGCGTGGGCGTGGATGGTGGCGATCGCCTTGTCGCCGAGGCCGCGCTTGGGCTGGTTGACGATGCGCTCGAAGGCCAGGTCGTCGGCGGGCTGGTGGATGAGGCGGAGGTAGGCGAGGGCGTCGCGGATCTCGGCGCGCTCGTAGAAGCGGAAGCCGCCGATGATCTGGTAGGGCAGGCCGATCGCGATGAAGCGCTCTTCGAACTCGCGCGTCTGGAACTGGGCGCGGACGAGGATGGCGACGTCGTCGAGGCTGAGCGCCGCGGCGCTGCATGCCCTCGACGTCCTCGCCGATGCGGCGCGCCTCCTCCGGGCCGTCCCAGATGCCGACGACCTTGACCTTCTCGCCGTCGCCCTTGTCGGTCCACAGAGTCTTGCCGAGGCGGCCGGCGTTGTGGGCGATGAGCCCGTCGGCGGCGGCGAGGATGTGCGAGGTCGAGCGGTAGTTCTGTTCGAGGCGAATAACCTTTGCGCCGGGAAAATCTTTCTCGAAGCGCAAGATGTTGGCGACCTCGGCCCCGCGCCAGGAGTAGATCGACTGGTCGTCGTCGCCGACGCAGCACAGGTTACGGCGCGGCTCGGCAAGGAGTTTGAGCCAGGCGTACTGCGACTGGTTGGTGTCCTGATATTCGTCGACGAGGATGTAGCGGAAGCGCTCGCGGTAGCTCTCCAGCACGTCGGGATGCGTGCGGAAGATGGTGAGCATGTGGAGCAGCAGGTCGCCGAAGTCGCAGGCGTTCAGGGTGCGCAGGCGGTCCTGGTAGGCGGCATAGAGCTCGCGGCCGCGGCCGGGACCGAAGCTCTCCGCCTCGCCGAGGTCTACTTCCTTCGGGGTCCAGCCGCGATTCTTCCAGCGGTCGATGAGGCCGGCGAGCTGGCGCGCGGGCCAGCGCTTCTCGTCGAGATTGGCGGCGCTGATCAATTGCTTGAGCACGCGCAGCTGGTCGTCGGTGTCGAGGATGGTGAAGTTGGATTGCAGGCCGACGAGCTCGGCATGGCTGCGGAGCATGCGCGCGGCGACCGAGTGGAAGGTGCCGAGCCAGGGCATCCCCTCGATCGCGCCGCCGGAGATTTTCGCGATGCGCTCCTTCATCTCGCGCGCGGCCTTGTTGGTGAAGGTGACGGCGAGGATCTGGCTCGGCCACGCCTTGCGGGTAGCGATCAAATTGGCGAGGCGGGCGGTGAGGGCGGAGGTCTTGCCGGTGCCGGCGCCGGCGAGGACCAGCACCGGGCCTTCGGTCGTGAGCACGGCCTCCCGCTGCGGCGGGTTGAGGCCGGCGAGCCATGGGGCTTCGGGGGAGGGTGCGGGACTTTCGGGCACTGCTTACGAGGTAGGGAAGGGACGTCCGAACGGCAACGCGGCTATGGCCGAATCGCTGCGACTATGGCACATGGGCGATGCAGAACAAAAGGGGACCGGAAATGCCGAGGGGTCAATGCCATTGCGGTGCGGTGAAGTTATGAGATGTCGAGCGACACGATCCATCAGGCGCTCTGCCATTGCAGCGATTGCCGCCGCCATTCGGGCGCGCCGATGGTGGCCTGGGGGCTGGTCACGAGAGAGGATCTGAAGGTCGAGGGCGAGACGCGGGAATATGCGTCGTCGGAGCACGGGCGGCGGCATTTCTGTCCGAACTGCGGCACCGGTCTTTTCTACACGAGCGAGGCGGTATTCCCGGGCCAGATCGACGTGCAGATTGCGACGCTCGACGATCCCGACTCGATCGTGCCCCAGGCGCAGATCCAGGTGGCGGAGCGAATCGGCTGGACGAAACACATCGGTGAAATGCCCGAGTTCGAGCGTTATCCGGGGCCCTGACGAGAACGGAACGGCAACCTGCGAGTCGCCAGGCCCGATTGTGACAATGGTTCCAACGGTTGTTCCCAATATCCCCGTTATCCACAGGCTTGCGCCCGCATTTTTCGCTTCCCCGACTCGGCGGCGAGGTGCATTGTCAAAAGGTGATCGGGACGGAAGTCCCCGCCTCCACCGGAAAGCCCGCAAGGGCCAGAAGGAAGCGGAGGGTGACGGAAGGACCGATCTCCGCCGACAGGCAATGTGAAGCTCTTCGGAGGTTCGCGGGGCCAGTCGGGAAGAGGCGCCGGAAGAGTTGATCTTCCTCTAGCGCGACGCGGTTCGGAAGTCTTCGGACGGATGGACAAAGCGAGACGCAAGAGTGGTCGACCCAAGAAGGGCCGCGGAACATCGGATGGCTTTGGCTTTGCCAGGCACCGATAGTTGAAAGACAAGCGAACCCTCGGGTGGCGCAGTCCGGTAGACGGTCGGTCTCCTCTTCGGAGGGAGTTGTCAGATGGAAAGCGACGCCTGAGCTGGTGAGCTTGGATTTCAAGGAAAAGATCCCTCGGGATCCAGACCATGAAAACCGGTAGATCCTTCGCTCGGCGCAGTGGGGGCTGGCAGCAATGCCGGCCCCCATTTCTATTTGCGCTGCGCGGCGTACTCCCTGGAAGTGCCATTCTTCCTCAGGCGGCGACACGTCGCAGTGCCGTCTTTGCCCTGGTAAAATAGTCCAGGCGCGACAGCGTCTCTTCGGCATAAGCCTTGTCGGCTTCGTCGAAATAGTCCGTCCAGCCGCCGACCTTGCCCCGACGCGTCTTCATGCTGTCCGGATCATCGGGCCGGCCGCCACCGAGCTTCAGATTCTCGTTCATCCTGGGGCCGACTGACAGCTCGACCTGGCGCATTTGATCGAAGCCGCCAGCGCGCCAGGCTCTCTCAACGACAATGGGTCGGGGCTCCCGGCCGGTTGCGAAGCGGATGATCGTCAGCAGCTCAGCACGGCCACCCTCGTGCAGCTGCTCATAGGACACCGGCAGGAACGCCTTGAACAGGTTCGCGGAATCCAGCCAGAGAAGGTTGTAGCGCGCGATCTTCTCGATCCCGTACCTCGGGTCGCGCAGGAACTCGGCGAGAGTACCCTCGAACCGATACTGGGCCTTCAAGCGCTTCGTGGCTTCGAAGTAGCTCGAAACCAGAGTGTCCCGCGGATCCCGGAAGACGAAGATGATCTTCCATCGTGACCAATTGGCGGGTTCACCCCGGATCTGATCAAACGTCAGGGCCTTGCGGTTCTCCGCGCCCGCGTGATCGTAGAGGAGCTTGATGCTCCCCGTGTTGAGCATGAAGCGGACCCATGTCCGACCCGACTTCGGATAGGATATGACTACCACGTCGCGTGTGCGGCGCCGGAGCCGATCGAGCTCCGGAAGCAGGATCCCAAATTGCTTGCGAGCTCTTTTGAACGGCCTGAACTTCATGCGTTACTGCGCCTGTGTTCCTCAACGCTAGACGTGACTGGGATGAGTTTTTCACCATATCGGACACCAGGCCCGATGTCCGCTTTCGACCCCATTGCGGATATTCGAGCTCAGCCTAAGCTCCGACCGCATGTAACGTCCGCTTTCCACCCATTGCGGACTTTCGTCTAAAGCGCCGGTGTAGCTACGAACAGCTTTGCGCATTCACCATGACTGTTGCCTCTTCCGAAACCATTTCAACCCGACCTTGCGTCGTGTGGGGCCTGGATCAGCGAAACTGATTTGGGGAAGTCAGATGGTCTTTGGGAAACGCGTGAGCGAGTTCGCAATCGCTGAACAAGCGATCATTGCAGCAAGACTTGAAGCGGTCAGCACGAGAGGACGAACGGAAGCGACTGTTTACGAGCACTGGGCCGTGGCGTCGGAAGATCCCGAAAGGAAACGCCCCGGCAAGAAACGCCGCTAACAGTTCCGCCCTTCGTCCGCGTCGACGCCTGCTGTCGACCCATTGCGGACATTAGGCAAACCGTGCAGCCCAATCTGATGATTATTCGAGAAGAGGAGCAGCACGACGCCGCTGCCATCAGGCAAACGGTGCAGGATGCGTTTCAAGGTGCCGAACATGGTAGTGGCACTGAGGGGCGCATCGTGGACGGTCTGAGGAGCGCAAATGCATTGACCGTTTCGCTAGTCGCCGTCGAAGACGGAGAGGTTGTTGGGCATGTTGCCATTTCGCCCGTTTCAGTTTCCGCTGGGACGGGGTGGTATGGTCTCGGTCCTGTCGCAGTGAACACTCAATGGCAGCGCAAAGGCATCGGGTCTCTTCTCATCAAAGAGGCCTTAAGTCGTCTTCAGAAGTGCGACGCATCAGGCTGCGTCGTTCTGGGAGACCCCGACTTTTACGGCAAGTTTGGCTTTGCCAATGACCCGAACGTCACCTTTGCGGACGTTCCGCCGCCCTATTTCCAAATTCTAAGCTTCGGTCCGGAATGTCCGGAAGGTCCAGTCCAGTATCACCCCGCGTTCGACGCCTGAATTAGCGTCCGCTTTCCACTCATTGCAGACATTAGCCTAGCGTCGGCTTTCGACCCATTGCTGACATAAGGAAGCGACCATTCGTCGCTGCGACATGACTGCAAACTTGCCGTCCTCTCTGAGTCTCCATCCGTGACATCCCCTATGGGGCCGGCTTCCCTGCCACCCTAAACGCGGCCCGCGGCCGGGGGCCTGTTCGGGAGTGAGTCGCCTGAACGAGGTAAGTGGTGAAACGGCTGATTGAATTGGTATTTCTGGCGTGCGTCGGCGCCTCGGCTGCCGCGCAACCGGTGAAACACGAGAAGCCTTCGGTTCTCGAGAAGGCCGCGCGGCTCAGCCCCGGCCAGTTTGTCTGGGATCCGAAGGCCGCTTCGACCGGACCCGTGTTCATGGTGATCGACCTGACCAGGCAGCGCGCCCTGGTGTACCGCGATGGCGTACCCATTGCCGCCTCGACAGTATCGACCGGCAGCAAGGGACGCGAGACGCCGACCGGCGTGTTCACCATCCTGCAGAAGGCGGTTGTCCATCGGTCGGGCACCTATGACGATGCTCCGATGCCCTACATGCAGCGGCTCACCTCGAAAGGCGTCGCAATGCATGCCGGCAATCTACCCGGCTACCCGGCGTCTCATGGCTGTATCCGACTGCCCAAGGCCTTCGCCAAGCTGCTCTACGGCGTCACCGAGCTCGGCACACCTGTCATGATCACGGACGAGGCCGAACTTGCCGAGCAAGGACGAATAGCCGCCGAGTACCAGCTCGCCACAGAAGAAGTTGCCCGAAAAAAGGCTGAACTACAGGCCGACGCCGAGCGTGCATTGGCCGACTTTGAGAGGGCAAAGGCGGCGCACGAGAAGACTTTGCGGCGCCTCGAAGCCGAGAGGGCGAAATACAAGCCGGAAGTTGCATCCAATTAAGTCCGTGTCCCCTTCAGCGCATCGGGACAGTCCGGACGCTGGCCCGCTCCGAGGGACTTGAACCCCCAACCTCCGGGTTCGAAGCCCGGCGCTCTATCCAGTTGAGCTAGGAGCGGTCGCTTAAAGCCGGGGTATAGCCTGCCGAGCGTCGGCTTTCGACCCATTCCTGCCGCTGCGGACCCATTGCGGACATTCTGGCATGGCAGCATCATCCTCCCATTCGGAGCAGGGAGGGTCGCATGAACCGGTTTTTCGAGCGCGTATCGGGTGGCGTCGCCATGGCTTGCGGGCAGCCGGCGGCGTTCATCCTGGCTTTCGCAATCATCCTCGTCTGGGCGCTGACCGGTCCCATCTTTCACTGGTCCGATACCTGGCAGCTGGTCATCAACACGGGGACGACCATCGTCACCTTCCTGATGGTCTTCCTGATCCAGAACGCACAGAACCGCGACGCCTCCGCCATCCAGGCGAAGCTGGACGAGCTGATCCGCGCCGGCGGCCGCGCCCGCAACGAGTTCATCGGCATCGAACATCTGTCGGAGCCCGAGCTCGTCGGGCTGCGCCGAGTGCTGGAGCAGATCGCCGGGGACGAAGTGGCGCATCACAAGGCGATCGAGCGGTTGATCGCCCGGCGCTAGTCGGCTCGCCAAGCCGCTGCCGCCGGACCAGATCTCCCGCAATCGTCCCCAAATGGCGCTTCGACGACAGGAATGGGACCGAATCCGAGTTTGGGCGTTGTGGGACACGGCGGCGGTACTGACGCTGTCGGAGCGGGCACGGAGGTACGAGGAAGTGCTTAGCTTTGCCGCCCTTGCATTGGCCGCCGCCTCGCCGGCGATATCAACCGATGTACTGTCCACCGCTCCCTGGTGGGAGCGGATCACGATCACATATGGCGACGACGGTTCGCAGCGGTCGTGCAACTATGAGTCCAGCCGCTCTTTCGGAGGCGTCGAAGCCTGCGATTCCGATGGCAAGCCGAACACGGCGAAGGCGCCGGCCAGAGGCGCCGCGGGCGTGCAGACGAGGATCACGTTCGAACGGCGCTTCACGCCGGGCGCAACGCCGAGCGCGCAGAGCCTGGAGCCGGGCGACGCTTTGCTCGGCGGCCTGCTGATGATGGTCGCGATCGGTCGCGACGGCGCGGTTCGAGGCTGCTCGGTCGTTGCCGAAACCGGCGAGGCACGGCCCGATTATGGTTGCGACGAGGTGCGCGCCGAGCGCTTTCAGGCCAGTGTCGGCGGAGCGGCGCAGGACTCGCAGGTCGGGATCCTGACCGTGCTGGTTTACGGGCACGAAGAAGAGGTCGTCTGAGCCGTCCTAGCGGACGATGATGTCGCCGCTCATGCCAAGCATCTTGTGGAACGGCTTGCCGCAGTGAACCTTGTAGCGGCCGGCAGACGGCACGAGCGTGACGCTACCCGACTGCCCGGCGCGCACGTCGATCTCGCCCTCGGCGACATTGCCTCCGACGATCTTCGATGAGCTGAAGAACCTGGGGGCGGTGAAGTCGTGGCCTTTGCCGGCCCGATTGACGAAGTTGAGCGTCACAGGCTTTCCGGCGCTGAGGACGATCGGGTCTGGACCATAGCCGTAGCTGTAGAGCTGAATCGTCTGAACCGGCGTTGCCGTCTGCGTGGCCGCCGCCGATCCGATCAGCGAAAGCGCTGCCGCGGCCGCAAGGCGGAATCGGAACATCGTGCACCTCCTCATCCCCTCCGCGGCATAGCAGAATCAGGCCGCAGACGTCAGGGCAGGCGACGTGGCGCAGGCCGGCGTCTCGGGGATATGGCGATAAAACCGGCCGACGGGTATGGGCAAACTCCGCCATGAAAAGCGGCGACGCCGTGAGGCGCCGCCGCTGGTCTTCGAAGATCGCCTGGGACTTAGGCGTTGGATTCCATGCCGTGCTTCAACTGGCTCATCTGGTCATGGCCGGCGCGCACGGACTGATATGCGCGTTCCACGACCATGCGGCTCTCGTCGGTGAGGTTGCCGCCTTCGAGCGCGGTTTCGAACTTCGCCTTGAGGTAATCTTCGCCGCGTTCGACCTCGTTGATGATGGCCTTCTCGTCGCGGCCGGTAACTGCTGCTTTCAAATCCTCGAAGCGCTGGTGCGCCTTGCCGAGGAGCGTGCCGGATTCTTCGGGATCCCCGCCGAGCCGGCGCACTTCGCTGCGAAGTTCCTGGACCACCTGCTGACGCTCGTCTGCGCGCTGGCGGAAGGTCTCGCGTAGCCGTTCGTTCTCGATGTTCTTCGCCGAATCCTCATAGCCATTGATGCTGTCGACCGTTGTTTCGATCAGCTCATTGAGGGTCGTGATCTGGTCCTGCTTATCCATGCGTTGTCTCCTGCCTCTGATGTGCAAAGTGTTGAAAGAACGCCTGAATCGTCCAGCCGATGCATCCGGGAAGAGGCTTTTTCAGCCATTCGGCCCAGGCAGCCCTCATCGTGCCGACCGCAGCGCTTCCGGCGGGGGGTGGAAATTGCGTGTGCGTGAGTTAGTGTCTCGACCGCTCGGGACATCAGAGGGAGTGCCATGTTCGCCCGGGGTTTCGCTATCATTTCGCTGATCGTCTCTAGCGCCGCCGTCGCCGCCCCCGAGCCGAAGCAACCAAGCGGCAAATGGGTCGTGCATTTCGACGATGCGCAATGCGTGGCGACACGGCAATATGGACCCGCCGAGAAACCGGTATACCTGGCTCTGAAGGCGCCCCCGGTCGGCGACATTTTGCAGATCGGCCTGGTCTGGAAAGGCGGCTATCGCGAGGCGATCCAGACTCGAGGCGAGATAGTCTTCGATGACGGCGAGCCGGTCGTCACCAACCTACTCGAGTTCGGCAACAAGAAGCTCGGGCAACGGGCAATACTCGTCAACCTGCCGACCGAGAAGCTTGCACCGATGCGGCAGGCCTCATCTATTCGGATTCGCGCGCGCAGTGCGTCCAACATGAAGTCCGGCTCTCGCATGACGTTTGGGAGCAGCACCGTCGACGAAAGTTTCGGTCTCACGCAGATGGTAGCGCTTTTGAAGATGATGGACACGTGTACGGTCGACCTTCGAAAGGTCTGGAATGTTTACGATTTTAATGTGCCCGGTCCACTCAGGCAGTCCGCCACCGGGGATCTGTTGGGCCTTTTCTCCAGTGATGATTACCCCGGGATCGCAGTGTTCAACGACCAGATGGGGGCAGTCTCACTCGTCTTGCTGATCGACGAGCAAGGGAAGGTGGCGGATTGTACTGTGACCCAGACGAGCGGTGTGGCCGCTCTCGATGCGCAAAGCTGCGCTGTCATCAAGGAGCGGGGCAAATTCAGTCCTGCCATCGGGCAGGACGGCAAGCCGGCCAAGAGTTCCTGGCTACAGCGCATAAACTGGCGGCTGGAGATGTAGAGGCGATATTCGCCCCCCGTCGAAGGACACTGGCGCATAGCCACGCAGTGGGGCTAACCACGGTGCGTAACAGGGGAAGCGAACATGCGCGGACTTGGAATAATCCTGGCCCCGGCGATGCTAGCGGCTGTTCCAGTCGTTGCGAACGCGGCTCCTGCCGATGTTGCGGCGGCGGTGGCGAATACCGCCGTGCGGACTGCCGACAATGTGAAGCTCGACGAGGGTCGCAAGCCCGCGAAGGTGCTGCAGTTCCTGGGCCTCGAAACGGGGATGCAGGCGATCGATCTGTTCGGCGGCAACCGTTATTGGGCGGAGATCATGGCGCCGGCCGTCGGGCCGAAGGGCCATGTCACGGTGTGGGAGCCGACGCAGTTCTACGACAAGGCGTCGCAGGACAAGTTCGCGGAATTCCAGCAGAAGGCGCCGAACGCCCATCTGATCGTTTCGCCGTTCGAGGCGATGACGCTCGAACCCAATTCCTACGACTTCATGATGATCAACCTCAACTATCACGACGTTTATTGGGAGAGCGCCAAATACGGCGTGAAGCGGATGGAGCCCGACCAGTTTCTCAAGACCGTTTTTGACGGAATGAAGCCGGGCGGAATCGTCGGAGTCATCGACCATGTGGGCGCCCCCGGCGACACCCGTCAGACCGTAGAGAAGCTCCATCGGATTGATCCGGCCGTGGTCAAGGCCGACTTCGAACGGGCGGGCTTCAAGCTGGAGGCCGAAAGCGACCTGCTCAGGAACCCGGCCGACGATCATTCGCTGCTGGTCTTCGACGAGAAGATCCGAGGGCAGACCGACCGCTTCATCTACCGTTTCCGGAAGCCTGAATGACCAAGGACGCGGAGGACGTCGCCTCCTCGCCCATTCGTGGGGGAGGTGGTTATCGGGTTCTGATCGCACTGGTCGTCGGCCTGCTGGCAGGCGCGTGGGCGCAGTCGCTCGGCGACGGAATGCGCGAACCGGCGCTGCAGGTTTCGGGCTTCGTCGGCGGACTGTGGCTCAATGCCTTGAAGATGACCGTCATCCCGTTGGTCGTCGCGCTGCTTGTCATCGGCATCGCCAAGGGCGCGGAGGCGGCGCGTGCCGGCCGGATCGCGGGCCGAACGGTGACGTGGATCGTCATCCTCTGCACTGCGTCAGCGATCTTCGGCGCCCTGATGATCGAGCTTCTGACTGGTCTTTTCCCGCTGCCGGCCGCGCAGGCGCAGGCGATGCAGGCCGGCTTGGCCGGGCTCGACCAGTCGACGGCGACCGGGCCGATGCCCGGCATTGCAGACTTCTTCAAAGGCATCATCCCGGAGAACGTCATCTCCGCGGCCGCGAATGGCGAAGTGCTGCCACTGGTCGTGTTCGCCATGCTGTTCGCGCTCGCGGTCACTCGCATCGAGAACGAACGCCGGCGGACCCTGACGGCCGTGTTCGAAGCGATTGCCGACGCCTTGCTGATCATCATCGGCTGGGTGTTGTGGATCGCTCCGCTGGGCGTGCTCGCGCTGGCCTTCAGCGTCGGGGCGAGCGCCGGGGGCGCCGCGTTTGCGGGGCTCGGGCATTACATCGTCCTGATCTCGGTGATCGGGATCCTGGTGACGCTGTGGGCCTATCCGATCGCGGCCATCTGGGGACGCGTAGGCCTCGGGAAGTTCGGAAAGGCCATGATCGCGCCGCAGAGCGTGGCCATTTCAACGCGTTCGTCCCTCGCGTCCCTGCCGGCGATGCTCGCCGCGGCGCGCGTCATCGGCGTTCGCGACCAGGTTGCGGACGTGACGCTTCCTTTATCCGTGGCCCTGTTTCGCGCGACCGGACCGGCGATGAACACTGCAGTCGCCTTCTATGTCGCGCATTGGCTGGGGTACGAGCCGACGATGACGCAGATCATCGCCGCCACGGCGGTCGGGGCCGTGATGAGCTATGGCGCCATCAGTCTGCCGGGCGAAGTGAGCTTCATTAGCTCGATTGCGCCGATCGGGATGGCGCTCGGACTGCCCATCGCGCCGCTTGCCCTGCTGGTGGCAGTTGAGATGGTCCCGGACATTTTCCGGACGCTGGGCAACGTCACGCTCGACGTCGCGGTTACGACCGCTGTCGATCGAAGCGTCGATTCCGTTGTGGAAGAAAACGCTATCTGACGTTCGTCGAATCGCAGTCTGACGAACGCACTTCGTCGACGTTGCCGCTCCGTCGCAGAGTCGGACGCGGCGCTGGTCGAGTGGAAAGAGACGCCGCCCGCCGCGCTGGCCTAACCGGATCGAGCGACGCGGCGGACTATGACCCCTCGATTTCCCCGAGAGCCTGCCGCGTCGTATCCAAAAAGGAGCGAGACGATGAAGTTCGTGATTGTGATCGCAGCCTCCGTCGCCTCGGCCGGTCTCGTGCTGCCGACGGTGACGCAGGGTCAGACGAGAGGGTTTACGACGCAGGAGGCCTCGGCCGCGCCTGCGGCCGCAAACCAAATGCGCGTTTAAGCGCCCAGCCAAACTCCAACAGCAACAGCGTCCGGGTGCCGGTGCCTCCCCAGGCCGGCGGCCGGACGCTCAGCGTTTGGCGATGGTGCGCACCTTGTCGGTGTAGAGGCGGCCTACGGGTTGCTCGGTCCCGTCGCCGAGGCGCGCAATCCAGCGGCCCGACGGATTGCGGGTGAAGCCTGCAATGAAGTCCTTGCGGACGATCGCCGAGCGGTGGAGCCGGACGAACAGTTCCGGATCGAGTCCCTCTTCCAGCGCATTCATCGAATGATGGATCAGCCAGCTTCGGCGGCCCACGTGGAGGCGCATGTAATCGCGCTCTGCCGAGACGCGGTCCACGTCTCGCGAGGCGATGCGGACGAGCCCCGAAAGATCCGACGCCCAGAATTCTTCGAGATAGGGTGAGGTCGAGGGTGCCCTTGCCGGCGCCTTGTCCCGCCGGTGAAGGTGGTCCCGGGCCCGCTTCATCGCCCGCTTCAATCGATCGGGCGTGACCGGCTTCATCAGATAGTCGACAGCTTCGACCTCGAAGGCGGCGACCGCAAACTGGTCGAAGGCGGTGATGAACACCACCGCGGCAGAGGGCTGCCTCGCAGCGAGCGCGCGCGCGACGTCTATGCCGTCGAGGCCGGGCATCTCGATGTCGAGCAGCAGGACGTCGGGCGTCAGGGCGTCCGCCATGCGGACCGCGCCTTCGCCGTCGCTGGCGGTTCCGACCAGGTCAACGTCAGGGATTTGCGCAAGGAGCAGCTGCAGCCTTTCTGCAGCCAAAGGTTCGTCGTCAGCAATCAGGAGCCGGAGCGGCTGTTCATCCATCGGCGCGGTCCAACGGCAGTGTCATCAATACACGATAACCACCATCAGCCGTTGGGCCAAACTCGCATTTTGCAGCCGGTCCGAAACGCGCCTGGAGACGCTGGCATACATTGGTGAGGCCGACACCAGTACCGTCGGGCTTGCCGTTGCTGCCCTTGGCAGGGGTCGTGCCTGCGCTGTTGAGGATTTCGATGGTGAAGCGGCCGGGGCCGGCCTCGGCGGCGGTGATGTTCAGGTTCACCTTGTCCCGCGTTCCGGAGACGCCGTACTTGATGACGTTCTCGACCAAGGGCTGCAGAAGCAGTCCAGGGACGCGCGCCTTCTTGAGGTCTTCGGGAATGTCGATCTCGGTCTTCAGGCGGCGCGGGAAGCGCACCTTCTCGATGTCGAGATAGAGGCGCTGCATCTCGATTTCCTCCGCCAGCGTGACGTCGGCCGAAGGGTCGAGGGAAAGACTGGTGCGAAAGAAGGTCGAAAGCTTTAGGATCATGCTTTCCGCTTCCTCGGGTCGGCCGGCCATGACCAGCGAGGAGAGGGAGTTCAGCGTGTTGAACAGGAAGTGCGGGTTGATCTGGTAGCGGAGCGCCCGGACCTGTGCTGCCTGCGCGGCGCTTTCGGCTTCGGCGGCGCGGCGCTTGAGGCCGAGCGTTTCGGCCTGCGCCTTCGTCGCCAGGTAGAAGGCGCTCCATGCGGCGAAGAAGAAGAACCAGATGACGGCGGCATCGGCGGCGTAACGGAAGCGCTTGTAGGGATCGAGCTCCCTCACCTTCGGCAGGGTCAGCACCAGCGGTTCGGTCGCGGTGCGCTCGATGCGAATGGTGTGGCCCTGCTCGACAACAACGAAGCCTTCGCGGGCCTGGATGCGATGCACTTCCCGCGATTCCCGCATCATGCCTTCGGCGCCGATCAGGACGCCGGCCATGGCCCAGCCGCCGGCGAAGGACACGAGCGCGGCGACGATCGCTCGCCTGCGGACGCTTCCCTTGCCGCTGAGCAGGACGATGGCAGCGTAGACCAGGCCAGTGACCACGATACCGGCGGCGATCGTGAACAGCTTGTTGCTGAGCACGGTCATCGGGTCGGAGCCGAGGAATGCGCGCGCGACGATGGTCAGTGCGTAGAAGAACCAGAAGCCCAGGATCGATTTGAGCGCGAGCGGCCAATCCGAGAATCGGCCCCGGGTCAGGCGATCGGCAGAGCTGGAAAGAGGTGCATGCATCGCCTCGCTTGTAACGCCCCCGGAGTTAAAGCGGCAATTGCCCCCTGTCCTTTGGCAGAACCACGACAACCGCCGGTCGAAACTGAACGCCAGATTTACAAATGAGGCACAGGAACGCCCCCCCGCGTCGCTCGTTCATCGCGCGAAACGATTCGCCGGAAGGACGTTGAAGTGAACGAATCCACGAGGGACAAAGAGAAAGTCCCGCCGCCAGTGATCTCCAATCCCCCGGAACGAGAGACCGAGCAGAAGCTCAAAAGGGACCCGGGCAATGAGGACGCCAAGGTCGATTTGGGAAGTGACGAGTCGATGGACGCCTCCGATCCACCCTCGGCTTCGCAGCCTGGAAGCGATCGCGAACCCGCCCCGTCATCGGGGTTTCCGGACAAAAAGGACCGCTGACACCACGACTTATCCACATTTAAGTTGCACGGAATCAACAATCGGCCCTGTTTGCGACGAGCCGTGAAACTTTAACATTGCTGTCACGCCGCCCGTCTGATTCAATCTGAACGGGGGGTGGGATAGTGGTTAATCAATCTGCAACTAGAGCAGCCGCATCATCCCACCGGTGGACAAGGAGTCGGGGTGATGATCACGCGGACCAGCCAGCCGGCAAACGGCGCGCTGCTGATCTCGGAAATGAAGGAGTTCGCCAGCTTCCCTAAGGCGACGCAGCGGTACATCCGCCGCTCGCTGGACGTGGCGTACGGCCGTCGCGATGCAATCGAGTGCTGGGCTCGCGACGAGGGCGAGGCTGCTTCGATCCGCGCTCAGTCGCGAATCTACAAGCAGCTCGATCACCTGCGGATGCAGGTTCCCGACGATAGCGGCCTCGACATGATCGAGCCCTTCATGGGGATGCTGATCACGATTTCGGCGTTCGACCTCGGCCAGGACCGCCTGCCGAACTTCGCGGCCTTCCGCTTCCTTTACGAGCGGATCGTCGGAGCTTCGGCCCGCTCGTGGCTGCCTGCAGCTTTCTGCGCTGCGGCTGCGCTGCCGCACCTGCACCCGGATCGCCGCCGGACCCTGCTTCAGTCGATCAGCGAGAGTGCCGCAACCGCGCCCGGCTGGTCGAACCGCGAGCCGGTGTTCTGGCCGGAGTGGGTCGAGAAGGTGGACCTGAAGACCGCGGCCTAAGCCTCGGCTTCCACTTTCACTGACGGGTAGATCTCCGCGAGCTGGCGGATCGAATCTCTCGCATTTTTGTGATGGACGAAGATGCCGCCGGCGTCTTCCCATAGCTTTCGGTGGTTGTCGCGGTCGTCGACGAGCACATCGCCACACTCCATGTGCAGATGCTTCTTGCGCGCCATGGTGGTGATGATCGGCACGCCGGGGAAATGCTCGGCGGCCCAGCGTTCCTTCTGTGGCGCCGCCCAACTGCCCAGCGGCAGGCCCGTGAGGATGGTGGGCTTCAGATGCTTCACGGCCCTGAACAAGACCTGCGCGTCCGGCATCTGTTTGAGGTCGCCATAGAAATTGCCGTGGCGCGCGAGGCGCTTCCAGAATTCTCCGCGTCCGTGCTTCGCCTCAAATGCCTTGGGGCTCATGCCGAGCAGATGCTTCGCGCCGGCATCGAAGTCGGCAAGCACCCCATCGCAGTCGAGGAAGAGGTGCGGCTGCCGCGCCATTCCTAGAAACGCCCCGGCTCGAGCTTGATGGGGATCGGGTGGTCCAGCTCCTCCCAGCCGCGCTCCTTGAGCACGTCGTTGCTTTCGCGGGCGCGGCGCCCGTCGGCGAGGGACCAGGTGATGTGATAGGTGGAGCCGTCGGGCCGGTCGGTCGTACCGTCGACGGCAACGACCATCGCTTCGACGCCTTTCTCGTCGTCGGCGCGTCCGACGATCTCCGCCTTGACCTCGGGCGGTAGCGGATCCTGCTCCGCATCCGTCTTCAACGTCACGTGGTGGGCGACGGTCTTTTCGAACTTTGGAGGAAATTGCTCGAACAGCCTCGCGCGGTCATCCTCCGCCAGAAGCCATCCGATCACGCTGCCGGGCTTTGCCATTCCTGCCCGACGCCGAACCCCCGCGTTCAGTTCCGCCGGTCGAGGCGGGCGATCAGCTCCGCCGCGAACTCGATGAGGGAGTCGTCGCGCGCGCCCATGACGACGATGCGATCGCCTTCGCGCGCTTCGGCCACCAGCCTTTCACCGATCGCGGCGCGGTCGGCGACATGCTCGGCTTGCGTGCCGACCTGCTCCGCGAGCCAGTCGGAACCGCGCGTGCGGTCCACGGTCCCGCCTTGGTAGACCGGATCGGGCAGGTAGAGGCGGTCGTCGGGTGCGAGACCCTTGGCAAAGCTCTCGGCGAGTTCGTCGCCCATCTTCGTCAGCGGGCCGTACCCGTGCGGCTGGAACATGATCAGCAGGCGGCCCGGCTGTGCGCGCAAGGTCGCCAGCGTGGCGTCGATCTTGTCAGGATTGTGGGCGAAGTCGTCGATCACGGTCACGCCGGCAGCGACGCCGACCGTTTCGAGTCGCCGCTTGAGACCTTCGAAGCGAGCCATGGCCGACGCGCCATCGGCAACGGACACGCCGAGCGCCCGCGCCGCCGCAATAGCAGCGAGGGCATTGGATGCGTTGTGGCGGCCGGGGACGTTGAGCTCGACCTCCGTCGTCTCTTCCTCGGCGATGATGGTGAAGGTGCTTCCGCCGGGTGTCAGCTCCAGGCCCTTGCCCATGAAGTCGGCGCCCGGGCTGTCGAAGCCGTAACCGACGCATTTGTCGCCGGGCACGAGGTCGGCGAGGATCCGGGTCTCGGGATCGTCGAGGTTGAGGATCGCCTTGCGCGCCGAGTTCAGGAAGCCCGCGAACAACGAACGCAGCTCATCCATCTCCTTGTGGTCGAGGCTGATGTTCGTCAGCACCGCGATTTCAGGCCGGTAGAGCGCGATCGAGCCGTCGCTCTCGTCGACCTCGCTGACGAACAATTCCGGATCGCCGACGAGCGCGCTTGCGAAGGGTGCGGAGGGCGTAACGAAATTCTTCATCACGGCGCCGTTCATGACGGTCGGCTGGCGGTGCGAGGCGTGCAGGATCCAGCCGATCATCCCGGTGACGGTCGACTTGCCGCTGGTGCCGCCGACGGCGACGCTGCGCTGCGCATCGTTGAGCAGTTTGGCGAGAAATTGCGGGCGGGTGAGGTGATCGAGTCCGAGTTCGCGCGCGCGAACGACGTCGGGCACCGTCTCCTCGACCGCGGCAGACGTGACCAAGGTCATTCCCGGCTGGAGCCCGGAGCCGTCCTGCGGAAACAGGCCAATGCCGAGCGAGCGTAGGTAAGCGAACTTGCTGGCGACGCGGCCCGCATCGAGCGAGCGATCCGAGCCGGCGACCTTGGCCCCGGTCGCACGGACGATGGAGGCGAGGGGCAGCATGCCGCTGCCGCCGATCCCGCAGAAGAAGATGGTCGATTCAGTCATTGCGGCTCGCCCTATTGGGCTGGAGCCTATTTGCAAGCGCCTCCGCCCGCCCATCCGGTCCAGCCCGGCCCGCGAACGAACCGGCCCGGCTTGGCGCCGGTGTGCTTCCCGTCCTTCAGGACCTGCGTGCCGTTGACGAAGACGTCGCGGACGCCGGTCGACAGCTGCTGCGGCTTTTCGAAGGTGGCGTGGTCCTGAACTTTCGCTGGGTCGAAGATGACGACGTCGGCGTAATAGCCGTCGCGCAGCACGCCGCGGCCCTTGATGCCGAGATTGGTCGCAGGGAACGAGGTCATTCGGCGGATGAGGTCGGCCAGTTCCGCGGCCTTTTCGTCGCGTGCATATTTGCCGAGCGCACGGGCGAAATTGCCGTAGGCGCGCGGGTGGGTGCTCGACTTGAGGAACACGCCTTCCGGCGCCTGAGCCTCGGCATCTGAGCCGAAGCTCATCCACGGGATGCCGACCTGCTTGCGGACATTGTCCTCGCTCATCAGGAAATAGACGGTCCCGACGCGGCTATCGTCCTCGATCACCAGGTCCATCGCGGTTTCCTCGGGGCTCTTGCCGCGCATCGCCGCGACCTCGGCGAGGGTCTTGCCGGTGAGCGGCTTCAGCTTCGGGTTCTTGAAGCCGATGAGCAGTGCCTTGTCCGCGCCTCCGGCGAGGTGAAGCAGGTTCTCCCATTCGGCATCCGGGTTGCGCATCTCGGCGATGACCTTCTCGCGGGTCGCAGGGTCCTGCAGGCGCTTGATCCATTCCTCCAGCCCGCCGGCCTGCACCCAGACCGGCATGGCGGCGTCGAGGCCGGTCGCGCCGGCGGGATAGGTGTACATGTCGGCCGTGATGCGCAGGCCCTCGGCGCGCGCTGCATTCACCTTGGCGACTGCCGCGTCGAGCTTGTCCCAATTGACCTTCCCGGCTTGCTTGAAATGGTAGATTTCGGCGGGGGCACCGGACTTGCGCGAAATCTCGACCAGTTCGTCGATCGCCTTGAGAAGGTCGTGTCCCTCGTTGCGCATGTGGCTGATGTACATGCCGCCGCATTTTGCCGCTTCTTCGGTGATCGCGATCAGCTCCGGCGTTTCGGCGTAATAAGCGGGCGCATAGATGAGCGACGAGCCGACGCCGAGCGCGCCTTCCTGCATTGCGCTGCGCACCAGCCCACGCATGCGAGTCAGCTGTTCGGGCGTTGGGTCTACGTCGCCTTCGCCAAGCTCGTGGATGCGCACCGTGGCGGCTCCTACGAATGACGCGACGTTGGGCGTGACGCCCTTGCGCTGGAGATAGGACAGATACTCGCCGAGCGTCGTCCACTTGATGGGGTATTTGATGTCGCCCTGCCGCTTGATCTCGTTGCGCTTCATCGTGGCGTTGAGCGGACCCATGGACTGGCCCTCGCCGAACACCTCGAGGGTCACCCCCTGGACGGTATCGCTCAACCCCCGACCATCGTGGATCAGGCTTTCGATTGCCCAGCTGAGCATGTTGATGAAGCCGGGTGAGACGGCCATTCCCGACGCATCGACCGTCTTCTTCGCGGTGCCGGGGGCCTCGGGGCCGACGTAAACGATGCGGTCGCCGCTTGATGGCCACGTCGCCGGTGAACGGCTCCCCGCCCATGCCGTCGTAGATGGTGCCATTGTCGATCAGCAGGTCGTAGCTTTCCGTCGCCGGTCCCTGGGCGATTGCGGAAGAGCCGAGAAGCGAAGCGGCAATGGCGGCGAACGTGGAACGCTTGATCATCGATTTCCCCCTGGCGACTGGCGCGGGGCAAGCTGCCCCATTGCGTGACGCGGCGCCATCGGGAATGTGAGGGTGATGAAGATCGCAGTCGTCGCACCCAGCTGCACATTGTCGCGCGAGGCGGGGGAGCGGCTCGAAGCCATTGTTCGCGAGCGCGGCGATTGTGACCTCGCCATTCACCCGCAATGTTTCCTCGCAGACGGGCACTTCGCCGGCACGGACGAGCAAAGACTGTCCGCGCTACGGGATGTCATGGCCGACCCGGGCGTGGACGCCGTCTGGTTCGCGCGCGGCGGCTATGGGTCGAACCGCATCGCCGAGGCCGCGATGCGCGACTTGCCGGAGGCCGCGCGTCAGAAGCTCTACATCGGCTACAGCGACGCGGGCTTCCTGCACGCAGGTTTCCACAAGGCGGGGCTCGACGTCGCCTGGGGGCCGATGCCGCAGGACCTTCGCCGCGAGGGCGGAGAGGCGGCGGTAGCGCGCGCGCTGGACTGGATCGTGAGTCAGGATCCGGAGTCGCTGGAACCGCAGCTCCAGCAGCCGGCAATGGCGTTCAACCTGACCGTCCTCGCGGCCCTTCTTGGGACCGTACTCGAGCCGGACTTTTCCGACGTCGACCTGCTTATCGAGGATGTGAGCGAGCACCACTATCGCATCGACCGCACCATGTTCCACGTCACAGCCAATCCGAATGTTCGGAAAGTCGCGCGGCTGCGCCTCGGGCGGGTCGGGGACATACCCGAGAACGACCCAGATTTCGGTCACGACGAACTGGGAATTGTGGAGGAGTGGTGCGAGCGTTCGGGCATAGTCTTCGGAGGTCGCGCGGACATCGGCCACGACGTCCTCAACCGGGTCGTTCCATTCACGACACGAGATTGAGCGTTTTTCCCTCTGAAACGGCATTGCCAAGCGCTCTGGATTGCGCTCTATCCAGTCAAGAACAACAGGAGGGCCGTATGGCATCAAAATCATCGGGGACGGGCAGGAAAGCAGGCGGCGGACTGGCAAGGCCGGTTCAGCCTTCGGCGGATCTCGCTGCAATCACGGGTAGCGATCCGCTTCCGCGCAGCCAGGTCGTGTCCAAAGTGTGGGATCACATTCGCAAGAACAACCTGCAAAACCCCCAAAACAAGCGGGAAATCGTTGCTGACGACAAGCTCCGCAAGGTCTTCGGCAAGGACCGCGTGACCATGTTCGAGATGAACAAGCATCTTTCGAACCACCTGAAGTAGAACGCGTCGCCTTCCAGGCGAACAGGGGACTCGCAGGTTCTGCGGGTCCCCTTTTTCATGTGACCAAGCCGCGACTCGGATCGTCAGCGGCAGATTCTCCAGCCGGCATTTCCTCGCTGCGCCTGGTCCAGATGCAGATGATCGACATGCGCTGCGTTGTAATCGGGTGACAGGACTGTCGAGAACAGGCGGCAGGAACCGTCGCGAACCTCGTGCAGGAATTCGGCTTTCGGCCCGTCGCCGCTCCAGTCGTTGAGCACGCTCACGCGTGTCCCGTCCGCCAGCCGGAAGCCCAGGATGTCGATTGCGTCCGCGGTCGCATGCTCGCTGTAGGCGCCGTCGGAGCGGCCGTAGAGGCGCCGGCAGCTGTAGCTCCCGGCATGGTCGATTGCGACGACGCGGCGTGCCGAAGTGGCGAAGCGCGGCACGGTCTATCACGCGCGTTTCCAGCAGGTGCATTGCTGCGGCGACGGAGCAGCTGGTGACGATGCCCGACGGCCTCAAAGCGATCGGATTCGAGCCGAGGCGCATGCCGTCGTCGTAACCGCAATCTGGTCCGTTTCGGCGGGTCGGGACGGGCACATCGCCTGCATCGACGCGGCGCAACATCGCACGGCATAGGGCGGGGTCTTCGCCAAGGCCCGCCAGCTTGGGAGCCGTGAAGCGCCCGATGGGATCGCCGAGGTCGAGCCGGGTCCACGGCACGTCCTGTGGATGCCGGCGGATATAGTCGCGGGCGAGGATATAGCCGGCGCCGATCAGCCCGAAGAAGATCAGCCAGCCGGCGAGCCGTCGAGCTATCCGCGCCAGAGCCCCTCCAGCCGCTCGCGTGTCACAGGGTAGCCGATGCCTTGCGGGATGGTGATGAAGCGCTCGCCGTCCACCTCGTCGAGCCAAGGGCTGATCGGCTCGATGGGATGCGTTCGGGCGTCGGCGACGATGGCGTCGAAGGTGGCGTGCTGCGCAAGCCGTTCCAGCGTCCGACGCGTCGGGAAGATCAGCTGCAGCTCCCCGGCCGCATCGCGCCTCAGCGCCTCGGTAGCGCTGATCCAGTGCGCGCCGGTGCACTCCCGCTCGACGACGTTCGGTGTCCAATCTCCGTCAGGCGCGCGCGCGACGAAGAACAGCGTGTCGAACCGGCGTCGGGCATGGAACCGGGGCACCCAGCGCGCCAATGGCGTCAATGCGTCAGGCTCGAGGGTCAGGCCATGTTGCGCCAGCAGTGGTGCAAAGTCCCCCTCATCGAGGAGTTGCTGCTGTAATTCCTTGGCGAGAGCGATGCCGGGCAATGGCGAGAGGCCGACCGGAATCGCCGTTTCCTCGATGGCTTCGCGGATCGCGGCGGCGCGAGCTGCCCCGTCTTCCAGATTGAGCAAGGCCGCGAACCGCTCGTCTCCCTGGTCGATCCGGCCGCCCGGAAACACCCAGGCGCCGCCCGCGAAGACCATGTCTTGCGCGCGCTCGACCATCAGCAGTTCGGGCGGGCCGTCAGCGCGCTCGCGCACGACGATCAGGGTCGCGGCCGGAATGGCGTCGTCGCTCATCGCTGCCGACCTAGGCGCGCGCCGCGTCAAAGAAAAAGGCCGCCGCGCATGCGCACGACGGCCTTTCCAAACATTTCGGAGGGCCGCTTACATGCCCTGGACGTCGTCCTCGACTTCCGACGGGCTGGTGGCCGTGTTGTCGACCGGTTCATCGGCGACGGCCGTATTCTCGGTCTCGAGCTGCTGCGCCTGGTTGCCCAGCGCCTCGAGCTCGGCATTCGCGGCCTCGGCAGCGAGATTATTCAGCGCTTCGGCTTCCATATTCTGTGCGTCTTCAGCGTTCAGCGTATCCGCTTCGTTGTTTCCGCCGCACGCCGAAAGCGCCAGGGCGGCTGCACCTACAGCGAGAAAAGCAAGCTTCTTCATCGACTTACCCCCTAGAGCATCGTGTCTGCCGCACCGCATAGCAACGGCCCTGCGCCCATGCAAACTTGTCCCCGAGGCCGTAAATCCCTATCTTGGTTCCTGCCGGGGCAACCCGGCTATGTCGGTAGACTGTCGCGTGGAATAAACACTTCGGACCCGGGGGGCAGTACCCCGGCGCCTCCACCACCAGCAGCGGGCGGATGTCCGCAAGCGAGGTTTCGCTGTTGCTGATGGGGGCGAAATAGGATCGACGAGTGCAATAAAGACGCGGTTGCCGATCGGTATGGATGCCACCGTGACGGCTCATTCACACAAGTGCCAACGATAACGAGGCGCTCGCAATTGCTGCGTAACTGACGGCCTAACGGTCTAAGTTACAAAGACAAAAGCGCGGTCGGACCCCACCGGGCAACAGAAGGGGATTCCAGCGGCACGGGAGGCGCCGGGCAACAGAAGCCTCCCACTTTTCCTTTCATCGCCGGCTGCGTTAGGCTCCCTCGCAAGGGGGACGTCATGCAACAATTCGCCAAGCGCATCTTCATGGCCGCAGCGCCGCTGCTGCTGACCGGCTGCCTGTGGGGACCGGGCAAATTCGGGTCGGACCTGACGCTCAAGAAGGACGGCAGCTTCGTCCTTGACTATCGCGGCGAGATCGTCCTGCAGACGCCGCCTGATGCGGCTGCGACGCCGGACCCATGGACGAAGGAAAAGGCTCGTTGCCGCGAGAGCGGCCGGATCGAGCTTGAGCCCTTCCTTACTCCCGTCGAAGAGGATGATGAGGACAAGGTCACTCCGTGCTCTGCCCAGCAGCTCGCCGAAGCCAAAAAGGACTATGAAACCAAGACGGCGGCGCGCGCGAAGTCCAAGCGCGAGGAAGCCGAGCAGATGGCAAAGGTGTTCGGCCTCCCAGGCTTTGACGACGAGTCCAACCGCGCCTTTGCGGCCAAGCTTGGCAAATATGCCGGCTACCGCTCCGTCACCTATCGCGGGAAGGGCGTGTTCGACGTCGACTATCATTTCGAAGGCCGTGCGACGCAGGACTTCATCTTCCCCGCGATGCCCGACAACGACTTCCTGATTCCGTTCGTCGCCATGCGCCGACGGTCCGACGGCTCGGTGCTGGTGACTGCGCCAGCCTTCACGGGCGGTGTGGGTCCGCTCGGAGCTCGCGCCGGCGCGGCGGCGGCCGGAGCGATGAAGGACGGTCCGGTGTCGAAGGCGCAGGGCCGCTTCACCATCATCACCGATGGCGAAGTGCTGACCAACAACAGCGAGGATGGCGCCGCGCCGCATGCCGTTGGGCCGGCAGATCCGCTGGGACGTCGGCAGCGGCAGCACGAAGATCCCCGAAGCCCTGATCCGCCTCCAGTAACGGGCTTTCGTCGAAGGGGCGGTTGCGCGCCGCCTCTTCGCTTGGCACGGTCGCGACTTCCCAGGGGGAGTCTTCATCCGTGCGTCACATCATTCTTGCCGCCCTTCTCGCCGCCACCGCTCCGGCCGCTTTCGCCGCGCCCGTTCCGAAAGAGCAATTGCTCGTCCCGCCCGAGCAATGCGGCGCATTATGTCGTCGTTTCCGAAGCCGGGAAACATGGCGACATGTGGCGCTGGACGCTTCCCGACGGTCGGATTGCCTATCGCCACTCACAGGCCCTGCGCGGCTGGATCAGCGAGACGGACCAGGTCGTAAAGCTCGGACCTGATGGACTGCCGACGACGATGGAGGTCCGCGGGATCACGCCAAGCGGCGACGCCGCTGAGACGCTTGCGATCGCCGATGGAAAGGCCACGTGGAAGAGCACGGCCGATTCCGGAAGCGTCGATGCGCCGAAAGCCTTCTACGTTGCCGCAGGCGGCGTGCCGCTTTCGAACGACCTGCTTGCGAACGCGCTTGGCGGCGCGGGAGACGCCGGCCTCGACCTCCTGCCCAGCGGCCATGCCTCGCTGGCGCGCGGGTCGAAGCTGACGATCCAGGGTCCGGCCGGACCGAAGACGGTTCAGCTCGCCTTCGTCCGCGGGATCCTGTCGTCGCCAGTGCCGATCTGGCTCGACGAGAACGGTAAGTATTTCGCCGAGGTCAGCCATCTCTCCTACGTGCCGGCGGGCTACGAAGCTGCCGAGAACATGACGAAGATGCGGAAGGCGCAGGAGGCCGCCACTGCCGAGGCGGTCAAGGCGATCGCCCACCGTTTCCTCACCGCCGAAGCGAAAGCGCCGGTCCTGTTCGACAATGTGCGCCTGTTCGATGCCGACAAGGGCGTCTTCGTGGAGAACCAGGCCGTGCTCGCAAGGGACGGCAAGATCGCTGCGATCGGGGCTGCCGGCTCCATCGCTCCGGCCGGCGCGCGTGTCGTGGACGGCAAGGGCAAGACATTGGTCCCGGGCATTTGGGACAGCCACATGCATATCGGTGGCGACTGGGACGTGCTGGCCAACATGGCCAACGGCATGACCAGCTTCCGCAGTCCCGGAACGACGATCGAGCGGGCGAAGTCGGCGGTGTCACGTCGCAACTCGGGCGACCTGCTTATGGGCGAGCCCTTCATCCAGGCCATCGTCGACCAGAAGCATCCACTGGCGGCGCAAGGGTCCATGACCGTCAGCAGCGAGGCGGAGACGATCGCGGCCGTGCGCCAGATCAAGGACGCCGGCCTGTGGGGCGTGAAGTTCTACACCTCGATGAATCCGGCATGGATCGCGCCCGGCGCGGCCGAAGCTAAGAAGCTGGGGCTTCACGTCTCCGGACACGTGCCGGCGACGATGCGGCCGCTGGAGGCGGTCCGCGCAGGATATGACGAGCTCACCCACCTCAACTTCGTCGTCATGCAGGCAATGCCGAAGGAGATCGTCGACAAGGCCAACACCGCAGAGCGGATCGCCGGACCGGCGCGCCTCGCCAAGGACGTCGACTGGTCGTCGCCGGAAATGCGCGCCTTCGTCGCCGAACTGAAGCAGCGGGGGACGGTCGTCGATCCGACGCTGGTGATCTTCGAGACCATGCTGACGATGGACGGCGGCGCACCGGCGCCTGCTTATTCATCCTACATGGGCATCATCTCGCCGGTGCTCGACCGCTCGTTCAAGGCAGGCGGATACCCGCTCGCGGATGGCTTTACGCGCGACGACTACCGAAAGAGCTACGCCAAGATGGTCGAGCTGGTGCGCGTCCTGCATGAGGCCGGCGGTTCCCATCGTCGCGGGCACCGACGGTTGGGGCATCGAGGTGGTGCGGGAACTCGAACTCTATCAGCAGGCGGGCTTCACGCCGGCGCAGGCGTTGCAGTCGGCGACCATCGTTCCGGCCCGCGTCGTCGGTGCCGACAAGCGTACCGGCTCCGTCGCGGTCGGCAAGGAGGCCGACCTCATGCTCGTCGATGGCGACGTTTCGAAGGATCTTGGCGCGCTACGCCGTGTCGTGACCGTCGTCAGCGATGGCTATGTCATGGACGCCGACGCTCTGCGGAAAGCGGCGGGCTACACGGGCAAGCCCAAATAAGGTCTAGCGACGCTTCAGCTCGTCGCGGATCTCGGTGAGGAGGTCGACCTCCGTCGGTCCGGGGGCGGCTTCCTCTTTGCGCATCATCTTGTTGGCGGCGCGCACCATCAGGAAGATGATGAAGGCGAGGATGATGAAGTTGATCAGGACCGTGATGAACTGTCCCCAGCCAAGCACCGGCACGCCCGCCTTCTTCAGCGCGGCATAGTCCGACGGTGAACCGGCGTAGTCGGCGGGGATCGGTCCCAGCACAATGAAGTAGCTCGAGAAATCAAGGCCGCCGAAGATCGCGCCGACGACCGGCATGATCACATCGTCGGTGAGACTGGCCGTGATGGTGGCGAAGGCCGCTCCGATGATGACGGCGACGGCGAGGTCGAGCACGTTGCCGCGGGCTATGAAGTCGCGAAATTCCTTGAGCATGATTTTCCCCTTCGCGTCGCGAACCGGGAAACTAGCGCGTTCACTGCCGATTGAAACCATGGGCTGCACGCGTGTGTTGCCCTTGTAAAACAGTCCGGCGATCTCTATTTCCACGCCGTTTCGTTCTTCAGGGGAAACGACATGACTGCATTGCGTCGATTTGGCCTTCTTGCACCGCTGGCGGCGTTCAGCCTCGCGGGCTGCGGGCTCAACAGCGTGCCGACCGCCGAGGAGCAGGTGAATGCGTCCTGGGGTAATCTGCAGGCCGACTATCAGCGTCGAGCCGATCTGATCCCCAACCTCGTCCGCACGGTCGAGCGTTATGCTCAGCAGGAGCGGACGGTTCTGACGGAAGTGACGAACGCCCGTGCCAACGCGTCGCGCGTTCAGCTCAATGCCGGCGATCTCAGCGATCCGGCAAAGGTCCAGGCCTTCAACCAGGCGCAATCGCAGCTGGGCTCATCTCTCGGGCGCTTGCTGGTGACGATGGAGGCCTATCCGGACCTCAAGTCGAACACGAACTTCCTTGCACTGCAGGATCAGCTCGAAGGTACGGAGAACCGCATCAACGCGTCCCGCCGCGACTATAACGAGTCCGTGCAGGCGTATAACACGCGCATTCGGACCTTCCCGGACGCGATCGGCGCCAAGATCTTCTACGGCGCCAAGCCGAAGGTGCCGTTCCAGGCGGCAGCCGGTTCGGAAGCGGCGCCATCGGTCGACTTCAACGCGAGCTGAGGTGACGCGCCCCTTCGCCGTCTTGCTGCTGGCGCTTCTCGCGCTGGCCGCGCCTGCTTCGGCTCAGACGTTTCCGGAGAACAAGGGGTCGCCCGTAGTCGACCAGGCGGACATCCTGCGGCCCGAGCAGGAGTTCGACCTCAAGTCGAAGGCAGAGGCCCTTTACGCTCGGACCGGCCGCGCCTTCGCCGTCGCGACCGTGAAAAGTCTCGAAGGCCGGGAGGTCGACGATTACGCCTACCGGCTGGGCCGGCACTGGAAGCTCGGCAGTGAAAAGGGCGACGACGGCGTCCTGCTCCTGGTCGCTCCCAACGAGCGCAAGGTATCGATCGCAACGGGCTATGGCGCCGGCGAATATATGACCGATGCCGTTTCGGGTGTGATCATCCGCGAAGCCATCATCCCTCAATTCAAGAAGAACCCGCCGGACTACGGCGCTGGAATCACCGCGGGCGCAGACGCGATCATCAAGCAGATGGAGCTGCCCGCCGATCAGGCGAAAGCCAATGCGGCGGCCGCCGAACGGCAGCGATCCTCCCGAGGTTCGCCGGGGCCTTTTGCATTCATCCCGGTGATCATCATCGTGATCGTCTTCTTCTCGATCATCGCATCGCTGTCCCGGCGTGCGCACGGGCAACGCTATCGTCGCAGGCGTGGCGGCGGCATCGATCCGTTCGTCGTGCTTTGGGGCCTGAATGAGATCAGCCGTGGCTCGCGCGGCGGCGGCTGGGGCGGTGGCGGCAGCTTCGGCGGTTTTGGTGGCGGCGGCGGAGGCGGCTTCGGCGGCTTCGGCGGCGGGTCGTTCGGCGGCGGCGGCGCGAGCGGGGGATGGTGATGCTGCAGCTGAGCGAAGAGGACCACAAGAAGGTCAGCGCCGCGATTGCTGCGGCCGAGTTGCACAGCGACGGCGAGATCATCGCCGTGGCAACGCCTCTGAGCGATCCCTACCATGACGTCGCGCTGCACTGGGCCGTGCTCGCGTTGATTGCCGTGCTGGCTTTCGCCGCGGCCTGGCCGGCTTCGCTCGATTGGTGGCTGAACCTCGTCTTCGGCGGTTGGCGTCCGGAACCTACGATCCGTGAGATTCTGACGTTCCTGCTGATCCTCGCGGTGTTCAAGTTCACTGCCGTATTGCTCGTCTTGAAGTACATGCCGCTGCGGCTTCTGCTGACGCCAGGCGCAACCAAGACGCGGCGCGTTAGGCGGCGGGCGATTTCCATCTTCAAGGCCGGGGCCGAGCGCCGTACGATCGGCCGCACAGGCGTGCTGATTTACCTCTCCATGGGTGAGCATCGCGCGGAGATCGTTGCCGACGAAGCTATAACGAAGGTGACCACTCCCGAGACCTGGGGCGAGGCGATGGCTGCGCTGTTGGTCGAAGTGAAGGCCGGTCGTCCCGGCGACGGCATCGTTGCTGCGGTTGCGCAGGTTGGCGAGGTGCTGGCTCAGCATTTCCCGCGTTCATCCGCCGATACCAACGAAATCCCGGATAAGCTCATCGAACTATGACCGAGGACCAGGACGCCCCTCTCCAGACCATGTGGGAGGGCAAGTATATCCGCGCGATGAAGCGGGGACGCTGGGAATATGTCTCCCGCACCAACAGCGTCGGCGCCGCCGTCATCCTCGCGGAGCATGAAGGTAAGGTGATCCTCGTCGAGCAGTATCGTGTGCCGGTCGGTGCGCGCTGCCTTGAGCTTCCCGCCGGACTTGTCGGGGACGAAGAAGCGCACGCCACGGTCGAGAGCACCGCAATCAAGGAGTTGGAGGAGGAAACCGGCTTCACCTGCGAGCGCGTCGAGCGGCTTGGCGATTTCCACAGCTCGCCCGGAATGGTGGCGGAAAGCTTCACGCTCGTCCGCGCCCACGGCGTCCGCAAGGTCGGCGAGGGCGGAGGGACCGAACATGAGGAGATCGAGGTGCACCTTGTCGCTCGCGAAGACATTCCGGCCTTCGTTGCAGAACGACGGGCGGCTGGCGTCGCGATCGACGTGAAGCTCTTGATATTCATGAACTTTTAGGTTCAGCAACAGTCAGTGACGGTTCACCTGCTGATTGCTAGAGGCCGTTCGTCGAAGCCTCACTTGCCGTGCCGTTGCCTCCGCGCAATGCGCTGCGCCTGCCAAAATCCTGATCGAGGGGAATTATGAAGATGTTGCTGGCCACCACGGCCATTCTTTCCATGGCCGCACTTGGCTCGGTCGCAAACGCGCAGAATGCGGCCCCGGGCGCTGCGTCGGTCGCCGTTCCGAACAACGTCCTGCTCGCCGACTGGAGCGGGCCTTACGACGGCGTTCCGCCGTGGGATAAGGTGGACCCGAAATTGTTCACGCCCGCGTTCGAGTTCGGCATCGCCGAGCAGCGCCGCGAGATTGATGCTATCGCCAACAATCCGGCGCCCGCGACCTTCGAGAACACCATCGAGGCGATGGAGAAGGCCGGCCAGCGGTTCTCGCGCGTGGAGAACGTATTCGCGGTCATGACCGACAATATGTCGACGCCGGAATATCAGGCGCTCGACAAGGAATGGCAGCCGAAGATGTCTGCTGCCTTCGACGAAATCACCTTCAACGAGAAGCTCTTTCAACGCGTGAAGTCGCTGTACGACCGCAAGGCTTCGCTCGGTCTGAATGCCGTGCAGGATCGCCTGCTCACGCGGACGTACGACAGCTTCGTGCGAAGCGGCGCGAACCTCAATGCTCCGCAGAAGGCGCAGCTTGCGAAGATGAATCAGGAGCTGGCGACGCTCTTCTCGACCTTCAACGAGCGGCTGCTGGCCGACGAGGGAACCTACATCACCGCCACCGAGGCGGAGATGAAGGGCGTTCCCGCCGACGTTAGGGCGGCGCTTGCTGCCGCCGCCAAGGAGCGCAAGCAACCGGCCGGAACCTACGCGCTGAAGAACACGCGTTCGGTGGCCGATCCGATCCTCACCTTTGCCGACGATCGTGCGCTGCGCGAGAAGGTCTGGCGCGCGTTCGTCAATCGCGGCGACAATGGCGGCGCGAACGACACCAACCAGATCATCGCGCAGATCCTGAAGCTGCGCGCCGACCGCGCAAAGCTGCTGGGTTTCAAGCACCACGCCGAATGGCGGATGCAGGACACGATGGCCAAGGATCCGACGAAGTCGATGGACCTGATGATGCGCGTCTGGTCGCCGGCGGTCGCTCGCGTGAAGGAAGAGGTCGTCGACCAGCAGGCTCTTGCGAACAAACTTGGGCACAAGGTCACGATCGAGCCCTGGGACTATCGTTATTACCAGGAGAAGGTCCGCAAGCAGAAGTACGACCTCAGCCAGGACGAGATTAAGCCGTACTTCGCACTCGATAATCTCGTCGACGGCATGTTCTGGTCGGCCGGGCAGCTCTACGGCCTTGGCTTCAAGGAGAACACCGGGACGGTGCCGGTCTTCCATCCGGACGTCCGCACGTTCGAAGTGACCGATCAGGCCAGCGGCAAGGTGGTCGGGCTGTTCTATCTCGACAATTTCGCCCGCGAAGGAAAAAGGTCCGGCGCGTGGATGACCACGTACCGCAGCCGTGCGGGCTTGCTCGGCGACGACATCGTGCTGGCGTCGAACAACAACAACTTCACCAAGGGTGAGGCGGGCAAGCCGGTGCTGATCAGCCTGGACGACGCGGAGACGCTCTTCCACGAGTTCGGCCACGCTATCAATTACCTGCTCATCAACGTCCGCTACCCGTCGCTCGGCGGGCTTCAGCGCGACTTCGTCGAGTATCCGAGCCAGGTGAATGAGAATTGGCTACTGACGCCGGAGGTGCTTCAGCGCTTCGCCAAGCACTACCAGACCGGCCAGCCGATGCCGCAGGCGCTCGTCGACAAGATCCAGAAGGCGCAGACGTTCAATCAGGGCTTCGCCACGGTCGAATATCTCGGCTCGGCTTTGGTCGACATGAAGATGCACACCGACCCGAACGGCGTCACCGATCCGGATGCGTTCGAGAAGAAAGCTCTGGCGGAAATCGGCATGCCCAAGGAGATCGTGATGCGGCATCGTCTGCCGCAGTTCGGCCACCTCTTCTCGTCCGACGCCTATTCGGCGGGCTATTATTCCTACCTCTGGTCGGAAACGATGGACGCCGACACCTGGGCTGCGTTCCAGGAAGCGGGAAGCCCGTGGGACAAGACGGTCGCCGGCAACTTCAAGAAGTATCTGCTGTCGACGGGTAACGAGACCGATCGGGCGGAAGCCTATCGCCAGTTCCGCGGCCGCGATCCGGACGTGAACGCTTTGCTCAAGAAGCGCGGCTTCCCGACGAACTAAAAGTCAGAGCTGGAAATCAGAGAGCCCTTCCCGAGCGATCGGGGAGGGCTTTTGCTTTTGCCGTCAGGCCATGAAGGCTTGAGCTAGGCTGACCGGGCCGAAGGCCACGATCCGAAGCAGTGCCGGTCCGAAGCTGAAGAAGGCGGCGACGGCGCCGCAGAGCATCCAGGCGACGAGGATTGAGAACAGGGCCTTCATCACAACCTTCCATCCGGAGACGACTAGGGCCGGACAATTGGGGCTGCCCGGCCCTGTTCGCTCCCCCATCAAACTGCGGAGCCCGATCCCTGGCGTCGCCTCCAATGAACGGGCCCCGTCAAGGCGATAAGGGAGTGGTTGTGATTCGGAACCTTACCCAAAGTTAGCCCCGAGTCAGTTGTCCCAAAATGATCAGGAAAAGGCTTGGGTGCCTTGCCGCGAGGCGGTCCAGAACAGTCCGGCGGAGAGCAGCCAAAGGCCCGCAAAGGCAAGGCTCAAAACTCCGCCACGCAGGTCGGTGGAAAAGCCGAGGATGCTGACGGCCGCTTGGGCGAAGGCCGTCACGACCATCATTCCGGCCATGGTCGCGGAGGAGCGGGATAGGAGCGCTGCGGAGATCGCAATCGCCAGAACACCGCCAAACCAGAGATTGTACGGATTGTCGTCCGACCCGATCATTCCGACGGCCAGGTTCACCCAGACAGTCAGGAAGCCGGTGAGTACGGCGATAATCGCACCGAACCGATGCGCCCAGTCCGTCGAGGACCGAACGGCCAGCTCGATCGCGACGCCGGTGATGGCGAACATCACGCCCATCACGATAAAGTCGGATAACGTCCACGGAAAATTGCCAAGCCAGGGGACGGCGAGGAGCAAGGCAGCGCCACCCCATCCGATCAGTCGCCACTTTATTCGCCGTTCCGATCCAGTCATTTTACGCCTCCACAAGTTGTGGATCGAAAGATGCCCTGCTTGCGCGTGATCGTCCTGAGCGACTTCTGAGGACTTCGTGAAATGGCGATCAGAGGCGCGCTTTTTGCGCTTCGGACCAGGCTAGCTCGGCCAGCGGTTCGGTGAGCGCCGCGGTTGCTTCGGCATGCGCGGACGACGCATTGCCGCGCGCAAGACGGCCGCGGATGCCGTGCAGGATTCCCGCGATGCGGAACATCACGAAGACGATCAGGTAATCGAGATTGGGCAGGTGATCGCGGCCGGTTCGGCGGCAATAAGCGGCGACATATTCCTCCTCGGTAGGAATGCCGAGCGCTGCAAAATCGAGGCCCTGCAGGCCGGTGAACATGCCCGCCGGCATGCGGTACATCATCAGGTGATAGGTGAAGTCGGCGGCCGGATCCCCGATGGTCGACAACTCCCAGTCGAGGACCGCGCGGACCTTCGGCTCCGCCGCATCGAAGATCATGTTGTCGCAGCGGAAGTCGCCGTGAACGACGCTGGCGCGACCGCTGTCGGGGGGCAAGTGCTTGCCGAGCCAGTCGACGAGTTTGTCCATCGCCGGCACGCGGCCGGCATCCGTGTCGCCGAGATATTGCTTCGACCAGCGCGCGACCTGGCGTTCGACGAAGCCGGTCGCCTTGCCATAGTCGCCAAGTCCGATCGCTTCCGGATCATAGCCGTGGAGCTTGGCGATCGTTGCGTTCATCGCGTCGAAGTGGGCGGCGCGTTGCTCCCGGGTTAGGCCCGGGAACGTGGCGTCCCAGATGATCCGTCCCGGAACCATGTCCATGACGTAAAAGGCTGTGCCGATGACGCCGTCGTCTTCGCACAAGGCATACACCCGTGGTACGGGGAAGTCCTGCGCGCCGAGCGCCGCCAGCACGCGATATTCACGTTCCACGGCGTGCGCCCCCGGCAGCAGTTTGCCCGGCGGCTTGCGGCGAAGGACATAGGAGCTGTTCGCTGCGTCGATGCGATAGGTCGGGTTCGACTGGCCGCCCTTGAACTGGCTGACCGAGATCGGACCAGCGAAACCTTCCACGTTGACGGCCAACCAGTCCGTCAGTGCCGCCTCGTCGAAGCGCAGCCGCTCTGCCACGTCGCGCGTGCCGCTGTTCGCCTCGGTACGATCCATGTTCACCGTGTAAGCGGTGAACCGGTGCCTCGCCAGCGCGTTGCTCATCCATGGCCCGGCTGATCCATTTGTCCGACCTGCATTTCGGTGCACACGACCAGAGACTGGTGGATGCGGTCGCGGAGCGCGTCGACGAGGAGAAGCCCGACCTCGTCGTCGTCAGCGGCGACTTCACGCAGCGCGCCCGCACCGAGCAGTTCAAGGAAGCCTGCGACTTTCTCGAGCGGCTCAACGACGCGGGCCATGACGTGCTGGCGGTGCCGGGCAATCACGACGTGCCGCTGTACGATGTCTTCCGCCGCTTCCTGTCTCCGTTGACCCGCTACAAGCGCTACATCGACGATACGCTTTGCCCAGTGCACGAGCTTCCGGGTGTCACCGTGGTCGGAATCAACACGGCGCGATCCCTGACGTTCAGCGACGGACGCATCAATGAAGAGCAGATGAAGTTCATCCGTGAGACCTTTTCGCGTTCCGACCCGAAGGCCCTGCGGGTGCTCGTGACGCACCATCCCTTGTTCGCGCTGCCGGTTGGGGAAACGGGAGAGGTGAAGCGGGCGGTGGGCCGAAGCGATCTCGCCCTGGATGCTGCGGCGGAATCGGGCGTCGACATGCTCCTCGCGGGCCATCATCACACGGCCTCGACGCACAGCGCGCGCGATCTCGTTACGCGCGCGGGTCCGGCCTTGGTTGTGCAAGCCGGGACGGCGACGTCGATCCGGCTGCGCGACGAGAGCCAGAGCTTCAACCGCATCGATATCGAGGGTGATGCGGTCACCCTGACGCTGCAGAGCTGGGCGGGCAGCAAGTTCGAGTCCAGCACTGCGCAGAAATATGTCCTCGAAGGCGATCACTGGCGCATCGCGGGTGCCGAGAAGGGCGTCAACGAGCCCGCGGACTAGCGGCGCTGCGGCCGCTCGCTTAGAGCCGCTGCATGCCCTTTAACGACCCGCATTTCGACCTTCACGACTTCGTCCGCCGAGTGCTTGCAGAGGATCTGGGCGCGGGCGGAGACGTCACTTCCGCAGCGACGATAGCCGCCGACGCGCACTTCACTGCGGACATGGCCTGTCGCCAGTCGATCGTCGTTACCGGCCTGGAAATCGCCGCAGCATTCTTCCGCGCGCTCGACCCGCAGGTGCACATCGACTTTCTCGCCCGCGACGGCGACCGCGTGGACGCCGGAGGCGCGCTGATGCGGCTCAAGGGCAATGCGCGTGCGATGCTTTCGGCCGAGCGGTCGGCGCTCAATACGCTGCAGCATCTGTCGGGGATCGCGACGCTAACGCGGGAATATGTCGACCGAATCGACGGTACGGGCGCGATCCTGCTCGACACGCGCAAGACAATTCCCGGGCTGCGCGTGCTCGACAAATATGCGGCGCGGATGGGCGGCGCGGAGAACCATCGAATGCGGCTCGATGACGGGCTGCTGATCAAGGACAATCATGTCGCGGTTGCCGGTGGAGTTGCGCAGGCCGTGCGCGCGGCGAAGGCGGCGAATTCCGGGCTGAAGGTGCAGGTGGAGGTCGACCGCATCGACCAGATCGAGCCGGCGCTGGCGGCCGGGGCGGACCGGCTGCTTCTCGACAACATGCCGCCGCCGGTGCTCCGCGAAGCGGTTGCGCTGGTCGCCGGGCGCGTCCCTCTGGAGGCGTCCGGGGGCGTGAACCTGGAAACGATCCGGGCTATCGCGGAAACTGGCGTGAACTACATATCCGTGGGGCGGATTACCCAGTCCGCGCCCGCCGTGGACATCGGGCTGGATTATTCGGTCCAGTAGTTGGCGTGACGGACTCCTGCCGATGCCCGCGTGAGACAGGTTAAGTCACGGGCCGGGAAGCGATTCCGGGCTCGTTTCGTTATGGTTCCGGAACTGCGGATTTTTGCAGCAATGTCGGCAGCAGACCGTATATAGCGCCCGAAACCAGGAGATCGGATTTGTTCAAGGGGCTGCAGCCCATCATCTACGGCGGCCGCGAAGTGTGGCCGCTGGTCGAAGGCGGCAAGGGCGTTTCCGCCACCAATCACGCGAGCTCTGGCGCCTGGGCGGCTGCCGGCGGCATCGGCACCGTGTCCGCCGTCAATGCCGACAGCTACGATCCCGAAGGGCGGATCGTGCCGCAAATCTATCATGGCATGACCCGGCGCGAGCGGCACGAAGAGCTGATCCAGTACGCTGTCGACGGCGCCGTCGCGCAGGTTCAGCGCGCCTACGAAATGTCGAACGGCAAGGGCGCTATCAACATCAACGTGCTGTGGGAAATGGGCGGCGCGCAGCGCGTGCTGCACGGCGTCCTCGAGCGCACCAAGGGTCTCGTCACCGGTGTCACCTGCGGCGCGGGCATGCCGTATAAGCTAAGCGAGATCGCGGCGTCCTACGGCGTCCATTATCTGCCGATCATCAGTTCCGCGCGGGCGTTCAGCGCGCTCTGGAAGCGCGCTTATTCGAAGGCGGCGGAATGGCTCGCGGCGGTCGTCTATGAAGATCCGTGGCTTGCCGGCGGGCACAATGGTCTCAGCAACGCCGAAGACCCGCGTGCACCGCAGGACCCTTATCCGCGAGTTGCGGCACTTCGCGCGACGATGCGCGAGAATGGAATCGCCGACAGCGTCCCGATCGTCATGGCCGGCGGCGTGTGGCGGCTGGACGAATGGGAGCACTGGATCGACAATCCGGAGCTCGGGCAGATCGTATTCCAGTTCGGAACGCGGCCTTTGCTGACGCAGGAAAGCCCGATCCCGCCCGAGTGGAAGGCGCGGCTGATGACGCTCGAAGAGGGCGACGTCCTGCTGCACCGCTTTTCGCCGACCGGCTTCTATTCCTCCGCGGTGCGCAACCCGTTCCTTCGCAACCTCGAAGAGCGCTCGCACCGCCAGATCGCCTTCACCAAGGAGCCGCTGGGCGATCATCATTTCGAGCTCGACGTCGGCGTCGGCAAGAAGCGCGGCTATTGGGTGACCAAGGGCGACCTGCAGCATGCGCGCGAATGGTTCGCCGCAGGCTATACCGAGGCGCTGAAGACGCCGGACGAGACGCTCATCTACGTCGGTCCCGAAGAGAAGAACGTCATCCGCCACGACCAGGCTGAATGCATGGGCTGTCTCAGCCAGTGCGCGTTTTCGTCCTGGGCGGACAATGAGAAGAATTCGACCGGCCGTCTCGCCGACCCGCGCAGCTTCTGCATCCAGAAGACGCTGCAGGACATCGCGCACGGTGGCCCCGTCGAGCAGAACCTTATGTTCGCCGGGCACGCGGCCTTCCGCTTCAAGACGGACCCATTCTATTCGAACGGCTTCGTCCCCACGGTGAAGCAGCTAGTGGACAGGATCCTGACGGGAGCTTGAGTTCAGTGCGTCAGGGGGTTCTCGCCGCGGTTATCCTGTTGCTCGCTGCGCCAGTCGCGGCGCAGGACAAGAAGCCGCCTTACTGGGCCTCGATCGCTTCCGGCGAGGCGATGATGCGCGCCGGACCGGGACGGAACTATCCCGGCATCTGGCTCTACAAGCGCCGCGACCTGCCGATCCGCGTGGTGAAGACCTTCCCAAACTGGCGAATGATCGAGGATCCGGACGGCACGCGTGGCTGGATGCTCGTTTCACTGCTCAGCGACCGGCGTACGGCCATCGTGAAGCCGGGGCAGCCGCGCTCGATTCACGCCAGGCCGGAGGACGCTAGCCGAGTCCGCTACAATGCGGAGCCTGGCGTCGTCGGCCGGATCGAGAAATGCCGCGAGGGCTGGTGCCACATCGCCATCGGCAAGCGCGAAGGCTATATCCGTGTCGCCGACATCTGGGGCGTCGGCGAGGGCGAGATCGTCGACTAGCTTCCGCTGCGCGCGGATTGCGCATACAGGTGATCGTGGGTGAAGGGGCTGCAGGGGGCGGCTCATGATCAAGTATCGTTTTACTAGGCGTGCATTTGCCGGGGCGGGTCTCGCTTCGGCCGGACTTTTCCTGACTTCCGGCGCGCGCGCGTTCGCCGACAAGGTACCGACGGCGGAATCGCCGATGGGGCCGTTCTATCCGATCGTCCGTCCGACTGACTCCGACGTGGATCTCACCTGGGTGAAGGGCCGCGACGCCCGCGCCGCCGGGCAGGTGATCGAGATTTCCGGGCGGGTGTACGACATCAAGGGCAATCCGCTGCCGGGCGCCACGCTCGAACTCTGGCAGGCCAATGCCGCCGGCCGTTACGACCATCCCAGCGATCCTGCGACGGCGCCGCTCGACCCGAACTTCCAGGGCTTCGCGACGCTGCGCACCGACGCGAAGGGCGATTGGCGTATCATCACCGTGAAGCCGGCCGGCTATGACTCGCCGATCGGCAATCGGCCGCCGCACATCCACTTCGACCTTCGCTCCGAGAAGACGCGCAATGTCGCGCAGATGTACTTCCCGGAAGATGCCGAGGGAAACGCCAAGGACTTGCTCTACAAGGCACTCAAGGTCGAGGAAGCGGCGACCTCCCTTGCGCTCCGCAACACAGCCGACCCACACAAATACACCTGGGATGTCGTGATGCTTGCATGAGTCTGTAAAGAACTCTTGACAGTCAAGTATTCTTTACAGCATCCTTGATCCGTGGAGAATCGGGTCAAGGTCTTCCGCGAGGGACGGGGCTGGAGTCAGGGTGAACTTGGCCGCCGCCTCGGCGTGTCCCGGCAGACGATCAACGCGGTCGAGACCGACAAGTATGACCCGAGCCTCCCGCTGGCGCTGCGCATGGCGAAGCTCTTCGCAGTGCCCGTCGACCAGATCTTCTTCGATCATTGGGAGCCGGAAGAATGAACCAGGTTTTGGACGCGGCGAAGACCCGCAAGTTGGTACTGCAGACCTTGTCGGGCGCGGTCGTCGGTGCCTTGGTAACCTACTTCGCACTAAAAATCGGCGGCGGGGCGGCCGACTTCGAGGACCCCGCGCGTCTGGCCGCCGTGGCCGCCGGCATCGTCTATGCACTCATGGGAGCATTTGTCGGGCTCGGTGCGATCGTCCCAGGTGCGGGCGCAAAGTTCCTCAATGTCGAGGATGCAGACGAAATCGTCGAGGAAAGGCGTAAATTCGCGCCGGCCGCGATTGCATGCCTGCTGACGGGTGCGTTGCTCATCGCCCTGGCGCTGACGCCGGGCGGCGATCAGCCCGGAGCGCTGACGCGAGACATGGCGGCACTTGTGGCGGTGGCTGCATTCGCGAGCCTCGTCGTGCTCGGCCTGTGGATGCGCGGACAGATTGACGAGTTCAATCGCTCGCTCAGCACCGAGTCTTCAGCCCTTGCGCTGCATGTGTCGCTTCTGCTGTTCGGCGGCTGGGCCGCGCTGGCGCACCTGGGCTATGTCGAATGGATCGCTCCGCTGGGCCTGCTCGCCGGATACGCGATGATCCAGCTTGCAGCGACCTTCTGGGTCGTTGGCCGCCGCGGCCTGCTGATGCCGCGCTGACCGGAAGTCATGCTATGCCGTCCGTTCGAAAGAGGGGGCAGTGATGAAGGCGATGGCGGCAGGAGTGATGGCGATCATGGCGGGAACGGCGTCGGCGCAAACAGCTCAGCGGCCTTCGGTCGAGCATATCGGCACGCCGATGCTGGGCGAGCAGAGGCTTCCATTTTCCGATGCGGTGCGGGCCGGCGATATGGTCTTCCTGTCGGGGCAGATCGGCAACAGACCGGACGGCAAGCTGCCCGAGGGCATTGAGGCTCAGGCGCGACAGACGATGGATAATATTGGACGCGTCTTGAAAGGGCAGGGGCTCGGCTTCGGCGACGTGGTGAAGTGCACCGTCATGCTCGACGAGATGAAGGACTGGCCGGCGTTCAATAGGGTCTACGTGACCTATTTCCCGGACGGGAAGTTTCCCGCCCGAAGCGCGTTCGGCGCGGATGGCCTCGCGTTAGGCGCGCTGGTCGAAGTGGAGTGCTGGGCTTACGCGGGTAGCGGCTGAGCGAGCGGCGGCCTCCGGAAGAGGCCGCCACGCCGTTCATTCACGCCCGAGGTTCGAACGCCACGTACTCGCGGCGCGTGACCGTGAGCTTGTTCCCCTTGTCGCTGGTCGTTTCCATCGCCTGGCCGATTTCGGTCTGCTGGACGGTCCAGCACTCCGGTCCGTCCTGGTTCATCGCACTGGTGAAGCAGCCCTTGCCGTCGACCATTGCGAACTTGCCGTGGTCGATATGCTCGGCGCCGGAATTGGTCTCGTAATTGCCTGCGCCGTCGATCGTCGTCGTCTGCGCCTTGCCGTCCTGCGTATAGTCCCACGTAGTTTCGGCGAGCGTGAACTCCGCCGGAGCGGCGACGTTTGCGTCGGGCTCCGCGACCGCCGTATTGGTCACGTCCGTGTTCGTGGCGGCGTCATCGCTCCGCCGCAGGCCGCGAGCGCTGCGCACCCGGCAATTAAGAATAGCTTCATCATGGCTGCTTCCCCTGTTGGAGGACGCGCGCCTTACCACCATTCCGTTCCGGGTGCGAACCGAATGATCAGACGAGCTCTACCGCAACCGCCGTTGCCTCGCCGCCGCCGATGCAGAGACTGGCGACACCGCGCTTGCCGCCGTTCTGCTTCAGTGCGTTGACGAGCGTCACGAGGATGCGCGTGCCGCTAGCGCCGATCGGGTGGCCTAGCGCGGTCGCGCCGCCGTGCACGTTGATCTTCTCGTGCGGGATGCCGAGGTCCTTCATCGCGAACATGGCGACACAGGCGAACGCCTCGTTGACTTCCCACAAATCGACTTCGGAAGCCTTCCAGCCTGCCTTGCCGAGCACCTTCTCGATCGCGCCGATCGGCGCGACGGTGAACTGGGCCGGCTCCTGCGCGTGAGCGGCGGTCGCGACGATGCGGGCGACTGGCTCCAGGCCCTTCTCGCGCGCCTTGGACTCGCTGGTCAGAACGACCGCGGCGGCACCATCCGAGATCGACGAGCTAGTCGCGGCAGTAATCGTGCCTTCCTTAGAGAAAGCGGGCTTCAGCTGCGGGATCTTGTCAGGACGGCCGCGGCCCGGAGCTTCGTCGGTGTCGACGATCGTCTCGCCGGCGCGGCTCTTGATGGTGACCGGAACGATCTCGTCCTTGAAGCCGCCATTGTCGATCGCGGCCTTGGCGCGGCTGAGGCTCTCGATGGCGTAATTGTCCATCTGCTCGCGCGTCAGCTGATATTCGTCGGCGGTGCACTGGGCGAAGCTGCCCATCGCGCGGCCTTCCTCGTAGGCGTCCTCGAGGCCGTCGAGGAACATGTGGTCGTAGGCGGTGTCATGGCCGATGCGCGCGCCTGAGCGGTGCTTCTTGAGCAAATACGGGGCGTTGGTCATCGACTCCATGCCGCCCGCGACGATCACGTCGGCATTGCCGGTGCGGATCGCCTCGTCGCCCATGATCACCGTCTGCATGCCGGACCCGCACACCTTGTTGACGGTCGTCGCCTGGACCGACTTCGGAAGGCCGGCCTTGATCGCCGCCTGGCGGGCGGGAGCCTGGCCCAGGCCGGCTGGGAGAACGCAGCCCATGTAGATGCGGTCGATGTCCTCGCCGGACACGCCCGCGCGCTCAACCGCCGCCTTCACCGCCGTCGCGCCGAGATCGGTTGCCGATGCGTCGGCGAGGGCGCCCTGCATCGAGCCCATCGGCGTGCGGGCAATGGAAAGAATGACGGTCGGGTCAGCTGCGGTGGTGGCCATCGAAAAATTCTCCGGAGTCGGAATGTTGCAGTGCACATAAGACTGCGGGCTTGCTTGTTCAAACGGCAATGCGGGTGCTAGGCGCCTGCCCCGATAGGAGAGAGGCATGTCCGAAGGCGGGCTCGAATTCGACCTGGGCGAAATGGCGGACGCCATCCGCGAAACGACGCAGCGCTTCGCCAGCGACAAGATCGCACCGATCGCTGCGGAGATCGACGAGAAGGACGAATTTCCCAAGGACCTCTGGCCGCAGATGGGCGAGCTCGGCCTGCACGGGATCACTGTCGAGGAAGAATATGGCGGCCTCGGCCTCGGCTATCTCGAGCATGTCATCGCGCAGGAGGAAATTGCGCGAGCCTCGGCGTCCGTCGGGCTCAGCTACGGCGCCCATTCCAACCTATGCGTCAACCAGATCCGCCGCTGGGGCAATGAGGACCAGAAGAAGCGCTACCTGCCCAAGCTGATCAGCGGCGAGCATGTCGGCGCGCTGGCGATGAGCGAAGCGGCCGCGGGCAGCGACGTCGTCGGCATGAAGCTGAAGGCGGAAAAGGTCGGCAACGGCTACCGCCTCAACGGCACCAAGTTCTGGATCACCAACGGCGCCTGTGCCGACACGCTCGTCGTCTACGGCAAGACCGGCGAGGGAAGCCGCGGGATCACCGCCTTCCTCATCGAAAAGGATATGGAAGGCTTCTCGATCGGGCAGAAGATCGACAAGCTCGGAATGCGCGGTTCGCCGACCAGCGAGCTGGTGTTCGACGACTGCTTCGTTCCGCCCGAGAACGTGCTCGGCGAGGAGAACAAGGGCGTCGAAGTGCTGATGAGCGGGCTCGATTACGAGCGGACCGTGCTCGCTGGAATCCAGATCGGAATCATGCAGGCCTGCCTCGACGTGGTCCTGCCCTACGTCCGGGAGCGCAAGCAGTTCGGAAAGCCAATCGGCAGCTTCCAGCTGATGCAGGCGAAGGTTGCCGACATGTACGTCGCGCTCAACAGCTCACGGGCCTACTGCTACCAGGTCGCGAAGGCCTGCGACGCGGGGAAGACCACGCGCTTCGATGCGGCGGGCGCGATCCTGCTGGCGTCCGAGAATGCAGTGAAGGTCGCAAACGAGGCGGTGCAGGCGCTCGGCGGTGCCGGCTATACGAAGGACTGGCCGGTGGAGCGCTACTATCGCGACGCCAAGCTGCTCGATATCGGTGCGGGCACGAACGAGGTCCGCCGGATGCTTATCGGGCGAGAGCTTGTCGGAGCCTGATCGTCCTTGGACCGGCCGCCTTCAATCAGCTTGCGTCGGGCTTCTCGAATATCTTTTCGATTGAGGCTCCAAACACGTCCGCGATCCGGAACGCCAACGGAAGCGAGGGATCGTATCTCTCGGTCTCGATAGAATGAACGCTCTGGCGAGAAATGCCGAGCTTTTCCCCAAATTCCGACTGGGTCCAGCCTCGCTTCTTGCGGAGCTCTTTGACCTTGTTTTTCACCCCCGCCTCGATTTCCATGCGGGGGGCGAGGAAGCGGACGAAGATGGCTCAAACACAACTCTAGCCTTGTCAAGGTCGCTTGACGGGCACGTCAAACTTCCGAATATCGGTCATGAGGTCCTGTCTTCGATTACAACGTCAGAGACGGGCCTCGCCCTCGTTACTAGCCCCCCAAAAGGCCACGAGGGCGGGGAGCGGTCTGGCATGAGCACCACTCGAAAACCGGATCGCTCCCCAATTTCTAGACGAGCGCGGGCGCGCGTGGACCTTATCCAAAGTTAGGCGGAAGCTTTGATGGGGCGGGTTACATCGTCGAGCGACGACCAGCCTTACATTTTCACACCGGCGAGGTTATACGGTACGCGCTACCAGTCGCAAACTGACGGTCTTCAGGCGCTTTGCGGCTCCTCATTCCTTCTCTTCGCTACTCCTAGCATCCGAGGACCGTCTCGGTCCGCCAACTTGGAAGGAATTGGGTATGCCGATCGGCACGGTAAAATTTTTCAATGATCAAAAGGGCTACGGCTTCATCGCTCCGGAAGACGGCGGTAACGACGCTTTCGTCCACATCACGGCGGTCGAGCGCGCGGGTCTTCGCACGCTGCAAAAGGACCAGCGCGTCAGCTACGAGCTGGAAGAGGACCGCCGCGGCAAGATGAGCGCCGTCAACCTTCAGACCGCCTGATCGGGCGATTCCCTCCCCTCGGGAGGACCCCGGCCCGCTCCTTCGAGGATTCGAGGAGCGGGCCAGGGAGATTTGGAGGAGCGATGACGAATGCCAGACCGGTCAAGGACATGAAGGACCGCGAGCTTTTCCTGTTCCGGGCGGACACCGCGAAGGCGGAAGCGGAGGCGGCCACGCTGGACAACGTCCGCGATCGATGCCTGCGCGCCGAAGCCGCGTGGCGGGAGATGGCGGCGCGAGCCGACCGCACCGAACAGATGCGGGCCGCGTCGATCGCCAACAAGGCGGCCGCACTCGCAGAGGCTCAAGAGGCCTGAAGCGCCGGCCAGTATTTGGCCAACAGGACGGCGGGCTTACCTCACCACACTTTCACGCGCTTGTCGGGCGCGAGATACAGCTTCTGTCCCGGCTGGACGCCGAACGCCGAATACCAGGCGTCGAGGTTGCGGCCGGTGAGCGCACGGAACTGGCCGGGCGAATGCCCGTCCGCCAGGACGCGCTGGCGGAGCGTTTCCTCCCGCATCTTGCTTGCCCAGACCTGAGCATGGGCGAGGAAGAAGCGCTGGTCGCCTGAGAAGCCCTCGATCACCGGAGCTTCCTTGCCGCCCAGCGAGTGGCGGTAGGCATCGTAAGCCGCCGCGAGACCGGCCACGTCGGCGATATTCTCGCCCAAGGTGAGCTTGCCGTTCACGTGAAGGTCCGGCAGCGCCTCGTACTGGTCGTACTGCGCGGCGAGGGCGTTGCCCGCTTCCTGGAAGCGCTGGAGGTCTGCAGGCGTCCACCAGTTGCGCAGACGGCCCGTGGAATCGAACAGAGCGCCGTTATTGTCGAAGCTGTGGCTGATCTCGTGCCCGATGACGGAGCCGATCGCGCCGTAGTTGAACGCCGGATCCGCCTTCGCGTCGAAGAAGGGCCGCTGCAGGATCGCTGCCGGGAAGTTGAGTGCGTTCTGCACCGGCAGGTTGACTGCGTTCACCAGCTGCGGCGGCATCCACCATTCGTTGCGGTCCATCGGCTTGCCGATCTTCGCGATCTGGTGGCGGTACTCGGCGAGGCCGGCATTCTTCTGGTTGGCATAGGCGTCGTTGCCAATCTGGAGCGCCGAGATGTCGCGCCACGTGTCGGGATAGCCGACGCCGACGACGATGGAGCGGACCTTCTTCAGCGCCTCTTCCTTCGTCGACGGCGCCATCCAGTCGAGGGCCTCCACGCGGCGGGCGAAGGCGGCCTTGATCTCCTCGACCATTTTTTGGACTTCGGCCTTGGCGGACGCAGGGAAGTATTTGTCGGTGTAGGCCTTGCCGACCGCGCCCTGCAGAGCGCTGCTGACGGCGTTCATGGCCAGCTGGTCGCGCGGCCGCTCCTTGGGTGCCCCGGTCAGAGCGGTGCCGTTGAAAGCGAAGCTCGCGTCGCGGAACGACTTGGGCAGCACGTTGGCCTGCTGGTTGAGCGTATGGAACGCCAGCCAGTCCTTCCACGCGTCGAGCGGCTCCGATCCGACCAGAGCCGCAAGCTTTGGAATTGCCGCGGAGTGATAAGCCTGGAACTTCTGGGCTTCGCCGAGCTGCGCAGCGTTCAGCAGCGCCGCCCAGTCGATACCGGGTGCCTTCTGCTCCAGCTCCGCGCGGGTCCAGACGGTCGCGCCCTTGGCGAAGTCCTCGCTCTCCTCGCGCGTGGCATGGGCGCGGGCGATCTTCGTTTCGAGATCGAGGATGCGGTTCGCGGCGCCCTGCGGGTCCCGATTGCCGGCGAGGCGCATGATCGTCGCGATATAGTCCCGATACTTTTTGCGCAGGTCCGCCATCTTCGCGTCGCCGCCGAGATAATAATCCCGCTCCGGAAGGCCGATGCCGCCCTGCATGAGATAGGGCAGGGTCTCGCCCGGCGTGTTCAGGCCCTGCGTAACGAAGATGCCGAACAGGTTTTCGGTCTGGAAGTTGGTCGCGTTGAGCGGGTCGGTGTCCGCGCGAAGGGTGCCGCCGATCGCCGCGCTGAGCTGTCGCTTGTCGGAAATGCGTCCGATGGCGTCGAGGTCGGACTTGGCCGGGTTCAGGCCGGCTTTGTCGATCGCGTCCGTGTTCAGATAGGCGCTGTAATAGTTGGCGATCTTGCCTTCGTTCGTGTCCGCGGCCGCGTTCGACTTGAGCAGGCCGTCGAGCAGCTCCCGCGTCTGCTTCTCGCGCGTCTGGTCGGCGATGTAGAAGCCGCCGATGTTCGAACGATCCTCGGGGATCGGCGTGTTCTTCACCCAATTGCCGTTGGCGTAGCCGAAGAAGTCGTCGCCGGGCTTCACCGAACGGTCCATCGACGCCGGGACAATGCCGAGCTCCGTGCTCTGGACGGCCTCGGTCTGGGTGTCCGTGCCGGACTGCTGGCAGGCGGTGACGGAGAGGGCGATGGCGGAGGCGAAGAGAAGCAGTACAGGGCGGTTCATTCGAGGCCTTTCGAGGGTTTTGCCAAGCGCTGCCGCAGCAGCTAGGCGGGCGGCAGGGGTAATTCGACCAACGGGCATCCACAGGGCATGAGCGCACCAAGGCTCCAGACAAGTATCAGCCCAGACAGCGACGAATTCCGCGCGCGTTCGGGACACAACCGCGCGCTCGCCGAGAAGTTGCGCGCGGATGTCGCCGAGGCGGCCAAGGGCGGACCGGAAAAGCATCGGAACCGCCACGTCGAACGGGGCAAGTTGCTTCCGCGCGATCGCGTTGAACGGCTGCTCGATCCCGGCTCGCCGTTCCTGGAGATCGGCCAGCTCGCCGCCTTCGACATGTATCATCATGAGGTGCCGGGCGCGGGCATCATCGCCGGCATCGGCCGGGTGTCGGGCAAGCAGGTGATGATCGTCTGCAACGACGCGACGGTGAAGGGCGGGACCTACTATCCGCTGACGGTGAAGAAGCACCTTCGCGCGCAGGAAATCGCCCTCGAGAACCGGCTGCCGTGCGTCTATCTCGTCGACAGCGGCGGAGCGAACCTGCCGCACCAGGCGGAGGTCTTCCCCGACCGCGACCATTTCGGCCGCATCTTCTTCAACCAGGCGCAAATGAGCTCGAAGGGCATCGCCCAGATCGCCTGCGTGATGGGCAGTTGCACCGCGGGCGGCGCCTACGTCCCGGCAATGAGCGACGAGAGTGTCATCGTCCGCAACCAGGGCACCATCTTCCTCGGCGGACCACCGCTGGTGAAGGCGGCGACGGGCGAGGAAATCAGCGCGGAGGACCTCGGCGGCGGCGACTTGCATGCTCGCAAGTCCGGCGTCGTCGACCATCTCGCCGAGAATGACGAGCATGCGCTGACCATAGTCCGCGACATCGTCTCCACGCTGCAGCCGCAGGCCGGCGCGGGCATCGAGCTGCGCGAGCCGCGGCCGCCCGCTTACGACCCGGAGGAGCTCTACGGCGTAATCCCTGACGACGTCCGCGCGCCCTACGATGTGCACGAGATCATCGCGCGCATCGTCGATGGTTCGGAGTTCCACGAATTCAAGCCGCTCTACGGTTCCACGCTTGTCTGCGGCTTCGCGCACATCTGGGGAATGCCGGTCGCGATCCTGGCGAACAACGGCATCCTGTTCAGCGAAAGCGCCTTGAAGGGCGCGCATTTCATCCAGCTCGCCTGCCAGCGCCGTACGCCCTTGCTGTTCCTGCAGAACATCAGCGGCTTCATGGTCGGCGGAAAATATGAGGCGGAAGGCATCGCCAAGCATGGTGCGAAGCTCGTCACCGCCGTCGCCACCGCCAGCGTGCCGAAGATCACCGTCCTGATCGGCGGCAGCTTCGGCGCCGGCAATTACGGCATGAGCGGCCGCGCTTACTCGCCGCGCTTCCTTTTCACCTGGCCCAACTCGCGCATCAGCGTGATGGGCGGGGAGCAGGCGGCATCGGTGCTGGCCACCGTTCACCGCGACGCCGACAAGTGGACGCCCGAGCAGGCCGAAGCCTTCAAGCAGCCGATCCGCGACGATTACGAAGCGCAGGGCAACCCGTGGCACGCGACATCGCGGCTGTGGGACGACGGGATCATCGACCCGGCGCAGACGCGCGACGTGCTCGGGCTGGCATTCGCAGCGACGCTGAATGCGCCGATCCCCCAGCGGCCGCAGTTCGGCGTGTTCAGGATGTGACGATGCTAGACGGCGCCGCCTCAAATCCTCCCCGGAAAGGGGAGGGGGACCGCGCGGAGCGCGGTGGAGGGGGCCCACGCCTCCTCCAAACACCGATCAAGCAGGTAAAGCGCGCCCGTAGGCTTAGGGCGGAGATGAGCTTGCCGGAGGTGCTGCTCTGGCAGGTGCTGCGAAAGCGGCCCGGAGGACACAAGTTTCGCCGCCAATTCCCGATTGGGCAGGTCACTGTCGACTTTGCCTGTCTCGAACGGCGTCTCATCATCGAGGTCGACGGTGAGGCTCACAACCTCGGCGATCGGCCGGAGCGCGACTTGGCTCGTGACGCGATTCTCAGTCGCGAAGGATTTCGCGTCATCAGGATTGCAGCGCGCGACGTGCTGAAGGACTTGGATGCAGTTCATCGCTACATCGTCGCAAACTGTTCCGGGGTGGGGCCCCTCCACCAGCCTGCGGCTGGTCCCCCTCCCCGGCCCGGGGAGGAATTATGACCCGGAACGACTGGACTCGCGCGGAAATCGCGGACCTCTTCGGACTGCCCTTCACCGAACTCGTGTTCCGCGCGGCGGAGGCACATCGCGAGAACCACGCGGCAGGCGAGGTTCAACTTTGCACCTTGCTGTCGATCAAGACCGGCGGCTGCCCGGAAGACTGCGGCTATTGCTCGCAGTCCGCCTTCGCCGACACCGGCCTCAAGGCCGAGAAGCTGATGGATGCGGACGCGGTCATCGCGGCCGCCCGCGAGGCGAAGGCGCATGGGTCGCAGCGCTTCTGCATGGGCGCGGCCTGGCGCTCGCCTAAGGACAAGGACATGCCCGCGCTTTGCCATATGGTCGGCGAAGTGAAGGCGATGGGGCTCGAGACCTGCATGACGCTCGGCATGCTGACCGGCGATCAGGCGCGGGCGCTGAAGGACGCGGGCCTTGATTATTACAATCACAACATCGACACGAGCCCTGAGCATTACGTCGACATCATCACCACGCGGACGTTCCAGGAGCGGCTCGATACGCTGGAGGAGGTGCGCAAGGCGGGGATGGCGGTCTGCTGCGGCGGGATCGTCGGCATGGGCGAGACCCGCGAGGACCGCGTCGGCTTCATCCACGCGCTGGCAACGCTTCCGCGGCATCCGGAGAGTGTGCCGGTGAACGCTTTGGTGCCGGTGAAGGGCACAGTGCTCGGCGACATGTGGGGCGAGCAGCGGCCGATCGACGACATCGAGTTTGTCCGCACAGTTGCGGTCGCGCGCATCACCATGCCCAGGTCGATGGTCCGCCTGTCGGCCGGCCGCGAGAGCATGTCGGAGAGCACGCAGGCGCTCTGCTTCCTTGCGGGAGCGAACAGCATCTTCACCGGCGACCGGCTGCTGACGACCCCCAATGCCGGTGACGACAGCGATGCGGCATTATTCGCCAAACTTGGATTGAAGCCGCTCGTTGCGGAAGAGCCAATGCGGGTGGCGGCGGAGTAGAAGATGCTGTCCTACAGCTTCGATCCTGCGGTACGCGGCTGCTGCATGAAAATGTTGGGTTTTCGGCGGAAAACTGCGCCTTCGTCAGTGCGAACATTCGTGAACATTCGCGTATGCTGAAGTCGCTACTCATCGCCAATCGCGGCGAGATTGCCTGCCGCATCATCCGCACAGCGCGGGCGATGGGGGTGCGCACGGTCGCGGTGTACTCGGACGCCGATGCCAAGGCGCTGCACGTGCGGCAGGCGGACGAAGCGGTGCACATCGGCCCGAGCCCGGCGCGTGAAAGCTATCTCGTCGGTGAGAAGATCATCGAGGCCGCCAAGGCCACCGGCGCGGAGGCGATCCACCCCGGCTACGGCTTCCTGTCGGAAAATGCCGACTTCGCCCAGGCAGTGATCGACGCCGACCTGATCTGGGTCGGGCCGAAGCCGGACAGCATCCGCGCCATGGGCCTCAAGGACGCGGCGAAGAAGTTGATGTCGGAAGCGGGTGTGCCGGTCACGCCCGGCTATCTCGGCGAGGACCAGGACCCGAAGCGGCTGAAGGCCGAGGCGGACGCAATCGGCTATCCGGTGCTGATCAAGGCGGTCGCGGGCGGCGGCGGCAAAGGCATGCGTCGGGTCGATGCATCCAAGGACTTCGACGACGCGCTGGAAAGCTGCAAGCGCGAGGCGGCGAGCTCGTTCGGCGACGACCGCGTGCTGATCGAGAAATACATCCTCTCGCCGCGCCACATCGAAGTGCAGGTGTTCGGCGACAGCCACGGCAATGTGGTTCATCTGTTCGAACGTGACTGCTCGCTCCAGCGCCGCCACCAGAAGGTGATCGAGGAAGCGCCCGCGCCCGGCATGGACGAGGCGACGCGCGAGGCGGTCTGCGGCGCGGCGGTGCGCGCAGCCAAGGCCGTGAACTACGAAGGCGCAGGCACGATCGAGTTCATCGCCGACGCCAGCGAGGGCCTGAAGCCCGACCGCATCTGGTTCATGGAAATGAACACCCGCCTGCAGGTCGAGCATCCAGTGACCGAGGAGATCACCGGGCAGGACCTAGTCGAATGGCAGCTCCGCGTGGCGTCGGGCGAGAAGCTGCCGAAGACGCAGGACGAGGTGTCAATCAGCGGCTGGGCGATCGAGGCACGGCTTTACGCCGAGGATCCCGCCAAGGGATTCCTTCCGAGCGTCGGTCCGCTCGATCATTTCGACCTCGGCGACGAAGGCCGCATCGAGACCGGCGTGGAAGAGGGCGATGCGATCTCGCCGTTCTACGATCCGATGATCGCTAAGCTGGTGGCGCGTGGTGACACCCGCGATGAGGCGATCAGCGTGGTCGCCGGCATGCTGGATGAGACCGAGGTCTGGCCCGTGCGGACCAATGCAGGTTTCCTTTTCAACGCCGTACTCCATCCGGATTTCGGCAGGGGCAACATCGACACCGGTTTCATCGAGCGCCACCTCGACGACCTGGTACCCGACACGGAGCCCGACGAAATGATCCTGCGAGGAGCGGCCGTCGTCGCTCTTGCGATCGATGAGGATGAGGAGCCTCTGGCTGATCTGGCGGGCTTCCGCCTGAACGCTCCGCATCGGACTGCCATCGCCCTGGGGCGCGCCGGTGAATTCCGGACGATTGCGACGGGTGGTGAGTTCGCCGCCGTCTCCGGCTTCCGGGACGACGAACGGGTCGTCGCCTTCTATGAGGGCAACGCCTACGAGTTCGCGCTTGCGGCTCGAGGCAGCGTCGGCGGGCACGGAGTAGCCGATGGCGTAATCGTCGCGCCAATGCCCGGGAAAGTTACAGCGGTCGAAGTCGCGCAAGGTGAAAAGGTTTCCAAAGGGCAACGTTTGCTGACGCTTGAAGCGATGAAGATGGAGCATGGATTGACCGCGCCGTTCGACGGAGTGGTCGCGGAATTGAGCGCCGAAGCGGGCGCGCAGGTGGGCGAGGGTACAGTCCTTGCCCGTGTGGAACCCAAGGAGACGAAATGAAGATTCAGGGCATTTCCGCAGTCGTGACCGGCGGCGCATCAGGCCTCGGTGAAGCGACGGCTCGTGAGCTCGCCAAGCGTGGCGCCAAGGTCGCGGTGTTCGACCGCGACGTCGAGAAGGGCGAGAAGGTCGCCTCCGAGATCGGCGGCGTGTTCTGCGAAGTCGACGTGACCAGCGACGACAAGGTTGCGGCTGCCTTCGCCAAGGCACGCGAGGCGCACGGGCAGGAGCGCGTGCTGGTCAATTGCGCGGGCGTCGCCAATGCCGCCAAGACCGTCGGCCGGGACAAGGAAACCAAGGAGCCGAAGTTCTACCCGATGATCCAGTTCGAGCTGGCCATCCAAATCAACCTGATCGGCACGTTCCGCTGCATCGCCAATTCGGCGTTCGGGATGGTCGATCTGGACCCACTGGAAGACGGCGAGCGCGGCTGCATCATCAACACGGCGTCAGTGGCCGCAGAGGACGGCCAGATCGGCCAGGCGGCCTATTCCGCTTCGAAGGGCGGCGTGCTCGCCATGGCGCTGCCGATCGCACGCGACCTGATGAACGACGGCATTCGCGTGAACACCATCCTTCCGGGCGTGTTCAAGACGCCGATGGTCGCGATGATGCCGCCGAACGTGCAGGACGCGCTGGGGGCGCAGGTCCCGTTCCCGAAGCGGCTCGGCAAGGCCGAGGAATATGCCGACCTCGCCGCGTTCATCGTCGAAACGCCGTACCTGAACGCGGAATCGATCCGTCTCGACGGCGGCATCCGGATGGCGCCGCGCTGATCCGGTGAGCGACAGGCAGCTTCTCGAAGACATTGCCATTGCGGCGCGCGAAGCCGGCGAGGCGATCCTGGAGATCGTCCGCCGCGGCTTCGACGTGGAGCACAAGCAGGATTCGTCGCCGGTCACCGAAGCGGACCGCGCGGCCGAACTGATCATCCTCGCCGCCTTGGCGAGGGCCGCTCCCGGTGTTCCGGTCATCGCGGAGGAGGAAGTCGCCGCTGGCCGCATACCCGCGCATGGCAACACCTATTTCCTCGTCGATCCGCTGGACGGGACCAAGGAGTTCGTGCGCGGCGGCGACGACTACACCGTCAATATCGGCCTGATCGTCGAGGGCGTGCCTCACCTTGGCGCGGTGTTCGCACCGGCAACGCAGCGTCTGCACGGCGGGCTGGTGGGCGAGGGCGCCTGGCTGGAAGATCTCAGCGGACGTATCCCGATCCGGACGCGGACGCCGGGCGATGAACTGGTCGCCGTCGCGTCCAAGTCGCACTTCAACCAGCCGACCGCCGACTATCTGGCCGAGGCGGCCGGCGAGTGCGGCTATGTCGCCGTTGGGTCGTCGCTGAAGTTCTGCATCGTCGCCGAGGGCCGTGCCGACATCTACCCGCGGCTCTCGCCGACCAGCGAGTGGGACACGGCGGCGGGGCATGCGGTGTTGCTGGCTGCGGGCGGCCGGGTCGAAGGGCCTGACGGCGAGCCGCTCGCCTATGGCAAGCGCGCTTTCCTTAATCGCGGCTTCGTCGCAACCGGCGGCTGGCAGGCGCCACCGATCGGATCATTCCTCGAGCCCTTCTCCGGCGGCGGCGAGCTTCCCCAAGGTGTCTAGCAGATCGGCGGAAGGAAAGGCGCTGCTGGTCGGGTGGCGAAGGTTGCGCATGTCCCGACCGCGCATCGCTTCGACTTCGCCGCGCACCAGTTCAAGGCGGACGTAGAGCTCCAGCGCCTGCGCGTTCCGTCCCTCGACGACGCCGATGCGCCAGGCGAGCCACTGCGCCTCGTCGATCGCCTTGTTCAGGTCCGACAACCATTGTGCACGCGCCGCCCCGGGCACGTTCTCGCTTGACGCATTCACTCGCAAACCCCCGCTGCGCCTTGCTTATGCACCAGCCGTTGGCGCCCCGTTTGCCAATAGGTCCATATCGGACTCAGTTTTGGGCTGACTTTGCTCCGAATTGCCGTCTACCAACGTTCTCGCTCGGTTCCGCTTCAGACTGGGATGTCTAATGAACGCGTATACGACCGAGACTTACGACCAATCCTATTCCGCCGCTCCGCCCGTCCTCATTGCGGGCGATAGCGATGCGGCGCTCGATCGCGCCGCCCGCACGGTCGAGGCCGCAGGCGCGCGCATCGGCGCCATCCTGCCGCTCGATGGCGCTGCGGATCGAATTGCGCTCCAGGCCTCGGCCACTGCCATCTGGATCGAGCTCGATCATGATGGTGGACCGGCCATGGACCGCCTCTTGCGTCAGGTCCGGGAGGATGTGCTGGATGGCCGTTATGCGGCGGTCGTTTCCGCTTCGAATGAGCTGGTGGACCTGTTATTCTGCAGCATCGGCGGCTCACCGGTCGAACTGGTGATCGACGGCGACGAGGCGGAGCGCGCGGCCGCCCTCGCCATCGCGACCTCGGGCATCCACGACGTTAGGCTTTTGTCGGACGTGGCGGCAGATCGCAGCAGCGAGCGCCTGCGACAGCTGAGCGACGAGGTCAGCCGGATCGCCTCGACGCTTGCCCGGCTGTCGACAGGGCCAGAAGCGCCAGCGCGGTCCGCGCCGGCCGTTCCCGCGGCGGAGATCCCCCAGATTTCAGGGGAGACGGTGCGTCAGGTCATCCGCGCGCGCCGCCTGCGCACGCGCTTCTTCGAGGAGGATTTGTTCGCCGATCCGGCCTGGGACATGCTGCTCGACCTGCTGCAGGCGGAGATCGCCCAGTTGCGCGTGCCGGTGTCGAGCCTGTGCATCGCAGCAGCCGTACCGGCGACGACGGCGTTGCGCTGGCTGAAGACGATGACGGACAGGGGGATCTTCCTGCGCCGTGCCGATCCGCACGACGGCCGGCGGGTTTTCGTCGAGCTGGCGCCGGAGGCGAGCATCGCGATGCGGCGGTATTTTGCGGAGGTTGGGTCGGCTGTAGCGGCCTAAGGCGGAAAGGTGAGGCCGTCACGGAGTAAATCCGTGTGACGTCGGTCCTGTCCCGCGGTGCGGGCAGGCCGTCCGGCTTTCGCGGTCTCTACGCAGTAGCTCCCCATTGCTTCGCAATCGCTCGCTTCTGCTCGGCCGCTTCAGCAATGGTGGGCGGTGACGGGCTCGAACCGCCGACCCTCTCGGTGTAAACGAGACGCTCTACCAACTGAGCTAACCGCCCGGATTTTGCCGACTGCCACGCCGCGCGTGGCGCGGCAAGCAGGCCTTAGCGGGTTCCGATCCCCCGGATGGCGTCGCCGATCAGAGTCTCGTCCGCCTTTTCATCGACCCGCTCGCGGATCAGCCGAGCCGCCGCTTCCCGCGCCGCGTCTGCGGCCGCTGCTCGAAGCTGCTCGACCGCATTGCGTTCCTCGGCGGCGATCTTGTCTTCCGCCATCCGCTGACGGCGCTCCACCAGAGCTTCGGCGTTCGTCCTCGCCTGGACGACAATGGCGTCCGCCTCGTGCTTTGCGCGCTCGAGGATGGTCGCCGCCTCTGTGTCGGCCGACTGGCGCTTGGCCTCATATTCAGCCTTCAGCGCTTCGGCGTCCTTGCGCAGCGATTCCGCCTCGGCGAGCTGGCTGCGAATGACGTCGATCTTGCTGTCCAGGGCCTTGCCGATCGCCGCCGGAACCTTCTTCCAGACGATCAGCGCGATGACCAGGATCATCGCCAGCGCGATGAACATCGGCGCGGTGATCAGTCCGAACGCTGCAGGGGCGGCATGATCGGCCGGGGTGGCGCCGGGCTGTTCGACCGTCGCGTGCGCTTCCGGATGCTCGGCCGGCTGGCCGGGATCGGCGGGATGAGGATTAGCCATGAAGCACCGCCTTCACTGTGGGCTCAGCGTCGCGGGCAGAGATGTTCTGGCCGGTCAGCTTGGTCACAAGCTCGCTTGCAGCCTCGGCCGCAACGGGCTCCAGCTCGCGGCGGGCCGCTTCGGCTGCGGCGCGGATGCGCGTTTCCGCTTCGGCGACGCGCGTGCCGAGCTGCTCGTCGATCACCTTGAGGCGCTTCTCGGTGGCGAGGGCGGCCTGGGTCTTGGCCTCCTGAGCGACCTTCATTGCCTCGCTGCGGCTCGCGTCGATCCGTTCGCGATAGGCTTCCTCGGCAGCTTCCGCTTGTTCGCGAGCGCTCTGGGCGGCCGCCAGGTCGCCGGCAATCTTGCGGTCGCGATCTTCCACGACCGACTGGATCTTCGGGACCATGCCCCGGCCGATCCAGAAGTAGATGATGCCGAACACCAACAGCAGCCAGAACAGCTGCGAGTAGAAGATCTGCGAAAGTTGCTCGATCTGAGGCATTTAACGTCCCGGTCTAACCGGGCCCGGAGGCCCGGCCGCGTTCTAGAACTTAACGCGCGTAGAGGATGATCATGGCGACCGCGAACGCGATCAGGCCCAGAAGCTCGGCGGCGGCGAAGCCGATGAACAGGCGACCCTGCTGGCTGTCGGCGGCTGCCGGATTGCGGAGCGCGCTCTCAAGGAAGGAGCCGAAGACGTTGCCCACGCCGATTGCGGCGGCACCGACGCCGATTGCGGCAAGACCAGCACCGATGACCTGTGCGGAAGCGAAATCCATGTGAAACTCCTTTGCCTGAACTTTAGTGAAGGTTGATCGCGTCGTTGAGATACAGCGTCGTAAGCAACGCGAAGACATAAGCCTGAATGGCGACGACCAGCAGCTCGAGTGCGGTCACGCCGATGATGAAGAGGAAGCTCAAGGCACCAACGCCCCAGCCAAGCGGGCCGCCGTTGAAGCCGTTGACGACGAAGCTGCCGAACACTTCCATCAGGATGTGGCCGGCGATCATCGCGACGAACAATCGAAGGCCGAGGCTGAAGGGCCGGACCATGAACGAGATGAACTCGATGGCCGCGATCAGCGGGACCATGATCTTCGGCGTGCCGTGCGGAACGAACAGCGAAAAGAAGTGCAGGCCGTGCCGTGCGAAGCCGACGATCAGCACGATCGAGAAGCTCATCACGGCAAGCACGCCGGTGATGCTGAAATGGCTGGTGGTCGTGAACTGGTGCTGGCCCGGGATGATGCTGAGCGGGAACAGTCCGAGCAGGTTCGCCGCAAGGATGAACACGAAGAGCGAGAAGATGTAGGGAACGAACTTCTTGCCCTGCGGCCCGATGTTCACCTTGACCATGTCGTCGATGAAGCCGGTCAGGCCCTCGACCGCCATTTGCCAGCGGCCAGGAACGAGCTGGCGCTGCATGCCCATCAGCATGAAGCCGCTGATCAGCGCGAGGGCGATGAGCAGCCACAGCGAGCTGTTCGTGAAGCTGATGTCATAACCGGCCACCTGCAGCGGAACGATGGGTTCCACCGTGAACTGGTGCATTGGGTCGATCTTGCCTGCTTCAGCCACGTCCGTCTTACCTTCTTACGATCCCGTCCCGGACGATCCGTCCGGCGGCGTTTTCGAAACTCTCATGACGTTCACCACGCCGACGCCGAAACCGACGAACAGCATGATCAGGAACAACGTCGGAAAGGTCCCGAACAGACTGTCGAGACCCCATCCGATGACCCCGCCACCCACCGGAGCTCCGACGAGATGGCCGAACATCAACTGCCAGATCCGAGTGGTCGGATTTGGCTGCGCCTGATAGGTCCGCTTCGCTTCCGCCTCCTGCAGCCGGTCGAGCCGCCTTTCGAGCGAGTCGAGCCTTGCGTCTGGTGGAAGCTTTGGGTCCTGCCCGGTCTCGTCCGTCGCCACGATCTTCCCCTATGCGTCGCCCCGCCATGATTGGGGTTTCCGAAGGGCGAGAAACATGGCGGCGACCGAAGCCGCCTAGGCGCCGCCCCTTTATGAAGGGGGTGGGGACAAGTCAACCGGGGTTCCAACCCGCCAGACCACGGTTGTTAGCCCGGTTGTGCGCTGGTGAAATGATCAGCCGCAGTAGCTGGGAGGCGAGAGGCGCTGTCCCGGCGCACGGCGCCGCCATATCCTGTCCTGAAGAAGATAGACCTGGCCAACCGGGACGCGGGTGAGCAGCTCGCATGCCGTCGCGAGCGCCGCAGTCTCCGGAGTGACACCCCGACGCCGTGCCAGGTCCGTGTAGAGAGCGCGCCTGCGTATGTTGATCGCGACCACCTCGCGCCGAAGCGCAGGCGAGGGCGGCGTGGCAAACCCCAAATAGCCGTCGTACCGCTCGCCGACCTGGCCCGCCTGCAACGCGGCGGAAACGCCGGCCGAACCCTGGGCCGGCGCGATGCTCGAACAAGCGAGGCCAGCCGCGGCGATTGCGGACAGCAGGATCCACGGCTTCATCTTACGGTCTCGGCGGCTGAGGCTGCGCCTGCGGGAAGGCGTCCGGGTTCTGCTGGATCAGCTGCTGCGCATCCTGCTGAAGCCTGACGAGGACTTCCTGACGGATCTCCACGTTCAGGTTGATCTCGATCGGCTTTTCCGGCGTCTCCACCGTCACGCAGCCGGCAAGCGGAATGGCGCAGGCCACGCCGGCAATCAGCCGCAGGTTCGTTCTCCGCAATCTTTTCATCGGCTCACTCGCTTGGCTGTGGGTTTTGGGTTGGCTTCAGCTCCTCGGTAAGGCTCGGAGCATTGGACTGCTGTTCTTCCTCCTTGCGGAGGATGCGGGTTTCGACGGCGAGGCCAGGCGTATCAAGCGGGAACGGCAGGACCGGCTCGATCACTTCGCTCGGGTCTTTGAACCCTTTGGCCATGGCGATCAGGGCGCGGAAGGGCCCGCGGATGCTGAGGTTCACCACCAGCGGCACCTTCCTGAACGCATTGCGCACGATACCGGCAGCGAACCCGCCCTTGTTGGACAGGGAGATGTCGTTGATCGTGAAGCGCGTCGCGAATTCGCCCGCGAGATCGCCGTCTAGCCGGATGATCATGGACTGGTAGCGGATGTTGCTGAGCAGATCGAACGCTAGCCCGACCGCAAGCCCGGCCCTGGGCTGGGTCCCAGTGTAGAGGAACTCGCCGCCGGGCGGGCGGGAGTCGAGCCGGCCGCCCACGATCCGCCCGCCTTCTTCGTCGAAGATCATCGGCAGGACGCCGTCGAACGTGCCGGTGATCTCCAGGCCAGAGAAACCGAAGCTGTCGACGAATTGCTTCGCGTCGAAGCCGACGACTTCGAAGGTCAGACGCTTCGCGGTGGGACGGCTGAAGTTGAGGATCGTCTCACGAAGGATCAGGCGGCCGCCCATGAACGGCCACTCGCCGCGCTCGACCTTTACCAGCTGGCCGGGCAGCAATTGATACCTGATCGTGCCGTTTTCGACGAGGATACCGGGGTTGATCGAGGCGATGGTGGCGCTCTGGCCGGGCGCCGTTTCGAGGTTCAGCAGGTCGGTGAATCGGACCGTCCCGTTCACCCCGGTCACTGGACCGAAGGGCGCTGCGAAGTCCATGCCGTCGGTGCTGAACTCGCCAGTGGACGTAACCTCGCCATTGCCGTTCCAGTTGATCTCGCCGCGTCCGCGCAGATTGCCCTGGACGAGAGCGATCACGCCCTCCGTCAGGCGCGTGAGTTCCTCCGGCTGCAGGCCCGCGCCGAATTGGATACCGGGGACGTCGAGGATGGCCTGGCCGCTGCCGCTGGAGAGTGCGTGGCGGATCGAGACGTCCGTCACGCGGGTGCCGCTGTCAGGATGCACGAGCGTGCCGCCGGCAGTGATGTCGTCGCCCGACATCTTTACCTGGAAGTCGTTGCTGCGCAGCTGGTAGAAGCGCGGCGTCTCGCTGCGATCTGTCAGGTTCAGCGCGCCGTTCACTGTCAGGTCCTGGTTGTAATAGCGCCAGCGGCCATCCGCGTCGCTGATCAGCAGGGGCACGCTGCCAATGATGGACTGGGCGCCGCCGAAGGTTCCGCTGATCCCGCTGCCGCTGAACGTGCCCTGCAGGCGAGCGGCATCGAACACGAACGGTGTTTCGGACTTGCCGAGGCGCAATCCGAGGTCGGCCGCGGAGAATTGCTTGCCGACGATCTGCGCAGAGTCGGCGTTCAGGCGCAGCGGGGAGTCGCCGAGCCGGCCGCTGAGGCTCGGATTGCTCAACCGTGCGGCAACGCGCATGTCTCCGCCGGCTGGCTGAGAGACCATTGCAGGACCGATGGGGCAGATCGGCATCCGCGTGGGGCCGAACTGGATCTCGCGCATGCGAAAATAACGCCAGCTTGCGACCAGGCAGGTGCGCCCGACCGAGAAAGCTCCGGCAGGTCCGAGACGGCCGTTGAGCGGCAGCCGCAAGCCCTGCACCCGGCCGTCCGGGAACGGACCGTCGAGCAGGGCGACCGTATTGAAGTTCGTTGCCCCGTCCGCGCTCGCCTGGAATCGGATCGGGTCCAGCGCGAGCCGGGACGCGCCCGCCTGATAAGGTGCGAAACGGGCAACGCCGCTCATCGCGGCTCCGCTGCGCGGCTGGCGAAGCAGTACCCGACCCTCGGGCAACCCGCCGCCGGCCATCTGGATCAGGCCGTCGACACGCAGCCTTGTCTGCGGCCAATAGTAAGTGACACCGTCGCCGCCGGACACGCGCACTCGTGCACCCGTATCGGCGCGCACTTCGGCGGATTCGATCCGCGCCGCGCCGCCGCCGGGGAAATTGACCATGCGGATAGTTCCAGATGCATCGAACGCGCTGGCCGACCGGCGGATGGCATTGCTCATTGCGCTCGCGATGGGGCCGATGGGCGTCTTGTCTGCCGCGGATAGGGGATCGGTGACGCCCGCCAGAACGGAAGGTGCCAGGCTGGCATCCTCCGCAGAATAATCGGCGAGCAACGTCAGCGTGCCGGCCGCAGCGCCGATCAGGTAGCGACCATCGATACGGGTCCGCTCTGCAAAGATGGGGCCAAGCCGCGAACGCTGCGCCGCAACGTCGAGCTGGCCGTAGGCCGCCTTCGGCGTGCCTGTGAAGCGCACATTGCCCGTCATCGCAGCGAGCCCGTTCGCGCCGGCGACGACGCGCTGGGTCGTGACGCGCGCCTTGCCGTCGAAGCTGGTGAAGCTCTCGTTGAAGCTGCTGTTCAGGTCGAAGCGCGGCTCATCGAGTGCGATGTTGCTGGTCGGGCAGGCGAACTGACGAGCGAGGAGCGGCCCGTCCACTTGCGGCCGACGCGCCACGACCCGCAATTCGGTGAAGGCGCGCATTGCTTCCAGTCGGCAACGGCCGAGATCCAGGCCCGAACTGATCGCCGCGAGTCTACCCTTGAAGCCGCCGCTGAGGTTCCCCGTTCCGGCGAGCGCAAAGCCGAGATTTCCGAACGGCGTTTGCAGGCCGATGCTGCTGTCGGCGATATCGAGCACGATGTTGGGCAGTTCGAACGGCTTGTCGGACGGCGGGGGGAGCATCTTGCTCACGTCGCCCCAGACGACGCGGCCGTCGACGACCTTGCCCTTCAGGCGAACGCCGCGTGCGACGATGCGATACACGCCGACGCTGCCCGTCAATGTCCACCGAAGCTGGATCTGGGCATAGCGCGCAACGAGGTCGGGGTTCCTGGGATCGCCGATGACGAGATTGCTGACCTGCTGGGTCCTGAGACCCACGCGGTCGAGCTGATAGGTGGCGCGGACGCCCCGCTGCTCGAACTGGTCCTGCAGGACCTGGCTGGCGATCGGACGGCGAGCGATCCAGACGCCTGCGATCAGCAACAGGAAGAGCAGCAGCAGGCAAAGCACGACGATCGCGGTCACCCGCCGCCAGCCGCGCCGACGGACGATCAGCGCGCCGTCGCCATTATCCTCCCTGTCGCCTTGCCGTGCAGCCATCGGAATTCAGAAACCCTCGCAGTAGCGGGCCGTTCCGTTGGCGACATGAACGTACCGTTGCAAGCGGCGGCACTTGTCGCCTAGCAGTCACACCGGGATGGCTGACAACCCCAGTGACGCGTCAGGGCATCGAGCCCGCCTTCGACACCGCCTCTTTGAAGGCGGGCCGAAGGCTTTGCTCGATCATGAGCTGGTCGAATACCTCCTCGCGCTCGCCATTCCGCGCCGCGACACGAAGGCGCAGGCAAAGGCGCTGATCGCACAGTTCGGAGGCGTCGGCCCGTTGCTCGCAGCCGATGCCGAGACGCTCAAGCGCGAAGGACTGACCGAGGGCGTCGTTGCGGCGCTCAAGATCGCCGAGGCCACGGCGCTGCGCCTGCTGGAAACGCGGCTCGAGGGCCGGCCGGTGCTGTCGAGCTGGGACGCACTTCAGGACTATCTTCGCGCGGCGATGGCCCATTCGCCGATCGAGGAAGTCCGCGTCCTCTTCCTCAACACGAAGAACATGCTGATCGCGAACGAGGCCATGTGGCGCGGTTCGGTCGATGAAGCTTCAATGCACGTCCGCGAGGTTATGAAGCGGGCAATGGCGCACGGCGCCACCGCAATCATCATCGTCCACAATCATCCGAGCGGCGACCCGACACCGAGCCAGGCGGACGTGAAGCTGACGCGTGAGTTGGTCGAGGCCGGCCGGCACATGAAGGTCACCGTCCACGACCACGTCATCGTGGGCCTGCAGGGCCAATCGAGCCTTCGCGCGCTGGGACTGATGTAACGCGCGCTTCGCTCAGCCGATCGTGCGGACGCCTTCCCTGGCCCAGTCCTCATCGACGTCCACGCCGCGCTCCGCCCACTCTGCGCGGGTCCAGCACTTGACCTCTTCGATCCGGCTGCCCGTGATCGCCTCGATACGCATGCAATATTTAGTCTCGGACGTCCCTTCGGGCGCGCCTGACATTTGCGTCGGGTCCTGAACCGAGGCCGACACAGGTGAGGCGGCGACGAACATGCCGAGGCAAAGCACCAATACTTTGTGCGCCATGTCGTTTCTCCTTGATGGCAACGCTGGCAAGCCCATCATAGCGCGCGGCGCCGCCTGACTCCATCGGCGCATTTGATGCGCTGCTGCGGCTCTGCTAGCCGCCCAGCACATGGTTCCCCGCTATTCCCGCCCCGAGATGACGGCCATCTGGTCGCCCGAGAACCGCTACCGCATCTGGTTCGCCATCGAAGTGTTCGCAGCCGAGGCGATGGGCAAGGTCGGGATGATCCCTGCCGAGGACGCGGGAACGATCCGCGCGGCTTACGACCGCGACGTGCTGGGCGAGATCGACGTCGCCGCGATCGACGAGATCGAGGCCGTCACGAAGCACGACGTGATCGCCTTCCTCACCTGGGCCGGCGAGAAGCTTGGGCCGGAGCGGCGCTGGCTGCACCAGGGCATGACCAGCTCCGACGTGCTCGACACGGCGCTGGCGGTGCAGCTCAAGCAGGCGGCCGACATCCTGATCGAGGACCTCGACCGGCTGCTCGCAGCGCTGAAGTCGCGAGCGTTCGAGCACAAGCTCACGCCGACCATCGGCCGCAGCCATGGAATCCACGCCGAGCCGACGACGTTTGGGCTGAAGCTGGCCTATGCCTACGCTGAATTCGACCGCAACCGCCGGCGCCTCATTGCCGCTCGCGAAGACATCGCGACCTGCGCGATTTCGGGCGCGGTGGGCACGTTCGCCAACGTCCGGCCGGCGATTGAGGAGCATGTCGCCAAGGAGCTTGGGCTGACGCCGGAGCCGATCTCGACGCAGGTCATCCCGCGTGATCGGCACGCGATGTACTTTGCGACATTGGGCGTGATCGCGTCTTCGATCGAGCGCCTGGCCACTGAAATCCGCCACCTGCAGCGCACCGAAGTCCTCGAGGCCGAGGAATATTTCTCGCCGGGCCAGAAGGGCAGCTCGGCCATGCCGCACAAGCGCAACCCGGTGCTGACCGAGAACCTCACCGGCCTTGCCCGCGTCGTCCGCGGCGCCGTCGTCCCGGCGATGGAGAATGTCGCACTGTGGCATGAGCGGGATATCTCCCACTCGTCGGTCGAACGCTTCATCGGACCCGATGCGACGATCACGCTCGACTTCGCGCTCGCCCGCATGACCGGCGTGGTCGAGAAGCTGCTCGTCTATCCGGAGCGGATGGCGAAAAACATGAACCGCATGGGCGGCCTCATCCACTCGCAGCGTGTTCTTTTGGCGTTGACCCAGGCCGGGCTCAGCCGCGAGGAATCGTACGCGCTGGTGCAGCGCAACGCGATGAAGGTGTGGGATTCGGACGGGCAGCTGTCGCTGCTCGACCTGCTGAAGAGCGATCCGGAGGTGAGCGCGAAGCTCAGCGCCGACCAGCTCGAGAGCCTGTTCAATCTCGATTACCACCTCAAGGAGGTGGACACGATCTTTGAGCGGGTTTTCGGAAGCTCGGCCGCCTAGCCGAGAATATCGCGGATCCGGCCGAAGAAGCTCTTCGAATTCGGGCATTCGTCGCCCGTTTCCGTTTCGCGAAATTCTTCGAGGATCTTCTTCTGCTTGGAGCTTAGCCTCGTCGGCGTTTCGACCAGCACGCGCGCGACCAGGTCGCCGCGGCCGCGGCCGTTCAGCACGCTCATTCCGAAGCCGCGCTGACGAAGCTGTTCGCCGGACTGAATGCCGGACGGGATCTTCAACTCGATGGTGTTTCCGTCGATGCCGGGCAGGGTGATCGTCCCGCCAAGCGCAGCCGTCGTGAAGGTCACCGGGCATTCGGCGACAAGGGTCGTGCCTTCGCGCGAATAGATGGCGTGCCGCTTCATGTGGACGAAAATGTAGAGGTCGCCGCTCGGTCCGTTGCGGACGCCTGACTCGCCTTCACCGGCAACGCGGATGCGAGTGCCTTCGTCGACGCCCGCAGGGATTTTCACCGACAGCTTGCGGCGCTTCAGCGCCCGTCCTTCGCCTTCGCAGGCGTGGCAGGGGTCAGCAATGACTTCGCCGCTTCCACGGCAGGTCGGGCAACCGCGCTCCACCATGAAGAAGCCCTGCTGGGCCCGGACCCGTCCTGCACCACCGCAAGTTCCGCAGGTGCGCGCGCAATCGGTCGTACTGGTGCATCCGTTGCCGCCACAGCCGTCACACTGCGCGAGCGCCTCGATCGAAATGTTCGCCTCGGTCCCGGCGAACGCTTCCTCCAGGGACAGTTGAAGGTCGTAGCGAAGGTCGGCCCCGCGCGCCGGGTTCTGGCGTGCATTCTGCCGGTCGGAAAACTCGCCGAAGATCGACGAGAAGATGTCGGAGAAGCTCTCGAACCCGTTTGCGCCGCCGAACGGATCGCCGCCGCCATTCTGGAACGCGGCCTTGCCGAACCGGTCGTAGGCCGCGCGCTTTTGCGGGTCCTTCAGGCAGTCATAGGCCTCGTTGATCGCCTTGAACTGCGCCTCCTGATTGGTGCAGCCATTGTGGCGGTCAGGATGATGCTCCTTGGCGAGCTTGCGATAGGCGGCCTTGATCGTCTCAGGGTCCGCCGACCGCTGCACTCCAAGCAGATCGTAATAATCCTGCTCGACCATCCTTCTAAACGCCCCCGGTACGCACGGCTGACGCCGGCTGGGTTACAGCCGGCATCTCCTTAGCCCTTGCTCTCGTCGTCGACCTCGGAGAATTCCGCATCGACGACTTCCTCATCCGGCTGGGCCGAAGAGGCGCCGCTATCGGCACTTGCATCTGCGCCGCCGGCAGCCTGCTCCTGCTGAGCCTTGTACATGGCCTCACCGAGCTTCATCGCCGCCTGCGCGAGCGCATTGGTCTTCGCCGTCATCTCCTCCGGATCATTGCCTTCGACCGCGGTCTTGGCTTCCGCCAGTGCGGTTTCGATCTCGGCCTTCACCGAAGCATCGACCTTGTCGCCATGCTCGCGGAGCTGCTGCTCGGTCGAATGGATGAGGCTTTCGGCCTGGTTCCTGGCCTCGGCCGCCGCACGCCGCTTCTTGTCCTCCTCGGCGAACTGCTCGGCTTCCTGAACCATCTTCTCGATGTCGGAATCGTTGAGGCCGCCGGAGGCCTGGATGCGGATCTGCTGCTCCTTGCCCGTGCCCTTGTCCTTCGCGGTCACGTGCACGATGCCGTTGGCGTCGATGTCGAAGGTAACCTCGATCTGCGGGACGCCGCGTGGAGCCGGCGGGATTCCGACCAGGTCGAACTGGCCGAGAACCTTGTTGTCCGCAGCCATCTCGCGCTCGCCCTGGAAGACGCGGATGGTGACCGCGTTCTGATTGTCCTCGGCGGTCGAGAAGACCTGGCTCTTCTTGGTCGGTATCGTCGTGTTGCGGTCGATCATCCGGGTGAACACGCCACCCAAGGTCTCGATGCCCAGCGACAGCGGGGTCACGTCGAGCAGGAGCACGTCCTTGACGTCGCCCTGCAGAACGCCGGCCTGGATCGCTGCACCCATGGCGACGACTTCGTCCGGGTTCACGCCGGTGTGCGGTTCGCGGCCGAAGAATTCCTTCACCTTCTCACGCACGCGCGGCATGCGGGTCATGCCGCCCACAAGCACGACGTCGGCGATGTCCTTGGCGTCGAGGCCAGCGTCCTTGAGCGCCTTCTTGCACGGATCGATGGTGCGCTGGATGAGGTCCTCGACCAGCTTCTCCAGATCGGCGCGCGTGATCGTCTCCACCAGGTGGAGCGGGGTCGTTGCGCCGCCTTCCATGCGGGCGGTGATGAAGGGCTGGTTGATCTCCGTTGTCTGCGCCGAGGACAGCTCGATCTTGGCCTTCTCCGCAGCTTCCTTGAGGCGCTGCAGAGCAAGACGGTCCGTGCGAAGGTCGATATTCTCCTTTGCCTTGAACTTGTCGGCGAGCCAGTTGACGATGCGCGCGTCGAAGTCCTCGCCGCCGAGGAAGGTGTCGCCGTTGGTCGACTTCACCTCGAACACGCCGTCGCCGATCTCGAGGACCGAAACGTCGAACGTGCCGCCGCCAAGGTCGTAGACGGCGATCGTCTTGCCTTCTTCCTTGTCGAGGCCATAGGCGAGCGCGGCTGCCGTCGGCTCGTTGATGATGCGCAGGACCTCAAGGCCCGCGATCTGGCCGGCGTCCTTGGTCGCCTGGCGCTGCGCGTCGTTGAAGTAAGCGGGAACGGTAATGACCGCCTGCGTGACGGTCTCGCCGAGATAGGCCTCGGCGGTTTCCTTCATCTTCTGCAGGATGAAGGCGGAAATCTGCGACGGGGAGTAGTCCTTGCCGCCTGCCTGGACCCAGGCATCGCCGTTGGTGCCCTTGACGATCTTGTAGGGCACCAGCTCGGTGTCCTTCTTCGTGATCGGATCGTCGAAGCGGCGGCCGATGAGGCGCTTCACCGCGAAAATCGTGTTGTCCGGGTTGGTGACTGCCTGGCGCTTCGCTGGCTGTCCTACCAGGCGCTCACCGTCCTTGGTGAAAGCGACGACCGAGGGGGTCGTGCGTGCGCCTTCGCTATTCTCGATGACCTTGGGCTTGCCGCCTTCCATTACGGCAACGCAGCTGTTCGTCGTGCCCAAGTCTATGCCGATGACCTTGGCCATTTCTCAAGTCCCTCTCTTCAATGCCCCTGTCGGCCCCAATCAGGCGGCCGAAGTGTTGATTTCGAAGGCGATATAGGGGGCGTTTAGGGAACGACAAGGATTGCGGGATAAGTCTCCGACAGGGCAGATTTCGGCTTCCGTAAGCCGTGGGGACATTCGGTGACATTTCTTGCGACTGGCGACTGGGTTACGCCCGAGCGGCTGCGCCGGATCGCGGCCGTTTCCTGCGTCATCTCGCTGCTTTGCGTGGCCTGGTTGCTGGGTACCTCGCATGGAACGGTGGATTCCAGCGGACGACCGCTTGGGACGGACTTCTCCAACGTCTGGACCGCCGGGCAAATGGTGCTCGACGGCCGGGCCGCGGCAGTCTGGTCATGGCCGGATCATTTCGCCGTCCAGCAGGCGGTTCACCGAAGCCCGACGGTCGACGTCTTCGGCTGGCACTATCCGCCACCGTTCCTCCTTTTGGCGGCGCTGCTGGCAACGATTCCCTACGTCCCGGCGCTGATCCTGTGGCAGTTGACGACCCTGGATTTATTCCTCGCGATGATGTGGCGACTGATGCCCCGGCGGGAGACGATCCTCCTGACGCTTGGCGCGCCCGTGACGCTGATTTGCGTCACGCACGGCCACAACGGCTTCCTGACTGCGCTCCTGCTCGGCAGCGGGCTGATGCTGCTGGACCGGCGCCCGTTCGTCGCCGGGCTGCTGTTCGGGTGCCTGATCTACAAGCCGCAGTTCGCGCTGATCATTCCGCCGCTGCTGCTAGCGGCGAGAAGCTGGCGTTCGATCGCGGGGGCCTGCACGTCTGCAGGCTTGCTTATCGCGGTGACGCTGCTCATCTGGGGCATGCCGGTCTGGCAAGCATTCGTCGACAGCCTGCCGCTCACTCGCACCGTGGTCATCGAGCAGGGGGCTACGGGTTGGCACAAGATCATGAGCCCCTTCGCAGCGATCCGCATGTGGGGCGGTGGCCTGGCCGTCAGCTACGCGGCCCAGCTCGTCGTCACGCTCGCAGTGATCGCGGCTGTCGTGATCCTGACGTGGCGGAAGGCCCAGTCCGAGCTTCGCAATGCCCTGGTGTGCGCGGCGGCGCTCTTGTCGACGCCGTACGTGCTCGATTACGACTATGTCGTCCTGCTTCCGGCCCTAGCCTGGCTGTGGGTGCACGGCCGCGAGCATGGCTTCATGAGCTGGGACAAGACGCTAATGCTGCTGGCCTGGCTAGCGCCGCTCGTGGCTCGCCTCGTCGCGGAAGTCGCGTTCGTCCCGCTCGGGCTGATGACGGCGATGATCGTCGCGTGGATCGCAATCCGGCGAGCGATGCATCAGGGCATCGCCATACCGCCGTTCACGTGGAGGGTCTGGCCGGTGACATATCCTGCCTCCCGACTGGCGAGGTAGACGACCGCCGCGCCGATATCTTCGCCCGTTCCCATGGCCCCCAGCGGAATGCGCGACAGGATCGCCTCGCGCTGCTGGTCGTTGAGCGCTTCCGTCATGGCCGACGTCATGAAGCCGGGAGCGATCGCGTTCACGGTGATGCCGCGGCTGGCGAGCTCCTGCGCAACCGACTTGGTCATTCCTATCAGGCCCGCCTTGGAGGCCACATAGTTCGCTTGGCCGGGATTGCCGGTCACTCCTACGACCGAAGTGACCGAGATGATGCGGCCGAAGCGCGCCTTCATCATCGGCTTCGCGGCGGCACGCATCAGGCGGAACGCGGCTTCGAGGTTAATGCGGATGACATCCTCGAACTCCTCGTCCTTCATGCGCATGAGGAGGTTGTCCTTGGTGACACCAGCATTGTTGACGAGGATGTCGAGCTTACCGAGTGCTTCTACCGCCTGAGGCACGAGTTGATCGACCGCCGTGCCGTCGGAGAGATTGCACGGAAGCGCGACATGGTCGCCGCCCAGGCCGGCGCGGAAGCTCTCCAGCTTTTCGACATTGCTACCGGACACGGCGAGCCGCGCACCCTGAGCCGCAAGCGACTTGGCGATAGAGCTGCCGAGCCCGCCTGAAGCGCCGGTCACCAGCGCCGTCATGCCCGTCAGGTCGAACATCATGCGATCTCCTTGGCCAGCGCCTCGATGTCTTCGATCGAGATGACGCTCGTGACTTTCGCGTCGGGGAGGATGCGCTTGACCATCGGGCCGAGCACCTTGCCGCCGATTTCAACGAATTCTTCGACGCCGGCTTCGCCCATGTTGGCGACGCTCTCGCGCCAGCGAACCATGCCGGTGACCTGCTCGACCAGCAGGCCGCGGATCGTGTCGGGGTCGCTTTCAGCCTGCGCAGTGACATTGGCGAAAACAGGCACGCTCGGGTCTTCGAGAACAACGTAGCTCAGCGCGTCTTCCATAGCTTCGGCGGCGGGCTTCATCAGCGGGCAGTGAAATGGTGCGGAGACGGGCAGGAGGACGGCACGTTTGGCGCCCATCTCCTTGGCGATTTCGATGACGCGGTCGATTGCGCCCTTGTGGCCCGAGACGACCACCTGGCCGGGGTCGTTGTCATTGGCGACGGTGCAGACTTCGCCCTGAGCGGCGACCTCGGCAATTCGGCGGGCAAGGGCCAGGTCCGTGCCGAGAAGCGCCGCCATGGCGCCTTCGCCGACAGGGACCGCCTGCTGCATCGCCTGTCCGCGCAGCTTGAGAAGTTTCGCCGTCGTCGCAAGGTTGAAGGAACCCGCGGCACACAACGCCGAATATTCGCCAAGGCTATGGCCTGCGACGAAGTTCGCCGCCTTGGCCAGATCCACCCCGCCTTCCTTGGTCAGGCTGCGAAAGACGGCGAGGGCGTGAGTCATGATTGCCGGCTGGGCGTTTTCGGTGAGGCGAAGGTCTTCGTCCGGACCATCGCGCATCAGCCGAAACAGGCCTTGGCCGAGCGCCTCGTCGACCTCGTCGAATGTGTCGCGCGCTGCGCGGCTGGCCTCGGCCAGAGCGGCGCCCATGCCGACGGCCTGGCTGCCCTGTCCCGGAAAAAGGAATGCGCGCATTCTTGCCCCTCATGGTTTAGCGTGCCGCGCGACTAGGCGCTTGAGGGGGCGCTTGCCAAGTCCGGGGGGCCGCAAATGAGCGAAAGAGCCAAGCCGCAAACAATCGGCCTGTGGATGACCAGCGCAATCGTCGTTGGGACGATCATCGGGTCGGGCATTTTCATGCTTCCCGTCGCCCTCGCGCCGCTTGGAGCCAATGCGCTGATCGCGTGGGTCATCAGCGGCCTCGGCGTCATTTGCATCGCTTATGGTCTCGGACGGCTGTCGAGGCTCGGCGGCGGGGGCATTCAGGCGAATGTCGAGCAGGAGTTCGGGCCTACGGCCGGCTTTCTGGTCGCGTGGAGCTTCTGGGTGTCGAATGCGGTCGCGCAAGGCGCGGTTGCAGTCGCGGCCGCTTCTGCAATGTCGTTCGTCGCGCCAGGTTTCGTGCGTCCCGACAATATCGTGCCGGTGGCGATCGGCTGGCTGGTCGTTCTGACGGCAGTCAATGCCATGGGCGTCCGTGCCGCAGGCGGGCTTTCCGTCGTCACGGTGCTGATCAAGGTGCTGCCCCTTCTGGCGGTGGTCTGGATTTTCGGCCAGCGCGGCGTGACTGGCGGGGAATTCGAGCCGCTGGCAGCCGCGCCGATAAACCTGTCGAACCTTGCCGCTGCGACGGCACTGACGTTCTTCGCCTTTACCGGCTTCGAATGCGCCACGACCCCGGTCGGCAAGGTCCGCGATCCGGAGCGCACTTTGCCGCGTGCACTTATCGGCGGGGTGACTTTCGTCGTCCTGCTCTATCTCGTCGCGGGGGCGGCCATCCAGATGCTGTTGCCTGCCGACGTCGTCGCGGCGTCGCCCGCGCCATTTGCCGACGCGCTGGTCGCACAGTGGGGGAATGGCGCCGCCACCTTTGCCGCGTTCACGATTGCGGTCGCCGCCGTCGGTTGCCTCAACGGCCTGATCCTCGCCACCGGCGAGCTTGGCTATTCGATGGCGCTTCGCGGCGACATGCCTAAGGCGATGGGTTGGACTCGCGGAGTCAACACCCCGGTCGTCTCGCAGATCGTAGGCTCGATGGTCAGCGCCCTGGTGCTGCTCGCCAACAACAGCGGTGCCACTGCCAGCCTCTATACCTTCGTCATTCTGCTCGGGACGGCATCGGTGGTGATCGTCTACTTCGCCGGGATTGCGAGTGCCTGGAAACATAGCCCCGGAGTCGGCCGGCGACTGGTTCTGGCCTTCGCCTTCCTGTTCCTTGCTTTCGCCGTCTACGGAATGGGCCTTGAACCCGTGTTCTGGTCGCTGGTGCTGCTCGCCATCGGCCTCGTCATCCGCTGGGTCATGCAACGGCTCAACGCGCGCGTTGGCTCCAGCCCGATGGAGGAGCTTGCTCCAGCCGTGCCTCCGGGATCATCTGCCTGAGCTTGCGCGAGAAGCTGCGCAGACAGACTTCGCTCGTTCCCAACGGTCCCGCGACATAGTTCGAAGACTGCATGCCGAGCTGCACGCGGGTGATCAGCTCCGTATCCTCGGCATTCACTTTCCGGTTGATGCGCCAGTTGAGGTAACGGACGGCGCGCATTTCGCGGCTGCTGTCGGGCAGCGCATAGCTGATCTCGCGAATGACGGTCTCGGTCGAGCTCACCGGCAGGAACTGCATGAAATCGACCTGGTCGGGGTAGATATCGAACGCGACATTCGGAAACAGCTTGTAATAGAGCCACTTGCGGCGGTGCGAGGCGGGCAGGTGATCGGCCTTCGGTAGCAATTGCTGATAGGCGCGCTCCGACCAGTTCTCCGAGACCTTCTCGACCAGATCACCTTCCATGCGATCGACATGGTCCTGCGCTTCGATCTTGTAGTTGCGCGCGAACAGGCGGGTCAGGCCCGGGTGGCCGACAGGGATGTGAAGGTGATCGGAATAATTGTCGGCGATCGTCTTCCAGTTTAGCGGGCGCGGGCGAAGCGTCACGCGCCCGATCGTTTCCAACTCCTCGAAACGGTAAGCGGCGACCTCATGCTCATAGGGCGCCATCATCTCGTGCACTGAGGGAGCCCCGGGCTCCAGCGTGACGAACAGGAAGCCGCGCCATCTTTCCAGTGCGACCGGGAAGAGGCTCATTTTCTCGGTCTGCAGCCCCGGATATTCCTGCCGGTGCGGAACGCCGACCAGCCGGCCGTCGCGGGCATAGCTCCATGCGTGATACGGGCAGGTCAGGACTTTCGAGCAGCCAGCCTCGCCATCAACCAGTCGCGAGCCGCGGTGGCGGCAGACATTGGAGAAGGCGCGAACCTCGCCGTCGTCGCCCCGGATGACGACGACGCTCTCGCCAAGATATTCGAGCGTTCGCCACTCGCCGGGGTGAGCGATTTCCTTTTCATGACACACGACCTGCGGAGCAGCGCGCAGAAAAGCCAGCTTCTCGGCCTCGTAGAATTCCGGATCGAAGTAGAGCCAGCCGGGGAGGCTCAGATCCTCGAGTGGATCATGCGTGGCTTCAATTGTGCGAAGGTGCGTGGCCATGATGAACCTATAACGCCCTCAACCTTGTCCGGCGAGGGACCACCCATCCATTTCGGAAGCGGCGGATCCAATGTCCGCTTTCGACCCATTGCGGACATGAGCATAGTCGCAGAGTTCCAAAGCAGGATTGAATCACTTGCTCGCTAAGTTGGATGGAACAGTAGCGGGGGATGCCATACTTTTGAACTGGCCACGAGCGCGCGAAAAAGGACCGCACGGCAAAGTCCGTTTCCCACCCATTCGCGGACATTAAATGGTTATCCGTCTTCGACCCATAGCGGACGTAAGGCGCTCTCCGGATACCTCCCGATTATCCTGAATGCCAGATGAACGGTAAGTGCGTTGCTCCGCTTGCCCGTATCCATGTTGTTCGCGGCATTTCTCACGGAGTTTGCGCTGATGGCGAGACCCAATCCTACCTCGTTTGCCGGTGAGCGATGGGAACCCGAACTTGGCATCACCTTTAGCTCACGCGATGGGTTCGTTTGGGCGAGTTGGCCCAACACAGAGGCAGCAGTGAGGCTTGGTCGCCACGAGACGATCGCCGCGATGATGCGAGACTTTCTGGCGCAGGATGCTCTCGGGAAGCGACTAACCCATCGGTAGGATGGTCATGAGGTAGCGGGTAAGTGCCCGAACGCGCTCACGTCGCTTTCCACCCATTCGCGCGCTAACGGCGTAGGTCTGCGTTCGACCAGAGCTGCCATTGTCGCCGCTCCGTCGTATTTGGCTGTTCGGGAGGGCAGAGAGGTTCGCCAGTCCTGCGGGTCGACGGCGGCACTCACTGGTGAACATTGGGAACATTCGGCTGCTCGCAGCCTTGCCTTTTCCGCCCCGTTTCGTCATAGGCCGCCGCGATGGGGTGCAGGCTTCGCTTGTGCCCCAGTTTTTTGGACGACAGCCGGAGGGGCGTGCCAATGGGGTACGTCAACGATCGGCCAACAGTGAGAAGCAAAACATGCCGCTCTACGAGCATGTTTTCCTAGCGCGTCAGGATCTGGCTCAGGCCCAGGTCGATGCGCTTGCGGAAAACGCTACCAAGATCATCGAAGACAATGGCGGAAAGATCGTGCGGACGGAGGCCTGGGGTCTTCGCAACCTCGCCTATCGCATCGCCAAGAACCGCAAGGCCCATTACGTGGCCCTCGACATCGACGCTCCGGCGCCGGCAATTGCCGAGCTCGAGCGCCAGACCAATATCAACGAGGACGTGATCCGCTTCCTCACCCTGCGCGTCGACGAGCATGAGACCGGCCCGTCAGCGATGATGCGCCGTGGCGAGCGTGACCGTGAGCGTGGCCCGCGCGGCGACGACCGTGGCGACCGCGGCGGTTTCGGCCGTGACCGCGGCGACCGTGGTGATCGTGGCGACCGCGCTCCGCGTGGCGAAGAAGTGGAGGCGTAACCCATGGCACGTGCATTTTTCCGCCGCCGCAAGAGCTGCCCATTCTCCGGGAAGGACGCTCCCAAGATCGATTACAAGGACATCCGTCTGCTCCAGGGCTTCATGTCCGAGCGCGGCAAGATCGTCCCCAGCCGCATCACCGCGGTATCCACCAAGAAGCAGCGTGAGCTGGCGAAGGCGATCAAGCGCGCCCGCCACATCGGCCTGCTTCCCTATGTCGTGAAATAAGGAGCAAGAGACATGGAAGTCATCCTGCTCGAGCGCGTCGAAAAGCTTGGCGGCATCGGCGACGTCGTGACCGTCAAGAACGGTTTCGCGCGCAATTTCCTCCTCCCGAACAAGAAGGCGCTTCGTGCCAACGAAGCCAACCGGAAGGTCTTCGAAGCCAATCGCGCCAAGATCGAATCCGACAATGCCGACCGCCGTAGCGATGCGGAAAAGGCATCGAAGGGCGTCGACGGCAAGACGGTCAAGCTGATCCGTCAGGCGTCGAACACCGGTCAGCTCTACGGCTCGGTTTCGGCCCGCGACATCGTCGAGGCGCTGGAAGCCGAAGGCGCCAAGGTCGCGAAGAACCAGGTGGTTCTCGATCGTCCGATCAAGAACATCGGCGTTCACGACGTGAAGGTTGCGCTGCACCCGGAAGTCTCGGTGAACGTCAAGGTCAACGTCGCTCGTTCGCCTGAAGAGGCGGACCTGCAGGCACAGGGCGTCGACGTCCTCGCCCAGATGTTCGAGGACGATGCTGCGCCGGTGGCCGAGGAGCTTGCTCCCGAAGCCGAGACTGAAGCCAAGGCCGAGACCGAGGTCGAGGTCGAGGTTGTAGCCGAAGAGGTTTCGGCCGCTTCGGAACCCGCAGAGAGCGCCGAGGAAGAGCAGTAAGCTCTTTCTTCAGCTGAGAAAATTGGGGCCGCTGGAGCAATCCGGCGGCCCTTTTTCTTGCTGCCCTTTCGGCTCGTCGCGGAAACAGCCTTCGCGCTGTCCGTTCGTCGCAACCGGGCCGACCCTCGCGGAACGGCAATGCCAACGCCTTTGTTCTACCTCTCAAGAGCAAGCGGGGCTTGTCAGGAGAGGAAGTCAGCATGGCTGAGCGCGATCAGAACGAAGGCAGCGGACAGCAGCCCCCAATCGGGCAGCATAGCGACGATCAGACGGCCGGCCAGGGCGGCCAGCAGGAACAGGGCCAGCAGGCCCAGCAGCAGTACGGGCAGCAGGCCCAGGGTTCGGAGCCGCCACGCAGCACGGGAACGCGCGGGACCGAATTCGGTCAGTCCTCCGATGAGGACGAAACTGGACAGCAGGGCCAAAGCGGCACCGGCCAGTCGGACCTCGGAACGCAGGCAGACACCACGCTCGCCGGACGTGCCGATCAGCAGGACCTGGGTCAGGGACAGCCTGGCCGCACCGGTGGCGCCAGCGGCAGCCAGTCTGAATCGTCGGGTGAAGGTTTCGTCGGCAGCCAGAGCGAAGACTCGGGAGAATATCTGCAGCAAAGCGGAACGCCGCAAGCGGGCTTCGCCGAACAAGGCAGCGGCGCGCCCAACCAAGGCAGCGACATCGAGCGCGATTCGGAACGCTCACAGAATCGCGACAGCGATATCGAAGGGTCGAGCGGCAACATCTAGCGCCCGAACTTTCGGGAAGGCGCCGGATCCGTTGCCCACGGATCCGGCGCCTTTTCTTTATGCGGCGGTGCGCTCCAGGAAGGCGGCTTCCTTCGCGACGAGTGGAGCAAAGCTTGGGCGAGCAAGGATGCGGTCGATATAGGCCTTCGTGCGCGGATGGCGGCGGGAGTCCAGTTCGACGTTCAGGTGCCGGAAATTGGCGAAGGGGCTGGCGACGGAAATGTCGGCGAGGGTGAGCAAGTCGCCGACCAGAAACCCACCGTCGCCCGGCATCACGCCTTCCAGATAATCGAGGATTGGCGGGAGTTCGTCTCGCAGCGCTGCTTCCGCGACGGGTTCGTCGCCCGGCCGGTTGAGAAAGCGTGGAGCGACGATACGGTTGAAAAAGACCTTCTGCCCGCAACCAAATAGGATGGTGTCCGCGAACTCATCGTACCAGATCACTTTTCCTCGCGCCTTGGCTTCGGCGGGGATGAGCGGGGGCTCGGGGTGCTTCGCTTCGATATAATGGCAAATGGCGCTGGAATCCGCGAGGCAATAGTCGCCATCCTGGAGCGCGGGAATCTTCCCAAACGGACTTGCCGCGCTGAATGCGGGATCCGGGTCGCGCATGCCCATTGGCCTCAGTTCGAATTCGAGGCCCTTTTCGATCGCGAAGGCAGCAGCCTTGCGAACGAACGGAGACATGGTGGACCCGAAAAGAATCATGACGAATTGTCCCTCTGTGCCTGCTGAATTGCGGATATCGGGACCCGCGAATTCGTTGAGTGCGGCATAGCATGGGAGAAGTGCAATGCGCAGTCATAGCGGCAAGGACGAAGCCAGGAACAACATGCGCGATCCGACGATCCGCGACCGCCAGTCCGAGCCGAAGAAGGCGTCCATGACCGGCCGCACCACGCAGATGGGCTCGCACGCCCGCAAGACCGGCCAGAAGGGCGCGGGATCGCATCGCTAGGCGATGCGGTAGAAGTCGGCGACCCGATCCAGCGCGAGGGTGAGAACCAGCTTGCCGGAGCGCGCCGGCCATCCGAGCGCCGTTTCGGCCTCGCGCATTCCCTCGCCGGAACATACGACCCGCCAAAGGATGTCGCCGAGCCCGGCGCCAGCGTGATCGATTGCCGCGTGAAAGCGGCGCTTGGCGTCGATCTGCGACCCGCTGAGATCGGGCGCGGCGGATGAGCCTCCGCGTTGGCTCGAGATTGGTGCCGCATCCCACTTCATAGTGATGCGCGGCGCGAGCTGGGCGCGCTCCCAGTCGGTCCGAAGCCGCTCGCCGGCGTCGAACTGGCGAAGCGTCACCAGCCCGCGCGAGTGCAGCCAGCCGAGCGGCGATTCCGCAACATTGACGGTTACGGAGCGGGCAGGGCGGCCGCGCTTTGCTTTCCCTTTCGGCGCTTCATCGCAGTCGAGCGCACGTTCTTCTAGCAGCAGTCCGTCTTTCCTGGTCGCCAATGTCATATCCTTCATTCGAGTCGAGCGGGGCTTGCCACAATGGAAAAACTGTAGGACAGAAGAAAAACCGTTCTGGTTAGTTGGGGCTGCAGATGATCACTCGAATTCGGGAAGTCCGGCGCGCTCGCGGAATGACGCTCGACGATGTCGCGCAGGCCTGCAACCCACCGACGACGCCGCAGACGATCGGGCGGCTGGAAACCGGAACGCGCACGGTTTCAATCGGGTGGCTGAACCGCATCGCCGAGGCGTTGGGGGTCGAGGCGGCGGATTTGGTCGACGGCGGCGGTGGCGAGAAGGCGGAGCTACCGGTGATCGCCGTGCTCGGTGTGCACGGCGCAAGCGCGCCGCGCCGCACCGCGGTCGTCGTCGCGCCGCGTCCCAAACCCAGCCAGGTCGCAATCACCGTGCTTGCAAGCAACGGCGATTATCGCGCCGGCGACGAAATCTGGTGCGACATGGTGGAGCCGGACGGCTTCGGTGCTGCGCTCAACCGTGACGTCCTCGTCCCGCGACCGGCCGGCCGCTTCCTGTTCGGCCGCCTGATCGACCGCGACGGCGAGCGGCTACAGCTTCTTCCGCCGGGAGCCGGTGGCCGCCAGCAGATCGTCACCAACCCCCCCTGGATCGCGGTTGCGACGCGGTTGGTGCGGGGGCTCTAAGGCAGGTTTTCGGTCAGCAAATCGTAGGTCGCGACCAGATCATCCTTCTGGTTGAAGATTTCGACTGCCCAGCGGACCACGCCGGTGTCTTCGCTCTTCAGCGACTTGGAGCGCACGCTAAGCTCAACGCGCATGGAATCGCCGGGATAGAGCGGTGTCAGGAAACGCAGATTCTCTAGGCCGGTGTTGGCCAGCACCGGGCCCGGATCGGGATCGACGAACAGGCCGGCGGCGAAGCTCAGGATCAGGTAGCCGTGCGCGACGCGGCCTTCGAAAATGGGCGAGGCCTTCGCCGCTTCCTCGTCCATGTGCGCGTAGAATTTGTCGCCGGTGAATTCGGCGAAATGCTCGATGTCCTCGACGGTGACGGTTCGGCTCTCGGTGTACCAGGTGTCGCCGATCGCCAGTGTCCGACATGCGGCTGGCGGAAGGGGTGCGTGTCGATCTTCCGCTTCGGCGCGCCCGGAACGTATTGGCCGGTGATCGCGGCGATCATGGTCGGCGAGGACTGGATCGCGGTGCGCTGCATGTAGTGCTTCACGCCGCGGATGCCGCCCATTTCCTCGCCGCCGCCCGCGCGGCCTGGGCCGCCGTGGACGAGGACGGGGAGGGGCGAGCCGTGGCCCGTCGATTCCTTGTGGTTGGTGCGGTCGATGACCAGCATCCGCCCGTGAAAAGCGGCGGCGCCCTGCACGAAGTCGCGCGCCGTCTCCGGCGAGTGCGTGAACAGCGATAGCGCAAGGCTGCCCATGCCGCGGTTGGCGAGCCCGATGGCATCGTCGAGGTCGCGATAGGGCATGATGGTGGAGACGGGGCCGAACGGCTCGACATCGTGCACGGCGCTGGTCGCCCAGGGGTCGTCGGTGCGCAGCAGCACGGGCGAGAGGAAGGCGCCGCCGATGATCGGCGGCTCGGCCGACGGATCACCCACGACGATCCTAGCACCGGCCGCTTCGAGCTCGGCGATCTTCTGGCGGACGTCGTCGCGCTGGGAGAGGCTGACCAGGGCGCCCATGCGTGTGTCCTCGGCGCGTGGGTCGCCGACCTTCGTGCCCGTCAGCCGTTCCGCCAACGCCTCCTGGACCGCGTCGAGGTATTCGGCCGGAGCCATGGCGCGGCGGATGGCCGTGCACTTCTGCCCCGCCTTCACCGTCATCTCGATCGCGACTTCGCGCACGAACAGGTCGAATTCGGGCGTACCCGGCGCGGCATCGGGCCCGAGAAGGGATGCGTTGAGACTGTCCTGCTCGGCGATGAACTTCACGGACTCGCGCATGACTGTGGGATGCGTCCGTAGCTTGAGCGCGGTCGAGGCCGAGCCGGTGAAGCTGACCACATCCTGCCCGCCGAGATGGTCGAACAGGTCGCCGACGCCGCCGACGATCAGCTGCACCGCGCCGGCGGGAAGCACGCCGCTTTCGATCATCACCCGGAACGCCGCCTCGGTGAGGTAGGACGTCGCCGACGCGGGCTTCACGATCGCCGGAACACCGGCGAGAAGGGTGGGGGCCAGCTTCTCCAGCATTCCCCAGACCGGAAAGTTAAACGCGTTGATGTGCAGCGCCGCGCCCTGCAGCGAGGTGTAGATATGCTGGCCGACGAAGCTGCCTTCCTTCGACAGCGGCTCGATCGCACCGTCCATCAGCACATGCGCGTCGGGCAGCTCGCGGCGGCCCTTGGACGAGAAGGAGAAGAGCGTTCCAGCGCCGCCCTCGATGTCGATCCAGCCATCCTTGCGCGTCGCGCCGGTCAGGTAGTTGAGCTCGTACAGCTCTTCCTTGCGGGCGAGGATCGCCTGTCCGAGCGCCTTCAGCATCCGCGCCCGCTCGTGGAAGGTCAGCTTGCGCAGCGCCGGCCCGCCGACTTCTCGTCGCGTGCTTGAGCATCCCGCCGAAATCGAGCCCGCCCGAGCCTGTCGTCGCCACCGGCGCGCCGTCGATGGCGCTGGCGAGTTCGGCCAAATTGCCTTCGCCGGGAATCCACTGGTCGCGGGCGTAGTTGAGGAGCTGCGCGGTCTTCATCTGGTCACCTTTCGGGCCGCAGTCATTGCGGGGAGACGGCTTGTCTTGCAACCGGGCGGCCGTACTAGCCACGCATGAGCAAGGAACGGCGCACCGCGATTCTCCGGACGATATTCTGGATCGCGATCGTCCTTTCCTTCCTGGCGGCGATCAATCCGCAGCCGCCGCAGCTCCCCGGGCAGCCGAACGACAAGGTCCAGCACATCATGGCGTTCTTGATGTTGGGAGCGCTCGCCTTCTTCGCATTTCCGCGCGTCGGGCCGATCATCCTGCTCGCCTGGCTGTCGGCATTCGGCGCGTTCATCGAATTCGTGCAGATGATTCCCGCACTTCACCGCGACGGGGACATCCTGGACTGGATCGCGGACACAGCCGCGTCGGCGTTCATCCTGACGGCCTTGCACCTCTTTCGCGAGGCTTCGGGCAGGAGGGCCGACGGTAACGGCTGATCAATGCTTGTGCCGTATCCCAAGTTGAGGCAATCAATCCGCCGACAAGCAAGCGATCGGGTTTTGGGAAAATGCGGAAACTTCTAAGTGCCTTAGTGCTGGGTGGCGCCCTGCTGCTCGCGAGCTGTACGACGACTCCGGCTCCTGTCCCGGTCGCGAAAGCGCCGGAGCCCGTGGGCCAGCCGCTGCCGTACCGCTGGACTCATGGCAATGCCGAAAAGTCGCGCAAGGCGATGATCGAAACCTTTCGCAAGGCATGGCTGCCGGTTGGCGAATATGTCTGGGCTGAAGAAATGCCCACGGAAGGCGAGCCGAAGATCATCATCGATCTGCTGACTCAGACGGCTTACGCCTATCGCGGTGACGTGCTCGTAGGCGCAGCGTCCGTGTCGAGCGCAAAGACAGGCAAGGTCACTCCGCTCGGCTTCTGGAAGGTGCTCGATAAGCGAAAGATGTACCGCTCCAAGAAGTACAACAATGCGCCCATGCCCTTCATGCAGCGGATCGACGAATATGGCATTGCGCTGCACGGCGGCGTGAACCCGGGCTATCCGGCAAGCCAGGGCTGCATCCGCATGCCGATGAAGTTCGCCGAGAAGCTCTTCGGCCTGACCAAGCTCGGCACGGAAGTGGTGATCGAGGGCTAGAAGAGCCCGATCAACAGGCAGACCAGGAGAGCCATGTGGTGGAGCCGCATGGCATTGAAGTTAGTAAATGCAGGACGTCAGGCGAGCGCTAACGACTCCATTCCGGACTGATCACCGCCCCACGAAATTGGCCGGACGCTTCTCCAGGAAAGCCGCGACGCCTTCGCGATAATCCTGCGTATAGCCGAGCCGGCACATCATGTTCCGCTGGCGGTGCAACTCCTGCTCCTGCGTGTGTTGCCAGCTTTCGCGAATCATCTCCTTGGTCGCCGCTAGGCCGAGCGGCGGCAACGACGCCAACTTGGCTGCCAGCGCATCGACCTCAGCATCGAGCGCTTCGTCGTCGACGCACTTCCAGATCATGCCCCATTCCTCGGCTTTTTCTGCGGGAAGCGGTTCGCCGGTAAGCGCCAACCCAAGTGCACGCGCCTGGCCCACAAGTCGTGGAAGAACCCAGGTCCCGCCGCTGTCCGGGATCAAGCCGATGGCCGCAAAACTCTGAATGAACTTGGCCGATCGCCCGGCCACGACCAGGTCGCAGGCGAGTGCGATGTTCGCACCCGCGCCCGCGGCGACCCCGTTCACACGAGCGATCACAGGCTGGTTCATGCTCGTCAGCTTGCGGACCAACGGGTTCCAGCAGGCCTCGACCGTCTGTCCCAGGTCGACCGGCCGACCGTTGGAAACCGCGCGATCGTTCAAGTCCTGCCCTGCGCAGAAACCTCGGCCGGCCCCGGTGAGAATGAGCACCCGGCAATCGTCGATCTGGTCGAGCGCGTCCTTGAGCTCGTAATGCATCGCCGCGGTGAAGCTGTTGAGCCGGTCGGGCCGGTTCAGCGTGATGCGCGCGATTCGCTCATCGCGCTCCAGAATGATGCTTTCATAGTCGGGCATGGCGCTCTCCCCCATTTGACGGCAGGAGAAGAAGGAACCGCGTGTCCGGTCAAGAGGAGGCAGGGTGAACGCAGACGATCTCGCCCATCGCGTCGCCACGGAAATGCTCGCCGCCGAGGGGACCGGCCCCGCCTGGGGCATCAGGATCGAAGAAGCGCGTCATCGCTACGCCCGCGTCTCGATGGTGGTCCGGCCGGACATGCTCAACGGGCACGGCATCGGCCATGGCGGCATGATCTTCGCGCTTGCCGACAGCGCCTTCGCCTATGTCTGCAACGGCGGAAACCACGCCAGCGTGGCCGCTCAGGCGTCGATCGTCTTCCTCGACAAGGTCGCCGAAGGCGAGACGCTCATCGCCGAAGCGGAGGAAGTCGTCCGCGAGGGGCGTGCGGGAGTGACCCGCGTCGCCGTGCGAACCGCGGACGGACGGCCGATTGCGGAGTTCACCGGTTATTCGCGAACGCTCGGCGGACCGGTCATCGAGATTTGAACGTTTCACCCCCAGAGGCTACATCGCAATCATGTACACGACCGAGCTTTCGAAGACCGCGAAGATCGAGAACCTTGAGGACCCGAAGCTGCTCGAAGCGTTCGAGGCGCGGGTTGCGGCGGATGAGTTCATCGAGCCGAAGGACTGGATGCCCGAGGCGTATCGCCGCACGCTGACTCGGCAGATCTCGCAGCATGCCCATTCCGAGATCGTCGGCATGCTTCCCGAGGGCAATTGGATCACGCGGGCGCCGTCGCTCCGGCGCAAGGCGATCCTTCTCGCCAAGGTGCAGGACGAGGCGGGGCACGGGCTCTACCTCTATTGCGCTGCGGAAACGCTCGGCACGAGCCGCGATCAGATGATCGAGGCGCTGCACTCGGGGAAGGCGAAGTACTCGACCATCTTCAATTACCCGACGCTGACCTGGGCGGACATTGGCGCGATCGGCTGGCTGGTCGACGGCGCGGCGATCATGAACCAGGTGCCGCTGCAGCGGACGAGCTACGGCCCCTACGCCCGCGCGATGGTCCGCGTGTGCAAGGAGGAGAGCTTCCATCAGCGCCAGGGCTACGAGATCATGATCGCAATGGCGAACGGCACGCCGGAGCAGAAGCGAATGGCGCAGGACGCGCTCAACCGCTGGTGGTGGCCGTCGCTGATGATGTTCGGCCCGCCGGACGACAACAGCCCGAACACGGCGCAGTCGATGCGCTGGCGGATCAAGCGCGAGACCAATGACGAGCTCCGCCAGAAGTTCGTCGACATCACCGTCCCGCAGGCGGATTTCCTCGGCCTCAAGGTTCCCGATCCCGACCTCAAGTGGAACGAGGCAAAGGGCGGCTACGACTTCGGCGAGGTGGACTGGGAGGAATTCTACTCGGTTGTCCGCGGCGAGGGCCCGGTCGCCAAGGAGCGTATGGAAGCCCGCCGCAAGGCCTGGGACGACGGCGCTTGGGTCCGCGAAGCCGCCGAGGCGCATGAGGCCAAGCGCCAAGCAAGGAAGGCAGCGTGAGTGGCGATTGGCCGCTCTGGGAAGTTTTCGTCCGCACCAAGGGCGGTCTTTCGCATCGCCACTTTGGCAGCGTTCATGCTCCTGACGCGGAACTCGCGCTTCGCCACGCGCGCGACACGTACACGCGGCGCATGGAAGGCGTAAGCCTGTGGGTTGTACCTTCCGCGGAGATCGTCGCGTCCGATCCTGAGCAGGCGGGCGAGCTGTTCGAGCCGGCGGCGGACAAGATCTACCGGCATCCGACCTTCTACGACATCCCGGACGAGGTGAAGCACATCTGATGGCGCCGTCGTTGCCGCCGATACGGCCGGAAGACGAGGCCGTGGCTGAAAAGCTGCGCCCGCACGGGGCTTTCGACGAGAAGGTGGAAGAGCCGTATCTCGCGCTGCGCTTCGACTATTTGCTGAGGCTCGGCGATGACTCGCTGATCCTCGGCCAGCGGCTGAGCGAATGGTGCGGGCATGCGCCGGTGCTGGAGGTCGACCTCAGCCTCGCCAACCTATCGCTCGACCTGATCGGGCAGGCGACGCATCTGCTGGAAGAGGCGGGGGACGGTAACAAGCTCGCTTTCCATCGCGACGTACTCGACTTCCACAATTGCCTGCTGGTCGAACAGCCGAACGGCGACTTCGCGCGGACCATGGCGCGGCACCTGCTTTTCTCAACCTGGCAGCACATGCTGTTTCAGCGGCTAACTCAATCGGGCGACCGCTTCCTCGTCGAGTTCGCGTCGAAGGCGGTGAAGGAAGTCGCCTACCACCGCGAATTGTCGGCAGAATGGACGATTCGCCTCGGCGACGGCACCGAAGACAGCGCGGGGCGCATGGCCGAGGGCCTCGACTGGTGCTGGCGTTTCATGCCCGAGCTGTTCGAGGTGGACGAGACGCTTCAGTCGCTGATCGACTGCGGCGTCGCGCCCGATCCGCGCGCGTTCGAGGAAGAATATCGCTCGGCGATCGCCGGCGTGCTGGCCGAGGCGAACCTCGCGGTGCCTGCCGATCAGCGCCCGATCCTCGGCGGACGTCGCGGGCATCATAGCGAGCATCTCGGCCACTTGCTGGCGATCATGCAGTATCTGCCGCGCACCTATCCCGACGCGACCTGGTAGGATGAGCGCGCATTTCTATCCGCTGACGGTGGCGGAGATCGTCCCCGAGACGGCCGAAGCCAACTCCATCCGTTTCGCAATTCCGCCCGAGCTGCGCGAGAGATTCGCCTTCAAGGCGGGCCAGCATCTCACGTTGAAGGCGACCATCGGCGGCGAGGAAGTCCGGCGAAATTATTCGCTGTGCACCGCGCCGGACGAGCAGGACTGGATGGTGACGGTGAAGCGGATCGCCGGCGGCGTCTTTTCCAACTGGGTGGGCGATACGCTGAAGGCTGGCGACACCGTCGACGTGCTGCCGCCGCACGGCAGCTTCACAACCGAGTTCGCGCCGTCGGCCAGGCGCCACATCGTCGGCATTGCGGGCGGCTCAGGCATTACGCCGGTGCTGTCGCTGCTTCGGACCACGCTGCGGGAAGAATCGCAGAGCCAGTTCACTTTGCTTTACGGCAACCGCGACAGCAGCTCGATCATCTTCCTCGACAAACTGGCCGAGCTGAAAGACCGCTACCTCGGCCGCCTGTCGCTGCATCATTTCCTCGCCGAGGAAGAGGGCGACATCGACCTGTTCAACGGCATGCTCGATCGCGCACGTTGCGACGAAGCCATTACGGCCTTGGTCGGCGATCCGGCGAGCATCGACGCCTGGTTCATCTGCGGTCCCGGGCCGATGATGGACGCGGCGGAAGGCGCCCTGCTCGACCGCAACATCGACAAGGACCGCATCCACATCGAGCGCTTCACTGCGGATCGCCCGTCGGCCGCGCTCGCCGCGGAGATGGCGCAGCTGCAGACCCAAGCGGCCGGCACGACCGTGTCGGTGACGCTCGACGGGCGGACGCGCCGCGTGGCGTTCACCGAGGCCAACATTCTCGACAGCGCCCGCGTGTCCGGCCTTCCTGCGCCCTTCGCCTGCAAGGCGGGTGTCTGCGCCACCTGCCGGGCCAAGGTCACGAGCGGCAAGGTCGAGATGGCCGCGCGCTACGGCCTGACCGATGAGGAAGTCGCTGCGGGCTACGTTCTCACCTGCCAATCCGTGCCCGTCGGAGACGGGGTTGCAGTGGATTACGACGCCTAGCCGCGCTAGAGCGCAAGCATGCTGACCGAAACCGATATGCGCCCCCGTGGGCTGGCCGACCTTCCTGACGTCGAGACGGACTCGCTCCTGCAGCTGATTGCCTTGTGCAACGCCGATCCTCGTCCGGAGAAAATCGACGTTGGAGTCGGTGTTTTCCGCGACAGCGAGGGGCGGACGCCGATCCTGCCGGTGATAAAGGATGCCGAGCGCATTCTGCTCGATACGCAGGAGTCCAAGTCCTATCTCGGTATGGCGGGCGACAAGCGCTATACGGAGCTTCTGCGGCCGATCGTGCTTGGTCCGCATGCGGGCGACGACCGCATTGCCGGGCTCCACACTCCAGGCGGTTGCGGAGCGCTTCGGCTCGGGTTCGAGTTGATCGCGACGGCCAATCCGCAGGCGCGGGTGATCGTCGGCACGCCGACCTGGCCGAACCATCCGCCGATCATTCGCGGGGTCGGATTGCAGATCGTCGAATATCCCTATTATGACCGCGAAGGCTGCAGCATCCGCTTCGATGCGATGCTGGCCGCGCTTAACGAAGCGCGGGCGGGCGATGTGGTGCTGCTGCACGGCTGTTGTCACAACCCGACCGGCGCGGACCTCAGCGACGAACAGTTTGCCGAAGTCACGCGGATCGTCGCCGAGCGCGGCCTGCTGCCGTTCGTCGACATCGCCTACCAGGGTTTCGCGCGCGGCCTCGAAGAGGATGCCAAGGGCCTACGCGGGCTGCTCGATGTTTGCGATGAGGTGATCGCCGCGCACAGCTGCGACAAGAATTTCAGCGTCTACCGCGACCGCGTCGGTTCGCTCTGGGTCAAGACCGGCAATGCCGAGGCAACCACGCGGGCGATGGCGCATGTTTCGCAGCGGGCGCGAGAGATGTGGTCGATGCCGCCCGATCATGGGGCGGCCGCAGTGCGGCTGGTGCTCGACACGCCGAAGCTGGCGCAGCGTTGGCCGGGCGAGCTGGCCGCCATGCGCGATCGGATCAATTCGGTGCGCGAGCGCCTTGCGTCTGCGCATCCGCGACTGGCCTATATCGGCAAGCAGTTCGGCATGTTCTCCATGCTTCCGTTCAGCAAGGAGCAGGTGCTCGGGTTGCGCGAGAAGCATGCCATCTACATGGCGGACAGCGGCCGCTTCAACGTCGTCGGCATGAGCGACGCTCAGATCGACCGATTTATCGGCGCCGTGGTCGAGACCCTCGAGGCCTGACCATGGCGGATCGCGACCCGGGCCGAGTGTCGGCCGACGTGAACTGGCGCGAAGTTGCGAGGCTGGTGCTGGCCAGCCGGGAACTGGACCGGCTGGAAGAGCAGGAGCTCGTTCCTGCCAAGAAGGTCATGTACCAATTCTCCGCGCGCGGGCACGATCTGGCGCAGGTGCTGCTTGGGCTTCAGCTCAAGGACGGCGATGCGGCTTGCGGTTATTACCGGTCGCGGCCCCTGTTGCTGGCGCTCGGCGTGCCGATGGCGGACGCCCTGGGGTCGGGCATGGGACTAGCCGGAGGCTATTCCGACGGCCGCGATATCGGGGCGGTCTTCAACTATCCCAATCCGGGTGGTGCTCATGCGCTGCCCATGAGCGGCGGGGTGGGGGCGCAGTACACGCCGGCGGCTGGGTGGGCGCAGGCGATCGATTACAAGACGCGGGTTCTGAAGGAAGGACCCGAGGATGCCATCGCTGTGGTGCTGGGCGGCGACGCCAGCTGCGCGACGGGCGGATTTTGGTCAGCGTTAACCATTGCGACGACGCAACAATTGCCGCTGTTGATGTTCATCGAGGACAATGGCTACGGCATCTCGGTTCCGTCGGAATTATCAGACACCAGGCAAGAACATTGCTGCAAACCTGGCGAGCTTCAGCGGCCTGACGATCTTCAATGGCGACGGCACCGAGCCGGACGAAGCCGCGCGCCTGGTCAAGGATGCAGTGCGGCACGTTCGCACCAAGCGCGCGCCGGCTTTGTTGCGGCTGACGGTGCCGCGGCTGGAAGGTCACAGCTTCCAGGACACGCAAAGCTACAAATCGCCGGAGGTGATCGAGCGCGAGTGGGCGCGCGATCCGTTGCCGAAGCTCAAGGCCTATTGCGCGGACTATCAGGTCGGCGACGAGGAATGGGAACGGCTGGAGAACGAGGTTGCCTGGGAAGTCGGTGCGGCGCGGGCGGAAGCCGAAGCACGCGGCGTTTCCAGTCCCGAGGTCGTGACCGATCACGTGTTCTACGAAGGCGAGATGCAGCAGATCGGTGGGCTGTGGAATGCGGGTTATGAGGCGCCGTCGTCGAGTGAGACGCCGAGCCCCAACGGCCAGCGCATCAACATGGTCACCGCCATCCGCCGCGTGCTTGATCAGGAACTGGCGAGCAATCCGCGGGTGCTGGTCTTCGGCGAGGACGTCGGACCGAAAGGCGGAGTCCACGCTGTGACTTTGGGACTGCAGGACAAGTTCGGCCGCGAGCGCGTGTTCGACACCTCGCTCAACGAGGAAGGCATCGTCGGGCGCGCGGTGGGCATGGCGCTTGCCGGCCTGATGCCGGTGCCGGAAATCCAGTTCCGCAAATATGCCGAGCCCGCGACCGAGCAGATCAACGATTGCGGCACGATGCGCTGGCGCACGCACAACCGCTTTGCCGCGCCAATGGTCCTTCGCGTGCCGGGCGGCTTCTTCAAGTGTGGCGATCCGTGGCACAGCCAGACCAACGAAGTGCAGTTCGTCCATAACCCCGGCTGGAAGGTGGCGGTGCCGTCTAACGCCGAGGACGCCGTCGGGCTTCTGCGCGCGAGCCTTCGCGGCAACGACCCGGTGCTGTTCTTCGAACATCGCGCGATGCTGGACGACAGCTGGGCGAGGCGGCCGTGGCCGGGTGATGAGTTCGTCCTGCCGTTCGGGCGCGCGAAGAAGGTGCGCGAGGGCGACAAGATCACCATCGTTACCTGGGGCGCGATGGTCCCCCGCTGCGAGGCTTCGGCGGACGGTTTCGATGCCGAAGTGATCGACCTGCGGACGTTGATGCCGTGGGACAGCGAGGTGGTGCTCGAAAGCGTAAGACGCACGCGGCGCTGCTTGATCGTGCATGAGGATTTGCGGACGGGCGGATTTGGTGCCGAGATTGCGGCGGTCGTCGCTGACGAAGCATTCCTCGATCTCGACGCGCCGGTTGCGCGCGTGACCATGCCCGACATTCCAAGTCCGCATCATCCGCGGCTTCTCGAATGGGCCGTGCCGTCGGTCGAGCGCATCCGCGCCGAAATCGACCGGCTGATGGGGTTCTGACTTGATCGAGATCCGCGTTCCCGACGAGCAGGAAGGCACCAAGGCGATCGTCCGCGCCTGGCTGAAGCAGGTCGGCGACACGGTCGCGGTGAATGATCCGTTGCTGGAGCTCGAGACGGACAAGGTGACTCAGGAGGTCTCTTCACCGGCTGCGGGGGTGTTGTCGGAGATATTGCTCGATACGGATGCCGAGGCGGTGCCGGGAGCGTTATTGGGGCGGATCGAAATCCAGTTCCCCGGCGAAGGCCGGGGTCCAGGAGGCGAAGCCTGACACGCCTTCCGAAATTGCAGCGCCTTCCGGCGCTTCTGGGCCCCGGCCTGCGCCGGGGAGCGAGGTTGAGGCAAGGCTGAGCCCCTCCGTGCGTCGCGCCTGCCTGCAGCATGGAATCGAGCCCTCGCGCATCGAAGGGACGGGCCGCAACGGGCGCGTAACCCGCGAGGACGTCGACCGCGCGGTGGCAGGCGCTACCGTCGTCAGCGTCGGCGAGCCTGCGACCGCGCAACCGCGGCACTTCTCGGCGCAGGACATTCCGCACGACCGGATGCGCATGACCATCGCGGACAACATGGTCCGCGCGGTCAGCGAGGCGCCGCATGTCACTGCCGTGTTCGAAGCGGATTTCTCCGCCATTGCAGCGCACAAGTCGGCAATGGCCGCGAAGGGCGTAAAGCTCAGCTACACCGCCTACATCGTGAAGGCGGCCGCGGAAGCGATGGCGGTCGCTCCGGCGATCAATGGGCGGTGGGAGAAGGACAGCATCGCTGTCTCCCCGACGATCGACATCGGTGTCGGTACGGCTCTCGGCGAGAAGGGGCTGGTCGTCCCGGTCGTGAAGGATGCGGGCAGTCAATCGCTCGAGCAGATCGGCAAGACGCTCGATGCGCTGACCAAACGCGCCCGCGACGGCAAGCTGGAGCGCTCGGACGTTTCCGGCGGCAGCTTCACCATTTCCAATCATGGTGTCTCAGGCTCACTGCTGGCGGCGCCCATCATCCTTCATCAGGGGCAGGCGGCGATCCTGGGCATCGGCAAGCTGGAAAAGCGCGTGATCGTCCGCGAGATCGGCGGACAGGATGCGATCCTCATCCGCCCGATGACCTATGTGACGCTGACCATCGACCATCGCGTCGTCGACGGCCACCAGACCAACGCCTGGCTGAGCCGCTTCGTCGAGATATTGGAGACTTGGCCACAGCCGCAATGACGCTACGGTCATTCCTCACGCGGAACAGTTGCCGATAAAGTCGGTTTGAGCGCGGGGCTTGTGACGGAGTAGCGAATGGCGGCGAAGAAGAACGAGAGCGAGCATATATTCGTTCGCCGGGTTCTCATCGTGCTCGGCCTCGCCACGATATTTTTCCTCGTCTGGCAACTCCGCATTCTGCTGCTCATGCTGTTCGGCGCCATTGTCGTTGCGTCGATCTTCCGCGCCGTTGCGGATCTTCTCGTCAAATATGCGCGCCTTTCGAACGCCGTTGCCACTGGTCTATCCATTCTGCTCATCCTTGGCTCGATCGCCGCCCTGATCGCGCTTTTCGGGCAGCAGGTGGGTCAGCAGGTGCAGGGACTTCGTGAAACGCTGCCGGACGCCTGGCGAGATCTTGAAGCGCGCATAGGCGATATGGGCCTGAGCGATCAGATGGACCGGCTGATGGCGTCCATCACCACTCCTGGAGGCGGCAGTTTGTCGGGGTTCGGCCGAACATTGCTGTCGATCGGCAGCGGTCTTGCCGACCTGCTCGTCGTGATCTTCGCCGGCATCTACCTTGCGACGCAGCCCAATTTCTACCGTATCGGGGCGATCAAGCTGGTCCCGCCAACCAGGCGGAAGATCGCCGCCGAGGCGATGCTCGAATCCGAACGCGCGCTCCGTCTGTGGCTCAAGGGACAGGCAATCGCGATGGTGGTCGTCGGGCTGCTCACCGGCATCGGCCTCTGGGCCCTCGGCATGCCTTCCGCCTTGGCCCTCGGCCTTCTTGCCGGCTTGCTGGAATTCATTCCGTTCGCCGGACCGATCATTGCCGCCGTCCCGGCAATTCTGATCGCGCTTGCGGTCAGTCCCGAGCTGGCGCTGTGGGTGACGCTGCTCTACGTTGCCATCCAGCAGTTCGAGGGGAACCTGCTGACCCCGCTCGTGCAGCAATATGCGGTCGACTTGCCTGGCGCGGTCTTGCTGTTTTCCCTGATCGGTTTCGGCACCTTGTTCGGAACGCTCGGCGTAATTCTGGCAGCGCCTCTGGCCGTGGTGATGATGGTGCTGGTGAAGAGGCTTTACGTCATCGAGACGCTGGATACGCCCACGCCCATTCCGGGCGAAAGCAAAAGCTAGATTTCCAGCAGTGCGTAAGGCCGCTTGAATTCCTCGCGGACGACGAATTGCGCGACATTGTAGACCGGGATTCCGCGGGCCGTGTGGCCTTCGTATTTTCCATGATGGGCATGCCCGTGAACCACGGCCTTCACATGGTCGAAGCGGTCGATGGCGTCCGCCAAGCGCGCTGACCCGAGATATTGAAAGATTTCGATCGGCTCGCCTTCGAGTGTCTCCGCAATCGGGGAGTAATGAAGGACCGCGACGCTGCGATCGGTGCGGATCGACCGCAGGCCGTTCTCCAGCTTGCGCGCCTCGTTCATCGCTTCGTCGACGAAAGCCTTGGCAATCGGTTCCCCGAACGGCGCGAGTTCGCCGCGGCCGTAGCCGCCCATAAAGCCTTTCACGCCAGCGAACCCGACGCCCTTTATCTCGACCGCTTGCTCGTCGAGGACGGTCATCCCGGCTTCATGCAGGATCTTTGCTACGACTTCCGGCTGGCCGCATTCATAATCGTGATTTCCGAGGACGCCGAGAACGGGGATGGTGGATGTGCGAATGTCCTCGGCCAGGATGTCCGCTTCGCTTGTCTTTCCGAAATTGGTGAGGTCGCCACAGAGCACCAGGACGTCGGCCACGCGTGCGATTTCCGCGAACATCTCGCGGTAAGGCGCGGTGTCGGTCTCGGTGACGTGGAGGTCGCCGATCGCGGCGACCGTGATCGTCTCAGTGCTGGGTTGCATATTCTTCTTCGAGGTTTCCGACGGCTTCCGAAAAGCCCCATTCGTTGATGTCGATCGTGTAGTCGCGCGGGCTGAAGATCCGGCCGCGGCAGACCCGCTTACCGGCAGAAGGCATTTCCAGCTGGGCGTGCAGGCGCTCGAGCAACTCATCCATCACCCAGCGCGGAATCAAGTGGCGCTCGCTTGGGTAGATGAAGCGGAAGTTGAGCACCGCGACGAGGAGTACTTCCCAGTGCAATTCCATGCTCGAGATGAGCTGCTTCCAGTCGATGTCGGCTGACCGCTTCAGGATCATGTGCGTTACGTCCGCGCCGTCGTAACGGTAACGGTCCTGCACATAGATCTTCGACCACACGAACTGCGTGGGCGGGACGAGCTTGACCTTCGTGTCGAAGATCATCGCCTCCGGAGCGTCCTGGAACCACTCATCGGTGACGTGGGTCGCGGAGGTCGGCATGTTTGTGATGATGTCGACGAACTGCTCACCCCGGGTGACGCGGGCCAGCCAGCGGTCATCGACGATCTGCACGTCGAAGCCGCGCTCCTTGAAGAAGCTCAGCATGCGCAGGGCGTCGCCAGCCTTGGCGAACACGTCGACATCCTTTGTCGGCCGGATCAGCCCGGTATAGCAGGAGAGGGCGTAGGTTCCCGAAAGCAGGAAGGGAATTTCGGATTCGGCCATCAACCGTATGACTTCCGCATAGAAGCCTTCGGAGGAGCCTGGCGCCTCGAAAGCCTCGGGCGGAGTCAAGGGTTGGTGGATCATTCGCCGTCAAACGGGGCGGACGTTGCGGGGGTTCCGTTCGCGCGCAGAACGATGCACCGTTCGACATCGCGAGATCGACTTGGGAGACAGAGCGATTATGAGCGAAGACGTCGATGCGAAGATCGCCGAACTGTCCGATTGGCGAGGAAAAACGCTCGCGCGGATACGCACGCTCATTCGCGAGGCCGATCCGGAAATGTCCGAAGCCATCAAGTGGCGAAAGCCGTCGAACCCATCCGGCGTTCCGGTCTGGGAACATGACGGGATCCTCTGCACGGGTGAGACTTACGGGGACAAGGTGAAGCTGACTTTCGCGCAGGGTGCGTCCATCGATGACCCTTCGAAACTGTTCAATTCCAGTCTGGATGCCGGAACTCGCCGAGCGATCGATATTCGAGAAGGCGAGGAACCGGATGCGGAGGCGTTCAAGAACCTCATCCGCGCAGCCGTCGCTGTAAACGGCGCCAAAGCGCGTCGTCGGTAGGAATGACCGCACCGCAGCCATCGCCGATCAAGGAGTGGCAGGACGTCGATGCCGCGATGTTCGCGCGCGAGATCGTCGTCCGTAACGAGCCGGCGGTCATTCGCGGCGCCGCGAACGCCTGGCCCATGGTGAGGCATTTCCGGGATGGGCCCCAGGCGCTGGTCGACTATCTGATCGGCTTCGACACTGGCGAGCTCGTCACGACGGCCATCGCGGACCCGTCGGAACAGGGACGGCTCGTCTACAAGGAAGGCGTCAAGGCGCTGAACCATGGTCATTCCAACGAGAAGCTCCCGAACGTCCTGAAGGGGCTAATCAAGATGATGGACTTGCCCGCGCCGCACGGCGTGTGGATCGGCGGTCTCAGCGCACCGGACCAGTTGCCCGGTCTGCAGGAAGAAAATCCGTCTGAACTCATTCCGCCAAACACGCGGGCGAATCTGTGGATCGGCAATGCGGTGACAGTGCCGCCGCACTTCGATGCCGCCGATAATCTCGGATTTGTCGTCGCGGGCAGGCGTCGCTTCACGCTCTTCCCGCCCGATCAGGTCTCTAACCTTTATGTCGGGCCGTTCGACCTGACGCCTTCAGGCGTGCCAGTGAGCATGCCTGACCACGATGCTCCCGACCTGGAGCGCTATCCGCGTTTTCGCGAGGCGCTCGCCCATGCCCAGGTTGCCGAGGTCGAAGCCGGAGACGCAATCTACATCCCGTACCTCTGGTGGCACGGCGTCCAGTCGCTCGACCGCTTCAATTTCCTCGTGAATTACTGGTGGTACAGTGACGCGGTGGCTGCGGCTCATCCCTACGGCGCGCTGCTTCGAGCATCGTATGAGCTCTTCCGGAACATGCCGCAGCATCATCGTGATGCATGGCGCCACATGTACAACCATTGGGTGTTCGGTGCGGACGGCGATCCGATGGCCCACTTGCCCCCCGCCCAGCGGAGCGCTCCGGCGCCGATCGACCCGGAGGCAATCGCGACGTTCAAACGCCTTCTGGGCGAGTTGCTGCAGAGCGGCCGATCGATGGAGTGGCGCACCCGACATGAATAAGATGGGCACTCAGATCATTGGGAAATTTCCATCCAGCTAAGCCGCTGAGCTCCGGTTGGAGTCCATCCAATCATTTCGGGCTTCCCTGATCGGCGCCATAAGCCAACTCCAACCCGCTCGCCGGTGACTATGATCGCCGCCGGCTCCGATGGCGAATGCTCCTGAGTTGCAGCTTGAGCCGCCAGCAATGCCGCCCAAATGAAGCACATCTTTCGACGCCCTGACTGCTTCCATTGCCGGTCGGCACTGCCGGCCTGTGCATGAATCATAGGACGTCGATCGCCGATTGCGCCAGCCTCAATGCATAGCAGCGCTTGGCTGAGCTAACGGAAGCTTATGTCTGCTTTCGACCCGCTGGTCCCGAACCGTGCCATCGATTGGCACTCCGGTCGCAGTGCCTCCGAGGGCCACCGATCAACGTCCGTTGCAGTCGCCTGCGCACGCTTTCATACTGCCGTTGCTGCAAACGGGGGTCAGCATGTCTCAGCCGGCTTGCGACGTCTTCATTTCCTATAAGTCTGAGGATCGCTCGCGGCTGCAAGCGTTGGTCGCTGCGCTTGAGGCGGAGGACATGAACGTCTGGTGGGACGCGCGAATAAGCGGCGGCGCTCGCTGGCGGGAACAGATCGAACGACATCTCGACAATGCTCGATGCGTCATCGTCGCCTGGTCAAAGGGCTCGGTCGGACCAGAAGGCCATTTCGTTCGCGACGAGGCAACCCGGGCCATGCGCCTCGGCACCTATCTGCCCATCCTTATCGACACCGTGGACCCGCCGTTGGGCTTCGGCGAGGTCCAGGCGCTTCCACTGCAAGGGTGGAAGGGCAAGGTGGACGACGCGCGTTACCAAGACCTGCTGGTCGCGGTGCGCGCACGAATCGGCGGTGAAGAACATCGCCCGTTCACGGCGGCAAAGGGTCCGCGCATTGGGCGGCGATCCCTGCTTGCTGGCGCAGTCTTGATCGGGGGCGTTGCCGCGGCAGGCGGCGGGTGGCTCGCACTTCGGCGCGGCGCGCCAAGTCCGAAGCGAATTGCCGTTCTGCCGTTCGCCAACATGTCGAACGATCCCGAGCAGGACTATTTCGCCGAGGGCGTTAGCGAGGAGCTGCGCTCGGCCCTTTCGCGCATCGGGCTGGAAGTGATCGGTCGCACGTCCTCCGCCGCGGTTGCCGATCTCGATGCCATGGTCGCGGCCGCCCGCCTCAAAGCCGCCTACCTGCTTACCGGAAGCGTTCGTCGGTCAGCCAACTTCATCCGTATCACGGCCCAACTCGTCGACGGGCGAGAAGGTGTCGAGCGCTGGGCGCAGAGCTATGACCGCGCGATCGGCGACGCGATCCGTATCCAGACCGATATTGCAGCCAGGGTCGCTCGATCATTAAGCATCGCGCTTAGCGGGCAGGGTCAGTCGGCGCTGGTCCTTGTTGGTACTTCAGACAGCCTGGCCCAAGACATGATGTTTCGGGCTCGGCAAGCGAGGGTCACTGCGGGGAGCCGGGCCGAATTTAACCAGGCGCTGCGACTGGTCGACGGGGCCATCGCGCGCGATCCGAATTACGCCGGAGCGCATGTCGAGCGTTCAATGGTTCTCACCACCATCGCGGAAAATTTTCCGGCGGACGCAAATGCTCCAAGGCTGGTCGCCGAGGCGGAAGCAGCTGCTCGGCGGGCGGCGGATCTTGCTCCTCACGTCGGCGCTCCTCACGTCGCCCTGGCAAGGATCGCTTACAATCGCTTCGATCTCCCCGGCATCCTGCGAGAGACCGAAACTGCTTTGGCTTTGTCGCCCGACGACACCGACGTGTTGCTGGAGGCGGCAACGACCATGGCGACCTTCGGCCGAAGCGAAGAGGCACTACGCCTCTCCGACCGACTGATCGCGCTCGACGGCCTTGCGGCTCGTACTTATGCCCGCCGCAGCTTGGTGATGCTGCTGGCCCGCCGTTACCCAGAGGCGATCGAGGCGGTTCACCAGGCCGAAGCCATCGCTCCGGGCAACGCCGCCCGCTTTGCTACCGCCGGGGACGCCTGGCTGCTCCTCGGCCAGCCCGAGCGCGCGGCGGCCGAGTATGCTCGCATCCCAGCTGACGATTATTTGCGTATGACCGGGGAAGGGATGATCGCCGCACGGGCCCGAGATAAACGCGGAGTCGAGCGGGCCATTTCGCAACTTGAGAATGCCTACGGTCCAGCCGTTACATATCAGGTGGCCGCCATCCGATCACAGATTGGCGACCGGGACCGCGCGTTCGCTGCGTTTGACCAGGCAGCCATCCTCAAAGACCCTGGATTGGTCGGCCTCAAGACGGATCCCTTCCTCGATCCGATTAGGAGCGACTCCCGCTATACCGCTCTTGTGCGAAGACTGGGGTTTCCGCGAGTTTGAGCGATGTTCGCTTTCCACCACCCTTTCCGGACATTAGCATGGGCAACTTTCCCAATTGCGGTCCCGGCGCACAGGGCTGACAGCCCTCCGAACTAACTGCTCCTTACCGGATTATATGAGGCGACCTTAGAACTATGTCGAAGGGTCTTTGGATCGTAGCTGCGGTGATCGGCGCCTCCAGCGTTCAAATTGAAGCGCAGGCGCCCCCCCGAATCCACGGCAGCAAACGGATCACGGCCAGCCAGCCGACGAATACCGACAACCGATCTACGGCAAGCCGGTCTATGGCTACAGCGAAAACGCGCTTCGGGAGATCGTCGACCGACTACTTGGCGGCCGTTACAACGTGTCCGACCGCACTGCGGTGGAGCACTGCGCAATTGCGGCGATGCAGCAAGCCGCCGTCCAGTACCAGCCCTCTGAGAACGGGCCTCATCCATATGGCCAGGGCTACAACCCGGCGGCAACGATGCGCGTCACCGCGATCACCAACGTGCAGCGGCGCGAGGACATGCTGCTCGTGTCAGGCGTGATCGATAGCCGCCTCGGCCATCCGCACTTTGGCTATACTTATAGTTATCAGAGCAACGGATACGTAGCGCCCGGCGAACTCAGCTTCGGATGCGACATCGATTATCGCGGCATCGTTTCCAACCTGCGAGTTCAACGCGCCAACGTCTATCGCGGCTAGAGCCGTTCAGCCGATCCTGTGGGAGACCCGTTACCGATCTTGGCGATCACTAGCTGCCCGCTCCCCAGCGATACTGCAAAGCAATGCCGTACAGGTCAAAATTGTTGCCGGTTCGTGCCGAAACACCCTTGCTGGCATTGGCCTTGAGAGAAAATCGCCTGTTGAGCGGCACGGCCCCAATAACGCCTGCTCGCCAATTGTTCTGCAGGTTACTGTCGTCGACGCCATCGACACTTGTCCGGCCTCCGGCAAACCAGGAAAGATTTGCCGCCACCCAAGTGCCGGGCGAAAGGTTGCAAATGAGATGCGCTTGCCCCGAATAGATGGGCTTCTGGCTGCGTTTCCGGTCTCCGAAGAAACGCTCGTTAGCGCCAAAAAAGGTTGCCCCGGCGGCGCCTTCCAATGTCCACCGGCCCCAAGCCTTCGACACGCCGAGCTCCGGCTTGATGGCCCACCTGTTTGTGCCGAGGTTCAGTAGCCGCTCGTCGTCATATTGCCCCGTGGGGATGAATAGCTGCACGCTGGCTCCGACCAGTAGATCCTGCCGGTAGGTGCGAAATTCGGCCGGCGCCATTGCTGGCGCACCGTGTAACAGGATTGTTAGCCTGGCGGCCGCATCGCCGAAGCCGCTTACTCGTCGCTCCACGGGCTCGCCCTTGTAGACCGCGTCGCCGGCCAGCTTGCCATAGGGAATGATGAAGTCGACTTTGCCCGACCTCCCCCACAGGTCGAGCGACCTGGCAAAGCCAATAAAAACGCTCCGGACTTCAAGGTCGATGTCGCTCAGCGGCAGGGCAGTATCGACCGGGAGGGCACCATGGGCCTCGCTATAGGCAACGATGGCGAAGTTCGTGCCGACCGGCGCGGCCGAATAGGCTCTAGGTTCGATGCTCTGCGCGACGGCGGGCATTTCACCAAAGCTGGAAACCAGCATTGCAGCCAGCGCGGTGCCGGTCCGAATGATTATCGCTTTCATTCTCTCCCCTGTCCGACAGCGCTTGCATGATCTGGAGTTTGCGAACGCCCCCGCTGACGACGCTAGAACAGCATGGCGGCCAACTTCTTCACCAATTCTTCCGGCGACATCATAGTCAACAACAGTGGTGCGCTAGGCAGTAGTGTTGCGAACACGAGCCGGGTCACGACCTCCCGCGTTACGAGTGATGCCCTCAAGCTGCGCAATAACCTTCAGCTCCTAAACGTCGCCAGCTGAAGTGTCCGCTTTCGAC